>NZ_DAIRTS010000017.1:0-88741 GCF_036803765.1 Novosphingobium sp.
GCACCCCGACTGCGGCCCCCGTGCCCTCGGGGGCCGCAGTCGGGGTGCCGACGCCGCCGCCCGCCGAACCGCAGGTCGAGGCGCCGCCTCCCGTGGCGATGTGGACGCTGCAGGATGCCAAGGATCTGCTCTCCGCCATCCGCGGCATCGGCCAGGAAGGCCTCTATGCGCGCGATTACCAGCCCGCCGCGCTGGCCGCCGCGATCGCCCAGGGCGAAGGTGACCAGCTCAATGAACTCGCCAGCCGCCTGTTCGTGTGGCTGGCCGAGGACCTGCGCGATGGCCGCACGCCGATGCCCGCGCGCGTGCAGTGGTTCGCCGTCGATCCCGACCAGGACCTGCACCCCAATTCCGCGCTGCTGGCGCAGGCGACCGAGACGCACGACGTCAAGGGCACGCTGCGCAGCCTGCTGCCCACGCATCCCGACTATGCGCTGCTGCGCCAGGCGCTGCAGACCACGAAGGATCCCAAGCAGCTGGCGATGATCCGCGCCAACATGGACCGCTGGCGCTGGCTGGGCCACGACCTCGGCCTTCAGTACCTCATCATCAACGTGCCCGAGCAGATGCTGCGCCTGACGGTGAACAACCAGATCATTACCACCTACCGCGCCATCGTCGGCAAGCCGGGCAAGACCGCCACGCCGCAGCTGGCCGAAATGGTCGAGAACGTGGTGTTCAACCCGACCTGGACGGTGCCGCAGTCGATCGTCAAGGGTGAGGGCCTCGGCGCCGACCTGCTGGCGCATCCCGCCAAGGCCAAGCGCATGAACTATGCGGTCAAGCAGCTCTCGGACGGCACGATCCAGGTGGTGCAGCAGCCGGGCGAGAACAATTCGCTGGGCCGCGTCAAGCTCGACATGCCCAACGAGTTCGCCATCTACATCCACGACACGCCCAACCGGAACCTGTTCGCGCAGGACAACCGCGCGCTGTCGCACGGCTGCATCCGCGCCGAGCGCGCGACCGAACTGGCGATGACCATGGCGATCCTCGGTGCCGACCTGCCCAAGGACACCGCGGTCGAGTACAACCTCTCGGGCAAGTACACCAAGGTCCCGATGACCAAGCCCTTCCCGGTCTACATCACCTATTTCACGGTGGCGCGCGACGTGAACGGCACCATGCGCAACTTCACCGACCTCTACAGCCGCGACGCACCGGTGATCGCCAGCTTCGCGCAGCCGCGCCAGCTGCACACCACCCAGCGCAAGAGCAATGAGGCGGTCACCAAGCTGGACAACCCGCTTTAAGGCCTGGCGGGGCTGGTGATGGCCCCTCCACCACCGCTTCGCGGCGGTCCCCCTCCCCGCCTCACGGCAGGGAGGATCTCATAGATCCTCCCCATCCATGATGGGGAGGTGTCAGGCGCGCAGCGACTGACGGAGGGGCGAGGCCTTAAACGACCCCACCCTCAGACGAAGCCAAGACGCTCCGAATAGATCAGCCGCCCCGCCGCCAGGCGCCACATCGCCTGCGGGAAATCCGCCTCAGGCAGGGCGAAGCAGCCGTCGCTGCGGCCAAGCTTGCCCCATTTGGCCAGCATGTCGGGATTGGCGTACCATGCCGGGTGAACCACGATCGCGCGGTCCTGTGCCATGTTGTTGTCGGGGTCGACGCCGGTCAGGCGGATCGACTGGCCATACTTGCCGCGATACCATTCGTTGGTGACGAAGGCCCCGCGCGAGGTGGCCAGGCTGTTGATCTGGTTCGAGAAGAGCTTGAGGTAGCCGTCGTGCTGCGGGTCGGACCCGCGGCCGTGGCAGACGAGCAGCGAGTCGACGCGTCCGGCGACGAGATCGGCGAAGTGGAACCGTGGCAGCGACGAGGGCTGGCCGAAGTCCGCCACGCCCACGACATCGGTATGCCACAGCAGGTTGGCGACACGGTCGCGCTGCTGTGCCGCCACGGCGAGGATCTGGCGATGCTGCGGCGAGATCGACCAGGCCTGGGCAAAGGCGCGCGGGCCCGCTGCGGCGGCCAGGGCCACCCCCCCGGCGCGCAGGATTGAACGACGGGAGAGCAAGCGGTCGGCAGGAAGTTCAGGCGGCGCGTTCATAGATCCATTCGTGCCATGGTGCCCATGGGCCGAAGCTGAATGATCCTACCACGCGTCAGTTCCGCCCGACAGCCCCCAGATGCTGCAGCGCAGCGTCATCGACGCGCATGACGGTCCATTCGTCCATCATCCGGGCGCCGAGCGACTCGTAGAACGCGATCGCCGGGGCGTTCCAGTCGAGCACCGACCATTCCAGCCTTGCGCAATCCCGCTCCAGCGCGATGCCGGCGAGGTGTTGCAGCAGCGCCTTGCCCAGCCCCTTCCCGCGCGACTCGGGGCGGACGTAGAGATCTTCGAGATAGATCCCCGGCTTGCCCTCGAAGGTCGAGAAATTGTGGAAGAACAGCGCGAAGCCCTGTGCCACGCCATCGGCCTCGCCGATCACGACTTCGGCCATGGGGCGCGGCCCGAACAGGTTGCGCTCGAGCGTCGCCTCGTCGAAGCGGACCGCATGGGCCAGCTTCTCGTAGTCCGCCAGCTCGCGGATCAGGGCGGCAATCAGCGACAGGTCGGCAAGCGTCGCCGGGCGAATCGTACACGACATCGGAAATCCCCTCGAAAATCGGCTGGTGTCAGGAGGCCGGGGTGGCAGGATCGTCGAGCGCGATCCACAGCGTGAGCGGCTGGTTGGCCTCGGTCTGGATGGCTTGGACCACCGACCAGCGGTGCGGCCCGTCGCGCAAGGTCGTCTCGCCGGTTACCTTCATGCCCAGCAGCGCCAGCGCGGTATCCTTTTCCGCCGGGCTGACCACGGTCCACGCGGTCTCGCGCGAAGCCCCGTCGCGCCCGCCGGTGATGCTCTTGAGCAGCGCGACGATCTCGGCGTGGCGGCGGGCGGCTTCTGGGGCGCGGCCCAGCGATGTCAGCGCCTGCTCCGCCACGTAAAGCGCGTTGAGGTTGAGCGGATCGATCGCCAACTGGGTTTCGGCGAGGGCCAGGGCACGGGCTGGCTTGCTTTCAAGCGCGGCCATCGCCTCGGCCGATGCGGTCCACTCGGGCAAGGTGCCGCCCAGCCGCATCCGGTTGGCCTGACGCAGGCTTTGCGTATCGAAAGCGGGATCGCCCTGCTCGAAGCGGGCGAGATCAGCGCGGAACCGGGCCGGATCCTCGATCGGCGCGGCCGCGACGAGCAGCGGCGCCGCCGCCAGCCAGAGATGCTTCATCTCGAATGCCTTCACTCGCCAGCCATTCACTCGGCCGGCTCGCCCACCTTGGTGCCCGCGATCGCCGCCGCGGCATCGGCCTCGGCCTCGAGCGCGGCGGCCTTGGCCTCTACCAGCGCGACGATATGGTCGAGCATCTCTTCGGACTGGATCGTGTGATCGGTCACGCCCGAGAGATAGACCATGTGCTTGCCGTTGCCGCCACCGGTCAGCCCGATGTCGGTCTCGCGCGCCTCGCCGGGGCCGTTGACCACGCAGCCGAGCACCGACAGCGAGATCGGCGTCTTGATGTGCTGCAGCCGCTCTTCCAGCGCCTCGACCGTGCGGATCACGTCGAAGCCCTGGCGCGCACAGCTCGGGCACGAAACGACGTGAACGCCGCGGGTGCGCAGGCCCAGGCTCTTGAGGATCTCGAACCCGACGCGCACTTCCTCTTCCGGCTCGGCCGAAAGCGAGACGCGCAGCGTGTCGCCGATGCCCGCCCACAGCAGGTTGCCGATGCCGATCGCGGACTTGACGGTGCCACCGATCAACCCACCCGCCTCAGTGATGCCGAGGTGCAGCGGGCAATCGACCGCTTCGGCCAAGCCCATGTAGGCCGAGACCGCCATGAACACGTCGGAGGCCTTCACCGCCACCTTGTATTCGTGGAAATCGTGGTCCTGCAGCAGCTTGATGTGATCGATCGCGGATTCGACCAGCGCCTCGGGGCACGGCTCGCCATACTTTTCGAGCAGGTGCTTCTCGAGGCTGCCGCCGTTGACTCCGATGCGGATCGCGCAGCCGTTGGCCTTGGCCGCGCGCACGACCTCGGCGACGCGATCGGACGAGCCGATGTTGCCCGGATTGATGCGCAGGCATGCAGCGCCAGCGTCGGCCGCCTCGAGCGCGCGCTTGTAGTGGAAATGGATGTCGGCGATGATCGGGATGCGCGCGGCGCGCACGATCTTGCCCAGCGCCGCCGTGCTTTCGACATCGGGGCACGAGACACGGATGAGGTCCGCCCCCGCATCCTCGCAGCGGCGGATCTGGTCGATCGTCGCCACCGCGTCCGAGGTCAGGGTGTTGGTCATGGTCTGGACGGTGATCGGGGCGTCGCCACCCACCGGCACGTTGCCCACCATGATCTGGCGGCTCTGGCGGCGCACGATGGTGCGCCAGGGACGGATCTCGCTCATGGCGCCGGCTTATACGCGGCCCGGACGCAGGATGCTACCCGGACCTTTCGGCTCCCCCGTGTGCCGGGAGGTCAGTGCCAGCCGCAAAGCTGGACCCCGGATCAAGTCCGGAGTCCAGCTCGACAAGATGCACGACGCCGAGACCCTAAAGCCTCAGCGCATAAAGAAATTCAGGGTCGCAGTGATTGCCGACCCAGAATTCGATGTCGGCGATCTTGGCGAAGCCGAAGCGGTGGTAGAAGCGCTGGGCATCCGGGTTGTCGCTATAGACCGTCAACTGGATCTCGTCCGCCCCGCGTTCGCGCGCCACCGCGATCGCCCAGTCCATCAGGCGCCGCCCGAGGCCGCCGCCGATGCGGTCTGGGTCGGTGTAGAGCTGCTTGAGTTCGAGCGGGCGCTCGGGCGCGGTGAATTCGCGCGGCAGCGTACTGTCGAGGACGAGCTTGCAGAACGCGACCAGCGCGCCGTCCTCGGCCTCGATCACCGCCACGCGCATGCCAAGATCGGCGATCTGCCGTGCCGTGGTGGCGTCGCTGTGTGCCTCCTCCATGAAGGCGGCAAAGTCGGCCGGGTCGTAGAGGTGCTCGAACTTGGTCGAGATCGCCCGGCGCGCGAGGGCGGCGAGCGGCAGGGCATCAGCGGGCGTAGCAAGGCGCAGCGTGGTCATCGCTGCGCCATACCGCGGCTTCGCGCCGGCGCAAAGCCGGCGGATCAGTTCGCCTGGGCGACCTTGGGCGGACGAGTATAGGGCACGAACTTGTCGAGCCCGACGAACCCGCGATAGAAGCCGCTGGTGCGGTCGCGCAACTGCACCGTGTCGATCGAGCACAGCTGCGAGCCGGTCAGCCGCGTGACGAGGATGTCGTCGTCGCGCAGGCTTTCGGCCCCGACCTTGGGCCTTTGCACATAGAGCGTGCTGCCCGCGTCATAGACGATCGCGGTCTTGTCGTAGACCTGCGAGCTGGAGATCATCGGCATGGTTATGCAGTCGACCGGCTTGCCCGGCACGCGGCCGGCCAGTCGCTTGTCGAGCTGTTCCTGCGGGGTCAGGCGCGGCTTGGCCTCGGCCATCGTCCCGGCGAGCACCATGCCCCCGGCGGCGAGCGAGAGAGCCAGCATTCGTGCAAGCGTCTTCATGGTTTCGCCTCTCATCTTCGAGTCGGTCATCGATCCTCGATCGATGCCACAGTGGTGCTGAACCGGCGCTGACCGGTCGGCGTCAAGCCGTGCCACCCACGGTCAGGCCATTGACCAGCACGGTCGGCTGGCCGACGCCCGCCGGCACGCTCTGCCCGCCCTTGCCGCAGATGCCCACGCCCTCGTCGAGCGCGAAGTCGTTACCGATGCCGGTCACGCGGGTCAGCACCGTCGGCCCGTCGCCGATCAGCGTGGCGCCCTTGATCGGGTCGCCCAGCTTGCCGTCCTTGACCCGGTAGGCCTCGGTGCAGGTGAAGACGAACTTGCCGCTGGTGATGTCGACCTGCCCGCCGCCGAACGACTTGGCATAGATCCCGTCCTTGACGCGCGAGAGCAGTTCGGCCGGGTCGTCGTTGCCACCGCGCATGAAGGTGTTGGTCATGCGCGGCATCGGCGCATGGGCATAGCTTTCGCGCCGCCCGTTGCCGGTGGGGGCCACGCCCATCAGCCGCGCATTGAGCCGGTCCTGGATATAACCCTTGAGGATGCCGTCCTCGATCAGCACGTTCTCCTGCGTCGGCGTGCCCTCGTCGTCGATCGAGAGCGAGCCGCGGCGGCCCTGCCCGCCGATGCCGACGAGCGTGCCGTCGTCGACCACGGTGACCCCGGGCGCGGCCACGCGCTGGCCGATCCGGCCCGAGAAGGCACTGGTGCCCTTGCGGTTGAAATCGCCCTCGAGGCCATGGCCGACCGCCTCGTGCAGCAATACGCCGGGCCAGCCGGGTCCGACCAGCACGGTCATCTCGCCCGCCGGGGCCGCGACCGCCGAAAGGTTGACCACCGCCTGCGCCAGAGCCGTATCGATGCCGCGCTGCCAGGTCTCTTCGAGGAACAGGTCGTCGTAGAGGCGGCGCCCGCCGATCCCGAACGAGCCGGTCTCGCGCCGGCCGTTCTCCTCGACCACCACGCCGACGTTCAGCCGCACCAGCGGCCGCACGTCGTGCGCGACGAAGCCGTCGGCACGCACGATCTCGACCACTGACCACGAGCCCGACAGCGATGCCGAGACCTGGACCACGCGCGGATCGCGCGCCCGCGCCGCCGCGTCGATCTGTTCGAGCAGTCGGACCTTCGCCTCGAACGGCACGGCGTCGAGCGGCGAGGCTTCGGTATAGAGGTGGCGGTTGTTGCGGCGCGGCGGGGGCGCCGCCTGGCCCTTGGCGGGATCGAGCAGCTTGAGCGTCTCGCCCGCCCGCGCGATCGCCGCGGCGGAGATGTCATTGGCGTGGGCAAAGCCGGTCATTTCGCCCGAAACGCCGCGCAGACCGAAGCCCGCGTCGCGCGAATAGTCGGCCGTCTTGAGCCGGCCATCGTCGAACCCGAAGCTCTCGCTGGCGACGAACTGCATGTAGAGTTCGCCATCATCGCACGCGCTCAGCGCCTCGCGCGTCAGGCGCAGCGCATCATCGGGCGTCAGCAGGCCGGGGCGATAAAGCAGCGAGCGGGTGTCGGCGGATATGGTCATCCTGCCGATATAGGAGCGTCACCCGCAGATGGCCATGGCGGTGTGAAAGGAAGCGAGCGCCCGCCCGCGGCCCGACCGCCCGCGTACTTCAGGCGGCCTGTTCGGCGCCCGTGTCGGCGGGGCCACCCTTGAGCACGAAGCGGCGGTCGCAATAGCCGCACTCGACGTAGCCCTTCTCGTCGATCTCCAGCCAGACGCGCGGATGGCCGAGCGCCGAAGGCTTGAACGTGCCATTGCTGCGGATGCCGGTGGCCCCGTCGCACGACACGCGGGAGGCATCGGTGAAGATCGTTTCAGGAGGCTGGATCATGGCCAGCCGCCTAGCAAAAGCCGATGCAGCGCACAATTGGCGTTTTGCGCCAAGGCAGGGGTTTACCTCGCCCCGTTCCGGCGGCAGGAAGCTGCCCATGACTGAGCCCGCCCCCAGCATCGAGATCGCCGCCGAACCTGCCATCCGCATTCGCGACGTGGTGAAGCGGTATGCCGCCGTCGGCAAGGCGCCGGCCAAGCTCGCGCTCGACGGCGTGAGCTTCGACGTGCCGCGCGGGCAGATCTTCGGCCTGCTGGGCCCCAATGGCGCGGGCAAGTCGACGCTGATCAATACACTGGCCGGCCTCGTCCTCAAAACATCGGGAACGGTGGAGATCTGGGGCCACGACATCGACACCGACCGACGCAACGCCAAGGCCGCGATCGGCATCGTGCCGCAGGAGATCGTGTTCGACCCGTTCTTCACCCCGATCGAGGTGCTCGACATCCAGGCCGGACTCTATGGCGTTCCCAAGCCGCTGCGCCGCTCGATGGAACAGCTGCGCGCGGTGCATCTGGCCGACAAGGCCAAGGCCTATTCGCGTTCGCTGTCGGGTGGGATGAAGCGCCGCCTGCTGATCGCCAAGGCGATGGTCCACACCCCGCCGGTTCTCGTGCTCGACGAGCCGACTGCGGGCGTCGACGTCGAACTGCGGCGGCAGTTGTGGGAACTGGTGGGCGAATTGAATGCCGGCGGCGTCACCGTCGTGCTGACCACGCACTACCTCGAGGAAGCCGAGCAGCTGTGCGACCGCATCGCCATCATCAACCACGGCCGCCTGATCGCGAACAAGCCGACGCGCGAACTGGTCGGCATGGCGCGCGAGAAGGTCGTGGTCCTGACGCTGGATCGCACGCTGGACCAGGCGCCGCAGCATCCTGCCTTCCTCAAGTCGACCCTTAACGAAAGACAGGTCGAGATCACCTACGACAAGGACCGCAGCAATGCGGGCGAGGTCCTCAGTGCCATCCACGCGCTGGGTGTCAACGTGCTCGACGTCTCGACCCGCGAGGCCGATCTCGAAGACGTCTTCGTGCGCCTGACCGCCGACGCCTGAGCCCGCCTGCCGCCACGCGGTGGGATCATCGGCTTTTCGCGCCGCACAACAACGCGAACCGCTTTGTCAGGGCTGGCGCGCCTCGGGTGAACCCTTGTGCTCCAAGGCCTTGGTATCGGCCTCGCGCCAGCCGCCGCCCTGCTTGCGATAGACCGGCTTACCGCAGCGCACACAGTGCGAGGTATAGCGGAACGAGTCCCACACGACGCTGCGTCGTGACGGCTTGTGCCGGTTCAACAGGCAGGACAGATAACCGAAAATCATGTCGCGCTCGACTCCGCGGGGGGATCGGTAGGGAACGGCGAACGGCGTGGGATCCGCATGCGTTACGTACAAACCCTTAGCGTTTCGCCGGATGAAACCCAAGTCAAATCAGACTCATTCCTATACTTAAGTTAGTATCTCGGATCCGCCCCGTAAAACCCGGGATGCGAGGCCCTGCCGCCTGCCTCGCCCTTCCGGGCAGACCATGGCAGGGCTTTTCAAACGGGGGGTGGCGATGCAAAGAGGCGGCGTGATGCGAAGCCCCCCTCCCCCCTCTCGCCGCGCTCCCACCGCACCCTTCCTCGCGCCGACGCAAACGGCGGTACCGAACCGGCTTTCGCCATGCCGGGAGGCACGGGCATGAGCACCGGCGACGTCATCATCATCGGCTCGGGCGCGGCCGGCCTCACTGCGGCACTGGTCCTTGCCGAGCGCTGCCGCGTCACCGTGCTCGCCAAGGGGCGGCTCGACGGGGGATCGACGGCCTGGGCGCAGGGCGGCATCGCCGCGGTGCTCGACCAGGGCGACACCTTCGAGGATCACGTGCGCGATACGATGATCGCAGGGTGCGGCCTCAACCGGCGCGAAACGGTCGAATACGTCGTCGAACATGCGCCCGATGCCATCGCCCGGCTTGCCGAGATCGGCGTCCCCTTCAACGAGGAAGCCGGCAGCCTGCACCTGACGCGCGAGGGCGGGCATTCGCACCGCCGCATCGTCCACGTTGACGACGCCACCGGCGCTGCCGTGCAGCAGGCGCTGATCAAGGCGGCGGTCGCGCATCCCAACATCACGCTCAAGCCCGACATGGTCGCGATCGACCTCGTCACCGACCGGCACCGCGCGCACCCCAAGGGCGATCGCCGCGTGTGGGGCGTCTATGCCCTCAACACGGGCAGCGGCAAGGTCGAGTGCCTGACCGCGCGCGCGACGATCCTGGCAACCGGGGGCGCAGGGCGCACCTACCTGTTCAGCACGGCGCCGCGCGGCGCGACCGGCGACGGCATCGCCATGGCCTGGCGCGCGGGCTGCCGGGTGTCGAACATGGAATTCATGCAGTTCCACCCGACCTGCCTCTACAACCTCGAGGTCAAGAACTTCCTCATCACTGAGGCGGTGCGCGGCGAGGGCGGACATCTCAAGATCCCGCCCGGCTACCCCGGTGGCGGCGAGCGCTTCATGCCGCGCTTCGACCCGCGCGAGGAACTGGCCCCGCGCGACGTGGTGGCCCGCGCGATCGACCACGAGATCAAGCGGCTGGGGCTGGACTACGTCCACCTCGACATCAGCCACAAGGACCCGGAATTCGTACGCGGTCACTTCCCCAACATCTACGAACGCCTGCTCGGCCTCGGCATCGACATGACGCGCGAGCCGATCCCGGTGGTCCCGGCGCAGCACTATACCTGCGGCGGCGTGCTGGTGGACCTTACCGGGCGGACCGACCTCGCCGGCCTCTATGCCGTGGGGGAATGCTCGGAAAGCGGGCTGCACGGCGCCAACCGGCTTGCCTCCAACAGCCTGCTCGAATGCTTCGTGTTCGGCGATGCCGCCGCGCGCGACATCCTCGATCGCTGGGACGAATTCGCGCAGCCGCCCGAAGTGCGCGCATGGGACGAAAGCCGCGTGGCCGATTCCGACGAGGACGTGGTCATCAAGCAGAACTGGACCGAGCTGCGCCGCTTCATGTGGAACTACGTCGGCATCGTGCGCACCAACAAGCGCCTCGAACGCGCCGCGCATCGCATCAAGCTGCTCAAGAACGAGGTCAACGAGTACTACGGCAACTTCCGCGTGACCTCGGACCTGATCGAGTTGCGCAACCTGCTCCAGGCCGCCGATCTCATCGTCAAGAGCGCCCGCGCGCGCCGCGAAAGCCGCGGGCTGCACTACAACCAGGACTATCCCCAGAGCCAGCCCGCCGCCCGCGAAACGATTCTGGTCCCGAACTGAGCGCCTGTTTGCAAATTGGGGGGCCTCGTGCCGCCGCTTACCAGAAGTGGCGGCCGAGGAAGATCAGCAGCATCGCACCCAGGATCGAGGCGAGGCAGCCGGCACGGTTGAACCCCTCGCTCACCGTCCCGCGCCCGGCAAGGCTCGAGGCGAGTCCGGCGACGAGCGCGCCGCCGATGCCGAGCAGGATCGTGCGCGCCCAGCCCATCTCGATCGCGCCGGGATAGAGAAACCGGGCAACGAGGCCGACAAGCAGGCCGGAAATGAGCATCGAGATGATGTCGCGCAACGCACATGGCTCCTTGGCTGGAATGTTCCGGGGCGGGGCTTGTCCGTGCGGCCCTGCCGATGCTTAAGGCATAATCCGCAGCGCCGGTGGCCGTCCACCCCTGTGGCAGCCCTCGCCCTCGTCATGCAGAGGATGCAGCGACTGCTTCTCCATCGCCCGTCCCCTTGGATTGACACTAGTTTACTCGACGATCCTGCCATTTTGGAGGTATCCTGCCGCAAGGGGAACCCCTGCGAGAAAGGACTTTCCATGCGCAAGACCGCATTTGCCGCCATCGCCATCCTGTCGCTTTGCGCCGCGCCCGCCGTGGCGGGTGCCGCGCCGTGCAAGGACGCCAAGGGCCGCTTCATCAAGTGCCCCCCGCCCAAGGCCGCGCCAAGCAAGCCCTGCAAGGATGCCAAGGGCAAGTTCGTGAAGTGCCCCAAGTAAGCCGATAGCGCAGACCTTGCCGCAGGGGCGGGTCGCCCGGCCGGAAGGTCGCGGGCGTCCCGCCCCTGCCGCCCGCCCCTGCCGCCCGCTCTTGCCGTTTGCATCCTCGTGGAGGAAGCGACCTGGGTCGCGGTGGTGGAAATCTTGGGCGTCGGTCTGGACATTGCGATTGTCCACAACAAAGCCCGCCGCGCCCGATTTATTTCCTCCCCCCTCACTTTCCACTTGAACCGTTGAAATCCGGCGCGTCGCACCCGATTGCAGGGGGACGGCAGCGCCAGAACGAATCGTACGTACGACGAATCGCGGTGCCCCTATGGGCCACCCCCTCTTGCGTCTGGAAACGGATCAGGCACTATGGGTTGTGGTCGCAGCGGCCAACAACACCAGACCTAGTTAGCACAGGGGTCGTGATCGGGAGCGCCCCGCAGCGTCGGCAGACTTGTTTTGCCGGCGATGCCTTGCTGCCTGAGGAACAGGGGTTTTTTGACGCTGCGACGAAACGAGAGGGGAATCTGTTCCCTTTTTGTTTTCATTCATGGCATGATCGTCCCGCGCCTGAGTCGCCGGGTCCGTCATGCCGTTCGATCGGTATCGCCGGTGGCTGCGCAATCGTGCTGCCCTTGCGGTGCCGGACCAGGTGGGGCCCGGTCCATCGCGTGCGGTGGACCTCGTGTGAACGGGGAATGGACGTGAACTTCAGGACCGGCGATTTGAACGGTGAAACGGTTTCGGTGATGGAACAGGACGAACTCGGACTCGACAGCGGCACGCCCGCCAAGGCTGCCAAGCCGGCGAAGGCGGCACCCGCCGCTTCCATGAAGGGAGAGGACAGCGCGAGCGCCGACCTCGTCGCGTCAGCTGCTGCCGCGATGGCTGCGGCCATGGCGCCTGCCACCAAGGCACCGCTGGATTCCAAGACGGTCAGCGCGCGTCGCTTCACCGTCGTCACCGACGCATCGCGCGATGCCAAGCTGACCGATTTCGGCAAGGACACGCTCGACGACCGCTACCTGCTGCCCGGAGAGACCTACCAGGATCTCTTCGCGCGCGTCGCCGATGCCTATGCCGACGACGAGGGCCACGCCCAGCGCCTCTACGACTACATCTCGAACCTGTGGTTCATGCCGGCAACGCCGGTGCTGTCGAACGGCGGCACCGGGCGCGGCCTGCCGATCTCGTGCTATCTCAATTCGGTCGAGGACAGCCTCGAGGGCATCGTCAAGACCTGGAACGAGAACGTCTGGCTCGCCTCGCGCGGCGGCGGCATCGGCACGTACTGGGGCAACGTGCGCGGGATCGGCGAGAACGTCGGCCTCAACGGCAAGACCAGCGGCATCATCCCCTTCGTGCGCGTGATGGACAGCCTGACGCTGGCGATCAGCCAGGGCTCGCTGCGCCGCGGCTCGGCCGCCTGCTACCTCGACATCTCGCACCCCGAGATCGAGGAGTTCCTCGAGATCCGCAAGTCGTCGGGCGACTTCAACCGCAAGGCGCTCAACCTGCACCACGGCGTGCTGCTGACCGACGAGTTCAT
This sequence comes from Novosphingobium sp., assembly GCF_036803765.1. Taxonomy (GTDB): domain Bacteria; phylum Pseudomonadota; class Alphaproteobacteria; order Sphingomonadales; family Sphingomonadaceae; genus Novosphingobium. The sequence goes on from NZ_DAIRTS010000017.1 coordinate 12,902, forward strand.
GGAAGCCGTGCGTGACGGCAGCGAATTCGCCCTGCGCAGCCCCAAGGACAATTCGGTGCGCGGCAAGGTCGATGCGCGCTCGCTGTTCCAGAAGCTGGTCGAGGTGCGCCTCGCCACGGGTGAGCCCTACATCGTGTTCAACGACACGGTGAACCGCACGATGCCCAAGCATCACCGCGACCTGGGCCTCAAGGTCTCGACCTCGAACCTGTGCTCGGAAATCACGCTGCCGACCGGCATCGACCATCTCGGCAACGACCGCACCGCGGTGTGCTGCCTGTCCTCGCTCAACCTCGAGACCTGGGACGAGTGGCAGGGCGACAAGCGCTTCGTCGAGGACGTGCTGCGCTTCCTCGACAACGTGCTGCAGGACTTCATCGATCGCGCGCCCGACGAGATGGCCCGTGCCAAGTATTCCGCCGCACGCGAGCGTTCGGTCGGCATGGGCGTGATGGGCTTCCACTCGTTCCTGCAGAAGAAGGGCATCGGCTTCGAGACCGCTATGGCCAAGGCCTGGAACCTCAAGATGTTCCGCCACATCGCCGCCAAGGCCGACGAGGCCTCGCTGCTGCTCGCCCAGGAACGCGGCCCCTGCCCCGACGCCGCCGACATGGGCGCCATGCAGCGCTTCTCGTGCAAGATGGCGATCGCCCCGACCGCATCGATCTCGATCATCTGCGGCGGCACCTCGGCCTGCATCGAGCCGATCCCGGCCAACATCTACACGCACAAGACCCTGTCGGGCTCGTTCGTGGTGAAGAACCCCTACCTGGAAAAGCTGCTGCGCGAGAAGTCGAAGGATTCGACCAACGTGTGGAACTCGATCCTGGAACGCGGCGGTTCGGTCCAGCACCTTGAGTTCCTCTCGGCCGACGAGAAGGCGGTCTACAAGACCAGCTTCGAGATCGACCAGCGCTGGCTGCTCGAATTCGCGGCCGATCGCACGCCCTATATCGACCAGGCGCAGTCGCTGAACCTCTACATCCCGGCCGACGTCGACAAGTGGGACCTGCTGATGCTGCACTTCCAGGCTTGGGAGAAGGGCATCAAGTCGCTCTATTACCTGCGGTCGAAGTCGGTGCAGCGCGCAGGCTTCGCCGGCGGCGTCGAGGCGGACAACACCGCCGAGGCGCGCAGGATCGAGATCGAGGTCAAGCAAACTGACTACGAGGAATGCCTGGCCTGCCAGTAAGGCCCCGGCTTCGCGATGCCGCCGGTGCGTCCGGGCGGCGGTAGCCTCCCGGGCCGCCGTCTCCCTGCGTACCGGCACGTCGCCCCCGGTTCCATCGGACATCCGCCACCATGCCCCAAGCCCTCATGATACACTTGATGACACTTCGCAGCTTGTTTTTGCGAGGCATTATCGTTCATGGACAGGTTGCGCGCGACGCAGGATGCATCATGTGCGTGGACTTTAGGGGATCGATCAATGCGCAAGTGGCACCGATGGCTATCGGTATTCTTCGGGGTGTTTCTGTTGTGGATCGCGGTGACCGGCACGTTGAGCCAGGTCGTGCCGCTGGTGATGGGCGGCGGCGAGCGCGGCCCGCCCGAGGCGCAGGGCGTGGACGCGGCGGCAGGCAAGCCCGCGTTCGTCTGCCCGCCCGACTACATGTGCCGGCCCAAGCCCAAGGGCGGTGGCCGCTCGATCGTGGGCTTGCTGCATCACCTGCACTCGGGCGAGAGCTTCGGTCCGATCGGTGTCCTGATCGGGACGCTTTCGGGCTTCGCGATGATCTTCTTCAGCTTTTCCGGCCTCTGGCTCTACATCCAGATGTGGCGCAACCGGAAGGATCGCAGCCTCAAGCCCGGCTGGTTCTGGAAGTAACCTCGAACGGAAAAAGCGCCTCGCCACTTACGACGTGGAGCGAGGCGCCTTCCGGTCGCCAGGGACGACCTAGCCGCGAAGGGGACGCGGCTTATCGTAAAGGGATATGCCCCCCTTTATTCGCCTTCTTCTTCCTCGAAGGTGAGCGCCACGTCGGCATTGGCCGAGAGGCGCACCGTGTCACCCTCGACGCCGGCCACGAGGCCGAGCGAGAGGTAGTGATGGTGGCCGGCGTGCGCGCCGCTCTTGGCCTTGGTCAGCTTGATGCGGTCGCCGTCGATGTGATCGACCGTGCCGACCGGGGCGCCGTCCGCACCGATCACGTTCATGTGTTCACGGATCTGCTGGGCGATGGGGTTGCTGTCGGTCATGGCGGGTCTCCTCGCTGTGATGTTGGTGGGCCCGCCGGCCATGGGCGCCAGCGGGCATCTGACCGGACAATGCCCCGTCCGGGGCGCCGTTCCCGCCCGTTCGGCCATCACGACACCCGCTATCAGCCAGGTAGTGTGCGACGCGCGGCGTGTTGCCTGCGCGCGAGCACGGCGCCGCCCCGCACGGCTTCCATCCCGGCCTGAACGCCCTACTTTCCAAGACATCCCAACAGGACTGCTGCCATGTCACTTCTCGAAGCCCGCAAGACCTACAAGCCCTTCGAATATCCCTGGGCCTACGAATACTGGAAGCGCCAGCAGCAGATCCACTGGATGCCCGAGGAAGTGCCGCTGGGCGAAGATTGCCGCGACTGGGCGCAGAAGCTCTCGGACCACGAGCGCAACCTGCTCACGCAGATCTTCCGCTTCTTCACCCAGGCCGACGTCGAGGTGCAGGACTGCTACCACGAGAAGTACGGCCGGGTGTTCAAGCCCACCGAGGTGAAGATGATGCTGGCCTCGTTCTCCAACATGGAGACGATCCACATCGCGGCCTATTCGCACCTGCTCGACACGATCGGCATGCCCGAGAGCGAGTACGGCATGTTCCTCGAATACGCCGAGATGAAGGACAAGCATGACTACATGCAGAACTTCGGCGTGGAGAACGACGAGGACATCGCGCGCACGCTGGCGATGTTCGGCGGCTTCACCGAGGGCCTGCAGCTGTTCGCCTCGTTCGCGATGCTGATGAACTTCCCGCGCTTCAACAAGATGAAGGGCATGGGCCAGATCGTCAGCTGGTCGGTGCGTGACGAATCGCTGCACTGCGAGGGTATCACCCGTCTGTTCAAGGAATTCTGCGCCGAGCGTCAGTGCCTGACCAAGGCGGTCAAGGAAGACATCCTCGACTGCTGCCAGAAAACCGTGCGCCTCGAGGACGCCTTCATCGACCTGGCCTTCGAGCAGGGCCCGGTGCCGGGGATGAGCGCCAAGGAAATCAAGCGCTACATCCGCTTCATCGCCGACTGGCGCCTCGGCCAGCTGGGCTTCGAGCCGATCTACATGATCGACGAGCACCCGCTGCCGTGGCTGACCCCGCTGCTCAACGGCGTCGAGCATGCCAACTTCTTCGAAACCCGCGCGACCGAGTATTCGAAGGCGGCGACGCGCGGCAACTGGAACGAGGTCTGGTCGAACTTCGACGGGCGCCGCAAGGCCAAGGCCGCCAATGCCCCGCTCGAGGTGCCCGAAATCGACATCGACATGTTCGGTGCGGCAGGGATCGCCGCCGAATAAGCGTCGCGGTCAACGCCAGAAATCAGGCCCGGTCGGAAACGTCCGGGCCTTTTTCGTACCCGGAATCAGGCGTGCTTGTCGGCCTTGCGCTGGCCGAAGCGCATGCCGCGCTCCAGGCGCGCGCGCAGCTGGGTGTAATAGGCCTCGAGAAAGGCGCGTTCGTCGCCGCGCCCGTGGCTCCAGCCGATCTTGGCGCAGATCGCCCGCGCCACGTCGACCATCGCCTCCTCGCGGTTCTCGCGCAGCACTCGCTCGAGCACCTGCAACTCGTACTCGCCATAGACCGCCAGTTCCGCCTCGCCGAAGCGGTACTGCGTGTCGGTCACGTCGCTGCGCCCCTGCGCCGCCGCCGTGCCGGTCGACAGCGCGGCCTGCAGCTTGTCGCGCCGCGCCTCAACCACCCAAGTGCCGGCCACCAGGTCGCCGGCACGCAGGGCATCGCGGTTGCAGAACGGGAACAGCACGAAGATCAGGAACCACCCTGCCCCGGCCCAGCCGGCGAATGTCGCGTCCTCGCCCTGTGCCAGCGCGCTGCTAACGAAGATCAGCGGCAGGAACAGCTCGAGATCGCGGATGAGGTTGCGCGCCACGACCGCCTCGGTCGTCAGCCGCCCGCCATCGCGCGCGGCGACGCGCAGGCCGAGTACCCGCTTGCCAGGCGTGGCCCCGCGCGGCCCCAGTTCGAAGAACAGGAACCAGACGTGGCGCGAGAGGAACATCATGACGATCCAGACCGCCGCCAGCGCCTGCGCCGCCGCCTGCGATCCGGGCAGGTGATCGATCCCGGCCGCGCGCGCCAGGCGATAGAGAATCACCGTCATGCCGATGATCGCGCCCAGCAGTAGCGTGAGATCGATCATCAGCGCGAGGGCGCGCGCGCCGCGACTGCCGATCACGAAAGGCAGCGGCACGCCTTCGGGCGTCACCACCTGCCGCTGCCGCCGCCCGGCATCGCGCACCGCATAGCGCGCCATCAGCGCCCCGTCCCGGCGGGCAACCCCGGCCGTACCCAAGGTCTCTCCGGGCGCCAGGCGAAGAAATAGGCGCACCACAGCGCCAGCATCGTGCCCCCGATCGCGAGACGCGCGAACGTGCTGTCGACCAGCTGGCGGCCGAACCCTTCGAGCAGGGCCGCGACGATGAGCATCAGCACCACGCCCACCATGACCTGCGCGGTGCGCCGCCCGGCAGCGGCCGCGGCGTCGATCACGCGCACATCGCCCGGAAAGGCCATGGCGCGGCCGATATGGATGCCCGAGGCGCCGGCGAGGAGAATGGCGAACAGCTCGGTCGTGCCGTGGATCGAGAGCCACCCGACCAGTTCGAGCGTCAGCCCCCGGCCGTGGTACAGCCACAGCAAGGCGCCGAGGCCAGCCGTGTTGTGCACCAGCAGCAGGATCGAGGGCACGCCGAACGCGAAGCCCAGCGCATAGGCGAACAGTGAGACCTGCGAATTGTTGCCGAACAGGAAGGCCGCGAACAGGCCGAGCCCGTTCTGGTCCTGCTGCCCGAACAGCGTGCGCTGCAGAGCCTCGCGGCTGGCGCCGGGCACGCGCACATCGTCACCAAGCCCACCCATCAATGTATAGAACCAGTCGGAATTGCCCGATACGAGCAGCCAGCCGACCACCGTGCCCAGCACCATGATCGCCAGCGCCAGCAGCATCTCGAAGCTCAGGCCGCGCACGGCTGCCCCCCAGCCGCCGAGAAAGAAGTGCCGCAGCCAGGCGCCCAATCCCTCGCGCGGGCCATAGAGTGCAAACCACGCGCGCCGTGCCAGCCCTTCGAGATAGGCGACGAGCGCGGCATCGAGCGACGTTTCGCGCGCAATGGCGAGGCTGGAGACCGCGGTGCGATACAGCGTCGGCAGGGCCAGCAGGTCGTCGTCCGACAGGCGGCGCAGGCGTCCGCCCTCGATCCGCGTGACGATCTGCTCGAGACGCTGCCAGTCCGCCTCACGCGCCTGGCGGAAGCGGTCGGACCGCAGCGCCGCGGCCTCGACCGCGGCGTCACCGGCCCCGCCGCGCGTGAACCAGCGCGCCATCATCCCAGGCTTCCTTCCTGCTTGACCGAAAGATAGGCGTCGATCAGCCGGTTGCCGACCTGCTGATAGGGCGCCTCGACCACGCGCACGCCCAACTGGCGCAAGCGCTGCAGCACCAGCGCACGCTGGCGCAGCAGCCCGCTGGCCGTGACGGCGCGGGCCATGCCGTCGAGATCGGCGGGTTCTGCGGTGGCGAAATCGCCCAGCTCGGCATCGGCCAGCACCACGAACAGCACGCGGTGGCGATCGAGCAGCCGCGACAGGCTTTCCACCATCAGTTCCGCACTGGTCGGATCGGTGAAGTCGGAGAACACCACGATCAGCGAGCGGCGCTGCAGCCGCGTTGCCAGCCGCGCCATGGCGAACGTGAAGTTCGGCTCCTCGCTCGTGTAGTCGAGGCTTGCGGCGGCGCGCTGCAACCGGTCGAAGTCGCGAGGTGCGGTGACGAACGGGGAAAGCACCTGGGGCCTGGCGGCAAAGCCATAGACCGCTACGCGGTCCTGCGCCTTGAGCGCGACCCAGGCCGTGGTCAGTGCCGCGGTGATCGCGCGGTCGAGCCGGGCAATGCCGTCGATCGGCTCGCACATCGCCTGCCCGCAATCGAACGCGAAGACGATCTGGTTGTTGCGCTCGGTCTCGTATTCCTTGGCGAAGAGACGACCATGGCGGGCCGAGCTTTTCCAGTCGATCCGGCGGCGGTCCATGCCGGGCTCGTAATCGGCCAGCGCCTCGAACTCAGTGCCTGCCCCCCGGATGCGGCGGGCAACGAGCCCGAACGCGGCATCGCGCAGGAAAATCTGCAGCGCCGGGCTGCGCACCGGCGCGATGTCGGGCCGCACATAGGCGACACGCGCCAGCGGCCGCACGACCTGCCGATGCCCCAGCCCGAGTGGCCCGGTCCAGCGCAGCCACAGCGCATTCACGCTGGCAGGGCCGCGGCGCTGCGGCGTCAGGATCGTGGACCCGGACCAGCCCGTCTCATCGGCGACCAGATCGACGCGGGCCTGCCCGGTCCCCGCCAACCGCGTATCGAGCGCAAGCATGGCGACCGGCGCGCCGGCAGCGCCCGACAAGCGTGCCGACAACGCGACCCGCAGCGGCTGGCCGACCTCGGCATCGGCCGGAACGGATAAGGTGACGTCATCCAGCCGCCCAGCGAACAGCGCATCGAGCAGGGCCAGCATCAGCAGCGCGACCCCGGCCGCCGGCACCACGATCCAGCCCTGCGGCGCGAAGGTCGCCACGACCAGCCCCGCCGGCGCGGTCAGCGCAAGCAGCAGCACGGTACGCACCGTGGGGTACAGCGCCGGTGCGCGCAGCCTAGGCGCGCTTAACAGGGCAGGCCAGCGTGGCTTCACCGGATCAGCGCGGCGCTTCGGTGCGCTGGACGAGATCGGCGACGATCGCCTCGGCCTGGCGTCCGTCGATCTCGGCGGCGGGGCTGAGCACCATGCGATGGCGCAGCACCGCGGTCGCCAGCGCCTTGGCGTCGTCGGGGATGACATAGTCGCGGCCTGCCAGTGCGGCGCGGGCGCGGGCCGCGCTGGCCAGCAGCACGGCGGCGCGCGGGCTCGCCCCGGCGACCAGATCGGCGCTGTCACGCGTGCCGCGCACCAGCTGCACGATGTAGTCGACCAACGGATCGGCCAGCATTACCGCGCCCAGCGCGGCTTGCGCCTCGGCCAGCCGCGCAGCATCGCACACCGCCGTCACGCCGAGGTCGGCCGGGTGGCGGCCGGTGCGCTTGTCACCGTAGCGCGCCACGATGCGCGTCTCCTCCTCGATCGAGGGATAGTCGACCAGCAGCTTGAACAGGAAGCGGTCGAGTTGCGCCTCGGGCAGCGGGTAGACGCCCTGGCTCTCGATCGGGTTTTGCGTCGCCACCACCATGAAGTGAGGGGGCAGGTGATGCACCGCGCCATCGAGCGTCACGCGGCGCTCCTGCATCGCCTCGAGCAGGGCGGCCTGGGTCTTGGGCGGGGTGCGATTGATCTCGTCGGCGAGCACGAGGTCATGGAAGATGGGCCCGCGCGTCAGCGTGAACTGGCTGGTCTGGAAGTTGAACAGGTTGGACCCGAGAATGTCGCCGGGCATCAGGTCGGGCGTGAACTGGATCCGCCCGAAGTCGAGCCCCACGGCAGTTGCGAAACTTTGCGCCAGGAACGTCTTGGCCGTGCCCGGCGGCCCTTCGAGCAGGACATGGCCGCCAGCCATCAGCGCGATCAACAGGTGGTCGACGGTCTCGACCTGGCCGATCACCGCCTTGCCGACCTCGGCACGGATCGCATCGGCAAGCGCGCGCACGGTATCGAGCTGTTCGGTCACACCAGTTCCTTTTCGAGAGCATGAAGACGCGCGGCCGCCCGCACCGCATCGGGGGAGCGGCGTGCCGCCACGAGCGCGGCGACAGCGTCGGAAAACGGGGTTTCGGCGGCGCCTGGGCGGCGCAACCGGGCATCGAGCGCGGCATCGACGGCCTCGGCGGCGCGCCCGCGCGGCAGGCCAAGGCGTGCCACCAGCCGCTCGCGCACCGCATCGGCATAAGGGCCGGTGACGAGATGCAGGCGCCGGGCGCGGCGGATAAGCCCCGCGCTGTTGACCACCAGCGTGGTCTTGCCCGGTGGCAGGGCCAGCACCGCGACTTGCGCCGGGCCGAACCGGCAGAAGGCGCGCCAGCCCACCGCGACCATGGCGAGAATCAGCCCCAGTGTCGCAGCCAGGAACGGCGGCTCGAACGCGACGGTCAGCAGGTTGCGGCCAGCGCCCAGCCCCGCCAGCGTAAGATCGAAGGTGACGGCACCGGTGCGCCCTTCGGCGGCAGTGGCGTGGAGCAGCGCGAGCGCCAGCTCCGCCCGGCCGCGGTCGGCCAGCCCCATGTTGTCGATGAGGTCAGGCTCGAACACCAGCACCAGCGGCTGCATGCCGTTGTCGTCGCCGCCGATGTCGACCCCGGCCATGGCGTTGAGCGTGGGATAATACCCGGCATCGTCGACATAGGCGGCGAGCATGCGCCCGTCGACGGTGGTCACCAGCGGAACGAGCGACTCGCCGCTGCCGGTGAGGATGGTCGTGTCCTGGGGCAGCCGGCCGCTGCGGCCGTCGGCCAAGTGCCAGCCGCGCGCCGGCCGGCCGCCGAGTGTCACGGTCACGTCGTCGAGGAAGCCCCGCCACTCGGGCGCCTGCGTCCCGGTCAGCCGGGTCCAGCCGCGCGGCCGCTTCCACTTGTCGGGCAGCGCCTCAGCCTGCCACTTGGGCGTGACGACGATCGTCGGGCCCACTTGCCGCCGCGCACTGACGATCCGCTCGATATCCGCGCCCTTGGTCTGCGGCTGCGGCGTCAGCACCAGCACACCCGGCGATGTCAGCGCGGATTGGCTGCGCGCCCGCGTCACGGACATGCCGTCTGCCTCGGCCAGCGCGGCAAGGCCCGCAAACCCGTTGAGGCCGCGCCCGCCGGCATGGCCGCCGCCGTTGTTGGCCGGCGGGCCGCCATGACCCATGTACCACAGCATGCCGACGAACAGCGCGGCGCCGATGACCAGCAGCGCCAGCACCGTGCCACGCGCGAAAGGCGGTGCGTTCATGCCAGCCGCTCCAGCGCGAAGGCGGCATAGGCGGCGCGCGCGCGATCCCATTCGCTGCGGCCCGCCGCGCGCAGGGCGTAGCGCGCCCGCTCGACCTCGTCGGCCATGACGGTGAAGGCGCGCCGCGCCGCGGCCGGCAGCGCGGCAAGCCCGGCGATCTCGCGCGCCGTGCTCGACGGCGCCACCCAATCAGGCCGTGCAGACACGATGTCGGCCACGCTGCGCCGAAGCAGGAGGTGGACTGCTTCCTCGTATTGCCCCGCCTCGGCCAGCCGGTCGGCATCCTCGAGCAGGGCGAGCGCGGCAGCGGGGGCCGGGGTCCATTCCGGGTCTGCCTGGCGCCGGTCGCGCAGGGCACGCAACCAGGGCGCCAGCGCCCCCCAGGCGAGCCAGAGCAGGGCCGCGGCCCCGGCGATGATGACCAGCAGGAGCAGCAGGTTCCACCCGCGCGCCAGCCCCAACCCGAGGGGGCCGAGGACATGGTCGCCCAGCCACACCAGGACCCGGCCGATCGCGCGCGCGATCACCTCGAGCCAGTGCGGCGGCACATAGGGGGGATCAGGCGGCGGCGGGGTGACGGGGGCGAACTGGATATCGCCCATGCCGCGCATCGTGCGCCATGCCTGGTCGGCATGGGCGACGGCATCGGCAGGCCCGCTGGCGGGCGCGACGGAAGGGACCGCAGCGGCATTGCTCACGCCGCCGTGGTCGCATGGCCGGTGCGCGGCGGCAAGCCTCGTTTGCACCACGGCGGAAGCGGCGCAGCAGAGCGCCGCTCTCGCCAGCGATCAGCCGCGCGCGCGTTCCAGCGGGTAGGAGCCAAGGATGCGCAGGTTCTTCGAGAAATACGCCAGTTCCTCGAGCGCGCGATCGACCGCCGCATCGCCCGGCGCACCGACGATGTCGGCAAAGAACATCGTCGCGGCGAAGCTGGCCCCCTTCTGGTAGCTTTCCAGCTTGGTCATGTTGACCCCATTGGTGGCGAACCCGCCCATCGCCTTGTAGAGCGCGGCGGGGATGTTGCGCACTTCGAAGACGAAGGTGGTCAGCGCGGTCCCGGCATGCTCGGCCGGATCGCGCGGGGTGCGCGAGAGCAGCACGAAGCGCGTGGTGTTGTCGTGCGCGTCTTCGATGTTGTCGGCGAGGAGATCGAGGCCATAGAGTTCGGCGGCGATGCGCGGCGCGATCGCGGCGATGCCCGGCTCGTCGCTCTCGGCCACCAGCGCCGCCGCCCCGGCGGTATCGGCATAGGCCATCGGCGTGATGCCGCGGTCGCGCATGTAGAAGCGCGACTGGCCCAGCGCCTGCGGATGGCTGTAGGCGGCCCGGATCTCGCCGGCGTCGCGGCGCGCCATCAGCGCATGGTGGATGTCGAGGAAATGCTCGCCGACGATGTAGAGGCCGCTTTCGGGCAGCAGGAAGTGGATGTCCGCGACGCGCCCGTGCTGCGAGTTCTCGATCGGGATGATCGCGTGGCCCGCCCGGCCTTCCTTCACCGCGTCGAGTGCGTCCTCGAACGAGAAGCAGGGCAGCGGCAGGCCATCGGGCAGCACTTCCATCGCCGCGCGGTGCGAATTCGCACCCGGCGCGCCCTGGAACGCGACCGCGCGCGCAGGGTTGGCAGCGGCGGCGGCGCTCATGCGTTCGACGAGCAGGCGGGCGGGTTCGGGAAAACTTTGCATCGGCCCTGCCGTTACGGCGAAACCCTGCGCCAGGGCAAGCATCAGCGCGACTGCCGTGGCTGCGGCAAATTTGTCCTGGATCACAGACGGGGTTCGCCCCTTGCCGCACATCGCGGCGCACATCGCACTTGCGCACGTGCGGGGGGCTGGGTATCGCTTCCGCAAAAGGCGCGTATCGGCAATGGGCCGGATGTTGCGCGATAAATGGGGCTGGGAATGGACGACCGTTTCAATACGATCGCGGGATGGACACTGTTTGGCGGCATCGTGGCACTGGGCCTGTCGACGTTGTCTGCCCATTACTTCCTGGCCGACAAGCCCGAGCGCCCCGAGAAGATGGGCTACGCCATCGCCGGCGTGGAGCCCGAAGGTGGAGCCGGCGCGGCCGTGCTCGAACCCATCGCCAACCGCCTCGCCAAGGCCGACGCCGCCAAGGGCGAGGCGATCTTCGCCAAGTGCAAGGCCTGCCACACCATCGACCAGGGCGCGGCCAACGGCATCGGTCCCAACTTGTGGGGCGTCGTAGGTGACGAAACCGCCGCCGGGCGCGGTGGCTATGCCTTCTCCGATTCGCTCAAGTCCAAGGGCGGCAAGTGGGACTTCGCCCGCCTCGACGAGTGGCTGACCAACCCCAAGAAGTTCGCCGACGGCACCAAGATGTCGTTCGCCGGTCTCGCCGATCCGATGGATCGCGCCAACGTCATCCTCTACCTGAACTCCAAGGGCTCGAACCAGCCGCTGCCCCCGCCCGAGGCCATGCCCGTCGCCGGTGCCGCACCCGCTGGCGGAACGGCCGCTGCCGCCGCCGTGGTGGGCGATGCCGCCAAGGGCGAGAAGGTCTTCGCCAAGTGCCAGGCTTGCCACACCATCGACCAGGGCGGCGCCAACGGCATCGGCCCCAACCTGTTCGGGGTGGCCGGTGACGCCATCGCCGAAGGCCGCGGCGGCTTCGCCTTCTCCGACGCGCTCAAGGCGCACAAGGGCACCTGGGACCAGGCGACGCTCGACCAGTGGCTGACCGCCCCGGCCAAGTTCGCACAGGGCACCAAGATGACCTTCGCCGGCCTGTCGAGCGCGCAGGATCGCGCCGACGTGATCGCCTACCTCAACAGCAAGGGCGGCAAGCTCACGCTCGCCGGCCCCGCCGCCGCACCGGCCGAGGCAGCACCGGCCAAGTAACGCCGGCACAGAAAGACTTCGATAGCGCGGGGGCGGAGTGTGCTTGCACACCCCGCCCCCGCCGTCTATCCGCCCCCCGTCGCCCGCTCCCGGGTGCTTAGGGTACCGGTTTGTCCACGATCATTCCCCTCGCCGACGTCGATCCGCAGCTGGTCGAGGACCTGCTCGATGCCGCCTTCGAGCCGGAGCGGCGCCAGCGCACCGCCTATCGCCTGCGCGAGGGCGCCGAGTGGCTGCCGGGCCTGTCGTTCGGCGCGCTGGACGAGGACGAGATGCTGGCCGGCACGATCCAGTGCTGGCCGGTCGCGCTGACCACGCCCGACGGCCGCCGCGTGCCGATGATCATGGTCGGCCCCGTCGCCGTGCTGCCGGGTCTCCAGGGCCGCGGCTACGGCAAGGCGCTCGTCACCGCCAGCCTCACCGCGATCGACCCGCGCGCACCGCTGCCGCAGGTCATGATCGGCGATCCCGATTACTACGAGCGCTTCTTCGGCTTCAGCAATGCGCATACCGGCGGCTGGCAACTGCCCGGCCCGTTCGAGGCGCATCGCCTGCTCTGCCGCACCGCCAATCCCGCCGTCCTGCCGCAAGAGGGCACGTTGGGGCCTTGGCGCGGCTGAGCAAGTCTGGCATCGGCGACCGGTGCCATACGAACCTCCCCCCGAACTGGCCGGACTCTCGCTGAGCGAGATCGCCGCGCTCGCCGAAAGCCGCCGCCTTCCCCCGCTCGACCAGTGGTCGCCCGCGCACAGCGGCGAGAGCCACATGCGCATCCTCGCCGATGGAACCTGGCTGCACGAAGGCAGCCCGATCACCCGCCCCGCCATGGTTCGCGCCTTCGCCACGCTGCTGATGCGCGATGCCGATGGCCAGCACTGGCTGGTCACCCCGCACGAGCGGCTGGCCATCGCGGTCGACGATGCCCCCTTCCAGGCGATCGACCTCGAGGTGCGCCACGATCCGGCCAATGGCGAGCCGGTGCTGGCGTTCCGCCTGAACACCGACGATGTCGTGATCTGCGGGCCCGATCATCCCTTGCGCGTCGCCGGCACGGCCGACCTGCCGGCCTTCTACCTCGCGGTGCGTCACGGCACCGAGGCGCGGCTCAACCGCAGCACGTATGGCCAGCTGATCGACCATGCCCTGACCGTCTCCCCGGCCGAGGCGCTGGCGGTGCGCAGCAAGGGCGCGGCCTTCGCGCTGGTGCCCGCCGCATGAGCCAGTCGTTGTTCGACCGGCTGAATACGCTTTACCTGACCGGCCACGCCGGCCCCGCCCCCGACCTGATCGACGACTGGCGCGTTGTGCCCGACGGCCTGCGCCCTGCCGCGGTATTGATCGCGATCACCGATCGCGTCGGCCATGGCGACGGCCCCGGCGTGCTGCTGATCCATCGCCCCAGCCACATGCGCGCACATCCCGGGCAGGCCGCCTTCCCCGGCGGCAAGATCGAGCCAGGCGAATTGCCGGTGGAGGCGGCGCTGCGCGAGGCGAACGAGGAACTGGGCATCGACCCCGCCATGGTTCGCGTGATTGGTGCGACCGACCGCTATCGCACGGGCACGGGCTACGACATCACGCCGGTGCTCGCCGTGGTGCCCGAAGGCCTGCCGATCAAGCCGAACCCCGCCGAAGTCGCCGGCTGGTTCGAGCCGCCACTGTCGCTGCTGCTCGACCGGCGTGGCCACGGCTGGATCGAGGCCGAATGGAACGGCCAGAAGGGCCGCACGATCGAAATCGTCTGGCAGGGCCACCGAATCTGGGGCGTGACCGCGGCGATCATCGCCAACCTGGCCAGGCGTCTGGCAATCGCGGACACGGCATGACAACGCTCCCCGCCGCGCCATGGACCCAGCGCGAAGACCTCGCCGCGCTCGTCGCCGCGCTCGACCCCGCCGGCGAGGGCCTGTGCCGCTGGGTGGGCGGTGCGGTGCGCGACACGCTGCTGGGGCTGCCGGTCAAGGACATCGACATGGCCACCCGCCTGCTGCCCGCGCAAACGCAAGCCCGGCTGGAGGCCGTCGGCATCCGCCAGGTGCCCACCGGCATCGCCCACGGCACAATCACGGCGGTGCTCGCCGGCGGACCGGTCGAAGTGACCACGCTGCGCCGCGACGTCGAGACCGACGGGCGGCACGCCACGGTGGCCTTTGCCAGCGAGTGGCGGGACGATGCCGCGCGGCGCGACTTCACGATCAACGCGCTCTACGCCGATCCGCGCAGCCTTGCGATCAGCGACTATCACGGCGGACTGGACGACCTCGCGGCCCGGCGGCTGCGTTTCATCGGTGATGCCGAGCAGCGCATCCGCGAGGATTACCTGCGCATCCTGCGCTATTTCCGCTTCCAGGCGCGGTTCGGCTCGTTGCCCGCCGATGCCGAGGCCGAGCGCGCCTGCGCCGCGCTGGCGGCCGGGATGAAGGGGCTGTCACGCGAGCGAATCGCGAGCGAGCTGCTCGGGCTGCTGGCGCTTCCCGATCCGGCGCCGACCCTGGCCCGCATGGCCGAGCTTGGCGTGCTGGCGCATGTCCTGCCCGAGGCAGACCCTGCCGCCCTGCCCACTCTGGTGGCGGTCGAATCGCGCGAGGGCCTGGCACCCGACGCGCTGCGCCGCATGGCAGCCCTGCTCCCGGCCGATCCGCCGGTGGTCGATCAGGTCGCCGCGCGGCTGCGCCTCTCGTCCGCACAGCGCAAGCGCCTGGCTGCGGCCGCCGCGCGGGGGGCGGAGGATACCGAGCAGAACCCGCGCACGCTGGCCTACCGTCTGGGCCGCGCGGAGGCGATCGACCGCCTCGCCCTGGCCGGGCGCGGGGTAGAGTCGCTGGCCGGATGGGACATCCCCCGCCTGCCGCTCAAGGGCGGGGACATCGTGGCGCGCGGCGTTGGCGCCGGCCCCGACGTCGCCCGCGCCTTGCGCGCGGTCGAAGGCCGCTGGATCACCGAAGGCTTCCCCGACGCGGGCCGCGTCGCCACGCTTCTGGACGAATATCTCGCCGGGCAGGCGTTGCCCCCAGACTGACCTCTTGGCGCCTGACCCTTTCGCGCCGGCCCCTCGGCCCCTCTGGCGAATCCGGTTTCATCTGCTATCGCCGGGGCATGACCGAGACCACCGACACCGCCGCCCGCTGGAGCCTTGCCATCCATGGCGGCGCCGGTGCCATGACGCCCGAGATCATGGACGCCGCCATGGCCGCCGAATACGAAGCCGCGCTTGCCACGGCGCTGGAGGCCGGCGCCGCCGTGCTGCGCGATGGTGGCAGCGCGCTCGATGCCGTCTCGGCAGCAGTCTCGGCCCTCGAGGACGATCCCCATTTCAACGCAGGGCGCGGCGCGGTGTTCACTTACCACGGCACCAACGAACTCGACGCGGCGATCATGGACGGGCGCAACCGCGCGGCGGGCGCCGTCTCGGCAGTGACGCGCACGCGCAATCCGGTGCAGCTGGCGCGCGTGGTGATGGAACAAGGGCCGCACGTCTTCCTCGCCGGCGCAGGCGCCGAGGAATTCGCCCGCGACCACGGCATGGCCGAGGTCGATCCCGCATGGTTCGCCACCGCGGAGCGCCGCTGCCAGCTCGATGAGTTCAAGTCGCGCAAGGACGGCTGGTTCGATGCCGATCTCAAGTTCGGCACCGTCGGTGCCGTCGCACGCGATGCAAACGGCGACCTTGCCGCCGCGACCTCGACCGGCGGCCTCACCGGCAAGCGCTGGAACCGCATCGGCGATTCGCCGGTGATCGGGGCTGGCACTTATGCCGACAACCGCGCCTGTGCCGTCTCGTGCACCGGCACAGGCGAGGTGTTCATCCGCGTCGGCGTGGCCCACGAGATCGCCGCGCGCATGCGGCTCGCCGGCGAAGACGTCGCCACCGCAACCCGTGCGGTGCTGGGCGAAGTCGGCCACCTCGGCGGCGTGGGCGGCATCATCGCCGTCGACGCCGAGGGCACGCTGACGCATGCCTTCAACACCAACGGCCTCTATCGTGGATTTGCCGACCACACCGGCCGCGCCGAGGTGGGAATCTTCGGCCCGGCCTGAAGCCTCAGAACACCTGAGCGCAGAGCGCGAGGTTGTCCTGCATCAGTGCCCAGATCCGGTCCTGCGCGGCGACGATGGTCGCGCGCGTCTGGTCCGGATCGGCGGCCACGCCCTCCATCCCCGCGATCAGTTCGTCGCGGAAGCCCGGCTCGCGGATGTCCACGCCCCAGTCGGTGCGACCGATGTCCTCGAGGAAGTAATTCATCTTGGGGTGCGACGAGAGCGTGAAGATCGGCCGCTTGAGGCCGAACGGAACCATCTGGCCGTGCCCGCGCATGCCGATGGTAAGGTCGGTCGACAGATAGAACTTCACGATTGCCGGCACTCCGGCATGGGCGATGTCGACCACATCGAAACCCAGGCCGAAGCGACGCAGCAGCGGCAGGAAGAACCGGTCCCGCGGATCGTGGATCGCGACCGTGACGCGCCAGCCCTTGTCGGCCATGTGCCGTGCGGCGTCGGCGATGTCCTTCACGCACTCCTCGACCCGCCCGTTGAACCGCCGCTCGACGCGGTCGTAAGCCAGGTTGATCGACAAGTGCCGGCCGGTCGCGGGCGCACTGACGACATCGGGCATGAGGTGCGACAGCACGGTGGTTGGGCAAGGCTGGTGGCGCAGCTTTGCAGCCAGTTCGGGAGGCAGGTGTTCGCTGAGCGAGCGGATCGACCCGGTGTTGCGCAGGCCCACGAAGACCGACTTGCGCACCGTCTCGACCACATGCTCGGCAAATCGTTCGGCAAAGCCGGACTGGCCATGGAAGTTGTTGTATCCGACGGCATTGAGGACCAGCGGCCGCTCGAGCCGGCGCAAGTCTTCGATGGCGATGTTCCACTGCCAGCCGGACAGGCTGCCCGAGACCGAATCCGGAATGATCAGACCGCCGCCCCCGACGACGACGGCCTTGGCCCGCGCGTTGATACGGTCGATGTCGGACGCAGCGACGGCGGAGCGCACCGGCAGCCGCGTCCAGTTCTGCGGCCCGAACCGCGTGTCGAACAACTGCCGCGTAGCCGTGAACAGCGCCGTATCACCCGCATTGCCATTGCGGTGCACGCCATAGTGGACAACGCCGCCGGCGGGCATGCCCTTGAGCCGGAACGCGCGCAGACGTCCGCGCTCGGCCGCCGCGCTCGCGGCGCGGGCCGGGAAGCCGGCGGGGTCCGTGCGCAACGCTTTCCAGATCTTGCCCAGCACGATGATTCCCCCCTGCGACAAAATAACCGGTCGCCTCGCGTATCGGGAATGCCCCGGCCGGCGTCCCAGGTCCAGTCCGCGCCTATACTGCATCGCACAAAAATGAAGTTCGCACCATTGTGGTTGCTTATTACAGCTGATACATCCGATTTGGATCTGGTTTTTGGTCAGTTCCACGGGAGCCAGTACAATGCTGCGACCGGGCAAAAACATTGCACAATTGACCGGCCTGCGCGGCATTGCTGCGTTGGGGGTGGTACTCCACCGCGCCGCGAACCAGCTGGGCGGCGACTGGTACCTGCGCGGCCAGCCGATGGTCGACGTGTTCTTCGTCCTCTCCGGCTTCGTCATGTCGTACGTCTATCTCGCCAAGGGCCCCGTGGCCTGGCCGGCGTTCGCCCGTGCGCGATTTGCCCGGATCTATCCGCTCCATATCGCGACCGCGCTGGCGATGGCGCTCGCCGGCGTCTTGCTGGCCCGCGCGTCGCACCAGCCGGCCCCCGATTGGGTAAACCCCACCCAGGCCCTGCGCGAAGCCACGCTGACCATGGCCATGCCGGTCTTCGGCGCGGACAAGCTGTGGAATTTTCCCGCCTGGTCGATCTCGGTCGAATGGTGGGTCTATTTTACGCTGTTCCCGCTGCTGGCGATCCACGGCACGCGATTGTCGACACGGCAAGCCGCGATAGTCTGGCTGGCGAGTGCGGTCGTGCTCGTTATCGTGCTGCACTTGGGCCTCGGCAAGTCGACCCGTGGCTGGCCAGCATTCGGCCGCGCGCTCGTCGGCTTTGCCGGAGGCTGGGTTGCCTGCCGTTTCGCCACGGGAACGAACCTGCGCCTGCGCGATCGCACCGTCGACTTGCTGTGCCTGGCCACGGTCATCGGCATCTACGGCACCGCGCCGCTAATC
Source organism: Novosphingobium sp. (assembly GCF_036803765.1). Classification (GTDB taxonomy): domain Bacteria; phylum Pseudomonadota; class Alphaproteobacteria; order Sphingomonadales; family Sphingomonadaceae; genus Novosphingobium. The sequence goes on from NZ_DAIRTS010000017.1 coordinate 31,032, forward strand.
GACGACGATGCCTGGTACCTGATCCTCGTCTATCCGCTGGTGATCTTCGGTCTCGCGACCTCGGGCGGACATGCGGTACGCCTGCTGTCCAGCCGCCCGGTCGTATGGCTGGGCGACATCAGTTTCTCGATCTATCTCGTCCACTCAATCGTGCTGAACGTGTTGCAGGCAGCCGATGGCCGGATCCTGTCACTCGATACGCGGCTGGCGTGGATGGTCGCGCTGACGGGTGCGACGCTCGTGGTTGCGCCGGTGAGCTACTACCTGTTCGAGGTTCCGATGCGCCGGCTCCTGACCGGCAAACCGGCATTTTCCAGATCCAAACCGATCATCCGCACGGCCTAGGGCAAGTGCCGGTTTCTATTCGCCTTGCGACAGGACCTGTTCGACTAGCCACAGGCGGATGGCGCCGGCAAGCCCGCAGGGGGTGGGGCTGGCGATCCGCTCGGCGTCGATCCGCGCAACCAGCGCGTTGATCGGTACGCCTTCTGCGTCGGCGGCGCGACGCAGCCAGTCCCAGAACAGCGGCTCGAGGCTGATCGAGGTCTTGTGTCCGGCGATCTCGACCGAGCGCTTGACCGGGGGATGGTAGATCTCTTGCATGGTTCGAACAGGGGGGGCCAGAACCGGGGAGACGGGACCGGCGCCGCGACGGGCACCGGTCCCGCGCCGTTCAGTACATGTGCTGCCCGCCGTTAATCGACATCGTCGACCCGGTGACGAAACCGCCGTCTTCCGAGGTCAGGAAGGCGACGCCGCGGGCGATTTCGCTGGCCTGACCGAGACGGCCGGTCGGGATGCGCGCGACGATCTTTTCCAGCACCGCTGCGGGCACGGCCGCGACCATGTCGGTGTCGATGTAGCCCGGCGCGATGGCATTGACCGTCACGCCGTACTTGGCGCCTTCCTGCGCCAGCGCCTTGGTGAAGCCGTGGATGCCCGACTTGGCGGCGGCATAGTTGACCTGGCCATATTGGCCGGCCTGGCCGTTGATCGAGCCGATGTTGACGATGCGGCCCCAGCCGCGCTCGCGCATGCCCGGGAACGTCGCCTTGGCCATGTTAAAGCAACCGCCGAGGTTGATGCGCATCACCTCGTTCCAGTCGTCGTAGTTCATCTTGTGAAGCACGCCGTCGCGGGTGATGCCGGCATTGTTGACGACGATGTCGACGTCACCGACTTCGGCGGCGACGCGCGCGCAACCGTCCTGCGTCGCCTCGAAGTCACCGACGTCCCAGCGATAGGCCTTGATTCCGGTGCGGTCGGTGAACGCCTTCGCCTTCTCGTCGTTACCGGCATAATTGGCGACCACGGTACGCCCCTGCTCCTGCAGGGCGACGCAGATCGCCTCGCCGATACCCCGTGTTCCGCCCGTTACGATGGCCACTCGCGTCATTTACGGCACTCCCGTGTACTGCCTGTTCCCAAGCCGATTTTACAGGGCGCTAGGCTAGGGTTGTGACGCCGCTGCGACAAGCCTTTGCGTAACGGATCGATAAATTACTGCGACCGTATTCGATAAGAGTCGCGCAAGGTAACCGAACATTGCTGGCGCCCATGGCGCAGGCAGACAGCCACAAAAAAGGCCCGCCAAAGGCGAGCCCTGATTGATGCGATGCGGCATTCCGGATCAGAACCGGAACTGGGTTCCGAGATAGACGGCCTGGCTGTCCTGCTTGCCATCGGTCAACGGGCGCAGGCGATCGCGATCGGACGAATAGCGGATCCCCGCCGTTACATCGAGATTGCGGGTCAGGCGATAGCTGCCGCCAAAATCGACTTGGTAATTGCCCTGCGATTCCAGCGTGCGCGGCGAACGACCCGCGCGTTCCTTCTCGTCGAGCGCAATGCGCGGCGAGAGACGGCTGGGCGTGTCCGAGACCGAGGCGGCGTTCCCCGAAGCAGCGGCGAAATGGCTGATGTCGGGCATGTCGATGCGCTGCACGTCGCGGGCGAAGCTGGTGCCAAGGCCGCCGGTGCCGGCAAAGCTCTGGTAGCCGCGGGCCATGCCGAGGTTGAAGGCGTTGGGCGCGATACGCAGCGGAGCGGCCGCACCCGGTGCACCGCCCAGACCACCAAGCACGCCGCGCACCGAAATGGCGCGCGTGGCCTCGGGGTTGATGCGCACCGCGACGGTGATCGCACGCTCCGAACCATCGTCGGAGCCGGCGGGCGTGAAGCGGAAGACGCGGCTGGGTGCCACGCCGCGAACGGTGATGGCGGCGGCAAGCCGCGCATCGGCCGATGCCGGGGTGAACGAGCCGATGCCGCCGCGCGCCGCGAGGCTGACACGGGCAAGGGGCTGGAAAGTGCCAGTGACGGCGCTGCTGACGGTGGGTGCAAGAACAAGGCCGGCAACGATGCAGGTTGCCGCAAGCAACGGCATGCGGACGAGGCTGCGCGTTGCGCCCCTTTTCGCCTTGCTGCTGCCCTTGCCCGCCATGATCGTCCTGCTTCCTGTCCTGCCTGTTTGCCCCGCCAGCCGACGTAGCGCGACAGTGTAACCGTTTTCGAATCGCCCGGTTCCGGGCCATCCAGACTTGTCTTCGCCGCGTCTTTCCGCGTCCCTGATCCCATCGCCAAACGACGGAAATGTGACACGGGCATGACGCCTTCATCCCAAGTAACGCAGAAGCGCCTCGATTTCCAGATTCGCGGACAACCCTGATGCAACGATTTTCGATCTGTGGCCCTGAAGTGACAGCCCGGATGCGGTTCACCCGCAGTTCACGGCAAGACGGGCTGGACTGCGCCTCGCGACACCCTCGCGCGATCCTTTGGCGGCAGCCAAGGCCGCCCATGGCCCGCCCTCGGTCCCGCACGGTGCAACCCGCTTGCCGCGCGGCGCACCGGGGTGATAGAGGCTTGCCCCAAGCGTCGTGCGGAGGCACGGCCGATCATCATGCCCGCGCGCGGACAATGGCGCGAAGGGCCAGACAGGACAGGAATGAAGTGACGACCAGCGCCTCCGACCAGAACCGGTCTTTCGCCCCCGCAACCGCTGCTGGGCGTACCCGGACCACGATGCGTCATCCCGCCATGCGGGCCATTGCCATTTCCGCGCTCGCCCTGGCTCTCGTGGGTTGCGCCGGCCACGGCAAGCATGTCGGCAAGAACAAGGGCGCCAAGGGCAAGCCCGAACTCGCCGCCAGCCGTGTCACCACCATCGGCGTCAATGCCTACCTGTGGCGCGCCAGCCTCGATTCGCTGTCGTTCATGCCGCTCCTGCAGACCGACAGCAACGGCGGCGTCATCGTCACCGACTGGTACGCCAACCCGCGCAACCCCGGTGAGCGCATGAAGGTGACGGTCTCGATCCTCGACCAGGACCTGCGTGCCGACGCGCTGCGCGTCGCCGCCAGCCGTCAGGTCAACCAGGGCGGGGCCTGGGTCGATGTGCCGGTGCAGGCCGCCACGGTCCAGAAGCTCGAGGACGTGATCCTGACCCGCGCCCGCGACCTTCGCCGTCAGGCGATGCCCGCAGGTTGATCCCCTGGCCGGCTGATACCTCGCCGGCTGATAAGGAATTAGGGCGGCACGCGCTTGCGATAAGGCGTGCCGCCACCTAAAGCGCGGGGCATGACTTCCGCTCCTGCCGAACCCGTCCGTTTCGATCCCGCTTCCGCCGACGTGCACTGGCAGAAGGTGTGGGACGAACAGCAATCCTTCCGTGCCGACGACCAGAGCAACAAGCCGCGCAGCTATGTGCTCGAGATGTTCCCTTATCCTTCGGGGCGCATCCATATCGGCCACGTCCGCAACTATACCATGGGCGACGTGCTGGCGCGCTACAAGCGCATGACCGGCCACGAAGTGCTGCATCCGATGGGCTGGGACGCCTTCGGCATGCCGGCCGAGAACGCCGCCATGGAAAAGGGCGTGCACCCCGGCGGCTGGACGCGCGAAAACATCGCCAACATGAAGGCGCAGCTCAAGCGTCTGGGCTTCGCACTCGACTGGAGCCGAGAGATCGCGACCTGCGAGCCCGAATATTATGGCCACGAACAGGCGCTGTTCCTCGACCTCTATGCCGGCGGGCTCGTCTATCGCAAGGAATCGGCGGTCAACTGGGACCCGATCGACCACACCGTGCTCGCCAACGAGCAGGTGATCGACGGACGTGGCTGGCGCTCGGGCGCGCTGGTCGAGAAGCGCAAGCTCAACCAGTGGTTCCTCAAGATCACGGACTTCGCCGACGAGCTGTTGGCCGGCCTCGGCAGCCTCGACAAGTGGCCCGAGAAGGTCCGCCTGATGCAGGAAAATTGGATCGGCAAGAGCCAGGGCCTGGAGTTCGGCTTCACCCTGTCGAACGGCGAGCGTCTCGACGTCTACACCACTCGCCCGGACACGATCTTCGGTGCGAGCTTCGTCGCCGTGGCCGCCGATCACCCGGTCGCACAGGCGGCCGCCGCGGGCAACCAGGCCGCACTCGACTTCATCGCGCTGTGCAAGCAGGGCGGCACGACTGCCGCCGAGCTGGAAACTGCCGAGAAGCTGGGCTTCGACACCGGCCTCACCGCGGCGCATCCGTTCACCGGCGCCCCCTTGCCCGTCTACATCGCCAATTTCGTGCTGATGGACTACGGCACCGGCGCGATCATGGCGGTGCCCGGCCACGACCAGCGCGACTTCGACTTCGCGACCAAGTACGGCCTGCCGATCCTGCGCGTCGTCGCCGCTGACGCAGCCGAGGCCGACGCCCCCTTCGGCAGCGAAGCCGAGGCCGGCGACGGCGTGCTGGTCAACTCGCAATTCCTCGACGGGATGGCGGTCGCCGAGGCCAAGAAGGCGGTGATCGCCCGCGCCGAGAGCGAAGGCTGGGGCCAGGGCCGCACGGTGTGGCGCCTGCGCGACTGGGGCGTCAGCCGCCAGCGCTACTGGGGCACGCCGATCCCCTTCGTCCACTGCGAGATCTGCGGCGTGGTGCCGGTGCCCAAGAAGCACTTGCCCGTCACCCTGCCCGAGGACGTCGATTTCTCGGTGCCGGGCAACCCGCTCGACCGTCACCCGACCTGGAAGCATGTCGACTGCCCGCAGTGCGGCCACCCCGCGCGGCGCGAGACCGATACGCTCGACACCTTCGTCGACAGCTCGTGGTACTTCCTGCGCTTCGCCAGCCAGCCGGCCGACCGCCCGTTCGACCCCGAAGTCATCAAGCAGTGGCTGCCGGTAGAGCAGTACATCGGCGGGATCGAGCATGCGATCCTGCACCTGCTCTATGCCCGCTTCTGGACCCGAGCGCTGGCCCGTATCGGCAAGATCGAGGTGACCGAGCCCTTCGCCAGCCTGTTCACGCAGGGCATGGTCACGCACGAGACCTACTCGCGTGTCGACCCCGCCAATGGCCAGCCGATCTGGTATGCCCCGGCGGACGTGACGCGCAGCGGCGATGGCGCCAGCCTCAAGGCGGATGGCCAGCCGGTCGAGATCGGCCGCGTCATCAAGATGTCGAAGTCGAAGAAGAACGTGGTCGACCCCGACGACATCGTCGCGCGCTATGGTGCCGATGCGATCCGCTGGTTCATGCTGTCGGACAGCCCGCCCGAGCGCGACCTGCCGTGGTCCGAGGCCGGGATCGAGGGTTGCGGCCGCTTCGTCCAGCGGCTGTGGCGCCTGTTCGGCCAGATCGATGCAACCGCCACCGGCGAGGAGAAGGCACTCGATCGCCGCGTCCACCAGACCGTCCATGCCGTGGGCCAGGACATCGAATCGCTGGGCTTCAACAAGGCCGTGGCGCGCATCTACGAACTGACCGCCGCGATCGAGAAGGCGGCGCCCTCGGCCAGCCGCAACGCCGCGATCCGCAGCCTGCTGCTGCTGGTCTCCCCGATGATGCCGCACCTGGCCGAGGAAGTCTTCGCGCGTTTTGGCGAGGGCCTGGTGGCGGATGCAGCCTGGCCGGCGGTCGACCCGGCCCTGCTGGTCGACGACGAGGTGACCGTGGCGGTTCAGGTGAAGGGCAAGCTGCGCGACACCCTGACCGTCGCCAAGGGAACCTCGAAGGAGGACCTCGAGGCGCTTGCGCTCGCATCCGACAAGGTGCAGCGTGCGATCGACGGGGCTGACGTGAAGAAAGTGATCGTGGTGCCCGACCGGCTGGTGAACCTTGTTGTCTAAGCGCCTTTTCGCCCCCCTCCTCGCCGTCTCGTGCCTGGCGCTCGCCGGGTGCGGGCTGCAGCCCATGTATGCCGGCGGCGGCAGTGGCGCCGTGGCCCGGGCAGCCGCCAGCGTCGATGTCGCGCCGATCGCCGGCAAGTCGGGCTGGCTGGTGCGCCACGCGCTGTCGGACCGGCTTGGCTCGTCGGGCGAGGCCGCGGCCTATCGCCTCGATGTCCGCCTCGATGAAAAGCTGCAGGGCCTGGGCCAGCTGTCGGACGATACCATCACGCGCGAGCGGCGCACGATGCGCGCACGCTACCAGCTGGTGAACGTCGCGACCGGCGCGATCGTCCTCGATGCGACTGCCACCGCGGATGCCGGCCTCGACGTGGTGTCGAGCGAATATTCGGTGATCGCCGCCGAGCAGACCGCGCAGGAAAACCTCTCACGCGAACTGGCGGACCAGATCGTGACGCGCGTCGCTACGCGGCTGCGCGAGGCAAGCCGCGGCGAAGCGCCGGTCGTGGTCCCCGCGACCGCACCGCCGCCGGCACCGGCCAATGCGCCGCTGGTCGCACCGCCACCGCTGGCCCCGGGCGTGGCCGAGGCTGCCAAGCCACCCGCCGACCCGCAGTAAGGATCCGATCGCGGTGAAGGTCCAGTCGCGGTGAAAGCAACGCAGAAGACCTTTGCCGGCATGGCCGCGCGGGCCGCGCAGACCTGCCGCGTGTTCTATTTCTGCGGGCCGGACGAGGCGGGCGCGGCCGATGCCGCCGCCCGCATTGCCGCGCTGCTGGGCGATGCCGAGCGCGTCGAACTGGCCGGTGCGGAATTGCGCCGCGATCCCGTGCGCCTGGCCGACGAGGCCCGGTCGGTCTCGCTGTTCGGCGACGTACGCCAGATCCATGTCCGCACCGCCGGCGACGAGGCATTCGACGCGGTCGAAACCCTGCTGGCCAGCCCGGTCGATGGCTGGCCGGTGGTGATCGTCGCCAGCGCCGCCACCGACAAATCCCGCATCGCCAAGCTGCTGGCCGATAGAGGCGATGCGCTGGTGGGCATGTTCCATCCGCCGGACCTGCGCGCCGTGGTCGACGGCGTGCGCGACATGGCGGGGGCAGCGGGCCTTCGCATGACCGGCGACCTCGCCGAGCGGATCGCGCGTGCGACGGGACTCGACAGCCGCATGGCACGAAGCGAGGTGGAGAAGCTGGCGCTCTATCTCGATGCCAGCCCGGCCGCGCCGCGCACCGTCGATGCGGCGGCGCTCGATGCCGTGGGCGCCAGCACCGACGACGATGGCATGATGCCGGTCGTCAACACCATCCTGTCCGGCGACTCGCGTAACCTCGGTACCGAACTGGCCCGGGCGCGCGAAACCGGAATGAATCCGGTCGGCCTGCTGCTGGCTTTCGAACGTCGTGTCGCGCAATTGGCACAACTCGCCGGGCGAATGGGGCCGCGTAGCGATATCAACGCCTTCCTCGAACAGGAGATGGCGGCGCGCCGTGTATTCTTTCGAGACAAACCGGATCTCGCGATCCAGCTGAAGCGGTGGCGCGGAAAGCGTCTCGAAAGATTGCTGGAACGGCTGATATCCTTGCATCGCAGCCTCTTGTCCGACAGCCGCAATGCCGATCTCCTGCTCAGCCACGCCTTGGCCGAAATCACCCGCGCCGCCGCGCGATGAGCCCATTGCCGATGGATTTTTTCGGCAATCCGGCATAAGTGGGCGTACTTGCCAATACTACGAGACTCTGTAGATATTGCAGTGCAGCAGAGTTTTGCTTTGATGCTGGAACTTCGGTCGGCGGCAGATTCGCCTGGCCGGACGCTCTCAGACGACGGTAGGCCACGATGACCACGCTCGACCTAGAAGCACAGACGACGCAGAACCGCTCCACGCTCCAGCGCCCGGTCCCGGGCGAGCGCCTCAAGCTGCCGCTTGCGCCTGCACTCGAGCAGCGGCGCCTGCAGTGCTACGTCCTGCTGATGGCCATGGATGGCCTGATGATCGCCGCCAGCGTGCTGGGGGTCAGCTCGCTGCTGCATACCCACGTCGGCTCGGCCATCCGCCAGTTGTCGCTTCTCCTGCCGTTCTACTGGATCGCAGCCCTGGCGTTCGATGCGTATTCGATGCAGGTCCTGACGTCAGTGCGCTTTAGCCGGCGTCGCGCGCTGGTCTCGCTCGTCGCGTCCTTCACGACGCTGATCTTCCTGGCCTTCTTCGCCAAGGCTTCGGACCAGATTTCCCGCGCCGAGCTCGGCGGCAATTTCCTCGCCTGCACCATGATGCTGTTCATGGCGCGCACCTGGGTCCAGCCGCTGATCACGCGGCGCTGCGGCCCGACCGCGCAGAACGTGCTCATCCTCGATGATGGCGGCATGCCCGTGCGGATTCCGCATGCCTGGCATATCAACGCCCGCGATCACCGGCTCGTGCCCAATTGCAGCGATCCGCATATGCTCGATCGCCTGGCGATGTTCATGACCAACATGGACCGCGTGCTGGTCAGCTGCCCGCCGGAACGCCGGATGGAATGGGCCATGGTGCTCAAGGGCGCGAGCATCTCGGGCGAAATCATCGACCAGACCGTGGTCTCGATGGGCGTTCTGGGCGCACGGCGGATCAACGATACCGGATCGCTGGTTGTTTCGGCCGGGCCGCTGGGCATTCGCGGCCGTGCGGCCAAGCGCCTCATGGATCTCGCCATCGCCGGCGGGGCCGTCGTGTTCCTCGCCCCGCTGCTGCTGACCGTCGCCCTTCTGATCTATCTCGAGGATCGTGGCCCGGTCTTCTTCATGCAGCAGCGCCAGGGCCGCAACAACCGGCTGTTCTGGATCTTCAAGTTCCGCTCGATGCGCGTCGCCCAGCTCGACACCGCAGGTGCGCGTTCGGCCAGCAAGGACGACGACCGCATCACCCGAATCGGCCGGTTCATCCGTCGCACCAGCATCGACGAGCTGCCGCAGCTGCTCAACGTGATCCGCGGCGACATGAGCCTTGTCGGCCCGCGTCCGCATGCCCTGGGCTCACTCGCCGGCAGCAAGCGGTTCTGGGAAGTGGACCCGCGCTACAACCAGCGCCATTCGCTCAAGCCTGGGCTCACCGGCCTGGCGCAGGTTCGCGGCTTCCGCGGCGCCACCGATACCGAAGCGCAGCTGTCGGGACGCCTTCAGGCCGATCTGGAATACCTTGATGGGTGGACGATCTGGCGCGACGTGCAGATCATGTTCGCGACGTTCACCGTGCTGGTCCACGATCGGGCTTTCTGAGCGCGCGCACCCGCAATCCTGTTCGCCCAGACGCAGTCCTTGGGAACACCGTCTTCGTTGTTTCATTACCGGACTCAAGGAAATTGATGCGCTGCAAAACGCTCCTTGTCCGAAACGGTTGTTTCCTGTAACAGTGTCCTGTCCATCCGAATCCGGAGTAGTGCCGATGACTATCACGAAGATCGCCGCCGTCGGCGCCGTCGCCAGCCTGCTCCTGGCCGGCACCGCCCAGGCTTCCGAAACCCGCGCTTCCGTTCCTGCCGTCTCGTCGGTGGTGAGCAAGAAGCTCGTTCGCACCTCGGCGCCCGTTCGCCACCAGGCGCGCGACGCCGATACCGCCATTCTGGCTGTCGCAGCAGCTGGTGCCTTTGGCGCGGGCGTGTACTTCCTGTCGAAGAAGAACGACTCGACCGGCAGCTGATCGCGCTGTCACGTTTTCAAAAGGGCTCGCAGGCATCGGCTTGCGAGCCCTTTTCATTTGGTCCATCTGATCGACCACGAGGCTTGGCCGAAATCGGCAGGCCCGCTGCATCTTTTGGGAGAACGTGCCCGGTGACCAATGCGCCTGCGCTTTCTTCGGGCCAACGCCGCCGGCGCCGTTCACGCTCGGCGCCCCAACAGGATGCAACTTCGCCACATCGCGGCGATCGATCGCGTCGCGGCTCGGGTGGCTCGGCGAGTGCCCTGGGGCGGCCCGACTTCGGCACCGTCCTCGCGATGGCGGCAGTCTGCGCCGCGCTGGTGCTTGGCGGTGGCGGCACCACCAATCCCGTCACCGAAGCGATCCTCCAGCCCTTGCTCGTGGCACTGGTTGCCGCGCCGCTCCTCGTGTCCCGCTGGAACGAAGGGCTGGGCAGGGTTCCTGTGGCTGCCCGATGGCTGGCCCTGCTCGTCCTCGTGATTCCTGCCGCCCAACTCGTGCCGCTCCCGCCTGCGATCTGGCAGGCCCTCCCCGGACGCGCGAACGAGATCGCGGCCCTGGGCCTCATCGGCGCGCAGGACAGCTGGATGCCCTGGAGCGTGGCGCCGGCTCGCACCTTCATCTCGCTCGTGGCGATGGTGCCGCCGGTGCTGGTGATGCTCCACGTGACCAGGCTTGGCACCTCCGGCCGGACCTGGGTGTGCATCGCCACCGCTGCGCTCGGCCTCGTGTCGATGATCCTCGGCATCCTCCAGATCTCGCACGCCGGCGGAATCGGCTGGTCGCTCTATCCCTATTACAACGTCGGCAAGATCGACGGCTTCCAGGCGAACCACAATGCCGAGGCGGATGTCCTGTCGATCGCCCTCATGGCATTCGGGGTCGGGATCACGGCCTGGTTGCAGACCACGCGGACGCGTGCGGTCGCACTGCTGGCCGGAGCGGCCGGCCTTGCGCTCACCACACTCGCACTGTTCCTGACCGGATCGCGCACCGGGATCGCGCTGGCACCGCTGGCACTGGCGCTATTCGGCTTCATCGTCTGGCCTTCGCTGCGCCGGCATGTCCGGATCCGGGGCAAGCGGGCACGGCTGGCGATCGGCGCAGGCGCCGCAATGCTGGTCCTGCTCGGCGTGGCTGCGCTTGCCCGATTGTCCGCAATCAATCGCGTGCTGGACCGCTTCACTGTCCTCGAGGACAGCCGCGTCGACATCTGGACCGATACGCTCCATGCCATCGGCCGCACCTGGCCCTGGGGCGGCGGCGTTGGCGCCTTTCCGGTCCTGTTCAACGCCTCCGAGCGGCTCGAGGCCGTACGCCCGACCGAGGCAGGCCGTGCCCATTGCGACTGGCTGGAATGGACGCTGGAAGGTGGGCTTCCAGGGATCGTCGTGCTCGTGGCCGCGCTCGCCATCGTGGCAATCGCGACATGGCGGGCCGTGCGGCGCGACGTCATCGGCGACGCGCCGCGGATCGTGCGAGCGCAAACCCTGTTCGCGATCGGGGTGATGCTGCAGATCGCAGCTCATGCCATCGACGATTTTCCGATGCGCACCATGTCGCTGGCGACCCTGCTGGCTGTAGCCGTCGCCTTCCTGCTCGCGCCGATGTCCACCGCCAGCGAAGCCCCTCGGCCGCCTGACCTCGCGCCTCCGGTCGACACCGACGACGATCGGCACCCCTTGCCCACCGGCTGACCCGTTCACGCGGCGGCAAGCCCGCCGGGCGCATTGTCACGCTTGCCCAAGCCCAGAGGATGACGTCATGCCTCCCAGTGACCCGCAATCCGCCGGCCCGCATTCCGCTGGAGAGGGCGCCAGCATGCTCGCCAACCTGGCATCGCCGCGCGTGGCCCGTCGCACCGCGATGGGCGGAATCGGGCTATTGGCCTTGGCCCTGGGCGTGCGTGAGGCCGGCGCAGGACCGGGTTCGCGGTCGATCGGTGGCACCCTTCCCGATCCGACGCGCTGGCCGGACTGGACCCCCACCCCCGATGCCATCCGCGCAAGGCTCGCGCGCTTGCGCAAGCAGGCGGTGTCGGTGCGCCAATTCGGCGCACGGTGCGACGGGATCACCGATGACAGCGCGGCCTTCGCGCGGGCGATCGCCGCAGGCCCGCGCGCCCTTCTCGTCGATGGCCCGATGCGCCTTTCCCGGCCGACCATCGCCAGCCGGCCGCTGGCCGTGTTTGGCGGCGGCACCGGTCCACACATCATCTGGGACGGCGCCGACCGCGACGGCGCCATTCTGTTTCAGCCGGATGGCACGGACCCATCCGTGTTCGCGCGCGATCTTGCCCTGTCCGGGCTCCACATCGTTCGCGCCGATGGCCAGAAGCCCGGCGGCGCGCTCATCCGCGCCACCAACGTGCGGGGCATGACGGTGGCCGATTGCCGCGCGGATCGCGTCAGCCTGGCCACCATCGGCCACCTCCGGGCCAGGACCTACGACCGCACCAAGGGATCGGACACCGTCGACCCGGCCGTACTCGCCGGATTCTCCGCCACGGACACCGACGACCTCAACGAAGACATCGCGATCATCGGCAACACCGTCGATTTCGGCGTCTACATGGGTGACGTCGTCCGCTTCAACTTCGCCCGCCGCGTGCTCGTCCACGGCAACAAGGGCCGTTTTGCGCGGATCAGCTGGTGGGGTGGCGGCGCCAAGCGCCAGGAAGGCGGCATGCCCCAGTTCCTGCGCCGGGTGCGTGACGCCTGGATCGCCGAGAACGAGATCTGCAACGTCAACGGCGGGATCTATGGCAACAACGGCCAGTCGATCGCGGTCGTACGCAACACCGTATGGGACACCACCGACGTCAGCATCGATTTCGAAGGCTGCATCGACTGTATCGCCGCGAACAACACCTGCCGCAATGCCGGCAACTTTGTCTTCTCGACGTTCTACGTCGCACGCAACGTGCGGTTCGAGAACAACCAAGGCGAACAGAACGGCACGATGGCCGACATCGCGACCCGGCTGGGCGCCCAGCCGATCGGCAATCCGCGCGGCATCTACCTGACCGCCCTGCGCGGCGCGGGATTTGTCGGGATGCGGGATGCGATCGACGTCACCTTTGCCAACAACACACTGGTCTATTCGGGCACGTCGGGCCTAGGCCGTTGTCTTCCAGCTTATTTCAACCGGCTGTCCTTCATCGGGAATACGCTGCGCAACGTCGCCATGGACCTGCGCGATCGCGGCGGACAGACCCTGGTCATGACGCGCAACACGCTGACGTTCGACCGCTCTGCGCGCAATCCCGTGACCCTGCTCGCCGGCTCGGCGCCGAACGGGCGGGTAACGGCCAACGTGATTCGGATCGATTCCAACCAGCCGGAGGGATCCGTGGCGCTCGGTTATGTGGCGCCCGTCACGGCAAGCGAAGTCACCATCACGGACAACACGGTCTCCGGACGGCAACCCCTCCCGCTCGTCATTGCCGCATCCACTCCCGGCGCTCCGGTATCCGTTGCGCGCAACAGCGGTGGCCGACTCCTAACAGACAGTGCAACCGATACCCTGAGCCGGTCCGCGTCCGGGCTGCCGTCCGCACCGGCCTTTGCCGAATAGGCCTCACACCGCATCATCTGACGATCCGGTTGCGCTTGCTTGCCGGGGAACCTCGTCTATGCTGTGATGCAGCAAAGCCGGCGCCTGTAGGCACTACGGGCGCAACACGGGGGGGGGCGGGCATGCAGATCAGCTATCGGCGTGACATCGACGGGCTGCGGGCCATCGCCGTCGGTGGCGTGGTGCTCTATCATGCGGGTTGGACGGCCATTCCCGGTGGCTTTGTCGGGGTGGACATCTTCTTCGTCATATCCGGATACCTGATCTCTGGCGGCCTTTTTTCCGATGCCGGCACACGAGGCCTATCGATCGCCCGCTTCTACGAAAGAAGGATCCGCCGCATCCTTCCTGCCTATGCGGCCGTCATCCTTGCCAGCCTGGTTGCCGGCATCATGCTGCTCCTGCCCTCCGAGCTGGTCGCGCTGAGCAAAAGTGCCGTTGCAGCGACGCTCTTTGCAGCCAACATCCATTTCTGGACCGGCGCCGGATATTTTGCCGGCAATCCCCTGAGCCACCCACTCCTGCATCTGTGGTCTTTGGCCGTGGAGGAGCAATTCTACATTGTCTGGCCCCTGCTTGTAGCGGCACTCTATCGGCTTGGGCTGCAGCGCTGGCGGGTCCCGCTCATCATGGCCGGGATTGTCGCGACACTCGCGCTGTCCGAGGCGATGCTGGGCTATTCCGCCAAGACCGCGTTTTACATGGCCCCGCTGCGCGCCTGGGAATTGCTGATCGGCGCGCTTCTGGCCTGCCGTCCGACAATTACCCTTGCGCGTTCGTGGATGGCTCACGCTATCGGCGCAGTGGCGGCGATGCTGATGCTGGCGCCGATGCTGCTGCTCAGCGAGGCTTCGCGTTTCCCCGGGCTTTCCGCAGCCCCGCCATGTCTTGGCGCAGCGCTGGTCATCCTGCACGACCCCCGGCGGCCGTCCTTCCTGTCATCGCTACTGAGCCTGCGCCTCCCGGTCTGTCTCGGGATCATCTCGTACTCGCTCTACATGTGGCACTGGCCGGTCCTCTCTTTCGTCTGGTACGTTCGCGGCGGGCTACCCGATGGTATCCAGGCGATCGCGCTGGTCTCGGGCATCATCGCCATCGCGGCATTGTCGTGGCGTTTCATCGAGCAGCCGTTCCGCCGGCGCCCGCTCGACACGGCAGCGACGAAGCAATCGGCACCGCGCGCAACCACGCGCCAGACCCTGATGATCGGCGGCGCAGTGTTGTCGCTGCTTCTCCTAGTAACGGCAGCCTTCGTCGCGCTGCGCGGCCTGCCACAACGACTGCCTCCCGCGGCGGCACGGCTCGATGCCCAGCCGCGCGAGCCTTATGAAACGCACAATGGCTGCGTGTTTACCGATACGGTTCCAGTCGATGCGGGGCAGCGCTGCTTCGCTACCGCCGATCGACAGCCCGGCCCCAAGATTGTCCTCTGGGGTGATTCCTTCGCCGCACAGCACATCAAGACGATCGAAGGCCGCTTCGCCACACCGCAGCGGCAGGTCGTCTCGATCATCGCAACCGGATGCAGCCCTCTGCCCGGCACCACCCAATTTTTCGGCAAGGGCCGCGCCGATAGCCGCTGCGGACGGATGAACGCCGCGATCTTCGAGCAACTGCGGCACCGAGCGGATGTTGAGGCCGTCATCATCGGCGGTCGCTGGTCCAACCTCTACGGATTGGACGCACCCGGCGCTGCACGTGATCCGACGGCGCGCTTCCTGACGGATGCAGTGCGCCCCGAACACAGCCTGTCGACATCGCTGAACGTCATGGAGGCGTCACTCGATCACGCTGTCACCGCGCTGCGCCAACGGGGCATCGCCGTGACGCTGCTGCGCGAGCCGCCACGTTTCGCGCAGGATGTCCAACCCTGCATCGCCCGCGCGCTGTGGCATGGCCAATCACCCGACCGTTGCGCCGTTACAACAGAAGCCGAAGAACGCTTTCGGGGGCCGGTCAGCGCGGTTTTGGCACGAATTGGGGAGCGTCATCCCGATATTTTGGTTTACGATCCGGGCACCATGATGTGTCACGACGGCATATGCCGCGGTTATGCGGACCAAATCTTGTTGACCCGTGATTCTGAGCACCTAACCCGTACAGGCAGCCAGCTTGCACTAACCGGACTTCGCCTTCACCAATGACCAACGCCGACCCAGTGCACCGCCACGATGCCGCCGAGCGCAACCGCGCGAAGCCGTTGCTCGCGATGCGTACGCCATGAGGGGGCGGGATGCCGGTTATGTTTCCATGTCGCGTGCGACGGGCCCTGCCATGCGTTCGATCTGGCCGCTTGTCGGCTTTGCGGTGCTGATCGTCTTCAATCTGGCTCTGCCGAAGGGAGGGATCAAGGTATCCGACCTCCCGCTAACCTGGGGTTACCTGCTGCTCTTTGCTTTGGCGCCGGTTGCGCTGATCGGATTGATCGGAAGGCGCAACATCTCGATGATACCGATCACCCAGGCCATGGCCTGTTTCGTGCCGACCACGTTGATGGTTGTCGCCAAAGGCATGACCTATAATCTGCCCGGTCAGCAATGGCTCGTCTATGCGACCGTGTTCGGGGTTCTGGCCTGTGCCATGCTGCTGGCGCTTGTGCATTATCTGGAAGACGTTCCGGCCGAGGTGATCGGCAAGATTATCGTCTGGTCGATCCGGTTCGTGGTGCTTTGGGGGCTGATGAACTTCGTGCTCCGCATTCTCAGCGGCCAGTTCATCGAAATTCCCTACGTGACCGTCAACGCTGCGGACGTGGGAGAGACATTCCAGAAGATGAACAACCGTGGCGGCTTGATGAAGCTCGTCTCCACCTTCAACAACGGCAACATCTTCGGCGTCTGCATGCTCATCATGGCGCCGATCTATGTCTTGTTCGAAAAGCAACGTACATTCCTGGCGTTGTTCTTCGTCGCCCTCGTCTGCACGCTCAGTCGCACCGTTTGGCTCGGTATGATCGCGACGGTCCTGCTGATGATGCTGTCCGGGCAGATTCGCGTTGCGAACCCCATGCCCTGGCTAGGCGGCCTCGTGGCCCTTCTCTTGATCGTCGCATTGTTGCCGGTCATGGGTTGGACGCCGGAAAAACTGGTGGAAACCGACCTGGGCGGCCGCGACGTGGTGCTCGACGCGTTCGAGCTGACTGCGTTTGGTGCCGGACACCTCGGCATCCCGGAGTTGTTTTATTTCGGCCTGGTCCAGAGCTTCGGCATCATGGGAATGCTGTTCCCCCTGGCGGGGATGCTCTTCGCTCCGGTCTACGCACTCGTCAACTGGGCGAGCCTGAGCGCGATGCGCAAGGCCGCTGCCGTGGGTACCGCGGGTTATCTGGTGGCGGCATTGATCGACGGGGCATTCGTCTTTCCTCCGACGTTCGTCCTTTTCCTCTTCGCCTGCGGCCTGGTCTATCGCCGCGGGCTGCGCCCCGATGCCATAATGCCGAGACAAATCGCCCGAAGCGCTGCCGCAAGGCAGGGACTTGCCCGCGCGACGGTCGTTGGCAATCTGGCCGGCCGCACATTGCCCAACCGCCGCCAGATCGCTCCGTGAGGGTGCCGCTCGCCTCCGAAACGGTAGCGGCGCCGCTGACGCGGCCGGTCAAGGTCATGCACATCGCGCAGATGCTGCCGGGCGGGATCATCTCGTACCTGGAAGAGCTGCTGCCGACACAGATCGCACATTATGGCCGGGAAAACGTGCTCGCGCTCGTGGCCGCCAAGGACGCGCACATGATGTCGATGCTGGCGCCGGGCAACGTCCATACGTTTCGCGATGCCAGCCGCAGTGCCTCCGCCCTGTTCGATTTTGCGCGCCGTGCGATCAGCGTGGTGCGCGCCGAGCAGCCCGACGTGATCCACCTGCACAGTTCCTTTGCCGGTGCACTGCGCCCACTGCTGGCGATGCTGTCGCGCGGGCCGCGCCCGGCCATCGTTTATTGCGCGCATGGTTGGGCCTTCAACATGCGTACCCAGCGGTGGAAGCGCATTGCCTACACGCTGGCGGAACGCGCCTTGGCGCCCTTCGCCGATCGCACGATCTGCATTTCGGATTTCGAATATCGCAGCGCGATCGCGCATGGCCTGCCGCCCCGCAAGCTGGCGCTGATCGAGAACGCGATCGCCAGCGACGTGCCCACGGCGCCCGACGTGCCGCTGCTGTACGATCCGGCCCGCCTGAACCTCCTGTTCATAGGTCGGTTCGATGTCCAGAAAGGCTTCGACATCGCCGAGGCGGCGATGGAACGGCTGCATGGCGTGCCGGTGGTGCTGCACGCCGTCGGCGCCTGCGTCATCAGCGATGGCAGCACCATTCCGGGTCATCGCACGTCGACTGACAATATCCTGCACTATGGATGGCAGGATCGCTCCGCGGTCTACGGATTCATCGAGAAGGCCGATGTGCTCGTCATTCCATCGCGCTGGGAGGGCTTCGGCATCGTGGCGATCGAGGCGATGCGCCAGGGCAAGCCGGTCATTGCCACCGCGGTCGATGCCTTGCCCGACGTGATCCAGGACGGCGTCACCGGCCTGATCGTCCCGCCGGAAGACCCCGAGGCCCTGGCCGCCGCAATCCGCAGCATCGACCGCGCCACAATGGTGCGCTTCGGAGAGGCCGCCAGGCGCCGCTTCCACGAACGGTTCACCAGCGAGCGCCTGAACCGCGGCATCCTCGATACCTACCGCATCATTCGACGCCGCTGACCGGCTCGCGGCGGAAGAACGCGGCGACGTCGGCGGCCGAGGCTGCGACCGCCACCGGATTGCTCACCCACCCACGCAGCACTCGCCCGATACGCTTTTGCCCGAAGAGTTCGGCCACGAAGAGCGAATCGTCGAAGGCGCCAAGATCGAGCAGCGCAGTGGATACCGCCGCCACAAACGCGCGATAGCCATGGACTTCGGCGTGCGCAGCGATGCCATGGGGCAAGGCCGCCAGTTCGAGGCCGCCCACTTGCGCCAGCAGGCCCGGAAGAGCGGCTTTGTCCTCGCGCGGATGCGGCAGGTACTTCACCGGCCATGGCGATGCTGCCACGATCTGCGCCAGCCCTTCACGCCACGTGGCTCTGCCGACCAGCCGGTCCTCGACCAGCGGCGAGCCGATCACCAGCACCTGGTCCTCGACCGCCGCGCGCTGTGGCAAGGGCAGCATCAGGTCCTTGGTCGCGAAGCGGTCGCGCACGATCATCGCCCCCCGGTCGGCGCGGCGATGCAACGCGCCCTTCGGGTAGAATCCACCGGCGATCTGGACCATGCCGCGGGCCGCGTACCACCATGGCGAAGTCAGGTCGACATAGTGCGACAGGCCTTCTTCCCACAGTTCGACCGTGCCGGCATACCAGTCGAGGATCGAACGCTCGAGCGGCTCGCCTTCGAGAAAGAGGATCAGGCGTGCGATGCCCAGCCCCTCGATCTGGGACCGCACCTTCGCATAATAGCGCCGATTGGCGATGAAGTTCGAGAAATACGCGCGCGGGTTCAGCGAGAGGCGCTGTTCGCGGCCAAGGAACACGCCCCGCCCCGGAAACAGGGCGTCGACCTGCGCTGCGATATGCGCATCGCGGTACAGCACCAGATCGACCGCCGGCGCATTGTGCTGCAACAGGGCGAGGTGCAGGCTCGACCGCGCGAGCGCTGCCGTAAGTCCCGAATGCGATGTCCCCGCGTGCGATATCATCGTGTCCCCCGACGGGCCATCCCGCACCCCGTGCTTCGCATGTGCGGGATGATGCGACAAGATCGCACCATCCGCAATCGCGCGCATGGCAGCATAAGCCTCTTGCCCATGCTGCACTGCGAAAGGTCTTGCCGCTGCTGGACCGCATGCCTAGGGTTCCCGGCAGCGTTTGCGCAATTCTTCCAAAGGCCGTCACAATGATCATCGACCGCAGCACCGTTGCGTTCCGCGTCTTTGCCGAAGACCCGATCCTGGCGGCGCTCCAGAAGATTTCCGCGAACAAAGCCGGGTTCGTCGTGGTCGTCAGCGAAAGCGGACGCGTGGTGGGCACGGTAACCGATGGCGACATCCGCCGCTGGATGGCGACCAGCGCGGTGATCGACGTCAACATCGCGATCGAGAAGATCGCCAACACCGCCTTTACACAGCTGCCGATCGACACCCCGCGCGAGGCGATCGCTGCCAAGCTGAACGCCAAGGTACGCTTCGTCCCGCTGGTGGACGACTATATGCACCTCATCGCCATCGCGCGGCAGGGGGAGGCCGAATTCGCGATCGACGGACGTGCGATCGGGCCGGGTCATCCGTGCTACATCATCGCCGAGATCGGCAACAATCATAACGGCGACGTCGACCTGGCCCGCCGGCTGGTCGACCTGGCGGCCGATGCCGGTGCCGATTGCGCCAAGTTCCAGATGCGCGACATGGCCAGCCTTTACGTGGCACGTGGCAATCCCGACGATGCCAGCCAGGACCTTGGCGCGCAGTACACCCTCGACTTGCTGTCGCGCTTCAACCTTGGCGTAGAGGATCTGTACCGGGTGTTCGACCACTGTGTCGGACGCGGGATGACGCCGTTGTGCACGCCGTGGGACGAGATCTCGCTGCGTGCGCTCGAACGCTATGGCATGCAGGGTTACAAGGTCGCCTCGGCAGACTTCACCAACCACGACCTGCTGACCGAAATGGCGCGCACCGCCAAGCCGCTCATCGCCTCGACCGGCATGACCACCGAGGCGGAGATCATCGCCTCGGTCAACTTGCTGCGGCAGGAAGGCGCCTCGTTCGCGCTGCTCCACTGCAACTCGACCTACCCTGCGCCCTACAAGGACGTGAACCTCGCCTACATGAACCGGCTCAAGGAACTGGGCGATTGTCCGGTGGGCTATTCGGGCCACGAGCGTGGCTGGTTCGTGCCGGTGGCGGCGGTGGCGCTGGGTGCCAGCGTGGTGGAAAAGCACTTCACCGTCGACCGCGCCATGGAAGGCAACGATCACCGCGTCTCGCTGCTGCCCGACGAGCTCCGCGACATGGTCGAGGCGATCCGTTCGACCGAGATCGCGATGGGCTCGGCCGACGAGCGCGCGGTGACGCAGGGCGAGATGATGAACCGCGAGGTCCTCGCCAAGAGCCTCCA
This sequence comes from Novosphingobium sp., assembly GCF_036803765.1. Lineage (GTDB taxonomy): Bacteria > Pseudomonadota > Alphaproteobacteria > Sphingomonadales > Sphingomonadaceae > Novosphingobium. The sequence goes on from NZ_DAIRTS010000017.1 coordinate 51,491, forward strand.
CGCTGCTCATGATATCGCGCCCGGCACGGTCATTACCGATGCGCATATCGTCGTGCGCAGCCCGGGCCAGGGTCTCCAGCCCAACCAGCGCGCCGCGCTGGTCGGCCGCAAGGCGCAACGCCCCATCGCGGCGGGCACGCCGTTCTTCCCCACCGACATCGCCGACGCGCGGGTCGAGGCGCGCGCTTTCCGGTTCGACCGCCCCTGGGGCGTTCCGGTACGCTATCACGACTATCGCGCGATGCTCGGCCTGACCGACCTGCCCTTCCTCGAATATCACCTGTCGTACAAGGACATGGAAGAAGACCTCGGCAGATGGTTCGACGAGCCGCTGCCGATCACCTTCGCGATCCATTCGCCCGAACTGTTCGCCGGTGACCATGTGCTCGACCTTGCGGCGGCCGACGAGGCCTATCGCGCCCATTCGATCGCCGAGCTGCAGCGCGTGATCGACATCACCCGCACACTCAAGCAATGGCACGCCGGCCCCGAACGGCCGGTGATCGTCACCAACATGGGCGGCTTCAATCCCAGGGGTTTCATCCCACGCGAGGAGCGCGCCGCGCTTTACGATCGCGTGGTCGACAGCCTGTCGCGACTCGACCGCGATGGCGTGGAGATCATCCCCCAGACGATGCCGCCGTTCCCCTGGCATTTCGGCGGGCAGAGCCACCACAACCTGTTTATGGACCCGGACGAGATCGTCGCATTCTGCATGGCCAACCAGATGCGCGTCTGCTTCGACCTGTCGCACTCGCAACTGGCCTGCAATCACTTCGGCTGGTCGATGAGCGAATTCTGCGAGAAAGTCGGGCCCTATACCGCGCACCTGCATGTCGTCGATGCCAAGGGTGTCGATGGCGAGGGCCTGCAGATCGGCGAGGGGCACATGGACTTTGCCGGTATTGCGCGCATCCTCGATCGCACCTGCCCCAACGCTTCGTTCATTCCGGAAATCTGGCAGGGCCACAAGAACGGCGGCGCCGGCTTCTGGTTTGCGCTCGACAAGCTCGAACCCTGGTTCGGTACACCGGCAACCGACAACCTGGCCACCGGCGACCAGGACGCGGCCTGACCATGCCCGACCATGCCGCGCTGATCGAACCGGGGCTGACCTACGGCCTCACGCTCGGGCGCGGCGGATCCAAGGGACTGCCCGGCAAGAACGTGCGCCCGCTCGGCGGCCATCCGCTGATTGCATGGTCGGTGGCCGCGGGCATGCTGGCGCGCGGCGTCGATCGCGTGCTGTGCTCGACCGACGACGACGCCATTGCCGGTGCCGCCGCAGCGGCGGGGGCCGAGGTGCCGTTCCGCCGGCCAGCCGCCTTCGCCACCAGCGCCGCCACCGATCTCGACGTGTTCGGCCATGCGATCGCGTGGCTGGCAGAGCATGAGGGCCGACTGCCCGAGTTCTTCGTGCAACTGCGCCCGACCCAGCCGTTTCGCCAGCCGGCGTGGATCGACGCAGCGCTCGCGCGGATGAAGGCGGACCGGGCGATCACCTGCATCCGCACCATCGCACCTGCGCCGCACACCCCCTACAAGATGTGGCTCGCCGATCCGCACTTGCGGCTGTCGCCGCTGCTCTCGCTGCCCGGCGTGGCCGAACCGTTCAACATGCCGCGCCAGTCCTTGCCGGTGGTGCATTGGCATACCGGCCAGCTCGACGTGATCCGCACGACGACGCTGCTCGACGGGTCGATGACCGGCACGCATATCGAAGGGCTGGAGGTGCCCGCCGAGAGCGCCGCGGACATCGACACGCTGATCGACTTCAAGCTGGCCGAACTGCTGTTCGACGAGCAGATGCCCGGCGAACTGGTCGCCTTCCTCAACGCACGGGCGGCGTAGCGCGCCTCTCGAACAGCGCGAAGATGTCGAGCGCCATGCCGAAACGGCGGCGCACGATTATCGCCAGCAGCACGTTCCACACGAACTGCCCCGCCACCGACCCGATCGCCGCGCCAAGGTGGCCGAGCCACGGCACCAACGCGATGCAGGTGAGGAAGTTGACCGTGATGCCGGCGGCGATGCCGCGCACCGCATCATTCTCGTGCCCGGTCATCGTCAGCGCCATGGGCACCGGCCCGGTCATGGTGTTGATGACATAGCCCAGGCACATGACCAGCATCGCCGCCCAGGCCTCGCCAAAGGCCGGGCCGATCACGTGCAGCAGCTGGTGGCCGATGAGCGCATAGACCAGAGTGATGAACAGCGAGATGCCGACACCCACATACGCCGTCTGCAGCGCAACGCGGCGAAAGCCCGCCATGTCCCCCTTGCGGTACATCTCGGCCATGATCGGCCCGAGCGGCAACTGGATGACGTTGAGCGCGATCGAGGCGAACAGTGCAAAGCGCCGGGCGATGTCGAGCAGGCCGACCTGCGTACTGTCGCGCAGCCACCCGGTCAGCACCAGCGGCAACTGGTCGTTGGCCACTGCCATGATCTGCGTGACCCCCAGCACCAGCGCGGCCCGGCGCCATGCCTTGCGCGTGGCAGGACTGGCCGTTGCCGGAATCGACGATGCCTGCTTGCGCACCGCGCGGGCAGCCAGCGGGTAGACCAGCACCAGGCCGCCGACGAAGGTGGCGATGCCCAGCATGGCGCTGGGGCGGAACACCGCAAGCAAGGCCACGAACAGCACGAGGTTGAGAACCGGCGGCACGACAAGCTGGTACAACTGCCCGAGTGAGACCTGGCCCAGTCCGCGCAGCGAGCCCTGGACGAGGCGCATCTGCGCGGTCAGGGCGATGCCCAGCGCCTCGAGCAACACGGTCCATTCGAAGCCCTTGCCGCTGTATACGTTGTAAGCGATCGACAGCGGCACGAAGAGCAGGAGCATCAAGGCTGCCGACCGCCAGACCACCCAGGGCAAGGTGCGTGCAAGCGCTGCCTCGCGCTCGATTTCCTCTCCCGCGCGTGCGGCGGCGAATTCGCGCGTGGCCAGCATGTCGTAGCCCAGGCTGCACAGCGGGGCGAACAGCGTGACGTTGGCCACGACATTGGCATAGACGCCGTATTCGGTGGGTCCGAGCAGATGCCCCAGCAGGAACGACATGCCGATCGTCGTCGCCAGCCGTATGATCCAGACGCCGCCTGACCCCAGAATGCCGCGCGACAGGCGCGCCATCGCCCCCTGACCGGTGCGCAGGCGGGTCAACCGGCCGCGCCAGAGCGCTGCGTTCACGGCCCGGTCCGCACCAGTTGCACGTCGGCGAGCCGGACATCGGCCCCCGGCGCCACCCAGAAGGTCAGGACGCGAACGCTACAGGCCGCGTCGAGGGCGAAATCGCGGTAATAGCGCCCCGCCGTGCCTGTCAGGGGCAGGCCCGGACCCGCCAGCTGACGGCCATAGCCGCATCCCAGCCCGGCCTGGGCCAGCACGACCTGGCCTTCGGGCATTTCGGGCATCGCCCAGGTCAGCCGGTAGGCGCCGGGCGCCAGCACCATGGCCTGGCGCAGCACCGGCTGCGAAACCGCGCCGCTGACCCGCACGGTCACCACGCGCCCGTCGTTCGTCGCCGGGTCCAGCGTCAGCGCCATGTCGCCGCGCGCGGGCACCTGCCAGTCGAAGGCGCGCGCGCCGGTGCGCGTGGGGTCAAGCCGGGCGAATCCACCGTCGTAGACAAGGGCGGATGTCGCGCCGCAGGCCTTGCGCCACACTTCCTCGGCCTCGGGGATCAATTGCGCATTGATCAGGGAATCCGCCATGGCCCCCATCGCCGCGCAATCGAGCGCCCGCGCCGGCGTGCGGCGGATGACGTCGACCCGGTTGGCCAGTTGATCGACCGGCAAGGTCCTGGGCGCCTGGAGGAACGTCGCGCCCCAGTTGGGCTGTTCGGCGAGACGGCCGGCCAGCGCGGCGCGTCCCTCGACGCTCGCTGTCATCGCGGCAAACAAAGGATCAGCATTGGGCAGGCCGGGTGACTGGCGCAGCAGCGCATCGAGCCGTTCGGCGGCCGAATCGGCGGCGCCCAGCGCCAACCCACGATCGATCCAGAAAAGCTGGGTGTAGGGGTCGCGCCATCCCATCGTGCCCGAAACGCGGAACGCGGCCTCGGCACGGGCGGCATCACCGCTGCGCAGCGCGGACCAGCCGAGCAAACCGATCACCGAGGGATCGACCGGATCGGAAGCAAGGGCGCGGCGTGCGGCGGCTTCGGCATCGCGCGGCTGGTTCGCGGCCAGGGCATCGCTGGCATGGCGCCGGGCGGTCAGCGTATCATAGGGCCAGCCCATCACCCCGGCCAACTGCGGCACCACCAGCGATGACCGGTCGAGGCCGCTCACCACCGCGGCCACCAGGTAGATCGCAACCAGCACCAGCGCCACAGGCCGGAACCAGCGTGCCGCCCCCTGCACGGCCTCGCGCTGCGCCGCTGCGCCGGCCGGCACGATCACGCGTCCGTGTCGGACGAATAACGGTAGTAGTTATACCCGTAATATTCCGAGTAACGATTGCCCACCTTCGAGGCGTCGAACATCGTCAGCACCGCACCCAGCACGTTGGGCTGCATGGTGCGCAGTCGGCGGAGCGAGGCGCGCAGCGAGCCGCGGCGGCTGCGGTCGGACTGGACCACCATCACCACGCCATCGACCACCGCCGACATCAGCGGTGCGTCGGCAAGGCCCAGCACCGGCGGGCTGTCGATCACGACCACGTCGAAGCGTTCGCGCAACTCGGCGAGGACCTGGGTCAGGCGGCCCGAGCTGAGCAGCTCGGTCGGGCTTGGCGGGATCGGCCCCGAAGTCACCACCTGCAGGTTTTCGTTGGCGGTCGGCTGCAGCACTTCGTCGATAGTGTGCTGCGCGGTGAGCAGGCTCGACATGCCGCGATCGTTCTGCACGCCGATGGTGGTGTGCAGCGCGGGGCGGCGCATGTCGGCGTCGAGCAGCGCCACCTTGCGGCCGAGGCGCGCGAGACCTGTCGCGATCGCATAGCTGGTGGTGGACTTGCCTTCGGCCGGCTGCGAGCTGGTCACGAGCAGGGTACGCGGCAGGCCCGCCGCGCTCGAATAGAGCAGCGCGCTGCGCAGCGAGTTGTAGCCCTCGCTCATCGCCGACTTGGGATCGGCCATCGCCGCGCCCGGAGAGGTTGCGTCTACAACCTTGGGAATGACGCCGAGCAGCGGCATGCCCAGCTTTTCCTCGACATCCTCGGGGACGCGCACGGCATCGTCGAACTGGAAGCGGATCAGCACGACAAGCGCTGCCAGCACGAGGCCCGCGAACAGGCCGATCAGCACGTTGTTCACCAGGATCGGAGAACTAGGCTTGGTCGGCGGGGCGGCGTTATCGATTACGGCAATGTTGCTGGCGCTGATGCCGGCAGCGGCGTTCAGTTCCTTGAAGCGCTGGAGCAGTCCGTCGTAAAGCGAGCGGTTGGTATCGGCGTTGAGCGCCAGCAGGTTGTACTGGACCGACTGGTCCTGCTCGGCCATCGCCGAGGTGTTGATTGTCGAGACCTGCTTTTGCAGGGTGCGCTCGTTGGCGACGGCGGCATCGTACTGCTGCTTGACCGAGCCGCGGATGCTTTGCGCCACGGCGTTGATCTGCTGGTTGATCGCCGAAACCTGCGCTTTCAACTGGACGATCGTGGGATAGTCGTCGAGGTGTTTCATCCGCTCGCGCTGCAGGTCGGCTTCGGCCGAAGCGCGCGTGCCCATGAGCGAGGCGACCGTGGAGTTGGCCAGGACTTCGGGCGCGCTCAGCAGGTTGCTCCCGCTGAGAGCCGCCAGCCGCTGCTGTGCGGCAATGCGCGTTGCGGTGGCCTGGTTCGCCGAGGTGTTGAGCTGCATCAGGCTCGACATCGTCACCGGGTTGACGTCGGTCGTCGCCTGCTGGCCACCGTCGCTGCCGCTCCCACCGCTTTCGCGCACGCGGATGATTCCGACCTTGCGGGCATAAGTGTTGAGATCGTTTTCCGACTGCTCGAGCTTGGTCTTCGCCTCGGCCAGCTGGCCGGCGATGAATTCACGCGCGTAGGCGGAGCTGTCGTAGCGGCGCTGCAGGTTCGCCTGGATGAATTCGCTGGCCCAGGCATTGGCGACCTGGGCCGAAAACGCGGGACTGTTGCTGGTGAAGCTGATCGTCGCCAGTCGCGAGTTCTGCGGCAGTTCCGCTTTTACCGCCCCGATCAGCAGTTCGAGCGTATAGGCGCGAATGGCCTCGTTCGACGTGCCGGCCGCTGGCGCCGACACACCCATTGCCTCATAGAACCGGGCATTGCCGAACAACCGCAAGCGCTGCGCGACGCGCTCGGCCATCGCGCGGCTGCTCAGGATGTCGATCTGGGTCTTGAGGAACCGCTCGGTGTCCTGCGCCGATACGGTTTCCGCCATATTGGCGCTGCCCTGGTCGCTGCTGAGCACCTGGTCCGACTGGTTGTTGATCTGGACCGAAACCTGCGCGGTGTACCGCGGGGTCTGCAGCATGGTGACCGCCAGCGCCAGCGCCACGCTGATTGCCACGATCAGTCCAATGAGCCACAAGTTGGCGCGGACCACGGTGACGACCTTGCGGACGTCGAACGACGGGGCGGCGCCGCCGTAGTCCTCGTTGTCGACGAAGACATCGTAGGGCGAGCGGGAAACAACGGTTTCGACCGGAGCGTTGGACATGGTGTTCACGATACCGCCGTTGTTAGAAGCGAGTCAGGATGTTGAAGAGCGGCGCCATCGAGATGATGTCGCGATAGATCGACTTCGACTGCGAGAAGCCGACGACGATCACGTCGCCGCCGAATATCTGCGGATCGGGATCGAGGCCGGCGCGGATCCGCTTGATGTCGAACCGCGCGACCATCCGCTGTCCGTTGACGGTGCGGAACAGCATCGTCTCGTTGAGCTTGGCGATGCGGGTCGGGCTCTGCGCCATGGCGACCGCGCCCAGCAGCGTGGTCGTGCCATTGATGGGATAGGAGCCGGCGTGATTGACCTGGCCTTCGACTGACACCAGCTTTTCGGTGGCGGCGGTTACGTTCACCGCAACCTTGGGATCGCGCAGATACCGCTCGCCCAGCTTCGCCTCGATCGCGCGCGAAGCCTCGCTTGGCGACAGCCCACCGATCACGATCGAGCCGGCCAGCGGCACCTGGATCCGGCCGGCCTCGTCGACGATCAGCTTGGGAGAGCTGATGTCGGGTTCGCCGAACACGGCGACCGAGATCTCGTCGCCCGGGGCAATCACGGTATGGTCGATCGTCCGCACCGGGCCGAGCGGCGGCGCCACGGCGTAAGCGGCAGCACCGGTCGCAACCGGCGGCTGCATCTGCGGCGGGGCATCGGCCGCGATGGCGGTCACCGGCAGCGACGCCAGCGTCGTGGCGAGCATGAAGCGCGCGAGCGCGTGGCGATTGCCGGAGCCGACGGTAACGCCGGCGAAGACCGACGGGAGAACGATCGAAAACTTCACGTTACACTGCGCTCCTGCGTACTGACTCGACGCGAACCTGAACTCGTGGCCGCCATGGCATGCCGATCCTGCGCAATCGCGACAGGCCATATGCATGGAAATGCGCATATCGGGCCATGCCGCGCTGCACAAATGCAGCATCGGTCGATGAACCTGTGCCTGCGTATGTCCCCATGCTCCACCGCCCCCGTGGTGTGTGACGCGCCCTTCCCGTCCGCCGGCCATCGACCGACGCAGTGCACCATGCCACCGGCTCTAGCGAAGTACCAGCATGACGAATGCGCCGGCGTCCCATCCTCAAACGGTTCGTCGCCTTTGTGGCTCGCCCTGCCTTGCCGCGACAACGTAGGACATTGAATTAGCAGGCGTGGTACATGCGGTACCACTCGACAAACTTCGACACGCCCTCGCGGACGCTAGTGGCCGGCCGATAGCCCAGTTCGCGCTCGAGGTCGGACACGTCGGCAAAGGTATCGGGTACGTCCCCCGCCTGTAGCGGCAACAGGTTGCGTTCGGCTTTCTTCCCCAGCGCTTCCTCCAGCGCCTCGATATAGGCGGTCAGCTTGACCGGATCGTTGTTGCCGATGTTGTAGATGCGGTACGGCGCATTCGACGTTGCCGGGTCGGGCGCGGCGGGATCCCAGGCCGGGTCGGGCTGCGCCGGATGGTCGAGCGCCCGGATGACGCCTTCGACGATGTCGTCGACATACGTGAAATCGCGGGTGTGGTTACCGTGGTTGAAGACGTTGATCGGCTTGCCCTCGAGAATCGCGCGGGCAAACAGGAACAGCGCCATGTCGGGCCGTCCCCACGGCCCATAGACCGTGAAAAAGCGAAGGCCCGTGGTGGGCAGGCGATAGAGATGGCTGTAGCTGTGCGCCATCAGTTCGTTCGCCTTCTTCGTCGCGGCGTAGAACTGCAAGGGATGGTCGACACCGACATGCTCGCTGAACGGCATCGCCGTGTTGGCGCCATAGACCGAACTGGTCGAGGCATAGACGAGGTGCTCGACCCCGCCGTGCCGGCAGGCCTCGAGGATGTTGGTGAAGCCGACGATGTTGCTCTCGACGTAGGCGTGCGGGTTCTCGATCGAGTAGCGCACGCCAGCCTGGGCCGCGAGGTTCACCACCCGGCGCACTTCACCCTCGGCGAACGCCTCGGCGACCGCTGCGCGATCGGCCAGGTTGCCGCGCACGAAACGGTACGACGAGCCCGTCCGGCTTGCGGTTTCCTCGAGGATGCGCAGGCGCGCTTCCTTGATCGCGGGGTCGTAGTAGTCGTTGACCACATCGATGCCGACCACCGCATCGCCGCGTTCGAGCAGCGTGCGGGCCGTATGAAATCCGATGAAGCCGGCATTGCCGGTAACAAGAATCGCCACGCCCGAAATCTCCGTCAGGCGCAGGCAGGCCGCCCGTGCGCGCTGCGCATGCTAACCCCGACTTGCGAACAAAGCGTAACGGCCACGCAGGCCGTCCTAGGCCGCCCGGTTCAGTTCGCCTTGGACTTGGCGACGTTGAAGGTGCCCGAGACGCGGCCCGAGGGCGCGGTCGTCGCGCCGGTGGCCGAGGCCGCCCCGCCGCTGCGCCCATCGACGCTCGACAGGCCGGTGTTGAGGTCGATCACCAGGCGCCCGCCGTTAAGGGTATCCTTGCCGCGGCGCAGCGCCACGTTGCCGACCATGGTGATGATCTTGCGCGGAATGTCGTAGACCGCGCTGCTGCCGCTGGCGCGCTCGTCGCCGCGGGTGACGACCACGCCGCCGGCCGCATCGATCCGCTGGACCTGGACCGCATTGGCATCCGTATAGGCCAGCGTGGTGCGCGCGGCCTGCAGGCGCAGCGCGTCCTGCGTGATATCGACGTTGCCGGTCAGCACGACGCGCTTCTGCTTGTCCTGCAGCTCCATGCGATCGGCGCCGAAGTTGACCGGCGCGTTCGAATTGTGCCGTGCGATCGTCTGCGCATCGAGCAAGCCGGCACCGGCAACGACGCCCGCCGACAGGGCGAAGCCGCCGGCCAGCGAACGCAGCGCGAGCTGGCGCACCGAAAGGCGGACCTGCGACAGGCGGGGCGCGGCGGAAGGCGAATCGGTCATCGGCATTGCGGTCCCTCGGGTTTCATCGCGCATCACGGCTTGCCGGGCATCAGCATCTTGCCCTGGTCCATCCGCATACGCGCATGGCCTTCGAGCGTCACGGTGCGTTCGTCAAGGTCGGCCACCGCGCGGTCGGCCGAGAAGGTGCCGGTGGGCAGCTTCCCCTCGACGTGGCCATCGCTGACGAGACGACGGGTGTTGAGGTCGATCGAGGCGCCCTCGGTGATCATCCGGTAGCCGTCCGAGCTCTCGAAGTTCACGACGCCGGGCACCTTGATGAACTGGCGGCCGAAGTCATAGGCGCCTGCCTGCGTCGTCAGGATGGCCGGGCCATCCTTGAGCAGAACGCGCGCGGTCACGTCGCGCAGCTGCACCACGTCCTCACGCGCGCTGTGCTGGACGGCATTGCCCGCGGTGACCGAGAAATTGCGCCCTTCCTTGTCGGCGCCGCGATACATCGCGCTGGCCACGCGCAGGCGGTCCTGCACGACGGCGACCTTGGTGCGATCGAGCAGGAAGCTGATCTCGCCGCGCGGCGCGAGCGGGGTCAGAACCATGACCGCCAGAAGCATGCCGATCAGCCCGGGCAGGACCACGGCCAGCAGTCGCACGGTGCGATCGTGCACGCCGCCGGGCGCAGCGAAGTGCTGCCGGCGACTGCGCATCCGGTCGGCCTGGACGGTCACGGCCGCACCGCGTCGAGAAAGGAGGGCATGGTCATGAGCGGGGGGCAGTCATGATGGAGGGCGGATTACTCGTGGCTGAAGATGTCGCGATCGGCCCAGCCCGCGACATCGAGCAGGGCGCGCGTCGGCAGAAAGTCGAAACAGGCCTGCGCGGTTTCCGAACGGCCTTCGCGCGCCAGACGTTCCACGAAGATTCGATGGATCTCGTGGAGGAAGCGCACGTCGGAGGCGGCATAGTCCTGCTGCGCATCGCTCAGCACCGGGCCACCCCAGTCGCTCGACTGCTGCTGCTTGGAAATGTCCTTGCCGACCAGCTCGCGCACCAGTTCCTTGAGCCCGTGCCGATCGGTGTAGGTGCGCACCAGCTTCGAGGCGATCTTGGTGCAGAACACCGGCGTTGCCATCACGCCGAGATAGTGATGGATCGCGGCGAGGTCGAAGCGCGCGAAGTGGAACAGCTTGAGCCGAGCCGGATCGCCGAGCACGGCACGCAGGTTCGGCGCGTCGTAGCTGCTGCCAACCTTGAAGCGGACAAGATGCTCGTCGCCCCCGCCATCGGAAATCTGCACCACGCAGAGGCGATCGCGCGTGGTCACGAGCCCCATCGTCTCGGTGTCGACGGCAACGATGCCCGGCGCCAGGATATCGGCGGAGGGCAGGTCTTCTTCATGCAGGTAAACGGCCATGGCTGGTGCTTAGGCGCCTTGTGCTGCAGCGGCAACCCCGACGCTGGTCCCACAGGCCGTCTATGAGCCGTCCTGGATGCGCGCGTCGGGAACACCTGCACCACCATGCGGTTTGCAGTGCACACCGCGCCTTGTGGCGGCAACAAATGCCTCCTAACCCCTTGGCCGCTGGCAAATCGACGAAAGAGGCACAATGACGCAGACAGTTTCCGTAGCAGCGGTCATGGAAGAAAGCGGCGTGGCCTTCGGCACCAGCGGTGCGCGCGGGCTGGTCACCGCGATGACCGACCGGGTCTGCTTCACCTATACCTGCGCCTTCCTGCAGCACATGGCCGACATCGGCCAGTTCGCCCCCGGCAAGGCCGTCGCCATCGCCGGCGACCTGCGCCCGTCGAGCCCGCGCATCATGGCCGCCTGCGCCGCCGCGATTCGCCACATGGGCGGCGCCGTCGACGATTGCGGCTTCGTGCCCTCCCCCGCGGTCGCGGCCTGGGGCTTTGCCCGCGGGTTGCCCTCGCTGATGGTCACGGGCAGCCACATCCCCGACGATCGCAACGGCATCAAGTTCAACCGCGCCGACGGCGAAGTGCTCAAGCCCGACGAAGCCGCGATCCGCGGCAAGAGCGTCGAGTTGCCCGACCTGTTCGACGTCGACGGCATGCTGCGCGATTTCGCCGAACCGTCCGCGCCCTGCGACGCCGCCACCCCTTATGTGGCACGCTACGTCGACTTTTTCGGCAGCGACGCGCTCGCCGGGCTCAAGCTCGGCGTCTACCAGCATTCCGCCGTCGGCCGCGACGTGATCGTCGATATCGTGCGCGCGCTTGGCGCCGATGTGACCGCGCTCGCCCGGTCCGAACGCTTCATCCCGGTCGACACCGAAGCGGTCCGTCCCGAGGACGCCGTACTCGCGCGCCAGTGGGCCAGGGACGACGGCTTCGACGCGATCCTCTCGACCGACGGCGATTCGGACCGGCCGCTGCTGGCCGACGAAACCGGCGAATGGCTGCGCGGTGACGTGCTCGGCATCCTGTGCGCGCAGGCCCTCGGGCTCGACGCCGTGGCGACGCCGGTGAGCTCGAACTCGGCACTCGAACTGTCGGGCGCCTTCGCCGACATCGCCCGCACGCGGATCGGCTCGCCCTTCGTGATCAAGGCGATGAACGGTCTCATCGCCAAGGGCCATGCCGCCTGTGGCTACGAGGCCAACGGCGGCTTCCTGCTCGGCAGCGCGGTGACGCAGCACGGCCGCACGCTCGACGCCCTGCCGACCCGCGATGCCGTGTTGCCGATGCTCGCCGTCATCGCTGAGGCCAGGCGCCGCGGCCTCGCGCTCACCGCGCTCAAGGCAACGCTGCCCCCGCGCTATACCGCCAGCGATCGCCTGCAGAACTATCCGACCGCCAAGGGCCAGGCGCTCGTCGCAGGCCTCGCCGAGGGGGATGCGCCGCAGGTTCTCGCCAAGGTCACCGCGCTGTTCGGCAAGCTTGCGGGCAAGGCCGAGCGTTTCGATGCGACCGACGGTCTGCGCACCACCTTTGCCAGCGGCGACGTCATCCACCTGCGCCCAAGCGGCAACGCGCCCGAACTGCGTACCTATACCGAAAGCGACACGCCCGAACGCGCGCTGCAGCTCAAGGACGAGGCGCTGCGCATCCTAGCCGCGCTGCCCTGACATGCCGACGCGGCGCGAGGGTCTGCTCGCGCCGTGTCACGAAGACGTCGCATAGCACGCCTAGCCGGCTGGCACGGAGGACCCCGTGCCAGCCATTCCCCCTCGCAATCTCTCCCCCACCCGGCCCGATGCGCCGGCCAGCGCCAGGCTTACGCCGCGCGATGTGGTGCAATGGGTGGCGCTCCACGTCATGCCGCAGGAGCCGGGGGTGCGCGCCGTCCTGCGCCGCGCCGGCGTGGCCGAGGCGGACATCGACGATCTCGTCCAGGACGCCTATTGCCGGTTCGCCGCCATGACCGATGTGGCCCACATCGATCGGCCGGGCGCCTATTTCATGCAGACGGTCAAGAACTTGCGCCGCGATGCCCTGCGTCGCGCGCAGATCGTGCGGTTCGAGGATATTACGGAAAGCGCCGCGCTGTTCGTCGAGGAAGAGACGCGCGGCGTGGAAGCCGTGGTCGCCGCCCGGATGCAGTTGAGGTTGGTGGAGCGCCTGCTCGCCGCCCTGCCCGAGCGCTGCGCCACGATCTTCCGGCTCAAGCGGATCGAGGGCCTTTCGCAGAAGGCCATCGCCGCAAGGCTGGGCGTGAGCGAGAGCATCGTGGAAAACGATGTGCAGAAGGGATTGAAGGCAATCCTCAAGGGCGTAAACCACGCGGCCCCGGCTGATGGGCCGGATGACGGCAAGGAATGGACAGGCGTTGGAACAGGGCGGGCCAGTCGAACCGGTTGAAGACGCCATCGCCCTGACGGCGGCCCGGTGGGCTGCCCGGATCGACGCTGCACCCGAAGACGAAACCGATGCCGAACTTGCCGCATGGCTTGGCGCAGACCGCCGCCATGCCGGCGCGCTGCTGCGCGCCCGCGCGGCCTTGGCGATGTTCGCGCCGCCGGTGTCCGCAGCCCCGGCGACCGGCACCGTCCACCCCCTGGCACAGCCGGCACCTACGGCCACGCCGCCGGCGGGAGCGCTGCAGAACGACAGACCCTGCCGCCTCCATCGCCGCGTCGCGGCCGGCCTTGCCGGTGGGGCCATCGCCGCCGCGCTCGCCCTCGCCCTGCTGCCGCGCGGCGGGATGGCGGTCGAGACCGGGGTCGGCGAAGTGCGCCGCCTCGCGCTGGCGGACGGATCGTCGCTGGCGGTGGATGCGCGCTCGGCACTGACGGTCCGCGTCGGCACCAGCGGCCGGCGCCAAGTCGCGATGGACGGCGGGCGCGCGCTGTTCCGCGTGACGCATGATGCCGCACGCCCGTTCGAGGTCACCGCCGGCGCGGTCACGATCACGGACCTCGGCACCGTGTTCCAGGTCATCGAGGATGCGGCCAGCGGCACGGTCGATGTCATGGTCAGCGAAGGATCGGTGAGCGTCGCCGGCCCGCATGGCGTCACCCGGCTGGTCGCCGGGCAGCGCGCGCGCTTTGGTGCATCGGCCGGCGCTGCACGCGTCGTCGCGGTAGATCCTGCCGCGCTGTCGCGCACCACGGCCTGGACCGAAGGCAAACTCGAACTCGACGGTGAGCCACTGTCCGCCGCGATTGCCGAGATGAACCGGCACAATACACTGCAGATCCGTCTGGCCAGCCCCGTGCTCGCCGACGAGCCGCTCTATGGCGCCTTCCGCCTCAACGACCCCACCGCCTTTGCCGACGCCGTCGCGGCAAGCGTCGGTGCGCAGGCGCAGCGCCGCGACGATGCCCTCGTGATCTTGCGCTGAGAGCGCGATCGAGGACGTCGTTTCGCACCCGCGAAAAAAGTTCCTCGACCCTTAAGGAAAATCACCTGCCCCCTCGTCATCCCGATGTTCCCGCACTGCATCCGGGATCGTCTCAGGGGTCTTCATCATGTTCGCGCCGTTTCGCTCCGTCTCGACGCTTGCCCTGGCAGTAGCCGGGCTTTCCGCCATTCCGGCCGCCGCCCAGGCCGTGCCCGTCTCGGGCGTCGCTCTGCACGTCCCGGCGCTGCCCGTCGTCGATGCCGTCCGCCAGTTCGCCGCACAGGCCCATGTCCAGATCGTGGTCTCGGGCCACGTCGCGCAGGGCCGTCGCACCCGCGCTGTCGACGGCGTCATGGACGTGCAAGCAGCGCTGGCGCGGATGCTCGGAGAAACCGGCCTCGTCGCGCGCAGCACCGCGCCCGGCGTCTACGTGATCGTCTCGGATAAAGTGGCCCTTGCCGCCGACGCCGGCGCCGAAGCCGACGCGATGGCCCCGGGTGCCGGTGCCGGTGAGGGCGACGCCAGCGATGGCGGCTCGATCATCGTGACCGGCGTCCGCCTCGCGCAGGAGGAGGCCGCCGCCGAAAAGCAGGCCGCCCTCAACACCGTCGAGACCTTGCGCGCCAACGACGTGGGCAAGCTGCCCGACCAGAACGTGGCCGAGGCGATCAAGCGCCTGCCCGGCCTGTCAGTCGCCAACGACCAGGGCGAAGGCCGCTACGCGATCGTGCGCGGCATCGACCCCAGCCTGCTCAACGTGACGCTCAACGGCCAGACCCTGCCCGCGCCCGAACCGTCGGGCCGCCAGGTGAAGCTGGACGACCTGCCCTCGGCGATGATCCAGGCGGTCACCATCACCAAGTCGGTGCTGGCCAACCAGGATGCCAATGCGATCGCCGGCGAAGTCGCGATCCGCACCCGCACCGCGTTCGACAGCAAGGCGCCCTTCACGCTCGATGCCCGCGCCGCGGTCGGGCGTTATGACCTCAACAGGAAGAGCCCCTACGAACTCGACGGCACGATCGGCGGCCGTTTCGGCGCAGCCCAGCAGTTCGGCGCGGTGATCTCGGCCAACTATTCGCGCCGCCAGATCGAGAGCGAGAATTACCAGGGCTCGTCTGCGTGGTCCAAGGGACTGCCCGACGGCAACGGCCTGCGCGACTACAACCTGACGCGCACGCGGCTCGGCATCGTCGGCAATTTCGACTGGCACCCCTCAGAGGCGGCCAAGATCTACCTGCGCACCAGCTATTCCGAGTACAAGGACAACGAAACCCGCGACCAGAACCGGCTGGCGATCACCGACACGGCCAAGCTCGCCACCACCGCAACGGTGCTGGTGCGCCGCCGTACCGAAAACGACAACACCAAGTCGGTGACGCTCGGCGGCGAATTCTCCGACATCGCCGGGGGCAAGCTCGAGCTTTCGGGCGGCTGGACCCGCGCGGTCAAGGTCGATCCGCTGCGCAGCGAGTTCGCCTTCTCCACCGCCAAGGGCGGCGTGAGCGCCACGTACGACGCGAGCACGTATCCCTATAGCCTGACGCCCAAGACCCCGGTGTTCACGACGCCGTCGCTGCTGACCTTCAGCAAGGTCAACTTCGAGACGCGCGCCGCCGCGGAGGAAATCTGGCAGGGCCGGATCGACTACACGCATCCCATCGCGCTTGGTGACGGCAGCACGATCGCGTTCGGCGCCAAGGTGCTGACCCGCGACAAGACCGACGACCACGACCGCCTCAACTACAAGACCACGGGCAAGATCGGGGTCAGCGGGTGGAACCTGTCGACGGTCAGCTATGTCGGCGACACGCGCTTCATGGGCGGGCAGTTCCCCTTCGGCACGCGCATCGACTACAACGCCGCGCGCGCCTATTTCGACGCCAACCCCTCGGCCTCCTCGCTCGATACCGCGGGCACGCTGGCCGACAGCCTGTCGAGCGACTTCCGCGTGCGCGAAGACATCTACGCCGGCTATGCCATGGCGACGCTCAAGGCCGGCGCGCTGACGCTGGTACCGGGCCTGCGCGTCGAGCACACGCTCGACCGCGCCGATGCCAAGGTCGTCAACGGGGCATCCAAGCTCACCGACGGTTACAACAGCTTCGGCCGCAACAGCTATACCGACTACTTCCCTGGCCTGAACGCGCGCATCGACGCGGTGCGCAACCTCGTGCTGCGCGGCGCGGTGACCACCTCGATCGGGCGGCCCAACTATCCCAATCTCGCGCCCTATGTCATCGCCGACGTCAGCGGCACGACGCCGCAGGTCTCGATCGGCAATCCCGATCTGCAGCCCTATCGCGCGATCAATTACGACCTCGGCGCGGAATACTATCCGCTGCCCGGCGCGATCCTGTCGGCGGGATACTTCCACAAGGACATCCGCAATCCGATCTACACTTATGGCGCCAACCGGACCAACGTGACGCTGGGCGGGGTGACTTACGCAGCCGCGCTGGTGACGCAGCCGATCAACGTCAGCCGCGAGGCACTGTCGGGGGTCGAGTTCAACGTGCAGTTGCAGTTCACGATGCTGCCCGGCGCACTGGGCGGGTTCGGGATCTCGGCCAACTACACCCACGTCTGGGGTGAGGGCCAAGGTGGGCAGGTTCGCCCCGGCGCCATCCCGCTGGCCTATCAGTCCAAGAACCTCGGTAACGTGCAGCTGTTCTACGAAAAGTATGGCCTCTCGGCGCGCGTCGCGTTCAACTATCGCTCGTCCTATCTCGATACGCTGGGCGGCAGCGCGGGCGATGACCAGTATACCGATGGCAATGGCCAACTCGACGTCCACGCCGCCTACCAGATCCTGCCCCAGCTGACCGTCTTCGCCGACGGCACCAACCTGACCGACGCCCCGTGGCGGCGGTACCAGGGCACCACCAACCAGCTGATCGAGCGCGAGCACTATGGCGCGATGTTCCGCGGCGGCGTTCAGGTTCATTTCTGATGGCAGGTTCACTTCTGATGGCAGGTGCACGTCTAAGACCACGGGCCTTCCGGCTCACCATGCTCGCTGCCGCGCTGACGCTTCCCGGCGTCGCGGCGGCGGGGGCTACGACCGCGCGCTCCACCTTCCCCACCCCCCCTTCACTGGTGGTGGAGCGCGTGGTCGTGGTCATGCGGCACGGCGTCAGGCCACCGACCAAGGACCCCGCGATGCCGGCGGGAACGGCTGCGCAGCCTTGGCCGCGCTGGCCCGTGCCGCCGGGATGGCTCACGCCGCACGGCGCCCGCGCCGTCGCGCTGCTGGGCCAAGCCGACGCGCAGGCCCTGCGCGCGCAGCGCCTGCTTCCGGCGCGCGGCTGCCCCGCCGCCGGGACCGTGCGGGTGGTGGCGGACAGCGACCAGCGTACGATCGCCACGGCACAGGGCTGGACGCAAGCGCTGCTGCCAGGCTGCACCACCGTGATCGATCACGCCCCGCAGGACGTCGAGGACCCGCGCTTCAATGCGCTGTCGCACGGCCTTGCCCGCCTTGATCCGGCGGCGGCGGATGCCGGTATCCGCGAGGCCATCGGCCCCGACGGCCTCGGCGCGCTCGACGCCGCGATGCGGCCGATGGTCGCGCGGCTCGATGCAATTCTCTGCGGCAGCGCCACCAGGGGCTGCGGCGTCGGCGACCAGCCCTCGGCCATCGCGCCAGCGCGCCCCGGGCAGCGCCCGAAGCTGTCGGGCACGCTCGATCGCGCCTCGACGGCGGCGCATATCCTGCTGCTCGAATATGCCGATGGAAAGGCTCTGGCCGACGTGGGCTGGGGCCGCGCCACGGCGGCAGACGTCACGCGCCTGTCCACTTTTCATGCGCTGGAATTCGCGATCCTGGCCCGGCCGCGCGCGATCGCCGCGCCCAATTTCGCCGGGCTGGCGCCGATCGTGCGCAAAGGGCTGGCGGGGCCGGCGCGCGTGACGATGATCTCGGGTCACGACACCAATATCGCCAACCTTGCCGGGCTGATCGGCGCCCACTGGCGCATCCCCGGCTATGCCGCCGACGATCCGGCGCCCGGCGGCGCGCTGGTGATCGAGCAGGTGCGCGGCCACGACGGCGCGGCGCTGGTGCGGGTCCGTTATCGCGCGCAAAGCCTCGAGGGCACGCGGCGCCTGTCGCCGGCGGCGCCGGTCAGCCAGCCCATGGCCCTGCCGGGGTGCGCCCTGCCCGGCCAGCCAACGTTATGCCCGCTCGACCGCTTCGTCGCGCTGCTGGGTTGAACACGAAAAATGGCGGTCGGCGCAAGACCTGCGCTGGCCGCCATCTATTGCCGAACATGGCTTCAGTCGAAGTGGATACGGTTGGCCAGAATCACCGCCTGGGTGCGGCTGAACACGCCCAGTTTCTGCAGGATCGCGGACACGTGCGCCTTGACCGTGGTCAGCGAGACATCGAGATCGTGCGCGATCTGCTTGTTGAGCCGGCCGTGGACGAGATGATGCAGCACGACCTTCTGCTGCGGGGTGAGGCTGTCGATCCGCGCGCGGATCTGCACTTCCTCGGCCGTGCCCGGGGCTTCCTCCAGCCCGGTATCGGGGATGTAGATCTCGCCCGACATGACCTGGTGCAGCGCATCGACGATCGCGGCCCGCTTCAGGGACTTGGGCAGGAAGCCCGCAGCCCCGGCGGACAGCGCTTCCTGGACCAGCGCACGGTCGAAGCTGCCCGAGACCATCAGCACCGGGACCATCGGAAAGGCCTGGCGCAGCGTGGTCAGGCCGGACAGGCGCGTGGCGTCGGGCATGTTGAGGTCGAGCAGCACGAGATCGCATTCGCCCTGCGCGGCGAGGACCTGGCATGCTTCCTCGACGCCGGCGGCCTCGAGGATCTCGCAATCCTCGAACGTGATCGCCAGCAGGCTGCGCAGCCCGTCGCGAACGAGCGGATGATCGTCCACCACGAGGATGCGTTCGGGCGTGGCGAGAGCGGCGGCCATGCCTGCACTATCGACGCCGGTGCGCGAAACGCAAGAGGCCGCAGGCATTCGCGCGGCTGCGAGCCACTGGGCATTGCGCAGGACCGGTCCTTCCCCCGGCCCCGCGACAACGGCTCCCGGCACGAACGCCGGGAGCCGCAAGGGTGAAGGGGGAGCCAGGCTCCCCCGCGCTCCCCCCCGCATCATCATTTGGGCAGCTTGAACACCCAGAGCGCACCGCCCTGGCTGATTTCCTTGAAGGTCTTGGCGACCTCGCCACCCCACAGCGGCACGGCGCCGCCCCAGCCCGACATCACCGCGACGTACTGTTCGCCGTCCTGCTCCCAGGTGATCGGCGAGCCGACAACGCCCGAACCGGTGTTGAACTTCCACAGTTCCTGGCCGGTCTTGGCATCGAAGGCCTTGAGGTAGCCCTCGGGCGTGCCGGTGAACACGAGGTTGCCGGCGGTGGTCATCACGCCGCCCCACAGCGGAGCCTTGTTCTTGTATTCCCACACGATCTTGCCGGTCTTGGGATCCATCGCGCGCAGCGCGCCGATGTGGTCCTCGACGATCGGCTTGATCGTGAAGCTGGCGCCCAGGTAGGCCGCGCCCTTCTTGTAGGCGATCGGCGTGTTCCAGATGTCCATGCCCCAGTCGTTCGACGGGATGTAGAACAGCCCGGTCTGGTCCGAATAGGCCATCGGCATCCAGTTCTTGCCGCCGAGGAACGACGGGCTGGCGAACACGGTCTTGCCCTTGGCTTCCGACCCGGTGCCCTCGGGCGCGCCGGGGCGGTTGTCGTCGATGTAGTTGGGGCGGCCGGTCTTGGCGTTGAAGCCGTCTGCCCAGGTCGTCTGCATCACGAACTTGTTCGCGCTGACGAACTTGCCGTTGGTGCGGTCGAGCACGAAGAAGTAGCCGTTGCGGTCGGCCTTGGCGCCGAGCTTCATCGCCTTGCCGTTGATCGTGGCGTCGAACGGAATGAACTCGTTCACGCCGTCGAAGTCCCAGCCGTCGTGCGGGGTGGTCTGGTAATGCCAGACGATCTGGCCGTTGTCCGGATTGATGGCCAGCGTCGAGGCGGTGTAGAGGTTGTCGCCCTTGCGCAGGTTGCTGTTCCACGGCGCCGGGTTGCCGGTGCCGAAGTAGAGCAGGTTGGTATCCGGATCGTAGGTGCCGCCCAGCCAGGTGGCGCCGCCGCCGGTCTTCCACAGGTCGCCCGGCCAGGTCGCGTTGGTCTTGCCGGTCACGCCGTTGGGCTGGCCACGCAGGGTGCCCATGTGGCCTTCGATGACCGGGCGCGTCCAGATCAGGTCGCCGGTGTTGACATCGCGCGCCTCGACCGTGCCGACCACGCCGAATTCACCGCCCGACACACCGGTAATGACCATGCCCTTGACGATCAGCGGCGCTGCGGTCTGGCTGTAGCCGGCCTGGTAGTCGGCCACGGTCTTGTTCCACACCACCTTGCCGGTCTTGCGGTTGAGCGCGACGATGTGCGCGTCGAGCGTCGAGAAGATTACCTTGTCGCCGTAGATCGCGGCACCGCGGTTCACCACGTCGCAGCAGGGCATGATACCGTCGGGCAGGCGGGCGTTGTATTCCCAAACCTTCTCGCCGGTCCGCGCATCGAACGCGAAGAGGCGCGAGTACGAGCCGGTCACGTAGATCATGCCGTCGTAGACGATCGGCTGCGATTCCTGGCCGCGCTGCTTTTCCCCGCCGAGCGAGGCGGCATAGGCCGGAACCATCCGGGCCACGTTCGAGGTGTTGATCTTGTCGAGCGGGCTGAAGCGGTGCGCCTGCGGACCCATGCCGTACGTCAGCACGTCGTTGGTGGTCTTGGCGTCCGCCATGAGGTCGGCATCGCCCGGACCTGCTGCGGGGCCATCGGCCAGCGCCGGGGCGGCCATCGCCATCGCCAGCACACAGGCGGCCGTCGCCTTGAACATTCCCTTCATCATCACACCTCCGGTTGTCGTTCGACCTCTTGCGCGGGCCGGTCACGTTGGGGGCGATGGTGGTCTGTCGCGGCCGGTGCCCCCCTGCCTGCCCACCATGGAACCGAACCGAGACTATTCCATCGCCGCGTGCGGACAATTGGACCTTGGCACTAGGATTGCCGCCGGCGCGCTGCCGCGCTTCAGCCTGCGGCGAGCGGCGCCTGCCAGGTCACGCCGTAGCGGGTGCAGAGCGCGGCCATGCGGCCATCCTTCTGCATCGCGGTGACGATGGTATCGAGCGCATCGCCGAGCGTGCGGCTGGCTTCCTTGACCGCCATGCCGACATCCCAGCCCGGGCTGGTCATCATCGGCAGCGGCCCCTTGCGCCGGGCAAAGCCGGACGTCTGGTCCTTGAGCCCGTATTCGAGCTGCGCGGCGGTCGCCATGGCCGCGTCCGCATCGCCCTTGACCATGGCGGAGACCGCCGCAGCCCCATTGGGGAAGTGTACGACGTCCTTGGCCAGGGCGCCACCGAACTGCCCCATCAGGTAGTAGTCGGGGATCGTCGCCAGCTCGACCGCCAGCTTGTGCCCCTTGAAGGCGACAGGTGCCGCCTCGCATTCCAGCCCCTTGCCCGTCGCGCAGGCGAGGCCGAATTTCTCGCGCGCATAGGGCGCGACGATCGCCACCTGGTCGACCTGTGCTGCAAAGGCAGGATCGAACGGCACGTGCAGCATGACGTCAGCCGCCTGGAACCCCAGCAGCCCGCCGCGCCAGACCGCATTGCGCAAATCGTCCTCGACGCTCTCGTCGGCCGAGAAGATGGCGAGGTCCGCCTTGACGCCCAGCGCCTCGGCGAGGGCACGACCGAGATCGGCGTCGATGCCCCGGATCTGGCCGCCTTCGTCCCACGACCAGGGCGCGTTGTCCTGGTAGATCGCGACGCGCAGCACGCCGTTGGCCTTGACCTTGGCCAGCGGCGCGGCGTCGGCCAGCCGCGGCATCAGCGTCGCCGCCGCGGCGCCCACGGCACCGCCGAGCAGCGCACGACGGCTCAATCCCTGTCGCCCGCCCGGAATCTGGCGCCCCTGCGGCATCGCGCTTATTCCTCGTGCACGGTTTCAAGCCAGGAGCGGATCGCCCATCCGGCCTTCTGCCCCAGCACTTCGCCCATGGGCGGCATGTAGACCTTGCCGTCGCGGACCGAGCCATGCTGGTAGCGCTGCACGAACCACTCGTCGCCGCTGTCGCCCAGCTCGAGATAGCGCAGGTCGGGCGCGATGCCGCCCGAGATCGCCTCGATGCCGTGGCAGCGCGCGCAGTTCTGCGCATAGGCATGTTCACCGATCTTGATCGCCTCGGCGTTGCCGCGATAGGGATTGTGCTGCAGCCAGGTGTCGTTGTTGGGCTGGATATCGGGCAGCGCGCTCGTGTCGACCGCCTGCGGGGTCACGTCGCCATGCGCGAAGAGATGCGTGGCGCCGGTCAGCGCGAAGACGCCGGCCGCCGCGATGAGCGTCAATCGAGCCTTACGCTGCCGTCCGGGCTTTCGGCCAGTGATGGTCATCGTTGCAATCCCTTTCCCGAATCTTCAAACTTGTCCTTGCGTGGCAACGTGATGAACCATGCCGGCCAAGGCCGAAATTGACCATTGGTCGAATGCCCTGAAGGACGGTTGTGGCCTAGGTTGGGCGCCCGGGAAGAGGATTTGTCCATGCGTTTCATCGTGCGCACCGTGTTTGCCCCCTCGGCGGCGTTCCTGCTCGCCGCGCTGTGCCCGCTGGCATCCGCCGCGGCCGAGACCGTCTACGTCAGCAACGAGCGCGGCAACTCGGTCAGCGTGATCGACCCCGTCGCGGCCAAGACGATCGCCACCTGGCCGGTGGGCGAGCGGCCGCGCGGCATCGCGATCAGCAAGGATGGTCGTTTCCTGCTGGTCTGCGTCAGCAACGACAATGCGGTGAAGGTGATCGACCGACAGACCGGCAAGATCGTGCGCGAGATCGCCGCCGGGCAGGATCCCGAGCAATTCGTGCTGTCCACCGACGGCAAGACCGTCTTCGCCGCCAACGAGAACGACGCCGCGGTCAGCGCGATCGACCTGGCCAGCGGCCGCGTCGCGTTCCAGGTCGCGGTGGGCAAGGAACCCGAGGGCGTCGCGCAGAGCCCGGATGGCAAGTGGCTCGTCGTCACCTCCGAAGACGAAAGCGCGGTCTACTGGATCGACCTCGCCACGCAGCAGGTGGCCTCGGTCATGCCGACCGAAAAGCGCCCCCGCCACGTCGAGTTCACCGCCGATGGCAAGGCGCTGTGGATCGCGGCCGAGGTCGGCGGCGTGGTCCAGATCGCCGACCCGCAGACCCGCGCCATCACCGCGACCATCCCCTTCGCGATCGAGGGCGTTCAGCCCTACCGCGTCCTGCCCTGCGGCATTCGCTTCACCCCCGATGGCAAGACCGCCGTGGTCGCGCTGGGCCGCGCCGACCGCATCGCCCTGATCGACGTCGCCACGCGCACCGTGCGGCAGACCATTCCGGTGGGCAAGCGCGTGTGGCACCTCGCGCTCAGTGCCGACGGGACGCGCGCCTATACCGCGAACGGCCTGTCCGACGATGTCTCGGTAGTCGATCTTGCCGCCGGCAAGACGATCGCGACGATCCCTGCCGGAACCGCGCCATGGGGCGCCGTCGCTGCGCCGTGACAGGCGGATATCAAGGCCTGGTGTCGAAGCATTGCCGCGGTCATGGCCTGTTAAGGCGGCGCGGTGTTGATTGCCCGCGTGGCCAGCTGTTCGCGCGGCCGGCGTTGCGCGACACCCATGCTGCCCCGGACAAGGATGACCCACGGTGACCGACACTGCCTTCCCCCCTGACACGCTGTCGCGCCGCCGTATGCTGGGGTGGGTGGGCGCCGGCCTGGTCTTGCCCCTGGCCGGCGCCTGTCGCGCCAAGCCCGCGGTCGCCGCCAAGGTCTATCCGGTGCATCACACCGAGGCCGAGTGGCGCCGCCTGCTGACGCCCGAGCAGTTCTACATCCTGCGCCAGGAAGGCACCGAGCGGCCGTTCACTTCGCCGCTCAACAAGGAGCACCGCAAGGGCACCTTCGCCTGTGCCGCCGATCGCCAGCCGCTGTTTTCCTCGGCCACGAAGTTCGACAGCGGTACCGGCTGGCCCAGCTTCTGGCGGCCCCTGGCGGGTGCCGTGGCGACGACGCGCGACGGCAGCTTCGGCATGGTGCGCACCGAAGTGCACTGCACGCGCTGCGGCGGGCACCTTGGCCATGTCTTCGACGATGGTCCGCAGCCAACCGGCAAGCGCTATTGCATGAACGGCGATGCCATGGTGTTCCTCCCGGCCTGACAAGGCTTGCCTGTAAGACAGCGGACGCCGAACCGCTTTCGCAGGCGCAGCATTCGTGGCAAGGCGCGCGGCGTGATCCGCCGCCTCGCCATCATCCTGCTGATCCTCGCGCTGATCCCGACGATCTACGTGCGCCAGCCCTGGCCACCGGCCAGCCGCGATCACCGCGTGACCTATCACGATCTGCTGCCGCGCCTCGTCCGGCAGGGCATGCCTCGGCGCTTTAGCCAGCTGCAGCTGGTGGGCGCCTGGCAATTGACCAGCCGCAACCGCGACTTCGGCAATTTCTCCGGCCTGGCGGAGCGCGACTCGCGTGATCTCGTCGCGGTGAGCGATCGCAATGCGACGCTGGTGTTCACCCGCCCCGACAAACCCGCGCCGTGGCGAACCTGGCAGCGCGAGACGATCCACCCGCGCAAGCCGGCCCTCGCCAGCTTCATCGACAGCGACAGCGAATCGGTGTCGGTCGACCCGGCCGACGGCACCATGCTCGTCGGCTACGAAGGCAGCCCGCGCTTTCACCTGTTTAGCCCCGACCTGAAACACGACCGCAAGATCAAGGCGCCGGTGCTGATGGAATGGCCCAACAACCAGGGGCCGGAGGCGATGCGCCGCCTGGCCGACGGGCGCACCATCGCGATCGGTGAGGTCTATGCCCACTGGTACTCGCGCCGCCGCCACCCCGGCCTGATCTGGCCCGGCCTGCCGCGCGACAACGAGAGGCCGCAGCGTTTCGAGCTGGTCATGCCCGAGGGCTATCGCCCGGTCGAGCTGGCGCAGGCGCCCGATGGCCGGCTGCTCGTGCTCGGGCGCAAGTTCACGCTGGGCGGCTTTCGCACCGTCGTCACCACCCTGCCGACGGCCAGCGCGATTCGCGCCGGGGCGCGGGTGGAAGCGCAGCCGATCGCCTGGATCGCCGATTCGCGCATCCGCGACAACTACGAGGGCATGGTCGCCACGCGCGAGCCCGATGGCGGCACGGCGATCTGGCTGATCTCGGACAGCAACGAGATGGTCTGGCTCCAGCGCACGCTGCTGCTGAAACTGCGCTGGGAGGGGTAGTGCGGGTGCGCCGGGGCTTCGACAGGCTCAGCCCGAACGGTTGGCGGATACAGTTTACCTCGCGACCCTCGTTCGCCCTGAGCTTGTCGAAGGGCGCAAGCACTGCCCGCGCCAGCGCGGGGCTTCGACAAGCTCAGCCCGAACGGAATTGCGAGATTATCCTCCCCCCCATTCGCCCTAGCCTGTCGCAGGGCGCCAGCACTACGCTTGCCCCCCAAACGCGAAAAGGGCCGGGGAATGAACCCCGGCCCCTTCAGGCATCAACGCTGCGCAAGCCTTCAGGCGGCAGCGGCGACGGCCTTGACCAGCTCGCGCTTCACCTTGAGGGCGCGCGGGCTGAGCTTTTCGCTGTTCTGCTTGAGCAGCCAGTTGTCGAGGCCACCGTTGTGCTCCACCGAGCGCAGGCCGTGCGTCGAGACGCGGAACTTGAAGCTGCGGTCCAGCTTTTCCGACATCAGGGTGACGTTCTGCAGGTTGGGGAGGAACACGCGCTTGGTCTTGTTGTTGGCGTGGCTCACGTTGTGACCGACTTGGCGGCCCTTACCGGTCAGTTCGCAAATGCGCGACATGGCTAAAAACTCGCTTCGTGTTCTGGTGATCTGAATAAGAACCGGCGCCTTTATCGATCCGGACGGTGAAGTCAAGGATTCGCTGCAAGGCTTTTGAAAGGCGCCCCGGCGTTTCCCGTTGCTCTCCACCGTGCTAGGCGCCGAGGCACGATGACCCGCTGGCCCCTGCCCGAACCGATGAAGCTGGCGCTGACCCAGGCGCAGGCCGCCGCCGATGCGGGCGAAGTGCCGATCGGCGCGGTAATCGTCAAGGGCGGGCAGGTCATCGCCGCGGCCCACAATGCCCCGCGCGCGCAATGCGACCCCACCGCGCATGCCGAAGTGCTGGCGATTCGCGCCGCTGCGGCAAGGCTGGGGCAGGAGCGCCTGGAAGGCTGCGACCTGTGGGTCACGCTCGAGCCCTGCCCGATGTGCGCAGGCGCGATCATGCACGCGCGCATCGCCCGGGTTTACTACGCCGCACCCGATCCCAAGGGCGGCGCGGTCGAGCATGGGCCGCGCGTGTTCGAGCAGCCGACCTGCCTGCACCGGCCCGAGGTCTATGCCGGCATGGGCGAGGGCGAGGCAGCCGGCCTGCTGCGCGATTTCTTCCGCGCGCGGCGCTGATCCAGACCCAAGCGCCATTTGCGTCAACCGCCGCGCGCGGCTAAGGCCCGCCGACCATGACCGAACAGCGCGACTATCGACCCACCGTCTTCCTCCCGAAGACCGATTTCCCGATGAAGGCCGGCCTGCCGCAGAAGGAGCCGGGCATCCTGTCGCGCTGGCAGGACGAGGACCTCTACGGCCAGACCCGCGCCGCGCGCGCGGGCGCCGAGAAGTTCATTCTCCATGACGGCCCGCCTTACGCCAACGGCGACATGCACATCGGCCACGCGCTCAACCATATCCTCAAGGACATGGTGATCCGCACCCAGACGCTGCTGGGCAAGGACGCGCCCTACGTGCCCGGCTGGGACTGCCACGGCCTGCCGATCGAGTGGAAGGTCGAGGAAGAATATCGCAAGAAGAAGAAGAACAAGGACGAGGTTCCGCCCAAGGAATTCCGCGCCGAGTGCCGCGCCTATGCCCAGAAGTGGGTGGACGTGCAGCGCGAGCAGCTGAAGCGGCTCGGCATCGGTGCGGCATGGGACCGCCCCTACCTCACCATGGACTTCCAGGCCGAGGCGACGATCGTGGGCGAGCTGCTCAAGTTCGCCGAGAGCGGCCAGCTCTATCGCGGCGCCAAGCCGGTGATGTGGAGCCCGGTCGAGAAGACCGCGCTGGCCGAGGCCGAGGTGGAATACGAGGACATCGTCTCCACCCAGATCGACGTCGCCTTCGAGATCATCGATTCGCCGGTGGCCGAACTGGTCGGCGCTTATGCCGTGATCTGGACGACCACGCCGTGGACGATCCCGGTCAACCAGGCGCTCGCCTATGGGCCGGAGGTCGATTACGTCCTGGTGCAGCTGGGCGACAAGCGCATCCTGCTGGCCGAGGCGCTCGTGGCCGAAGCCGGCAAGCGCTACGGCGCTGAACTGGCGCCGGCTGGCTGGACCGGCAAGGGCGCTGACCTTGCCGGCACCATGGCGCGCCACCCGATGCATGCGCTCGGTGGCTTCTTCGCGGCGCCCCGTCCGCTGCTCGCCGGCGATTTCGTCACCACCGACAGCGGCACCGGCCTCGTCCACATGGCACCCGACCATGGCGAGGACGACTTCGCGCTGTGCAAGGCGCACGGGATCGAGCCCAAGTTCGCGGTCCAGGCCGATGGCAAGTATCGCGAGGACTGGGGCTGGCTCGGCGGCCAGGGCAGCGTCATCAACCCCAAGTTCAACGCCCCCGACGGCCCGATCTGCACGGCGCTGGCCGAGGCCGGCGCGCTGCTGGCGGCGAGTGCGGACTACAAGCACTCCTATCCGCACTCGTGGCGCTCCAAGGCGAAGGTGATCTATCGCTGCACGCCGCAGTGGTTCGTGCCGATGGACCAGGCCCGCGAGGGGGGAACCTTGCGTGAAAAGGCGCTGAAGGCGATCGCCGACACGCGCTTCGTCCCCGAAAAGGGCCGCAACCGCATCGGCGCCATGGTCGAGGGGCGCCCCGACTGGGTGCTCTCGCGCCAGCGCGCCTGGGGCGTGCCGATCACGCTGTTCGTCGATCGCAAGACCGGCCAGTACCTGGCGGATCCCGCGGTCAACGCGCGCATCATCGCCGGCGTCATGGCCGAGGGCGTCGACGCCTGGGACGACGAGCGCGCGCAGGACTATCTTGGACCTGATTACAACGCCGACGACTATGAGCGCGTCACCGACATTCTCGACGTCTGGTTCGACTCGGGCTCGACGCATGCCTTCGTGCTCGAATCCGGCCGCTGGCCCGAACTGAGCTGGCCGGCCAACCTCTACCTCGAGGGCAGCGACCAGCATCGCGGCTGGTTCCAGTCCTCGCTGCTCGAAAGCTGCGCCACGCGCGGCCGCGCGCCTTACGACGCGATCCTCACCCACGGCTTCACCATGGACGCCAAGGGCATGAAGATGTCGAAGTCGCTCGGCAATACGGTGAACCCGCTCGACCTGATGCGCGACTATGGCGCGGATATCCTGCGCCTGTGGGCACTGTCGGTCGACTTCACCGAGGACCACCGCATCGGCAAGGAGATCCTGGGCGGCGTGGCGGACCAGTACCGCAAGCTGCGCAACACCTTCCGCTACCTGCTGGGCGCGCTGGTCGATTTCGACGAGGCCGAACGCGTCGCGCCTGCCGACATGCCCGAACTCGAGCAGTACATGCTCGCGCGGCTCGGCACGCTCGATGCCACGCTGGCCAAGGCCGTCGCGGACTTCGACTTCAACACCTACACCCGCGCGCTGACCGAGTTCTGCAACGAGGACCTCTCGGCGTTCTTCTTCGATATCCGCAAGGACTCGCTCTATTGCGATGCGCCGACGGACCCGAAGCGCCGCGCCTATCGCACCGTGCTCGACACGCTGTTCCATGCACTGGTGCGCTATGCCGCGCCGGTCATGGTCTTCACCGCCGAGGAAGTGTGGCAGAGCCGCTATCCCGGCGCCTCGGTCCACCTGCTCGAATGGCCGCAGGTGCCCGCGGTGTCGGTCGACGTGGCCCGCTGGGACGCGCTGCGCGCCCTTCGCACCGCCGTCAACGAGGCGATCGAGCCGCTGCGCCGCGAGAAGGTGCTCGGCTCCGGGCTCGAGGCGAACGTCACCGTGCCCGCCGATGCGCCCGAGGCCGAACATGGCCTTGAGGGGCTGGCCGAACTGTTCATCACCGGGACAGTCGCGCGCGGGCAGGAGCTGGCCGTGACCCGGACCGAAGACCACAAGTGCGGCCGCTGCTGGCGCCACCTGCCCGACGTTGCCGAGGACGGCGCGCTGTGCGGGCGCTGCGAGACTGTCGTCGCCGCGCACGACGCGCAGGCCGGAGGTGCGGCGTGAGCCTGCTGACGCGCAATCGCACCGCAGGCTTCGCCATCGCGCTTGCGACCTTCGCGCTCGATCGCGGGATCAAGGCCTGGGTGGCCGGCCCCCTCGGCCTGCCCGATCTCGGCTCGATCTATATCACCAGCTTCTTCAACTTGCGTTGGACGCAGAACCTCGGCGTCTCGCTGGGGCTGTTCAGCGCCAGCTCGAGCGAAGGGCGCCTCGCGCTGCTGCTGATGACCGGGCTGATCGGCCTTGGCGTGTTCGTGTGGATGCTGCGCGAAAAGGCGATGGGCGAACTGACCGCGCTGGCGCTGGTGCTCGGCGGCGCGCTGGGCAACATCTACGACCGGTTCATGCGCGGCTACGTCATCGACTATGCCGACCTGCATTTCGGCGAATGGCGCCCCTTCCTGATTTTCAACCTCGCCGATGTCGCGATCTCTTTGGGCGTGCTGATCCTGCTTGCCCGCTCGCTGTTTTCGCGCGAAAAGCCCGCCTCGGGCATGCAAAGCCCTTCGGAGACTGTTTGATGCGCAAAGCCGCCGCCCTCGCCCTTCTCGTTTCGGCCGGGAGCCTTGTGTCCGCGTGCAGTTCCAACAGCTCGCTGTTCAACCGCGTGCGTCCTGACGAGTTCGCCGTCAGCCGCCAGGCACCGCTGGTCGTGCCGCCCGATTTCGCGCTGACCCCACCGAACCCCGGCGCCCCGCGTCCGCAGGACGTCGACAGCTCGAAGCAGGCGCTCGACGCCCTGTTCGGTGGCCCCGCCCCGCGCAGCGCGATCGAGACCGACGCGCTTGGCAAGGCCGGTGCCTCGGCCGCCGGCATCCGCAGCACCGTCGGCGATCCCGACACCCGCACCGTCGCCAAGGGTGCGCAGGTCAAGGACATCATCGCCGCCCCGCAGGGTGACGGTGCCGAAGCCCGGGCCTCGATCCCGGGCTGATCGCCCGCACGATTGCCGGACACGAAAAACCCCGCCTCGGCATCGAGGCGGGGTTTTTCGTGAATGCGGGCCGAGGTCAGCCGGCCCGAATCTTACTTCTTCTTTTCGGGCGCCACCGAGATGCGCACCGTCTCGCCGTTGTGACCAGGGAAGTCGGTGAACATCGCCTCGACCAGGTTGGGCACGAGGTAGGGCAGGCGGTTCGAGGTCGAAGCCGCCTCGGCCTTGCCTTCGAACAGGCGCTTGCCATCGGCACGGCGATCGATCTGCACGCTGATGCCGCTGGTGTAGACGGTCGTCACGTCGACGCCATTGTAGCCGGCACCCCAGAACGGATCGTACCAGCCATAGCCCCAGCCGCGGCCACCCCAGAAACCGGGGCCATAACGGCGGCCATAGAAGCCCGGGCCATACCACGGACCCCAGAACGGATCGGCAAACCCGGTCGAGCGGACATGCTCGCGGCCGCGGTCGACGCCGTAGCCGAACTTGACCACCAGGTCCGAGGTCTGCGGATTGCCGGGCACATAGCCGACGCGCGCCATCTGCGCCGCGACGAGGCTGGCGTACTGCGAGAATTCCAGCCCGCCGTTGTCACGCGGGTCTTCGGCCACGACGGCGAAGGTCTGGCCCGCCGGGGCCGGCAGTTCGGCCTGGAAGCGCGAAACCTTGGCGTTGAAGTTGGTCGCACAGCCCGAGAGGGCCAGGACAAGGGGAGCAGCCAGCAGCGCGAGGCGCCCAGCCCGATGCATTTTGGTCATTTGTTTTCGACTCCTCGTGCGCGCCGGCGTCCCCCGCCTCCGGCACTGGTCGTGGTGTTAGCACGACGAAACGGTACCTGCGAGGGGCTGAACGGTGTTTGAATGACAACGCACGAGGTGCTGAAACGGTTCGTGAAAACCGCACTGTGCAAGGGTGCACCAAGGGACCGTCACACAGAGGGCCGGGGACAGCGCGCGGCCGCCCCCGGCGCTGTTCAGCGCACGAGGCCGAGCGCCTCGTAAGCCTTGGTCAGCGTCGGCGTGGCGAGCGCGCGGGCCTTTTCCGCCCCATGGCGCAGGATGGCATCGAGCGCTTGCCTGTCGGCGCGCAGCTCGCGATAGCGGGCGGCCATCGGCGCCAGCTTGTCGACCAGCAATTCGCCCAGCGCCGGCTTGAACGTGCCGAAGCCCACCCCGCCGAATTGAGCTAGGACCGATGCCACGTCGGTGCCGGCCATCGCGGCATAGATCCCGACGAGGTTGCGTGCCTCGGGCCGGCCTTCAAGCCCTTCGGCCTCGCTCGGCAGCGGCTCGGGATCGGTCTTGGCCTTCTTGATCTTCTGCATGATCGTGTCGGCATCATCGACCAGATTGATGCGGCTCATCTCCGAGGGGTCGGACTTGCTCATCTTCGCGCTGCCGTCGCGCAGGCTCATGATGCGCGCCGCCTCGGGCGGGATGATCGGGTCGGGCTGGGTGAAGACAGGCGCGTCCTCGCTGGCGAAGTCGTTGTTGAACTTCTGCGCGATGTCGCGCGCCAGTTCGAGGTGCTGCTTCTGGTCCTCGCCCACGGGGACGTGCGTGGCCTGGTACAGCAGCACGTCGGCGGCCTGCAACACGGGATAAGTGAACAGTGCGACCGAGGCGCCTTCGCGGTTCTTGCCTGCCTTGTCCTTCCACTGCGTCATGCGGTTGAGCCAGCCCATCCGCGCGGTGCCGTTGAGCAGCCACTGCAGCTCGGCGTGGGCAGGCACCTGCGCCTGGTTGAACAGGATCGAGCGGTCGGGGTCGATTCCGCAGCTGACCAGCGCGGCGACCATGTCGCGGGTGTTGGCGCCCAGCTGCGCCGGCTCGTGCGGCATCGAGATGGCGTGGAGGTCGGCCAGGAAATAGAGGCAGGTCGCGCCCTTGGCGGTCCATTCGTCCTGCATCGCCACCCAGTTGCGGATCGCCCCCAGGTAGTTGCCGAGGTGGAGATTGCCGGTGGGCTGGATGCCGGAGACGATGCGCATGGAACGAGTGCCTTACGAGGTGGTGGTGGGCGCCGCGCGGCGGCGGCGGGTGAGCAGCGCGATGTCCTCGCGCGTGAACGCCCCCATGACGAGGGTGGCGAGCCCATAGACGACCACGCCCGCAGTGACCAGCACCGCCAGCGCGCCGATGCGCAAGGCCCAGCTGCCGTGGACATAGGGCATCAGCAGCCCCTGCCCCGCCCAGAGCACGCCGCCCATCGCCAGCGCGGCCAGCGCGAGGCGCGGCGCGCGGCGGCGCAGGCGGGCATCGGGGGTGAAGTGTCCGCGCCGGCGCAGCGTGCGATAGAGCATCGCGACGTTGACGGTCGAGGCGATCGCGGTGGCGAGCGGCGGCCCCATGTGCTGCAGCGGCACGATCAGGATGAGGTTGCCGACGAGGTTCACCGCCATCGACACCATAGCATAGCGCACCGGCGTCTTGGTATCATGGCGCGCGTAGTAGCCCGGCGTCAGCACCTTGACGAGGATGTAGCTGGGCAGGCCGATCGAAAACGCGGCCAGCGCCTGCGCGGTGAAATGCGTATCGGCCGGGGTATAGCGCCCATAGCCGAACAGCGCGGCGGCGATCGGCTCGCCGCACAGCACCAGCGCCATCGTGGCCGGCAGCGTCAGCAGCAACGCCAGCTCCATGCCGCGGTTCTGCGTCTCCTCGGCAGCGGCGGTCTCGCCGGCGCCGAGCTGGCGCGAGATCGTCGGCAGCAGCACCGTGCCGAGGCCGATGCCGATCAGCCCCAGCGGCAACTGGTTGAGCCGGTCGGCCATGTAGATGTACGTCACCGAGCCGTGCGCCAGCAGCTTGGCGGCCAGCGCGGTCGAGATCACGAGGTTGATCTGCACCGCCCCGGCGCCCGCAGCCGCCGGCCAGATCAGCGCGAGCAGCGCCTTCACGTCGGGGTTGAGGCGCGGGCGGCGCAAGCGCAGGCGCACGCCGTTCTGGCGGCAGGCCCAGGCCAGCCATATCAGCTGCAGCGCACCCGAGACCGACACCGCGATCGCCTGGTTGCGCGCGGTGACCAGCGGATCGGCGCTGTGGAAGCCGAGCAGCGCGACGATCAGCGTCAGGTTGAGCAGGATCGGCGCGGCAGCGTTGACCCAGAACTTGTGCAGCGAGTTGAGGATGCCGCCGAACAGCGAAACCAGGCTGATCAGCATGAGATAGGGGATGGTGAAGCGCGACAGCGTCACCGCGAAGGCGAACTGCGTGGGCGAAATGCCGTTGAAGCCGCCCGAGAGCAGCAGCGTGACCGGCCAGGCCAGCACTTCGAGGATGACCGTCAACACGATCAGCGCGGGCAGCAGCACCGCCAGCGCCTCTTCGGCAAAGCGCAAGCCGTCCGGCAGCCCGCGCCCTTCCGGGTCGCCGACCTTCTTGTTGAACATGGGGATGAACGCCGAGGCGAAGGCCCCTTCGGCGAACAGCGCGCGGAACATGTTGGGCAGCCGGAACGCGATCAGAAACGCGTCGGAGGCAAAGCCTGCGCCGACATAGCGGGCGAACAGGCTGTCGCGCACGAGGCCGAGCACGCGGCTGGCCAGCGTGAGCCCGCCGATGGTGCCGGTCGCCTTGAGGAGGTTCATCGTGGAAAGTCCCTGGGGCGGCCGGCGGCCATCAGTGGGTCAGGTATGTAGCAGGTCCAGTATCTCAGGCGTGGCCGGCCGGCTCGGCCGTGGCCATCTCGTTCGCCTGGGCCAGCTGGCTGAGGTAGAGGCCGTTGAAGTCGATGGGATCGAGCAGCAGCGGCGGATAACCCGCATCGCGCACGGCATCGGCGATGATGCGGCGGGCGAACGGGAACACCAGGCGCGGGCCTTCGGCGAACAGGAACGGGTGCGCCTGTTCCTCGGTCACGTTGCGCATGCCGATGAGCGCGCCATAGACCAGCTCGACGATGAAGGCGGTGCCCTGCGCGCCCTTGGACGTCACGTTGATCTTGAGTTCGATCTCGTGGACGTCGGGGGCCAGGTTGCGCGCGGCGATATTGAAATCGACGTGCATTTCCGGCTGCTCGGCCCACTGGTAGCTTTCGGGCGCATTCGGGTTCTCGACCGAAAGGTCCTTCACGTACTGCGAGATCAGGCCGATCGCGGGCGAGGTGTCTTCGCCATTGGCCGCGTGGTCTGCGGGCACGCTGTCGGCGCCGTCGAGGGTGAGGTTGCTGATGATGTTGCCTTCGTCGGCCATGGTCGCAAGCTTTCGATCTGTGGGTCGCCAATTGGACGTGCGCGGCGACTAGCATCGCGCGCCGCACGCGGCAATGGTTGCAGGCCGCGGACCGTCACCGCTTTTGCGACTCGTGGCAGACCATCGGCTATGCGCCGACAACAGGCCTCGTGCGTGCTGCCCGAAAGAGCGGGAGGGCATGCTCATGGAGGGATAGACGACGGGAAAGACGCGTAATTCCGGCAAAAACCGCCGATCGCGGGATTCCGGCAGGATACCGTCCACACGTTGTTCATTTGTAATTCGTACCTATTTGAGGCACGATTAACCGGTTTCCCGCCATGCAGAGACGTTCCCTGCACGGTCGGGCTTGCCACTGCGGGACATGTGCGTGTGATTGTTGAGATCGTCATCCTGGCCATGATCGCGGCCTTTCTGGGCCTGAGGCTCTATTCGGTGCTGGGTCGCCGGCCGGAGCAGAACGAGGAACCGGTACGCCGCCGGATCGAGCAGCCGGACCCGCAGGGTGCGCGCACGCCACTCGCGCCGCGCCTGCCCGAGGGATCGGTGCCGGCCGCCGGCCGCGCCGTGCCCGCCCTGCCCGAGACGCGGGACTTCGACCCCGGCGCCGAGGGCGGCATCCGCGCAATCATCGCCGCCGACCGCCGCTTCGACGTCGGCCAGTTCATGAACGGTGCGCGCAATGCCTACGGCATGGTGCTCGAGGCCTTCTGGCGCGGGGATCGCCGCGAACTCGAACAGCTTTGCGACCGCGACGTCTATGCCGGCTTTGCCGGAGCGCTCGATGCGCGCGACGCCTCGGGCGACACGCTCGACGCGCGCCTCATCCGCATCGAGGAAGCGCGTATCGTCTCGGCCGAACTGCTGGGCTCGACCGCGCGCATCACCGTGCGCTTCGTGGCCGATATCGCCATGGTCACGCGCAACAGCGACGGGCTGGTCGTTGCCGGCTCGCTCAATGATGCGATCGAGAGCCGCGACCTGTGGACCTTCTCGCGCAACCTCACCTCGAGCGATCCGGACTGGCTGCTCGACGAGACCGATGAAGCCTGACGGCTGCGCGCGCTGATTGCCGGGGGTGATCCCGTGACCCTGGTTGATCGGCGCGACGCCGACCATGCAACCGCCGAAATCGTGAGGGCCGA
The DNA here is from genome assembly GCF_036803765.1 of Novosphingobium sp. Taxonomy (GTDB): domain Bacteria; phylum Pseudomonadota; class Alphaproteobacteria; order Sphingomonadales; family Sphingomonadaceae; genus Novosphingobium. Next base: position 87,321 of record NZ_DAIRTS010000017.1, read on the forward strand.
TGCTTCTGCACCGGCCCTTCGTGTCGTGGCGGCTGCCGCCCTCGCGCTTTCCATGCTGCTCAGCGGCTGCGTGCCCAGCGTTTCGCCACCGCCCGGCGGGACGCGACCGCCCGCCAATACGGCCGCCGACGCCGTTTCGGCCGGCCTTGCACGCGGCCCAGCGATCGCCGCGCTTCAGCCGGGCAATGCCGCCGGCGCACTCGATGCCTTCGTCCTGTCGTGCCCCGGGCTGCAACGGCGCACCGACGCCAGCGGCCTGACCCGAGCCGGCGACTGGGCACCGGCCTGCGCCGCCGCGCGCACCTGGCCACGCGCGCAGGCCGCCGCCTTTTTCGCCGCCTGGTTCGAGACCGCCCGCGTCGGTGACGGCAGCAGCTTCGTCACCGGATACTACGAACCCGAGATCGCCGGCGTCCGCACCCGCCAACCGGGCTTCGACATTCCGGTCTACGGCATACCCGCCGACCTCGTGCGGGCCCGCCGCGGCGACGCCGCGCCCCTGCCCGATGGGCGCCAGCCGCTGGGCCGCTACGACGAGACCGGGCGCTTCACCGCCTATTTCGACCGCGGGCAGATCGAGGACGGCGCGCTGGCCAATCGCGGGCTGGAGATCGCCTGGGTCGCCGATGCGGCCGAACTGTTCTTCCTCCAGGTGCAAGGCTCGGGCCGGCTGCGCGCGCCCGATGGCAGCGTGATGCGGCTGGGCTATGGGGCGGTCAACGGGTGGGATTACACCGGCATCGGCACCGTCATGGCGCAGCAGGGCCTGATCGGCACCGGGCCGGGCCAATATCCCGGCTCGATGCAGGGCATCCTGCGCTACATTCACGAGCACCCGGTCGAGGGTGACGCGCTGATGCGCCAGAACCGCAGCTATGTCTTCTTCCGCGAGAATCCCGCCCCCAGCGCAGTCGGCGCCATGGGCGTGGCGGTAAGCCCGCGCACGACGCTCGCTGCCGATCCCGCGTTCGTGCCGCTTGGCGCGCCGGTCTGGCTGCAAACCGACCGTCCCAATGTCGGCGGGCTGTGGGTGGCACAGGACACCGGCGGCGCGATCAAGGGGCCGAACCGCTTCGACAGTTTCTGGGGCGCCGGCGCCGAGGCCCGGCAGGTCGCCGGTGGCATGAGCGCGCGCGGCCAGGCGCTGGTGCTGCTGCCCAAGGGCACGCTCGACCGGCTGGGGCGCTGACGATGCGGCGCAGCCCGCTCGGCCTCACGGCCGAGGAACTCGCGCTGTGGCGCAAGGTGGCCGAGACGGTCACACCCCTGCACCGGCCGCGCCCCGCCCCGGTCGAGGCGGCCTCGCCATCCGCGACAGCCCCCCTTGCAGCGGCAATGCCCGAGCCGCCGCTGCGCAAGGTGAAGGGCCGCGTTCCCCCGCCCCGGCCCTGGCTCGTATACCCATCTCCGAGCCCACGAGA
>NZ_DAIRTS010000018.1:0-87173 GCF_036803765.1 Novosphingobium sp.
GCTGCGGGAGGGGTGGCGCGGGAGAGGGGCGGCTGTTTCCGGCCGCGCCGTGCGTTCCAGTTTGGCCGCGCCGACAAAGCGCGCGCTGCTGCCGTTCACACCTGCCCGTAAATCCATGAGCGACCATCTGGCGTTCAGGCTTTGTGCCCTATAGAAGCGGGTCGAGGTGGTACGCAGTGCTACCCTGTTTTCAAGAAGGTGCCTTACCGATCATGGCCAGACCGCTCGCCTCCCTGTTGCGCGCCACCGCGCTGGTCTCTGCGGTGGCGGTGCTGCCGCTGGCGACGGCCGGGCTGGCGGCGGTGGACGCGCGCACCGGGCCGCAGTTCGCCAAGCTCGCGCTGATCTACGAGAAGATCAAGGCGAACTACGTCGAGCCGGTCAATGACGACACGCTGATGAAGGGCGCGATCGACGGCATGCTCGCGACGCTCGACCCGCACAGCTCCTATCTGGAAGCGCGCGACTTCGAGAACCTGCGCACCCAGACCGAAGGCTCGTATGGCGGTCTTGGCCTGTCCGTCACGCTCGACGACGGCGCGGTCAAGGTCATCGCGCCGATGAAGGGCAGCCCCGGCGACCTCGGCGGGATCAAGGCGGGCGACTATATCACCCATCTCGACGGCAAGCTGATCTACGGCGGCTCGCTCGACGAGGCGGTCGACCAGATGCGCGGCGCGCCCGGTACCGCGATCAAGCTGACCGTCTATCGCCCCGGCCGCGACGAGCCGCTCGACTTCAGCCTGACCCGCCGCGTGATCGAGCTGAAGCCGGTCGAATGGAAGATCAAGGACAACGTCGGCGTCATCTCGGTCTCCTCGTTCAGCATGAACGTTGGCGCGCAAGTGGCCCAGGCCTTCGCCGCGATCCGCGCGCAGGCGGGCAATCGCCTCGCCGGCGTGGTGCTCGATCTGCGAGGCAACCCCGGCGGCCTGCTCGAGGAAGCGGTATCGCTGTCGGACGATTTCCTCGACAAGGGCACGATCGTGTCGCAGCGCGGCCGCGATCCGCAGGACAACGAGATCTATTCGGCACACATGGGCGATGTCGCGCGCGGGCTGCCGATGATCGTGCTGATCGACGAAGGCTCGGCCTCGGCCTCCGAGATCGTTGCCGGTGCGCTGCAGGACCAGCACCGTGCGCTGATCATGGGCCAGCGCAGCTTCGGCAAGGGCAGCGTCCAGACGCTGATCCCGCTGGGCAAGGATGCCGCGCTCAAGCTGACCACGGCGCGGTACTTTACGCCCTCGGGCCGCTCGGTGCAGGAGGGCGGGATCGACCCCGACATCGCGGTGCCGCAGATCTCCGATCCCGACCTGCGCAAGCGCGCGCTGCGCTCCTACCGCGAGAGCGACCTGCGCCGCCATCTCATCAACGAGATCAAGCAGGACAAGGACCTCGAGAAGGACAAGATCGACGATCCGCGCTTCAAGATGACGCCCGAGGAGCTCAAGGCCAAGGGCATCGACGATTTCCAGCTCTATTACGCGGTGCAGACGCTGGGCCGTACCTCGCCGGGCGCGCTTGCCGCGCTGCGCAAGCGCTGAGGTGGCGGCATGACCACGCGCCCCAACGGATCGCTCGAACTGGCCCGCATGCTCGCGCTCGGCGTGCCGCTGGTGGCTATGGCTACGGCGCTTGTCGCGCAATACGGGTTCGGCCTGCCGCCGTGCGAAATGTGCTGGTGGCAGCGCTACGGCCATATCGCCGCGATCGCCTTCGGCCTGCTCGGCTTCATCCTGCGTGGCTCGCCGGTGGGGCGCGTGATGATCGCACTCGCCGCGCTGGGCATCTTCGCCAGCGGCGTGATCGGGGCCTATCACGCCGGCGTCGAATACCACTGGTGGGAAGGCGTGACGACCTGCTCGTCGACCAGGATCGAGGGCGATCCGCTCGCGGCCATCATGGCAGCGCCGCTGGTGCGCTGTGACGTGCCTGCCTGGACGATGATGGGGCTGAGCATGGCGGGACTCAATTTCCTGTTCTCCGTCCCTGCCGCGCTCGCCATCGTCGGCCTGCTGTCCAAAGCCCGTGCCAAGGGAGCCTGATGCCATGACCACCCGTCTCGATCCGCGCTCCGCCGCCGCCCGCATGATCCGCGTCGACCAGGCGGGGGAATTCGGCGCCACCCGCATCTACGAGGGCCAGTTGGCGGTGATGGGCGATCGTGGCCCGGATTCGGCCGAGATCGTCGAGATGGCGCGCCAGGAAGCCGACCACCGCGCCCGCTTCGATGCGCTGATGGCGCGGCGCGGCGTGCGCCCGACGGCGCTGCATCCGGTCTGGTCGATGGCGGGTTTCGCGCTCGGTGCGGCGACGGCGCTGGTCGGTCCCAAGGCAGCCATGGCCTGCACTGCCGCGATCGAGACCGAGATCGACCGCCACTACACCGAGCAGCTCGAGGTGCTGGGCGACAGCGACCCCGAACTCGCCGAGACGATTCGCGAATTCCGCGACGACGAGCGCGCGCACCGCGATGCGGCGCTGGCCGCCGGTGCCGAGCAGGCCCCGGCCTATCCGCTGCTGTTCAATGCCATTCGCCTGGGCTGCCGCGCCGCGATCAAGCTGTCCGAGCGGATCTGATCGGCCGAGTCCCATTGGGCGGATCCGGCACCAACCCTGGTGCGTTGCCGCTTCATCTATCATTCACGGCTGCGCCCGCTTATAGCCGGGCAAGAGCCGCGGATGTTCAGGCTCTTGCGCTGGAGACCCCCGACGATGCGTTCCGCCACCCTGCCGTTCCGCCTTGTGGCTCTGGCGCCCGCCGTGCTCGGACTGTCCATGCTCGCCGCAACGCCTTCGCAAGCCGCCCGCAGCCGCCAGCCGGTGACGCAGCCTGCCGACGATCAGGGCGCGGTGCGTAGCGACGAGAAGGTCAACCAGCTCATCGTCTATGGCGACGACCCGTGCCCCGCCTCGTCCGAAGGCCAGATCACCGTCTGTGCGCGCAAGGGCGAGGAGGAACGCTACCGCATCCCGCAGTCGCTGCGCGAGGATCCCAACGATGCGCGCAACCAGACCTGGACGGACCGGGTCAAGGCCTATGAAACCGTGGGCGCCAGCGGCATCAATTCGTGCTCGCCGGTCGGTTCGGGTGGGGCGAGCGGCTGCACCACGCGCCTGATCAACCAGGCCTATGCCGAGAAGAAGCAGGGCAGCGACGTGCAGTTCGGCAAGTTGATCGAGGCCGAGCGCGAGAAGCGTCTGACCACGATCGACAAGGACGCTGCCGAGGAGCAGGCCCGGGTCGAGCAGCTGGAAAAGCAGTACGAGGCGCGCCTCGCCCGCGAACGCGATGCGGGGACACAGCCCGCAACCCCGCCGGCGAACTGATCGCCCGGCATCGCGCCGATACGCGTAAACGCGGTATCGGCGGATAGCCCGGCTTTAGCCTGCGCTGCGTTACGCCCTGTCCATTCATGTCGCGCCCCTGGCGGCGCGGCGAAGAAGGACCGGGTGATGAAACTGACGCTGAAGACGAAGTTGGCAGCGGCCTTTGGCGCCGTCCTGCTCCTGACCGGCATGCTGGGGGCTGCGGGCCTCAACAGCCTCGGCACGATCTACGACCAGACCGACGAGATCGCCAACAACTGGCTGCCGAGCGTCGATGCGACCAATCGCCTCGACAATCTCGCGTCGGACCTGCGTGCGCAGGAGCTGTTCCACATTGCCAGCAACGATCCCGCCGCGATGGCCAATGCCGAGGGGCAGATGGCCGAGACGCTGAAGAAGATCGGTGACGTGCGGGGGCGGTATGTGAAGCTCATTTCCTCGCCCGACGAGAAGGCGATCTACGACCGGTTCTCCGAAAAGTTCGATCGCTACCTGCAGGCGCATGCGGGCTTCATCCGCATGTCGCGCGAGCTTAAGGACAAGGAGGCCTTCGACGCGCTGATCGCGAGCAATGAAATCTATACCGGCTTGTCGGAAGACCTCGTCAAGCTGGTCGAGCTCAACGCGACCGGCTCAGCGAACGCCCGCGCCGAGGCCCAATCCGTCTACACGAATGCCCGCACCCTTTCGATCGTGCTGATCGTCGCCGCGCTGCTGATCGGCACCGGGGCGGCCGTGCTGGTCGTGCGCTCGGTCCTGCGCCAGATCGGTGGCGAGCCCGATTATGCCCGCGACGTGATTGCGCAGATCGCCACCGGTGACCTCACCGTGCGCATCGCCACTGCCAAGGGCGACGACCACAGCCTGCTGGCGGCGGCCCGCGAAATGGTGGCCCAGTTGTCGTCGGTCATGGGCGGGGTATCCGGTGCCGCGGGCAACGTCGCCTCGGGCGCGCAGCAGATGGCCGCCGGGGCCGAAACGCTGTCGCAGGGCGCGACCGAGCAGGCCGCCTCGACCGAGGAAGCCTCGAGCGCGATCGAGGAGATGGCGGGCAACATCAAGCAGACCGCCGACAATTCCGCGCAGACCGAAAAGATCGCGCGCCAGTCGGCCAAGGATGCCGAGGCCAGCGGCGCGGCGGTGGCCAAGGCGGTCGATGCCATGCAGACGATCGCGGGCAAAATCTCGATCGTGCAGGAGATTGCCCGGCAGACCGACCTGCTGGCGCTCAACGCCGCGGTCGAGGCTGCGCGTGCGGGCGAGCATGGACGCGGCTTCGCCGTGGTGGCGTCGGAAGTGCGCAAGCTGGCCGAGCGCAGCCAGGTGGCGGCAAGCGAGATCAGCACGCTGTCGACCGATACGGTCAAGGCGGCGATCGAGGCGGGCGAGATGCTCACCCGGCTGGTGCCCGACATCCGCCGTACTTCCGAACTCGTCGCCGAGATCAGCGCCGCCTGCCGTGAACAGGATGTCGGCACGAGCCAGATCAATGGCGCGATCCAGCAACTGGACAAGGTGACGCAGCTCAATGCCGGCTCGTCGGAGGAGATGTCGGCGACCGCCGAGGAGCTGGCCTCGCAAGCGGAGGAATTGCAGGCCAGCGTCGCGTTCTTCCGCGTCGACGGGGGGCATGCCCGGCATCGCGCGCCGCCGGCGCGACGGGCAGCGGCCGTGGCCGTGCCGGCGCGCTCCTCGCGCGGTTCTGGCCGACCCGGCTCGGTTGCCGATCAGCAAAGCCGCGTGAGGGGTTTCGCGCTGGATTTCGGCAAGGGTGATGCCGGCCAAGGCGATTTGAGCCGGGGTGACTTTGCCAAGGGCGGGTTCGACGCCGACGACGATGACTTCGTCGCGGTGGCGTGATCGCGTACGAGCCCGGTCAGCCACCCATGCCACACCGCCAGGCAGCGCAGGATTGCGCCGCAGGGGACGACACGATCAGTCCCCTGCGTTTCCGCCGGATCGCCAGCTTCATCGAGGCGCAGACCGGGATCAGGATGCCCGAATCCAAGGTGCACCTGATCCAGGGGCGGCTGCTGCGCCGCGTGCGCGAGGAGGGCTTCACGACCATCGATGCCTATTGCGACCATATCCTCTCGGGCGAGGCGGACGCGCAGGCGCTGGTCGAATTCATCAATGCCGTGACGACCAACAAGACCGACTTCTTTCGCGAGCCCGGCCATTTCGAATATCTGCGGTCCACCGTGCTGCCCGCCCTGCGCAGTGAGGGGCGCCGGCACATCCGCTGCTGGAGTGCCGCGGCCTCGACCGGCATGGAGGCCTATACCCTGGCGATCGTGCTGGCCGACTTCATCGATGGGCGTGGCGACCAGGATTTCTCGATCCTGGCGACCGACATCGACACCCGGGTCCTCGAGGAAGCACGGCGCGGGATCTACCCGGTCGAGGCGATCGCGCCGGTGCCGCCGCAACAGCGCACGCGCTACTTTGCCATGGCGCGCGATCCGCGCCGTCGCGAGGCGCGCGTCGTCCCCGCATTGCGCCAGAAGCTCGCCTTCGCGCGGGTCAACCTCATGGACGCGCGCTATCCGGTCGAGGAGGCGATGGACCTGATCTTCTGCCGCAACGTCCTCATCTATTTCGACAAGGCGGCACAGGCTGCGGTCGTTGCCCGGCTCGCGACGCACTTGCGGCCCGGCGGCCACCTCGTGCTGGGGCATTCGGAAACGATCCACGGCATGGACCTGCCACTACAGAGCGTCTCGAATACCGTGTTCCGCAAGACGGGGTGAAAGCCCCGGCCTAGCGGAACAGCGCGGCGAGGTCTGCCAGCTCGTCGGTCAGCCGGCTCTGCCCGGCGGCGCTGGCGCGGCCGAGGCGCACAATCACCAGGCGGCGCGACGGGCTGGCCAGCACGGCCTCGCCATCGTTGCCGAGCGCCGCGATCAGGTCGCGCGGCCCGCGATCGGGGAAAAGCCGCGCCGCCTCGTCACCGCGCCCGCCAGACTCGCCACGGTTGAGCCAGAGGCCGGCGCCATATTGTGGCGAGCGCGGGGTGGGGCTGGCCATGAACTCGATCCACTGGCGCGGCACGAGCTGCGCGCCCTGGACAGCGCCGCGGTTGCGCAGGAAGGCGCCGAAGCGCGCGAAATCGCGGGCGGTGCCGTCGATCATCGCGCCGCCGTCCATTGTGCCGTGGGCATCGAAGGCCAGCACCACGCCGCGCATCTGCACCGGCTCGAACAGACGCGTGCGCAGGTATTCCGCCACCGCCCGCCGCCGCGCCTCGGCATCGCCGCCCGGCGCCAGGACGCGCGCGGCAAGGTCTGCCAGGATCACGCCATCGGCCGCATTGTCGTGGAAGCGGGCACCGGGCTCGCTGCCCAGCGGCTGGTCCTCGGCGGCGCGGGCCATGTCGTCACGCCCGGGGCCGAACAGCATCGCCGCATCGTCGGAGGCGGATTGGCGCAGGCCCGCGCGCATCTGCAGCAGGTGTCGCAGCGTGATCTCGCCCCGAGGATCACCCGGGCGCTGCCAGGCCGGGACCGGCGCGGTCTCGTTGAGGCGCAGGCGCCCGTCCGAGACCAGCATGCCGATCATCACCGCGGTCACGCTGCGCACGATGGCTCCGCCGGCGAAGCGCGTGTTCTCGTGATAGCCGGGGGCATAGCGTTCCGCGACGATGCGCGAACCACGCATGACGATGACCGCGCGGGTCTCGTCGCTGGAATCGGTGCCGGGATCCTTTGTGAACAGCGCGTCGACCGCCCGGGCCAGGCGCTCGCGATCGACGCCGGGATCCTCGATCACCGCGCCCAGCGCGGCCTCGGACAGCGGCGCCGGCCCGGCGGGCGGGCTGGAGCAGGCGAACAAGGCTGGTGCCAGCGCAAGCGGCGCGATAAGGCCGGCGAACCGGCGAAGACACAGGAAAGGGAATCGCGGAGGCCGGCGCATGGTTGCCCGCGTCTTTCCACCAGATCGAATGCACATGGCAACCACGAACCCCCGTTCCCCCACAGAAGATCCCCTCCGTTACGGATCACTGCCGCCACCCATGCCGCGGCGGCCGCGACGTGTGCGCTGGCTGGTGCTGATCGTGGTGGTGTTCGCCCTGCTGGGCGCCGGTGGTTATGTGCTGTTGTGGCGCCCGAGCCACGACACCGCGCGGATCGAGGCGGCACGGGCCGCGCGCATCGCCTGTTCGTGCCGCTATGTCGGCGGCCGCGCGCTGGGCGATTGCGACAAGGACGTGCCCGAGGGGCGCTTCTCGGTCACGCTCAGCGAGGATGCGCCCGCGCACAGCGTTTCGGCGCATGTCGCCATGGGCGTGGCGCAGACGGCCACGTATCGCGAAGGCTGGGGTTGCCAGCTTCCCGCATGGCGCGCGCCCGACTGACCTGATCCCTGCCGGGAGACGGCGGGGTGGTGTCATCGGCCACCCGCCACTCATGAAAAAAGGCGACGCCTTGCAGCGCCGCCCCTTTCCTTATCGTCGGGAAGAACCCGAAGAAGATTACTTGATTTCGACGGTGCCGCCGGCTTCTTCGATCTTCTTCTTGATGTCTTCGGCTTCAGCCTTCGACACGCCTTCCTTGACGGCCTTCGGCGCGCCTTCGACCAGGGCCTTGGCTTCGGTCAGACCGAGCGAGGTGATCGCGCGGACTTCCTTGATGACCTGGATCTTCTTGCCGCCGTCGCCGGTCAGGATGACGTCGAATTCGGTCTTCTCTTCGGCAGCCGGAGCGGCTTCACCGGCGGGAGCAGCGGCCACGGCCACGGCAGCAGCGGCGCTCACGCCCCATGCTTCTTCCAGGGCCTTGGCGAGGTCAGCGGCTTCGAGAACGGTGAGCTGCGACAGGTCTTCAACGAGCTTGGCGATGTCAGCCATGATGTTTCACTCCGTTAATGTGTGGCGCCCGATGCCCGCGACATGCGGTACGACCGGGCAAAAGTCGATTGAACCGGCTCAGGCCGCGTCCTTCTCGGCATAGGCGTTGAAGACGCGGGCCAGCTTCGCCGCCGGAGCGGTGGTGAGCTGGGCGATCTTCGTGGCCGGTGCCATGACGAGACCGATAAGCTTGGCGCGCAGTTCGTCCAGCGAGGGCATCGTGGCGAGAGCCTTGACACCATCGGGGTTGAGAACCTGCGAACCCATCCCGCCACCGACGATTTCGATCTTGTCGGTGGTCTTGGCGAACTCGACGATCACCTTGGCGGCGGCGACGGGATCAGCCGAGGCAGCGATGGCGGTCGGCCCGGTGAAGAAATCACCAATGCCTTCGTAGTCGGTGCCCTGGATGGCAAGCTTGGCAAGACGGTTCTTCGCAACCTTGTAGGTCGCACCCGCCTCGCGGATCTTCGTGCGCAGGGCGGTGGACTGGGCCACCGTCATGCCGAGGTTGCGAGTGACGATGACCGCACCCGAACCGCTCACGAGGTCGTTGAGGAAAGCGACCGAATCGGCTTTTTGCGAACGATCCATGCCTTACTCCTTCACAATGGCTGCAGCTGGGGCGAACCCTGGCGTGCAGCCGGCTACGTTTGTCCATGGCCGGTCAGGGCCACAGGCGAGTCCGTTGCGACAAGGGAAGGAGGTGCGCCGAAGCGCGAGGGGCGCCACGAATTTCCGAAGTGACGGAAAGCCGCGCGGCCGTGAAATCTCGTTTCCCCGCCTAGGTCGGAAAAGTTTAAGCGCCCAAGGGGCGCTCCGACGGTCTCGGACGGATGAGCGACAGCCGGGGCTGCCGTTCGGGTGGCGCACTTAACAGATGCGCACCATGAGTCAAGCGGGACCGGGCTGCCGCGACCGGCAGCCCGCCGGATCCACCCTGTATCAGTCGATGCCCAAGGCGTTCTTGTACACGTCGAGGATGGCTTCCATCTCGCGGCGGTCGTCGGGCTTCATCTTCCGCAGGCGGACGATCTGGCGCATGATCTTGGCGTCGTAGCCCGCGGCCTTGGCCTCGCTGTAAACGTCCTTGATGTCATCGCCGATGCCCTTCTTTTCTTCCTCGAGACGCTCGATGCGTTCGATCAACAGGCGCAGGCGGTCGTCGGCGGCGTCGGCCATGGGTCACTCCCGAAAAAAACTGGTGAAACGGGGTCCGCGTGAACGGATCAGGGGCGCGCTGATAGCGGCCCCGTCGGATTCGGGCAAAGCGGGGGCTGTGGATAGATGCGGGATAACCTTGGCGCGGCGCGGCCGCTTGCGGTCAGTGATCGTTCCTGGCCACGCTCTGCGCCATGCGTTCCAGTTGCTCGGGCGTCGCCTCGGTCTGGTAGCGGCTTTTCCACTCGGCTGCGGGCAGCCCGTGGATCGCCTCGCGCGCGGCGGCCTTGTCGAGCGGCGCGCCGGCATCGACGATCCAGTCCGCCAGGCAATTGCGGCAGAATCCGGCAAGACCCATCAGGTCGATGTTCTGCGCATCGTGGCGGTGTCGCAGATGACGCACGAGCCGGCGGAATGCGGCTGCGGCGACCGCATCGTCGATGGTATCGAGGGCGTCGGGGGTATCGCTCCGGTCGGCACCGGCTGCGGGGTAATTCGTATCCATTGTCATCATGCCTTGGGTTTTGGCGGTCCATGGGCCATAGCGCAACACAGCCGAAAGTCTGCCGGTTTCGTGACGTTTAAAAGGAGTTTTCGCACCGTGGCCCAGCCTGACAAGCGCGATCGCAAGGTCAAGATCCTCGCCACGGTGGGGCCTGCCAGCCGCTCCCCGGAAATGCTCGAGAAGCTGTTCCGCGCCGGCGCCGACGCCTTCCGCGTCAACATGAGCCATGGCGAGCATGCGATCCATGCCGAAACCATCGCCAACATCCGCGCGCTCGAGGAAAAGATGCAGCGCCCGATCACGGTGCTGTGCGACCTCCAGGGGCCCAAGCTGCGCGTCGGCACGTTCAAGGAAGGCCGCGCGGTCATCCGCCATTCGGGGCACTTTACCCTCGACCGCAATCCCGAGCCGGGTGACGAGACGCGTGTGTGCCTGCCGCATCCCGAACTGTTCGGCATCCTGCAAAAGGGCCAGCGCCTGCTGATCGACGACGGCAAGCTGCGCCTGCGCGTGATCCGTGCCGAGGCCGATTCCATCCTCTGCTCGGCCGAAGTCGGCGGGGTGATCTCGGATCGCAAGGGCGTCAACGTCCCCGATGCGGTGGTGCCGGTGCCGGCGCTGACCGACAAGGATCGTCGCGACCTCGCCTTTGCGGTGGAGCACGGCGCCGACTGGATCGCGCTGTCGTTCGTGCAGCGCCCCGAGGACGTCGCCGAGGCGCGCCGCCTGATGGGCGGATATGGCGCGCTGATGGCCAAGATCGAGAAGCCGGCGGCGATCTCGCGCCTCGAAGAGATCGTCGAGCTGTCGGACGGCATCATGGTCGCGCGCGGCGATCTCGGCGTCGAGCTCAACCCCGAGGAAGTGCCGCCGCTGCAGAAGCGCATCGTCGAGTCGGCACGCCGCCAGGGCAAGCCGGTGGTCGTCGCCACGCAGATGCTCGAATCGATGATCGAGGCGCCGACGCCGACGCGCGCCGAAGTGTCCGACGTCGCCAACGCGGTCTACGACGGGGCCGACGCGGTCATGCTCTCGGCCGAAACCGCGGCCGGCGCCTGGCCCGAGGAAGCCGTGTCGATCATGAACCGCATCGCGGTGCAGGTGGAAAGCGACCCCGGCTATGCCGCGCGCGTCCACTTCATCGAGACGCTGCCCGATCCCACCACGTCGGACGCGCTGGCCCAGGCCTGCGCCTCGATCGCCGAGACGCTGCCGATCTCGGGCATCATCGTGTTCACCGGCTCGGGCTCGACCGCGCGCCGCGTGGCGCGCGAACGCGCGGGCGTGCCGATGCTGGTGCTGACGCCCAGCCTCAAGACCGCGCGCAAGGTCGGCCTGCTGTGGGGCGCCCATGCGGTGAACACCAAGGACATCGGCAGCTTCGAGGAAATGATCGCCAAGGGCAAGCGCATGGCGCTACGCCACGACTTCGGCACTGCCGGATCGAAGCTGGTGGCCCTGGCCGGCGTTCCCTTCGGCACGCCGGGCGCGACCAACCTGCTGCATGTCGTCACCCTGGTCGGCGACGAACTGAAGCGCCACGCCGGCGCCTGATGGTCCCCAGGTCCGCCGGTCGGACCAGCGGCGTACGATAAGCGAAAAAGTGGGACCCCGGATCAAGTCCGGGGTGACGAAGGAAAAACTAGGGTCGTACACTTCCCGTCACCCCGGACTTGATCCGGGTGTGGATTCACATCCGAAGTGCAACAGGTTGAATGTTTCGGCTGGGGTTTTGAAGCCGAGGCATTTTCTGGGTGTGTTGTTGTAGTTGGCGAGGATGGCATCGAGTTGCTGTGGGAGCAACTCGGTGGGATTTGTTTTGGTGGGGAGGGCGCGGCGAAGGCGGCCGATGGCGTTTTCGACACCGCCTTTCTGCCACGGGGCTCGCGGATCGCAGAAGTAGGTATGGATGCCGAGTTGGCTGGCCAGTAGGTGGTGGCGGTAGAATTCGCCGCCATTGTCGAAGGTGATGGACTGGCGCAGTTCGGGCGCGAGCGGTTCGAGCAGGCGGGTGAGGCATTCGGCGACAGTTTGCGCCTTGAGGCGTGGCTGGGGGATAGCCAGGGTAATCCGTGAGTGGCGCTCGTGAGCGATAAGGAACGCGGGGCCTGGCGTACGGAAGAGCATGCAGTCGGCCTCCCAGTGGCCAGGGATCTGGCGAGATGCAATGTCGGGCGGTCGCTCATGGATCGAGCATTTTCCGTGGGTTCGCGGCCATCCGCCCTTAGTGCGCCAGCCTCGCTTGATCTTGGCGCGAGGCAGGTAGAGCCGCCATTTGGTATCGTTGGTGCGTTTGAGCTGGGCGTAGACGAAGCGGTAGATGGTCTCGTGGCTGATGACCTTGCGCCCTTCTTCGCGCTCGAAGCGTCCGGCGATCTGCTCGGGTGACCAACCAGCGGAGAGGCGAGCGAGCACGGCATCGCGCAAGTCTTCGTCGCGTTCGAGCCGACTTCCAGTCCAGCGCCGGGCCGAGGTTTGCGCTTGGGCATAGGCGGGCTGGTAGCCGATCCGGTTGCCGGTGTTGCGCTTCAGTTCGCGGGCGATGGTCGACGGCTGGCGATCCAGAGTTGCAGCGATTTGCCGGATCGATTGCCCGGCTTCGCGAAGCCGGGCAATCGAGCATCGCTCCTCAAGCGAAAGCTGGGTGTATCTCGACATGGCAGCACCTGTCTGAGGTGTTGCACTTCGTTTGTGAACTCAGGGGGGTCCCGCTGGACCCGTTCCAGCATGATGCGGCCTGGACCCCCAGTCAGCCGACGGCGCCGATCCGGGCCACTCCGACGCGCGGCATGATGCGCTCGGCCACGATGACGCGGTTCTTGCCCGAGGCCTTGGCCATGTAGAGCACGGCATCGGCGTCAGGGATCAGTTCCTCGCCGCGTGCCGATGTCTCGGGCAGGGCCGAGACGCCGATCGAGGCGCTGATCGCGCAGCCGTGCGCCTCGCTCAGCCCGTGGATGCGCAGACGGATCTGCTCGGCCTTGCTGGCGGCATCGTCGAGCGGGCAATCGGGCAGGATCGCGACGATCTCCTCCCCGCCATAGCGGCAGACGACGTCGGCGGGCCGCAGCGCGCCGATGATCTGGGCGGACACGTCGCGCAGCACCGCGTCGCCCTTGGCATGGCCGTAATCGTCGTTGAGCGCCTTGAAGTTGTCGAGGTCGATCATGATGACCGCGGTGGAACCGCCGCCGCGGCTGGCGAGCGCGAGGAAGCGCTCGAGCGTATCCTCCATGTACCGCCGGTTGTAGAGGCCGGTGAGCGGATCGCGCAGCGACTGGACCCGCAGCTTGTCGCGCAGCGCGATGTTGGACAGCGCCAGTGACATCGAATCGGCAAGTGCCTGGCCCAGCTTGCTGGTGATCGTGGTGCCGTCCTCCACCTCGCCGCGGTGCAGGGCCCCCTCGTTGGTGATGATCAGCAGCCCCTGGACGTGGCCACCCGCCATCAGCGGGATTTCCAGCGCGCTGTTGTAGCCGTTGTGATGCGCGCAGCACAGGCCGCCTTCGTCGGGCGCGTTGAGGTGAGTCTTGCCCCGGCGGATCGCCCAGCAGTCGCCCGGCGCCAGCCCGCCGTGCTCGATATGCTCGCCCGGCATGTCCCAGCTGCGCGCAAGATCGAGGCGGTCGCGCGCGCTGTTGAGCACATAGAGCGCGGCGCCGTGGCCGGGCAGCAGGCGGCGGGCCGTCACCATCAGCACGGCGGCGGCCTCGTCGTTGGTCTCGGCGGCCTGGAGCATGTCGGTCATCGTGAACAGTTCGGCGGTGCGGCGCCGGGCTTCTTCCGAATCGGCGCGCATGTGCTGTTCGTGATCGTGCTTGGCAATGAGGATGGCGCGAAACACCACGAGGCAGGCGACGACCGCGACCTGCAGCGCGAGCGAGACCAGGAGCAGAAGCTCGCTATTGTCGGAGGCGTGCGCCTCGATGCGGCCGTGCAACGCGATCACGAGGATCGAGGCACCCTGCATCGCCACTGCGCCCAGGTACATCGTGCCGAAGCGACGGCGCGCCTGCGTGCGAGACGCCGATACGCGCATTCGCCGGAACAGCTTCAGCCTCTTGATCACGCCCGACCCGCTCCTTCGCGTGGCCAGACCGTCTGGCCCAGGCCGCGCGCGATGCAGGGCAGCCTTTGCGATGATGGGCGCGGGTTTAGCAGCTGCATCATCGATGCGGCTGAACGCGGACCTGCGGATTAGCCCCTATGGGTGCGCGTTGCGCGGGTGGTCAGGCGCGATGGCCGAACAGCGCCGATCCCACTCGCACATGCGTGGCGCCGAGCTGGATCGCGGTCTCGAAATCGTCGCTCATGCCCATCGACAGACCGGCAAGACCATGGTCGCGCGCCAGCTGGTCGAGCAGCGCGAAGAACGGCGCGGCCTCGATCCCGGCGGGGGGCACGCACATCAGCCCGATCACCGGCAGGTCCGCACTACGCGCCTCGCCGAGCAGGGCGGGAAGGTCGGCGATAGCGCAGCCGCCCTTCTGGTCCTCGGCACCGATGTTGACCTGGACGAACAGCGGCACGCGGCGCCCGGCCTTGTCCATCGCGCGGGCCAGCGCGGTCAGCAGCGAGGGCCGGTCGAGCGAGTGGATGCAGTCGAACAGGCGCACCGCGTCCTCGGCCTTGCTCGACTGGAGCTGGCCGACGAGATGCAGGTCGAGCCCTGCATGTTCCTCGCGCAGCGGCGCCCACTTGGCTTCGGCCTCCTGCACGCGGTTCTCGCCGAACGCGCGCTGGCCGGCGGCGATCAGCGGGCGGATGGCCTCGGCCGGGTGCGTCTTGGAGACCGCGACCAGCGTGACGTCCTCGGGGCGTCGCTGCGCGATGCGCGCGGCCTGCGCGATGCGATCGCGGATCGCGGCCAGCGGTTCGGCCGACGCGGAAAACGAGTCGAGCGGGCGGGCTGCGACAGGGTCGGGGGTTTGCTCTGGTCCGGTCATGGCGCGCTGCTATAGCGTGGCGATGGCAAAGCGCTACCCTGGCCGGCGGGGCATTCGCGGGGCTGATCTGCCCCGGCTGGTCCTTTTGAGCGACGCGCGCAACGATGCGGCGCTTGATCGTGCGCTGGCGCGCTTGCCGGCGGGCAGCGCGCTGGTGTTCCGGCACTATCATCTCGATGCCCCCGCGCGCCGTGCCCGCTGGGCGGCCTTGCGCCGGCTGGCACGCGCGCATGGTGTGCGCCTGGTCCTGGCGGGCAAGCCATGCGGGCCGGGCGCGCAAGGCTGCTATGCCGCGCCAGCGCGGCTGGGCCGGGCGCAGGGCGCGGGGCGGGGCGGCCTCAGACTGGCGACCGCGCATTCGCTGCGCGAGATCGCCGATGCGGTGCGCGCGCGCGCCGATGCCGTGCTGCTGTCGCCCGTCCATGCCACGCGCAGCCATCCGGACGGCAGGACATTGGGCCCGGTGCGCTTCCTGCTGCTCGCGCAGGTGTGCCCGCTGCCGGTGCTGGCGCTGGGCGGGATGACGCGGGCACGGGCGCGGCGGTTGCCGGTCCACGGCTGGGCGGCGATCGACGGGCTGTCGTGAGTATCTTCTGCCCGTAAAATCCATTCGCTTTCCGCCACTTGTCGCTGGATTCTTGACCGCCCCCGCGCCAGCGGCGATGATGGGACAGAAGGGAAACACCAAGACCATGGCATCGCGGGCACTCACCCCCAATCGCACCAGTGCGGGCGTCGCCCCGGCACGCGCCCGGCCGAACTGGCGCGCCGTGTTCAAGCGCAGCGTGCGCCGCAGCGTCGAGCTGATCGGTGGCGGCGTGCTGTTCGGCGCCATGGTGTTCCTGGCGCTCGCGCTGGCGAGCTATACCCAGACCGATCCCTCGGGCAGCACGGCCTCGGGCAGCCCGGTGGACAACTGGATGGGCCTGCCCGGTGCCTGGGCGGCCGATCGCGTGCTGGTCACTTTCGGCCTGCCCGGCGCGTTGCTGGTGCCGCTGCTGTTCGTCTTTGCGCGGCGGACCTGGGACGCGGCCGACCAGGTGGATGCCGATGCCGACGACGCCGCCCCGACCGATCCTGTCTGGTGGCGCCTCGCGCTCGGGCTGATCGTGGCGATGATCCTGCTCGGGACCGCGCTGGCCCTGGCCTTCAATGGGCGCGGCGGGAGCCTGCCCGCGGGCTTCGGCGGGCTGACCGGCCTGCTGGGCGCGAGTGCGATTCGCGGCCTCGCTCATTTCGTGCCGCCGGCCGAGGGCTGGATCATCCTGGTCCTTGCCGCGGTGGCGCTCGGGGCGGGGCTGTTCGTCGCCGCCCGCGTCTTCGCGCTCGACTGGCGCCGCCTGCTCAGCGTGCCCGGTGTCCTGCGCCGCCGCGCTGCGGATGACGACGATGAAGCCGATCGTCCCGCCCGCCAGCGCCGCGCGCCCAAGGCCAAGGCCGCCGCCGCCGCCGATCTCCTGTCCGACGACGAGGACGAGGACATCGACGGGGCGGACGACGTGCCGTTCGATACCCGTGGCCCGGCGATTCCCGCCGATGCCGCAGCGCCCCGCCGCCCGACCGAGATCAGCGATCCGCAGCGCAGCCCGGCGCCCGTCGCCGCCAAGGCCGCCGCCCGCCAGACCGACCTGTTCGACAAGTTCGCGCTGCCCGCGATCGAGCTGCTCGAGGAAGTGCAGGCCAGCGCCCAGCCCAAGATCGACAAGCTCGCGCTCGAGCGCAACGCGCGCCTGCTCGAGAACGTGCTCGACGACTTCAACGTGAAGGGCGAGATCACCGCGGTCCGCACCGGCCCGGTGGTGACGATGTACGAGCTGGAGCCGGCCCCCGGCATCAAGGCCAGCCGCGTCATCGGCCTCGCCGACGACATCGCGCGCAACATGAGCGCGGTATCGGCGCGCGTCTCCGCCATTCCCGGACGCACGGTCATGGGCATCGAGCTGCCCAACCAGGTGCGCGACATGGTCTCGTTCCGCGAGCTGGTCGGCTGCGACAAGTTCGTCAACGCCAAGGGCCTGCTGCCGATCATCCTGGGCAAGGACATCGCGGGCGAGCCGATCGTGGCGGACCTCGCCACCATGCCGCACTTGCTGGTCGCGGGTACCACCGGCTCGGGCAAGTCGGTCGGGCTCAACGCGATCCTCCTGTCGCTGCTCTATCGCCTGACGCCCGCGCAGTGCCGCCTGATCCTCGTCGATCCCAAGGTGCTCGAGCTCAAGTCCTACGACGACATTCCGCACCTGCTCTCGCCGGTGGTGACCGAACCCGCCAAGGCGGTGCGTGCGCTGAAATGGGCGGTCGAGGAAATGGAGCGGCGCTATCGCCAGATGTCCTCGATCGGCGTGCGCAACCTCTCGGGCTTCAACGACAAGGTGCGCGCGGCCCAGGCCAAGGGCAAGCCACTGGGGCGGCGCATCCAGGTCGGGTTCGATCCCGAAACCGGCGAGGAGCTGTTCGAGGAGCAGCAGCTCGAATACCAGGTGCTGCCGCAGATCGTGGTCATCGTCGACGAACTCGCCGACCTCATGGTAACGGTCGGCAAGGAAGTCGAAGTGCTGATCCAGCGCCTTTCGCAAAAGAGCCGCGCGGCGGGCATCCACCTCATCATGGCAACGCAGCGCCCCTCGGTCGACGTCATCACCGGCGTCATCAAGGCCAACCTGCCGACCCGCATCTCGTTCGCCGTCACCAGCCGCATCGACAGCCGCACGATCCTGGGCGAACAGGGCGCCGAGCAGCTGCTGGGCAAGGGCGACATGCTCTACAAGCCGAGCACCGACCCGATCCGCCGCGTTCACGGCCCCTTCGTCAGCGACGAGGAAGTCGAGCGCGTGGCCGACCACTGGCGCGGGCAGGGCAAGCCCGACTACGTCGATTCGGTGACCGAAGAGCCCGAGGAAGGCTCCTACGGCTTCGACGAGCTGGACGGCGCGGACAATCCCGAGGATCGCAAGTACCGCCAGGTCTGCCAGCTGGTGTTCGAGAGCCAGAAGGCTTCAGCCAGCTGGATCCAGCGCCAGATGGGCGTGGGCTACAACACCGCGTCCAAGTGGATCGAGCGCATGGAGCAGGATGGCCTGGTCGGCCCCGCCAACCACGTCGGCCGGCGCGAGATCTATCGCGACAAGGACGGCAATCCGCTGTGAGGTGAGCGGGGGCGCAAGCGACCGGGTTCGTTCACGCCCCCAGCTGCAGATGCAGGAACTGGTTGAAGGCGCTGGCCTCGTACCCGCCGAAAGCCGGGCCGCTGGTGAACCCGCGGCGGCGATACAGCGCAAGCGCCGGCTCGAACGAAGGGCCCGAACCTGTCTCCAGGCTGAGCCTGCGCAGGCCACGCGTGCGCGCCTCTGCGATGATGTGATCGAGCAGCGCCGCCGCGATACCCTGGCGCAAGGCCTCGGGATGCGTGCGCATCGACTTGATTTCGCCGCCCTGCGCGTCGAGCTGCTTGAGCGCGCCGATGCCGAGCGCGCGGTCGTCGCGCCAGAGCGTCCATACCGTGATGTCGGGGGTCTTCAGGCCCGGCAGGTCGAGCGCGAAGACATGGCCGGGTGGCGAGTTGGCGTGCATGCCGGCGAGGTGGAGGCGCAGCAGCGCGATCGTCTGCGGATGGCTGAGATCGTCTTCGCGAATGTCCATGAACCCTCCTTGCCTCAGTGGAGACGTCCGGCGTCGTCCAGGGAAGGGTTATGGGACGGGCTTGCGTCCTTCGACAAGCTCAGGACGAACGGATGTTTGTGCATACCCAGGCCTCGCCACAGATCCCGTTCGCCCTGAGCCTGTCGAAGGGCCGTGCGGCAAGGAAACAGGGGCGCGGGAATGCTCTCCCGCGCCCCCGCTTCGGGGTCACTTCACCTTGGCAAGCTCGGCCGAGAGCGCCCCGGCGCGCTGGTCCTTGAGGACGGCGCAGCTCTTCACGCGTTCGATCGTGCGCTCCAGCTCCAGCGCGCCCGACTTGTTGGCGAAGCGCGGGCGCAGCGCGGCGAACTGGTCGGCCTTGTCGGCGGCGCAGAACGTGCTGAGCACCTGCGGCAGCGCGCGGGTCATGAAGATCCCGGCGCTGCTGTCGAGCAGCGTGTCGAGGTGGGCATTGGCCCAGGCATAGCCGTAGTCGCGCGTCTTGGACGAGGCGATGACGCGGGCGGTGCCGCTCAGCTTCTCGCTCTGGCGCAGACGCTTGTCGGTGAACTCCTCGAGCAGCCACTTGGCGACCGCGGGGTCGTTGCTGCGGCCGACGGCGCCGAGCGCGGCGGGGCGCAGCAGCGGGTCTTCGGTCGAGAGGCCCAGTTCCATCAGGCGCTTGGCCCCGGCAAGGCCGTTCGGCTTGAGCCAGGCGCGGAAAGCGCTGCCGTAGAACGCCGGGTCCAGCGCCTTGGCGTCGCCCGCCATCATCGCGTCGACCGCCTTGGTCAGCGTCGCATCGAGGGCCGCGTCCTCGGCCACGTCGGCCATTTCGGCAACCAGCGAGACGCGGCGCGCCTGCTTGTCCGGGTCGTCGGTGGCATAGGCACCGGCGCGCGGATCGAAGCCTAGCTTGGCCAGCTGCGGCGCGCGGACCTCACGCACCAGGCGGCGCAGGCCCTCATGCGCGGCCGGCGTCAGGAAGCCGCGATCGTCGAGACTGACGAGCAGCGCGGTCGCCTGGTCGCTGGCATAGCTGTCGGGGTTGGCGGCAAAGCTGCGCGCGGCGGCGACGAGCTGGGCCGGGCTGGCGCGTCCGGCCTGGAAGCTGGCACCGAGGCTGTCGATCGTGGCGAGCGCCTCGCCGCTGGGCAGGCTGGCGCCTTGTGCGATCAGGCCGTTCCACTGCGCGGCGGGCAGTTCGAAGCGGTAGTAGCCGGTGCCCCCGGCGTTGGGCACGAGCGCGCCCTTGCCGGTAATCGCGACGGTCGCGGTCTTGTCGACCACCAGCGTGCACTGGCGCGCATCGCCCTGGCGCAGGCACAGCGGTACGCCCCAGGTCTGTGCGGGGGCGACGGTGCCGAGGCGCACGTAGCGGCTCTGTGTCACGGCCCACTTGCCCTGGCCGGCGGGGGCGAAGGTCACCAGCGGCACGCCCTGCTGGTCGGTGAAGCTCTGCATCGCGGGCAGGATGCGCGGATCGCCCGCGGCATCGGCCATGGCGCCGAAGAAGTCGGCGGTGCTGGCATTGCCGTAGCGGTGCTTGGCCATGTAGCCGCGCACGCCGTCACGGAACTTGGTGTCGCCCATGAACGCGGCGATCATCGCCACGACGTGCCCGCCCTTGCCGTAGGTGATCGTATCGAAGGCGGCGTCGATCTGGCTGTTGGTGGTGATCGGCTGGTGGATCGGGCGGCCGGCGAGCAGCGCGTCGGTGCCCATCGCCGAGAAGCCTTCGGCCAGCGCACCGGCGCCGATGTTGAGATCGGGGCGCCATTCGTTGCCGATGCGATAGCCCATCCAGTTGGCGAAACTTTCGTTCAGCCAGATGTCGTCCCACCACGCCGGGCTGACCATGTCGCCGAACCACTGGTGCGCGAGTTCATGCGCGACGACCATGCCGAAGCCACGCTTCTGCGCGGTCGAGGCCTTGTCGTCGAGGACGAGCAGCGAATCCTCGTAGAGGTCGGCGCCGGCATTTTCCATCGCGCCGGGCATGATCGGGGCGGTGATCTGGTCGAGCTTGGGGAAGGGGAAGGCCTGCCCGAAGTAGTTCTCGAGGTGGCTGACGATGCCCTTGGTGTTCTCGAGCGCGAAGTCGAGGCTCTTGGCGTTGGGCTGGGTCGAGATCACGCGCAGCGGCAGCGGGGTGGCGCGCTGCGGCGTTGCGGGGATCGCCCCCTCGACGCCGGCGAACGGCCCGGCCATCACCGCGACGAGATAGCTCGGCAGCGGCAGGGTCTGGGCAAAGCGGTGGACGGTCTGGTTGCCCTTGGTGTCGGTCGCCGTCTCGGGGGCATTGCTCACCGCGCGCTGGCCGGCGGGGGTGGTGATGCTGACGGTGTAGGGCGTCTTGAAGCCCGGCTGGTCGAACGAGGGGAAGGCCGAGCGCGCATCGATCGATTCGAACTGGCTCCAGCTGTACCACTGGTCGCCGACGTGGACGCGGAAGAGGCCGGTCGGGCCGTCGTTGAACGCGCCGTCGTAGTCGAAGGCCAGCGTCGCCGGCCCGGCGGGCAGGGGTTGCGCGAAGGTGAGCAGCGCGACGCCGGTGGGATCTACCTGCTGGAACGTGCCGGTCACGGTCTTGCCGCCGACGGTCGCGACCACGCGCTTAACCGCCAGGTCATGGCCGTGCATCCACACGTAACGGCCCGGCTGGTTCACCGTGACGTCGATCTCGGTATGCCCCGAAAAGTGCGGCTGCGCGGGATCGAGGTTGAAGTCGAGGCGATAGGCCTTGGGCACGACCTGGTCGCCGAGCTTGCCGGCGGGCATGGTGCCGGCTGCGGCGGGAAGGGCGGGAGCTTGATCGGCGGGTTTCTGATCGGCGGCAAGGGCCGGGCTGGCGGCAAGAGTGCCGGCCAGCATCGTGGCGGCAAGAAGCAGGGCGCGCATGGCATCCTTTCAGGACATTGCAGGAATGGCGGCAACTTGCGCCGCGTCCGTTACACACGCAACTGCTTTCGACCAACGACAGCCAGTTTTCGGCAAAGGTCGAGCAGGCGCGATCAGGGGGGGCGATCGGCAGCCTCGGGCAAGCCGTGCCCGCTGTTCCGGGCATCGGGGGATAACGTCCCAAAGGCCGCTTGATCTTCACTGCGATTGGAACATAATAGGAACAAATGAGACTCGCCCCCGCCTCGATGCGCGGCGGCGCGGTGCCTTCGGGTGCTGCGCGCCATGCGCTGAACCTGGCGCCGCTCGATGCGGCGTTGGGGGGCGGGCTGGTGCGCGGCGCCGTTCACGAGGTCTATGCCGCCGAGGCGGACGACGCCGCCGCTGCTGCCGGCTTCGTGCTCGGCGTGGCGACGACTATGGCGCGGGCGGCCTGCAGCAATGGTGAAGGTCGCGGCGGCGTGGTGCTGTGGCTGCGCGTGGTGCGTTCGGCGCGGCTGGGCGGCGTGACGCAGGCCAGCGGCTGGGCCGAACTGGGCGGCGCGCCGGGGCATGGGCTGGTCGGGCTGGTGCCCGATGGCATGGCGCTGCTGCGCGCCGCGGTCGATGCGCTGCGTTGCGGCGCGCTGGCGGCGGTGGTGGCCGAAAGCCATGGACCTTTGCGCGAACTCGATCTCACCGCCAGCCGGCGCCTGACGCTGGCGGCGGAGCGTTCGGGCGTGCCGCTGTTCCTGCTGCGTCACGATGCGGCGCCCGTGCCCAGCGCCGCGCAGACGCGCTGGCAGGTGGCCGCCGCGCCCTCGCAGGCCCTGCCCGGCAATGCACCGGGCCGGCCGAGTTTCGATGTGACCTTGCTGCGCCAGAAAGCCGGCCCTGCCGGCATGGACTGGCGGCTGGAGTGGGACCGTGACGACTGCCAATTCCGCGAACCGGCGCTACCTGGCGCTGTGGTTTCCGTACCTGTCCACCGATCGGCTGATGATCGAGGGGCCGGATCCGGCACAGGAGCGGCAGATGCCGGAGGGGGTGGCAGCGGAACCAGACGCCACGCGGCCTGACGCGCCGCTGGTCCTGGTTGCCAAGGTGCGCGGTGCGCTGCGGCTGCAGGCGGTCAACGCCGTCGCGCTGGCGCAGGGGCTGGCCCCGGGGCAGAGCCTGGCCGATGCGCGCGCGCTGCACCCCGCGCTGGCCGTGGCCGACATGGACGAGGCGGCGGATCGCCACCTGCTGCGCCAGCTCGCCGGGCATTGCCGCGGCTGGTCGCCGCTGGTCACGCTGGTCCCCCCCGATGGCATCACGCTCGACATCGCCGGTGCCGAGCACCTGTTCGGCGGGGAGGCGGGGCTGGCCGCGCAGGCCGAGGAAACCTTTGCCGCGATCGGCATGACCGTGCGTCTGGCGCTGGCCGGCACGGCACAGGGCGCGCAGGCGCTGGCCCGCCATGGTCCCGCCGCGCGGGCCCATGGATCGCCGGCAAACAATGCGGCGGACGAGGCGGCGGCCCTGCGCGCGCTGCCGGTCGCCGCGCTGGAACTGGACGAGGACGCCGCGCTCGCGCTGCGCCGCGCGGGCCTGAGGACCATCGGCGACCTTGCAGCGCGCCCGGCGGCCAGCATCGCCGCGCGGTTCGGCGCCGATGCCGTCACCGCGCTGCGCCGCCTGATCGGGGAGGAGCACGCCCCGATCGACCCCCTGGTCCAGCCCGAACCCCTGCATTTCGAGCGCCGCTTCGCCGAACCCGTGGCGCTGGAGGCGAGCGTGTCGGCCTGCTTCCTCGACCTGCTCAACGAGGCGGCGGGCCTGCTGGCCGAGCGCGGGCTGGGCGGGCGCCGCTTCGTGCTGACGCTGTTCCGCAGCGATGGCGCGCGGCATCGCCTGGCGATCGAGACCGGCCTGCCCACGCGCGATCCCGCCCCGGTGCTGCGCCTGTTCGACGAGCGCATCGCCGGGCTCGCCGATCCGCTCGACCCCGGCTTCGGCTATGACCGGATCACGCTGTTCCTGCCGGTGACCGAACCGCTCGCCGCCAGCCAGCCCGCGCTCGACGGGGAGGAGCAGAGCGCGACCGCGCTGGCCGAGCTGATCGACCGGCTCAGCACGCGGCTGGGCGCGGGCGCGCTGCGCCGGCTGGTGCCGCAGGACAGCCATATCCCCGAACAGGCGCAGCTGGCGCTGCCCGCGATTCATCAGCGCGCGCCGGTGCGCTGGCCCACCCCGCCGGCGGGCGAGCCGCCGCAGCGCCCGTTGTTCCTGTTCGATCCGCCGCAGCCGGTCGAGGTCGTCGCCGAAGTGCCCGATGGCCCGCCGCACCGGTTTCGCTGGCGGCGCAAGCTGCACGAGGTCCGCCTGTTCGAGGGGCCGGAGCGGATCGGCGCGGAATGGTGGCGGCGCCAGGGCGGCGAGGCACCGGGCAAGGGCGGGCTGACCCGCGACTATTATCGCATCGAGGACGTGCGCGGCCGCCGCTTCTGGATCTTCCGCCACGGCCTCTACGACGAGATGACCCAGCCGCGGCAGATGCCGAAATGGTACATGCACGGCCTTTTCGCATGACCGCGCCTTCCGCCGCACCCGCTTATGCCGAGCTGGTCGCGGCGACCAACTACAGCTTCCTGCGCGGCGCCTCGCACCCGGCCGAGATGGTGGCGCATGCCCATGCGCTGGGCATGGCGGGGCTGGGCATCGCCGATCGCAACAGCGTGGCCGGCGTGGTGCGCGCGCATGTCGCCTGGCGCGAAGTGGGCGGGCCGGCGGCGGCAGCAGCGGGGGGGTTCCGGCTGGTGGTGGGCGCGCGGCTGGTCTTTGCGCCCGATCCAGCAACCGGACAGGCGCCGCCCGACATCGTCGCCTATCCCGCAACCCGCCATGGCTGGGGCCGACTGACCCGGCTGCTGACGCTGGGCAACCGCCGCGCGCAAAAGGGCGACTGCACGCTGCACCTTGCTGACCTGCTGGGCCATGCCGAGGACCTGCTGCTGATCGTGCTGGCGCCGGACCGCGCGGTGATCGAGGCCCTCGTGGCCGCGCGGCCGGGCGCGGTGTGGCTGGGCGTCAGTGCGCTGCGCGGCGGGGCCGATGCGCGCCGCCTCGCCGAGGCGCAGGCGGTCGCGGCCCAGTGCGGCGTGCCGCTCGTCGCCACCAATGACGCGCTTTATGCGACGCCCGAGGCGCGGCCCCTGCACGACGTGCTGACCTGCATCCGCGAGGGCACGACGCTGGCCGGGGCCGGGCGCCGTCTGCTCGCCAATGCCGAGCGCCACCTGAAGCCGCCGGCCGAGATGGCGCGCCTGTTCCGCGCCTGTCCGCAGGCGGTCTCGGCCAGCGCCGAGATCCTGCGCCGCATCACCTTCACGCTCGACGAGCTGGAATACCACTATCCCAACGAGCCGGTGCCCGAGGGCTGGCAATCGCAGGACTGGATGGAGCACCTCGTGCGCGAGGGCGGGCGGGCGATCTTTCCCGATGGCCTGCCCGAGGGCTACGAGGCGGTGCTGGAGGAGGAATTCCGCCTGATCGCCAAGTGCGGCTATGCGCCCTATTTCCTCACCGTGCACGACATCGTGCGCCATGCGCGCAGCCTCGACCCGCCGATCCTGTGCCAGGGACGCGGCAGCGCGGCCAATTCGCTGGTCTGCTATTTCCTCGGTATCACCCCGATCGACCCGGTGCGCGAGAAGCTGCTGTTCTCGCGCTTCCTGTCCGAGGAGCGGCGCGAGCCGCCCGACATCGACGTCGATTTCGAGCATGAACGCCGCGAGGAGATCATGCAGTACATCTACGCGCGCTATGGCCGCGAGCGTGCCGGGATCGCCGCCACCGTCATCCACTATCGCCCGCGCAGCACGATCCGCGAGGTCGGCAAGGCGCTGGGCCTGACCGAGGACGTCACCGCGCGGCTGGCCTCGACGATCTGGGGCAACTGGGGCAACGACGTGCCCGAAAGCCGGATCGAGCAAGCCGGGATGGACATCGCCAACCCGCAGGTCGCGCGGCTTAAGGCGCTGGTCGACCAGGTGCTGACCTTCCCGCGCCACTTGTCGCAGCACGTCGGCGGCTTCGTGCTGACCGAGGGCCGGCTCGACGAGATGGTGCCGATCCACAATGCCGCCATGCCCGACCGCACCTTCATCGAATGGGACAAGGACGACATCGACGCGCTGGGCCTGATGAAGGTCGACGTGCTGGCACTGGGCATGCTGACCTGCATCCGCAAGAGCTTCGACCTGCTCGCCCGCCACGGGCTGGGGGACTACTGCCTGCGCACCGTGCCGGTGAACGATGACGCCGTGTTCCGCATGCTCCAGCGCGGCGACAGCATCGGCACCTTCCAGGTGGAGAGCCGCGCGCAGATCGCGATGCTGCCGCGAATGCGCCCCAAGGAGCTCTACGACCTGGTGATCCAGGTGGCGATCGTCCGGCCTGGGCCGATCCAGGGCGGCATGGTCCATCCCTACCTGCGCCGCCGCAACGGCGAGGAGACGGTGGTCTTTCCCAGGCCCGCGCCGCCGCACGACCCGCGCGAGCTGCACCATGTGCTCGGCCGCACGCTGGGGGTGCCGCTGTTCCAGGAACAGGCGATGAAGCTGGCGATCGTCGCGGCCGAGTTCACGCCCGCCCAGGCCGACGGCCTGCGCCGCGCCATGGCGACGTTCCGCCACCACGGCACCGTCAACAATTACGAGGAACTGCTGGTCGAGGGCATGGTTCGGCGCGGCTATCAGCGCGACTTCGCCGAGCGCTGCTTCGAGCAGATCAAGGGATTCGGCGACTATGGCTTTCCCGAAAGCCACGCGCAGGCGTTCGGCTGGCTGGCCTATGTCTCGTCATGGCTGAAATGCCGCTTTCCCGCGGCCTTTACCTGTGCGCTGCTCAACAGCCAGCCGATGGGTTTCTATGCGCCGGCGCAGCTGGTGCGAGATGTGCAGGCGCATGGCGTGACCGTTCGCGCGGTGGACGTGAATGCCAGTTGCTGGGACAGCACGCTCGAAGGCGAGGCGGACGAGAGGCTTGCGCTGCGGCTGGGCCTGGGGCGTGTCGACGGGTTTCGCCAGGCCTGGGCCGAGGCGATCGAGGCGGCGCGGCGGGATGGTCCGTTCGTCTCGATCGAGGATTGCGCCCGCCGCGCCGCGCTGCCGCCCCAGGCGCTGCGCAAGCTGGCCGATGCCGATGCCTTCGCCGCGCTGGGCAAGGGGCGGCGCGATGCGCTGTGGGACGTGCGGCGCACCCCGCCGGCGCAACTGCCGCTCTTCGCCGCAGCCGAGGCGCCCGAGCTGCGTGCCGAGCCCGATGCCGCGCTGCCGGCCATGCGCCTGTCCGAGGAAGTGGTCGCCGACTACCAGACCGCGCGGCTTTCGCTCAAAGGCCATCCGATGCAGTTCCTGCGCGCACGGCTGGCGCGGATGGGGGTCATGTCCTGCGCGGATGCCAACTCTGCGCCCGATGGCCGCAAGGTGCGCGTCGCCGGGGTGGTGCTGATCCGCCAGCGGCCCGGCAAGGGCAACGCGGTGTTCATCACCATCGAGGACGAGACCGGGATCGCCAATGCCCTGCTCTGGGCCCGCGACATGGAGAAACAGCGCCGCGCGGTGATGGCCGCACGGCTGATGCTGGTCGAGGCCGAGATCCAGAAGAGCAAGGAGGGCGTCGTCCACCTGATGGTGGCGCGGGTGGAGGATGCCAGCGCCATGCTCGGGCTGCTCGATGCGCCCGAGGAGGCCGGTGCGGATCCCCGTCCTGCCCTGGCGCCGCCCGGTCGCGGCGACGAAATCGCCCATCCGCAGATGTCGCGCATGCACACCCATCCGCGCGACGTGCGCGTGCTGCCGCGGTCACGCGACTTCCATTGAAGGGGCTGCAACGGGCTGTTGCCTGGATGCAACAGTTTCCGTCTGTCGGAATGTTACGGTCGTTTTACGGCAACCGAATTTTGCTTTGCGGCGTTGGGGCATGCGAAACAGCCACTAACCAGGGTAAAAATTACAATGATCTTCAAGACCATGACCATCGCGGCGCTGGGCGCTGCCGCGATCGCCGCCGCGCAGCCCGCGTTCGCACAGGATAGCGCTGACAGCTTCGACGTCGGCACCAACGGCACCTCGTTCCGTGGCATCCGCGTCGAAGGCAACGTCGGCGGCGACCGCTTCCAGTCGGAAGGCAACCACCACGACAAGTTCGGCTATGGCGCGACCGTCGGCTTCGACGGCACCATCGGCCAGCACGTGCTGGTCGGTGCCGAGGGCAGCTACTGGCGCGCCAACAAGTGGAACGAGAACTGCACCGGCCTCAGCAACGGCAACTCGATTTGCCACAAGGCGTTCGAGGAATGGGGCGCCGCGGTCCGCGTCGGCTACCTGCCGACCCCGCAGGTCCTGTTCTTCGGCAAGGCTGGCTACGTAAATGGCGAGCAGCGTAAGCGCATCGACGGCCCGGCGGGCAACCAGCTGGTCTATGATCACTACCGCGCCGATGGCTACCAGGTCGGTGGCGGCGTCGAATTCACCCCGCGCGCAGACAGCCCGTTCTACGTCAACGCGCAGTACGTCTATTCGAACTACCACGGCAACTCGTCGCGCCAGCGCCTGATGGCCGGCGTGGGCGTTCGCTTCAAGTAAGCGCCACAGGCCTGCAAGGCCCATGAAAAAGGCCGGCTCGGAGCAGAACGCTCCGGGCCGGCCTTTTTCTTGTCCGCTGCGCGATCGGGGCTATGCGCCGCGACCGTGCGATCCCGGCCCGTCAGTCCGCAGCTTGCGGTGCGACGTCCGGTTCGGGGGTGGCTGGTTCGGAGGTGGCTGGTTCGGAGGTGTCGAGGGCCGCGAGTTCCGTCGCGGCGATACGCTGGGCGTCGTTGGCCGCCTTGGCGGCTGCCGTCTTGCCCGCGCGATCGGCGAGGGTCTGCCACGCGGCCTGCGACCGCAGGAACTTGTCGCGCTGGTTGTCGAGATCGGTTTCGCCGGCAGCCTTGGCACACAATGCCACCTGCCGGAGGTAGAAGTCCTGACTTTCGGACATGGTCTTCACCTCATGTTGGGGCCAGTGCCTGGCCGGTATCGCGAAACTGCAATCTTGTTGGCCGGTCGGCGCTGAAATCAGCCCATTCGAGATCGGCCAATTCTGGACCAATCGACCCCAGATTAGCCAACCATGGTGGCCACGATCTCGCGCAGTTGCTCGCGGCTCAGCCCGGCGGGAACCGCAGGGGCCGGCGTCACGGAGCGCGGACGATGGCGATAGGATGTGTCGTAGGTCTTGTAGATATCACAATTGGAACGAATGTACATGAAACTCCCGGGGCGCGCCCGATGCGCGCCGTGGTTGAAGGTGAGGTGCCTCAGCGCCGCTTGCGCATGGCACCGGGACCGCCCGCGATCTTCTCGCGATAGACGATGCGTCCCTTGGTGAGGTCGTAAGGGGTCATTTCGACCCGGACCCGGTCCCCCACGATCGAGCGGATGCGGAACTTGCGCATCTTGCCCGCGGTGTAGGCGATGATCCGGTGGTCGTTCTCCAGGAGGACGCCGAAGCGCCCATCCGGGAGAATTTCGTCGATTTGGCCTTCAAGGGTCAGAAGATCCTCTTTGGCCATGGATCAGACCGACTGCAGGTTGACGGCCGAGGCCTTGCCGCGACGATCGTTCTCGATCTCGAAGCTGACGCGCTGATCCTTGTTCAGCGTGGCCATGCCCGAACGCTCGACGGCGCTGATGTGGACGAAGCTGTCGTCGCCGCCGCCATCGGGCGCGATGAAGCCATAACCCTTGTCGACATTGAAGAACTTGACGGTGCCGATCGGCATGGGGTGTTTCCTTTTCACGAAACAGGGGAACCCGCCGGCAACAGCACCGGCGGAGCTTGTAGCGAGAGAAGGGAAGGATCAGCCCCCTGCAAGGAAACGCGCGGCATGGCGCATATCGGCAGGGGCATCAAAATCCGTCGCAGGCGACGTTAGCCTCGCCCATATGTGGCCTTTGGCTCAATTTGTCAATGTCGGGGCCAGCGCCACCCTCTTTGCGTGGTGCGGACAGGTACTCGGGAGGACCGGGAAAGCGCCATGCAGCCAGTCCTCAGTCTCGTTCTTTGGTACAATGTGACAATGCGATAATCTCAAAAAAGCCCTGAATGCTGATGATTTTTCACCATAATGGATGAACTAGAACGAAACAATTGGTTCGATTTGCCCATGACGTGACTGAAATCGTTTGATAGTCCTGTGCTTATCGATTCGTTGAGCCAATCCTGAGGCTCAGCAATCGATTGCAAAGGATGCACGAAAAGCGTGCGCAAAACAGGGGCACCCTTCACAGCAGGGGTGCGGGGACGAGGAACACGCAGCTGGTGACGGCGAGCTGCGCCGTGGCGAAAAAGCCCAGTCATCCATCTCCCCCGGCCGTGGCGCTTTGCCTGCGGACGGCCCTTGCGTGTCGGTGACAGCCGACGCCGGCATGCCCTGTAGGGCCCTAAGGGTTGGTACGTAGCGTTGATCCCTAAGTAGTTCGGTTAAGGAATTAGCGTTTCACCGTTAACGACAAATGGGGGTCGTGATTATGCAAGGAGGGGACATGATCCAGCATATCGGGGAAATTGCCGCCGCGGGGATTGCGGCGACCAAGGAACTGACCGCGGGGAGCTTTCCCGCAGCGATCGGCGGCCTCGCCGCAGCCGAACCGGCGAGCGCTGCCCAAAAGCTGCATGTGCATGTGGTCGATCGCGAAACGGCCATGCGCGCCAGGACATTCCGCATGATGACGTCGCTGGGCGTCCACTGCGAGATCTATGGCTCGATCGACGAGATGATCGCGTTCAGGCCGTCTGAGGGCATCGTCCTGATGCACGAATATGCCGACGGGGAATCGGTGACCGCCGCGATCGCGAAGCTGCGCGACAGCGGGCTGGCGCTCAGCGTGGCGGGGTGCAGCGAACAGCCGGGCGTGGCCCGCGTGGTCGCGGCGATGAAGGCGGGCGCGCTCGACTACCTGGCGCTGCCGTTCGATCGTGCCGCGCTGGAGGCGACATTTCGCACCTTGGCCGAAGAAGACGGCGATTTTCGCCGCATGCATGCCGAGCGCATTCTGGCGGCCTCGCGCGTCAAGCGCCTGTCAGGCCGCGAGCGCGAGGTGCTCGACCTCGTCGCCACCGGGCGCAGCAACAAGGAAATCGGCCGCGCCATGGGCATCAGCCCGCGCACCGTCGAGATCCACCGCACCAAGATGATGGCCAAGCTCGGCGCGACCAACGCGACCGACGTGGTGCGCAACTGGTACCTCGTCACGCAGGTCTGATCCGGGCGGCATGGTCTTGCAGCCGCGACGGGAAAGGGGCCTGTCGCTGCCGGCACACCGGGCTGGCCGATAGTCCAATATCCGCACAAGGCCGCGCATGGCACGGCATCCTGCAAACACATGGTTTGGAGGAATTATGCCCAAGCGACTGTTCGCCTTCGTCACCGCGTCCGCCACGGCTCTGGCCGCCGTCCCGTCCGTCAGCATGGCTGCGCCGCCGGCCC
The DNA here is from genome assembly GCF_036803765.1 of Novosphingobium sp. GTDB lineage: Bacteria > Pseudomonadota > Alphaproteobacteria > Sphingomonadales > Sphingomonadaceae > Novosphingobium. The sequence continues at coordinate 30,810 of NZ_DAIRTS010000018.1, forward strand.
CGGCCAGCTGGAGCCGCTGCGCGGTGTGCCATGACGCGACCAAGGGCGGCCCCAACAAGATCGGTCCCAACCTCTATGGCGTGATCGGCAAGAAGGCCGGCGCCCATGCACCGGCCTTCAAGTATTCCGACGGTCTGAAGAAGTCCGGCCTGGTCTGGAATGCCGCCACGCTCGACAAGTGGATCGAAAACCCGCGCGCGCTCGTGCCCGGCACGATGATGGCGTTCCCGGGGATCAAGGACCCGGCCAAGCGCGCCGAGATCGTCGGCTATCTCAAAAGCCTAAAGTAAGCGCCGCTGTTCGTGCTGTGGCCGGAACGCCGGCCGCAGCACGATCCTCAAGCCCTTTACCGGTCGAACATGTGCCGGATGCAACAAGGGGCGGCCTCCCCCCGAAGACCGCCCCCTGGCGCAGGGCCTGCTGCTGTCAGGCCTGACCGTGGACTCAAGCCTGGCGCCGCTTCCGGCCCCAACGCTGACGCGCGACGAGCGCCGCCGCGGCACCACCGAACAACAGGACCATCGACGGCTCGGGCACGTCGGTGCCGCTGCTCGTCGAGGTGCTGCCGGTCGTCCCGCTGCTGCTCGAACTGGTGCTGGTGCTGCTCGAGCCGCTGGTCGACGAGGATCCGCTCGTCGACGACGAGGTCGAGGAAGATGTCGACGAGGAGGAACTCGTCGAGCTGCTGGTCGAGGAGGACGTCGACGAACTCGTGGAGACGTTGCCCGAGGATGTGGATGTCGACGAGCTGGTCGAGACATTGCCCGACGACGTCGACACACCGGACGAGGTCGAGACGTTCCCCGAAGAGGTGGACACGCCGGACGACGTGCTGACGCTGCCCGACGAAGTGGAGACGTTGCCCGAGGACGTCGAGACGCTGCCCGACGAGGTGGACACATTGCCGCTCGAGGTGGAGACGGTTCCGCTCGAGGTCGAGGTCGACCCGCCCGAGGTGGAGGACGAGGTCGAGCCGCCCGAAGTCGAGGTCGATCCCCCAGAGGTCGAGGTGGAGCCGGTGCTGGTCGAGGACACCACGACGCTGCCGCCGCCCCCGCCGCTGCCGCCGAAGAAGCCCCCGAAGAACCCGCCGCCGAAACCACCGACGGGGCCGCCGCCGATCACCACGGGCACGCCGCCGCCACCGCCGATGCCGCCGGCCTGGGGCGGCAGCGGGGCCATGTAGGGCACGGGTGCCATGGCATATTGCGGCTGTGCCGGTGCGCAGGCCCGCGCGGTCGTGGTGGTGACGATGCGGCGCTGGCGGTGGACCACGCGCGGCGCCGCGCGCTTGACCACGCGATGCGGCTTGGCCTGCTTGATCTTGATCGGCTTGGTGTGATGGATCTCGCCGGTGGAGGGTGCCTCGGACACGTGCACCGCGCCGCCACCCAGCACTGCGCCTCCTGCTGCGCAGGCTGCCAGTTTTGCCAATGCCATCCGAACCGACATGATCGTTTGCTCTCGTTACCGCGGAGACCGCAGGATTTGCGGTGGACCTACCAGCAATCGCTTAACAGGTCGCTGCCACGGGGTCTCCCTGTCCTGACAAACGCAGATCATCGCCGCAGCGTCCATCGCGTTAACCAGGATTCCGCCCGCCGGCGCGCAAAATATCGCAACGGGCAGGCCTCATGCGTTCACTATGTCCCAAACTGAAACTCTCGGTCGCGCGACTGTAGCGGATTCCGACAGGTTCGGCGCCATTGCACGCGGTGCGCGGCGGGATCAGGCGTCCTCGTCGGCCGAATCCACATCGATTCCCGAACTGAACAGGCCGGGCAGGGTGCCGATGGCCTGGCCGCTCGGCGGGGTGATTCCCAAGTGCTGCCAGCCGCGATCGTTGAGGCAGCGGCCGCGCGCGGTGCGCGCCACCAGGCCCAGCTGGATGAGATAGGGCTCGATCACTTCCTCGATCGTGTCGCGCGGCTCCGACAGGCCGGCCGCGAGCGTCTCCACGCCCACCGGGCCGCCCTTGTAGATGTCGGCGATCATCATGAGGTAGCGGCGGTCCTGCAGGTCCAGCCCCAGCGAATCGACCTCAAGCCGGGTCAGTGCCTGATCGGCGAGCGCGCGCGAGATCGCCCCGTCGCCCATCACCAGCGCGAAATCGCGCACCCGGCGCAACAGGCGCCCGGCCACGCGCGGCGTGCCGCGGGCGCGCCGCGCGATCTCGTGCGCGCCCTCGGCGTCGATCGGCACGCCCAACAGCGTCGCACCGCGCACGACCACGCGTTCCAGCTCGGCCACGGTATAGAACTGCAGCCGCACCGGGATGCCGAAACGGTCGCGCAGCGGCGTCTGCAGCAGGCCCTGCCGGGTCGTGGCGCCGATCAGCGTGAAGGGCGGCAGATCGATCCGCACCGAGCGCGCCGACGGCCCCTCGCCGATGATGAGGTCGAGCGCGCGGTCCTCCATCGCCGGGTAGAGCACTTCCTCGACCACCGGATTGAGGCGGTGGATCTCGTCGATGAACAGGACGTCGCCGGATTCGAGATTGGTGAGCAGCGCGGCCAGGTCTCCGGCCTTGGCGATCACCGGGCCGGAGGTCGCACGAAAGCTCACCCCCAGTTCGCGGGCGATGATATGGGCCAGCGTGGTCTTGCCCAGGCCCGGCGGCCCGAAGAACAGCACGTGGTCCATCGCCTCGCGCCGCTGCTTGGCGCTCTCGATGAAGATCTTGAGGTTCTCGCGCGCGGCCTCCTGGCCGACGAACTCGGCCAGCGTCTTGGGCCGCAGGGCGGCATCGAGGTCCTCGGCCTGGGCCTTGGCGGAAAGGAGCGGATTGTCGGTCATGGTCGGGCCTGATGCGGTCGTGCCATATCGGCGGCAACCGGGAATGGTCGCGGCGTCCGTCGGCTGGCAATGCGAGGAGAGTGAGCCCGGAACGGCACCCTTGCGTTTACATCATGGCCAGCGCCGTGCGCGGCACGCTCTGCGTCGGCGTAACGTCCGCACTGCAGCGACGCATCGGCCAGCACCGCGAGGGCGCGACTGGCGGCTTCACCACGCGGTACGCGGTCCAGCGGCTGGTCCATTTCGAGCGCTTTGGCGACATGGCCCACGCGATCGCCCGCGAGAAGCAGCTCAAGGCATGGCGCCGGGACTGGAAGATCAACCTGATCCAGGCGGCCAATCCCGATTGGCGCGATCTGGCGGTCGACCTCGACTTCCCGCCATTGCCGCCGGTTCGTTGAGGGGTGGCTCGATGGCGATGCGGGCGTGGCGGTTGATGCTGGTTGACGGCGGGGCAGGGCGAGGGGTGGGCCCTGAACCAAGTTCAGGGTGACAAGGGTGTGGGGTGCAGCGTCGAATTCTCCCGCACCGTCACGTCCACCGTCATCCCGAACTTGTTTCGGGATCCAGCGGGCCGACCGCACGGAGGGTGCGGTCATGTGCCCCGGTGCAGCCTCGCATTCTCCCGCACCGTCTAGACCACCGTCATCCCGAACTCGGTTCGGGATCCAGCGGGCCGCCTGCACGGACCGCGCGGTCATGCGCCACGGTGCGGCCTGGGAGGCTGACGCCAGCGGGCGGCGGGGCAGGGCGAGAGCTGGACCCTGAACCGAGTTCAGGGTGACGGGGTTGTAGTGTGCAGCCCCGCTCTCGCGCGCACCGTCGTCCCGAGGCGCGCGCATCACCCGGTCGCCCGCTTGAGTGCCACGCGCACCAGGTCGTTCAGGCCGGCATCCTCGCCCAGTTCCTTGACCGCGAAGGCTACGGCGCTGCTGGCGAGTGCGGGCTTGAAACCGAGGTTCTGCAGTGCGGAGATCGCGTCGGCGCTGGCCGAGCCGGCGGGGAGGGGGATGCCGGCTTCGGCGGCGATGCCGAGTCCCCCGGACAGCCCGGCGAGGCCGCCGGCCTTGTCCTTGAGTTCGTTGACGATGCGGCTGGCGAGCTTGGGGCCGACGCCGTTGGCGCGTGCGACCATCGCGGCATCGCCGCCGGCGCAGGCGCGCTGCAGCTCGTCCGCAGACAGTGCCGAGAGGATCGCCAGCGCGACCTTGGAGCCGACGCCCTGCACGGCCGTCAGCAACCGGAACCACGCACGCTCGCCGGCGCTGGCGAAGCCGATCAGGCGCTGGTCGGTCTCGCTCACCTGCATCTCGGTGTGAATCACGACCTTGTCGCCGCGCACGCCGAGGTGGCTCAGCGTCTTGGCCGAACACTGCACGAGGTAACCGACGCCGTTGACGTCGATGATCGCCCAATCCGGGCCGGTGTCGTCGAGAATGCCGGTAAGCTTGGCGATCATGGTTTGTTCCCTATGGCAGGGAACTTTGGCCTCTGCAACGCCGGCGTCAGATATTGGCCTGCTGGTCCTCGGGTACGTCGTCGTCGGGGCCGAAATAGAGCCTGGCGCACTCCGCCGCATTCACGCCGCCGTCAAGCGTCAGGTCGTCCTTGAAGGCGTCGCGGATGAAGTCGACGGTGTCGAGGTGGCGGTCCTCGAAATACATCTTGTGCACGTCGTCGCGCCCGGCGCCGAAGACCACGCGTGTCACGCCTGCCCAGATCGAGGCCATGGTGCACATGCCGCAGGGCTGGAGGGTGGAATAAAGCGTTGCACCTTCGACCTTCATGTCACCCACGGCCTGGCCGGCGGCGCGCAGGGCGACGATCTCGGCATGGGCGGTCGCGTCGCAGCATTCGGCGGTGCGGTTGACGCCGCTGGCCACGAGCTGCCCATCGCGCACGACCAGCGCGGCGATCGGAGTATTGGCCGGATCGGTGCCCTTCTCGCGGATGGCGAGGGCGATGGCCTCGGCCATCCAGTCGGTGTCGCTGCGGGTGCTGGTCATGGCGTCCCTTACGCCGTGCCCGGTGCGATGTTCCCGGCCAGCCCGTGAGGGCAGATGTACAACCTAGCGGTGGCTGCCCAGCATGTTGGCGTGCGTGATCGCCACGGCCAGCGCGTCGGAGGCGTCTTCGCCCGCGAGTATCACGCCGGGAAGCAGGATCTTGAGCATGTGCTGGATCTGCTGCTTTTCGGCGCCGCCCGTGCCGACCAGCGCCTTCTTGATGACCTTGGTCGGATATTCGGCCACCGGCATGCCCGAGCGTGCAAGGCTGAGCATGGCGACGCCGCGCGCCTGGCCGAGCTTGAGCGTCGACTGCGGGTTCACGTTGACGAAGACCTCCTCGACCGCGCCGCGATCGGGGCGATGGGTGAGGATCACGTCGGTCAGCGCCGCGTCCAGTTCGACCAGCCGCTCGGCCATCGTCGCCTTGGCATTGGTGCGGATCTGCCCGTTGGCGACATGGCTCAACCGGCTGCCCGACTTGGCCACCACGCCCCAGCCGGTGCAGGTGAGGCCGGGATCGACGCCGAGGATGATCATGCGGAGGGTCCGGTCATCACGTGGATAAGCCCCTCCACCACGCGTTGCGCGCGCGGTCCCCCTCCTCGCCTGCGGCAGGGAGGATGGAGGTCCTCCCCATGCAATGGGGAGGTGGCAGACGCGCAGCGGCTGACGGAGGGGTAACGCGCGCGCCAGCCCTCGCGCAGCATTCCGATCAGCCCAGCTTTTCCATGACGTCGTCGGGGATCTCGTAGTTGCCCCAGACGGTCTGCACGTCGTCGTCGTCGTCGAGCACGTCGATCAGCTTGAGCAGCGTCGCCGCATCATCGGCCGAGACGGTGGTCTTGAGGCTGGGCTTCCACGCCAGCTTGACCGCTTCGGCCTCGCCCAGCACCTTTTCCAGCTCGCGGCTGACGGGGTGGAGGTTGTCGATCGCGGTCCAGATCTGGTGCGCGTCCTCGTCCGATTCCACGTCGTCGGCGCCGGCCTCGATCGCGGCCTCGAGGACCTTTTCCTCGTCACCGACGGTGGCGGGGTACTCGATCAGGCCGAGGCGCTCGAAGCCGTGGCTCACCGCGCCGGATGCGCCGAGGTTGCCGCCGTTCTTGGCGAAGGCGGTGCGCACGTTGGTGGCGGTGCGGTTGCGGTTGTCGGTCAGCGCCTCGACGATGATCGCCACGCCGCCCGGGCCATAGCCCTCGTAGCGCACTTCCTCGTAGTTCTCGCCGTCGCCCTTGCTGGCCTTGTCGACCGCGCGCTGGATGTTGTCCTTGGGCATCGACTGCGCCTTGGCCGCGTTGATCGCGGCGCGCAGGCGCGGGTTCATGTCGGGATCGGGCATGCCCATCTTGGCTGCCACGGTGATTTCGCGGCTGAGCTTGGAGAACATGGCAGAGCGCTTTTTATCCTGCGCGCCCTTGCGATGCATGATGTTCTTGAATTTGGAATGGCCTGCCATGGGTCTGCTTCTTGCGGCTGATGGGATGGTGAATGGCCGCAGCCCCTAGCCCAAGCGTGGCAAAACGGCAATCTCGGCGCGTCGAACTCCTGTGGCGGCTGGCCTGTGCCCAGGCCAACACGCGGCGTTAACGGCTCTCGCGCTAGCTTGGCCCCCATGATCCGAGACTTTCCAGACGCCGTCCAGCCGCTGTTCGCCTTCCTACGCCGCCCGCGCTGGATGCAGCCGGCCGGGCTGGCGGCGCCCGGAAGCTGGGGCCTGTGGCGCGCCGCAACGCTGGCCTATCTCGCCGGGCTGGTGGTGATCGCGGGGCTGCTGCACCTGTGGCAGCAAGCCATGGGCCTGCCCGCGCCCGAGGCCTTCGGCAAAGTGCCGCCCGCGTTGTTGTTTCCACTGGTCGGGCTGGTGGCTCCGATTGCCGAGGAGATCGTCTTCCGGGGCTGGCTGACCGGGCGGCCGCGCGCGCTGGCGCTGCTAGGCGGCTTCGTGCTGGCGGCGGCGGCGCTATGGGCGGTGCGCGATGGCGCCGTGCACCCGCTGGCGCTGGCGGCGCTGCTGGCGGGTGTGCTCGGCGGGGCAGCGGGCTGGCTGACCCTGCGACGGCGGTCGACCCCAGCCTGGTTAAAGCGCGCTTTCCCGGTGCTGTTCTGGGTGAGCGCGGTGATCTTCGCGCTGTTCCACCTCGGCAATTATCCGCGCATCACCCCGGCGTTGGTGCCGATGGTGCTGCCGCAGCTGTGGGCGGGTATGGTCTTTGGCTACCTGCGCATGCGGATCGGCGTGCCGGCGGCGATGCTGGCGCACGCGCTGGGCAACACCGCCGCGCTGGCGCTGGCCTTCGCGATGGGCTGAACGCGCGACCGCTGCGCCGCATGGTCTGGGACCTCCCTTTGACAATCTGGGGGGCATCGCCTATATGCCTGCCCATACCACCTGCTTCGAGCAAGGCTGTCCCATGCGCGGGGGCTGGCCGTCGGAAGGAAGCAGGAGGGACCGACGTCACGCGAAAGGCTGCGGGCCAGCGGCATCCGAAAGGGTGTCCTTGTGCCATGCGGCCTTGTTTGCGTGTTGTCGTGCCATTCGCCGCGCATGGCAGATTTCCGCCGGTTTCGACCGGCCCGACTAGAGCAAAGAGGCACGCATCTCCATGGCGACCAAGGCCCCGCAACGCCCCGGCGTGAAGAAGCGCATCCGCAAGATCTTCGGTGACATTCACGAAGTCGTGCAGATGCCGAACCTGATCGAGGTTCAGCGCGAATCGTACGAGCAGTTCCTCCGCTCCGATCCTGCCACCGGCTACGTTTCGGGCCTCGAGAAGACCCTGCGCTCGGTGTTCCCGATCCAGGACTTCGCCGGCACCGCTTCGCTCGACATCAAGGAGCGCGATGGCTACGTCCTCGAGGCGCCCAAGTACGACGTGAACGAATGCCGCCAGCGCGGCATCACGTACGCCGCGCCGATGAAGGTGACGCTCAAGCTCGCGACGTTCGAAGTGGACGCCGAGACCGAGACCAAGAGCCTCATCGATATCAAGGAGCAGGACGTCTACATGGGCGACATCCCGCTCATGACCGACAACGGCACCTTCATCATCAACGGCACCGAGCGCGTGATCGTGTCGCAGATGCACCGTTCGCCGGGCGTCCTGTTCGACCATGACCGGGGCAAGACCCACTCCTCGGGCAAGTACCTGTTCGCCGCGCGCGTCATTCCGTACCGCGGCTCGTGGCTGGACTTCGAGTTCGACGCCAAGGACATCGTCAACGTGCGTATCGACCGCAAGCGCAAGCTGCCGGTCACCGCGCTGCTCTATGCCCTGGGCCTCAACGGCGAGCAGATCCTCGACCACTTCTACAACAAGGTGACCTGGGTTCGTGCCGAGGGCGGCTGGAAGGTGCCCTTCGTGCTCGACCAGTGGCGCGGCGCCAAGCCGGCGTTCGACATCGTCGATGCCGCCTCGGGTGAAGTCGTGTTCCCCGCCGGCCAGAAGATCAGCCCGCGCGCTGCCAACAAGGCGGCCAAGGACGGTCTCGCCTCGCTGCTCATCCCGACCGAGGAAATCTTCGGCCGCTATGGCGCCAAGGACCTGATCGACGAGTCGACCGGCCGCATCTGGATCGAGGCCGGCGACGAAGTCAGCCCCGAGAACCTCGACGCGCTCGATCGCGCCGGCGTCGACCAGCTCGACCTGCTCGACATCGACCACGTCGGCACCGGTCCGTGGATCCGCAACACCATGAAGGCCGACAAGGCCGAGGACCGCGACCACGCCCTGGCCGACATCTATCGCGTCATGCGCCCCGGCGAGCCGCCGACGCGCGAGACCGCCGAAGCGCTGTTCGACGGTCTGTTCTTCGACGCCGACCGCTACGACCTCTCGGCCGTGGGTCGCGTCAAGCTCAATATGCGTCTCGGCCTCGATTGCCCGGACACGATCACCACGCTGCGCACCGAGGACATCCTCGCCGTGGTCAAGGAGCTGGTGAACCTCAAGGACGGCAAGGGCGAAGTCGACGACATCGACAACCTCGGCAACCGTCGCGTGCGTTCGGTAGGCGAGCTGCTGGAAAACCAGTACCGCGTCGGCCTGCTGCGCATGGAGCGTGCGGTCAAGGAGCGCATGAGCTCGGTCGACGTGTCGACCGTCATGCCTAACGACCTCATCAACGCCAAGCCGGCGGTGGCCGCGGTGCGTGAATTCTTCGGCTCGTCGCAGCTGTCGCAGTTCATGGACCAGACCAACCCGCTGTCGGAAGTGACGCACAAGCGCCGCGTCTCGGCCCTCGGGCCGGGCGGTCTGACGCGCGAGCGCGCGGGCTTCGAAGTCCGCGACGTGCATCCCACGCACTACGGCCGCATCTGCCCGATCGAAACGCCCGAAGGCCCGAACATCGGTCTGATCAACTCGCTGTCGACCTTCGCCCGCGTCAACAAGTACGGCTTCATCGAGACGCCGTACCGCAAGGTGCTCGACGGCAAGGTCTCGTCCGAGGTGGTCTACCTCTCGGCCATGGAAGAGCAGAAGCACACGGTGGCGCAGGCTTCGGCCGCGACCAACGATGACGGCTCGTTCGTCGAAGAACTGGTCTCGGCCCGCCAGAACGGCGAATTCGTCATGGCGCCGCGCGAAACCGTGACGCTGATGGACGTCAGTCCCAAGCAGCTCGTCTCGGTGGCCGCCTCGCTCATTCCGTTCCTGGAAAACGACGACGCCAACCGCGCACTGATGGGCTCGAACATGCAGCGCCAGGCGGTGCCGCTGGTCAAGGCCGACGCGCCGTTCGTGGGCACCGGCATGGAAGAGACCGTGGCGCGCGATTCGGGCGCCGCGATCGCCGCGCTGCGCGGCGGCATCGTCGACCAGGTCGACGCCAGCCGCATCGTGATCCGCGTGACCGGTGACGTCGAACCCGGCAAGTCGGGCGTCGACATCTACACGCTCCAGAAGTTCGAGCGTTCGAACCAGTCGACCTGCATCAACCAGCGTCCGCTGGTGGCCGTGGGCGACGTGGTCGAGCAGGGCGACGTGCTGGCCGACGGTCCCTCGACCGAACTCGGCGAGCTGGCGCTGGGCCGCAACGTGCTCGTCGCGTTCATGCCCTGGAACGGCTACAACTACGAAGACTCGATCCTCATCAGCGAGCGTATCGTCAAGGAAGACGTCTTCACCTCGATCCACATCGAGGAATTCGAGGTCATGGCCCGCGACACCAAGCTCGGGCCCGAGGACATCACCCGCGACATCCCCAACGTCGGCGAGGAAGCCCTGCGCAACCTCGACGAGGCGGGCATCGTCTACGTCGGCGCCGAAGTGCACCCCGGTGACATCCTCGTCGGCAAGATCACGCCCAAGGGCGAATCGCCGATGACGCCGGAAGAAAAGCTGCTGCGCGCGATCTTCGGCGAAAAGGCCAGCGACGTGCGCGACACCTCGCTGCGCCTGCCCCCGGGCGTCAGCGGCACGATCGTCGACGTGCGCACCTTCAACCGCCACGGCATCGAGATCGACGACCGTACCCGCGCCATCCAGAACGAGGAAATCGAACGCCTCGCCAAGGACCGCGAGGACGAGCGCGCGATCCTCAACCGCGCGACCTTCAACCGCCTCAAGGACATGCTGCTCGGCCAGGTGTCGGCAGCGGCGCCCAAGGGCATCAAGAAGGGCGTCGAGATCGACGAGCAGCTGCTCGCCGATGTCGAGCGTCACGAATGGTGGAAGTTCGCGGTGGCCGACGATGCGCGCCAGCAGCAGCTGGAAGCGACCAAGGGCCAGTACGACACCGCGATCAAGGCGATCCAGGAGAAGTTCGAGGACCGCAAGGAAAAGCTCGAGCGCGGTGACGAACTCGCCCCGGGCGTGCTCAAGATGGTCAAGGTCTTCGTGGCGGTGAAGCGCAAGCTGCAGCCAGGCGACAAGATGGCCGGCCGTCACGGCAACAAGGGCATCATCAGCCGCATCCTGCCGCAGGAAGACATGCCCTTCCTCGAGGACGGGACCCCGGTCGACTTCGTGCTCAACCCGCTGGGCGTGCCCTCGCGCATGAACGTCGGTCAGATCTTCGAGACGCACCTCGGCTGGGCCGCGCGCGGCCTCGGCCACAAGATCGGTGCGGCGCTCGATGCCTGGCGCGAAGCCAACCCGAACCCCGAGGCAGGCGAACCGCCGGCCGCGGTGCGCGATCTGCTGATCGACATCTATGGCGACAACTACGTCGAGGAACTGAAGGCCCGCAGCGATGCCGAAATCGTCGAGCTGGCTCAGAACGTGCGCCACGGCGTGCCGATGGGCTCGCCGGTGTTCGACGGCGCGGTCGAGGCCGACGTGTCGGCGATGCTGCGCAAGGCGGGTCTCGACGAATCGGGCCAGGTGACGCTCTTCGACGGGCGCACCGGCGAGGCGTTCGACCGCAAGGTGACCGTCGGCTGCAAGTATGTGCTCAAGCTGCACCACCTTGTCGACGACAAGATCCACGCGCGTTCGATCGGTCCCTACAGCCTCGTCACCCAGCAGCCGCTGGGCGGTAAGGCGCAGTTCGGTGGCCAGCGCTTCGGCGAAATGGAGGTCTGGGCGCTCCAGGCCTACGGCGCCGCCTACACGCTGCAGGAAATGCTCACGGTCAAGTCGGACGACGTCGTCGGCCGTACCAAGGTCTACGAGGCGATCGTCAAGGGTGACGACACCTTCGAGGCCGGCATTCCCGAAAGCTTCAACGTGCTCGTGAAGGAAATGCGCTCGCTCGGCCTCAACGTCGAACTCTCGTCGCTCGACGAGAAGGACGACGACGAAGGGCTGGCCGAGGCAGCCGAATAAGCCGGTCCGTGTCGGCGGCGGGGTTTGTGCCCTGCCGCCGCCGGCCCCGGCCAGACGCCCGCACAGGATTTCCCTCCCAGTGAGGAACACGCAATGAACGACCTGACCAAATTCACCAACCAGCTGCCCAAGCCGGAAACCTTCGACCAGATCCAGATCGGTCTGGCCTCGCCCGAGCGCATCCGCAGCTGGTCGTTCGGCGAAATCAAGAAGCCGGAAACGATCAACTACCGCACGTTCAAGCCCGAGCGTGACGGCCTGTTCTGCGCCCGCATCTTCGGTCCCGTGAAGGACTACGAGTGCCTGTGCGGCAAGTACAAGCGCATGAAGTACAAGGGCGTCGTCTGCGAAAAGTGCGGCGTCGAAGTGACCGTGACCAAGGTGCGTCGCGAGCGCATGGGCCACATCGAGCTGGCCGCGCCCGTCGCGCACATCTGGTTCCTCAAGTCGCTGCCCTCGCGCATCGGCCTGCTGCTCGACATGCAGCTCAAGCAGCTCGAGCGCATCCTCTACTTCGAAAGCTACGTGGTCATCGAGCCGGGCATCACCCCGCTCGAGCGCTACCAGCTGCTGACCGAGGACGAACTGCTCGACGCGCAGGACGAATACGGCGAGGACGCGTTCTCGGCCGGGATCGGCGCCGAGGCGGTCAAGCACATGCTCATGGACCTCGACATGGTCCAGGAGCGTGAGGACCTGCTCAAGGAGCTGTCCGAGACCAAGTCCGAGCTGAAGCCCAAGAAGATCATCAAGCGCCTCAAGGTCGTCGAATCGTTCATCGATTCGGGCAACCGTCCGGAGTGGATGATCCTCGACGTCGTGCCGGTCATCCCGCCCGAACTGCGCCCGCTGGTGCCGCTCGACGGCGGCCGCTTCGCGACCTCGGACCTCAACGACCTCTATCGTCGCGTCATCAACCGCAACAACCGCCTCAAGCGCCTGATCGAGCTGCGCGCGCCCGACATCATCGTGCGCAACGAAAAGCGCATGCTGCAGGAAGCGGTCGACGCGCTGTTCGACAACGGCCGCCGTGGCCGCGTCATCACCGGCGCCAACAAGCGTCCGCTCAAGTCGCTGTCCGACATGCTCAAGGGCAAGCAGGGCCGCTTCCGCCAGAACCTGCTCGGCAAGCGCGTCGACTATTCGGGCCGTTCGGTCATCGTGACCGGTCCCGAGCTCAAGCTGCACCAGTGCGGCCTGCCCAAGAAGATGGCGCTCGAGCTGTTCAAGCCGTTCATCTACGCCCGCCTCGATGCCAAGGGTCTGTCGATGACCCTGAAGCAGGCCAAGAAGTGGGTCGAGAAGGAACGCAAGGAAGTCTGGGACATCCTCGACGAGGTGATCCGCGAGCACCCGGTGATGCTGAACCGCGCACCGACGCTGCACCGTCTCGGCATCCAGGCGTTCGAGCCCGTCCTGATCGAGGGCAAGGCGATCCAGCTGCACCCGCTCGTCTGCTCGGCTTTCAACGCCGACTTCGACGGTGACCAGATGGCCGTCCACGTGCCGCTTTCGCTGGAAGCCCAGCTCGAAGCGCGCGTGCTGATGATGTCGACCAACAACATCCTCTCGCCCGCCAACGGCAAGCCGATCATCGTGCCCTCGCAGGACATGGTGCTGGGTCTTTACTACCTGTCGATGGACCGCAAGGGCGAGCCGGGCGAAGGCATGCTGCTGGCCGACATGGCCGAAGTGCACCAGGCGCTATTCGCCGGGGCCGTCACCATGCACTCCAAGATCGTGGCGCGCGTTCCGCAGACCGACGAGGACGGCAAGACCTACCTCAAGCGCTACGAGACGACGCCGGGCCGCATGCTCATCGGCGAGTGCCTCCCCAAGAGCCACACGGTTCCCTTCGAGCTGGTCAACCGCCTGCTCACCAAGAAGGAAATCGCCGACGTCATCGACCAGGTCTATCGCCACACCGGCCAGAAGGAGACTGTCCTTTTCGCCGACGCGATCATGAGCCTGGGCTTCCGCAACGCGTTCAGGGCGGGCATCTCGTTCGGCAAGGACGACATGATCATCCCGGCCACCAAGGACGCGTTCGTCGCCGAGACCAAGGAACTGGTCGCGGACTACGAGCAGCAGTACCAGGACGGCCTGATCACGCAGCAGGAGAAGTACAACAAGGTGATCGACGCCTGGAGCCGTTGCGGCGACCAGGTCGCGGCCGCCATGATGGACGAGATCCGTGCGACGCCGAGCGACGAGGCGGGCCGCGAGAAGCCGGTCAACTCGATCTACATGATGAGCCACTCGGGCGCGCGTGGTTCGCCGACCCAGATGAAGCAGCTGGCGGGTATGCGCGGCCTCATGGCCAAGCCGTCGGGTGAGATCATCGAAACGCCGATCATCTCGAACTTCAAGGAAGGCCTGACCGTCCTTGAATACTTCAACTCGACGCACGGCGCCCGCAAGGGTCTGGCCGACACCGCGCTCAAGACGGCGAACTCGGGTTACCTGACCCGCCGTCTGGTCGACGTGTCGCAGGACTGCGTGGTGACGACGATCGACTGCGGCACCGAGCGGGCGCTGGAAATGCGCGCGATCGTGCAGGGCGGTTCGACGATCGCCTCGCTCGGCGAGCGCATCCTCGGCCGTACCCTCGCCGAGGACATGGTCGAGGCCAAGACCGGTGCGGTGATCTGCGAAAAGGGCATGCTGCTCGACGAAGCCGCCGTGGCGCGGATCGAGGCGGCCGGCGTGCAGTCGGCGCGCATCCGCTCGCCGCTGATCTGCGAGGCGCCGCAGGGCGTCTGCGGAACCTGCTACGGTCGTGACCTTGCCCGCGGTACCCCGGTGAACATCGGCGAAGCGGTTGGCGTCATCGCGGCCCAGTCGATCGGCGAGCCCGGCACGCAGCTGACCATGCGTACGTTCCACATCGGTGGCGCGGCGCAGGTCAACGAACAGTCGCACCTCGAATCGATCTGCGACGGTACCGTGCACTATCGTGATATTCCGACCATCACGGATAGCCGCGGCCGCCGCCTGTCGCTCGCCCGCAATGGCGAGATCGTGATCATCGACACCGATGGTCGCGAGCGCGCCATGCACCGCGTGCCCTATGGTACCCACCTGCTGCACGAAAACGGTGCGACGGTGGCCCAGGGCCAGCGCCTGGCCGAGTGGGACCCGTTCACGCTGCCGGTCATCACCGAAAAGCCGGGTATCGTGCGCTACCAGGACCTCATCGACGGCCGCACCCTGACGGAGCAGGTCGACGAAGCGACGGGCATCGCCCAGCGCGTCGTCACCGAAAACCGTGCCGGTGGCCGCGCGAAGAAGGAAGACCTGCGTCCGCGCCTGACCCTGCTCGACGATGCCTCGGGTGAAACCGCGCGCTACCTGATGGCGCCGGGCACCACCCTGTCGGTCGAGGATGGCCAGGAAGTCGCCGCCGGTGACGTGCTGGCCCGCGCCAGCCGCGAAGCCGCCAAGACCCGCGACATCACCGGTGGTCTGCCGCGCGTTGCCGAGCTGTTCGAGGCGCGCAAGCCCAAGGACAACGCGGTCATCGCCAAGGTCTCGGGCCGCATCGAGTTCGTCCGCGACTACAAGGCCAAGCGCAAGATCGCGATCATCCCGGAAGAGGGTGAACCGGTCGAGTACCTGATCCCCAAGTCCAAGGTGATCGACGTCCAGGAAGGCGACTACGTCAAGAAGGGCGACAACCTGATCTCCGGCTCGCCCGATCCGCACGACATCCTCGAGGTTCTCGGCGTCGAGGCCCTGGCGGAATACCTCGTGGCGGAAATCCAGGAAGTCTACCGCTTGCAGGGCGTGAAGATCAACGACAAGCACATTGAGGTGATCGTTCGCCAGATGCTGCAGAAGGTGGAGATCACCAACGGTGGCGACACCACCCTGCTGCCGGGCGAACAGGTCGACCTCGAGGAAATGAACGAGACCAACGCGCGCCTCACCGCTGGCCAAGTGCCGGCCGAAGGCAAGCCGGTCCTGCTCGGGATCACCAAGGCCTCGCTGCAGACGCGTTCGTTCATCTCGGCCGCGTCGTTCCAGGAAACCACCCGCGTGCTCACGCAGGCGGCGGTCGAAGGAAAGCGCGACAGCCTGATCGGCCTCAAAGAGAACGTCATCGTCGGCCGTCTCATCCCCGCCGGCACCGGCGCGGGCATGAACCGGATGCGCGTGGCGGCCAACAGCCGCGACGCCGCCCTGCGCGCCGCCAACCGTCGTCTCCAGGAGTCGCTGATCGCGCCGCGTACCGCTGCCGAAGAGCATGCCGCCGAACTGGCGCAGGGCCCCGAAGCGGCGATCGGCGACGATCCGCTGGCGATGGTCGAGGGTGAAACCCACGGCACCGATGCGGATGCCGCGGACTACCTGATCAAGGGTGACGAGGACTGATCCTCAACGCCTTTGGCTGACACGAACGACCCCGCCGGTGCTTCCGGCGGGGTTTTTCGTGGGTTTCGGCGATGTTTTGACGTGATGACGCATCGCCGGCCGACTGGTAGCCTGCAACGATGCAGATCGCGGTCCTCACCTTCGACGGGTTCAATGAACTCGACTCGTTCATCGCTGCCGCCATCCTCAATCGCCTGCGGCCCCGCGGATGGATGGCCCACATCACCGCGCCGACGCCGCGCGTCACCTCGATGAACGGCGTTGCGATCGAGGCACAGAAGCCGCTCACCTTCGCGGCCGAAGCGGACATGGTGCTGATCGGCAGCGGCATACGCACGCGCGAATTCGCGGCGGACGATAGCCTGCTGCAACAGATCCGGCTCGACCCTGCGCGCCAGCTGATCGGCGCGCAGTGCTCGGGCACGTTGCTGCTCGCCAGGCTGGGGCTGGTCGGCGACCTTCCGGCCTGTACCGACATGACCACCAAGCCGTGGGTGGTGGAAGCGGGCGTGGCGGTGCTGGATGCGCCGTTCGTCGCCCACGGCAATGTGGCCACGGCCGGCGGCTGCCTCGCCTCGCAGTACCTCGCCGCCTGGATGATCGCGCGCCGCGCGGGGTGGGACGCGGCCGCCGCGGCGATCGACTACGTCGCCCCGGTCGGCGAAAAGCAGGCCTGGGTGGACCGGGCGAGCGCGGTGGTGACACCGTACCTCGCCTGAGGGCGCTCAGCCCTCGCGCGTGCCCCAGGTGGCGCAGGCGGGGTCGCAGGCCACGACCTGCCGGCGCAGCGAAGTGCGGGCGAGCCGCTCAACCTCGACCTTGCGCCGCGCCGTGGCGAGCGGAAGGCTGGGCGCCGGGCGCAGGATCTCCGCATCGTAGCCGTCGGCGACGATGATGCCGCAAGAGTCCGGCAGGAACGCCGCGGTCTCGAGCACGGCGCGATCGAGATGCGGTGCCAGGCCCCAGTAGAACCGGTCGCAATGGTCGAGGTATTCGGTCCACTTGGCATCGCCGAGCAGGTCGGCGCGGGAAACCTTGATCTCGACGATCACCACCCGCCCCTTGGCATCGATGCCCATGAGATCGGCGCGGCGGCCGTTGCGCAGGGGCATCTCGGGCAGGCACCAGATGTCGTTGCGCGCAAAGAGCCGCCCGATCCCCCGCGCCACTGCCAGTGCCTCGCGCGTGAACAGCGTGTCGTCCGGGCAGGGGGGCAGGGCAGCGGTCTCGAGCGATTCGGTCATATCAGCATCTTAAGAACGAAACGCGAACGCGTAAAGCGCAGGCGCAGCGTCAAAAACCGCTGGCAAGCGTCGGATCGCACTGCTAGTGCGCCCTTTCCGGCACCCGTAGCTCAGCTGGATAGAGCGCTGCCCTCCGAAGGCAGAGGCCACAGGTTCGAATCCTGTCGGGTGCACCATTTCCTTACGTTTGCCGGATCCTGACACGCCGCCCTTTGTGCAAGGCGTGCAATGCCGCGTGATCCGCGCGCCCGCCTTTACGCGATCCTTACGCCGGGCCGCGCATCTTCATCTGGAAGCTTAACGCCCGTCGGGCGCACCAGCGAGCCTGCCAATCCGGCAGGAGAATCGCTCGATGTCCCGGTTTATCGATAGCCTTGGTCGCCACGCCGATCCCGTCCTGCGCGGGGCGGGGATGCTTGCCCTGGTCGGGGCACTGGCGCTGGGGATGGCGCTGTGCCGTTGCCAGCAGGCCTGGATGCGGTTTGCGGGGAGCCCGGCCGACCTTGGCGCGGCGCTGCTGGCGCTGCTGATGCTGTGGGGCGGCCTGGCGCTGGTGGTCGCGGGCAGTGCGCTGCTGCGCCCGGCGCCGCGCCCGCCGCGTCCGCTGCAATGAGCGCGCGGTCCTTGCGCGCCATGCCCCTCCCTCCCGCCTTCCACCCTTCATCACCCGGAGATGTCGCGTGACCGATCTCGTCTGGCTCGCCGTGCTGGCGGGCCTCGTGCTGCTGACCCTCGCGTTCCTGCGCCTCGCGGCCAAAGCCTGACCAACGCCGAAGGAACCCGTCCATGACCCTTCCGCTCACGCTGGCCGCGCTCACCGCGCTGGGCCTGCTCGCCTATCTGCTGGTCGCGCTGTTGCGGCCTGAAAAGTTCTAGGGAATCATCGTCATGACCCTGTCTGGCTGGGGCCTGATCCTCGCCTTCACCGCGCTCGTCGCACTCGTCGCCAGGCCGATCGGCGCCTGGCTTTTCGCCTTGTTCGAGGGACGCTCGACGCCGCTGCATCGCGTGCTCGGCCCGGTCGAGCGCGGCTTCTACAAGGCTGCGGGCATCGACCCGGCCAAGGAGCAGGGCTGGCTGTCCTACGCCGTCCACATGCTGGTCTTCCAGGTCGCGCTGACGCTGTTCACCTATGCGATCCTGCGCCTTCAGGGCGTGCTGCCGATGAACCCGCGCGGGCTTGCCGGGCTGGGTGCGGACGGCGCGATGAACACCGCCGTCTCCTTCGTCACCAACACCAACTGGCAGTGGTACGCGGGCGAGGTGGTGCTTTCCAACTTCAGCCAGATGGTCGGGCTGACGATCCACAACTTCCTGTCCGCCGCCACCGGCATCGCCATCGCCTTCGCGCTGTTCCGCGGCTTCGCCCGGCACGAGAGCGGGACGGTCGGCAATTTCTGGGCCGACTGCACGCGCGTCACGCTTTACCTGCTGCTGCCGCTGAGCGTGGTCTATGCGCTGTTCCTCGTTGCCTGTGGCGTGCCGCAGACCTTCGCCAGCCTCGTCGACGCGCACACGCTCGAAGGCGCAAAGCAGGCGATCGTGCTCGGTCCCGTGGCGAGCCAGGAGGCGATCAAGATGCTCGGCACCAATGGTGGCGGGTTCTACAACGCCAATTCCGCGCATCCCTTCGAGAACCCGACCGCGCTGACCAACTTCATCCAGATGCTCTCGATCTTCGCGATCGGCAGCGGGCTGACCTGGTGCTTCGGCCGCGCGGTCGGCAATGTCCGCCAGGGCTGGGCGATCCTTGCCGCCATGCTGATCCTTTTCGTGGCGGGCGCGGGCATCGTCTACTGGCAGGAGGCGCAAGGCGTCTCGGCCCTGACCCATGCCCACCTTGCGGGTGGCAACATGGAAGGCAAGGAAGTCCGCTTCGGCATGGCCGCCAGCGCGCTGTTCGCCACGGTCACCACCGCGGCCAGCTGCGGCGCGGTCAACGCGATGCATGACAGCTTCACCGCGATCGGCGGCATGATCCCGCTGTTCAACATGCAGCTGGGCGAGATCGTGATCGGCGGCGTCGGCTCGGGCATCTACGGCTTCCTGCTGTTCGCGGTGCTCGCGGTGTTCGTGGCCGGGCTGATGGTCGGTCGCACCCCCGAATACGTCGGCAAGAAGATCGAGGCGCGCGAGGTCAAGCTGGCCGTGCTGGCGATCGCCGTGCTGCCGCTGTCGATCCTGGGCTTTACCGCGCTGGCCGCCGTGCTGCCCGCGGGGCTCGCCGGGCCGCTCAACAAGGGGCCGCATGGCTTCAGCGAGATCCTCTATGCCTTCACCTCGGCAACCGCAAACAACGGCTCGGCCTTTGCGGGGCTTACCGCTGGCACGCCGTTCTACAACGGCCTGCTCGGCACCGCGATGTGGCTCGGCCGGTTCTTCGTGATCGTCCCCGTGCTCGCCATCGCCGGCAGCCTTGCCGCCAAGAAGCACACGCCCGCCACCTCCGGCTCGTTCCCCACCACCGGCGGCCTGTGGGTCGGCCTGCTGGTCGGGGTGATCCTGATCCTCGGCGGCCTTACCTTCCTGCCTGCCCTGGCGCTGGGTCCGATCGCGGACCAGGTGACGCTCGTGGCCGGCAAGACCTTCTGAAAGAGGACCACCATGTCCACGCCCAAATCGATGTTCTCGGCAGACCTGGTCCTGCCCGCGATGCGCGATGCTTTCCGCAAGCTGGCGCCGCGCGAACTGATCCGCAATCCGGTGCTGTTCACCACCGCCGTCGTCGCCCTGCTGCTGTGCGTACTGCTGGCGGTGGGTGGCAGCGGCCTCTCGCTCGGCTTCCAGCTCCAGCTGATCGGCTGGCTGTGGCTGACCGTGCTGTTCGGCACGTTCGCCGAAGCGCTGGCCGAGGGCCGCGGGCGCGCCCAGGCCGCCTCGCTGCGCGCCACCAAGAGCGACCTCGTGGCCAGGCTGCCCGACGGCCGCACCGTCCCCGCCGGCCAGCTCGCGCTGGGTGACGAGGTGGTGGTGACCGCCGGCGACCTCATCCCCGCCGACGGCGAAGTGATCGCGGGCGTTGCCAGCGTCAACGAGGCGGCGATCACCGGCGAGAGCGCACCGGTCATCCGCGAGGCAGGCGGCGACCGCAGCGCGGTGACGGCAGGCACCCGCGTCATCTCCGACGAGATCCGCGTGCGTGTCACCCAGGAGCCGGGCAAGGGCTTTCTCGACCGCATGATCGCGCTGGTCGAAGGTGCCGAGCGGCAGAAGACCCCCAACGAGATCGCGCTGACGATCCTGCTGGTGGGCCTGACCATCATCTTCCTGATCGCGGTGTCGACGGTCCCGGCCTTCGCCAGCTATGCCGGCGGCTCGGTCCCTGTCGCGGTGCTCGCGGCGCTGCTCATCACGCTGATCCCGACCACGATCGCGGCGCTGCTTTCGGCGATCGGCATTGCCGGCATGGACCGCCTGGTGCGCTTCAACGTGCTGGCGAAGTCTGGCCGCGCGGTCGAGGCGGCGGGCGACATCGACGTCCTGCTGCTCGACAAGACCGGCACGATCACCGTAGGCGACCGTGCGGCCTGCGCGTTCCGTCCCCTGGCGGGGGTGGCCATGCCCGCGCTGGCCGAGGCCGCGCTGCTCGCCAGCCTGGCCGACGAGACGCCCGAGGGCCGCTCGATCGTGGTCCTGGCGCGCGAGGCCCATGGTGCGCAGGCAACCCTGCCTGAAGGCGCCGAGATCATTCCGTTCACTGCACAGACCCGCCTTTCCGGGGTGCAGGCCGGCGGGCGGATGGTGCGCAAGGGTGCGGTCGACTCGCTGCTGCGCGCCCATCCCGACAGCGCCGACACGGCGGCCGCCGCCGAACTGCGCCGCATCGCCGACGAAATCGCCCGCGCCGGGCAGACGCCGCTGGGCGTTGCCGAAAACGGCCGTCTGCTCGGTGTCATCGCGCTCAAGGACGTGATCAAGGCGGGCATCCGCGAGCGCTTTGCCCAGCTTCACGCCATGGGCATCCGCACGGTGATGATCACGGGCGACAACCCGCTCACCGCCGCCGCGATCGCGGCCGAGGCCGGGGTCGACGACTTCCTCGCCGAGGCGACTCCCGAGGACAAGCTGGCGCTGATCCGCCGCGAGCAGCAGGGCGGCAAGCTGGTGGCGATGTGCGGCGATGGCACCAACGACGCACCCGCGCTGGCCCAGGCCGACGTCGGCGTGGCGATGAATACCGGCACGCAGGCCGCGCGCGAGGCCGGCAACATGGTCGACCTCGACAGCGACCCGACCAAGCTGATCGAGATCGTCGGCCTCGGCAAGCAACTGCTGATGACGCGCGGCGCGCTGACGACGTTCTCGGTGGCCAACGACGTCGCCAAGTACTTCGCGATCATCCCCGCGATGTTCGTGGTGCTCTATCCCGGGCTGGGCGCGCTCAACCTGATGCGGCTGGCCAGCCCGCAGAGCGCGATCCTCTCGGCGATCATCTTCAACGCGCTGATCATTCCGGCCCTCGTGCCGCTGGCGCTCAAGGGCGTGACCTATCGCCCGATGGCGGCAGGATCGCTGCTGGCGCGCAACCTCGCGATCTATGGCCTGGGCGGCCTGGTCGCGCCCTTCATCGGCATCAAGGTGATCGACCTCGCCGTCACCGCCCTCAATCTCGCCTGAGGAGGCATGAGCCCCATGCTGTCGCAAGTCACATCCGCCCTGCGCCCCGCCGCCGTCATGACGCTGGGCTTCGCACTGGTCCTGGGCGCGGCCTATCCCGCGCTCGTCACCGGGGTGGCCCAGGTGGCCTTCCCCCACGCCGCCAACGGCAGCCTCGTTACACGGGACGGGACCGTCATCGGCTCCGAACTGCTGGCGCAAGGCTTTGCCGCGCCCGGCTATTTCCACCCGCGCCCTTCGGCCGCGGGCAGCGCGGGCTACGACGCCAGCGCCTCGTCCGGATCAAACCTTGGCCCCGCCTCCGCCGTTCTGGCCGAGCGCCTCGCCAAGGATACCGCCGCCCCGCGCAACGAGACCGGTCAAAAGGTTCCGGCCGATCTCGTGACCACTTCCGCCTCGGGGCTCGACCCCCATATCAGCCCCGAGGCGGCTTTTTACCAGGTGGATCGCGTGGCGAAGGCGCGTGGCATGGCGACCGATCGGGTGGCCGCGCTGGTGCGCGCCGCGGTCGAGATGCCGCTGGGCGGCGTGCTCGGCGAACCGCGCGTGAACGTGCTGCAACTCAATCTCGCTCTCGACGAAGCGGCCCGCAAGGGGGCATGACGACGCGGTGAGCGAAACCCGTCCCGATCCCGACGCCCTCCTGCGCAATCTGGTGCAGGAGGGCGCACGCCGCGGCCGCCTCAAGGTTTTCCTGGGGGCGGCGCCGGGCGTTGGCAAGACCTGCGAGATGCTGAGCGAGGCTGCGCAGCGCCGCGATGCCGGCGAGGACGTGGTGATCGGCGTGATCGAGACGCACGGCCGCGCCGAGACCGAGGCGCGGACGGCGGGCTTCGAGGCGCTGGCGCGCAAGGCGATCGACCATCGCGGGCAAGTGCTGCACGAGATGGACATCGACGGCATCCTCGCGCGGCGCCCGGCTCTGGTGCTGATCGACGAGCTGGCGCACACAAATGCCCCGTCGAGCCGGCACGACAAGCGCTGGCAGGACGTGGAGGAAGTGCTCGACGCCGGTATCGACGTCTTCTCCACGCTCAACGTCCAGCATCTCGAAAGCCTCAACGACCTCGTCGCCTCGTTCACGCGGGTGCGGGTGCGCGAGACGCTGCCCGACCGCGTGCTCGATGCGGCCGAGATCGAGGTGGTGGACATTCCGCCCGACGAACTCATCGCCCGGCTGAAGGCGGGCAAGGTCTATGTCCCGCAGGAGGCCAGCCGCGCGCTGAGCCATTTCTTTTCCAAGACCAACCTGACCGCCCTGCGCGAGCTGGCGCTGCGCCGCGCGGCGCAGGCGGTCGACGCGCAGATGCTCGACTACCTGCGCGCCCATGCGGTGGCCGGCACGTTCGCGGTGGGGGAGCGCGTGCTGGTGGCGGTCGGGCGCGACCCGGCGGCGGGCGAGGTGGTGCGCGCGGGCAAGCGGCTGGCCGACCAGCTCTCCGCGCCATGGACCGCGGTGCACATCGAAACCCGCCATGCCCCGGCGCGCGACGACGGCCTGGCCGCGACGCTGCATCTGGCCTCGCAACTGGGGGCGCAGGTGATCTCGGTGCCGGCAGGCGACGTGGCGCAGGGCCTGTGCCAGATCGCGGGCGAACTGCGCGCGACGATGGTCGTGGTCGGCGCGGCGCGCGCGCGGGCGGGCTGGATGGCGCCCTGGCGCGGGCCGCGCCTCGAGCAGGCGCTGCTGGCGGCGCGCGGCGATTTCGCGGTTCACGTGGTGCCACCCGGCAAGACGCGATCGGCGGGATCGGTGGCCACGACGACACCGGCTCCCCCCGAGCCTGCCGAACCGGAGCGGGGGGCGGACGGGACGGTCGCCAGCCACTGGCCGCGGCCGGCGGGCCTCGCGATCTCCAGCCTGCTGATCGCGCTGGTGACGCTGGTGGGCAATCTCATCGCCAGCCTTGGCAACATCACCAATATCGCGCTGCTCTACCTGCTGCCGGTGATGCTGGCGGCCACGCGCTATGGCCTGTGGACCGGGTTCGCCACCGGGCTGGTGTCCTCGCTTGCCTACAATTTCTTCTTCATCGCGCCGCTGCACACCTTCACGATCGAGGATCCGCAGAACATCATCACCGTGGTGGTGCTGCTGGCGGTCGGCTTCGTCGCGAGCCACCTGGCCGGGCGGCTGCGCGAGACGGCGCTGTTCTCGCGCGCCAGCGCGGCGCGCAGCCATGCGCTGGCGGGCTTCGCGCGGCGCCTGACCGGGCTTGCCTCGACCAGCGACATCGCCGCCGTACTCTGCGAGGAAAGCGCGAACCTGCTGGGCGGCTATACCGTCGTGCTGATGCCGGGCCCGGGCGGGCTCGAGCCGGTCGCGGCCATGCCCGCGGACCTGACGCTGCAACCGCTTGATCACGTCGTGGCGCGCTGGGCGCTCGACAACCGCCGCCCGGCAGGACGCGGTTCGGACACCCTGAGCGCGGCCGAATGGCTGTTCCTGCCGGTCGAGGCGGGGGGGCGCGCGATCGCGGTGTTCGGGGTGGCCAATCCCGATGCCGGGCGCCCGGTGCGCGCCGATCTCCTGCCGCTCGTCACCAGTTTCCTCGACCAGGCGGGTCTCGCCTTCGATCGCGCGCGGCTGGAGGGGGAGCGCGCGCAGATGAAGCGGCTGGAGGAACGCGATGCCCTGCGGGCCGCGCTGCTGTCGTCGGTCAGCCATGACCTGCGCACGCCGCTGACGGCGGTGATCGGGCTGCTCGGCGATCTCGTCCCGGCCTCGCCAGACCAGGACAAGGTCCTGACCCTCGCCCGCGCCGAGGCCGAGCGGCTGCAGCGCTTCGTCGCCAACCTGCTCGACATGGTGCGGATCGAGACTGGCGCCGTCGACCTGACGGTCGAGCCGGTGGACCTGGCCGAGGCCGTGACGAGCGCGGTCCACGACCTGCGCCGCCTGCTGGGCGAGCGGCAGGTCCACATCGCCATCGCGCCCGACCTGCCGCTGGTGCGGCTCGACGCGCGGCTGCTGCACCATTGCCTCATCAACCTGATCCAGAACGCGGCGCAATACAGCCCGCCCGGCAGCCCGATCACGCTGGCGGCGCAGCGCCTGTCCGACGGGCTCGACCTGTCGGTGATGGACGAGGGCGAGGGCCTGCCCGCGGGTGCGGAGACCAGGGTGTTCGAGACCTTCACCCGGCTCGAGGGGACGGATCGCACCGGGGGCACGGGCCTTGGCCTTGCCATCGTCAAGGGCTTTGCCGAGGCGATGGGTCTCGGGGTATCGGCGGGCAATCGCCACGATCGCCGCGGCGCGTGTTTCACGCTCCACGCCGACGAGGCTCATTTGTGGAAGGAAGGCGCATGACCGGCGCGACGATCCTGGTGGTGGACGACGAGATGGCGATCCGCCGCCTGCTCAAGGCGAGCCTCGCCCGCGCCGGTTTCGCGGTGGTCGAAGCCGCGAATGCGCGCGAGGCGCTCTCGGCGCTGGCGATCGACAAGCCCGAACTGGTGCTGCTCGACCTCGGCCTGCCGGACCGCGACGGGCTGGAACTGATCGCGGCGATCAAGGCCGCCAAGGCCGCGCTGGTGGTCGTCTCCGCCCGCGATGCCACGGCGGAAAAGGTCGCGGCGCTTGATCTCGGTGCTGACGACTATGTGACCAAGCCGTTCGACACCGAGGAAGTGCTGGCGCGCATCCGCGTGGCGCTGCGCAACCGCATGCTGGCCGACACGCCCGAGCCGGTGCTGCGGATCGGCGCCATCACGCTCGATCTTGGCGCACGGCTGGTGCATCGCGACGGGGTCGAGGTGCACCTCAGCCCCAAGGAATACGGGTTCCTGGCCGAGCTGGCGCGGCATCCGGGGCGCGTCTTGTCGCACGCGGCGATCCTGCGCGCGGTGTGGGGGCCGGGGCAGGAGGATTCGGTGGAGTACCTGCGGGTTGCCGCGCGCGGTTTGCGGCGCAAGCTCGAGGACGTGCCGGTCGAGCACAGCATGATCCGCAACGAGCCGGGCATCGGCTATCGCCTGCTCACGAAAGACGGCCAGTAGGCCAGGGCCCCGCGGCTCAGAGCCCGACCCGAAAGTCCTGCGGGTCGGCTTGGCGGGTCTTTTGCGCCACCACAGCGGCGGCTGTTCGCCACGATGCCTCCAGCATCGCTGGGCTCTCAGCCTTCTCGTGGTGACACAAAATCCCTCGCCAACCCTCCGCCGCCGAACTTTCGGGTCGGGCTCTCAGTCCTCCGCCGTCGCGCTCCAGTCGTCGGGGCTAAGCGTCATGGTCAGGCTAGCGCGCGTTCCCGGGGTGGCGGTGCCGGGGTGGACGGGCGTATGCGCGAGGACCGCGCCGCGCGACCGGGTCAGCGCGTCGATCAAACGGGTGCCGAGGCCGGTGCCCTGGACGAGGCCATCGGCGGGCATGCCGCAGCCCTTGTCCTCGACCGTGAGCGTCAGGATCGCGCTGCCGTCGTCCTGCGGGCCATGGCAGCGCACGGTCAGGTCGACCGCGCCATCGGCATCCGGGGGATAGGCGTACTTGCAGGCGTTGCCGATCAGCTCGTTGGCGGCAAGGCCGATGGTCACGGCCAGGTCGGTCTTGAGGCGCACCGCATCGGCCGAGACCCGCACGTCACGCGGGCGCTGGCTCGACCATGCCTCGCCCATGTCGGCGGCCAGGGCCTCGAGGTATTCGTCGATCGCGACGAACTCGACGTCGTTGGTGGTGTAGAGGCGGCGGTTGACCTGCGCGATCGTGGCGATGCGCTGGTGCGCGCGGTGAAGCGCGTCGCGCGCCGCCTCGTCGGCGACGCTGCGTGCCTGCATCGACACGAAGGCCATGACCATCTGAAGGTTGTTGGCGACGCGGTGATTGACCTCGCGCAGCAGTACCTCGAGGCGGGCATTGCTGGCCAGCAGGTCCTGCTCGGCGCGATCGCGCGCGCGGCGCAGCGCGGCCGCCTCGAGCACCTGGTCGAAGCTCTGGGAAAGAAGGTCGAAGAAATCGTCGCCGACCGCCTTGACCACGTAATCCTGCGCACCCGCCTTGAGCGCGGCGACGGCGATGCGGCTTTCCTCGGACCCGGTGACATAGACCACCGGCGGGCAATCGGGCAGCACCCGCAGCGCTTCGAGCGTGGACAGGCCATCGCGGCCGGGCATGTAATGGTCGACGGCGACGAGATCGAAGGGTTCGCCGGCGGCGGCCCTGGCGCTGACGCAGGCCAGGCCCTCGTCGCCGCTGGCGGCCGTCGTCACGGTGTAGCCCTTGCGCGCGAGCACGCGCGCCACGAGGCGCCTCAGCCCCTCGTCGTCGTCAATGTAGAGTATGCGCGGGTGAGGGGCGCTCAAGCCTCCTCCACATTCGGGATCTGGATCACCGACAGGAACAGGCCGAGTTGGCGGATCGCGTCGGCGAAGCTCTCGTAGTTGACGGGCTTGGTGATGTAGACGTTGCAGCCCAGGTCGTAGCAGCGCTGGATCTCGACCTTGTCGTCGGTCGTGGTCAGCACCACCACCGGCGTGCGGCGCAGCGGGCCTTCCTCACCCTTGATCTTGGCGAGGATGTCGATCCCGCTCATGTCGGGCAGGTTGAGGTCGAGCAGCACCAGCGCCGGACCGTTGTGCGTGGGACCGTGTTCGTGATCGAGCAGGAACGCGAGCGCCGAGGTGCCATCGACGAAGTGATGGATCTTGTTTGAGATGCCGGCGCGACGGATGTTCTTCTCGATCAGGCGGGCGTGGCCTTCGTCATCCTCGATCATGACGATATTGACGGGACGATGATTATCCATGGGGATTATCCATTGGCTTCGGCGCCTTTCCATTCGATCGGCAGGTTGACGCGGAACGTAGCGCCCTTGCCCAGTTCGGACACGACCTCGATCACACCGCCAAGCCGATAGGCAAGCGCACGGACATGCGCAAGGCCGATGCCCTCGCCGGGCTGGTCCTGCACGCCCGAGCGCCGGAACAGGTCGAAGATGCGCTCGTGGTCGCGCGGGTCGATGCCGCGGCCGTTGTCGCTGACCGCGATGACCGCGCGGCCGCGCTCGACCCGGCCGCTGACCCGGATCTCGCCGGGGCGGCCCGGCTGCAGATACTTGAGCGCGTTCTCGATCAGGTTGGACAAGATCTGCTCGATCGCCACGCGGTCGCTGGTGATCGTCGGCAGCGACTCGATCGTCAGGCTCGTGCCGGTCTCGTGAAGGCGATGCTGCACCGTGTCCGAGATGGATTGCACCAGCGCGCCCAGATCGAGCGTCTCGGGCGCCAGCGTGCGGCGCCCCTCGCGCGAGAGGCGCAGGATCGCATTGATCAGCCGGTCCATCTTCTGCGTCGAGCTGCGGATGAATCCGATCGCCTCGGGAAGGTCTTCCTCGACGGCAAGGCGCACGTCCTCGCGCGAGGGGATCGTCTCGCCGGGCTTGGCCGGATCGTGGAGCGAGCGGGCGATCACGTTGGTCGCCGCCTCGAGCTCGGCGGTAAAGCCCATGACGTTGACCAGCGGCGAACGCAGGTCGTGGCTGACGATATAGGCGAATCGCTGGATCTCGGCATTGGCGCGCTGCAACTCGTCGGTGCGCGAATCGACCAGCCGCTCGAGGTCTGTGTTGAGCAGGCGCAGTTCCACGCGTGAGGCGCGCAGGTCGCGCAGCGTCCGCCGCACCAGCAGGATCGTGGTGGTGGCCACGGCGACGATGAGCAGCGCCGTCGCCAGCAGCACGAGGTTGAAGGTGCGCAGGTTGGCGCTCTGGTGCGCCTCGCGGTCGCGGAGGAGGTCGCGCTCCTCGGCGGCCATGCGGTCGGCAAGGCGGCGGATGGCGCGGATATTGATGGCGGCAGGGTCACGGAAGAAGTCGCGGCGCAGACGCAGATCGGCGCGGTCCATCGTCTCCTCGGCCGTGACCGACGCATCGTAGTTGTCGATCAGGATGCGCATGGCGCCCACGTTGCGCCGCTGGTCCGGATTGTCGCGCGTAATCCGGGCGACGGTGTCGAGGTCAGTTCGTGCGTTGGCACGGGCCTTGGCGAACAGCTTGTCGAACAATGGGTCGTTGCTGATGATCCGGCCACGGCGCGCGGTTTCCATGCGCTCGGCCTGGCTGGCGAACGTGCTGACCCGCGCCTGGACCTCGAGCGTATGGGCAACCCAGCGCTCGCTGGAAGTGATCTGCTGCTGGGTCAGCAGCGCTGCGGCCAGCGCAGCCAGCAGCGCGACGAATCCGATCGAGAGGAGCCACAGGATGGCGCGGTTCATCCGCGCGTCACGACCCAGCGCGGCAAGATTGGTAGACTGCATGAACCCCCAGTGTCGACGCCCTGCAATCGAAACAAGGGACAGCGCGCGCGTGCGCCGGTAATGCGCAAGGCGCCCGGCGGTTCCCGAAAAAATCGACCACCGCCGCGCTGGTCAAAAAAAGGGGCGCATGCCGCGCGGCACGCACCCCCTGTTTTGGCTGAAAGCCCGACCAGGTCAGACGACGCGGCGCACCTTGTTACGGTGCTGGCCCGTGGTGTTGGGGCCACGCGGGCGGAAGCGACGCTGGGCCGCCGGATCACCGGCCCCGTCGTGGCGCTGGCCGTCATGGCGGGGGCCGTCATGGCGGGCGCCGTCGCGCGGGGCGTGTTCGCGGCGTTCGCCCTGGGCTGCACGCTCGTCACGGCGCGGGGCGCGGTCATCGCGGCGCGGCGCGCGGTCGTCACGACGATCGCCGCGCGGAGCGGCGTCGCGGGTTGTGCCGTCGCGCGCGGTCGCGCCACCATCGCGGCGCGGCTGACCACCACGGTTGCCGCCGCCGTTGCGGGCGGGCCCGCGGGCATCGCGGCGGCCGTGGTCGCGGCGTTCGCCGTATTCCTCGTCGGCCGGGCGGCGCGGCGCGGCCGGCAGCTTGGCGGCGTCGGCCAGGAAGTTCTCGGGGATCGGCAGGACGTCGGGCTTGACCTTGGTCAGGCGCTCGATGTCGCGCAGGTACGCCTTCTCGTCGGGCGCGCAGAAGCTCATCGCCACGCCGTCGGCGCCCGCACGCGCGGTGCGGCCGATGCGGTGGACGTACTGCTCGGGCACGTTGGGCAGCTCGAAGTTGAACACGTGGCTCACGCCCGACACGTCGATGCCGCGCGCGGCGATGTCGGTCGCCACGAGGATCGGGCACGAACCCTGGCGAAACGCCTCGAGCGCGGCGGTGCGCTGCGCCTGGCTCTTGTTGCCGTGGATGGCGCGTGCATCGATGCCGGCGGCGCCGAGGTTGCGGGCCACGCGGTCGGCGCCGTGCTTGGTACGGGTGAACACGATGCCGCGATCGAGCTGCTTTTCAGCGAGCAGGCGGCGCACGGTCAGCGACAGCAGCGCCTGCTTTTCCGGCTGGTTCACGAAGGTCACGAACTGGTCGACGCGCTCGGCGGTGGTCGACTGCGGGGCGACCTCGACGCGGACGGGGTTCTTGATGAACTGCTTGCCCAGATCCTCGATCGACTTGGGCATGGTGGCCGAGAAGAACAGGCTCTGGCGCTTGGCCGGAAGCAGGTTGGCGACCCGCTTGAGCGCGTGGATGAAGCCCAGGTCCATCATCTGGTCGGCTTCGTCGAGCACGAAGATCTCGGTGCGGCCGATGGTCAGCGCGCGGTTGTCGATCAGGTCGAGCAGGCGGCCGGGGGTGGCGACGAGGATGTCGACGCCGGGCACGAGGCGGCGGGCCTGCTTGCCGATCGGAATGCCGCCGAACACGCAATCGACGGTCAGGCGCAGGTTCTTGGCATAGCCCTTGATGTTGTCGGCGATCTGCGCGGCAAGCTCGCGGGTCGGCGAGAGCACGAGCATGCGGCACGAGGCCGGCTTGCGCGGCTGCGGATCGGCGGCGAGGCGGTGCAGCGAGGGCAGCGCGAAGGCCGCGGTCTTGCCGGTGCCGGTCTGGGCGATGCCGAGCAGGTCACGCCCTTCGAGCAACGCGGGAATCGACTGGCGCTGGATCGGCGTGGGGTCGTTGTAGCCCTTGGTCTCGAGCGCGCGCAGGATGGGCTCGGCGAGACCGAGGTCGGAAAAATAGGACATGGAAATACCAATGCTTTCAATGGCCTCCCGCAAGCCGGGCCATGGATGGGCCGGGCATGAAGGGGCAACGGGTCGAACGATGCGACCCCTTGCGTGAATAAGGGAGGCGGGTGGGGCACGATGCGCTTGACCGGGGCGGATCGTGCCATCAGCGGCCGATCTCACGCTTGCCCGGGCCTCTGTCTCCAGCCGTCGGTAACGGCGGGCACATCGCACCTGCTGCGCTGCACATAGGGAGGCAGCGGCGAAAGCGCAAGGAAATTGCGCAGCTGCGCAAGGCTGGTAAGGGGAGGCATGTCCGATCCTGCCCATCCCGCCAGCCCCTGCACCGGGGTCTGCGCCGTCGATCCGGTCACGCAGCTGTGTGCCGGATGCAGCCGGACCATGGACGAGATCGTCGCCTGGTTCACTGCCGGCGCGGACGAAAAGCGGGCGATCCTGGCAGCGGTCGACAAACGCCTTGCATCTGGCGCCGCCGCCGACTAACCGCCTGACCGTCACTTGGGGAGTAGCCGCCGCGCGATCGATGCGCGGTGCCTGGCGTCAACATGCTTGGTCGAGAGACCATGGCGCGGGCAGAGGCAGGCCGTTCGATCGGCCGCTGCGGGCGAGACCAAATGGCAACGGACGTGTCGCTTCCTGCCGGGCGACGTGCGTCTCGTTGTCGTTTGTCTCGATGGTTCGCCCGGCCCAGGAACGTATTCGCATGGCTCCCCTTTTCGAAGCCTTCACCACCTCGACCGCCGTGGTCGCGCTGGCGGAAATCGGCGACAAGACCCAGCTCCTCGCCATCGTCCTTGCCACGCGGTTCAAGCGGCCCCTGCCGATCATCGCGGGCATCCTCGCCGCGACGCTGGTCAACCACTTCCTGGCGGCGCTGGTCGGCATGGTCGCGGCGGACCTGCTCGACGGGCTTTGGTTCCGCTATGCGATAGCCGCGGGCTTCATCGCCATGGGCTTGTGGACGCTGGTACCCGACAAGCTCGACGACGACGAGGACATGGCCAAGCCTGCGCGCTTCGGGGCCTTCCTGACCACGGTCGTCGCCTTCTTCCTCGTCGAGATGGGCGACAAGACGCAGGTTGCAACGATCGCGCTGGGCGCGCGCTTCCACGATGCCGTCGCGGTGACCGCAGGCACGACGCTGGGCATGATGCTGGCTAACGTGCCGGCGGTGTTCCTGGGCAATGCGCTCATCCGCCGCGTGCCGCTGGGCGTGGTGCGCATGATCGCGGCGGCGCTTTTTGTCGGCATCGGCGCCTGGCTGCTGGCGCAGACCGCCGGCCTGGTCTGAGAAAGAGGCTTCGTCTGAATACCAGGCGTCCGTTCCGGGCCGGTGGCCGCACCCCTGGGCAGGAGCGAAGCACGGGGGCGGCCGGCTGGGGGGAGCCGGCCCGGAACGGACTCGCGGTTTACGCGCTGCGTCCTGACAGCAGCGCGGCCGCGTGTTGGGTGGCCTCGAACAGCGGGCCGTGACGCTCCGGGCGGACGAACCCGGCCAGCGCGGCGTCGAAGCCCGGGCGGTCGCCGGCAATGGCATGGCGCGTCATGGCGGCGAGCGTCATCTCGTCGGGCGTCATGAGCAGCTGGCACGGGCGATTGACCAGAAACGGGTCGGGCCAGGCACGGATGACCTTGCGGGCCAGGGCGTGCATCGCCCCCGCTGCCTCGACGCTGCGATAGCGCTGCGCCAGATCGGGCACCGGGTCACGCCCGGCGCGCTCGAACAATGCGCAGAGCCGCATCGCCATGACCGTGTGCAACGAGGTCAGCGAAAGCGCGCGGACGTCCTGCGGCCGCGCCAGGCTGGCGATGATAGCGGCATGATTGTCCTGAGCCAGAGGGACGGCGGGCCGGGCGTGGGGAGCGGGCATGGCAACCTTTCCTGCGATCGATTCGCAATTGAGGCTATGCGGCGCTGGGCGGGGCGTCAATGATAATCATTCGCAACAAGCTGAAGGGAGCTCGGTGCCCGTTGAACAGATCCTCTGCATGCGATGGGAGGGGGGCCGCGCGCGCAGCGCGTGGGGGAGGGGGAAAGGCCCCTCCGTCAGGCGCTGTGCGCCTGCCACCTCCCCGCCTTGTGGCAGGGAGGATCGATGCGAGGTCAGGCGGTGCGGAAGCCCTGGGTGATGGGATAGCGGCGGTCACGGCCGAAGTTGCGCAGGCCGAGCTTGACCCCCGGCGGGGCCTGGCGACGCTTGTATTCGGCGAGGTGCAGCAGGCGTTCGATGCGTTCGACCGTTGCACGCTCGAAGCCTTCGGAGACGATCTGGGCGACGCTCTTCTCGTGCTCCACCAGCCCCAGCAGGATGGCGTCGAGCACGTCGTAGGGCGGCAGCGAATCCTCGTCCTTCTGGTCCTCGCGCAGTTCGGCGCTGGGCGGCTTGGTGATGATCCGCTCGGGCATGACCGCGCCATCCGGCCCCATGCCAAGGCGCGGGCGGCGCTGGTTGCGCCAGCGCGACAGCGCGAAGACCGTGGTCTTGTAGGCGTCCTTGAGCGGATTGTAGCCGCCGTTCATGTCGCCGTAGATCGTCGCGTAGCCGACGCTCATCTCGCTCTTGTTGCCGGTGGTCACCAGCATCGGCCCGAACTTGTTCGACAGTGCCATGAGCGTGGTGCCGCGGATGCGCGACTGGAGGTTTTCCTCGGTCAGGTCGGGTGCGCGGCCCGCGAAGACCGGCGCCAGCATCGTGGTAAAGCCGTCGACGGCGGGGCCGATCGGCACGGTGTCGAGCCGCACGCCGAGCATCTGTGCGCAGGCCGCGGCGTCTTCGAGGCTCTCCTGGCTGGTGTAGCGGCTGGGCAGCATGACGCACCACACCCGGTCTGCGCCAAGGGCATCGACCGCGATCGCGGCGCAGAGCGCGGAGTCGATCCCCCCCGACAGGCCCAGGATCACGCCGGGGAAGCGGTTGCGGTTCACATAGTCACGCAGGGCGACGACCATGGCGCAGTAGATGTCCTCGGGATGCTCCGCGACCTCGGCTACTTCACCTGCATCGCAGCGCCAGCGGTGGCCATTGCCCGAGGGCACGCG
Organism: Novosphingobium sp.; assembly: GCF_036803765.1. Classification (GTDB taxonomy): domain Bacteria; phylum Pseudomonadota; class Alphaproteobacteria; order Sphingomonadales; family Sphingomonadaceae; genus Novosphingobium. The sequence continues at coordinate 64,658 of NZ_DAIRTS010000018.1, forward strand.
GCGCCAGACGGTGTCGACCACGGCCTCGTCCCAGTCGGGCAACTGGGCCCAGAGCGCGCCCTCGGGGCCGACGACGAAGCTGGCGCCGTCGAAGGCCAGCTCGTCCTGCCCGCCGACGCGGTTGACGTAGGCGAGGGGGATGCCGGTGTCGATCGCGCGGCGCTTGGCCACGCCGTCGATGCGCAGAACGTCCTTGTCGATCTCGTAAGGACTGCCGTTGACGCAGACGAAGATATCGGCGCCCTGCTGCGCGAGGTGGCGGCAGACGTCGGGGTGCCAGATATCCTCGCAGATCGGCAGGCCCAGCGAGACACCGCGGAACTGCACCGGCTCGGGCAGCGGGCCGGGCAGGAAATAGCGCTTTTCATCGAAGGTGCCGTAATTGGGCAGTTCGTACTTGAAGCGCGTGGCGGCGATCTTGCCGCCATCGAGCAGCGCCACGCCGTTGTGCAGCGCGCCGTCGCGCACGAAGACCGAGCCCACCAGCATCGCCGGGCCGCCATCGGCGGTCGCGGCGGCCAGCGCTTCCAGCTCGACCGTCGCGCGTTCGATCAGTGCGGGCTTCTGGATCAGGTCCTCGGGCGGGTAGCCGATCAGCTGCAGTTCGGGAAACACCACGAGGTCGCTGTCCGGTGCCCGGCGGCGTGCCTCGAGCATCGCGGCAGCGTTGGCGGCAAGGTCGCCAACACTCTGGTTAAGCTGGGCGAGCGTGATGATGAGGGTATCGGCCATGCACCAACCCTAGGCGGCTTTGCGGGGCCGGGGCAAGGGGCGGGATGTCCCGCCGCAGTGCGTCTGAACGCGCAAATGCGCCGGACCGTGGGCGTTCCGGCGTTGCAAAACTGTCATCTTTGGCTAAGGGCACCGGCAGGGATCAGGCCACCAGGAATCGAGGGTTCACACGATGAAGATCATGTCCGGCAACGGCAACCTGCCGCTCGCCCGCGCCATCGCGGCTTACCTCGAACTGCCGCTGACCGATGCATCGGTCCGCCGCTTCGCCGACGAGGAAGTCTTCGTGGAAATCCACGAGAACGTGCGCGGCGAGGACGTCTTCCTGGTGCAGTCGACCAGCTTCCCCGCCAACGATAACCTGCTCGAACTGCTGATCTGCATCGACGCGCTGCGCCGCGCCTCGGCCAAGCGGATCACCGCAGTGGTGCCGTACTTCGGCTATGCCCGCCAGGACCGCAAGCCCGGCCCGCGCACGCCGATCTCGGCCAAGCTGGTGGCCAACCTCATCACCACCGCAGGCGCCGACCGCGTGCTGGCGGTGGATCTCCACGCCGGGCAGATCCAGGGCTTCTTCGACATCCCGACCGACAACCTGTTCGCAGCCCCGGTCATGGCGGCGGACATCCAGACCCGCTACGGCGGCCAGGACCTCATGGTCGTCTCGCCCGACGTCGGCGGCGTGGTGCGCGCCCGCGCGCTGGCCAAGCGGCTCGACAATGCCCCGCTGGCGATCGTCGACAAGCGCCGCGACCGTCCGGGCCAGTCCGAGGTGATGAACATCATCGGCGACGTGAAGGGCCGCATGTGCATCCTGATCGACGACATCATCGATTCGGGCGGCACGCTGTGCAACGCCGCGCAAGCGCTGATGGATGCCGGCGCGGCGGGCGTCGCGGCCTATATCACGCACGGTGTCCTGTCGGGCGCGGCGGTGGCGCGTGTCGGCAATTCGGCGCTCAAGGAACTGGTCATCACCGACACGATCCTGCCGACCGAAGACACCAAGACCTGCGATCGCATCCGCATCCTGACGATCGCGCCGCTGATCGGTGAGGCCGTGCGCCGCATCGCTGACGAAAGCTCGGTCTCCAGCCTGTTCGACTGACCCGGCGCCGCGCCGGCTCGCGCCGCCAAAGGCCATGCCGCACTTGCGAAGCGCGGCATGGCTGGCCATACCCGGCGCCATGACCTCGACGCCCGATGACCTCGTCGCCATTTCCTCCGGTGCGCTGACCGCCCGGATCAACCCGCTTGGTGCAGAGCTGACCTCGCTGGTCGACGCTGCCGGCGCGGAGTGGATGACCGATGCCGATCCCGCCTGGTGGACCGGCCATGCCCCGGTGCTGTTCCCGATCATCGGCTCGCTTGCCGGGGATACGCTGCGCCATGACGGGCAAAGCTATACCCTGCAGCGCCATGGGTTCGCGCGCCGCTCGCGGTTCGAGCTGGTCGCCCATGACGCCGCCTCGGCCACGTTCCACCTCAGCGACAGCGCCGAGACGCGCGGCGTCTATCCCTTCGCCTTTACGCTGGAACTGACCTTCGCGGTCGAGGGCACGCGCCTTGCGATGACCGCGACGATTGCGAACCCGGGCGAGGCGCCGCTGCCGTTCAGCTTCGGCTTCCACCCCGCCTTTGCCTGGCCGTTGCCCGGCAGCAGCGACCGCCATGCGCATCGCCTGGTCTTCGCGCAGCCCGAGCCGGGCGCGATCCATCGCCTGCGGCCGGGCGCGGGGACGCTGCTGCCCGACACCTTCGCCAGCCCGGTCGAGGGCCGCGTGCTGCCGCTGCGCGAGGCGCTGTTCGAGGACGACGCGGTGGTCTGGATCGGCCTGGCCAGCCGCGCGCTGACGTATGGCGTCGAGGGCGGGCCGGCGATTGACGTGGCCTTCCCTGATACCGACACCCTGGGCCTGTGGCAGGTGCCGGGCGCGCATTACATCTGCATCGAGCCCTGGGCCGGCCATGCCGATCCCGATGGGTTCAGCGGCGATTTCGTTGACAAGCCCGGCGTGATTCTCTTGGCCGCGGGCGAAAGCCGCAGCCTGCGCATGGATGTGAGCCTGCGGGGTGCCGGGCAGGGCTGAGACAGGTTCGAGCCCCTCCGTCAGCCGCTTCGCGTCTGCCACCTCCCCATCGAGGATGGGGAGGATTTCATCCTCCCTGCCTTGAGGCGGGGAGGGGGACCGCCCGCGCAGCGGGTGGTGGAGGGGCTCTACTCGTCCGCCGCAGAGGCCGTATCGAGCACCACGCGGTTCCGCCCCTCGCGCTTGGCCTGGTAAAGCGCGGCGTCGGCGGCCTTGATCAGCGCGTTGCCGTCGCGGTCCATCGTCGGCGTCCAGCTGGCGATGCCGAACGACATCGACGTGGCGCCGAGCGAGCGGCCGCGGTCGCGCACCTGCAGGTCGGCGATCGCCTTGCGCACCACCTCGGCCCGCGCGCCCATCTGTTCGGCGGTGGTGCCCGGTGCGATGATGGTGAATTCCTCCCCGCCATAGCGACACACCACGTCGCCATCGCGGAACCGCGAGCTCATTTCGCTGGCGACCGCACTCAGCACGGCATCGCCGGCGTCGTGGCCGAACTCGTCGTTGAAGCGCTTGAAGTGGTCGATGTCGCACATGATGAGGCTGAGCGGGCCGCCCGACCGGGCCACGCGCGCGATCTCGATGCCCAGCGCCTCTTCCATGTAGCGGCGGTTGAATAGCCCCGTCAGCGGGTCGCGGATGGTCTGTTCGCGCAGGCCCCGCTGCAGGCGCTGGTTGACGAGCGCGGAGGAGATGTTCTCGCTCATCACCGCCAAGCTGAAGCGCCGCTGCGGCAGCACATCGCCGCGCAGGTAGATCACGCCGATGACTTCGCCCGCGGCCAGCAGCGGCTCGCAATGATAGTGCGCGTCAACGCCGTGGAGATGCCCGCACAGGATGTCGGACCCCGGCTCACCCACGCTGTGGCTCTGGCCGCGGCGCAGCGCCCAGCACTGATCGGGCGGGAAGCCGACCTCGTCGTCGGTCATGCCGCCCCAGGTCGCGATCTGCACCAGCAGGTTGCGCGAGTTGTTGTGGGCATAAAGTGCGCCGGGCATGCCGGGCAGAACCTTGGGCACGAAGATCGCCAGGATCGCGGCGAGTTCGTCGTCGGTGCGCGCAGCCTGCATGCGGTGCGCCATGCTGCCGAGCAGCTCGATCACTTCGCTGCGGTCCTGCAGCTCGGCCGTGCTGGTCTGCAGCGCCTGGTTGGCGCGGAGCAGGCTGTCCGCCCCCTCGCGCTGGTCGGCCACGGCGCGGGCGAGGTCGTCGGCCATCTGGTTGTAGCCTGCGGCCACTTCGTCAAACTCGCTCGAGCCAAGGTGGCCGGCGATCCGGGCGTTGCGTGCCCCGCCGGCGAGCGCCGCCATCGTCTCGGTGATCACGCGCACCGGCTGGCGGATGCTGCGCGCCATGGTCAGCGCCATCAGCACGACGAGGACCAGCAGGGCAACGACGCCCGCGATCATGATCTGCGTCGTCGTGCGCAACTGGTGTTCGCTGGCCGCCATCCGCTCGGCCTGCAGGCGACGTTCCTCGGTCACAAAGCGGTCGGCGCTGTCGGACAGGATGTCCATGCGCTCAAGATCGGTGCCATTGGTGAGCGCTTCGCGCGCGGCTTCGTACTTGCCGGTGCGCGAAAGCTGGACGTTGCGCTGCAGGCTGTCGAGGCGCAGGTCGATGTGCTGGAGCAGGGCCGTGGCTGCGCTTTGCTGCGCCGGGTTGTCCGCAGTCAGCGTGACGAGGCGACCGGCAGCGCGGCGGGCCATGTCCACCTGCTTGTCGAACCCTTTGGCAAAGGCCGGGTTCTGTGTCAGCGCGTAACCGCGCGATGCCGATTCCGCCTGTTGCACCAGCCCAAGGGTGTCGCCAGCGGTCGTCAGGACAGTGGCCGAATGTGCCAGCCAGCGGTTGCCGTTGCGATTGGCTTCGACCGCCTGGAGCAGCGCTGCGGCAAGGATCAGGATGGCCAGCGCGACGATGGCATTGAAAGCCTGGCTGCGGCGAACGATCGAACGAAACATCAAGGCGCCTTAACTACATGCCGGGCCTGCAAAATGCGAAGGCAGTCCGGCTCCCCCCGGTGTCACGCCAAGCACGGGCAGCGCCGACGGCTCCGTAATTCTACGGGTAATTGCCCAGGCGCGCAAACTGTTCCGGTCCGCCGCGGTAACGCGGGCGACCATGGCCCGGCGCGTACCCGCGATGCGCCACCCCGACATTGCGGAATCCGCCCGCAGCGCCTAGGGGCCTGCGGCATGTCCACCGCCGCTCTCAACCGCCGTACCTTCGCCATCATCTCGCACCCCGACGCGGGCAAGACCACGCTGACCGAAAAGCTGCTGCTGCAGGGCGGCGCGATCCACCTGGCGGGCGAGGTCAAGGCACGCGGTGCGGCACGCCGCGCGCGGTCCGACTGGATGAAGATCGAGCAGCAGCGCGGCATCTCGGTCACGTCATCGGTGATGACGTTCCAGAAGGGCGACACCGTCTTCAACCTGCTCGACACGCCGGGCCACGAAGACTTCTCCGAAGACACCTATCGCACGCTGACCGCGGTCGATTCGGCGATCATGGTGATCGACGCCGCCAAGGGCATCGAGCCGCAGACGCGCAAGCTGTTCGAGGTCTGCCGCCTGCGTTCGGTGCCGATCATCACCTTCGTCAACAAGGTCGACCGTGAAGGCCGCCCGGTGTTCGAGACGCTCGACGAAGTGGCCGACGCGCTGGCGCTCGACGTCGCGCCGATGAGCTGGCCGGTCGGCATGGGCGGCGTGTTCGAGGGCGTCTACGACTTCGCCACCGAGACGATCGCCCGCCCCGAGGGCGACAGCCGAGAATTCTTGGGCAAGCGCGATGCCGCCGCCGGCGCGATCCCCGACGAATTCGCCGAGGAGATCGAGCTGGGCCGCGAGGGTTATCCGGCCTTCGATCTCCAGGCCTATCGCCATGGCGACCTGACGCCGGTCTACTTCGGGTCGGCGCTCAAGAATTTCGGCGTGGCCGAGCTGATCGACGCGATCGGCCGCTATGCCCCGCCGCCGCGTCCGCAGGCCAGCGACCAGGGCACGATCGACCCGACCCGCGCCGACGTGACCGGCTTCGTGTTCAAGGTGCAGGCAAACATGGACCCACAGCACCGCGACCGCATCGCATTCATGCGCATGGTGTCGGGCACGTTCAAGCGCGGCATGAAGCTGGTTCCCTCGGGGCTGGGCAAGCCGATCGCGGTCCATTCGCCGATCCTGTTCTTCGCGCAGGACCGCGAGATCGCCGACACCGCCGAGGCGGGCGACATCATCGGCATTCCCAACCACGGCACGCTGCGCGTGGGCGACACCCTATCGGAAAAGAACGACGTGCGTTTCGTTGGCCTGCCCAATTTCGCGCCGGAAATCCTGCGCCGCGTGGTGCTGAAGGACCCCACCAAGACCAAGCAACTGCGCAAGGCGCTCGACGACCTGTCGGAAGAGGGCGTGATCCAGGTTTTCTATCCCGAGATCGGCGCGCAGTGGATCGTCGGCGTGGTCGGCCAGCTCCAGCTCGATGTGCTGATCAGCCGGCTCGAGGCCGAATACAAGGTCGAGGCCGTGCTCGAACCCTCGCCGTTCGACACCGCGCGCTGGCTCAAGGGCACGCCCGAGGCGATCAAGGCCTTTGCCGAGTTCAACATGTCGAACCTCGCGCGCGACCGGGACGGCGATGCCGTGTTCATGGCGCGTTCGGCGTGGGACGTGAATTACCAGCAGGAGCGCAACCCCGAGCTGGCCTTCAATGCCACCAAGGAGCGCTGAGGCTATCGACGTCTGGCAAGGCGATGGGCGGAAGGGGACGCAATGCGCATGACCGAGGTTTCGACGCACTTGCCATCGCGCGGGGCGAACGGCAGGGTGAGGGCATGAGCAGCCTGCTGGGACCGACCTCGAACACCTTCACCTCGCAGCGCCTGCGGCTCCACTATGTGGACTGGGGCAATGCGGGCAAGCCGCCGCTGCTGCTGATCCACGGCGGGCGCGACCATTGCCGCAGCTGGGACTGGACCGCCGAGGCGCTGCGCGAGGATTGGCACGTCATCGCGCTCGACCATCGCGGGCACGGCGACAGCGAGTGGGCCTCGGACGGCAATTACCGCACGATGGACATGGTCTACGACGTCGCGCAGCTGATCCACCAGCTGGGCTTGGCGCCGGTGACGATCGTGGCGCACTCGATGGGTGCGGCCGTGGCGCTGCGCTATGCCGGGCTGTTCCCCGAAGACGTGTCGAAGCTGGTGGCGATCGAGGGCATCTTTCCCACGCCCGACTGGGAAGCGCGCATGCGCGCCGTGCCCTTCGCGCGTCGCATCCGCGACTACATCGCCGAAAAGCGCAAGGCCGCAGGCCGACTGCCGCGCCGCTATCCCACGATCGAGGCGGCGATTGCGCGCATGAAGGCGCAGAACCCCTACATCAACGAAATCCAGGCCCGCCACCTCACCATTCACGGCATCAACCGCAACGAGGATGGCACTTTCACCTGGAAGTTCGATCCTTACGTCCACATCGAGCACCCCTACGACATCTCGCAGGCGCGCAAGCATGAACTGTGGGAGGCGATCACCTGCCCGACGCTGCTGCTCAACGGCGCGGACTCGTGGGCGGGCAACCCGATCCGCGACGGGCGCATCGCCCATTTCCGCAATGCCGAGGTGATCGAGTTCGAGAACGCCGGCCACTGGCTGCATCACGACCAGTTCGACCGGTTCGTGGCCAGCCTGCGAGACTTCCTCTGACGCGGGGCTTCGGGGGACAGGGGGCGCACGGCGCGCACGGGGCAGGGGCTGCACCCGGAACCCTGCTGTTCGCCAGCTACAATATTCACAAGGGTGTGGGCGCGGACCGGCGGTGCGACCCCGACCGCATCCTGGCGGTGCTGCGCGAAATCGACGCCGACGTCATCGCGCTGCAGGAGGCCGACGGCCGCTATGGCGCGCGCGAGGCGGTGATCCCGCCCGCCCTTCTTGCCCATGCCAGCCCGTGGCGCGCGGTGGCGCCCGGCCTGATCGACCGCGCGCGCCGGCCTGGGAGCCTTGGCTGGCATGGCAACGTCATTCTCGTGCGGCGTGAGATCGAAGTTTCGGGTTGCGCCGCGATCGCGCTCCCCACGCTCGAGCCGCGCGGCGCGGTGGCCGCCGACCTGGCGGTGGCGGGGCGCAGCCTGCGCGTGATCGGCATGCACCTCGACCTTTCCGGCCTGCGCCGCCGCCAGCAGGTGCGCGTCGCCTGTGCGGCGGCGGGTGCCGGGCCCTGCGTGATGATGGGCGATTTCAACGAATGGGCTCCCCGTGGCGGTGCGCTTGCCGCCTTCGACCCCGCGCTCGCCGTGCTCGCGCCCGGCCGCAGCTTTCCCGCGCGGCGCCCGCTCGGCCAGCTCGACCGGATCGTCGTCAGCCGCGACTGGCACGTCGAGGACATGGGCGTCCATCGCTCGGCGCTCGCGATCCAGGCCTCGGACCACTTGCCGGTCTGGGCACGCCTGCGCTTGCCCGACGCAGGCTGAACGCACCGCTGATAGATCCTCCTTGCCGTGAGGCGGGGAGAGGGACCGCCCGCGCCAGCGGGTGGTGGAGGGGTATGTTACGCGAGGCTATTTCCCCTCCGTCAGCCCGCTGCGCGGTCTGCCACCTCCCCGTGCCCGTGGCACAGGGAGGATCATGGCCTGCCTAAAAAACAGGCATCTTTACGCATCTGCACAAGATTCGAGCGGCGCAAAACGCGCATCGGCAAATATGGTTTCCGTAAATCGCGGATTCCGTAACAAAACGGATTTGGCACAGGCTTTGCATTCATGAACCTGCCGGACAGGGACCGGTGGTTGAGGCCGCGAAAGGGGGCATGAATGAAATTCATCATCGCCATCATCAAGCCGTTCAAGCTGGACGAGGTGCGCGAAGCGCTGTCCGGTCTGGGCGTGGCTGGGATGACGGTGTCGGAAGTCAAGGGATTTGGCCGCCAGAAGGGCCAGACCGAGATCTACCGCGGCGCCGAATACTCCACGAACATGCTGCCCAAGGTGAAGATCGAGATCGCCGCCAGCGATGACCTGGCGCCGCAGATCGTCGAAACGATCCAGCAAACCGCCAGCACCGAGGCGATCGGCGACGGCAAGATCTTCGTGCTCGATCTCGCTTCGGCGGTGCGCATCCGCACCGGCGAGAGCGGCGACACCGCGCTGTGACTTCCGAGAAGAGGGGAAACAACCATATGATCCGCAAGATGATCAGTGGCATGACGGCAGCCGGGCTTTCGCTCGGCATGGCCTCTGCCGCCTTCGCGCAGACCGGGCCGATCAAGGCCCCCACGGCCGAGCAGATGGCCACCATGGTCAACAAGGGCGACGTCGCCTGGATGCTCGTATCCGCCGCGCTCGTGCTCATGATGAGCATCCCCGCCCTCGCGCTGTTCTACGGCGGCTTGGTGCGCACCAAGAATATGCTCTCGGTGCTGATGCAGGTGCTGATGATCGTGTCGGTCGCGGCGCTGTGCTGGGTGTGCTGGGGCTACTCGATGGCCTTCACCGGCGGCTCGCCCTACGTCGGCGGCTTCTCCAAGGCGTTCCTGCAGGGCGTGTCGATCTCGACGTACGCCGCGACGTTCTCGAACAACGTCTATCTGCCCGAATACGTCTACGTCATCTTCCAGATGACCTTCGCGTGCATCACCCCGGCGCTGATCGTCGGTGCCTTTGCCGAACGCGTGAAGTTCACCCCGCTGATGATCTTCACCGTGCTGTGGCTGACGCTGGTCTATTTCCCGATGGCTCACATGGTGTGGTACTTCGCCGGCCCCGACTTCCTGTCGGACAACACCGCTGACGCCGGCCTGATCTACGGCTGGGGCGGCCTCGACTTCGCCGGTGGCACCGTGGTGCACATCAACGCCGGTATCGCGGGCCTCGTCGGCTGCCTCGTGATCGGCAAGCGCCTGGGCTATGGCAAGGAAGCCACCCCGCCGCACTCGCTGACCATGACCATGATCGGCGCCTCGCTGCTGTGGGTGGGCTGGTTCGGCTTCAACGCCGGCTCGGGCCTCGAAGCCAACGCCGCGACCAGCCTTGCCTTCATCAACACCTTCGTCGCCACCGCCGCTGCCGCCGTCTCCTGGTCGGTCATCGAGCAGATCAAGCACGGCAAGCCCTCGATGCTGGGCGCTGCCTCGGGTGCCGTCGCCGGCCTCGTCGCGATCACCCCGGCTGCCGGTTTCGCCGCTCCGATGGGCGCGATCATCCTCGGCCTCGTCGTCTCGCCGGTCTGCTTCCTGTTCGTCACCACCGTGAAGAACGCGCTCAAGTATGACGACACGCTCGACGTGTTCGGCGTGCACTGCATCGGCGGCATCGTCGGCGCCATCGGCACCGCCATCGTCGCCGACCCGCGCCTCGGCGGCCAGGGCTGGGTCGACTACACCGTGTTCCCCGCCAAGGCCGGCACCTACGACCTCGTCGGCCAGATCATCACCCAGATCAAGGCCGTGGTCCTGACCCTGGTGCTCTCGGGCGGCGTCTCGGCGATCCTGTTCATCGCGCTCGACAAGACCATCGGCCTGCGTCCGACCGAAGAGGCCGAACGCGAAGGGCTCGACATCAACGAGCACGGCGAGCGCGCCTACAACATGTAAGTTTTCACCAGCTTGGCGGGGCGGGAGACCTGATCCTCTCCCTCTCTCTCCCACCCTGCCAAACCATGTTCCTCCTGCGAACGACCTGGGGCCGGAAGCATCAGCTTCCGGCCTTTTTTTGGTTATCGCCTGCGACATGCGGGCAGCCTCGCGCCGTCGCATCAGCCTTAACCCGCCATCAAGCGACTCAATGTAAAACACCTTAGGTTTTTTACCTTTTCGGAGAATCGGATGCCGTTGCGGCGGATGGCGTGGGGCAAGGCAGCAGCCGAGGAGACGCCGGCGGCAGCGCTGGTGCAGGCCTATGAATCGCTCGGGCTTGGCGCCTTCTGGTGCAGCGACGCGCAGGGCCGGCTGACGTATCTCTCGTCCGCCGCCCGCGCCGTGCTGGGCGATGGCGCAGACCCGGTTGGCGCCACCCTGCTCGACGTGTTCCACCAGGACGAGGCCGACGGCGAGCGCAGCTTGCGCTTCATGCTGGCCCGGCGCACCCGGTTCGAGCGCCTGACGGTGCGCACTGGCAGCGGTCGCACGGCGCGCTGGTGGTCGCTTTCGGGCGAGGCGAGCCACGAACGCGGCGTCTTCGCAGGCTTTTACGGCCATTGCGTCGACGTGACCGAGGAGCGCAAGAGCGCACAGGAAAGCTCGCATCTCGCGCTGCACGATCCGCTCACGGGCCTCGGCAACCGCCGGCACATGACGCAGAGCCTGACGCGCACGCTGGCGGCGTTCGCCATGGCCAAGCGCCCCTGCGCCACGCTGCTCATCGACCTCGACCGCTTCAAGCAGGTCAACGATACGCTGGGCCATGCCGCCGGCGACGCGCTGCTGGTCCAGGTGGCCGAGCGGCTGGTCAAGATCGTCGGGGATGCCGAGCGCGTCGGCCGGCTGGGCGGTGATGAGTTCCAGATCATACTGCCCGACGTTGACGATCGCGGGCGGCTGGGCGAACTGGCCGAGACGCTCATCGCCCAGATCTCGCAGCCCTATGTCATCGATGGTACGCGCTGCCTCATCGGCGCCTCGATCGGCGTGGCGATCGCACCGTTCGACGGGGCCGCGGCCGACGAGCTGGTGCGCAGTGCCGACCTTGCGCTCTATGCGGCCAAGGGCAGCGGGCGCGGCCGCTTCCGGTTCTTCTCCAGCGATTTCCTCAAGGCGGCCGAAGACCGCAAGGCGCTCGAGGAAGATCTCCACGATGCGCTGGCCAAGGGCGAGCTCGAGCTGAACTACCAGCCGTTCGTCGCCGCGCAGACCAACCGGGTGATGGGCGTCGAGGCGCTGATGCGCTGGAACCATCCCGAACGCGGGGCGATCTCGCCGGCGCGCTTCATTCCCATCGCCGAGGAATCGAACCTGATCCGGGGGCTGGGCGAATGGGCGCTGCGCAAGGCCTGTGCCGATGCGGCAACCTGGCCGGCGGCCCTGCGCGTCGCGGTCAACGTCTCGCCAGCGCAATTCGGCGACGAGGGCTTTCCGGCGCTGGTCGCCTCGGCGCTGGCGCAGTCCGGGCTGGAGCCGGGCCGGCTCGAGCTGGAGATCACCGAGGGCGTGTTCCTCGAGGAAGGCGGGCTGACCGACGCGCAGTTCAAGGCGCTGAAAGGGCTGGGCGTGCGCCTCGCGCTCGATGATTTCGGCACCGGCTATTCCTCGCTCGCCTATCTGAAGAACGCGCCGTTCGACAAGATCAAGATCGACCAGTCCTTCGTGCGCGGCGCGACCCGGCCGGAAAGCCGCAACCGCGCGATCATCGCCGCGATCGTCGCGCTGGCACAGGCGCTGGGCATGGAGACGACCGCCGAAGGGGTGGAGAGCTTCGACCAGTTCGACGCGATGAAGGCGCTCGCTGTCAGCCACGTGCAGGGCTACATCTACAGCGAGCCGCTGGGCAACGCGGCCTTCGTCGAGCGCCTGACCGAGGGCGACTGGACGATCGAGCCGTCGGGCCCGGCGCGCCAGCGGCACCAGCGCCAGGCGATGTTCCGCCGCGTCGGCGTGGTTCACGAGGACCATTATTATCCGGTCGTGCTGCGCAACCTGTCGATGTCGGGCGCGCTGATCGAGGGCCTGATGGAAGTGCCGCTGGGCACGCCCTTCGTGCTCGACCTGGGTGACGGGCAACTCGTGGTGAGCCGGGTGAGCCGCAGCATGGGGCACCAGCAGGGGCTGGAGTTCGAGCAGGAACTGGTCGCCGACGGCAATGGCGGACTGTGCACCCGCTACCGCGTCTCGCCTTACCAGCTCAGCGCGGCAGGGCTCTCGCTCGGCACCGGCCCGAATGGTCCGACGCAGATCAACCGCGGCCCCAACGCCAAGGTGACGATGCCGGCCTTTGCGATGGTGACCGACTGGAGCAGCCCGGCAGCCTGGTCCGACGTCGCCTGAGCGGCGCCGGCAAGCCCGACCCGATACCCGCCAAAGCGCCTTGAAAAGCGCCGTCCTTGGCGTAAAGCCGCGCATCATGACCGACCAGCCCGAAACGCTCGCCCGCCCCGTACCCAAGGCCTGGATCGCCGCGATCCATGCCTATGTGCCGGGCAAGTCGGCCGGGCCGGACGGCAAGCCGCTGGTCAAGCTCTCGGCCAACGAGAACCCGCTCGGCACGAGTGCCGCGGCCGTGGCGGCGCGCGGGACGGTGCCCAGCGCCGCGCTTTATCCCGATCCCGACAGCGTCGCGCTGCGCGGTGCACTCGGCGCGCTGCACGGGATCGACCCGGCGCGGATCGTGATGGGCACGGGCTCGGACGAATTGCTGCATCTGGCGGCGCAGGCCTATGCCGGGGTCGGCGACGAGGTATTGTTCGTGCGCTATGGCTTCTCGGTCTATCCGATCGCGGCGCAGCGCTGCGGGGCGACCCCGGTCGTGGCGCCCGACCGCGATTACGGCACCGACGTCGACGCACTGCTGGCGGCGGTCACGCCGGCGACGCGCGTGGTTTTCCTGGCCAATCCCAACAACCCCACGGGCAGCTACATCGGCCGCGAGGAACTGGCCCGGCTTCATGCAGGCCTGCCCGCCGGCGTGCTGCTGGTGGTCGACCAGGCCTATGCCGAATATGTCGCGCCCGAGGATGCCGATGGCGCCCTCGAACTGGCCGCAAGCGCCCAGAACGTGCTGGTCACGCGCACGTTTTCCAAGATCTATGGCCTGGCCGGCGAGCGGATCGGCTGGGCCACCGGCGCGCCCGATCTCGTCGACATGCTCAACCGCATCCGCGGGCCGTTCAACGTCTCGCTCACCGGGCAGGCGATGGGGCTGGCCGCGGTCGAGGACCAGGCTTTCGTGGCGGCGTCGGCGGCGCACAATCGCGCCGAGCGCACCCGCTTCGTCGCCGCGCTCGAGGCGCTGGGCAATCACGGGCTGCGCCCGCTGCCGAGCGAGGCCAACTTCGTGCTGATCGAGTTCGCCGGCGCGCTGAGCGCCGAGGCGGCCTATCTCGGCCTAATGGAGGCGGGTTTCATCACCCGCTGGCTGCCGGGGCAGGGCCTGCCGCAGTGCCTGCGCATCACGATCGGTACGGCCGAACAGATGGACCTGATCGCCGCGACGCTGCGCCGTCTGGCAGAGGCGGCATGACGGCCGCTCCAGCGCCGTTCCGGCGCGTCGCCGTCATCGGCCTCGGGCTGCTCGGCGGCTCGGTCGCGCGCGCGGCACGCAGCCGCATCGCCGGGGTCCACGTCACCGGCTACGATGCCAGCGCCGAGGTGCGCGCCCGTGCCGCAGCGATCGACCTGGCCGACACCATCGCGCAAAGGGCTCAGGAGGCCGTGGCGCAGGCCGAGCTGGTGGTGTTCTGCGTGCCCGTCGGCGCCATGGCCGCCGCTGCCGCCGCCGTCGCCCCCTATCTGCCGGCGGGTTGCATCGTCAGCGACGTGGGATCGAGCAAGGCCAGCGTGCTGCAGGCCCTCGGCGAGGCGCTGCCCAACCACACGATCGTCCCGGCGCACCCTGTCGCGGGCACCGAGCAGAGCGGCCCTGATGCGGGCTTTGCCACGCTGTTCGACCGGCGCTGGTGCATCCTGACCCCGCCCGAGGCCGTCGACGGCCAAGCGGTGGCGCGCGTGACCGCGTTCTGGGAAGCGCTCGGCGCGCGGGTCGAGCTAATGGATGCGGCGCACCACGACCTGGTGCTCGCGGTCACGAGCCACCTGCCGCACCTCATCGCCTATACCATCGTGGGGACCGCATCGGACCTCGAGGACGTGACCCAGAGCGAGGTCATCAAGTTCTCGGCCGGCGGGTTTCGCGACTTCACGCGCATCGCCGCCTCGGACCCGACGATGTGGCGCGACGTCTTCCTCAGCAACCGCGATGCCGTGCTGCAGATGCTGCAGGTCTTCACCGAGGACCTGGCCGAATTGCAGAAGGCGATCCGCAAGGGCGATGGGCCGGCGCTGTTCGACCATTTCACCCGCACCCGCGCGATCCGCCGCTCGATCATCGAACTGGGCCAGGACGACGCGCGGCCCGACTTCGGGCGCAGCGACCACTGAGGCCGCGAGAGGACATTGTCCTCTCCGCGGCCCCGGCCTTACACCGCGCTGGGGGCGGTCGTCTCCGGCTGCTTCTGCTCGACATCGGCGTGCCACAGGTTTCGGCCGACGAATACGACGACGATGATCGCCAGTATGAGCGCGACGACGGCCATGCCGGCTTTCTCGAAGCGGCGGGCACGGCGTTTGGGGGGCAAGTCGCGGGCGTCTTCCATGATCGGTCCTGATCCTGTTGGTGTCGCCTCCTGAACCGCCGGGGCGGACAAACGTGCCCTGCACGCCATCATTGTCCGGCACTGCCTGGCATTGCCTGCGCGTTCGTTGCGGCACCGTCCAAGCAAAAGGGGCGGCGACCGGTGTGGTCGCCGCCCCTTTCAGGTGCGGGTGATGCGCGCTTGCGTCGCGATCAGAGCGCGATGCTCAGCGAGGCGCGCGCGCCGTAGCCGATGCCGCCGTTCTCGGGCTTCTCGGCGGTGGCCGAGATCTTCCAGGTGTAGTCGAGACCACCCTGGAGGATGCCCACCGTGCCGACCCAAGCCGACTGGACGTTCTGCGGGGTCAGCGTGAAGGTCGAGCCGGAGCCGAACGTTGCGGTGGTCATGCCGAGATCGCCCGACAGGTGGCTGCGGCGACCGGCGTCGACTTCGACCGAGAACGGACGGCCTTCGGTGCTGCTCGGGCCGCTGCTCCACACGAAGCCCAGCGTGGTCGTGGCGGTCAGCGCGGTGCTGCGGCGGCCGTTGACTAGCAGGATCATCGCGTCGGTGCCGGTCTCCTGGTAGCCGTCTTCCTTGAGGCGCAGGTAGTCGAAGGTCGCCTTCGGCTTGACCTTGAAGGTGTCGCTCAGGTTGAAGTCGTAGGCGAAGCCGCCGGTCGCACCGATCGACTTGCCCTTCCAGCCGCCATGGGCGGTATAGGCGATGGCCGCGCCATTGACCGCACCGGTGAAGTTGCGATCGAGGGTGAACGACGACTTGCCGTAGCCGCCACGTGCGAAGGCGTAGAGGTTGCCGAACTTCTTGCGCCAGAATGCGTTGAACTCGAGGTTGTTGACCTTGAGCTTCTGCGCGTTGGTGTTGTCGACGCTGCCGTTGGCCCAGTCGAAGTAGAGACCGACGTTACCGATCGCGGTCACCTTCTCGAAGCCGACCGAGAGGCCGCCCCCGTTGGTGGTGTAGCCCACGGTGTCGTTGTCGTGCTTGTTGGCGTGGAAGTAGAGCGGTTCGACCCAGGCGCCCGAGCCGCTGATCGTGAAGAGCGAGGTGTCTTCGGTGATGTGCAGCGCGGCCATGCGCGAGGCGCGCGACACGAAGTCGTAGGCGCCGCCGGCATAGTCGGGCAGCAGCTGGTTGAACTGGGTCTGCAGGCCGGCGGCGGTGCCGATCTGCAGCAGGCTCGACTGCAGCGTGCCGAAGTTGGCGGCATTGGCGATGATCGCGTCGTAGGCTGCGGCCTGCGGCGAGGTCAGGCCGAGCTCCGTGGCCGACTTGCGTGCCAGCGTCAGGTAGATGTCGTTGCCCTGGCTGGTGATCGACCCCTTGAACAGCACGGGCAGGGCCAGCGACGAGGTGGTGACGTTGCTTGCCCCCGTCAGCGTGCCGGCCGAAACGATGTCGTAGGTACCGGCCGCCTTGGCGAACGAGGTGACCGTCACGCCGATCTTGGCGCCGCTGGCGAAGGTGACGGTGTTGGCCATCAGCTTGGAGGCGGTGCCGGTGGTGCCGTCGACATAGACGCCGAGGCTGCCGCCCGAGTTCACGGTCAGGGCGTTGATCGTATTCACGCCGCTGCTGTTGGCGTTGAACTGGCCGCCGTTGACGGTGACCGCCAGCTGGTTGGCGCCGGTGACGGTGCCCGCCCAGATCGACGAACCGCCGATGGTCAGCGTGCCGGCCTGGCCGTTAAGTGCGAGGTTGCCGGTGAAGCGGGCATTGTCGGCCATCGTCATCGTGGCGGTGCCGGCATTGCCGAAGTCGATGTTGCCGACCCACTTGGAATCGTCGGACAGCTTCACGGTGTTGTTGCCGGCGCCGAGGTAGGCGTTGCCGGTCACCTTGCCGGTGCCGATGTCGAGCAGGTCGTTGCCCGAGCCGGTGTAGATGTCACCGGCGATCGCGGCATAGACCGTGGCGGTGTCGACGTTGTAGCCGGTGGCCGCCTTGTCGTTCTTCTGGCTCGTGGCGTCGGCAGCGTTGAGGTACTGCTTGATCGTCACGCCCGAGGTGTTGGACGACAGGTCGATCGCGGCGTTCTTGCCGGTCGAGGCGCCGCTGACGGTGATGAAGCCGGTGTTGTTGACCGTGGTCAGCGTGCCCGAGAGGTCGCGGATGCCGTAGAGGTTGCCCGACGAGACGCCGCTGGCGGCAACCTTGATCGTGCCTTCGATGTAGATCGAATTGTTGGTCACGCCCTGGTTGATGAGGATGCCGGTGGCGTCCGCATTGACCGTGGTGGCCGAGATCGTGCCGTAGACGCCGATGCCGTTCGACATCGCCACCGTGCCACCCTTGCCGCCGAGGACGACGCCATAGGTGTTGAGGCCGCTGTAGGTGCCGGTCGCGGTGATCGCGCCATCGACCGCGAGCGAATAAGTGCCCGTGGTGCCGGCCACGCCGCCGATGGTGGTGGCCGTGGTGCCGCCGATCAGCAGCGCGGGGCTGGTGCCGTAGGACTGGATCGAGCCGGCGGTCTCGGTGACGTTGTTGGTGGTCGACGCGGTGGTGACGATCACGCCGCCGGTGACATTGCCCGAGATCTGCGCGGTGGCGACGCCGGTGCTGATCGCATCGGGCGACAGGACCTGCGTGGCGCCGCTGTCGGCGGTGTAGCTTACGCCCTGCGTCAGCGTGCCGTTGATCTTGACCGTGCCGGCGACGTTGCCGCCCACGACCAGCGCCTGCGCGCCCTGGCCCAGCACCGAGACGGTGCCGCCGATCGCGAGGTTGCCGGTGACGTTGCCGGTCTTCACGCCAACGGCGTTGTTGCCCTTGACCGAGATCGTGCCGGTGTTGGTGATCGAACCGTTGAGGTCCGAGTCCACGACGATACCGCCCGAGTTGTTGCCCTCGACGACGATCGTGCCGGTGTTCTTGATCGTGGCGGCCGTGGCGGCGCCCGACAGGACGTGGATGCCGAAGCGGTTGTTGGCGCTGGCGACCGAGCCGCTGACGACGTTGCTGTTGCCCAGCGTGGTCGGGGTGAAGTCTTCGGTGACGCTGATCGTGCCGTCGTTGGTGAGCGTGGTGGTGACGCCCCCGTTGGCGACGATGCCTGCGCTGTTGTCCGCGCCCAGCAGGGTGATCGACCCGCTGCTGTTGACCGCGACGTTGCTCGACGAGTTGACCGTGACCGCCGTGCCGCTGTTGACCTTGATCGCGCCGGTCCCGGTCACGGTGACGTTGCCCGCGCTCGAGGTGGTGAGCGGGGTGGTCGTGCTGGTGCTGACCGAAGTGTCGGCAAGCGCCGGTGCGGCACCGGCGACGAGGGCGACGGGCAGCGCGATGATCGCGGCCGAGGAGAGATAACGGGTACGGGAATGGCGCTGCATGGGCTTGTCGTCTCTATAGCCAGGGGGCCGGCAGTTGGCAGGCCGCCGTTAAATGTGACCGGCTTCATATCCGGGCCGGAACCGGTTTACCAGTGCCTGAAACACGCCGAAACCACTCTACAGGAGGGGGTGATCGGGCCGTAATACTTGGCAAATTTCCGATACTGTAAATTTGCGGTTCATACAGCGGCAGGCAGCACCGGCGCGGGACAAGGGAATGGACGGAGCTACCATCGTGCACAACGGATGGACCGTATGACCTTGGGCGGTGAATTCATGGGCGATGCTGTCCTTGCGGACATTTACGCCCCGGGATCTGGTTCGGAAGCAGGATCTGCCGGTTCGACGACTGGCGCATATCGCGATCGGGCAGCGCCAGATGCGCTGTCTCCTGCCGCATTGGCGCGGCTCGACGACACGGCGCTGATGCAGCGCGTCGGGCTGGGATGCGAGCAGGCTTTCGCACTCCTCGTCGAACGCCACGCGACCCCGCTCTACCGCGTCGCCGCGCGCATGCTGGGCGACGGCCACGAGGCCGAGGACGTGGTCCAGGACTGTTTCACCCGGCTGTGGCAGAATGCACCGCGCTGGCAGGCCAGTGGCGCCGGCCTGGTCGGCTGGCTGCACCGCGTGACGATGAACCTGTGTTTCGACCGCAAGCGACGGTTCCGCGTCGTGGTGACCGATGCCGTGCCCGATTCGGCCGACGATGCCCCGCTGGCCGACCATGTGATCGCGCAGGCACAGGCCTGTGCCGAAGTAGCTGAAATCCTTGCGGGCCTCCCCGAACGCTATCGCGCGGCGCTCGTCCTGTGCTATTACGAGGGCTTCTCCAATGTGCTCGCGGCACAGGTGCTCGACCTGAACGTGAAGGCGCTGGAGTCGTTGTTGTTCAGGGCAAGGCGGCAGATGCGGGAATTGCTGGAGGCACGTCGGATCACTTGCGCCGATGTCGCGTTTCGCGGCGCGTCGAGTGCCGGGGGGAGCAGCAGTGGCGTCGCCGGACACGGCGTTATCGGGCAGGGCGGGTAGCCATGTCGATATCCGGGACCATGCCGCCGCACCTGCCGTTCGGTGCCGATCACGCCGACGCAGATCTCGATACCTTCCTGGCCCGCTATGACGCGCCGGTACCGCCCAACGGCCTCGTGCCGCGCATCGTCGGCGCCGCGCCCCTGCATCCGCAAATCGGTGCCGCGCCCCGGGCCGAGCGGTCCTCTTCCGCCTCCATCGTGCCGCTGCTGCGTGTCGTGCCGCCGGCGTCGTCCATGCCGGGCGCCGCGCCGGGCCGGACGACGGCCCGCTGGCGCGGCGTCTGGCCGATGGCCGGGGGAGCGGCGATCGGCGCCGTGGCGGCAGGGCTTGCCGTCTTCGCGCTGGTCGGGTCGCCGGACAGCCCGCCCGACATGGCGGCAGGGCGCGCCACGCGGACTTATGCCGATGCCCGCGTCGCGGTGACGCCCGCGCCCTTGCGCCTCGCAGGGACGGCCTCAGCGGGGGCCGCGATCGCGCCCGGCGCTGCGCCCTCGATGCAGCCCGTGCCGGCGCAGGCATCGTTGCCGCATGCCGCCGCCCCGGCCGATGCCGCCCCGCTCGATGCGACGGACGCCGACGCGACCGTGACGCCGGTCGATCCCGATCGTGCCCGGCTGGCCGCGCAATCGCCCGAGCTACGTCCGGGGCCCGTGGTCCCGGCGGGTGCCGCCTTCGGCCCGGAACTGGGTGCCGCATCGGGCGCGATGCCCGGTTCAGCTGGCCAGGGCGGAGCGATGGGGCCCACCCTGCCGCAAGGCTATGGCTTCAGTGCGGCCATCGGCGGGGGCGGCGGTCTACCGGGCGCTGCGGGGCTCAGCCGCGATGGCATGGCAGGCATGCCGCATGGCGAGATGCCGGGACGTCTGCCGGGCCACTGAGTTTCGCCCGTGCCGCCGCGCTGGCTGCAGCTTCATGGCTGCCGTCCCTCTTGCCGGTACGCGCCCCGACGGCCATGGTGCCGCGGGATATTTTACTTGAACGGGACAGGCGCGTGGCCGGACGCATTTTGCTGGTGGAAGACGATCCGCAGATCGCGGACTACATCGCGCGGGGTTTTGGCGAAGAGGGGTTCACCGTCGATCGCGCCGCCAACGGCCGCGACGGCCTGTTCCTTGCCACCGACAGCCAGTTCGACGTGGTGGTGCTCGATCGCATGCTGCCCGGCATGGACGGCGTCTCGGTACTGAAGGCCCTGCGCGCGGCCGAGGTCGAAACCCCGGTGATCATGCTCTCGGCGCTGGGCAGCACCGACGACCGCGTCGCCGGCCTGACCGCCGGTGCCGACGATTATCTGGGCAAGCCGTTCTCGTTCGCCGAGCTTCATGCCCGCGTCCAGGCGCTGATGCGGCGCGGCACCGGGCGCGCCAAGGTGCAGGACACCGTGCTGCGCTGCGCCGATCTCGAACTAGACCGCCTGACCCGCCAGGTGAAGCGCGGGCCGCGCAAGATCACGCTGCAACCGCGCGAGTTTCGCCTGCTCGAATACATGCTGCTGCATCAGGGCGAGGTCGTCACCCGTACCATGCTGCTCGAGGCGGTGTGGGACTATCACTTCGATCCCGGCACCAACGTGATCGACGTGCACATCAGCCGCCTGCGCCGCAAGATCGACGATGGCGAAGCCCAGGCGCTGTTCCATACCGTGCGCGGCGCGGGTTACCGCATGGCCGCCGATTGAACGTGGCGGAGTTGGTGCCGTTGACGCCGCCGCTGCCAACTTCCCGCGGCCGGCGTCTTTCGCCCACGATGCTGCGGCTGGTCATCGCCGTCTTCGTGCTGCAGCTGCTGTCGAGCGCGGCGGCGATCTTCTTCCTGCGTAGCGAGATGGTCGACGTCGTGCGCGCCGACCGCGAGGACCAGGTCATCGACGTGCGCGAGGACTTGCTCGCCGCCTTCTACGAGGGGGGGCGCGCGGCGCTGGCCGGCTACATCCGCGACCAGCGTGGCAGCGCCGCCGACCCCGGGGTGATCATCGCACTGGCCCACGGCGGCGGGCCGGTAGTGACCAGCAACATCGATTACATTCCGCGCGTCGGCATTCAGCCGCGCCCGGCTCCGGTTCTCCTGCGGCTGGCACCCGGCGCCGCGCCGATCGAAACGCTGGCGCTGGCCAGCCAGCTGCCCGATGGCAGTACGCTGACCGTCGCACTGGCGGGGGCCAGCGAGCGGCGCCTGAACCTCGCGTTCGCGGCGGCGATCGGGCTGACCATCGTCGTCGCGGTCGCCATGGCGCTGCTGTCGGCCGTGCTGCTCGGCCTGGCCATCAGCCGCCGCACCCACGAGATCGCCGAGGCGGCCGAGCAGCTCGCCGCGGGCAATTTCGGCATGCGGCTGGTCGAGGCCGACAGCGGCGATGGCTTCGATCACCTGCGCCTGCAGATGAACCTCATGGCCGAGCGGATCGCCAGCCTCGTTGCCGAACTCGGCGCGGTCTCCGGCGCGCTGGCGCATGATTTGCGCTCCCCCGTCACGCGGCTGTCCGCGGCGATCGACACCGCGCTGGCCCGGGTGGACGAGCCCTTGGCGCTCGAGGCGCTGCAGGCCGCCCGCGCCGACGCCGATGGCCTGCGCGCCATGCTCGAGACCGCGCTCGAGATCAGCCGGCTCGAGGGCGGCGCGGTGCAGGACCGCCGCGTCCCGCTCGACCTCGCCGACGTCGCCGCCGACATGGCCGAGCTTTACGAGCCGCTGGCCGAGCAGTCGGGCGTTGCGCTGACGCTCGATCTTGCCTCCGCGCCGGTGCGCGCGGATCGCGAGCTGGTGTCGCGCGCGCTCGCCAACTGCATCGACAACGCGCTGAAATATGGCGGCACCGCGATCACCGTGCGCACGCTGGCCGATCCGGCCGAGGCGGTGCTGCTGGTCGAGGATGACGGGGCCGGTATCCGCCCCGAGGATCGCGCCCGCGTGGTCGAGCGCTTCGTGCGGCTCGACAATGCACGCACGCGCCCCGGTGGCGGGCTGGGGCTGGCGGCTCTGTTGCAAAGATTGGCGGCAGTCAGAGGTAGGCTGTCGCTCTGCGC
>NZ_DAIRTS010000019.1:0-82023 GCF_036803765.1 Novosphingobium sp.
CCGTCCAATCTCCGCCAAGCATGCTCAAGCTTCACGATTTTTGCAACAGAGCCGGAGAAGCGCCCGCGGTGCTGCGTGTGCTGCGGGACAGTAGCTGCCCCTTCGCCGCTGTCGGCGCCCCCGCCGTGGCCGACGGCATCAGCGTCAGGATCGATGACCGCGCCGCCGCCTACCAGATGACGAACCATCTGCTCGCGCTCGGCCATCGTCGGATCGGCTTCATCCTGGGCAATCCGGACCAGGCTGCCAGCGCCGAACGCATGGCCGGGTTCTACGCCGCCGTGCGCGAGACCGGCGGCGTCGACGTGCAAGTGGTGCAGGGCGATTTCAGCTATGCCTCGGGCCTCGCGGCGGGCGAGCAGTTGCTGGCGGGAGCCACGCCACCGACCGCGATCTTTGCCAGCAACGACGACATGGCCGCCGCCGTGGTCTCGGTCGCGCATCGCCAGCAGCTTGATGTGCCGGGAGAACTGACCGTCGTGGGGTTCGACGATACCACGGCGGCCGTTACGCTCTGGCCGCCGCTGACCACGGTCCATCAGCCGGTGCGCAAGCTGGCCGCCGAGGCGCTCGGCCTGCTCGTCGGCGAGATCGGCCGTGGCAAGGCGAAGGGCGTCGGTGGCCGCCGTGCCGGGCCCCGCCAATCGATCCTCGACCACGCGATCGTCGCGCGGCAATCGACCGCTCCGCCATCTGCAGCGCAATCTGAAAACGGCAGCTTCGATCAGGCAGTATCGTCCGCTCCGGCATAGCGAAACCACGCAAAGTCGGCAGGCGTGCCTCGGCCTGACATGTCCTGGCAGGCCATCCCTACGAAGCTGCCGGTGAAGTTGGGTAATCCTGGCCGCGTCACTTCATCGGACAGCACGCTGGCGTCGCACACGCAATCGACCCGCTGCCATACTTGCTGCGCTTGTGCACGCCACGAGAAGCGCAGCACCGGTCCGTCGCACTCGGCGCGCAGCGCGATCGGCCCCGCAGGCAGCATGGCCACCGTGATCAGGCTGGTGCCGTCCGGATCCTCGGGCGAGGCGGACATGACCTGCAGCACGCGCGCGCCATCCTCCTCGCTGACGAGAAGGTAATGGAACTTGGTGCTGTTGTAATAACAGATCAGGCCGGCGGCCTGCTGGAAGCTGCGCGGGTCGAAATCGAGCAGGGTCTCGGCCGACCAGGCATGATGCGTCTGCCGGCGGGCAACGAGCGCCTGTTCGAACTGGCTGCCGACGGTCTCCCGCCCATAAAGGCGCAAGTACCCCGGCCTTGCCGAAAGGCTGAACAAGCGATCCGCGTGCGGCGTGCGCAGCCATTGAAAGGCCGGAGGCAGGATGGCCGAGGTGAAGCGTCCGTCCCACATCCCGTCATCGAGCGGCCCCGCCGGCCAGGGGTGCTTGGGCAGATCGGGCGCAGCGGGCGCCGGCTCGGGTTGGCCGTCACCCGAGAGTGTGCGCAGCCAGCCGTCGGCATCCCACCGCATCGGCTGCAGCGCGGTCTCGCGCCCCAGCACGCAGCGCTCCAGACCCGGCAAGGGACGGCCGCAGAGATAGGCCAGCCACGGCGAGCCGTCCGCCAGCGTCACCAGATCGCCGTGACCGGCGCGAGCCAGCGCACCGTCGCGCGCGCCATCAGCGCTCAGCACCGCGCCGTCGGGATGCGTTTCGTAGGGGCCGGCAATGGTCCGGGCTCGGGCCATGACCACGGAGTGATCCCAGCCGGTCCCGCCCTCCGCGACAAGCAAGTGATACCAGCCATCGCGCCGATAAAGATGCGGTCCTTCGGTGAAGCCGCGATCGGTACCGGTGTAGATCAGCTGCGGCTCGCCGACGAGGCACAGCGTTTCGCGGTCCAGTTCCTGCAGCTCGATCCCGGCGAACCGGCCGCGGCCGGGGCGGTGATCCCAGCGCACATTGAGCAGCCAGCTGCGGCCATCCTCGTCATGGAACAGCGCCGGATCAAAGCCGCTGCTGTTGAGGTGAACCGGATCGGACCACGGCCCCTCGATCGTGGGGGCAGTGACGAGGAAATTCGGAAAATCACGCAGCGACAAACCCTTCGCGCCGTTGACCGTCGTCATGCCATAGCGCTTCACATCGGTGTAGACGAGCCAGAAGCGACCGTCGGCATGGGTGAGATCGGGCGCCCAGATCCCGCATGAATCGGGATCGCCGCGCATGTCGAGCTGCGTCGCACGGGACAGGGGCCGGCTGGCGAGGCGCCAGTGCACAAGATCGCGGCTCTGGTGGATCTGGACGCCGGGATACCATTCGAAAGTGGACGTGGCGATGTAGATGTCATCGCCGACACGCAGGATGGAGGGATCGGGATTGAACCCGCGCAGAACGGGGTTGGAAAACGTGGTCATGCGGGCTTTCGCACCAAAGTCCAGAGCAGCACGGCACCGACGAGGTCGAGCGTACCGAGAAGCAGGAAAAACGGGCCATAGCCGACGACGTCGACCATCTGGCCCAGCGACAGCGAGAAAACGAGGACGCCCAGATTGCCTGCCAGGCCGGCAAGGCCTGCAGCGGTGGCGACTTCGTCACGCGCGAAAAGGTCGGAGGCCATCGTAATGACAGTGACCGACAGTGTCTGGTGCGCGAAGCCACCGAGGCACAGCAGCGCGATCGCGACGTAGGGATTGCTGGCGAGGCCGACGAAGGCCATGCCCGTCATCATCACCGCCCCCAGCGAGAACGCCCAGCGACGTGCGTCGACAAGGGCGACGCCGCGTCGCTGGAAAAACGCGACGACCGCCGGGCCGAACAGGCAACCAAGGTCCGCGGCAAGAAACGGCAACCAGGCGAACAGCGCGATCTGTGCAAGGTCGAAACCACGCACTCGCGCCAGGTAGAGCGGCATCCAGAACGACAGCATGCCCCAGACCGGGTCGGCGAGGAGGCGCGGCAGGGCGATGCCCCACAAATCGCGGCGCCGCACCAGCGTACCCAGGACTTGCCGCAGCGGACGGCGTTCGGCCCGGGCGGCAAGACGCTCTTCCTGACCGGCGGCGATGAAGGCCCGTTCCCGCGCGGACAGGCGGCGGTGCCGCGCGGGCGAATCATAGGCCAGGAACCACAGCACCGCCCAGCCCAGCCCGATCGCGCCGGCCACGATGAATGCAAGCCGCCAGCTATGTGCCATGACGGCCCAGGCCACCAGCGGCGGTGCGAAAACCGCGCCGAACGAGGCGCCGATGTTGTAGATGCCGCCGGCCGCGCCGCGCTCGCGCGCGGGAAACCATTCGGCGACCAGCTTCTGCCCCGCCGGCTGCGCCGATCCTTCGGCCAGCCCGAGTGCTGCACGCAAGCCGGCAAAACCGAGCCAGCCGTGAACCAGTCCATGCGCCATGGTGATGAGCGACCAGGCCGCGACGCAGACCCCGAACCCGATGCGCAATCCCGCACTGTCCAGGAAATGCCCCGCCAGCGGCTGGAGCATGACGCCAACCTGGAAGGCGCCCGTGATCCAGCCATATTCGCGGCTGCTGATCGCCTGCTCGGCCAAGATCACCGGTGCGGCAACGCCCAGCACCGATCGTGCCAGATAGTTGATGACCATGGCGCCCACAAAAAGCGCGATCATCACCCATCGTAAACGGGGAATGCGGTCAGACATGACATATCTTTGATAACGTGAACATGCGCCACCTGCATGGGCACTGATCGTCAAGTCGTTGACAGATTGCCCATAATTCGGGCTCATTGACCTTCATCAGACCACTCCGGCGGAATTCGACTGCAATCCTCTTGTCTGACTATTGACAAGAATCGGCTTGAACATCAATACCTGTGTTTGCGCTAACAGCATTCGTGTCGAGTCCATGTTGCAAGGCTCGGAAAGGATGCCGCGCCGGGGACCCGGGGATAACGGGCCTCGACGAAAACGACCATTCGGGGGAGAGAGAATGCCCGTTCGTCACCGCCAGGCCCATACCGCCAGTTTCGCCGCGATCGTCGCGTGCCTCGTCGCGCCCGCGGCGCTGGCGCAGACCGCACCGGACGCAGCAGCCCAGCCCCAGGCTGGCGCGCCGTCCACCGCCGACATCGTCGTCACCGGATCGCGCATCACCACCAGCGGCTTCAAGGCGCCGACGCCCACGACCATGGTTGATGCCGGCGCGATCGCATCCAACGCCCAGCCCAACATCTTCACCACGATTGCCCAGCTCCCTTCGCTGCAGGGTTCGAGCGGCACGACAGTCAACACCTTCAGCACATCGAGCGGCCAGCAGGGCCTCTCGTCGTTCTCGCTGCGCGGTGTGGGTGCCATCCGTACGCTGACGCTGCTCGACGGCCAACGCGTCGTCGGCGCCAACGTGACTGGCGTTCCCGACGTAAGCCTGTTTCCACAATTGCTCATCAAGCGTGTCGACGTGGTCAACGGCGGCGCTTCGGCATCCTATGGCTCCGACGCCGTGGGCGGCGTGGTCAACTTCATCACCGACACCCATTTCGAGGGAATCAAGGGCAACCTGCAGGGCGGCATCACCCGCTACCACGACGACGAACAGGTGCTGGTCCAGCTTGCCGTTGGCAAGAGCTTCGCCGACGGCCGCCTGCATGTCCTCGCCAGCGGCGAATACGCCAACGAAGACGGCGTGGGCGGCGGCCAGTTCGGTCTGGGTCTTGCCGGTGGACGCGACTGGTTCAAGCAGACTTCGCTGATCGACCGCGGCGTGACCGACGACAAGTCGCCGCGCTATGTCCTGCGTGACTTTGCCCAAGCCTACAATTACACCAAGTACGGCCTCATCACCGCCGGCCCGCTGCAGGGCATCGCCTTCGACCAGGCCGGCAAGCCCTTCCAGTTCCAGTATGGTTCGGGCGGGGTGCCGGCACGCGACGGCACGACGGCGGTCAAGGGCTGCTTCCCCGGCTTCTGCCTCGGCGGCGATCTGTCGGGCAACGTCGACGCCGGTCGTTCGCTACAGTCCGCGATCGAGCGCAAGATCGGCTATGGCCGGATCGGCTATGATTTTGCCGATCGCAACGAGATCTATGTTTCGTTCAACTACGGCCAGGTCAAGACGCAGAACCAGCCCGTCGGCGGCATGAACAAGCCCGGCGTGTCGATCAACTGCGACAATCCCTTCGTCCCGGCCGAGATCAAGTCCGCCTGTACCACGGCTGGGATCACCAAGTTCACCTTCGGCACAAGCAATGCCGCGCTTGGCAACACCCAGGTCCACACCGATCGGCAGCAGTATCGTGCCGTGATCGGCGCCAAGGGCGTCGTTCCGGTGCTGGGCACGGACTGGCGCTACGACACCTATTACGAGCATGGCCTCAACCGCACGACGATCAACGTCAGCAATATCCTGCTCAACAACCGCTTCACACAGGCCGTCAACGCCACCCTGCTCAATGGCGCGATCGTCTGTGCAGATCCGGTAGCGCGCGCCAACGGGTGCCAGCCGCTCAACCTGTTCGGCGGCAACCCGTCCGCCGGCGCGCTCGCCTACGTCGTGCCCAAGGATGGCCCGTACCAGCGCACGCGGCAGACGCAGGACGTGGTCAGCTTCAACGTCTCCGGCTCGCCCGTCGACCTTTGGGCCGGTCCGCTGTCGATCGCATTCGGTGCCGAATATCGCCACGAATACTACCGCGTGCGCGCCGACCCCTATGGTGCGGGCTTTGCCAATACCCCGGCCGACGCGATGTACCCTGCCGATCCGACCCTGTTGGCGGGCGGAAGCAACTGGTATGCAGGCAACTACAAGAACGGCCAGGGCGCTTACAGCGTCAAGGAAGCGTTCTTCGAGGCCGACCTGCCGCTGTTCAAGTCGTCCGCCATCGGCGAGGCGAACATCAACGGCGCGGCGCGCGTCACCGATTACAGCACCTCGGGCACGATCTGGGCGTGGAAGCTGGGCGGTACCTGGAGCACACCGATCGACGGCATCCGCCTGCGCGGCGTGACCTCGCGTGATGTGCGTGCCCCGAACCTGTCAGAGCTCTTCGCCGCGCCCGTCACGACGACGCTGCCCAACTTCTTCGACCCGTTCACGCGCACCAACGTGCTGGTCATCCAGAACTCGATCGGCAACCCCAACCTGCGGCCCGAAACCGCACGCAACACGACCTTCGGCGTCGCGCTGTCGGGAGCTTCGTGGCTGCCGGGGGTGAGCCTCTCGTTCGACTACTACAACATCAAGATCAAGGACGTGATCTCCAGCCTGGCTCCGGCCGACATCGTCAACTTGTGCTACCAGAAGCTGGTGCTCGCCACCTGCTCGGCGTTCAACCTGAACAACACCAGCGGCCCCAACTTCGTCAACGCGCAGGCCTTCAACCTCGCCTCGATCCGCACCAGCGGCTTCGACATCGAGGCAAGCTACCGCTGGCAGCGCCCGCTCGGCCTGCCCGGCAGCTTCACGCTGCGCGCGCTGGCCACGCACATCGAGAAGTTCATCACCGACACCGGCCTGCCCGGTACGCTCCCCGTCGACTCGGCCGGGGTCAACACCGGCAACACGCCCGACTGGAAGTGGCTGGCGATCCAGAGCTACGAGAACGACACGTTCTCGGCCTTCGTGCAGGAACGCTGGTTCAGCGATGGCGTGCTCGGCCACCAGTACGTGGTGTGCAACCCCGGCAGTTGCCCTGTCTCGACGCCCAATGCCCCGACGATCGACCAGAACTTCATGCCTGGCGCGTTCTATCTCGACATCGGCGGCACGTTCACCGTCACCAAGGGCGTCACCGCCTATGCCAAGGTCGACAACCTGCTCGATCGCAATCCGGCAAAATCGCCTTTCTTCGTCAACCCTGCCCTCTACGACGTGATCGGCCGCACATATCGCGCGGGCGTCCGCTTCAGCTTCTGACTATTCGCCGGCGGCTTCACCGTCGCCGGCGGCATCGTGGGCTGTGCCGACCCACTCCCGGCCAGCCCTCGCCTGTCGCATGCCTTCCGAACGATTCGCCCCCTCAACGCGTTGCCCCGGAAGGCATGCGACTACCTTTCCGAGCCGATCTGCTCGCCCCCCACAAAAAGGGCGGTGGACGCCGGCGCGATAGCCGAATAGCGGCGAGCCATGGCGCCCGAGGGGCGCTCGCCGGTTCGGAGACCCAAGACTTGAAGACTGTTTTGCGCGCGCGGGCGATCGGCATGCCCCTGGCCCTCCCGCTGGGGTTCGCGGCGCTGATCCTGCTGGCCCCCGCCGCACAGGCCGAGGACGACGGAACGATCCGCGTCGTCGGCCACCCCGATCCCGAGGGCCTGCTGCCCGACCAGAGCGCCCCGGCGGCGATCAGCGGGGTGGGCGTCCCGTTCATCACCAAGCAGGCGCCGACGCTCAATGCCTTCCAGCTGGTCAACCTGCTGCCCGGCGCCAATGTCTCCAGCACCGATCCCTTCGGGCTTTCGGCAACCTCGAGCCTCACGCTGCGCGGGCTGGCGCAGGATTCGATCGGCGTCCTGCTCGAGGGCGCGCCGCAGAACGACATCGGCTACTACTATGCCTATCCGGCGCAGTTCGCCGATGCCGAGAACCTCAGCGAAGTGACGCTGCGACCCGGCGCGGCAGCGATCGCGGCGCCGGTGGTCAATGCCGTCGGCGGCGTGCTGGCGGTGACACTCGACGCGCCCCACGACACACCCGGCGTCTTCGCCGATGTCTCGGTCGGATCGTACAACGAGCGGCGCGGCTTCGTGCGCGTCGACAGCGGGCGCTTTGCCGGCGATACCCTGCGCGCTTTCCTGTCCTATTCCAACAACCGCGCCGACAACTGGCGTGGTCCCGGCTTCGACACGCGCCAGCACATCGACGCCAAGATCGCCGCCGCCTGGGGTGCGGGCAACACCGCCAGCCTCGCGATCTCGTACAACGATGCCAATACATCGGCCTATGCCAGCCCCACCCTCGCCGACTGGCAGGCACAGGGGCGGCGCTTCGGCCATGGCGGCAGCTATGCGCGCGACGGGCTCGACTACTGGCGCCTCTATCGCCAGCCGTTCCGCAACCTCTATGCCTCCGCGCCGGTCCACCTCGTGCTGTCCGACAGCCTCAGCCTCGACAGCACGACCTATGTCCAGCGCGGATTCGGCAATGCACCCTACGGCGCCTCGATCGGGCCGGACGGCTATTACCCCGGCACCGTGCTCGGCACCGAGACGCTGGACCGCCCCGTGCCCGGCGCTACCGATACCACGCGCGACGTGCTTGCCAACTTCACCGGCGACCAGTTCCGCACCGGCGAGGTGCTGAGCCTGACCTGGCGGCGCGGCGGCCATGCGCTGACCGCCGGCGCCTGGTTCGACCGCGGCGTCGATCACGACATCCAGAGTTTCACGCCGCTCGACGCGCAAGGCGAACCCCTCGACGGCTGGGGCAAGGGCGCGGATGCGATCCGCACCGACGACGGGCGGCTCTATGCGCTGATGGACATCCACACGACGACCGTAACCAAGGCGTTCTTCGTTGCCGACAGCATGACGCTGGCGCAGGGGCTGACGCTGGACCTCGGATTCAAGGGGGTGAACCTGCTGCATTCGGGGCGCAACCTGCTGCCCGGCACGCAAGGCGCGGTGCGCGCCAACCGCTTCGCCGCCCTGCCCCGCGCCGCGCTGCACTGGCAGGCCAGCGCGCGCCAGCAGTTCTTCGCCAATGTCACCACCAGCTTCCGCGCGCCCGACCAATATGCGCTTTACGACAATTACGACGGCTATGGCGGTGTCTCGAGCACCGGCACCGACCGCCTGCGCAGCGAGCGCTCGATCGCGGCGGAACTGGGCTGGCGCTGGCAGGGACGCGACCTGTCGGCCTCGGTCACCGGCTTCGGCTATGCCTTTCGCAACCGGCTGGTGGCGACGGTCGCCCCGCTCAATGGCGCTCTGGTCAACACCACGATCAACGCCGGCCGGCAGCACACCGTGGGCGTCGACGGCGAGATCGACTGGCGCCCGGCCGAAGGCGTGAGCCTCTACCTCTCGGGCGAGTGGCTCCATGCGCGGCTGCAGGACGACCTGCCGGTGGGCGAGGATGTCCTGCCCACACGCGGCAAGCGCGCGGTCCAGGCGCCCGAAGTGCAGTTCGGCCTCGGCGGCACATATGACGACACGCGGCTGTTCGGCAGCGTGGCGCTCAAATATGTCGGCCGGCAATATGCGACGCTGGTCAACGACGAGAGCATCCCCGGCTACGCGACTCTCGACGTGGCGTTCGGCGTGCACTTCGCCCGGCCCGGTGCGCCGCGCACGGACCTGCGCGTCAATCTCATCAACCTGACCGACCCGCGCGTGCTCTCGGGCGTCGAGGCCGTGAACGCCAATGCACGCGACACGATGGGCCGGCGCGGCAGCCTGATCGCGGGATCGGCGCCGGGCTATTACATCGGCGCCGGCCGCGCCGTGGCCGTGACGCTGGCGCACCAGTTCCGGTGACGGCGCACCGCGTCCACGGCATGGGCGAGGGGCTGGAAGCGCCGGCCTGGCCGGCGATCACGCGGGCCGAGGCGGCGGCGCTGCTCGCCCGCCTGCCCGAGGCCGGACGCCTGGAGGCGCTGACCTGGCACTCGCCGCGCCCGTTCTCCTCGGCTGCGCTGGCGCAGACCGACGCTGGCGTGCTGTTTTGCAAGCGGCACGACCGCGCAGTGCGCGATGCCGCGTCGCTGGACGCCGAACATGCCTTCATCGCCCATCTGGCGGCGGGCGGCGTGCCGGTGGCGGCGGTGCTGGCTGATGCCGGCGGACGGACGGCGTGGGACGATGGCCGTTGGGTCTGGGAAGTCCATCGCGCCGGCCAAGGGCTGGACCTCTACCGCGATCGCGCCTCGTGGACGCCGTTCCTGTCCGCCGACCACGCCCATGCCGCCGGCGTCGCACTAGCCTGGCTGCATCGCGTAGGCCAAGGCTTCGACGCCCCCGCCCGCACGCCCGGCCCGCTGGTCAGCGGCGCATCGATCCTCACCGCCGCCGATCCGCTTGGCGCGGCCGAGGCCCTGGTTGGGCATAGCCCGGCGCTGGCGGACTACCTGGCCGACAAGCCGTGGCGCCACGATCTGGGTATGGTTCTGGACACCTGGCAAGCGTGCGATGCCGCACAGGTACTGCGTGCCGCACCCGCGCTGTGGACGCATAACGACTGGCATCCGTCCAACTTGTTGTGGGACGCGCAGGGCGACGTTGCCTGCGTGCTCGATTTCGGGCTGGCGGATCGCGGCCGGGCGATGCTCGACCTTGCCATCGCGCTCGAGCGCAGCGCGGTGCGCTGGCTTGAGCTGGGCCGCAGCGCATCGATCGCCCAATGTGCCGACGCACTTGCACTGCTATCCGGCTATGAAACGATTGCGCCGGTTGATCGCGCGCTGGTCGCCCGCCTCCTCCCGCTATGTCATGTCGAGTTCGCTCTGGCCGAGGTCGACTATTTCCAGGGCGTCCTTGGCCGCCGCACCGATGCCGACCTTGCCTGGCAGGGCTATCTGCTCGACCATGCGGCGTGGTTCGCGGGCGCGGAGGGATCGGCCCTGCTCGGCGCGATCCGCCAGGACTGAAGGGTACCGGCCATGTCGCGTCTCGAAATCGTCGCCGTTGCCGTCACCGTGCTGTCGATCTGGCTGACGGCGCGGCGCAACCTGTGGTGCTGGCCGCTCGGGCTCGTCGCCTGCGCGCTCTATTTCAAGCTGTTCCTCGACGTGCGGCTCTATGCCGACATGGTGCTGCAGGCGCTATTCGGCGTGGCAATCTTGTATGGCTGGATCGCCTGGGCGCGCGGGCGGCGCAGCGATGGCGCCGAACGGCCGGTCGATGCCTCCATCGCAGTTGTCCCCCTGCCCCCGCAACGCGCCGTCGTCTGGCTCTTGGCCGGCGCGCTGGGTGCGGGCGTGATCGGCTGGGGCACCAGCCGTTATACCGATGCCGCGCTACCTTGGCTCGATGCCACGCTGAGCAGCTTTAGCCTGGTGGCCCAGCTGTGGACCGCACGCCGCCATGCCGCCAACTGGCTTTTGTGGATCGCGGTCGACGCGGTCTATGTCGGCATGTTCGTGTTCAAGGGCCTGTGGCTCACCGCCGGGCTCTATGCGCTGCTTTGCGTCCTAGCCGTGCTCGGCTGGCGTCGCTGGACCGCGCAACGCGAGCGCTGAAGCGCAAATGATCCTCCCCATGCCTTCGGCACGGGGACGATCATATCAGCCGCAAAACTCGGCTACGCCCCCTCGAACGTGCGGATGATCGCCGAAAAGTCGACACCGCCATGCCCGGCCTCTGCGAACGCGGTATAGAGTTCCTGCGCCCGCGCGCCCATCGGCACCGTGGCGCCGGCATCGGCCGCCGCCGCCAGCGCGAGATTGAGGTCCTTGAGCATCAGCGCGGTGGCGAAGCCGCCTTGGTAGCCGTTGTCCGCCGGACTTTGCGGGCCCACGCCGGGCACCGGGCAATACGAGGTCATCGACCACGACTGGCCCGAGGCTTTCGACGCGATGTCGTAGAAGGTCTGCAGGTCGAGCCCCAGCCGATCGGCCAGCGCGAAGGCCTCGCAGGTGGCGACCATCGTCGCGCCGAGGATCATGTTGTTGCAGATCTTCGCGGCCTGCCCGGCACCGGCGGCGCCGGCATGAATCACCGCCTTGCCCATGGCCGCCAGGATCGGCTGCGCACGCGCAAAGGCTTGGTTGCTGCCGCCGACCATGAAGGTCAGCGTCCCGGCATTGGCCGCCGCGATTCCGCCGGAGACCGGCGCATCGACCATGGCATGGCCGGCCTCGGCCGCCTGCCCCGCGATGCTGCGCGCCGTGGCGACGTCGATGGTCGAGCAATCAAGCAGCAGCGCGTCGGCAGGCGCATGGCCGATCACCGACTCGGCGAGCACCTGCGCCACGATCGCGCCGTTGGGCAGCATGGTGACCACCGCATCGGCGCCCGCCACGGCCTCTTGCGCACTGCCGACCGGCTCGCACCCCTGCGTGCCAGCCCGCGCCAGGGCTGCGGCGTCAGGATCGAAGGCGCGCACGACATGCCCGGCCTTGGCCAGGTTGGCGGCCATGCCGCCGCCCATGTTGCCAAGGCCGATGAAGCCGATGGTCAGCGCATCACCCGCCACGTTCCCCGCCACGTTCAGCGGCCCTTCCACACGGCGGGGCGCTTCTCGACGAAGGCGGCCATGCCCTCCGCCTTGTCCTCGGTTGCGGCCAGAACGTGGAATACCCGGCGTTCGAGCACGATGCCCTGGTCGAGCGTCGTCTCGAAGGCGGCGTTAACCAGTTCCTTGTTGGCGATCGCGGCGAGGGGCGGCATCGCCGCGATCGCGGCGGCGGCCTTCATCGCCTCGTCCATCAGCTCGGCAAGCGGGACGACGCGCGCCACCAGTCCGGCGCGTTCCGCCTCGGCTGCATCCATCATGCGCCCGGTCAGGCACAGGTCCATGGCCTTGGCCTTGCCCACTGCGCGCGTGAGCCGCTGCGAGCCGCCCATGCCCGGCACGACGCCCAGCTTGATCTCGGGCTGGCCGAACCGTGCGGTGTCGGCGGCGATGATGAAATCGGCCATCATCGCCACTTCGCACCCGCCACCCAGCGCGAAGCCGTTGACCGCCGCGATCCACGGCTTGCGCGTCGCCTTGACGAAGTGACTGGTCCAGCCCGCGAAAAAGTCCTCCGCGAAGAACTCGGCCGCCGGCTTGTCGGCCATCTCCTTGATGTCGGCACCCGCGGCGAAGGCCTTCTCGCCCGCGCCGGTCAGCACCGCGCAGCGCTGGGCAGGATCGGCCTCGAACGCGGCGAAGGCGGCGATCAGTTCCTCGAGCACCGTGGAGTTGAGCGCATTGAGCGCCTGCGGGCGGTTGAGCGTGACGAGCGTGACGGCGCCATGCTGTTCGACCAGGATCGTGGTGAAGCTCATAGGGGTCTCCATTCCTCGGCCGCGGGCAGCGGCGCAAAAATGCTGTCGATCAGCGCATCGGTCACGCCTTCGGGCGTGGCCGGGTTCCAGCGCGGGGCGTTGTCCTTGTCGACGATCACCGCGCGCACGCCCTCGGCAAAGTCGGGCAGGGTCAGCACGCGCGAGGCGATGCGGTATTCCATCGCCATGTTGGCGCCGAAATCCGGGCAGGCGAGGCTGTCGTGCAGCTGGCGCAGCGCGACCTTGCAGGTCTGCGGGGACTTGGTGCGCAGGCTGGCCAGGGTCTGCACCGCCCATTCGCTTTCATCCGCCGCGAGGCTGGCGAGCACGTCCTCGAGCCGGTCCGACGCAAAGTGGCGTTCGATCGCAGGCGCGACTTGGGCCAGCCGCGAGGGCGGCGGCGCTTCGGCCAGCGCGTCGAGCACCGCGTCCGGTGCCTCGCCCGCCGCGATGCGTGCCTTGGCCTGCGGCATGGCCTCGGCGCCGAGGTAATGCGTGGCAATGCCGGCCCAGAGGCAATCCGCCCCGTCGAGCCGCGCGCCCGTCAGCGCAAGGTATTGTCCGATGCGCTGCGGAAGGCGCGACAGGTGCCAGCCGCCGCCGACATCGGGAAACAGGCCGATGCCGGTCTCGGGCATGGCATAGCGGGTCTGCGCGGTGACGACGCGCAGGCGTGCCGGCTGCGCGATGCCGACGCCGCCGCCCATGGTGATCCCGTCCATGAACGCCACCACCGGTCGCGGAAAGGTGAACAGCAGGTGGTTGAGGCGGTACTCCTCGAAAAAGAAATGCCGCCCGGCCGCGCCCCCGTCCTCCAGCGCCGAACGCCGCAGCAGCGCGATGTCACCGCCGGCGCAGAAGCCACGCCCGTCGGCATGATCGAGGATCACCGCCGCGACCGCGGCATCGTCGCGCCATTCCAGCAGCGCTGCGGTCATCGTCTCGACCATGGGCAGGGTCAGGGCATGGATCGCCTTGGGCCGGTCGAGCGACAGCCACCCGGCCGCGCCCTCGCGCACCACCCGTACGTCGGCGTTCGTTTCCCCGGTCATTGGCGCAGCAGGTCCCGGCCGATGATCATGCGCATGACCTGGTTGGTGCCCTCGAGGATCGAATGCACGCGCAGATCGCGCCAGAAGCGCTCGATCGGATATTCGCGCAAATAGCCGTAGCCGCCGAACAGTTGCAGCGCCTTGTCGACGATCGCGCTGCCGCTGTCGGTCGCCAACCGCTTGGCCATCGCCGAAAAGCGGCTCTTGTCCGGGGCATTGGCATTGACCTTGGCGGCGGCCAGATACAGCAGTGCGCGCGCCGCCTCGAGGTCGGTCGCCATGTCGGCCAGCGTGAACTGTGTGTTCTGGAACTCGGCGATCGGGCTGCCGAACTGCTTGCGGTCGCGGGTATAGCCGATCGCCTCGTCGAGGCAGCGCTGCGCCCCGCCGAGCGAGCAGGCGCCGATGTTGAGCCGCCCGCCGTCGAGCCCGGCCATCGCAAAGCGGAAACCCTCGCCCTCGGCGCCGACGCGGTTGGCCACCGGCACGCGCACGCCGTCGAAGATCACCTGTGCGGTCGGGCTGGCGTTCCACCCCAGCTTGCGCTCGGGCGCGCCGAACGACAGGCCCGGCGTATCCTTCTCAACGACCAGGCAGGTGATGCCGCGGGCCTTGTCCCCGCCGGTGCGAACCATGCAGACATAGACGTCGTTGTAACCCGCGCCCGAGATGAACTGCTTGGTGCCGTCGATCACGTAATCATCGCCGTCGCGCCGCGCCGTGGTGCGCAGCGCCGCCGCGTCGGATCCCGATCCCGGCTCGGTCAGGCAATAGCTGGCGATGCGGTCCATCGAGACGAGGTCGGGCAGGAAGCGCGCCTTCAGCTCGGCCGAGCCATAGGTGTCGATCATCCATGCGGCCATGTTGTGGATCGAGATATAGGCCGAGGTGGCGGGGCAGCCGTACGCCATCGCCTCCATGATGAGCGCGGCCTCGAGCCGGCCCAGCCCGATGCCGCCCGATGCCTCGCTGACGTAGATCGCCCCGAAGCCGAGCGCGCCGGCGGCCTTCCACACGTCCACCGGGTAGTGGTTGTCCTCGTCCCACTGCGCGGCGAAGGGGGTGATGCGGTCGGCGGTGAACTTGCGCGCCATATCCTGGATCGCAAGCTGGTCGTCGGTCAGGGCGAACTGGTCGGTCATCGTCTGGTCTGCCAATCGGGGGTTTTCGCGGGGTTTCTGGCGGGTTTTATGCCGGAACTCAGGCCATCGTCGGGATGACGAAGGCATTGCTGCCGTCGCCGCCGCCATCGGGCCAGCGCGCGGTGACGGTCTTGACCTTGGTCCAGAACTTCACGCCTTCCATGCCGTGCTGGTTGGTATCGCCGAATGCCGAACGCTTCCAGCCGCCAAAGGTGTGGTAGGCGACGGGCACCGGGATCGGCACGTTGATGCCGACCATGCCGACGTTGATCCGTGCCGCAAACTCGCGCGCGGCGTGGCCGTTGCGGGTGAAGATCGCCACGCCGTTGCCGTACTGGTGGCGGCTGGGCAGGGCCAGCGCCTCCTCGAAATCGCGGGCGCGGACGATCTGCAGCACGGGGCCGAAGATCTCGTTGTGATAGCTGTCCATCTCGGGCGTGACGTGGTCGAACAGCGTCGGCCCGACGAAGAAGCCGTTCTCGTGGCCCTGCAGCGTAAAGCCGCGCCCGTCGACCACCAGCTCGGCGCCTTCCTGCGCACAGCGCGCGATCCAGCCCTCGACGCGCGCCTTGTGCTCGGCGGTGACGACCGGGCCATAATGCGCGGCCGGATCGGTCGATACGCCGACCTTGAGCGCGGCGATCGCCGGCACCAGCTTGGCGCGCAGCCGCTCAGCGGTGTCCTCGCCCACCGGCACCACCACCGGCAAGGCCATGCAGCGCTCGCCGGCCGAGCCGAAGGCCGCCCCGGCGAGGTCGTTCACCACCTGATCGAGATCGGCATCGGGCATGACGATGCCATGGTTCTTGGCCCCGCCCATCGCCTGGACGCGCTTGCCCGCGGCAACCCCGCGGCTGTAGACATACTGCGCGATATCGGACGAGCCGACGAAGCTGACCGCCGCGATGGCGGGGTGGTCGAGGATCGCGTCGACCATGTCCTTGTCGCCGTGAACCACCTGGAACAGACCCTCGGGCAGCCCGGCCTCGAGCCACAGCGCGGCGAGGCGGTTGGGCACCGAGGGGTCACGCTCGCTCGGCTTGAGAATGAAGGCATTGCCCGTCGCCAGCGCGACCGCGCCCATCCACAGCGGGATCATCGCCGGGAAGTTGAAAGGCGTGATCCCCGCGCCGATGCCCAGCGGCTGGCGCATCGAATAGACGTCGATCCCCGGCCCGGCCCCTTGGGTGTATTCGCCCTTGAGCGCGTGGGGAATGCCGGCACAGAATTCCACCACGTCGAGCCCGCGCTGGATATCGCCCCTGGCGTCGGCGACGACCTTGCCATGCTCGGCACTGAGCAGGTGCGCGAGCTCGTCCATGTTCGCCTCGACCAGCGCCTTGAACTGGAACATCACGCGGGCACGGCGCTGCGGATTGGTGGCGGCCCAGGCGGGCTGCGCGTCCTGCGCGGCGGCGACCGCGCGGTCGAGCGTGGCGGCGTCGCCCAGCACCACCTGCGCCTGCACCGCGCCGGTGTTGGGATCGTAGACGGATGCGGTGCGCGCGGCGGCGAGGCCGGCAGTGCCCCCGGCAATGACGTGGTCGATCTGGCGCACGGGCAGTTCCTCTCGGCAATTGGACTGTTTGGATCGTCATGCGCGGCACCACTGCCGCAGACAAGATGCAGTTTCGCAGCTATGACCTGCACCTATGCAGGCATTCGACTGGAGTGACCTTCAGGTCTTTCTCGCCATCGCGCGCAGTGGGCAACTCGCGCGCGCCGGAGCGGCGCTGGGCATCGACGCGACGACCGCGGGGCGGCGCCTGCGCCGCCTCGAGGCCCGGATCGGCGCCACCCTGTTCGAGCAGACGCGCGACGGGCAGGCCCTGACCGAGGCGGGTGAACGTCTGCGCGGCCATGCCGAGGCGATGGCCATGGCCGCCTCGACGATTGAAGAGGCCGGGCATGGCGAGGCCGGCCTGCCGCTCACCGGCCAGTTGCGGATCAGCGTGTCCGAAGGGTTCGGCGCCTGGTTTCTGGCCCGCCACATTCCCGATTTCGTCGCGGCGCATCCGGCGCTGACGCTCGACCTCGTCGCCAACAGCGGCTTCCTCAGCCTCGCCAAGCGCGAGGCCGACCTGGCGGTCACGCTCTCGCGCCCCACCGGTGGTCCGATGATCGCGCGCAAGCTCAGCGACTACACCCTCCGGCTCTACGCGACGCCAGGCTATCTGGCACAGGCCGGCACACCTTCCGAGGCGTCCGCACTCATGCACGGACACCGGCTAGTCGGCTACATTCCCGATCTCATCTATGCGCCCGAACTGCGCTATCTTGACGAAATCCACCCCGACCTGCCGATCGCGCTGCGCTCGTCGAGCATCAATGCGCAGCACCGCATCATCGCCGCGGGCGCCGGGATCGGGGTGCTGCCCTGTTTCATCGGCGATGCCGATACGACGCTCGTCCCCGTCCTCCCGGCAACGCGGATCACCCGGGCGTTCTGGCTGGTGACGCACCAGGATACGCACCGGCTGGCGCGGATCGACGCGGGCCGCGCCTGGATCCTCGCCGCCGTCCAGGCGCATCGGGCACGCCTGCTGCCGCTCTGACCGCACAAGGGGTGGGCGAAAAACTTGTCCGAGTTAATGTGATGCGATAGCCTCCCCCCGATTTGCATCAGGGAGAGCGCCGTCCATGTTCCTTCGTCCATCGTCCCTGCGCCTGTCGGGCGGAGGCGCAGTGCTGGCGCTTGCCATGGCCACGGTCGCTGTGCCCGCTTGGGCGCAGCCGGTCATTCCCGCGCCTGCGATTCCGGTCCTCCCGCCGCGCGCGGTGGTGACCGAGCCGAAGATCGTGATCCCCAATCCGCCCGCGCGCGAGGCGGTGGTGATCCATGTGAGTCCCGCCAAGGTGACCGGCAATGCCGACGGCGACGGGAGCGCCGAGCACCCGCTGCATTCGCTGGTCCGGGCGCAGGCGGCGGTCCGCCAAATCAATGCCGACCACGATGTCACCGTATTGCTGGCGCCAGGCACCTATAGTCTCGAGGCTCCGCTGCGCTTCGGCCGGGCGGATGGCGGCCAGAACGGCCATGTCGTGCGCTGGCAGGGTACGGCAGGGGCATGGCCCGTTGTTTCGGGTGGGCAGGAGGTGCATGGGTGGCGCCAAGTCGACGCGGCGCGCAACATCTGGTCCGCCGCAATCCCGGCCGGGATCGATAGCCGGCAATTGGTCGTCGCTGGCCGGCTGGCACCGCGCGCGTCGATCGAGATCCCGCGCGCTGCCGTCACGTTCACGCCCTGGGGCCTCGAGGTCGGCGACCCGGCCTGGCTTTTCCTCGGACAATTGCCTGCGCAAGACCGGATCGAGGTGGAAAGCACCGGCTGGTTCACGCACCGCCACGCCATGGTCGCGCGGATCGCGGGCAATCGCATCGAGATGCAGCAACCCGGCTGGCGCAACAACCTGATCGGCTACGACACCATGGCGCGCCCGGTCTCGGCCGAAGTGGCGCGGCTGTTCCTGACCGGCGCCCCGGCCTTTCTGCGCATCCCCGGCCAGTGGGCGATCGACCCGGCCGCCGGCGCGCTCTATTAC
Source organism: Novosphingobium sp. (assembly GCF_036803765.1). GTDB lineage: Bacteria > Pseudomonadota > Alphaproteobacteria > Sphingomonadales > Sphingomonadaceae > Novosphingobium. The sequence continues at coordinate 18,575 of NZ_DAIRTS010000019.1, forward strand.
ATCCCGCGCGCCGGCGAGGACATGGCGACATTGCCGGTCGTGCTGCCCCGGCTCGATCACCTGCTGTCGATCAGCGGCACGATCGACGCGCCCGTCCAGGATCTGACCTTCACCGGGCTGTCGTTCCGTCACACCAGCTGGCTGCACCCGTCCGGCCCCGATGGCTACGCCAGCCAGCAAAGCGGTGCGTTCCTGTCGGGCGAGGTCGCCGGCTACCCGGCCGACCCGGTGCGCGACTGCAGCTGGGGATGCGCCGCGTTCGAGCGCATGCGCAGCCTGTGGAGCCAGCAGCCCGCCGCCGTGCAGATCGCCGCCGCGCGGCGCGTGGTGTTCGACGACGACCGCTTCTCGCAACTCGGCCAGATCGCGCTGGGCATAGGCAACGAGGCCAGCGCCAACGCCAGCGGCGCGGCGCTCGCCGCCTCCTCGATCGAGGTGACGCACAGCCTGTTCGAGGACCTGGCCGGCGGCGCGATCATGGCCGGGGGCATCGGCCCCGATGCGCATCATCCCTCGCGCCCCGGACTTGCCCTGCGCGACATCGTCATCGCCAACAACACGATCCGGCAGATCTCGCGCGACTACAAGGAGCAGACCGGCATCCTCGTGACCTACGCCTCGGGCACACTGATCCTGCACAACGCGGTGAGCGACGCGCCTTATGACGGGATCGACGTGGGCTGGGGCTGGGGCGCCAACGACCCCGGCGGCAGTCCCGAATATGCCAAGCGCCAGCGCGGCTATTACGATGCGCCGGGCAATGTGGTCTACGACACCCCGACGACGCTGCGCGACACGGTCATTTTCGGCAACCGGGTCGAGCGGGTGAAGCAGTGGTTCCCCGACGGCGGCGCGATCTACCACCTCTCCGCCGATCCGGGCGCGCTGATCGCCGAAAACTACATCGCCGACGTCACCGGCCCCGGCGCAATCGCGATCTACCTCGACGAGGGGACGCGCTACGTCACGGTGCGAGGCAACGTCATCGACCGGGTCGGCGGCCTGTGGCTCAACCTCAACAGCCAGTCCCACCTCGCCCCGCGCCGCACCGCGATGGACAACAAGGCCACCGGCAACTGGTTCAACGGCGGCCGGCAATATGGCGACTGGACCGCCTACCTCAACAACGATGCCAGCGGAAACATCGCCGTGCGCGGTGCTGCCTGGCCAGCGGAAGCCAAGGCCGTCATCGCGCGCAGCGGGCCGGAGACGCGGCGCTGAGGGCGAGGCTCCCGGCTCAGCCCGCGAGCGCCGCCAAGGTCTCCAGCACCAGCGCGGCGTGTTCGCGGCGGCAGATCAGCAGGTCGGGCATGTAGGTATCGGCGCGGTTGTAGATCAGCGGGCTGCCGTCGATGCGGCTGGCGTGGAGGTCGTGGGCGAGCGCCACGGCAACCGGCGCGCAGCTGTCCCACTCGTATTGCCCGCCCGAGTGGAGATAGATGTCGGCCTTACCGAGGATAATGCTCATCGCCTTGGCGCCGGCGCTGCCCATCGGCACGAGTTCGGCGCCGATCGCCTCCGCCACCGCAATCGCCTCACGCGCGGGGCGAGTGCGGCTAACCACCATGCGCAGCCGGTCGGGCGCGGGAGGCACGGGCCGCGGGGCGTCGCTGCGCAGGACCAGCCCTGTGCCGGCGGGACCGGCTCCCTCGCCAACCGCATCGGGAAGCGCGACGGCGCCGGTTACCGCGACGCCGTCGATCGCCAGGCCGACATGGACCGCCCAGTCGCTGCGCGCCTCGCCGTATTCGCGCGTGCCGTCGACCGGATCGACGATCCACACGCGCCGCTGATCGAGCCGCGCGGCGTTGTCCTTTTCCTCCTCGGACAGGAGGCCGTCGTCGGGCCGCTGGGCACGCAGGGCATGGCACAGGAAGGCATTGGCCGTGGCATCGCCGGCCGCGCCCAGCGCCTTGCCCTCCACCAGGGCGCTGTCGCGCACCGCCAGAAGCAGGCGTCCTGCGGCGCGCGCGAGCTGCGCGGCCAGTTCGGCATCGGTCATCACAAGCGGCCCCCCTCAGGTCACGCGGTCAGATCGTCGGCGCCCAGCCGAGCAGGTGGTTGACGATCCGCTCGGCCGCGTCCTCGGGGCGTTCGCGGGTCGTGTCCACCCTGATTTCGGGCGCCTCGGGCCGTTCGTAGGGACTGTCGATCCCGGTGAAGTTCTTGAGCTGCCCGCTGCGGGCCTTCTTGTAGAGGCCCTTCACATCGCGGCGCTCGGCATCCTCGAGCGGGGTGTCGACGAAGATCTCGATGAACTCGCCTTCGGGCAGCATGCCGCGCACCATCTCGCGCTCGGCGCGGAACGGACTGATGAACGCGGTCAGCACGATGAGGCCGGCATCGGTCATCAGCTTGGCCACCTCGCCCACGCGGCGGATGTTCTCGATGCGGTCGGCCTCGGTAAAGCCGAGATCCTTGTTCAGCCCGTGGCGCACGTTGTCGCCGTCGAGCAGGAAGGTGTGCTTGCCCACCGCGTGCAGCTGTTTCTCGACCATGTTGGCGATGGTCGACTTGCCCGAGCCCGAAAGCCCGGTGAACCACAGCAGCGCCGGCTTCTGCCGCTTGAGCGCGGCATGCGCCTCGCGCGTCACGTCCATCGCCTGCCAGTGCACGTTCTGCGCCCGGCGCAGCGCAAAGCGCAGCATGCCCGCCGCCACCGTGGCGTTGGTCATCTTGTCGATCAGGATGAACCCGCCCAGCGTGCGATTGTCGACATAGGGTTCGAACACCAGCGCGCGGTCGGCGATGAGCTGCGCCACGCCGATCGCATTGAGATCGAGCGTCTTGGCGGCCAGCTGCTCCATCGTGTTGACGTTGATGACGTATTCGGGCTGCGACACTGTCACCGACACGGTCTGCGTGCCCAGCTTGAGCCAGTAGGCCCGGCCGACCTGCAGTGGCGCGTCATTGAGCCACACCAGCGTCGCCTCGAACTGGTCGGCGGCCTCGGGCGGGTTGTCGGCCACGGCGATGACATCGCCGCGCGAGCAGTCGATCTCGTCTGTCAGGCACAGCGTCACCGACTGACCGGCCAGCGCGCTGTCCGCCTCGATGTCGCCGACGAGGATGCGCGAGACCGTGCTGGTCTTGCCCGAGGGCAGCACGCGCACGGCATCGCCGACACGCACCACGCCGGTGGCGATCAACCCGGCGAACCCGCGGAAATCGAGGTTGGGCCGGTTGACCCACTGCACCGGCAGGCGAAACGGCTTGTCGGCATCGGCCGCGGCCAGCACCTCGACCGTCTCCAGATGCTCGATCAGCGTCGGGCCGGCATACCACGGCGTATGCTCCGACCGCAGCGTGACGTTGTCGCCCTTGAAGCCCGAGATCGGCATGGCGGTGAACGCCTCGATCCCGATCGAGTGCGCGAAGGCGGTGTAATCCGCGACGATCGCGTCGAACACGTCCTGGTCGTAGCCGACGAGGTCCATCTTGTTGACCGCCAGCACGATGTTGCGAATGCCGATCTGGTGGCACAGGAAGCTGTGGCGGCGCGTCTGCGTCAGCACGCCCTTGCGCGCATCGATCAGGATCACCGCAAGGTCGGCGGTCGAGGCGCCGGTCACCATGTTGCGGGTGTACTGCTCGTGCCCGGGGCAATCGGCGACGATGAACTTGCGCTTCTCGGTGTTGAAGAAGCGATAGGCGACGTCGATGGTGATGCCCTGCTCGCGCTCAGCCGCCAGCCCGTCGACCAGCAGCGCGAAGTCGATCTCGGCACCTTGCGTGCCGACCTTGCGGCTGTCGGTCTCGAGCGCGGCAAGCTGGTCCTCGAAGATCATCTTCGAATCGTAGAGCAGCCGGCCGATCAGCGTCGACTTGCCGTCGTCCACCGACCCGCAGGTGATGAACCGCAGCATGGTCTTGTGCTGGTGCGTCTCGAGGTAGGCGTCGATGTCCTGGGCAATCAGGTCGTCGGTGACGTAAACCGGCGCGGAGACCTGCTCGGGGGCGTTCGTGACGGTCATCAGAAATACCCCTGCTGCTTCTTCACTTCCATGCCGGCGCCGCCGGCGTCCTTGTCGATCACCCGCCCCTGCCGCTCGCTGGTGGTGGTGAGCAGCGTCTCCTGGATCACCTCGGGCAGCGTCGCGGCGGTGCTTTCCACAGCGCCGGTCAGCGGGAAGCAGCCCAGCGTGCGGAAGCGGATCGAGCGCATCGTGATCTCGGGCCGCTTGCCCAGCACGCGTTCGAGCCGGTCGATGTCGTCGGCCATGAACAGCTGGCCTTCCCACTCGTAAGTCGGGCGTTCGGCCGCGAAGTAGAGCGGCACGATCGGCACGTCGTTGAGGTGGATGTACTGCCAGATGTCGAGCTCGGTCCAGTTGCTGATCGGGAAGACGCGGATGCTCTCGCCCTTGGCCTTGCGCGCATTGTAGAGGTTCCACAGCTCGGGCCGCTGGTTCTTGGGGTCCCAGCCGTGGCTGGCGGTGCGGAAGCTGAAGATGCGCTCCTTGGCGCGGCTCTTCTCCTCGTCGCGCCGCGCGCCGCCGAAGGCCGCGTCGAAGCCGTACTTGTCGAGCGCCTGCTTGAGCCCCTCGGTCTTCCACATGTCGGTGTGCAGCGCGCCGTGGTCGAACGGGTTGATGCCACGCGCGGCGGCCTCGGGATTCTGGTAGACCAGCAGTTCCATGCCGCTCTCGGCCGCCATGCGGTCGCGCAGCGCGTACATGTCCTGGAACTTCCAGGTGGTATCGACGTGGAGCAGCGGGAACGGCGGCGGCGCGGGGAAGAAGGCCTTGCGCGCCAGATGCAGCATGACCGCGCTGTCCTTGCCCACCGAATAGAGCATGACCGGATTGTCCGCCTCGGCCACCACTTCACGCATGATGTGGATCGCCTCGGCCTCGAGCCGCTGCAGGTGGGTGAGCCTGTTCTGGTCCATCGCCTTGGTCATGTCCTCGTCGCCCGCGCATCGCCGCGCTGCGCCCCTCTAGACCCCATACACGCAGCAAGGCCCGCTGCATTATGTTTGCGCGGCGAAAAGCGAGCTATCGGGAGACTTGCCCCTCCACCACGCGCTGATGGAGGGGCCAGCAGGCCTTCAGTCGACCCAGTCGCGCGCCAGAGTGCGGCCCGCGAACAGCAGCAGGACGGCGGCGAGCAGGTAGAACCCGAGCCCCGCCTCGATCGCGAGGCGCAGCGCGTCGGCGCCGTGAGTCGGGGTCAGCCAGTCGGACAGCGTGCCGATCGCCAGCGCCCCCAGCCCCACGCCGATGAGGTTGTTGATGAGCAGGAACGCCGCCGAGGCGGTGGCGCGCATCGGGGCGGCGACGAGGTGCTGGACGGCGGTAAGGATCGGGCCGAGCCAGATGTAGACCAGCGCCTGCGGCAGCAGGAACAGCCAGAACGCGAGCGACGCGGAGCCGCAGTTGAGCCCAGCTAGGAACAGGGGCACGCCGGCGAGGAACGAGAGCGCCGGCACCCGCGCATAGGCGGCGCGGCTGCGGCGGCCGAGCCAGTCGGCGAGGAAGCCGCCCGCGAGCACGCCTGCGGTCCCGCCAACCAGCAGCAATAGGCCGAAGAAGCGCGCGGTCTCGACGAGGTCCAGCCCGAACGAGCGCCGCATCAGCGAGGGCAGCCAGAAGGCGAGGCCATAGCCCATCATCGAGCACGACGCCGCGCCGAAGGCGAGCAGCCAGAACGCCGGCTTGCGCGCGAGCACGGCGATGACCGCGCCCATCGACGGCGCGGACGCGGCGTGGCCCGGCGCCCGCACGGGATCGCGGACGAGCAGGGCGAAGAGCGGGGTAAAGACCAGGCCTGCCAGCCCCACCACGAGGAAGGCCGCGCGCCAGTTCACCGCCGCGGCGACATAGCCGCCGAGCATGATCCCGGCCGCCGAGCCGAGCGGGATGCCTAGCGAATAGATGGCCAGCGCCCGCGCGCGCTGGTGTGCGGGAAAGTTGTCGGAAATAAGGGCATAGGACGGCGCGACGCCGCCCGCCTCGCCGATGCCGACGCCCAGCCGGCAGGCGAACATCGCCCAGAATCCGGTGACGAGGCCGCACAATGCGGTGAAGCCGCTCCACACAGCGAGCGAGGCGGCGATGACCGGGCTGCGGCCACGGCGATCGGCAAGCCAGGCGAGCGGCAGGCCCATCGTCGAATAGAGCAGCGCGAACGCGAAGCCGCCGAGCGCGCCGAGCTCAGTATCGCTGAGGCCAAGGTCCGCCTTGATCGGCCCGGCGAGGATGCCGAAAATCTGCCGGTCCACGAAGTTGAACGTATAGACGATCAGCAGCATCGCCAGCACGAAGACCGGATGACGCGCGCCACGGCCCGGCGCCGTTCCAAGGGTTTCGCGGGCATTCGGCATGGTTCTCTCCCCATCGGCACCCGCATGCGCTACATCTTGCGTCGCAGGCCATTGCCGGCTTAATAGTGAAAAATGAATCACGCTTCAAATTAGAACTGGCGAGAGCGATGCCTGACGCGACGATTTCCCCGGCCGTGACGTCCGAGACCCCGGCGCCCGCAAATCCTGCGCACCCCGACCCTGTGCCCCTTGGCCCTGTGCCGGGAACGAAGGTGCCCAAGACCGAACGCGGCCGGAAGACCCTGCGCGCGCTGCTCAATGCCGCGGCCGAGGAATTCGGCGAGAAGGGCTTTCACGATGCCGCGATCAGCCAGATCACCGCGCGCGCCGGCGTCGCCACGGGCAGCTTCTACGTCTATTTCGACAGCAAGGAAGCCATCTTCCAGGCCTTGGTGCGCGACCTGTCGGGCCAGGTGAAGGACTACGTCGCGCCGCGCATCGCCGCCGCGCCCGACCAGCTCGCGGCGGAACGGGCGGGCCAGCTTGCCTATCTGGAGTTCGTGCGCCAGCACAAGGAGATCTACCGGATCATCGACGAATCCGAATTCGTCGACCCGGTTGCCTATCGCGAGCACTACACCAATTCGGCCAATCGCATCGCCGCCCGGCTCGAGGCGGCGACGCTGCGCGGCGAGATCGCAGCCGGCGACAACGAAGTGCGGGCCTGGGCGATCATGGGCATGAACGTGTTCCTCGGCCTGCGCTACGGGGTGTGGGGCGACGAGCCGCCCGAGGCCGTGGTGGCCGAAGCCGGACGGCTGATCGGCCAGGGCATGGCCCCCACGCGCCCCGGCGGGGACGCGGCATGACCGCGACTTGGCAAGCGCGCCGCTGGACCGGCGCCGACGGCCTCGACCTGTTCGCGCGCGACTATGCCGCGGCGGCCGGCCCTGCCCGGCTGCCGGTGGTCTGCCTTCACGGCCTGACCCGCAATTCGCGCGATTTCGAGAGCCTGGCGCCCTGGGTCGCGGCACAGGGGCGACGCGTCCTCGCGCTCGACATGCGCGGGCGCGGCTCGTCCGCACGCGATCCGGCCGAGCAGTACGACGTGCCGACGTATGTCGACGACGTGCTGCGCCTGCTCGATGCGCTGGGCCTGGCGCGTGCGATCTTCATCGGCACCTCGATGGGCGGGCTTATCACGATCGAGCTGGCCTCGCGCGATCCGGGCCGCGTGGCCGGTGCGGTCATCAACGACATCGGGCCGCAACTGGCGCCGCGCGGGCTGGAACGCATCGCCGGCTATGTCGGGGAGCGCCCTCCCCTGCCCGACTGGAACGCCGCCACAGCTGCCGTCGCCGCGCTCAACGCCGACGTCTTTCCGCGGTATGGCGCGCAGGACTGGATCGCGATGGCCCGGCGGCTGTTCCGCGAGGAAACGCGGGCCGACGGACAGACGCATGTCGTCGCCGACTACGACCCCGCGATCGCCCGTGCGCTGTCCCGGATCGTCGCCGATCCCGACCCCTGGGCCAAGTGGAACGCGCTGGCGTCGTCCCGCCCGGTGCTGGTGCTGCGCGGCACGGCCACGGACCTGCTGGATGCCGACGTCGCCGAGGCCATGGTCGCCGGCCATCCCGACGCGACACTCGTCCCCGTCGAAGGGGTCGGCCACGCACCGATGATGGACGAGCCCGACGCGCTCAACGCCATCGCCGCTTTCCTCAAGCGGGTGTGACCGTCAGAGCATCTCCTTGAGCGGCACGCCGGCATCGGCCAGCTGCTCGGCGCTCAGCGCGGCGCGGGCCTCGACCAGCTTTTTGCCCTGGACGTAGTCCTTGACCATGTTGACGCAGTCGAGCGCGATCACCTTGCCGTTCTTGCGGTAGACCACCGAGAACGAGCGCGTGGCGGGATCACCGCGCAGCACGGCCTCGTCGTGCCCGGTGGACAGGCCCACCGTCTGCAGGCGCAGGTCGTACTGGTTCGACCAGAACCACGGCACCGCCCGGTACGGCACCGGCGCGCCGCAGATCGCCTTGGCGGCGGTGGTCGCCTGGTCATTGGCGTTCTGCACGGATTCGAGGCGGATCACCGCGCCGTCGGCAAAGTCGTTGGCATGGGCCGCGCAGTCGCCGATCGCGTAGATGTGCGGCAGCGAGGTGCGGCAGTATTCGTCGACGTCCACGCCGTTGCCCCCCGCCGCGCCCGCGGCCAGCAGCGGTCCGACCTGCGGGATGATGCCGATGCCCACGATCACGAGGTCCGCAGGCAGGACATGGCCGTCGGCAAGGCGCACGCCGGTCACCTTGGTGCCATCGCCCTCGAGGCAATCGACCATGACCTCGGTGCGCAGGTCCACGCCGTGCGCGCGGTGTTCGTCCTGGTAGAAGGTCGAGAGCGCCTCGCCCGCCACGCGCGCCAGAACGCGCGGCAAGGCTTCAAGCAAGGTGACCTGCGCGCCGAACTTGGTGAGCACGGCGGCGGCTTCGAGGCCGATGTACCCGCCACCGATCACCACTGCGCGCCGGGCCCCGGCATCGAGCTCTGCCATCAGGCGATCGGCATCGGCGCGGGTGCGCACGCCGTGGACGCCGACGAGATCGTGCCCGGCGCACGACAGGCGCCGCGCGTCGCCGCCGGTGGCCCAGATCAGGTCGCCATAGCTGATCGTCGCGCCATCCGCGGTGCGCAGGCTGCGCGCCTCGGGATCGACGGCCACGACTTCGTGGCCCAGCGCCATCTCGACCTGCTTGTCGGCCCAGAACGCGGCCGGGCGGATCATGATGCGGTCGAAGGTCTTGTCGCGCGCCAGGTATTCCTTGGACAGCGGCGGGCGTTCGTAAGGCAGTTCCGGCTCGCGCCCGATCACCAGGATAGACCCGGTAAACCCGTTCTGGCGCAGCGCGATCGCCGCCTGCGCGCCGCCGTGGCCGGCCCCCACGATCACCGCATCGGCAAAGCCGGTCTCGAACGCACCCATATCCGCCTCCTCACGCTTTGCCCGTGGATTGGCGGCAATTGGCGCGGCCCGTCAAGCGGAACCGCGCCAACTTATGCCAAGCATTAGCGCAGCAGCAGGCTACGGGCCTGGCTGGCGATCTGCGCCAGCATGGCCGGCGTCACCGTGGCGGTCGCCTGCGCGCGGGCGATCAGCGCGCGCAGCTGGCGCACCGGCTCGGCCTTGGCGGCCAGCCACGCGTGCGTCGCGTCATCGGGATTGGTGCCGCCCAGCCGGCGCAGGAATTCCATGCGCATCTGCTGGAAATCGCGCGCGAGGCCGGCCACGAGCAAGCGCTCCCACGGGTCGGACGGAACCATGCGCGCCGCGGTCTGCTGCGCCCAGTCGATGCCCAACTGCGCGCCGAGATCGGCAAAGGCGCCGGTCAGCACCACCGCGTCGACGTCGAGTTCGTCGGCCAGGTGCGCCAGCCCGATCGCCCCGTCGAGGTCGAACAGGTGAACGACGCGCTGGACGACATCGGCCGGGGTGCCGGCATCGGCCAGTTCCTGCGCCATGGCCTTGGCCTGGACTTGCGCCTCGCCGCGCAGCAGCTCGGCCGTGGTGTGCGACAGGCGCCCGACGCCGCCGCACAGGTCCTCGATCAGCTCGTTGGGCTCCAGCGTGCCGTGGCACGAGCGCAGCACGTCGGCGATGTGACCGCGCAGCCCGCGCGCCGTGCGCTCGAACAGCGACAGGCGCAGCTGCTCGGGCATCGATGCCGTATCGAGCAGGTCCCACGTCTCGCGCAGGCCCAGCAGCCGCTCTGCCGCGACGAAGGCGGCCGCGACTTGCGCCAGCGACATGCCTTCTTCTTCGGCCAGTTCAAAGGGATGGACCGGGCCGAGGCGGTTGACGATGCGGTTGGCCAGCTTGGTCGCGATGATCTCGCGGCGCAGGCGGTGGTGGACGATGTCAGTCTCGTAGGTCTCGCGCATCGCCTCGGGGAAGGCAGCGAGGAGTTCTTCCTCGAGCACAGGGTCATCGACCACCGGGCTTTCCTCCAGCGCGCGCTGGAGCACCAGCTTGGTCGAGGAGACCAGCACCGCCAGTTCGGGGCGCATCAGCCCGGCCCCGGCAGCGGCCCGGCGGGCATATTCGTCCGACCCGGCGAGGCCCTCGGTCTTGCGATCGAGATCGCCGTTCTCCTCGAGCACGTCGATCAGGCGGGTCAGCGCGGGCACGGCCTGCACCCCGCCGCGCTCGGCAATCGAGAGGCCCAGCGCCTGGAGGCGGTTGTCCTCGAGCACGAGGTGCGCGACCGCATCGGTCATGCTCGACAGCAGCGCGACGCGGCCATCCTCGTCGAGGCGCCCGGCGCGCTTGGCCGAGGCGAGCGCGATCTTGATGTTGACCTCGTTGTCCGAGCAGTCGACGCCGGCCGAATTGTCGATGAAGTCGGTGTTTACCCGGCCGCCGTGCAGCGCGAACTCGATGCGCGCGGCCTGCGTCATGCCGAGGTTGGCACCCTCGCCGATCACCCGCACGCGCACTTCGTTGGCCGAGACGCGGAACGCATCGTTGGCGGGATCGCCGACATTGACGTTGGCCTCGCTCGACGCCTTCACATAAGTGCCGATGCCGCCGAACCACAGCAGGTCGACCGGCGCCTGAAGGATCAGCGCGATCAGGGTATCGGGGTCGAGTTCCTCCATCGTGATGCCGAGTGCGGCGCGCACTTCGGGCGACAGCGGGATCGACTTGAGGCTGCGCGGGAAGACCCCGCCGCCCGCCGAGATCAGGCTCTTGTCATAGTCGTCCCAGCTCGACCGCGGCAGTGCGAACATGCGGTTGCGTTCCGCCCAGCTTGCCGCCGCGTCAGGATCGGGATCGAGGAAGATGTGGCGATGGTCGAACGCGGCAACGATCTTCAGCGCCTTGGACAGCAGCATGCCGTTGCCGAACACGTCGCCCGACATGTCGCCCACGCCGATCACGCGGACCGGGTCGTTCTGCACGTCGACGCCCAGTTCGAGGAAGTGGCGCTGGACCGAGAGCCAGGCACCCTTGGCGGTGATGCCCATGGCCTTGTGGTCGTATCCCTTCGAGCCGCCGCTGGCGAAAGCGTCGTCGAGCCAGAAGTCCCGCTCGGCGGCAATCGCATTGGCGACGTCGGAGAAGGTTGCGGTGCCCTTGTCGGCGGCGACGACGAAATAGGGATCCTCACCGTCGAGGATGACCACGCCTTCGGGATGGACCACCGCGCCATCGACGATGTTGTCGGTGATCGACAGCAGCGTGCGGATGAACACCTGGTAGCTGGCCTTGCCTTCGGCGAGCCAGCCCTCGCGCTCGCGCACCGGGTCGGGCAACTGCTTGGGATAGAAGCCGCCCTTGGCGCCGGTGGGCACGATCACCGCGTTCTTCACGCGCTGCGCCTTCATCAGGCCGAGGATTTCGGTGCGGAAGTCGTCGCGCCGGTCGGACCAGCGCAGGCCCCCGCGTGCGATCGGCCCGGCGCGCAGGTGGATGCCTTCCACGCGCGGGCTGTAGACGAAGATCTCGCGCCACGGCAGCGGCTTGGGCAGGCCCGGGACCTTGGCCGAATCGAGCTTGAACGCCACGGCCTCGGCCGCGGCCGGGGCAAAGGCATTGGTGCGCAGCACCGCCTCGACCAGCGCGCGGAACGAGCGCAGCAGGCGATCATCGTTGATCGCGGCAACACCCGCCAGCCCGGTGCGGATCGCCTCGGCGGCGCTGTCGCCGGCAGCGGCGCGGTCCCCGGCAAAGGCGGGATCGTGGCGCGCGCGGAAGAAGGCGACCAGCCCGCGCGTGACGTCCGGCGCGTTCTTGAGCGCATCGACCACGGTGGCGATGCCGAAGGTCATGCCCGCCTGGCGCAAGTAGCGATACCAGGCACGCAGCCAGTTGGCCTCGATCGCCGTCAGCCCGACCGCGACGATCAGGCGGTTGAAGGCATCGTCCTCGGCCGCACCGTTGAGCACCGCCGCCAGCGAATCCTCGATCGCGGTGGCGCGGGCGAGCAGCGCCTCAGGCGTGGTATCGACCGGGTGGGCGACCAGGAAGTCGTGGATGAAGCCGAGCTTGCCGTGATCGAGCGCGGTCGGCACTTCCTCGAGCGCGCGAAAGCCGAAGTTCTCGAGCACCGGCACGGCGTCGGACAGCACGATCGCGCCCTCGCGCTGGTAGAGCTTGAGCCGCAGGCCGGATTCACCCGGCAGGCGGTGCAGCTGCACCGCGCGGCGCGGCGCATCGTCGGCGGTCAGCGCGCGCAGCACGCGGATGTCGCTGGCAGCCTCGGCGGCGCCGTAGTCGGCGCGATAGCCGACCGGGAAGGCCGGGGCATAGCGCGCGGCGATCGCGGCGGCGCGGCTCGGCTCCTCGGTCTTGGCGAGTTCGCCCTCGACGGCGGCTTCCCAGCCGCGCACCATGGTCTGGAAGGCTTGGTCGAGCGCGGCCTCGTCGACGCCGCGGCCCTGGTCGGCCAGCGTGTCGTCGTCGCCGCGCATGTCGATCGCGAAGCGGGTAAGGGCAAGCGTGCTGCCCTCGACCTGCAGGCTCCAGTCGATCACCTGGCCGCCGGTTTCCTGCTCAAGCAGGCGGGTCACCTGGCGGCGGACCTCGGTGCTCTGCGTATCGCGCGGCTGCCACACGAAGGCATAGAGATGGCGGTCGAGCGGCGCGCGCACCAGCGCGAGACGCGGGCGCGGACGGTCGACGAGGCCCATCATCGTCGTCGCGATACGTTCCAGGTCGGCATCGGCGAACGAGATCAAGAGGTCGTGCGGCAGCGCGGTCAGGGCATGGACCAGCGCCTTGCCGGCATGGCCTGCGGGATCGAAGCCGAGCTTCGACATCAGCGCCTCGAGCTGGCTGCGCATCCGCGGCACGCGGTCGGGCGTGGCGGCGAGCGCCGAGCTGGTCCAGACGCCGGCATGGACCGAGAGGGCGACCAGCTGCCCGCCCTCGTTCACCGGCACGATGAACAGGTCGAGCGGCACGCGGCGGTGGACGCGCGCGATGCGGTTGGCCTTGACGATCAGCGGCACGCGCACGGCATCCTCGCCGCGGGCGCCGGCCTTCTCGAACCAGGCAAAGGCGCGGTCGTAGGACACGTCGGACAGCAGCGCGGCGTCGCTTGCGCGGCAGATGCCCAGCGCCTCGGTCTCGGTGCCGTCGCGGTGGCGGGTGACGTGCCCAAGCTGGGTCAGCATGCCGTCGGCGAGCCAGCGCAGCAGCGCTGCGCCTTCGAGGTCGGGCAGGCCGCGCGCGTCGTGCTGCATCAGCGCCTGCATCTGCGGCCAGTCGGCCACCGCAGCGTGGACATCGGCCAGCGTCGTATCGAGCGCGGCGGCGAGTTCGCGGCGGGCCTTGGCATCGGCGCGCTCGGTCTCGAGATAGATCATCGACTCGCGCAGTTCGCCGATCGCATCACCTTGCGGCAGATCGACCAGCGCGCCGTTGGGATCGCGCCGCACCGCGAGGACCGGGTGCAGCAGCCGCTCGATCGTGAGGCCCTGCGCGGTGATGGCCGCAGCGATCGAGTCGACGAGGAACGGCATGTCGTCGTTGATGACGGCGATGCGCAGCGCGCGCTGGCCGCCGACCGACTCGATCGCCACCGCCGGCTGCGAACCCTTGCGCAGCGCCGCGGTCGCCAGCGTGAAACGCGCCGCCTCGGCCAGGCGCTCGGCATCGAAATCGGCCGCCTCGCCGGGCAGCAGCGCCGCCTCGAGCCTGGCCGCGAGCGCGGTTACCAGCGTGTCGGAGTCAGGCCCCGATCCCGACGGGTTCGGGCTTGATGAACCTGAGCCGGATGACGGGGTCTCGGTCGTGCTCGATGCCATGGCGTTCGCTTCCTGCAATCCCGGGCTGGTCCGGTCGCGGCCGGCCCGTGTTATAGTTTTTGTGGGGTGTTATCGTTTTTGTGGGTCTGGCCCGTTTGGTAACGAATGAAACTGCCTTTGAAAACCGCTGTGCCCGATCCATCGCACCGAAAGGTTCACGACCGGCAAACCGGGGGGCCGCATGAAGCCCCTGCGGGCCTTAAGCCAAGCCGGCCGTTAGCCATGGCGATGTCAGGCCGGCGCCTTGATCGCCTCCATGGTGAGCGCGAGGCTGCGGCGGCGCAAGGCCGGATCGAAGGTGGCGCCCGCCACGATCAGTTCGTCCGCCCCGGTGCGGCGCTGGAACGCCTCGAGCCCGGCACGCACCGTCTCGGGGCTGCCGATCGCGCTGACCTGGCGGAAGTGATCGAGCGTGGCGCGCTGCGGGGCGGCGAGCGTGTCGCGATAGCCCGCGATCGGCGGCGGCAGCTTGCCCGGGTCGCCGCTGCGCAGGCGCACGAACGACTGGTCCTGGCTGGTCGCAAGGAATTCGGCCTCCGCGTCGGTCGGGGCGCAGAGCACGTTGATCGCGGCCATGGCATAGGGCTTGTCGAGCACGTCGGACGGCGTGAACCGCTCGCGATAGAGCGCCAGCGCGGCATCGAGGTGATCGGGCGCAAAATGCGAGGCGAAGGCATAGGGCAGGCCGAGCATGGCCGCGAGTTGCGCGCCGAACAGGCTGGAGCCCAGGATCCACATGCGAACGTCGGCGCCATGCCCGGGATTGGCCTGGAGCGGCAGCCGCGGATCGCCCGCGAACTGGGCCTGCAGTTCCACCACGTCGGACGGGAAATCCTCGGCCGAGCGGTTCACGTCCTTGCGCAGCGCACGCACGATGCGCTGGTCGGCACCCGGTGCGCGGCCCAGCCCAAGGTCGATGCGGCCGGGAAACAGCGCGTCGAGCGTGCCGAACTGCTCGGCGATGACCAGCGGATTGTGATTGGGCAGCATTATCCCGCCCGCGCCGAGGCGGATGCGGCTGGTGTTGCGACCGACGTGGGCGAGCACCACCGACGTCGCGCCACCGGCGATGCCGGGCATGCCGTGATGCTCGGCCACCCAGTAGCGGTGGTAGCCGGCGGCCTCGGCCGCTTCGGCGAGCGCGGTGGCATCGGCCATGGCCTGCGTGATCGAGCCGCCCTCGATCACCGGCACCAGATCGAGAACGGACAGTTTCATCGCGTGGTATCTCCGGACGTCCCGCGGGGGAGGGACGCTGCACCCGATGTGGGGGCAGGCTGGCCGCGATCAACCCCAGACGGGCCGGCACCGATCTGCGCGAGGTAGCCCTGCGCGGTGCGGGCCTCGTCGCTGCCGGGGGCGGTGGCGACCACCGATTGCCACGACTGGCGCGCCGCATCCTCGCGGTTGCCGAGCATCGCGATCACGCCGGCCTCGACGCCCACTGCGGCATTGCGCGGGTCGAGCCGGGCGGCTTCCTCGATATCGTGCTGCGCCGTCGCAAGATCCTTGTCGCGGCGTGCGAGCGTGGCGGAAAGCAGCCAGCCCTCGGGGTCCTCGGGCGCAAGCCGATGCGCTTCGCCCAGCGCCTTGGCGGCATCCGCATTGCGTCCCAGGGCCACCAGCGCGCGGGCGCGATCGGTCTGGACCGCGCCGAGCGCGGCGTTGTCGGCAAAGTCGTGCACGATCAGCGCACGATCGAGCCAGGTCAGCGCATCCTGCGGCTTGCCCGCCGCGAGCGCGGCATTGCCGGCCATGGCCATCAGCGGCACGGCCCCGGCCGCCTGCGCCGGAGGGATCAACCCGACCGCCTCGGTAAAGGCGGCATAGGCGCCGTCGTAATTGCCCTGCTGGCTGCGCATCAGCCCCAGGCACTGGTTGGCGCGCACCCGCTCCGAACCCACCTTGACCTCGGCCAGCCAGTGCTCGGCGAGGCTTTCGGCGAGCGCGGGGTTATCGCGCCCGACGCTGAGGCAATCGGACAGCCGGTCGCGCTTGGCCGGGGCGGGGGCGGAGGCGTCGGCCTCGTCCCCGCCCTGGGGGGCCGGCTTGCGGCGGCCGGGAATCGGCAGGTCGTTAAGCTGCAGCGGACGCGGGCTCGGGCCGATCTGCTGCCAATGGGCGTCAAACGAACCTGAAGCGGCGAACAGGGCGAGGGCAAGCAGCATCCGTCAGATCAATCCCGGGGCAAGGAGGCCAGCGTATCCAGCAGCACGGCGATGTCCTGCGGGCGCGAGAGGCGATGGTCGCCGTCCTTGATCAGCAGCACCTGCACATCGGATGAACGCAACTTTTCGGCCAGGGTGAGCGCCAAGGTCCAGGGCACATCGGCATCGGCCTGGCCGTGAATGAGCCGGACCGCGCCATCGAAGGGAACGCCATCGTTCAATTGCTGCAGCGCCTGCCCATCGGCCCAGAAGGCGGCGTGAGTCGGGGTCGGCTCGGGACCATAGGGGTTGGGCTCGAGCACCGTCTCCCCGGCCGCCAGCATGGCCTTCTGCGCCGTGTCGTAGCCCCATTCGGTGAAATCGGGCGCCGCGGCGAGGCCGACCAGCGCGCGCACGGTGCCGGGCAGGGCCTGCGCCACCAGCAGCATGAGCCAGCCGCCCATGCTCGAGCCGACAAGCACGACCTCGTCCAGGGCGTGCGCGTGGATCAGCGCCACGACCTCGTCCCGCCGGCGCGACAGCGTGCCCTCGGCAAATTTGCCCTCGGAAAGGCCGCAGCCCGAATAGTCGAGCAGCAGGCAGGCACGCCCGATCTCTGCCGCCCAGTCGAACACCGCGGTCGCCTTGCCGCCCGCCATGTCGGACATGTAGCCGGGCAGGAACACGAGTGCCGGCCCGAACCCGGGCGTGAAACGCGTGGCGAGCGACAGGCCATGCGGGCCGGGGTGGAAGACAGGCGGGGCAGGGGTAGTCATGGACGCGAGGGTAGGCCCGCCGACCGGCGCCTGCAACCGCGCCTTGCCTGGTCCGAGCCGTTGCGAGAGGCCCGACCCCTCCGTCAGGCGCTGGCGCGCCTGACACCTCCACGTCGCGGATGGGGTGGATCTGCGGCGCTGCAGGTCCCAACGCCCTTGAGCATGGGCGCCACCGCGCCTATCTCGCAAGCCATGACCCAGCCCGCTTCTGCCGCCCCCGCCATCACCCTGGCACCGTCCGCCGCCGCGCGCGTGGCGGCCATTGCCGCCAAGCAGGCGAAGCCCGCGATCCTGCGGCTCGCCGTGGAGGGTGGCGGCTGTTCGGGTTTCCAGTACCGCTTCGGGCTGGCCGATTCGATCGAGGCCGACGACACCGTGGTCGAGACCGACGGCGTGCAGCTGGCGGTCGATGCGATGAGCCTTGATCTCGTGGCCGGTGCCGCGGTCGAATATGTCGAGTCGCTGGGCGGCGCGGCGTTCCGCGTGACCAATCCCAATGCCGCCTCGGGCTGCGGTTGCGGCGCGAGTTTCTCGGTGTGAGCAGCGCGGCGCCGCTCAAGCTCGCCAGCTTCAACATCAACGGCATCAAGGCGCGCCTGCCGCGCCTGCTCGAATGGCTCGAGGAAACGCGCCCCAGCGTCGCCTGCCTGCAGGAGATCAAGACGCAGGACGAAGGCTTCCCCGCGGAGGACTTCGAGAAGATCGGCTATCATGCGATCTGGCACGGGCAGAAAGGCTTCAATGGCGTCGCCATCCTGGCCGACGGCGAGAAGCCGGTCGAAGTGCAGCGCGGCCTGGCCGGCGAGCCCGAGGACGAGCACGCCCGCTATCTCGAGGCCGATGTCTTCGGGGTGCGCGTGGTGTGCATCTACCTGCCCAACGGCAATCCGCAGCCCGGCCCCAAGTTCGACTACAAGCTGCGCTGGATGGACCGCCTGCGCACCCGCATGGGCCAGATCTGGGCCGAGGAAGTGCCCGCCGCGGTGCTGGGCGACTTCAACGTGATTCCCACCGACAAGGACGTGTGGGACATCCGGGCCATGGCGACCGATGCGCTGATGCAGCCTGAGTCGCGCGATGCCTACCAGCGCCTGCTGGCCGACGGATGGACCGATGCGCTGGGCCTGCACCATCCCCAGGGTGGTCTGTGGACGTTCTGGGACTATCAGGCCGGGGCCTGGCCACGCGACCACGGCTTTCGCATCGACCACGCCCTGCTCAGCCCCGAACTCGCCGACCGGCTGGTCGCCTCGGGCGTCGACAAGGCGCATCGCGGGCGGGAAAAGGCCAGCGACCATGCCCCCGTTTGGGTTACGTTAAGGCGCTGAGGCGTTTCTGGCGACCGATCGCCAGCCTTTGAGTTTCGGCTTCTGGTCGGCGGCGATTTGCTGTTGGTCGAAGGATATGGACATGCCGCCTCTTGTAAGTCTAAAGGCGCGTTCGCATCTGCACAGTAGCAGAATGCAACTGATTTTGACTGGATTGCGCCATGGGTCTGTTTCAACGGGATTTCTTTCGCTCGCTCGCGCTGGGCTTCGCGCTGGGCGCAGTGGCCGTGGGCGCAACCACGCTGACCTCGCTGCATGCGCTCTCGCCGGTGAGCGCCGCGAGCGCGGCCCCGACTCAGGCCGCGGCTCACCCGTGACCCTGCGCGGCGCCCTCATGAGCCTGGGCGCCACCGCGGCGCTGGCGCTGGCGCTGGCAGCCTGCCAGCAGCCGGCGCTTGCCGAACAACCCGCCCCGCGCGTGCCCGAGGCGGTGATCCGCGCCAATGAAGCGTCCGGCCTCAAGACCGCGGTGTTCGCCGGCGGATGCTACTGGGGCATGGAGGCGGTGTTCAGTCACCTCAAGGGCGTGACCAGCGTCGTTTCCGGCTTCGAGGGCGGGTTGCGCGCCGATGCGGACTACGAGACGGTCAGCACCGGCACGACCGGCCATGCCGAAGCGATCCGCGTGACCTACGATCCGGCCAGGATCCGCTACGACCAGCTGCTGCAGGTCTTCTTCGGGGTGGCCAGCGATCCCACCCAGCTCAACCGCCAGGAACCCGACGTCGGTCCGCAGTACCGCAACGCGCTGGTGCCGATCGGCCCTGAGCAGAAGCGTGTCGCGGCCGCCTACATCGCGCAGCTCAAGGCGCTGAAGCTGTGGAAGCGGCCGATCGTCACCCGCATCGAGCCATGGCACGGTTTCTACCCCGGCCCCGCCGAGCACCAGGACTTTGCGCTGCGCAATCCGCGCCATCCTTATATCCTGCGCTGGGACGTGGCGCGGGTCGATGCGCTCAAGCGGACCTTCCCGCAGTGGTACAAGCCGGACTTCACGCCGAACTGAATTGCAACGATGGCCGCCCATGCCTATCTGGAAGGCATGGGCCGTCACGATCACCACCATGTTGCCGGCGATAGGCTGGTCGAAGCGGCGAGGGCCGCGCTCACCCAATCGGGCGAGCAGTGGACCGACATGCGCGCCGACGTCTTCGCCGTGCTCTGCGCCCAGGATGGCGCCTCCTCCGCCTACGACATCGCCGAGGCGGTGGGCGAGCGGCGCGGCAAGCGGGTTGCCCCCAACAGCGTCTATCGCATCCTCGACCTGTTCGTGCGCACCAACCTGGCGCGCCGGGTGGAGAGCGCCAATGCCTATATCGCCAACAGCCACCCGGGCTGCCGCCACGACTGCATCTTCCTGATCTGCGACGTGTGCGGGCGCATCACCCACATCGACGACGACCGGCTGACCGATGCGCTGCGCGGCGCGGCACAGGATGCGGGCTTTACCGAGGTGCGGCCGATGGTGGAAATTCGCGGCCGCTGCGCGGCCTGCAGCACGGGCACGGATAGGCAGGGCTGAATTTCTTTGCAGGCGCGAAGGCGAAATTGCGGGTCGGTGCGTTTATCCGGCTTGCCACGGGGATCGAAACGGCGGCATAAAGGTTGCAATACGCAACTTAACTCACTGCCAAGAGGTAGTTCCCATGCATGACTCCCTGTTCCAGCCGATCGCGCTTGGCGCCATTTCCGCGCCGAACCGCATCATCATGGCACCGCTGACCCGCGGCCGCGCCGGGCGCGATGCCGTGCCGACGCCGATCATGATCAAGTACTACGAGCAGCGCGCCAGCGCCGGGCTGATCATCAGCGAGGCCACCGGCATCAGCAAGGAAGGCCTGGGCTGGCCGCATGCACCGGGCCTGTGGACCGACGCCCAGGTCGAGGGCTGGAAGCCGGTCACCGATGCCGTCCATGCCGCGGGCGGACGCATCGTCGCGCAGCTGTGGCACATGGGCCGCGTGGTCCATCCCGACTTCAACGAAGGCCAGCCGCCGGTCTCTGCCTCGGCCACCCGCGTCCCCGGCCACGTCCACACTTTCGAGGGCCGCAAGGACGCGGTCGAGGCACGCCCCCTGCGCCTCGATGAAATGCCGCGCCTGCTCGACGATTATGCCCTCGCCGCCGAAAACGCGAAGAAGGCCGGCTTCGACGGCGTCCAGCTGCACGGCGCGAATGGCTACCTGATCGACCAGTTCCTGCGTGACGGATCGAACCTGCGCGACGACGACTACGGCGGCAGCCCCGAAAACCGCGTGCGCCTGCTGCGCGAGGTGATGGAGCGCCTGATTTCGGTGTGGGGCGCCGATCGCGTCTCGGTGCGCCTCTCGCCCAACGGCGACAGCCAGGGCGTGGACGACAGCAACCCCGCGGCCGTGTTCGGCGTCGCCGCACAGGCGTTGCAGGATCTGGGCACCGGGTTCGTCGAACTGCGCCAGCCGGGGCCGGACGGCACCTTCGGCAGCACCGATGTGCCGGCGCAGGATGCGCTGATCCGCTCGATCTACAAGGGTCCGCTGGTGCTCAACAGCGACTACACCCCCGAACAGGCGGCAGCCGACGTGGCCTCGGGCCGGACCGATGCGGTCAGCTTCGGCCGTCCGTTCATTTCCAACCCCGATCTGGTCGAGCGCATTCGCCAGGGTGCCCCGCTGGCCCCCAACCGCAATGCTCCCGAAAGCTGGTACTTCCCGGTGCCCGAGGGCTACGCCGACTATCCGACGCTGGCCGAAGAGGTCGCCTCGGCCGGCGCCTGATCGCCACACGAATGCACGGCGCGCCGCTTTTCCCGTTATGGGAGAGGCGGCGCGTTTCGTTTGGTCAGGGTTGCCGGACTTGCCACACGGCGATGCCGGTGCTGTCGCCACCGGGCCAGGGCAGGGGGCGCAGCCACGCGGGTGGGTGGCCATCGAGCAGGGCCGCCGCCAGACCCTGCGGCGCATAGCGGCGATAGAGTCCGAGTTCGGGCGTACGCGTACAGACCACGACGAGCCCTGCGTGCCGCCGGGCGACGTAGGGGCGGGCCTGGTCCGGCCGTTCCATGAAGCCATGCAGGACGTCGCCGATCGCGGCGCTGCCGCGATGGTGCGCGGTGGCGACGACGCGCTGGTGCGTGCGCATGAGGATTTCCGGGCCGATATCGAGCGGCGCAAAGACATCGGTTGCCGGCAGGCGATCGAGCGGGGCCAGACCGCGCACGAAATCGCATCCTTGCGCGCCGTCGCCGGCATCCTGCGGCTTGGGATGGAGCCGGCTGCGCAGCGCGTCGTATCCGGCGGCGGGGATGACCGGCATCACTGCGAGCAGCATGGCCGCAGTGATGCCGATGCGCCGACCCAGTTGCGGGCTGGCGAGGGCCGCGAGGCGCCATTGCCGCAATTGCCATGCCGCCGTCAGGATCGCCAGCGCCGAGGCGGTGATCATCGCCCGGCTCACCAGCAGCCCGACCAGTGCCGCGCCGAGCAGGATGAGCCCATGGCCCAGCCAGCGCATCCGCGCGTCGCCGCGGGCCTGGCGCAGCAGTTGTACGCAGCCGAGCAGGCCGAGCGGAACCGCGGCGATCAGCGCCATGCAGCCGACGAGACCGTTGCCCCAGACCGGGCGGCCTTCGCGCACGTTGTCCAGCCAATGCGACTTCACATAGGGGTCCATGCCTCCGAACGCGCCGCCGACGCACTGCGGGGCGCTGAGCGAGAGGATGCCGGCCGCGCCGATCGCAACGACGGCGAGCACCGCCGCGACCACTGCCAGGTTGCGCGGTCGCCAATGGGCCAGCGCGGCGCATCCTGCCGCCGCCCAGACCATGGCCGCCAGGTGCATCGGCGAGACCGCATCGCAATGCTCGATCCCATCGACCAACCCGCGCAGGGCAAGGAACAGGACGATCGAAGTGCCTGCCAAAGCGGCGGTAGAACTAGCCAGCGCATCCCAGCGACGGTGGCGGCCATCACGCACCACCAGCCCGGCGATGAACAGCACCGCCAGCGGCAATCCTTCGAGCGATATGGCTAGGCCCACAGCGAGCGCAATGCCCAGCACCGCGCTGCCACGACGCCGGTCGTCGTCGTGCCACGCCGCCAGTGCCGCCAGCGCGGCGACGATCTGCCAGCCGTGGTGATCGATGCGCAGCGGCTGCATCTGGTGCAGCAGCGGGCCGGTGAGGCCGACGACGATGCCGGAAATTATCGCGGTGTCGCGGTCGAACAGCCGGCAGGTCGTGCGCATCACCAGCGCCAGCGCAGCCAGCAGCGTCAGGGCGGGAACGACGATCAGCGCGGCCTGCTCGGCGATCGGCTGGCCCAGCAGCGGGCGCAGCATGACGATCACCGCAGCGAGCGGCAAGTCGACCAGGCGCGACCAGTGCATCAGCACGCCCTCGGGCGCCATGATGCGGTATTGATGGAGGTCGAACCAGGGCTGGCCGGCCAGCAGGTCGCGCACCTGCACCAGCCGCAGCGCATCGTCGGGATCGGCCATGTGCAGGGCCGGCACGGCGCGCCAGTGCACCGCCAGCAGCAGGAGCATGATAAGGCCCCAGACCAGCAGGATCGGGCGCCAGGGCATCACGGGGCTGGAAGAAATGTTGGAGGCGTGCGGTGCGACGCCCGGTGCGCTCACCGGAACACCACGCGCTGGCGCAGCAGCCAAGTGACGACGAAGCTGATCCCCACCGCCGCCAGTTTCGCCGCGCGCGGATCGAGGCCCAGCCGCGCCAGTCCGCCGACGACCAGCGCCGTCACGCCGAGGCCAACGAGGGCAGAGGCGACGAACAGCGCCTGCTGGCGGCGCCGCGCGGCGCCGGCCGCCGCGACATCATCGGCAAAGACCACGGTGGACGAGAGCATCCAGTGCGCCGTGATCCCGAGGGCATAGCCCAATACCGATGCGGCCACCGCCGGAACGCCCAGGGCCAGCCCGGCCAGAAACGATCCCATGTCGACCGCCAGCGCGCCGACGCTGGCCAGCACGTAGCGAAGGAAAACCGGCGCCGCGCAGCGCTGGACGCGTGACAGCATCAACCCCGCTCCCGCACCCGGTCCGGTCACGCCGCGCGGGCGGCGGGCGCCACGCGCGCGGGCACCTGACGCAGAGAGGCGAGCGCGGCCGCCTGGTCGGCGCTGGGCCGGCGCGTTTCGGGAAGCCCGGCGTCTGCCCCTTCGGCACCGGCCTCGTGGTATTCGGCGTCCTCGTTGACGCACCAGGTGTCGTAGAGCCGCGCGCCGGCGACGATGTTTTCCACCGTCAGCATCGCGGTCATCATCGCGTGATCCTGGTTGTTGTAGCGGTGCATGCCGTTGCGGCCCACGAGGTGCAACGTCGGATGGCTCATTTCCAGCTCGCGCCGCATCGCGTCGACGTTGGCGGCATAAGTATCGTCGTAGACCGGGTAGGCCTTTTCCTGGCGCACGACCACGCCGCCGATCACCTGGTCGGGACGGATCAGGCCCAGGATCTCCATCTCACGCGTCGCCAGCGCGACGAGGTCGTCGTCGCTCGCGGCCCACAAGTCGTCACCCTCGAAGCAGAAATACTCGAGGCCGACGCAGGCCACGCTGTCGTCGGGCACCATCTCGGGCGACCACGAGCGGAAGTTCTGGATCCGGCCGACCTTCACCTTGCTGTCGTGGATGTAGATCCAGTTGTCGGGGAACAGGTCTTCCGAGCGGATCTTGAGCGCGACGGTCAGGAAGTCGCGGTACTTGAGGTCGTTGGCCTCGATCACTGTCTGCGGCAGCGGATGGAGCCGTGCGGCGAGCTCGCGCATCGGTGCCGAGCTGATCGCATGGGCCGCGTGGATCATCGTCTCGCCGCCATCGTCGCGCGTGGCGAGCAGGCGCCAGCCGCCTGCGCCGTCGCTCGCCAGCTGCTTCATCGCGTGGCCCATCAGCACGCGGCCACCGGCAGCCACGATCTTGTCGCGCGCGGCTTCCCACATCATCCCCGGCCCCTGGCGCGGATAGCGGAAGGTCTCGAGCAGCGTCTTGGTCTGCATCCCGTCGTTGGGCTTCTTGTTGAGCCCGAGGCTGCGCTTGAACCCGTCGAGCACCGCCGCGCCGAGCGAGAGGCCCTTGATCCGCTGCGCGGCCCAGTCGGCGCTCATCTCGTTGCAGGGCATGCCCCAGACCTTCTCGGTGTAGGTCTTGAAGAAGATCGAATAGAGCTTCTGGCCGAACTGGTTGACGGTCCAGTCCTCGAAGCTGCGCACGGCCTTGTTGGGGAAGGCCTTGGCCTTGGCGTAGCTGGCCATGCACAGCGTGGAGCGCACGATGCCGAGGTTGAACAGCGCCTCGAACGCGCGCAGCGGGTAGGAGTAGAACTTGCCCTCGTAGTAGATGCGGCTCATCCGCGGGCGCTGGATGAAGTCGTCTGGCAGGATCTCGTTCCACAGGTCGACCACGGCCTGCGACTTGGAAAAGAAGCGGTGGCCGCCGATGTCGAAGCGATAGCCTTCGTGCTCCACGGTGCGGCTGATGCCGCCGACGTAGCGCGTGTCCTTCTCGATGATCGCGACGGAGAGGCCCTGCTTGCCCAGCAGATACCCGGCGGTCAGCCCGGCCGGGCCGGCGCCGATGATCGCCACGTCCACATGATAATGCTGGTTGGCGCGATCGTGGAGGTCGCCGCGGGCGATGTTCAGCCCTTCGACCTTGCGCTCGTTAACCATGCCTTGCCCCCGTCTCGATGGATTCGTCGATAGGCAAGGAATGAAGGAAATTGGATAAAGGATGGTTAATGTTAAGCATGTCCTGCGGTGGCGCTACGGGCTTCCCCGTGGCCGCCGCGCGGGTCATCGCGGCGCGGTCCTGGCGGCTGCAGCGCCGATGCGATGGCCGGCATGCGAACCGTTCTGGCCTCCCGGTGCCGGTTCGTGGCGGCCGCCATGCAGCCGCGCGACGATCTGCGCCAGCTCGTCGAGCTTGAAGGTCTGTTCGAACACCAGGCCGTAGCGCGGGTGGTCGCGCCAGCGGACCTTGGCATAGATCGGCGGCGCCACCGGCGTCTCGAGCCGGACCAGTTCATGCACCATCAACCACTTGTCGCAACTGATGCCGGCGCCCTGCTGCGAGATGTCGTGCAGGTGGATCGCGGCGCGCTCGCCGCCCGAATGCAGCATGCCGTCGATCGCGAGGCGCAGGCGCACTTGGCGGCGTGCATTGGATCCCGGTTCGTCGATGACGGCTTGGACATCGATCGGGCTGTCGAACTGCAGACCGGCGTGATCGGCCGCGGTCCATACCAGCCGCGCGGCATGGCGCTGGCCATTGCCCAGCTCGATCAGGAGTTCGCGGTGCGGCGGAATCGGCGTGAACACGCGAACCTTGGCGCCGGTGTCCGAGGCGTCGCGCAGCACGCAAGGGTATTCCGCACCGTCGACGACAAGCTTGGCGACGCGGATCAGCAGCGTGAAACGCGGCGCGGCGCGCAGTTCGGCACCGACGGGGTCGGCCGAAATCGCGGGCGCCGGCGGCGGCTGATCGTTGTGCTGGGCCACGGCCCTGATCTCCAAGCTGAAGGACCGGACGCTGATGCGGCCGATCGACGGTCAGGTCGATGTTATAGCCCAAGTCTTGCCTTAGCGTTACCGATGGTTTCACATATCGGACCGAAAGGCCATCTAAACCGAGCTATGGAACCCTAAGTTTCTTGACTTTTTGCAGCTTGCTGCCTAGCTGCCGCTTCCCGACCATTCCTGATTTCTGGAGTGCCCATGGCGCGCGTTACTGTCGAAGATTGCGTCGACAAGGTTTCCAACCGTTTCGACCTGGTTCTGCTGGCCGCCGAGCGTGCTCGCGCGATCGCGGGCGGGGCCGAACTCACCATCGATCGTGACCGCGACAAGAACCCGGTGGTCGCCCTGCGCGAAATCGCCGACGAGACCGTGCGCCCGACGATCCTCAAGGAAAACCTGATCCAGTCGCTGCAGCGCGTCCTGCCCGACGACGACGACGAAGTCGATGAAATCGGCTCGCTTTCGCAGTCGGCCGAGGCCCTGCGCATCACGGCCGCAGCGCCGGTGCGCAACACCTCGCTGGGCGCTGACTACGACGCCTGAGGCCGCCGCCCGAAGGGGCAGCACCATCTGACACGAGAAGGCGTCGGGGATAATTCCCCGGCGCCTTCTTGCATGTGCACCGCCCCGCCGCCACATCTGCTGCATGGCCAAGCGCGTGCCCGCTTCCGCAAGAGCGACACTCCCGGCGAATCGCCTGCCCGGTGGATCGGGCCGCGACAATGGCGGCGGTACGGTCAAGGCGGTGCTCGGCCCCACCAATACCGGCAAGACCCATCTCGCGATCGAACGACTCTGCGCGCACTCCTCGGGCGCGATCGGTTTTCCGCTGCGGCTGCTCGCGCGCGAGGTCTATGACCGGGTCTGCGCGATCAAGGGACCGGCGCAGGTCGCGCTGATCACCGGCGAGGAACGAATCGAGCCCAAGGACGCGCGCTGGCTGCTGTGCACGGCAGAAGCCATGCCCGCACGGCCCGATCTCGCTTTCGTCGCGCTCGACGAGGCGCAATTGTCCGCCGATCCCGAGCGCGGCCACATCTTCACCGATCGCCTGCTTCACGCCCGCGGCCGCGAGGAAACGATGCTGCTCGGCTCGGCGACGCTCGAGCCGATGGTCAAGGCACTCGTCCCCGGCGCCGAAATCATCACGCGGCCGCGATTTTCCACGCTCAGCCATGTCGGCGCCAAGAAGCTGAGCCGCCTGCCACCGCGCAGCGCGATCGTCGCCTTCTCGGCCGAGCAGGTCTACGTCATGGCCGAGATGCTGCGCCGCTTTCGCGGCGGTGCGGCCGTGGTCATGGGTGCACTCAGCCCACAGACCCGCAACGCCCAGGTGGCGATGTACCAGGCGGGCGAGGTCGATTACCTCGTGGCGACCGACGCCGTGGGCATGGGCCTCAACCTCGATGTCGAACATGTCGCCTTTGCCGGCCTGTCGAAATACGACGGACACCGCCACCGCCGCCTGACCACGGCCGAGATGGCGCAGATCGCGGGCCGCGCCGGGCGCCACCACAAGGACGGCACGTTCGGCACGCTGGCGGGAACGGGCGGGCGCGATCCCGAATTCACCGACGAGGAAGTCTATGCGATCGAGGAGCATCGCTTCCCGCCGCTGACCCGCCTGTTCTGGCGCGAGCCCGAGCCGCGCTTCGATTCGGTTGCCACGCTGATCGAGGACCTGGAAAGCCCGCCGCCACGGCCGGAACTGGCCATGCCGCCCGAGGCGATCGACCTCGCCGTGCTCAAGCGCCTGGCCGAGGACCCGGCGGTGACCGCCACGGTACGCGGCAGCCGCAGCGTCCAGCGCTTCTGGCAGGTGTGCTCGCTGCCCGATTTCCGCCAGCAGGGATCCGACACGCATGCGCGCTTCGTCGCGCGGCTGTGGCAGGACCTGCGCGGCGGCTATCTCGGTGCCGATTACGTGGCACAGGCCATCGCGCAGCTCGACAACCCCGCCGGCGACATCGATACGCTGCAGGGCCGCATCTCCGCGATCCGCAGCTGGTCCTACATCGCGCAGCGGCCCGACTGGGTCCTTGCCCGCGACGAGATGGCCGCCCGTGCCCGCGCGGTGGAAACGCGGTTGTCCGACGCCCTCCACGCGCGCCTGACCGAACGCTTCGTCAACCGGCGCACCACCGTGCTGATGCGCAAGGCCGGCGCCGACGCCTCGCTCCTGCCCGTCCGGCAGGACGAATCGGGCGTGGTGCTGGTCGACGACGAAGCGATCGGCCACCTCGAGGGATTCCGCTTCGTCGTCGATCCGCTCGCCCGCGCCGCCGATCGCAAGCTGCTGCTCGCCGCCGCCGAGCGCCACTTGCCCGGCCTTCTGGCCACGCGCTTGGGCGAATTGCTGGATGATGCCGCGGCGGGGCAAGCGCTGACGCTCGACGGTGCGGACCTTGCCTGGCGCGGGCTGGTCGTCGCGCGGCTGACCCGCGGCAAGACGCTGCTCGAACCACGGCTCAAGCTCGATCCGGCGGTCGAGCGACTCGGCAGCCCCGGCCGCGACAAGGCCTTGGCCGCGCTACAGGCTTGGATGGACCGCACCCTGGCCAAGCCGCTTGCTCCCTTCGTCCGTCTGGCCGAGGCGGCGCGCGATCCGGCGGCGGGGCCTGCGCTGCGGGCACTGGCGCTGCGACTGATCGAGGGCGGGGGCGTCACGCCGCGCGAGGACGCGCGGCTCGAGGATTGCACCCCCGAACAGCGCACGGCGCTTCGCCGCATGGGCGTGCAGGCCGGGACGCTCGACGTTTTCGTGCCCGCAGCGCTGCGCCCGGCAGCGGCGGCGGCCTGGGCGAGGTTGGCACAGGTTCACGGGCTCGAGCCGCCCGCACCGCCCGCGGGGATGCCACCTGCGGTGAAGCACGGCCCGCTGCCAGTGGGCTATCGTGCCGCCGGCCCGCAGGCGGTGCGGGTGGACATGGCCGAACGGCTGATCCAGGCCGCCCATGGCACACGCACCGGTGCGCGCAGCAAGCGGGTGTTCCTCGATCCGGCGCTGGCCCTGTCGATGGGCCTGACCACGGCCGTCTATGCCACGCTTTTGCGCCATGCGGGTTTTCGCGCGATCACCAGCCGCCCCTTGCGCGATGGCCACGCCGGCCCGCCCGCCCCGCCGCTGTGGGAATGGCGCGCACCGCGCGGGCTGAGACCTGGACCCGATGCGAAGCGCAGCCGGGGTCACGAGCAAGGCAGGCGTCGAGCTTCGGGCGAGGCGACGCAGGCGCCAGGCCAGTCTCGAAGCAACGATGGGGGCGGCGCCTTCGCAGCGCTCGCCGCGCTGATCCGGTAGGGAGAACGGGACACGATGCGGATCGACAAGCTCCTGTGGTTCCTGCGGTT
Source organism: Novosphingobium sp. (assembly GCF_036803765.1). Taxonomy (GTDB): domain Bacteria; phylum Pseudomonadota; class Alphaproteobacteria; order Sphingomonadales; family Sphingomonadaceae; genus Novosphingobium. The sequence goes on from NZ_DAIRTS010000019.1 coordinate 47,758, forward strand.
TGCCGGAAGCAGGGGGCTGGCGCAGGGCTGGGTCGAGGAAGGCCACATCCGCGTCAATGGCCGGCGGATCGAGCGCTGCAGCGCGGCGGTCAAGGTCGGCGACATCATGGTCCTGCCGACCCACGGAGGGGTCCGGGTGATCGAGATCGTGGCCCTTCCGGCACGGCGCGGGCCGGCGCCTGAGGCACAAGGGTGCTATCGGGTGCTTGACGCGGCGCCCCTCGCACCTCTAGCACGGCGCGAAATCGAGCCTTGAGGAATTTGGACCAGCATGACGTACGTTGTCACCGATGCCTGCATCCGCTGCAAGTACATGGACTGCGTGGAAGTCTGTCCCGTGGACTGCTTCTACGAGGGTGACAACATGCTCGTCATCAACCCCAGCGAATGCATCGACTGCGGCGTGTGCGAGCCGGAATGCCCTGCCGAGGCGATCCTGCCCGACACCGAAAGCGGGCTCGAGCAGTGGCTGGAGCTGAACACCAAATTCTCCGCCGAATGGCCGAACATCACCACCAAGAAGGACGCGCCGGCCGACGCCGACGAGTTCAAGGGCGTGGACGGCAAGTTCGAGAAGTTCTTCTCGCCCGAACCCGGCGAGGGCGACTGATCGCGGGCCTGGGCGATTCGCGGCCGGATGGCTGGCGAATCGCCCAGGCCCCACGGTTCGCGCGCGCCTAGTGCGCCGCGCATAAGACACCACCCCGCTTCCGCCGGCCAAGCGGGCAGCGGCGGTTTCCCGCATGTGTCGCGTGCCTCTGGTAATTTTGCCACAGACCTGCTATATACAGGTCAAGCGCCGGGCAAAGTCGTTTGCCGGGCGCCCTTTTTGTTACGAGAAGGCAGACACAGGCGGCAAACGGAAAAACGCTGACGGATCGCAAGGCTTGACCGGGCTTGTCACGGTCGTTTGCCAGATAGCGTTGCCCCTCGGCCCATGAGGCCATGATGGCACCGCCCCGCTCCATGGACCGGGCCTTGCGCACAGCAGGGCCGGAGCGACTGGTTTCACCGACCCGCCGATCGCATCAGCTTTTTCCCGCCGGGCACTTCGGCCCGACCCGTCGCCCCTCTGTCGGCGTCGAAAGGATAAGAAATGGCAGCCAAGGCTCTTGCCTTCGATGTTGGGGATTACGTCGTTTACCCGAAGCATGGTGTCGGCCGCGTGGTCGAGCTTCAGCAGGAAGAAATCGCGGGCATGAAGCTGGAGCTCTATGTGCTCCGCTTCGAAAAGGAGCGCATGACGCTTCGCGTTCCGGTGAACAAGGTCGAAGCGATCGGCATGCGCAAGCTGTCTTCGGACAAGACGCTGCGCGAGGCGCTCGATACCCTCAAGGGCAAGCCCAAGGTCAAGCGCACCATGTGGTCGCGCCGCGCCCAGGAATACGAAGCCAAGATCAACTCCGGCGATCTCGTGTCCATCGCCGAAGTGACGCGCGACCTGTTCCGTGCCGACGACCAGCCCGAGCAGAGCTATTCCGAACGCCAGATCTTCGAGGCGGCGTCCTCGCGCCTGGCCCGCGAACTGGCCGCGATGGAAAAGACCGACGAGCCGGCCGCGCTCAAGAAGATCCTCGCGATCCTCAACGAACACGCGCCCAAGTACTACGAGACCGTCTGAGCGCTCCTGCAGCCAGGCAAAACGTGAAAAGGCCGTCGGAACCTCCGGCGGCCTTTTGCGTTGGCGGCTGGAAAAGCCATTTTCATCAATTTGCTACGAAAGGCATACCATGTTGCGATCGGCCCTTCCCCTGATGCTGCTCGCCACGGTGGGTGCCTGCACCATGCCCGGCGCGGTCGACCCGACGCGCCCCGGCCCGGCGCGCGAACAGGCGCTGGCCAGCCAGAATGCCGCCGCGATCGCCAAGGCCCAGGCCCGGCTCACGCGCGAGCAGGCCCAGTGCACCCGTGGCAACAAGCGCGCCTGCGCCCGCGCGACGGCCGCGCAGGCGGTGCTCGACGATCTCAACCGTCCGGTTGCCCCGCAGCCGATGTAAGCGGCGCCGCGCGCAATGTGACGACCGTGCCCTGGCTCAGGCTGCGGCGCGGCGCAGTCGATCGTTGATCGCGATGCCGATGCCGGCGTCGGGTATCGGCGCGATCGCGATGCGCGGGCGCGGATCTGCGGCGCCGGCATGCAGGCAGGCATAGAGCCGTGCCGCTGCCTCGGCGAGATCGGCGGTGGCGGATAGCGTCGTGTCGCCCGCCACATGGCCGAAGCCGATGAGGAATTCGTCCGCCGCCGCTTCGCTGGCATTCAACCGCACGGGTTTGCCTGGGGCGTAGTGGCTGGCCAACTGCCCCGGCGCCTCGATCTTTGCCCTGTCGTGGTCGCTGGCCTCCATGCCCAGCACAGCTGCGATCGCCTCAGGCGTGATCGGCCCGGGCCTGAGCACGGCCCAGCCCCCATCCACGCGCAGGCCGACGATGGTCGATTCGATGCCCTGACGCGTATCGCCGCCATCAAGGACGAGATCGACGCGGTCTCCCAGCGAAGCAGCGACATGCGCCGCCCGCGTCGGGCTGATCGCCCCGCTGCGATTGGCCGAGGGCGCAGCGAGCGGCAGGCCGCACGCACGCAGCACGGCCTGCATCACCAGATGCGCCGGGCAGCGCAGCGCGACCGTGGGCAGGCCGGCACTCACCGCCGCCGCAAGGTCCGCGCCCTCACGCCGGGGCAGCACCAGCGTCAAGGCTCCCGGCCAGAATGCCGCCGCCAGCAACCGCGCTCGATCATCGAACAGGGCAAGGCGCTCGGCTGCGGCAATATCGGGCACGTGAACGATCAGCGGATTGAAATCGGGGCGCCCCTTGGCGCGATAGATCGCGGCGACGGATGCGTCCTGATCGGCGCGCGCGGCAAGGCCATAGACCGTCTCGGTCGGCACGGCGACGGTTCCGCCATGGGCGAGCACCGCTGCCGCCGCGGCAATGCTGGCATCGTCGGCGGCAAGGATCGTGCCCGCGGGATATGCAGGACCCTGGCCGGAAATTTCGGTGGTGCTCATGATGCAGTGCGCTATCGCGCTGCATTCCATTTGCAAGATTTTCCTTGGGGCCGCGCCGCCATGACCAAACCGCACAACCGCCTGCTCACTCGCATCGCCGAAGCCCTGGAGCGGATCGCCCCGCCGGCGCCCGAGCCGGTCGATTGGCTGGCCTGCCCCGCCTATGTCTGGACCGGGCACGGCGCGCGCGGCGTGGACCGGCTCGAGGCGCCGTCGCTGGACCACATGCGCGGCATCGACCTGCCCAAGGCAGCGGTCGTCGACAACGTGATGCGGCTGGCGAGCGGCGCCGCCGCGCACGACATGCTGCTGTGGGGCTCGCGCGGGATGGGCAAGTCCGCCGTGCTGCGCGCTGCGGTGAACGCGGCCAACGCGGTGCATCCGGGCCGGATCGCTCTGGTCCAGGCCTTGCCAGATGCGACCCTGCCGCTGCTGTTCGGCCAATTGCGCACCGTTCCGCGCCAGTTCCTCGTGTTCCTCGACGACCTCGGCTTCGACACCGGCGATACCGAAGGTGCGCGGCTGCTGCGCTCGTGGCTCGAGGGCGGGGTCGAGGCGCGGCCCGCGAATGTGCGGCTTGCCGTCACGTCCAATCGCCGCGCCATCGTCGAACGGCACATGGCCGAGCAGGACGACCCGATCAATCCGCGCGACGTGGTCGACGATCGCCTGGCGCTGGCCGATCGCTTCGGCCTCTCGCTCGGTTTTCATGCCTGTTCGCAGGACGATTACCTGGCGATCATCGAAGGCTATTGCGCCGCGATGGATCTGGCCTTCACACCCGGCGATGCGCTCGAATGGTCGCGACGGCGCGGCGGCCGGTCGGGCCGGGTGGCGTGGCAGTACGTGACTGAACTGGCGGGCAGGGCCGGCAAGCAGCTCGACTGAGCCGCGCCGCCAGGCTCATCGGCAGAAAAGGCTCAGCGGTAGAAGATGTGCCCGCCGATGGCCGCAAGGCGGGTCTTGTTCCAGCCCGGCGCGGCGCGCGTGGCGTGGAAGAACAGCGCACCCTCGACGGGGCTCTTCCAGCTGCCCTGATCGGCGATCTGGGCGATGCGCGCGGCATTGGCCCAGAAGCGGGTGTTGTGGTTGATCGCCGGCATGGCATGGCCGCGCACGAACGAGAACTGCGAGGGCTGGTACACCACGCCGCAGTACGAGCCCGGGTAGCGGCCCGAGTGCGCGCGGGCGACGATCACGCGTGCCACGGCGAGCTGCCCGGCGAGGCTTTCGCCCTTGGCTTCGAAATAGACGGCGCCGGCGAGGCATTCCAGCTCGGACGGCAGCGCGGCGGGGACGGGGGTCGCCTCGACCAGCGCGTCGAGCGATGCAGCGCTGATCGGCGCGGTGGCAGTCGCAGTAGCAGTGCCGGGGACGACGACTTCGCCGCGGGCGGCGGGAAGCGTCACGGTCGACTGCACTGCCGGGAGCACGATGGGGCCGTTGGCGTCACCTTCGGGAACGATGATCTGGGTTTCGGTCGGGGTGGACCCATCCTGGGCTTCGGCCATCGAGGCGCCGCACAGCGTGGCGACGGCAGCCAGCACCACGAAGGCGCTGCGGACGAAGCGGGTAGGATAGATCATCAACCATCTGCACTGTGCGGTGGCTGGCCGGAAGCGGCGTGCGACAACGACCGGGCAAAACTGCCGGTGGCGTGCCACAAGGGCCGTAACGGAAAAACCCCCGTCTGCGTGCCAGCGCCGTGAGACCCCAATGCCAAGCGGCGCCGCCTGCGCAAATTCGATGGTCGCGGTTTATTCAGCCGGGCGGGGGAGTCAACCTGAGGTTCCCGGGTTCCCGACGAACTGTTGCGGGTTCGCGACGGTCAGTTCCACAACCCACAGATCGGGGTCACGCCCCGTTCTCTGCGCTATATAGTCGTTAAATTCGTGTTTATTTTCAGGGTCTTGCACCCGCGTGACAGTCCAAACGCGCTGTCCGTCGGGCTGGGGAAGCCGCTCCCACAGCAGCGCCGGCGGGTCCATCGTTCCGTTATTTTCGAGCGAAACCAGCAGGATGGTTCCCGCGTCCGGATCGCCCTTGTGCAGCACCATGCCCCCGCCGCCACGCGCTTCGGCGCGACGGATCCAGCCGGAAACCTCGATACGGGGTGGCAGGCGGGGATCGTCCATCGCCATCGACCTGCTCAGGCGGCGTCGCGGTCAATCACGTTGACGAGCAGCGCGTAGAGCGCATCGGCGTCGGGCGCGTGGCTCAGCCGCTGGTGCATGCGATCATCGCGCATCAGGCGACTGATCGCGGCGAGCGCCTGGAGGTGGACGGCACCGGCCTGCTCGGGCGAGAGGAGCCCGAACACGCAATCGACCGGCATGCCATCGGCCGCGTCGAACGCGACGGGCTCTTCCAGTCTCAGGAACACGGCCACGGGGCGCGCCAGGCCTTCGAGCCGGGCATGCGGAATGGCGACGCCACGACCGAACCCGGTGCTACCCAGCGCCTCGCGCTCCTCGATGCGCTCGAGAACGTGGGCACGATCGAGGTGATAGACCGCGGCGAAGCCGTCGGCCAGCGTGTCCAGGATCTGGGCCTTGGACTCGGCCCGGATCACCCGTACCGCTTGAGGATCAATGGAAAAAAGTGCGGTCATGAAACGAATAATGCCACAGCCTGCGTGAATGCACGCTCAAGTTGGCGGCGCCATGCGCCCTATTCGTTTGGCTTGCAAGCGATGAATGCCGGGCGGCCCCCTGCAGACCTGGGTTGTCTATGCCGTGCCGCCCGCACAGGAGTTCCTGCGCGGGCGGGCGACTTGTTTCAGACTATGCTTCAGGCTGCGCCGGGTTCGACCCAGCCGATCGACCCATCGCCGCGGCGATAGACCATGTTGTGCGTACCGGTCCCGGCGTTCTTGAACAGCAGGGCGTTGGTATTGCGCAGATCGAGCATGATCACGGCGTCGGAGACAGTGGCCGTGGGGACGTCCACGCGGGTTTCCGCGATGACCAGCGGCGCATCGGCGCCTTCGGTCTCGTCATGTTCCTCCGCCGGTTCCTCGACCATGAAGACGGTGTAGGCCGCTTCCTCGCTGCGGCGGGCGAAATCCGAACCTTCGGAGTGGTTGCGGATGCGGCGCTTGTAGCGGCGCAGCTGCTTGTCGATCTTCTCGGCGGACTGGTCGAGCGCCTGGTGCGCATCCTGCGCCACGCCGCTGCCCTTGAGAATCAACCCCTGCGTCACATGCGTGACGATGTCACAACGGAATCCGCCATGTGGCGCCTTGCCCAGTGTGACCTGCGACGAAAGCGCGCCGGAGAAGTACTTGTCGACAATGCCGGTAAGCCTGTCGGCCGCGTGGGCTTCGAAGGCGGCGCCGGTATCGACCTGATGTCCCGAAACGCGAATGTCCATGGGTCTTCTCTCCTTGTCTAAGCCCGGACCGGGCGCCGGCTTGCGAACGACCCTGGACGGGCCGCCCGCACGGTCAGCGCGACCAGAGCGGGTTGCTGAAGCCCTCCATGAACTTGGCATGGCGGGCCAATTCCGCTTCGCTCGGCCCGTGGGGCCGGGGTTCACGGAAAGTCCGGGCGACGCGGGCCACGGCCACTTCGGCCACGGCCACCACACCGGCTGCGGCGCCGGACCCGAAGACAGAGACGTTCGCCTCTGCCGCCAGTTCCAGGCCGATCTGCCGGCCGCCCATCAATTCGACATAGAGTTGCGCGAGGAGTTCAGCGTCAAGCAGCGCGCCATGCTTCGTGCGGTGGCTGCGGTCGATGCCATAGCGCGTGCACAGCGCATCGAGGCTGAGCTTGGCGCCGGGATGCTTGCGCCGCGCGATGGCCACCGTGTCGACCATGCGATCGCGGCTGACTTCGGGCAGGCCGCAACGCTCCAGCTCGGCATTGATGAAGCCGAAGTCGAACCCGGCGTTGTGCGCGACCATCGGCGCGTCACCGATGAAATCGAGGAAGTCCTGCGCGCCTTGGGCAAACAGCGGCTTGTCGGCGAGGAATGCGGCCGACAGCCCGTGCACGGCCTCGGCCTCGGCCGGCATGTCACGCTCGGGATTGAAATAGGCGTGGAAGGTGGCCCCGGTGGCGACCCGGTTGACCATCTCCACGCATCCCAGTTCCACCAGCCGGTCGCCCCCGCGGGGGTCCAGTCCAGTGGTTTCGGTATCGAAGACGATCTCGCGCATTTCAACTTATGTGAACCCGCATGCCGGGGCTGGCAAGGGGTACAGACGTTTAGGGTCGGGGGTTTTTTGCCTGAAGCGTGGCGACGAGATCGTTAACCACGCGGGCGGTCTCGGCCAGCGGCAGGCCGGTGTCGATGACGTGATCGGCGCGGGCGCGCTTGTCGGCATCAGGCACCTGCAGCGCGAGGATGCGCTCGAATTTTTCCGCCGTCATGCCCGGCCGTGCCAGCACCCGCGCGCGTTGAACCGCGGCCGGGGCGGACACCACCGCGACCGCATCGAGCCCTGCCTCGTGGCCCTTTTCGAACAGCAGCGGAATGTCGAAGACCACCAGATGCGCGTCGGCATGGGCCGCCAGAAACGCAGCGCGCGCCTCGGCCACGGCGGGATGGACGATGGCTTCCAGCCGGGCGAGGGCAGCCGGGTCACCGAACACCAGCGCACCCAAGGCGCCGCGATCGACGCCCTGCGGCCCGGTCACGCCCGGAAACGCCGCCTCGATCGCGGGGAGCAAGGCCCCTCCGGGTCCCTGCAGCCGATGCACCTGCGCATCCGCATCGAACACCGGCACGCCGGCATCGCGCAGCATGGCCGCGACCGCGGACTTGCCCATGCCGATCGAGCCGGTCAGCCCGAGGACGAAGGGCTGGCTCACGCCGCTAGCCGGGCGCGCAGCAAGGCGTCGTCGCCCCCGCGCACCGGCGTTGCGCCGAAGAACCGGCGGAAGGCGTAGTCGGCCTGGCCGATCAGCATGGCGAGGCCGTCGACCGTCGCGAACCCAGCGTCGCGCGCACGGCGCAGCAGATCGGTGTCAGCGGGGCTGGTGACGATGTCGTAGAACACCGCGCCCGGCGGGGTGTGGCTGAGGTCGTAGGCCAGCGGCGGCTGCCCGGTCATGCCCAGCAGCGAGGCATTGACCACCAGATCGGCGCACTGGTCGCGATCGTCGAAGGCGAAATCGGTCGGCGTGGCGAAATGGGCGATGTCGACCGCATGGTGATCGCTGCCCCGCGCGACATCGGCGAGCAGCGCCGCCGCCTTGGCGGGATCGCGCCCCGCCAGCACGATGACGAAGCCGGCGTCGGAGAGCGCGGCGACGATCGCGCGCGCGGCGCCGCCGGTACCCATCACCCGCGCCATGCGGAACAGGTGCGGGGTGTCGACCAGGCCCTGCAGCGGCTCCATGAAGCCCGGCGCATCGGTGTTGTAACCGACCAGCGCGCCATCTTCGGGCACGATCGTATTGACTGCGCCGATCCGCGCGGCAAGCGGGTCGAGCCGGTCGATCAGCGGCATGACCGCCTGCTTGTGCGGCATGGTCACGTTGCAGCCGCGCCAGAGCGGGTCGTGGCGGCGTTCCGCGATATAGGCGGCAAGGCCCTCGGGCGTGACGTGCGTGGCGCGGTAATCAGCCTCGATCGCCAGCCGCTCCAGCCAGAAGCCGTGGATCGCCGGCGACTTCGACTGGACGATGGGATCGCCGATCACTTCGGCATAGGGACGCGCGCTCATGCCCCCAGCTCGCCCGCATCGCGCAGCGCGCCCAGCAGCGCGAGCAGCGGCATGCCCAGGACGGTGAAGTGGCTGCCCTCGACGCTCTCGAACAGTTGCACGCCCAGCGCCTCGATCCGGAACACGCCGACGCAGCCCGAAACCGCCGGCCACTCCTTGTGGAGATAGCTGTCGATAAAGCTGTCGGAAAGCCGGCGAACCTTGAGCCGCGCGGTCTCGCAATGCCGCCATGTGACGCCGCAATCGCGCAGCAGTACGGCCGCACTGTGCAGAAGCATGGTCTGGCCTGAGAAAAAGCGCAGGTGCTCGGCCGCCTGCTCGCGGCTGACCGGCTTGTCGAATGAACGGCCACAGACCTCGACCAGCGAGTCCCCGCCCAGCACCAGCCGGCCCGGCACCGCGGCGGACACCGCCAGCGCCTTGGCTTCGGCGAGGATCTGCGCGACCTCGCAGCCGGGCACGCCGATCAGCTCGCGCTTGATCGCGCCTTCGTCGACGTCGGCGGCGCGGGCCTCGTAAGCGACGCCGGCGGCATCGAGCATGGCCTTGCGCGAGGCACTTTGCGAAGCGAGTACGATCATAGAGCCTTCATTCCCGGATTGCCTTCCCCCGCAGCCTTGCGTTCGTTGTACAGCGTGATGACCGCCGCGGCGGTTTCCTCGATCGAGCGGCGCGAGACATCGATCACCGGCCAGCCGTTGTCGGCGAACATGCGCCGGGCATACTGGACCTCGCGCGTGACATGCTCGGTATCGACATAGGGGGTCTCGGGCGCCTGGTTCAAGGACAGCAGGCGGTTGCGGCGCACCGCGATCAGCCGTTCCGGGCTGGTGGTGAGACCGACCACCAGCGGCCGGCGCACGCTGTGCAGCGAGGCGGGCGGCGGGCTTTCCACCACGATCGGGATATTGGCGACCTTGTACCCGCGATTGGCGAGGTAGATCGAGGTCGGCGTCTTGGAACTGCGCGAGACGCCGGCGAGCAGGATGTCGGCCTCTTCCCAGTTTTCCCAGCCAACGCCGTCGTCGTGCGCGATGGTGAACTGGATCGCGTCGACGCGCTGGAAATAGGCCTCGTCCATCATGTGCTGGCGGCCGGGGCGCCCGCGGGCTTCCTGCCCGAGCTGCTGCTCGAGCGCGGCGGTCACGGCATCGAGCGCGGCGATCGCGGGCAGGCCCAGCGTGGCGCAGCGCGCCTCCAGCCGGTCGCGCGTCTCGGTGTTGACCAGCGTGAACAGCACGAGGCCAGGGTTGGCGGAGATTTCCCCAAGGATGCGGTCGAGATGCTGCTGCGAGCGCACCATCGGCCAGAAGTGGCGCACGACATCGGCGTCCTCGAACTGCGCCAGTGCCGCTTTCGCAATCATTTCAAGCGTTTCACCGGTCGAGTCCGACAGCAGGTGGAGATGCAGGCGCTGCATGGTGCCCCTTTTATACACAGCCTCCGGGCGGCATTCCGGCACATCCGGGGCAACCCTGTGGATAGAGCGCGGATAAACCACGGGAGGAAACCGACGACAAGTTCGGGCGGTGATTTTGCCCCCGGAGCGAGTCCGTTAGGGGGCGATTCTCCCACATGCGGGCATGGATTCCCACAGCCTGTGGGAATCGAGGAGAAGTTGCGCTTGCCATCGGAGTCAGCGAGAGTCGCACCACGCGAATTTTGTGGAGGATCCGGGACAAATCGGGCAGAGCCCCGCAATCCCCGGTTTCCACAGGGCCAACAACACCTGAATCCTTTTAAATAAGAATCTATTGTTTTGTTTGGATTGGACACACGCTGCGATGCCCGGCCCCATTCTCGATACGCTGCACGGCCAGAACCTTGCTCGCCGCCCGCTCTGGCTCATGCGCCAGGCCGGCCGCTATCTCCCCGAATACCGCGCCCTTCGCGCCGAAAAGGGCGGTTTCCTCGCGCTGGTCTATGACAGCGAGGCCGCGGCCGAGATCACGCTGCAGCCGATCCGCCGTTTCGGCTTCGACGGTGCGATCCTGTTTTCCGACATCCTGATCGTCCCCTATGCCATGGGGCAGGATCTGGCGTTCCTGGCGGGCGAGGGGCCGCGTCTCTCCCCCCGGCTGCTCGATGCCGCGCTGGAGACGCTCAGCGCCGTGCCTGAGCGCCTCGCGCCGATCTATGCGACCGTGGCAGGGGTGAAGGCCCAGCTCGGCCCTGAGACCACCCTGCTGGGCTTTGCCGGCAGTCCGTGGACCGTCGCGACCTACATGGTGGCGGGCGAGGGCAGCCGCGACCATCACGACACCCGCGCTTATGCCTATCGCGACCCGGCGGCGTTCCAGGCGATCATCGACGCGATCGTCGCGGTCACGATCGACTATCTCGCCGGGCAGGTCGAGGCGGGCGCAGAGGCGCTGCAGCTGTTCGACAGCTGGGCCGGCAGCCTTGCCCCGGCCGAGTTCGAGCGCTGGGTGATCGCGCCCAATGCCCGGATCGCCGCGGCGATGCAGGCGCGCTATCCGCACGTGCCGATCATCGGCTTCCCCAAGGGCGCGGGCGAAAAGCTGGCCGCCTATGCGCGCGAGACCGGGGTCAACGCCGTCGGCGTCGACGAGACGATCGATCCGCTGTGGGCGGCCCGCGAGCTGCCTGCCGGGATGCCGGTGCAGGGCAATCTCGATCCGCTGCTGCTGCTGGCCGGCGGGGCCGAGCAGGACCGCCAGACCCTGCGCGTGCTCGACGCGTTCGCCGACCGGCCGCATGTGTTCAACCTGGGCCATGGCATCGGCCAGTTCACGCCGATCGCGCATGTCGAGCAACTGCTCGCCACGGTGCGCGGCTGGGAACGGCCCTGACCTGAACGATAGGCGCTGCCGTCTTCCGCGCCAGGGTGCGGGGAGCGGCAGCGTCATCAGCACTTGCGCGGGGCATGGGACAGGTTACCCATGCAACCATGAACACGCACAAGCTCACGCTCGCGGCGCTGGCGCTCGGTTGCGCGCCGGTCGCCTTCGCCCAATCGCCCACCACGCCCTCTGCTGCCACGTCCGCCACTGCCATGCCCGCCGCCAAGCTGGCCGCGGCGATGACGGCGCAGGATCTCGTCACCTTGCCGAGACTCGGCGCCATGGCGGTCTCGCCCGACGGGCGCCGCGTGGCCCACGTCCTCACCACCACCGACCCGCAAACCTACAAGCGCAGCACCGCGCTGTGGCTGCAGCCGCTCAGCGGTGGCAAGCCGGTCATGCTCGCCTGGCAGGGCAGCATCAGCGACCCCGCCTTCACGCCGGATGGCCGGTTGTGGTTCCTCTCCGACAAGGGAGGCGAGAGTGGCGGCGGGACTGCGCAGGTCTGGTCGGTAACGCCGGGCGCGCAAGGTGAGGCCGGGACGCCGGTGCAGGTCACCGCGTTCAAGGCCGAGGTTGCCGGCTTCAAGGTTTCGCCCGATGGCAGGCGCCTGGCGGTGTGGGGCGATCTTCCCGATGCCTGCACGACCTTTGGCGGCTGCGCGGGCGGGGATACCGCTCTGACCGGTCCCGGTAGCGGTCGGCTCTATCGCGACGGCGCCGGCTTCGTGCGCCACTGGGACCAATGGGAAACGCCCGGCGTCCACAGCCGCGTTTTCGCCTTCTCGCTCAACGTGGGGAAGGCCGACGAGGCCAGTGGCCGTGCGCTCGATGGTGGTCAAGTGGGCGACACGCCGTCCAAGCCCTTCGGCGATGGCAGCGAAGTGGCCTGGAGTGCTGACTCCAGCGCTGTCGTCATGGCGCGCCGCGTCGCCGATCGTGACGAGCCGCGCTCGACCAACCTCGACCTGTGGTGGGCGCCGGTCGATGGCAGCGCACCGCGCAACCTGACCGCCGACAACAAGGCGACCGACACCATGCCCGCGGTCTCCCCCGACGGGCGCTGGCTGGCCTGGGCAGCGATGGCGCGCCCCGGTTATGAAAGCGATCGCCTGGTTGTCCAGCTGATGGACCTCAGGACCGGACAGCACCGCGCCCTGACGCAAGGCTGGGATCGCTCGGTCACCTCGCTCGCCTTCACCCCCGACAGCAAGGCGCTGATCGCCACAGCCGAGGACGTGCTCGACACCCCCGCATTCCGCATCGACCTGACAAGCGGGAAGGCGACGCGCCTGGCGTTCAATCCGGCGCGCGAGGGCAATGTCGGGCAGATCGTGCCGCTCAAGGGCGGGGCCTTCGTGCTCAAGCGCGACAGCCTCGACGCGCCGGCCGAGATCTACCTCGGCAAGCCGGGGCGGGCGGCGCGCCGCCTCACCGACGTCGCGGCCAGCGCCATGGCGGCGAAGGCGCCGATCGCGGTGCAGCGGTTCTCGTTCGCCGGGGCCAATGGCGATACGGTCTGGGGCCAGATCCTCAAGCCTGCGGGCAGCACCGGCAAGCTGCCGACCGTGCTGCTGGTCCACGGCGGCCCGCAGGGCTCGTTCAACGACAGCTGGTCCAACCGCTGGAACCCCAAGCTCTGGGCAAGCCAGGGCTATGCCGCGATCACGATCGATTTCCACGGCTCGACCGGGTACGGCCAGGGCTTCGTCGATGCGATCAACAACGACTGGGGCGGCAAGCCGCTCGAGGACCTGCAAAAGGGCATGGCGGCGGCCGCCATCAAGGACGGCGCAGTCGATCCCGCCAATGCCTGCGCCGCCGGTGCCAGCTATGGCGGGTACATGATGAACTGGATCGAGGGGCGCTGGCCGCAAGGGTTCAAGTGCATCGTCCAGCACGACGGCGTCTTCGATGCGCGCGCCATGGCTTACGAGACCGACGAGCTGTGGTTCGACGAATGGGAGCACGGCGGCCATCCTTACTACGAGGACCCGGCCGCGTTCGAGAAGTGGAACCCGGTGAACCACGTCGACCAGTGGCGCACGCCGATGCTGGTGATGACCAGCGAGAAGGATTTCCGCATCCCCTATACCCAGGGGCTGGCCGCCTTCACTGCGCTCCAGCGCCGCGCCGTGCCTTCGGAACTGCTGGTCTTCCCCGACGAGAACCACTGGGTGCTCAAGCCGAAGAATTCGCTGCAGTGGCATGCGACGGTGTTCGACTGGCTGGCCCGCTGGCTCAAACCGGCGCGCTAAGCCCGGATACCCGATGAGCCGACTTGCCGATGGCGCGTTTTCGCGTCATCGGGGGACGACACGATTGGCGAAAGGCCAAGAACCGCAAGGACGTGGCCGACCGGCGTGACAGCTGGAACGCGGCGGGCCTTGCGGCCTCAGGCGCTGGATGACCCTCATGCTTCAGGTGCTCGCGATGATCTATCTCTGGCTCAAGGCCGGCCACGTAATATTCGTGATATTCTGGATGGCGGGGCTGTTCATGCTTCCGCGCCTGTTCGTCTATCATCAGGAAACGCCGGTCAATTCGCCGGAAAACGCGGTGTGGATCGACCGCGAGCGCAAGCTGATGAAGATCATCATGGCGCCCTCGGTGGCTGTCGTGTGGATCCTCGGGCTGGCCATGGCGATCTCGGGCGGCTGGTTCACGCAAGGCTGGCTGCATGCCAAGCTGCTGCTCGTCGTCGCGCTGACCGGTTATCACATCTGGCTTGCCCGCTATCATCGTGCGCTGGCCAAGGGCGAGCGCCGGCTGACCGGCAAGCAACTGCGCCTGATCAACGAAGTGCCGGGCATTGCGGGCGCGTTGATCGTGATAATGGTGATCGTGAAGCCGTTCTGAGCCTGGTTTCGGGCTGAGTGCTTTGGCGCCCTTCGACAGGCTCAGGGCGAACGGTGGGGAGGGGGCTGGAATTGAACCGGCCCCTGTAGGCCATGGCAGCTCCGGTCCATCGCGCCATCTTGTCTTGCCTCCGTTCGCCCTGAGCTTGTCGAAGGGCCCCTCAGGCAAGCACCCCACCCCGTCACATCCCGCATTGACGTAAGGACGGCGCAGGCATATCGCTGGCCTCGTCCGGCACATCGTCGCGCGTCATCCGCGTGACCGGGTCTGCTTTCTCCAAGCCCTTCGGCCCGCCGGCCATTTCCAGCACACTGTCCGCTGACGGAACACAACGATGCATCTTAAAGAACTCAAGAAGAAAACCCCCGCCGAGCTGGTCGAAATGGCCGAAGAGCTGGGCGTCGAGGGCGCAAGCACCATGCGCCGCCAAGACCTCATGTTCGCCATTCTCAAGGAAGTGGCGGAAGACGGCGAGGAAATCCTTGGCATCGGCACGATCGAAGTGCTGCCCGACGGCTTCGGCTTCCTGCGCAGCCCCGAGGCGAATTATCTCGCCGGCCCGGACGACATCTATGTGTCGCCCAACCAGGTCCGCAAGTGGGGTCTGCGCACCGGCGACACCGTCGAGGGCGAGATTCGCGCCCCCAAGGACGGCGAGCGCTACTTTGCCATCACCCGGCTGATGAAGGTCAACTTCGACGATCCGGAGGCCGTGCGCCACCGCGTCAACTTCGACAACCTGACGCCGCTTTACCCCAACGAGCGCCTCAAGCTCGACACGCTCGACCCGACGGTGAAGGACAAGTCGGCGCGCGTGATCGACCTCGTCAGCCCGCAGGGCAAGGGCCAGCGCGCCCTGATCGTGGCACCGCCGCGCACCGGCAAGACCGTGCTGCTGCAGAACATGGCCAAGGCGATCACCGACAATCACCCGGAAGTGTTCCTGCTGGTGCTGCTGGTCGACGAGCGTCCGGAAGAAGTCACCGACATGCAGCGCTCGGTGAAGGGCGAAGTGATCTCCTCGACCTTCGACGAACCCGCCTCGCGCCACGTCCAGGTTGCCGAGATGGTCATCGAGAAGGCCAAGCGCCTCGTCGAGCACAAGCGCGACGTCGTGATCCTGCTCGACTCGATCACTCGCCTCGGCCGTGCCTACAACACCGTGGTGCCCTCGTCGGGCAAGGTGTTGACCGGCGGTGTCGACGCCAATGCCCTGCAGCGCCCCAAGCGCTTCTTCGGTGCAGCGCGCAACATCGAGGAAGGCGGCTCGCTCTCGATCATCGCTACCGCGCTGATCGACACCGGCAGCCGCATGGACGAAGTCATCTTTGAAGAGTTCAAGGGCACCGGTAACTCGGAAATCGTCCTTGACCGCAAGGTGGCCGACAAGCGCATCTTCCCGGCGCTCGACGTCGGCAAGAGCGGCACCCGCAAGGAAGAGCTGCTCGTGCCGCGCGACCAGCTTGGCAAGATGTGGGTCCTGCGCCGCATCCTCATGCAGATGGGCACCGTCGACGCGATGGAATTCCTCCTCGACAAGATGAAGGATTCTAAAACCAACGAAGACTTCTTCGCGACGATGAACCAGTAAGCCGCGAGCGATCGCGAGAACGACAAAGGGCGGCATCCTGCGATGCCGCCCTTTTCTTACGCGCCGTGGCGAGCTTGTTTCACGTGAAACATCGCCACGCTGACGCCTTCGGCCTGACCGTATCAGCCAAGGGCCGACGCGAGGAAATCGCGCGTCCGCCGGTCGGCGAGTTGAGCGCCATCCTCATTGCGGCGATTGCCCATCTCGGCGGCGAAGCCATGGTCGAGACCCGGATAGTCGAACAACGTGACCTTGGGATGCGCATCGAGCGCCGCGTGGATCTTGGCCTGGGCTTCGGGCGAGACCAGATGGTCCTGCTCGGGAATGTGCAGGACGAGGGGATTGGCGATCGCCTTGGCTTCATCGAGTTTCGTGTCGATGCCGGCGCCATAGTAACCGACAGAAGCGTCGATGTCGGTTCGCGTTGCCGCCATATAGGCCATGAGCCCACCCAGGCAGAAGCCGACAAGGCCAACCTTCTCCGCGCCGTGCTCGCTGCGCAGCACCTTGATCGCGGCTTCGATGTCCTGAACGCCGAGGTTCGGATCGTACTGCTGATAGTACCCGAAGGCTTCCTGCATCTGCTCGGGCACATCGGGGTCGAGTTCGACGCCGGGTGCAAACCGCCAGAAGATATCCGGGGCAAGGGCGATATAGCCGAGGTCTGCCCAGGCTTCGCACTTGCGCCGGATACCCTCGTTGACGCCGAAGATTTCGGGGATGACGATGATCGCGGCCTTCGACGGCTGCTCGGGCTTTGCCACGTAGGCGGGAATCGTGCTGTCGTGATCCAGGCTGGGGAAGCTCGTCATGGAGCCCATGGCGTTGGTCCTTTCTAGGCGGGGGTTGGTCCAAATCAGATGGTCGCGCGGGACATTGGCTGCGACCATGGACTTTGCCAAGCGCGCATGACAGTTTGCCCGACAAGGCACCCCATGGGAGAGACAAGACCATGAAAGTGAATGTCGAAATCGAGTGCAGCCCGGAGGAGGCCCGGCGCTTCCTTGGCTTGCCCGACGTATCGCGTGCCAATGATGTCTACGTCGATACCATCGCCAAGGCGATGCAGGGCGTCAGCAATGTCGACCAGCTGCAGGGCTATGCCAAGCAGCTCGCGCCAATGGGCGAGATGGGCCTCAAGCTGTTCCAGCAATTCATGGAGCAGGGCGCAGGCGCCGCAATGGCAGGCTTCAAGGCGGGCATGAGCGGCGAGAAGAAGTAGCGCCATCGGGTTCACCGTCATGGCGCACCCCGGACTGGCCGATGATCTCCGCGACACGTGGCGGACCATCGGCTAAGGGCAGGGCATGACTGTCGATACGATCTTCGCCCTGAGTTCGGGTGCGCCCCCGGCTGGGATTGCCGTCATCCGCATCAGCGGTCCAGGTGCCCGCATCGCTCTCGAGCAGCTGTGTGGCCAGGTGCCCGCACCGCGCCGCGCCAGTTTCCGCCAGCTTGCGGACCCGCAGGACGGGACGCCGCTCGATGCGACCATGGTCCTGTGGTTGCCCGGCCCAGGGACCGCGACGGGCGAGGATAGTGCCGAGCTTCATTTGCATGGGGGCAGGGCGGTCGTTGCGGCAGTGGAAGCCGCGCTGGCCCGCTTGCCCGGGCTGCGGCGGGCAGAGCCCGGCGAGTTCACCCGCCGTGCTTTTGCCAATGGGCGCATCGACCTGAACGAGGCGGAGGGTCTCGCCGATTTGCTGACGGCCGAGACCGAACTGCAGCGCCGCAGCGCGCTGGCCATGGCCGAGGGCGCCTTGTCACGCGCCGTGGAGTCGTGGCGCAGCGAGGTGCTTTCACTGGGTGCAAAGCTCGAGGCTGCTCTCGATTTCGCGGACGAGGACGACGTGGATGACGTGGCTGCCATGCCGGACGGCTTTGCGGCCGAGGTCGGTGCATTGGCCCATACCATCGGAACTTGGCTGGACCGCCCTCGGGCCGAACCACTCCGCGAAGGGTTCCGCGTGGTGCTGGCGGGGCCACCGAATGCCGGAAAGTCGACGCTGTTCAACGCGCTGGTCGAGCAGGACGCTGCGATTACCGCGGCTGAGCCGGGGACGACACGGGACGTATTGACCCAGAGCATCGCGATTGCCGGGGTGCCTTTTACCTTCGCCGATACGGCCGGCTTGCGCGACGAGGGCGCGGGGGAGATCGAACGGATCGGCATCGCCAGGGCACGGGCGGAGGCCGAGCGGGCTGACCTCATCCTGTGGTTGGGGCCCGAAGGGCAGGGGCCGACAGGGCACACGGTTGACCTGTGGGAGATATCGGCAAGGTCCGATGATCCGGATGCCGCTCATAAGCAGCACGCCCGCTATCGCCTGTCGGCCATGACAGGAGAAGGGCTTGAGGCGCTGCGCGCCGATCTGGTGGACCATGCGCGCCAGAGCCTGCCGGCGCCAGGGCAGGCGGCGCTCAACGAACGCCAGCATCGTCTGTTGTCGGCGCTGCGCGAGGCGCTGGTGACGGCACAGGATGACATCGATCCGCTGCTGGCCGCGGAGAGTCTTCGTTTGGCGCGGCGTGCGCTCGATGGTCTGGCGGGGCGGGCGGGCACCGAAGACATGCTCGATGCGCTGTTTGGTCGGTTCTGCATCGGCAAGTAGTCGCAGAACTGCGCCGCCCGCCGTGTTTCACGTGAAACACGCTTTGACCGGATCGCCGGGTCAGGATAGGGCGGGGCCATGCATTCCTTCGACATCATCGTTGTCGGCGGCGGTCACGCCGGCGTCGAGGCGGCTTGCGTGGCGGCCCGCATGGGCGCGCGCACCGCGCTGGTCAGTTTCGATCCCGACAAAATCGGCGCCATGAGCTGCAACCCTGCCATCGGTGGGCTGGGGAAGGGGCATCTCGTGCGCGAGGTCGATGCCTTCGATGGCGTCATCGGCCGGGCCGCCGATGCCGGCGCCATTCACTATCGCATGCTCAACCGTTCGAAGGGCAGCGCGGTGCAGGGGCCGCGCGTGCAGGCGGATCGCAAGCGGTTCAAGGCAGCCGTGCAGACCGTCGTCATGGGGCAGCAGGGCTTGACGGTCATCGGCGGCGAGGCCGCGGCCCTGCAGATGACCGGCGGCCGGGTCACCGGAGTTACGCTGGCTGACGGTTCGGCAATCGAGGCGGGGGCGGTGGTCCTGTGCACCGGGACGTTCCTCGGCGCGCGTCTCTTCCGGGGCGAGGAGCGCATGGAGGGGGGCCGCATCGGCGAGGACGCGGCGCACCGCTTGGCGGCCCAACTGCGCGACGCGGCGCTGCCCATGGCCCGGCTCAAGACCGGGACTCCGCCGCGCCTCAATGGACGGACCATCGACTGGGCGCGACTGGAGGAACAGCCGAGCGACCAAGACCCGTGGACGATGTCGCCCCTGAGTGCGGGGCGCCCGCTGCCGCAGGTGTTCTGCGCAATCAGCCGGACGAACGAGGCAACGCACGATATCATCCGATCCGGGCTGGACCGGTCGCCGCTGTTCACCGGGGCGATCGGTGCCAAGGGGCCGCGCTATTGCCCGTCGATCGAGGACAAGATTCACCGCTTCGCCGATCGGGACAGCCATCAGGTCTTCCTCGAACCCGAAGGGCTGGACGATCACCTCGTCTATCCGAACGGCCTCTCGACCTCGCTTCCCGCCGATGTGCAAGTAGCGATGATGCGCTCGATGGAAGGGCTGGAGCAGGTCGAGATCGTGGTGCCCGGCTACGCGGTCGAGTACGATCACATCGATCCGCGCGCCCTTCGTCCGAGCCTCGAAGTGCGGGCCCTGCCCGGGCTCTACTTTGCCGGTCAGATCAATGGCACGACCGGTTACGAGGAAGCGGCCGCCCAAGGCCTCGTCGCCGGAATGCATGCGGCCGCGGCCGTGCTCGGGACGGCACCAGCGCCGCTCGATCGCGGATCGAGTTACATGGCGGTGATGATCGACGACCTGACCCTGCACGGCGTGAGCGAACCCTATCGCATGCTGACGGCGCGCGCCGAGTATCGCCTGCGCCTGCGCGCCAACAATGCCTCGACCCGGCTAACCCCGCTAGCCTTGGCGGCCGGTTGCGTGGGTCCGGAACGGGCCGCATGGTTTGCGCGTCGGCAGGATCGACGGGTCGCGCTCGAACAGGCGCTGACGCAAGCGGTCACCCCGGCAGACATGACGAGGGCAGGGCTATCCGTGAGGGGCGACGGGATACGTCGTAGCTTGATGGAGTGGTTGCGCTTCCCTGAGGTCGCCTTGGCCGACCTGTCGCCATGGATTGGCGATGCGTTGCCGGACGACCCTTTGCTTGTGGAAGAAGTCGAGGAAGACGCCGCCTATGCGCCTTACCTCGCGCGGCAGGAAGCTGAACTGCGCGACTTGCGAGCGAACGAGACCGTGCCGCTCGGCGATGACTTTCCCTATGGGCAGGTACCGGGTCTGTCGGCCGAAATGGTCGAGCGGCTGACGGCGGCGCGGCCTGCGACCCTTGCGGCGGCTGGACGCCTGGCGGGGATCACCCCGGCGGCGATGGCCAGCCTCCTCGTCCACGCGCGCCGGAGACTGGCAGCATGACCGCAATTATCGACAACGAAGCGGCCGCGCAGGCGTGGTTGCGAGATAAGCTTGGGGCGACCGACGCCGATATGGGCCGTCTTGAACAGCTGGTAGACCTGTTGGTCGCCGAGAACGAACGGCAGAACTTGATCGCGCGCGGGACCATCCCGATGATCTGGCAACGCCATATTGTCGACAGCGCACAGCTCCTGGATGTTCCACGTGAAACAATCCCATCAGGCGCTTGGCTTGATCTCGGGACGGGGGCCGGGTTCCCGGGTCTGATCGTCGCGGCGTTGCAACCCAACCGTGCTGTGACACTGGTCGATTCGCGGCGACTCAGAACGGAATGGCTCCAGCATGCAGCCGATGCGGTGGGCTTGGCCAACGTCAAGGTTGTCTTGTCGCGCGTCGAGGATCTTGCCAATTTGCAGTATGCAGTAATTTCTGCACGGGCATTTGCGCCGCTCGACAAGCTGCTTTCGATTTCTGCGCGTTTTTCCACACCCGATACGCTATGGCTGCTGCCCAAGGGGGCGAAGGCGGCGCACGAATTGGCTATACTGCCCAAGACTTGGCAGCACATGTTTCACGTGGAACAATCGCTGACCGATCCCGATGCCGGCATCATCGCTGGCCGATTGCTGGGGGGATATCCCCCGAAGCCCGGGCAAAACGCCGGTGCCGTCCAAAGAGGGTCTCGTCGATGATTACCATCGCCATTGCGAATCAAAAGGGCGGCGTGGGCAAGACCACCACTGCCATCAACATCGCCACCGCGCTTGCGGCGACAGGCTGGAAAGTGCTGCTGGTCGACCTCGACCCGCAAGGCAATGCCTCGACAGGAATCGGGCTGAACGCTGCGGACCGCGGCCGGTCTTCCTACGATCTGCTGATCGACGGGGCAGGGGTGGCGGAGTGTGCCGTTCCGACCCGCATCCCCGGTCTGGATATCATCCCGGCGACGGTCGACCTCTCGGGCGCCGAAGTCGAACTGGTCAGCGTCGACGATCGCACCGGCCGCCTGCGCGCTGCGCTATCGGCTGACAAGGTTCACGAGATCTGCCTGATCGATTGCCCGCCGTCGCTGGGCCTGCTGACGCTCAATGCCCTGAGCGCTGCCGACAGTCTGATGGTGCCGCTGCAGTGCGAGTTCTTCGCCCTCGAAGGTCTCAGCCAGTTGCTGCAGACGGTTGAGCGCGTGCAGGAGCGGTTCAATCCCGATCTCGGCATCATCGGCATCGTCCTGACGATGTACGACCGGCGCAACCGCCTGACCGACCAGGTCGCCGACGACGTGCGTTCGTGCCTGCGCGACCTCGTGTTCGAGGCGGTGATTCCGCGCAACGTCCGCTTGTCCGAAGCGCCGAGCCACGGGTTGCCAGCGCTGATCTACGACCACGCCTGCACCGGATCGCAGGCCTACATGAAACTTGCGCGCGAACTGATTGCGCGCCTGCCCGAACGAAGGAAAGCGGCATGAGCGGCGACGAAGGCGTCAAGACGGCAACCCCGAAGCGGGCTGCCCTGGGGCGCGGCCTCGGCGCGCTGCTGGGCGAGACGCGGCGCGAGGAAGCGCTGTCGCGGCCCAAGGCGGCCTCTGTCGGAGCCGACGGTGCCAGCCTGGTCGATGCTGGCACTGCTGGCGCCGGCACTCCGGGCGGCCGGCCGACGACGGGTGTGGCGTTGCTGTCGGTATCGGACATCGAGCCGCATCCCGAGCAGCCGCGTCGCCATTTCGACGAAGAAGCGCTCGACGAGCTGGCGCAATCCATCGCCGCGCGCGGGGTGATCCAGCCCGTGATCGTGCGCCCGATGGCGGGGGGACGGTATCAGCTGGTCGCCGGCGAACGCCGTTGGCGCGCCGCCCAGCGTGCGCGGGTTCACGAGATTCCCGCGATCGTGCGCGATCTCAGCGAGCGTGACGTCACTGCGCTCGCCTTAATCGAGAACCTCCAGCGCGAAGACCTCAACCCGGTCGAAGAAGCGCGGGCCTACCAGCGCCTTGCCGATACCGAGGGGCTGACTCAACAGGAGATCGCCCGCTTCGTCGACAAGTCGCGCAGCCACGTCGCCAACATGATGCGCCTGCTGGTCCTGCCCGACGCCGTGCTCGACATGGTCCAGCGCGAAGAGCTGACCATGGGCCATGCCCGCGCACTCGCCGTGGTGCCCGAGCCGCTCGCCCTCGCGCAGGAAATCGTCGGCAAGGGGCTGTCGGTGCGAGACGCCGAGCGCCTGGCCAAGCGGGCCACGCGCCCGGAGAGCGCGCCGCGCCGCGTGGCCCGGGCCGAGCGTGATCCCGCCAGCGCGGCGGACATCGCGGCCGTCCAGGCGCATGTCGAGGAATTCCTCGGCCTCAAGGTCGTGATTCACACCGATGCCGACCCGCGCAGTGGCACGGTCGAGATCCGCTACAAGACGCTCGACCAGCTTGACCTGATCTGCCAGCGGTTGACCGGCGGCGCGATCTGACGCCGCCGTTTTTCAATAATTGAAACAATGGTTTGACAGGAAGCCGGCGCGTCAGATCGCGTCGGCGATCACCGCGGCCAGCGCTTCGATGCCCAGCGCGTCGGCCTCGTCGAAGCGGCCGACCGTCGGGCTGTCGAGGTCGATTACCGCGATCACCTGGCCGTGGCGGATCACTGGCACGACGAGTTCGGACGCGCTCGCCGCGTCGCAGGCGATGTGGCCGGGAAAGGCATGGACATCGCGCACCAGCTGGGTCTGGCGCGAGGCTGCCGCGGCGCCGCACACGCCTTCGCCCAGCGCGATGCGGATGCAGGCAGGCTTGCCGATGAATGGCCCAAGCACGAGCCCGCCGTCGACTATGCGGTAGAAGCCGGTCCAGTTGCAGTCCGGCAGGGCGATCGCCAGCAGCGCGGCCAGGTTGGCCATGTTGGCAACGGGGTCCGGCTCGCCCGCGATCAGCCCGCGTGCAGCGGACGCCAGATCGGCATAGAGGGTGGGCTTGTCGGCGGGATCGAAGCTGAAATCGTACATGCGTCTTGCCTAGCGTATTTGCGCAAGGCTGTCATTGCAGCGACGCGCATGGCGGCCTAGTTTGGCGGCCATGAGCACATTCAAGAAGTTCCTCATCGCCCTTGCGCTGCTGCTGGTCGTCATCGCCGCCTTCATGGCCTGGGCGATCCGGGGCCCTGCCGCGCAATACACCACCGACGAGACCTCAGGGCCGCATCCCAAGATGGCGGAGCCGTCCTCCCAGCTGCTGCCCTCGGTCGGCATTGCCAAGCCGATCGGGTGGCAGGCGGGTGAGGGGCCCCAAGCTACCCAGGGCCTGGTCGTCACGCGCTTTGCCGAAGGGCTCGATCATCCGCGCACGATGACCATCCTGCCCAACGGCGACGTGCTGACCGCCGAGACCAATGCGCCGGCCGGGCCGCGCGGGGGGGGCGGGATCACCGGTTTCGTCGCCGGCCTGCTGTTCAAGTCGGCCGGGGCGGGCGAGGCATCGCCCAACAAGATCGTGGTGCTGCGCGACGCCGACGGTAGCGGCAAGGCGAAGCAGCGCTTCGTGATGGAGAACCCCGCGCTCAACTCGCCGTTCGGCATGGTCTGGCGCGAAGGGCGGCTCTACGTCGCCAACACCGATGGCGTGGTGTGGTGGCCGTTCCAGCCCGGTCAGACGACGCTGACCGGCAAGCCGACCAAGCTGATGGACCTGCCGGGTGGCGGCATGCACTGGGCTCGCAACCTCGCGCTGAGCCCCGATGGCAACCGCCTCTATGTCTCGATCGGGTCGGCGTCCAACATCGCCGAGAACGGCCTTGAGGCGGAGAACGGCCGCGCCGCGATCTTCGAGTTCGACTTCGTCAAGCACGCGGTGCGCGAGTTCGCCAATGGCATGCGCAATCCCAACGGCATGGACTTCAACCCGCACACCGGCGAGCTGTGGGCCGTGGTCAACGAGCGCGACATGCTCGGGCCCGATCTGGTGCCCGACTACCTTACCAACGTGCCGCTCGGCGCGCAGTATGGCTGGCCCTGGGCCTACTGGAAGACCAACATCGACTGGCGCGTGCAGCTGCCGATGCCCGAATACATGATGGAATACGTGCGCAAGCCCGAATACGGCCTGGGCGCCCATGTCGCGCCGCTGGGCCTGGCCTTTGCGCGCGGCGGCAACACCATGGGCACGCGCTTTGCCGGTGGTGCCTTCGTCGCCCGTCACGGCTCGTGGAATCGGCGCCCGCTGGCGGGCTATGACGTCGTGTTCGTGCGCTTCGACGATCGCGGCAATGTGCTGCCTGCGCCGCCGGTGCCGGTGCTGACCGGCTTCCTCAACGGCGAGGGCAAGGCCCATGGCCGCCCGACCTGGGTGGCCTTCGCCAAGGATGGCGCGCTGCTGGTCAGCGACGATGTCGGCGGGGTGATCTGGCGCGTGACCGCACCGGGCGCCAAGCCGGCCGAAGCGATCGCGCAGATCGCCGACCGCCCGCTGCCGCCCAAGCCGCCGATGGGCACGATCCGCATCCAGCAGGACCCGGATTCGGTGCTCAACAAGCAACAGTAAAGAGTGAAGGAGGGGGGGGGCCGGGCCTCGCCCCTCCGTCAGGCCTATCGGCCTGCCACCTCCCCATCGGGGATGGGGAGGATCTTGTTGGTCCTCCCTGCCGCGAGGCGGGGGAGGGGGACCGCCGCGAAGCGGTGGTGGAGGGGCCGATGACCCCTCCGTGCCGTCATCAGGCCGGCAGCAGGCCTTCCTCGGCAATCTTCTTCTTCCATACCAGCGGGGCGATCTGGTGGACGTTCTGGCCTTCGCTGTCGACGGCGACGGTAACCGGCATGTCCTCGACGGTGAATTCGTAGATCGCCTCCATGCCGAGATCCTCGAACCCGACGACCTTGGCTTCCTTGATCGCGCGCGCGACGAGGTAGGCGGCGCCGCCCACGGCCATCAGGTAGGCCGACTTGTGGTTGGCGATCGACTGGGTCGCCGCCGGGCCGCGCTCGGCCTTGCCGACGCAGGCCAGCAGGCCCTTGTCGAGCATCATGTCCATGAACTTGTCCATGCGCGTCGCGGTCGTCGGGCCGGCGGGGCCGACCACTTCGTCACGCACCGGATCGACCGGGCCGACGTAGTAGATCACGCGTCCCTTGAACTCGACCGGCAGTTCCTCGCCCTTGGCGAGCATGTCCTGGATGCGCTTGTGCGCGGCGTCGCGCCCGGTGAGCATGCGGCCATTGAGCAGCAGGCGATCGCCCTGCTTCCAGCCCTGGACCTCTTGCGCCGTCAGCGTGTCGAGGTTGACGCGCTTGGCCGCCGCGTCGGGCGCCCAGTGGACCTGCGGCCATTCGTCGAGCTTGGGGCGCTCGAGATAGCTCGGCCCGCTGCCGTCGAGGGTGAAGTGCGCATGGCGCGTGGCGGCGCAGTTGGGGATCATCGCGACCGGCTTGCCTGCGGCATGGCACGGCGCGTCCATGATCTTGACGTCGAGAATGGTCGAGAGGCCGCCGAGGCCCTGTGCGCCGATGCCCAGGGCATTGACCTTGTCGAAGATCTCGATGCGCAGGCGCTCGATATCGGTCTGGGCGCCGCGCTGCTTGAGCTGGGCCATGTCGATCGGCTCCATCAGCGCCTTCTTGGCCAGCAGCACGCAGTGCTCGGCGGTGCCGCCGATGCCGATGCCGAGCATCCCCGGCGGGCACCAGCCGGCGCCCATTTGCGGCAGCATTTCCAGCACCCAGTCGACGATCGAGTCGCTGGGGTTCATCATCTTGAACTTGGACTTGTTCTCGCTGCCGCCGCCCTTGGCCGCGACGTCGACGGTCACCTTGTTGCCCTTGACCATCTCGACGTGGAGCACGCAGGGCGTGTTGTCGCGCGTGTTGCGGCGGGTGAAGGCCGGGTCGGCCAGCACCGAGGCGCGCAGCTTGTTGTCGGCGTTGAGGTAGGCGCGGCGCACACCCTCGTCGACCACGTCCTGCAGCGACAGGTCGGATTCGAGGCGGCAGTCCTGGCCCCATTCGATGAAGACGTTGACGATGCCGGTGTCCTGGCAGATCGGGCGGTGGCCCTCGGCACACATCCGGCTGTTGGTCAGGATCTGCGCGATCGCGTCCTTGGCGGCGGGGCCCTGTTCGGCCTCGTAGGCGTCACCCAGCGCGCGGATGTAGTCCATCGGGTGAAAGTAGCTGATGTATTGCAGCGCGTCGGCCACGCTCTCGACCAGATCCGCTTCCCGGATCGTCACCATATCCGCCATCGCAATCGTGCTCCTGCTCCAGCAATGTGCCCCAGCCCTTAGGCGCCCCATGACAATCTGCCAACGCCGTCCGTGCGCCGACAGACGTCATGCAAGACGCTTGGCGGCGCGCGGGCAATATTCTAGAGACGCCAAATCCCCTTGCGCGTGCACTTGCGAAGACTTGGCGCGCATCCCGACAGCACGATGAGGAATAGCGATGAGCGTGGCACTTGCTGAGGCAGCCGAGACCGGAATGGCACCGGCACGCAAGGCGATGATCGACAGCCAGCTGCGTGTCAGCGGCGTCAACGATCCCGCCCTCCTGGGTGCCTTCGCCAGCGTTCCGCGCGAAGACTTCGTGCCCGCCGACCGCCGCGCGCTGGCCTATGTCGACCGCGCGGTGCCGCTGGGCGACGGCACCGTGCTTGCCCCGGCGCTGACGCACGGCCAGATGCTGACAGCCGCGGCCCCGCTGGCCGGTGAACGCGCGCTCGTCGTCGGCAAGCCCGGCGAATACCTCGGTGCGCTGCTGCGCCAGCTCGGCCTGATCGTGACACAGGCGACGCCGGCGGACGATCTGTCCGGCCTCGGCTGTTTCGCGCTGGTGCTGGTCGATGGCGCGATCGAGGTCGTGCCGCCGGCGCTGGCCGCGACCGTCGATGCCGATGGCCGCCTCGTCACCGGGCTGGTCGAGCGTGGCGTGACGCGTCTCGCGATCGGTCGCAAGGTTGCGGGCACGCTGGCGCTGACCGCGCTGGGCGACGCCGATTTCGCCGTCCTTCCCGAATTTGCCGCCCCCAAGAGCTGGAGCTTCTGAAACCCATGACGCCGGCCAGGCTGCGCGGGGTGGTTGCCGGGCTGTGCCTGGCCGGATTGCCCGCATTCGGCATTCCATCGGCGATGGCGGACGACCTTCGGACCGCGCTGACCTCGGCCTACACCACCAACCCCGATCTCCAGGCCGCGCGGGCCCAGCTGCGCGCGATCGACGAGAACGTGCCGCTGACGCGGGCGCAGGCCCTGCCGTCGCTGTCGGGCAGCGTGAACTACAACGAATATGTCGACAAGGGCGGCAGTTCGTTCTCGACCTCGTATCCCGATCGCGTGCTGGGCGTGAATGCCACCGCGGGCCTGCCGCTCTATCGCGGCGGCGCGGTCAAGAACGGGCTGCGCGCGGCGGAAACCCGGGTCGAGGCCGGCCGTGCCTCGCTGCGCGGCACCGAGTCCAGCGTGTTTACCAGCTCGGTCGGCGCCTACATGGACGTGATCCGCGATGCCGCGATCGTCGGCTTGCAGAAGAACAACGTCCAGGTCCTCGAGGTCAACCTCCAGGCGACCAGCGACCGCTTCGAGATCGGTGACGTCACCCGCACCGACGTCGCGCAATCGCGTTCGCGCCTGGCCCTGGCGCGCGCCGGGTTGCGGTCGGCGGAGGCCAACCTCGTCGCCAGCCGCGAAGCCTATGTGCGGATCATCGGCCATGCCCCCGGCACGCTGGAGAACCCGCCCGCGCTGGCCGGCATGCCGGCAACGGTCGACGATGCGGTCGATTATGCGCTCGACAACAATCCCGACCTGCAGGCCGCGCGCGAGGCCAGCAAGGCCGCGGGCTTCGACGTCAAGGTTGCCGGCGCCAGCCGGCTGCCCACCGTTTCGGCGAGCGCCACGTCGAGCAGCACCAACTACCTCAGCAGCTTCAATCCCGGCATTCCCAATTCGTCGCGCAACATGGTCGCGGGCGTGACCGCCTCGATCCCGCTGTTCCAGGGCGGGGCACCGGCGGCCCGCGTGCGGCAGGCGCAGGCCAGCCAGAGCGTGACGCTCGAGCAGGAGATCGGCACCGAGCGTGCGGTGATCGCCACGGTGCGCTCCGCCTGGTCGGCCTGGCTCGCCGCCAAGGAAGTGATCGCGCTCAACCAGACCGCCGTGGACGCCGCCGCGCTCAGCCTCGAGGGCGTGCGCGCTGAAAACACCGTGGGCAATCGCACGATCCTCAACATCCTCGATGCCGAGCAGGAACTGCTCAATGCGCAGGTCCAGCTGGTGACGGCGCAGCGCAACGAATATGTCGCCGGGTTCGCGCTGCTGTCGGCGATGGGCCGGGCGCAGGCCAAGGACCTCGGCCTCGACGGCGGCGCGCTGTACGATCCGGTGGCCAATTACGAGCGCGTCCACCATCGCATCTGGGACTGGGACAGCGACCCCACGCCCGTCGCGCGTTCGACCCCGACGGTTGACACGCCTGCGCAGGATGCGACAATCCCCGACCAGCCCCTGCCCTGAGCGGGACTCGGGCGGCACGAACAGGCAGGAAACGGGGCAACATGCGTCAGGCGGGCGAACCTTCGGTCGAGGACATCCTCGAATCGATCAAGAAAGTCATCGCGCGCGATGCACGGCCCGATGTCGCGCCGCGTGCGCCGATGTCGGCTGCCGATGCTGCCGCCGCCATCGCCCCGGCGCTGGCCAGCGGCCCGGCGGTGACGATGAAGCCTGCGCAGCCCGACGTGCTCGACCTCACCGAAGTTGCCGCGCAGATCATGAACGAGGCGCGCCGCGGGACTGCGGCACCCTGCGCCGGCGCGCAGGACGAGGACGGCGACTCGCTGCTCCCGCCCGAAACCACCGAATCGATGCGCGATTCGCTGGCGGCACTTGCCATGCTGGCGCAACCCGGCGCGCAGCCGCAGATCGTGCGCTCGGGCGAAACCTCGCTTGAGGGCATGGTGCGCGACATGCTGCGCCCGATGCTGGCCGATTGGCTTGAGCGTAACCTGCCCGGGATGGTCGAGAAGATGGTCGCTGCAGAGATCGCGCGCATCGCCGGGAAACGCGGTTGAGCAAGCTCGACAAGGCCATCGCCGAGGCGGAAGGCGTCGTCGCCAAGCTCGGCGGCTTTGCGCCCCAGCGGCACATCTTCCTCTGCGCCGATTCCGACAAGGACAAGTGCTGCCCCAAGAAGGAAAGCGACGCTGCCTGGTCGTTCCTCAAGAAGCGACTGGGCGAGTTGAAGCTGGGCGGCTCGAAGGGCGTGCTGCGCAGCAAGGTCGGCTGCCTGCGCGTCTGCGCGGCCGGGCCGGTGGCGGTCGTCTATCCCGAGGGCGTGTGGTATCACTCGTGCTCACCCGCGGTGCTTGAGCGCATCATCCAGGAGCATGTGATCGGCGGCGTGCCGGTCGAGGACTACCGGCTTCATCCGCCGGCGGGCTGATCGGCCCGCAACGCCATCTCATTCCCAGTGCGAGCTGTCGAGCCGGTCCTCGATGCTCTCGTCGTGGCCGGTGCCGCTCGATAGGAACACCAGCCCCATCAGCGCGGCCATCAGCATCATGGTCAGCGCGACGCCCAGCGAGGCGGCGATGTAGAGGTGGATCGAGACGAAGCCGAACTGCCAGTAGAGCCAGCCGTCGACCGCCAGCACGGTGAGCAGCGTTGCCAGTCCCATCCAGCGCAGCAGCCAGCGATAGCGCGCCCAGGCGTGCGCGGCATTGTCAGGATCGTCGAGCGGCGAATGACCGGCCATGGCAATTCCTCTTCCGGCAGCACTCGTATCGCAAGGCTCTTGCCGCGCAACCGGAACGTGGCATGATCGGGGCGGAGGCGGGACCATCTGCCCCAAGGGGAAGAGGAGCCTGATGATGACCATTGCGCGCTTGCTGGCCGGTCGCTCCGGCGAAGTGTGGTCGTGCCACGCGGAAGACACCGTGGCCGACGCGGTTGAAATTCTCTCGACACGGCACATCGGTGCCTTGCCGGTGCGTGACGGTACCAGCGCCGTGGCCGGCATCCTGTCGGAACGCGACGTGGTCCATGCGCTCAAGGCCCATGGCGAGGACGCGCTGCGCCTGCCGGTGCGCGCGGTGATGACCGCACCCGTGGTAACGGTCAGCCCCGAGACCTCGATCATGGAAGCCCTGGCGCTGATGACCCGCCGCCGCTTCCGCCACCTGCCGGTGCTCGATCAGGGCACGATGACCGGGTTCATCTCGATCGGCGACCTGGTGAAATACCGGATCGACCGGATCGAGGCCGAGGCGGACGCGATGCGGGTCTACATCCAGTCCGCCTGAGCCTCGGCTACCCGGCCTCAGGTAAACCGATCAGTGCGCCGCGCCCCAGCTGGGGCCGGTGCCGATCTCGACGCCCAGCGGCACGGTCAGCTCCACCGCCGGTGCCGCAGCCCCCGCCATCACCGCGCGGATGACCTCGCTGGCGGCGGGGACGTCTTCCTCGGGCAGTTCGAACACCAGTTCGTCGTGCACCTGCAGCAGCATGCGCACGCGCGGCAGGCCGGCCTGGGCCAGTGCGGGCAGCATCCGCGCCATCGCACGCTTGATGATGTCGGCGCTGGTGCCCTGGATTGGCGCGTTGATCGCCGCGCGCTCGCTGCCCTGGCGTTCGGCCTGCGCGCCCGAGGTGATGCGTGGGAACCAGGTCTTGCGGCCGAACAGCGTCTCCGAATAGCCCTTGGTGCGCACGCTCTCGAGCGTCTCGTGGATGTAGCGCTGGATTCCGGGGAAACGCTCGAAATAGCGGTCGATCATCGCCTGCGCTTCGTCGGCGCTGGTGCCCAGCCGCTGCGCCAGGCCCCAGCGGCTGATACCGTAGAGGATGGCGAAGTTGATGGTCTTGGCCCGGCCGCGCGTATCGCGGTTGACCTCGCCGAACAGCTCCTGCGCGGTGCGGGCATGAATGTCCTGCCCCTCGGCGAAGGCCTCGCGCAGGGCAGGCACATCGGCGATGTGCGCCGCAAGGCGCAGCTCGATCTGCGAATAGTCGGCCGCGAGCAGTACATGGCCCGGCTCGGCGACGAAGGCCTCGCGGATCTGGCGGCCGATCTCGGTGCGGATCGGAATGTTCTGGAGGTTGGGATCGTTCGACGACAGGCGCCCGGTCTGCGCGCCGACCAGGCTGTAGCTGGTGTGGACGCGGCCGGTCTCGGGATTGATCGCAGCCTGCAGCGCATCGGTATACGTGCTCTTGAGCTTGGACAGCTGGCGCCATTCGAGCACCAGCGTCGCCACTTCGGCCCCCTGGCCGGCAAGCGTTTCCAGAACCGACTGGTCGGTCGAATACTGGCCGCTCTTGCCCTTCTTGCCGCCCTTGTAGCCGAGCTTGTCGAACAGGACGTCACCCAGCTGCTTGGGGCTGCCGATGGTGAAGGGCCCGCCGGCCTTCTCGTGGATCACCCCTTCGAGCCGCGCGATGTCGGCGGCGAAGCGGGTGGAGAGATCGGCCAGCTGCTGGCGATCGACGCGGATGCCGTTACGCTCCATCTGTGCGACCACCGGCACCAGTGGGCGGTCGACGCGCTCGTAGATACGCGTGCCGCCCTCGTCGGACAGGCGCGGGGCGAACAGCTGGTGCAGGCGCCAGGTGACGTCGGCGTCCTCGGCCGCATAGCGCGTGGCGTCTGCCAGCGGCACCTCGGCGAACGAGATCGCCTTCTTGCCGCTGCCGCAGACGTCCTTGAACAGCATGGTCTGGTGCGACAGGTGGCGGCTGGCGAGTTCGTCCATGCCATGCCCGGCAAGCCCGGTGTCGCTGCGCCCGGCATCGAGGCAGAAGCTCATGACCATGGTGTCGTCGATCGGCGCCACCGCGATGCCGTGGCGCGCCAGGATCGTGAGGTCGTACTTCACATTCTGCCCGACCTTGAGCACCGCCTCGCTTTCCAGCAGCGGCTTGAGCGCGGCCAAAGCCGCCTCGCGCGGGATCTGCACCGGTGCCTCGGCGAACATGTCGGCCCCGCGATGGCCAAGCGGGATGTAGCACGCCTGATTCGGCCCCGTGGCGAGGCTGACGCCGACGAGATCGGCACGCATCGAATCGAGGGCGGAAGTCTCGGTGTCGATCGCAACGATCCGGGCGGCATAGGCGCGCGCGATCCACGCCTCGAGCGCCTCCATCGTCTGGACGCACGGATAGAGGTCGCGATCGATCGAGGGCCATTCGGGCAGCGGCTGGCGCGTCGAATCGATCGGCGCCACCACCGGCTCCATACCGGGGGCAGGGGCGATCGAGCCGGTGCCGGCGGTCGGCGCGGCGGCGCTGCCGAGCTTGCGCAGCAGGCTGGTGAAGCCGTGCGTCGACAGGAAGGCGGCCAGCGGATCGGGCGGGATCGGGCCGAGCGTGAAATCCTCCAGCGGGATCGGCAGCGCGCAATCTTCCTTGAGCGCGACGAGCTGGCGCGAGAGGCGGGCCATGTCGGCCTGCTCGATCAGGCTTTCGCGCAGCTTGCTGGCCTTCATGCCGGGCGCGGCGGCCAGCGCCGCCTCCAGCCCGCCATGCTCCTGAATCAGCTTGGTCGCGGTCTTGGGGCCGATGCCGCGGATGCCGGGGACATTGTCCACCGCATCGCCCATCAGCGCCAGCACGTCGCCGACCAGCTCTGGCGCGACGCCGAACTTCTCGACCACCTCGGGGATGCCGATGCGCTGGTTCTTCATCGTGTCGAGCATGTCGACGCAGCCGCCGCCCTGCGCGCAGGTGCCGACCAGCTGCATCAGGTCCTTGTCCGACGAGACGATGGTCACGTCCCAGCCCTTGGCCGTGGCGGCACGGGCGTAGGAAGCGATGAGGTCGTCGGCCTCGAGGTCGTCTTCCTCGATGCAGGCCAGGCTGAAGGCGCGCGTCGCGTCGCGGATCAGCGGGAACTGCGGCTTGAGGTCCTCGGGCGGCGGGGGCCGGTTGGCCTTGTACTGGTCGTAGAGCGTGTTGCGGAAGGTGATCGAGCTCTTGTCGAGAATCACCGCCAGATGCGTCGGTCCATCGGCCTTGTGCAGGTCCTCGGCCAGCTTCCACAGCATGGTGGTGTAGCCATAGACCGCGCCCACCGGCACCCCTTGCGGGTTGGTGAGCGGGGGAAGGCGATGATAGGCACGGAAAATGTAGGCCGAGCCATCGACGAGATAGAGGTGATTGCGGGAATCCATGGGCTGGCTGTACCGCGTTGGTCCGTGCGGGGAAAGGCCGACGGGCGCGCGCCCTGGCACTGAAATCCATGTGCAAGTGCGAAAGATCGTATCGTGCGTTAAACGGAACGTCCCGCGCAAAGGGCGCTTCGGCGCAGGGTCGCTCGCGCAAAAAAGCCTTGCCGCTAAGGGCGATAGCGACGGCCCGTCGCAATACCGTCGTCTTGTGCTTGCAAGCCGATGAATTGCCGATTAATTGGGACGTCGAAGTCTACCGTGGGAGTAGGCTTTGCGGCGGGTTTTTGCCCGGCGCGGTTCACTTCAATCCAGGGATTGTAACGCATGCGCAAGCTCATCCTCGCCGCTGTCGCCGGCACCGCCTTCGCCCTCGCCGGCTGCTCGGAAAAGCCGGCTGAAACCGCCACTGAAGCTGCTAGCGAAGCTGCTGACGCTTCGGCCGACGCTTCGGCTGCTGCTGCCGACGCCAGCGCCTCGGCTTCGGAAGCCGCCGCTGACGCGAGCGCTGCCGCCAAGATGTAATTCTTGCCCGCAAGGGCAGGTTACAGGCAAAGGGGCGTGGCCATCGGCTGCGCCCCTTTTCGCATGTGCGGCGTTTTCGTCGACGCGCATGCTGCGATGCGGTAATCGGCGTGTGTAGGATCCTCCCCACGCGTGGGGAGG
>NZ_DAIRTS010000020.1:0-3743 GCF_036803765.1 Novosphingobium sp.
GGGCGAGGCGGGTGGCGTCGAGGAGCAGGCCGTCGGATACGTCCATCATCGCCGTGACGTGCGGCGCGAGCGCGCGGCCTTCGACGAGGCGGGGCAGGGGGCGGGCGAAGCGGGTGGTGTCGGCGCCGCACACCTGGTCGCGCAGGGCCTCGAAGCCGAGCATCGCGCCGCCGAGATCGCCGGTCACCCACAGCGCATCGCCCGCGCGGGCGCCGCTGCGACAGGGCACGGGGCGGTGCGTGGCGCGGCCCAGCGCGGTCAGGCCATGGGCGGCAGGGCCGGCGCGGCGCACGGTGTCGCCGCCCAGCAGCGGCACGCCGAATGCGCCGAGCGCTTCCTCGAGCCCAGCCAGAAACCGCGCCTCGCCCCCGCCCAGGGCATAGCCGAGCAGCACGCCCAGCGGCTCGGCGCCCTTGGCTGCAAGGTCCGAGAGGTTGGTGGCGACGAGCTTCCAGGCGACATCCGCCGGGTCCTGCCCCGGCAGCCAGTGCACGCCTTCGACCATCATGTCGTGCGTCAGAATCAGCGCCTCGCCGCCCAGCTCGATCACCGCGACATCGTCGTCCAGCCCGCGCGCGGCGCGCGAGGGGGCGAGGGCGCGCAGCGCGTCGATGAAGGCAGCCTCGTTCATCGCCCAGCGGTTGGGCGATCGGTGCGGCGAATGCAAGCGGCTTGACCCCCGCGAAGGCCGCGGCTTAATCGGGCGCTTGAACCAGCGAACCAGCGAACCAGCGAACCAGGGAAAGAGACCGCGCAGTGGCAGTGGGCGAGACCGGCCGGACAGATACACACCAAATGCCCGATGGCGATCCCGGCGCGGGCGCAGGCTCGGGCGCGCGCGACGTGCTGCTGGCCACGGCCTCGGCGATCATGCGCGATGGCGATCTGGTCGATATCTCGTTGTCGGAGCTGTCGCTGCGCTCCGGCCTCAATTCCGCGCTGGTGAAGTACTACTTCGGCAACAAGGCCGGGCTGCTGACCGCGCTGCTCGATCGCGACATGGCCGCGATCGTGCGCTCGGTCGACGCGCTGCTGGCCAAGGACGACATGACGCCCGAGGCCAAGCTGCGGCGCCATATCTCCAAGTGCATTGATACCTATTACGCCTATCCCTACCTCAACCGCCTGCTCATGCGGCTGGTGCGCGACAGCGACGATGCCGAGGCGGCGCGGATCGCGGACAAGTACCTGCGCCCGCTGATGCGCGCCTATACCCAGCTGGTGGGCGAGGGCGTCAGGGCAGGCGTGTTCCGGCCGATCGACCCCGAGATGTTCTATTTCACCATGCTCGGCGTGTCCGACAGGTTCTTTTCGGCACGACTGGTGATGCGCCATTGCTCGGGGGAAGATACGTTGACCGAGCAATTGCGCGACCGCTATCGCGCCCACACCGTCGATCTCATCATGGCAGGCATCCTTGCAGACTGAAGCGCCCTCTCACCCGCAAGGCACCGGCCCCTGGCGCATCGGCGTCATCGGCGGCTCGGGCATCTACGACCTGTCGCTGCTCGAGGATGCGCGCGAGGTGGCGGTATCCACGCCATTCGGCGCGCCATCGGGGCCGGTGACGATCGGGCGTATCGGCGCGGCGGAGTTCGTGTTCATGGCCCGTCATGGCGCCGGGCACCGGATTCCGCCCGAGGGGATCAACCATCGCGCCAATATCGACGTGATGAAGCGCTGCGGCGTCACCGATCTCGTCGCGATTTCGGCGATCGGCTCGCTGTGCGAGGATTTAGCGCCAGGCAGCTTCGTGGCGGTGGACCAGTTCATCGACCGCACCCACGGCCGCCCGCAGAGCTTTTTCGGCGAAGGGCTGGTCGCGCATGTCTCGCTGGCCGATCCGGTCTGTGCGCGGCTGTCGGGCCTCGTCGCCGATGCGGCCGAAGCGGCCGGCGCGCGGGTGCATCGCGGTGGCTGCTATCTCGCGATGCAGGGGCCGCAGTTTTCCACGCGCGCCGAGAGCCGTCTCTATCGCCAGTGGGGCGCCGACGTGATCGGCATGACCGCGATGCCCGAGGCGCGGCTCGCGCGCGAGGCCGAGCTGCCCTATGCGCTGATCGGCATGGTCACCGACTACGACGCGTGGCGCGAGGGCGAGCATGTCGAAGTGTCCGAGGTGCTGCGCGCGATGCGCGGCAATGCCGAGACGGCGCGGGCGATGGTCGCCGCGCTTGCAGGGATGCTGCCGCCCGGTCGCACGCCGAGCCCGGTCGACACCGCGCTCGATGGCGCGATCATGACCGCGGCGGCGCAGCGCGATCCGGTGCTCGTCGCCCGGCTTGGTGCCGTGGCGGGGCGTGTTCTGACGCGTTCGGCGTGACACGATCGCGCTCGATTGCGGAGTGTTACGCTGCAGCGCACAATTAATATTGCGTGGCTGCGCTTCAACTTGCACGATTGAAAGGTAGGTTGCGCCGCGCCACGCAATAACATTGTTGCCAAGGCCGCTGGTTTCTTTAGATACGAAACCATGCCTGGAACCCAGACTCGCCTTGCCGAATTCGTGCCCTACCGCATGGCCATCACGTCCGGTGCGGTCAGTGGCGCCATTGCCAGCGAATACCGCAGCCAGTTCGGGCTCAAGATTTCGGAATGGCGGATCATGGCCGTGCTGGGTGATGCCGGGCCGCTGACGCAGCGCGACCTGGTGCGCGCCACGCAGATGGACAAGGTCGCCGTCAACCGCGCCTGCAAGGTGTTGGAAGAGCGCGGTTTCGTCCAGCGCAGCCCCAATGTCGCCGATGGCCGTTCGCACCATCTCGAGCTGACCGGCGAGGGCTGTTCGGTCCACGCGCAGATCTGGCCGCAGGCGCTGGAAATCTACGAGGAAATCTTCGCCGCCTTGACCCCGCGCGAGACCGCCAAGCTGCGTGTCCTGCTCGACAAGCTGCTCAACGCGGTGCGCAAGTTCGAAGGGCAGGCCAGATAGCGGATCTGCCCATACCATAGCGGGAGCGAAGGCATGAAACTGGCATCCTTGCCACAAGGGCGCGATGGGCGCCTCATCGTCGTGTCGGATGATCTCGCCTGGTACGCGGATGCCGATCACATCGTGCCGACGATGCAACGGCTGCTCGACGAATGGCACCGCCATGCCGACCTGCTCGAAAGCCTGGCGGTCGAGCTCGCCCACGGTGCCATCCCGCGCAAGCGCTTCCACGAGCGCGAGGCGGCGGCGCCGCTGCCGCGCACCTTCCATTGGACCGACGCCGCCGATGCCGTGCGCAACCAGCCCGGGGACGGGCTGATGGGCGCGCGCGATCCGCTGCGCCGCCCCGGCGCCTCCGAGGTAGGACTGGTGGCGATGACCGCCGACGTGCCGCAAGGGGCCACGCCCGACGAGGCGCTGGGCCGGGTGCGGCTGATCGGCCTCGCCCACGCCGTCGCCGCGCAAAGCGCGCCGGGGGCGACGGGGCATTTCTCGCCGGTGTTCGTGACGCCCGCCGCGCTGGGCGAGGCCTGGGCCGATGGCGCGCTCGCGGTACCGGTCACGGTCACGCGCGGCAGTGCCTCCAGTACGCTGACCTTGCCGGCCGCGCTGGCGGACACATTGGCCGGTCTCGCCGCCGAGCGCCCGCTTGCCGCCGGAACGCTGGTCAGCCTCTCCGCCCCGCTGCCGGGCGATGCGCTGGGCAGCGGCGATACGCTGCGGATCGAGGCGCGTCACGGCGGCAAGAGCCTGTTCGGCGCGATCGAGCAGGTGGTCCACGTTCCGGCATAGCGGACTGCGGCCGGGGGCC
>NZ_DAIRTS010000020.1:3843-78016 GCF_036803765.1 Novosphingobium sp.
CCGGGGGCCAGCTCGATCAGCACATCATCGCAACAGGAATAACCCGAAGCCCCGGTGCCCCCTTACGGCGTCGGGCCCTTGCGGTTGATGAACTGGTCGCTGATCGAGCAGGCGGCCGGGCCGAGGATGACCACGAACAGCGTGGGCAGGATGAACATGATCAGCGGCACGGTCATGATCGCCGGCAGGCGCGCGGCCTTTTCCTCGGCGCGCATCATGCGCTCGTTGCGGAATTCAGCCGAGAGCACGCGCAGCGCCGAGGCGAGCGGGGTGCCATAGCGTTCGGTCTGGATCATCGTGGTGGTCACGCCCTTCACCGATTCCAGGTTCACGCGATAGGCGAGATTCTCGAAGGCCTGGCGCCGCTCCGTGAGGAACGACAGCTCGATCGCGGTCAGCGCGAATTCGTCGCCCAGCTCGGGATAGGCGCGGCCTAGCTCGCGCGCGACGCGGTTGAAGGCGGCATCGACGGTCAAGCCCGCTTCGGCGCAGATCACCAGCAGGTCGAGCGCATCGGGCAGGCCCTTGCGGATTTCCTTGGTGCGCTTGCCCACGAGGTTGGCGACCCAGATGTCGGGCGCCTTGTAGCCGAAGATTACCATCGCGGCGAAACCCATGAAGCGCTTGAACGCGCCCCATTCGGGGAAGAACTGGAGGACGTAGATCCACAGCAGGGCCAGGCCGCCGAGCACGATCGGGCCGATCATGCGGCCGAAGATCACCGCGACCGCCCATTCCTTCTTGCGGATGCCGGCCTGCGCCAGCTTCTGCTGGACCACCGCGAGCTGGCTGTCCTGCAGCACGCGCAGCTTTTCCAGCACGGTGCGGATGTTGTCGGTGGTCTGGTTGCGGCGGACGATCGAGTTGCGCTTGCGCGCGGTGGGCACGATGATGCCCGCCTTGAGCTCGTCGCGCCGCTCGTTCAGCGCCTTGACGCGCTTGGCCATCGGATCGCGGACGGTAATCGCGGCATAGATCGCCAGCAGGACGAAGCCTGCCGCCACGACCATCAGGAAGGAGCCGGCATGGATGACGTTGATGCCGAGCAGCGTCGGGGCGTGGGTCTGTTCCATCGTGGGTATCCTCGCCTCAGATCTCGAAGCTGACCATTTTCGACATGATGAAGGCGCCGATGCTCAGCCAGCAGAAGGCGCCGATGCCGGCGATGATCAGGCGCTCGTCGACGAAGAACTTGCCCATGTATCCCGGGTTGATCGAGTAGAGCAGCGCGAAGACGATGAACGGCAGCGCGCCGACGATATAGGCCGAGGCCTTGGATTCCGAGCTCATCGCCCGGATCTTGAGCTTCATCTGCGCGCGCTTGCGCAGCACGTCGGCAAGGTTGGCGAGCGTTTCGGCGAGGTTGCCGCCGGTCTCGCGCTGGATTGCGAGCGTAATGCAGAAAAAGCTGAACTCGGCCATGTCGAGCCGGTCGGCGGTGTCCTGCAGCGCCTCTTCCATGGTGCGGCCGACCTTGATGCGGTCGGTCACCAGCTTGAATTCCTGGCCGACCGGGCCGGGCACTTCGGTGGCCACGACGCCGAGCGTCTCGGTAATCGGCAGGCCCGAGCGCAACCCGCGCACCAGCAGCTCGAGCGCGTCGGGAAAGCGCGCGACGAAGGCGTTGGTGCGCTTGCTGATCGCCCAGTTGACCGCGACATGCGGGACCGCCGCGCCGACCAGCATCCCGGCAGGCAGCGCCAGCAGCAGCGAATGCGACTGCAAAAACACCAGCAACAGAACCCCGAAGCCGATGCCGAGCGATGCATAGAGGTAGCCCGTCAGCGTCCAGCCCTTGCCGGTGCGGTGCAGCCGCAAAGCCAGCGCCTCACGGCGCGAGCCCGAGCCTGCGACCCGATAGGAACGCGGCGTGCGTGCGGCGATCGCCTTGCGATACTGCGCCTCGACCTTGGCCGTGGTGCTTTCGGAATGGCGGAACCGCACCTGCTGCAACCGGCGGGTGCTCTGCTTCGAGGCATTGGGGCCCGACAGCGCGGCAAACAGCAGCATAATCGCCGCCGCGGCCCCGCCGAGAATGACGATCAGCTGGGGGGTGAGCATGGCGCGGTCGGCTTTCCGGTTGAGGCTGGTTACGGGGAGGGGGCGAGAACGAGGCGCCGGTCAGACCGGTGCGCCGGCCTTCGCCTTGGTGGGCAGGATCTTCTTGAGGTCGAGCTTGCCGAGCAGCGAGGCCTTGGCACCGCCCTTGCCGCCGGGCTTGGCGTCGGCGGCCGCAGCGCCGTCGTCGGCCAGGCTGGCGATCGCTGCGGCGATGTCCTTGATCACGGTGCCCGCCTTGCTCGTGCGGTTGGCGGCGATGAAGGTCTGGCCAAGCTTGGCGGCATTGACGGCGGCCTTGGCATCGAAGGGAATGACGAAGCCCAGCTTGCGTTCGATCGAGGCCTCGAAGTCCGGCCGGCTGATCTCGCCGACGCCGGCCTGGACCTTGTTGGCGACGACATGGACGTGCGCCTGGGGCGCATTGCCCTTGAGCCAGGCGAGCAGGCGGATCGCATCGCGCGCGCCGGCCAGCGTCAGCTCGGTCACGACCACCACCGCGCCAACATCGGCCATCAGGTTGGGGAAGTTGATCAGCATGTTGCGCGGCATGTCGACCACGGTCATCTCGAAAGCGTGGCGGAACTCTTCCTGCAACTGCACGAAGGCGCTGCCGTCGGTCATCAGCGGGGCGTTGATCGGCGCTTCGGCCGAGAGGATCGCGAGATTGTCGTTGGCGCGGATCATCGCGCGCTCGATGAACAGGCCGTCGATGCGGCTGGGGTTGTCGATCGCGTCCGTCAGGCCGCGGCCCGGTTCGAGGTCGAGCGTCAGCGCGCCGGTGCCGAAATGGACGTCGAGGTCGAGCAGTGCGGTCGGGCGCTTGGCATCGGTGCTGAAGGCCCAGGCCAGCGAGGTCGCCAGCGTCGATGCGCCGACACCGCCGCGCGTGCCGACCACTGCGGTGGCGACATGGCGCCGCGTGGCCACGCCATCCCCTCCGCGCGGCGCATTGAAGATCGCTTGCGCCTGCGCCAGCGTATCGCGCAGCTGGCCGATCGACAGCGGCTTGAGCAGGTAATCCTGGATGCCCGAGGCGACAAGGTCACGATAGAGGCGCACGTCGTTGACCTGGCCGACCGCAATGACGACCGTGCCCGGCTCGCACACTTCGGCGAGCGCGTTGATGTCGTTGAGCGGGTCGCCGCTTTCCGACAGGTCGACGAGGAGGATCGAGGGGCTGGCGCTGATCGACAGCGACTGCACCGCATTGCGCAGGCCGCCGCGCGCGCATTTCTCCGGCTGCCAGCCCATGTCGGCGGCGACTGCGCGCACGATGTCGAGCGTGGCGTCGTCGCAGCAGAAGGCAGCGAACATGTCGCGGTTCTTGGCGATGCCGGCCATGTCAGTTGCCTCCCGCACTGTTCGAGGTGGCGACCTTGCGCACGGTCGTGCCGCCGCCGCCGGTGGGCGTGGCATCGCGGAACGCGGCGATCGCCTTGTTCGAGCTCATCACCGAGGTCTGGCCATCGCCGGTCTGCCCGCGCACCAGGTCTTCCTTGTCGGCGACCATGGCGGCGAAGTTGCTGTTGACCGCGCAGCCATAGTTGGTCGAGGTCGCGTTGCGCAGGTTGCCATCGTTGTGCGTCGA
Organism: Novosphingobium sp.; assembly: GCF_036803765.1. Lineage (GTDB taxonomy): Bacteria > Pseudomonadota > Alphaproteobacteria > Sphingomonadales > Sphingomonadaceae > Novosphingobium. Next base: position 7,493 of record NZ_DAIRTS010000020.1, read on the forward strand.
CCAGTCGGGGCAACCCGGCACCGAGGCCACGGTGCGGGTGATGACGATGCGCGCGGTGCCGGGCGCGATCGGGCCGGTTGTGGCCGGCGCCGCATCGGCCAGCAACAGGCGCTGGCCGGCAACGACCGCTCGTACGGCATCGCGGGTTGCGGGATCGTTGGCCGGATCGTCCAGCGCGACCTTGTCGGCAAAGCCCAGCTCGAGCGACTGGAACCAGCCGGCAAGGCGCCGCTGCTCGTTCACCGGCACGCCGCCGCCGGGCATAGTGGCGATGTCGAGCGTGAAGCTTGAGCGCTCGATCACCGGCTGGTGAATGCTGTTGAGCGACTGGTTGGTCGGCATGCCGCCCACGCAGCCCGAGAGGCCGGCGGCGAGCAACATGGCCGGGCCGAGCACGCGCATCATGCGGCGCAGCGAAGGCGTGGCGGCGCCGGTAGCCGGCGAAGCGGTCAAGATGTGCGACATCGTGGAGATCCTTGTTTCGCTGGCCTTGGTCACAGGCTGAAGCCCGGCTTGGTATCGGCGGCGCGGGCCTGGCGGGCGCGACCGGTAGCAGCAGGCTGCGGATCGGCGACACCGATGCGCGGGCCCTGGGGGCCGGCCTGCGTGGTTCCTTCGCGCTCTGTCGGGCCTGGGCGCGGATCGCCCTTGGGAGCTGCGCTTTCCTGGTTGCCCAGCACCTGCTGCAACGCGTCGGCGGTGCGGAAACCGTCGGTCGGCAGCTTGATGTCCTTGGCGTTGACCGGGTTGACCAGGTACGGCGTGACCACGATGACCAGCTCGGTCTCGCCCTTCTTGAACGCGGTCGAACGGAACAGCGAGCCAAGGATCGGCAGGTCGCCGGCGCCCGGCATCTTGGTGATCGTGTTCTGCGCCGAATTGCTGAGCAGGCCGGCGATCATGAAGCTCTGGCCCGAGCCCAGCTCGATCGTGGTTTCGGCGCGGCGCACCTTGAGCGCGGGGATCGACATGCCGCTGAGCACGATCGCCCCGTCCGAGGTCAGTTCCGAAACCTCGGGCGCGACGCGCAGCGAAATGCGCCCGTTGGCGAGCACGGTCGGCGTGTAGGACAGGCTGACGCCGTACTTCTTGTATTCGATCGCCGTCGTGCCGAGACCCTGCGACAGCGGGATCGGGAATTCGCCGCCGGCCAGGAACTGCGCGGTCTCGCCCGACAGTGCGGTGAGGTTGGGTTCGGCCAGCGTGGTGGCAAGTCCGATCGTCTCGCCCAGGTCGAGCGCGCCGAGCAGGTCCACACCGAACAGCTTGGTGTTGCCGACAAGGCGCGTTCCGCTCGAGGGCAGGTTGAGCCCGGTCATGGTCGTGGTCGACGGCGTGCCGAAGCCGATCGGGCCACCGGGGGCATACTGGTTGAAGAACGAGGCGCCCTGGCCGATGCCGAACTTGAAGCCGTTGGTTGCGTCCGCGCTCGCCCAGTTGACGCCGATCGAGCGGGTCAGCGTGCGGCTGACCTCGGCGATCCGCACCTGCAGCATGACCTGCAGCGGTGTCGCCATCTTGAGGCGGCTGATGACCTGGCTCTTGTCGCCGACGAAGGCCTTGACCAGGCGCTCGGCCTCCGCGGCATCCTCGGGCGCCGCGACGGTGCCGGTGAGCAGCACGGTGTTGTTCATCGTTGCGGTCTGGATCTTCGCCTCGGGCATGGCGAGGCGCAGCATCTGGTCGATGCTGTCGATGTTGGTGCCGACGCGCACATTGGCGGACCAGACCACGTTGCCCTTGGCATCGCTGGCATAGACCGTGGTCTCGCCCGGCCCCTTGCCGAAGACGTAGAGCTGGTTGGTCGACTTGGCCTGAACGTCGGCGATCTGGTCGTTGGCGACGAACACGTCGCTCATGCGGCCGGGCAGGGTGACCAGCTGGCCGCGGCCGATGCCGACCGCGATCGAGCGGGCCGGGCTGGTGACGGTTTGTGCGGCGGCTGGCGTTGCCGAAAACACGGCAAGGCAGCCGAGCGCGCCGGCGAGCGGCAAGCCTGGCATCGCTGCGGAAAGCAGCTTGGCCGAGGCGCGGTGGAGAAGGCGTGCGGTCATGATCCGGCCTTTGGCGAGCGGTTGGTGCGCGGCGGGATAGCCGGCGGCGCGAGCGGTCTGGGTGGCGGCGCGAGGGCTCAGTGTGCGGGCGGTCATCAGTGTGCCCCCCCGACGCTGACGGTCACGGTGTCCTTGCCACGGGTGATGTTGATCACTGGGCCACGCGGGCGGGGCGGGGCGGCGGGGCCGGCCATGACCGGGCCGGGTGCCGGTGCGGGCGGCGGGGCCATGCCGGGGTTCGCAGCACCGAGCGCGGGCATCGACTTGCGCTGGAAGCGCGAGACGTCGCCGCCGGTGACGAAGCTGGTGCCGCCGTCGAGCGGGTGGGCCAGCGCCTGCTTGAGCAGCTTTTCCTCGTCCTGCGGCGTGGCGCCGGCCGGCACCTTCACGTCGCCCGAGGCAATGGCCTGCTCGAGTTCGGCCGAGTTGTCGGCGAGCGAGCGCAGCGACAGGCTGATCTGGCCGATGGTCTGCGCCACCGCGATCTTCTCGGCGAGCTTGGGCGTGACTTCGACGGTGACGGTGCTGAAGGCTTTGACCTTGGTCTTGCCCTCGACCTGTTCCTGCGTCGCCGACTGGTCGGTGGCGAGCACGCGCAGGTTGCGGATGATCGTTTCCGAGGCCTTGAGCGGCTGCGAGTCGTTGCCCTTGACGCTTTGTGTCAGGACCAGGTCGATGTGGTCGCCGGGAAAGACGAAGCCAGCAACGCCGGTGCGGGCGGAAACCGGAATGGTTACGGCGCGCATCCCCGGCCCGAGGGCGGCAGCGAGGAAGCCGCGGTCGCCGGGCGCGACGAGCGAGCCTTGGGTGATCGGCTCGCCCGCAGTGATCGGGTTGCGCACGACGGTGCCTAGCATCTTCTGCATATCGGCCTCACCCTCTAGGAAGTAGGCGTCCTGCACCATTTCCTTGGGCCAGGCCTTGAAGCCGATGGCGTCGGCGGTGATGATCGTGCCGACGGGCAGGGCGCGCTGGGCGACGAGGACCTTGGCGCCCGTCTCGACCTTGGCGGCCGCCACGGCTTGGGGCGATCCCCCGCCACCCATGAGGCTCCGCGCGGCAAGGGCCGTGCCGATCGCGATGACCAGCGCCCCCACCAGCAGCATCAGCTTTCTCTTGTCCATCGCCTGATATCCCGCCCTTACAGAATAGCCGTCAGCCATCCGACAAAATGGTTAAAAAATGACCTCAGCCGGCCGTCGCGGCCTGCAGCGCCGGGCCATAGACGCCCGCCAGAACCCAGAGCCCGCCGGTGGCGATCGCCACGCCGTAGGGGATCTTGAGGTGGCCCTTGCGGCGGCGCATGACGTGCCACATGCCCATCACGATGGTCAGCACACCGCCGACCAGCGCCATGACCAGCAACAGCTTGAGGAACAGCATCGCCGGCAGCCACAGCGCCAGTGCGGTCAGCAGCTTGACGTCGCCGCCGCCCATCATGCGCAGCGCGAACAATCCGGCCAGCACGACGAACGCGGCCAGGGCGACGCCCAGCTGCAGCGCCACGTCGGGCCACAGGTGCAGCCCCTGCGCGGCCCAATAGGCCGGGGCCAGCAGCGCGATCGCGGCGTTGAGCCAGTTGTCGATCTGCCGGCGGCGAACGTCGGTGAAGGCTGCGATCAGCAGCGCGATTGCCAACAGTCCGGCCAGTCCGTAAACCATGAATTCCCCCTTGGTCGGGGCCATGATTACCGCACAACCACTTACCAAACGGTAACCAAGTCTGGCGGCGGGAACGGCGCGAAAACGGAGCGTGGCAACCAATGGTTAAGGCTGTTTGGCAGGCAATCGACGGCCGCACGATCGCGCCCGGATCGATCGAGGCGGTCTGGCATGCCGCCGATGGCACCGCGATCCGCCGCGTGATCTGGCGCCGTACAGACGAGGCTGCGCGCGGTTCGATCCTGTTTCTGCCCGGCCGTGGTGACTTTTATGAAAAGTATGTGGAAACATTGGATTACTGGGCCTCTCAGGGGTGGCACGTAACCGCCGCCGACTGGCGCGGGCAGGCCGGCTCGGGCCGGACGACGGCCGATCCGCTGGTCGGCGACATCGCCGACTTCGCGGACTGGATCGACGACCTCGCCGGCCTTTGGCAGGCGTGGCGCGCGGCAACGCCCGGGCCGCACGTCGTGGTCGGGCATTCGATGGGTGGGCATCTCGTGCTGCGCGCGCTGGCCGAGCGGCGAATCGATCCCGACGCCGTGGTGCTGAGCGCGCCGATGCTCGGATTCGCGACCCCGATCCCGCGCGCGCTACAGCGGGTCTATGCGCGCGTGATGAACCGCCTCGGCGATCCGGGGCGGCCGGCATGGAAGCACAGCGAAAAGCCCGGTGCGCGCGAGGCGGCGCGCGCCAACCTCCTGACCCACGACCTGCGCCGCTATGCCGACGAGCAGTGGTGGCAGGTCGAACGACCGTTCCTGAAACTCGGCCCGGCCAGCTGGCGCTGGCTGCTGCGCGCCAGCCAATCGTTCGACCGGCTCGATGCGGCAGGCCGGCTGGAAACCTTGCAGACACCGATCCTCTTGCTGGGGACGCGCGCGGACAAGCTGGTTTCATGGCCCGCGATCGCACGCGCGGCGGCGCGCCTGCCGCGAGCCCATCTGGCGGCCTGGGGCAGCGAGGGGCGCCATGAACTGCTGCGCGAGGCCGATGCTGTGCGCGATCAGGTACTTGCCACGATCGACGAATTCCTCGAACGGGAAGCGCCCATCCGCTGACCTTGCCGGGCGCGCTGCGACCGGCCCTGTGGGGGCGCAATGCCTGAGGAATCGCAATGAACCAGTTCGACATCGCCATCATCGGCGCCGGCATGGCCGGTGCCAGCCTGGCGGCCGAATGCGCAGGCCATGCCCGGGTCCTGCTGGTCGAGGCGGAAAGCGTGCCGGGCTATCACACCACCGGCCGGTCTGCTGCATTCTGGGACGAGGTCTATGGTGGTCCGGCCGTGGTCCCGCTGACGCTCGCCTCGGGCGGCTATCTGGAGGAGCATGGCTTTCTCGGCCGCCGCGGCTCGCTGGTGATCGGGCGCGACGCCGACGAAGCGACGCTGGCCAAGTTCACCCAGGACTATGCGGGCCTCGGGGCCCGGGTCGAACTGGTCGGCAGGTCGGCCATGGCGCAGCGCGTTCCCGGATTGCGACCGGACTGGACCGTCGGCGTGTGGCAGCCGGGCTGCGCGGACATCGACGTCGCCGCGCTGCACCAGCACTATCTGGCACGGGCCCGGCGCAGCGAGACGGTTCTGCGCGTGCGCGCGCAAGTCACCACGCTGGAGCGTGAGGCCGGCGATACTTGGCATATCGCCTGGGAGAGCGGGGCCGCGCGCGCCGCGATCGTGGTGAACGCAGCCGGGGCCTGGGCCGATACGGTGGCGCAGATGGCGGGCGCTACGCCGCTTGGGATCACGCCGTTGCGCCGCACGATCGTTCAAGTGCGCGTCGATCCGCCGGTCCCGGCGGACCTGCCGCTCACCTTCGGCGTGGCCGGCGATTTCTATTTCAAGCCATCGGGGGACCGGCTCTGGCTCTCGCCGCACGACGAGACACGCGACCTGCCGCACGATGTCGCGCCCGAAGAGATCGACGTGGCCTTGGCGCTCGACCGGCTGGAGAACGTGGTGGACTGGCAGATCGCCGGGGTCGAGCGGCGCTGGGCGGGTCTGCGCAACTTCGCGCCCGATCGCGCCCCTGTCTATGGCTACGATCCGGGCGTGCCCGGCTTCTTCTGGTTTGCCGGGCAGGGCGGCTTCGGCATCCAAACCGCGCCGGCTGCGGCCCGGCTGGCGACGCAACTGGCGCTGGGCCTGCCGCGCGACGCCATGACCGAGGCGCTCGACGCTGTGCGCTATGCGCCGGCGCGTCTGGCCGGGTGAGGCCTAAGCGTCGCGCAGCTATTCGCGGACGCGCTTCTCCTTGACCGGGATCTCGCGCACGCGCTTGTCGTGCATCACGCGGGGCGGCGCACGGCGGATCACGCGGCGCGCCGGCGCCTCGACGATCCGCGTCGTCGTCGTGGTAGTCTCGCCACAGGGCTGGCAGGGCTGGCCGGCGACCGGCACCGGAACCCAGGTGACGCCGGCGACATAGTACCCCGGCGGCGCGACGAACGGCTGGGGCATTCCCGGCGCGGCGGCGCAGGCCGCGCCGTTGACCGAGGCGCAGGGGGCAGGCGGCGGTGCCCATCCACCCGGCGGGGGCGGCGGGGCATAGCCATAGCCCCCGGCGTAATCACTCGGCGGATAACCATAGGCACCCGGCGGCGCATAGGCGCGCGGCCGATCTTGCGCGCATCCCGACAGCAGGGCCGCGGCGGCAAGGGTCAGAAGGCAGGACGTGGTACGCAGCATGACGGTTCTCCCCCGGGTGCTGCGGCGTGGTTTACCATCGCCGGGGGCGAGACCCCAATCCTCCCCTTGGCGGACGTGTCCCGAAATCGGCCATCTGTCCCGATCCGGGGCAGGCCGTGGTGCGTGGCTTCAGGCCGCGCGCGCCGCGTCGCTGGCCAGCTTGTCGACGCGCTCGTTCTCGACGTGGCCGTCGTGACCTTTGACCCAGACCCACTCGACCGTGTGCGGCCGGGCGGCGGCCAGCAGTGCGCGCCACAGGTCCTCGTTCTTGACCGGCTTGTTGTCGGCCGTCTTCCAGCCCTTGCGCTGCCAGCCGAAGACCCACTTGGTAATGCCGTCGATCACGTACTTGCTGTCGGTGTGCAGCGTGACCTTGCAGGGCTGGGTCAGCGCCTCGAGCGCGCGGATCGTCGCGGTCATTTCCATGCGGTTGTTGGTCGTCTCGGGGTCGGAGCCGACGAGCTCCTTCTCGTGCTCGCCGATGCGCAGCAGTGCGCCCCAGCCGCCCTTGCCGGGGTTGCCCTTGCAGGCACCGTCGGTGAAGATCTGGACGTGCTTCATACGAAGACCCCGGCATTGGCGGGATCGGCATAGAAGGCCAGCCGCCGCGCGAAGGCTAGCGGGTCCTTGCGCGTCACCAGCGCATCGGCGGGGGTGTTGAGCCAGTCGAAGGCGCGGCTCATGGCAAAGCGCATCGCCGCGCCTTGCGCCAGCAGCGGCAGCGCGGCGCGCTCCGCCTCGCTCAGCGGCCGTACACTTTCATAGCCCGTGACGAGGGCGGCGGACAGGTCGGGCAGGAAGCGCGCGCCAGTGGGATCGAAGCACCAGGCCGCGTGCGTCACCGCGAGATCGTAGGCGGTGATGTCGTTGCAGGCGAAGTAGAAGTCGATCATGCCAGTGACGGTATCGCCCTGCATCAGCACGTTGTCGGGAAAGAGATCGGCGTGGATGACCGAGCGCGGCAGATCGCGCGGCCAGTCGCGCGCCAGGCGGGGCAGGTGCTCCGCCACGCAGGTCGCGAGCGCCGGGTCGATGCTGGCCAGCCCCTGCGCGCCACAAGCATCGGCCAGGCGCTGCCATTCGGCCAGACCCATGCCGTTTTCGCGCATGGCGGGATAATCGGCTGCCGCCAGGTGCATCTCGGCGAGCGCGGCGCCCACCGCACGCGCCTGGCTGGCGGTCGGCTCACCCAGCGAAACGCCGGGGAGAAACTCGATCAGCGCCAGCGCCTTTTCGCCGCGCGGTGTCTCGATCACGCGATAGAGGGCGCCCTCGGAATCGTGGATCGTGCGCGGCACCGGGCAGCCGCGCGCCGCGAGATGGTCGAGCAGCCCGAGGAAATAGGGCAGGTCCGCGATCTCGATGCGGAACTCGTACATCGTCAGGATGAAGCGCGCGCCCGATCCATCGGTGCCCGCCGTCTCGATCAGCCAGTTGCTGTTCGACACGCCCTCGGCGATGCCCTTGGCCGAAACGAGTGCACCGACGCCATAGGGCGCCAGCAGCGCAGCCATGTCTTCCGCGCCGAGGTGGGTATAAACCGCCATGATCGCTGCCTTCAGCCGACGAGCTGGCGGGGCAGCTTGAACACCATGTGTTCCTCGGTCGTGGTTACCGGCTCCTCGCTGACCGTGCGCCACTGTCCGATACGGGCGACGACCTCGCGCACGAGCACTTCGGGGGCCGAGGCGCCGGCGGTCAGGCCCAAGGTCTCCACGCCGTCGAGCCAGGCGGGATCGATCTCGCTGGCGCGCTGGATCAGGCGCGAGGGCGTGCCTTCGCGTTCGGCCACTTCGACGAGGCGCAGCGAATTGGAACTGTTGGGTGCGCCGATCACCAGAACCAGCTGGCTGCGCGGCGCGATCGCCTTGACCGCGGCCTGGCGGTTCGAGGTTGCATAGCAGATGTCCTCGGCCCGCGGCCCGACGATGGTGGGAAAGCGCGCCTTGAGGCCTGCGACGATCTCGGCGGTGTCGTCGACCGACAGCGTCGTCTGCGTCAGGAAGGCCAGCGGGGTGCCTTCAGGAAAGTTGAGCGTGGCGACGTCGTCGAGTGTCTCGACCAGCGTCATCGCGCCTTCGGGTACCTGGCCCATCGTGCCGATCACCTCGGGATGGCCCTTGTGGCCAACGAACAGGATGTGGCGTCCGGCCTCGACCTTGCGTTCGGCCTGGCGATGAACCTTGCTGACCAGCGGGCATGTGGCATCGAGCCAGTCGAGCCCGCGTTCGGTCGCGGCCGCCGGCACCACCTTGGGCACGCCGTGGGCGGAGAACACCACCGGCTTGCCGTCGGGCACTTCGTCCAGCTCTTCGACGAAGACCGCACCCTTGGCCTTGAGGCTGTCGACCACGAAGCGGTTGTGCACGATCTCGTGCCGCACGTAGACCGGCGCGCCATAGCGATCGATCGCCCGCTCGACGATCTCGATAGCCCGGTCGACACCGGCGCAGAAGCCGCGCGGCGCGGCGATCAGCAGGTGCAGCGGGGGCAGCGCATCCGCGGTGGCGGTGTCGGCAGCGGCGGGCGTGGGAAAGCTGGCGTTCATGGCCCCGGCCTTAGCAGCACCTCGGCCCAAGGTAAAACGCGCCGTGGGCCGGTAGCGCCATTGCCCAACCATGCCGTGCTGGCTAGAGGATGGCTCTGTCTTTCGAGGCCGCGGCTCGCCGCCGGCCTCGCCGCGTGCTGCTAAGGAATTTGCCCTGATGTCTGTCCAGCCCCGTCGCCTGACCTTTGCCAAGGCCGTGATCGGCACCGCGCTCATGGCCGGCGCGCTGTCCGGTTGCGCCAAGAACAAGGGCGAGCTGGTGCTGGAAGACGGTGTCGGCGTGACCGCGCTGCGCACCGCCTGCCCGACGGTCGAAGTGGCCGAGAACACCGGCGACGTGACGCTGTTCACCGATCCCTCGCGCACCGATTCGCAGGCGATCGACATGGTCGCGACGATCACCAACCTGCGCGCCACCTGCAACGACACCGTCGATCCCGTCAGCAGTGAGGCGACGTTTGACGTCCTCGCCCGCCGCACCGATACGCGGGGTGCGCGCCATGTCGAGCTGCCCTACTTCTCGATCGTGATGCGCGGCGGCACCGCGGTCGTGGCCAAGCGCCTCGGCACCGTTGCGATCGACTTCGCCGATGGGCAGGACCGCGCCGCCGCGCGCGCCAAGGCCGGCGCCTTCGTCGATCGCGCCGCCGCCAGCCTGCCCGCCAGCGTCCGCGAAAAGCTCTCGCGCAAGCGCCGCGCCGGCCAGGCCGACGCAGCGGTCGACCCGCTCTCGCTCCCCGAAGTGCGCAAGGCGATCGCGTCCGCCACGTTCGAGCACCTGGTCGGCTTCCAGCTCTCGCCCAGCCAGCTGGAATACAACGCCCGGCGCTGATTGGCTTTACGGTGACCGTCGCGCCTTAGCGCCCTTCGACAGGCTCAGGGCGAACGGTGGTTGGGTCGGCCGCTCTTCACACCCGTTCGCCCTGAGCCTGTCGAAGGGCCAAGCTGGAGCGAGCCAGAGCGCCACCGCCGCACAGGGCCGTTTGCAACATCGCGCATATTCGCTATCGGCGCGGCATGACCACCGACAGCACGCCTTCCGCCCAGACGCTCTTCGCCCACTATGCCGGCGTGATCGATGCCGCGCTCGACGCCCTCGTGGCGGCGGGCAGCCTGCCCGATGGCCTGCCGCGCGGCGCGGTGACCTGCGAGCCGCCGCGTGACGCGTCGCATGGCGATCTGGCCACCAACGCGGCGATGGTGCTGGCCAAGCCGGCGGGTACCAACCCGCGGGCGCTGGCGGGCCTCCTGGTCGAGGAACTGGCGCGCCATCCGCGGGTGACCTCGGCGGAAATCGCCGGCCCCGGCTTCATCAACCTGCGCCTCGATGCGGCTGCCTGGCTCGACGAATTGCGCCTGATCGCCGCGCGCGTCGGCGATTATGGCCGCTCGACGCTGGGTGGCGGCACGACCGTCAACGTCGAATATGTCTCGGCCAACCCGACCGGGCCGATGCACATGGGCCACTGCCGCGGTGCAGTAGTGGGCGATGCGCTCGCCGCGCTGCTCGAGTTTGCCGGGCACAAGGTCGTCAAAGAATACTACGTCAACGATGCCGGCGCGCAGGTCGACGTGCTCGCCCGCTCGGCGCATGTCCGCTACCGCGAGGCGCTGGGCGAAGACGTCGGCGCGATCCCCGAGGGGCTCTATCCGGGCGACTACCTCGTGCCGCTCGGCCAGCAGCTCGCCGCTGAATACGGCGATCGCTATGCCGCCGCGCCCGAGGCCGAATGGCTCGTGCCGTTCCGCCAGAAGGCGGTCGCGGCCATGCTGGTGATGATCAAGGACGATCTCGCCAAGCTCGGCATCCGCCACGACCTGTTCTCGTCCGAGGCGGAGCTTCAGGCGGCGGGCAAGCCCGAGGCCGCCGAGGCCTGGCTGCGCGCGCACGATCTCGTCTATGACGGCCATCTCGAGGCGCCCAAGGGCAAGACACCCGAGGACTGGGAGCCGGTCGAGCTGCCGCTGTTCCGCTCGACCCGCTTCGGCGACGACCAGGATCGCCCGATCAAGAAGTCGGACGGCAGCTGGACCTATTTCGGCGCCGATCTCGCCTACCATTTCCAGAAGGCCGAGACCGCCGACGCACTGGTCGACATCTGGGGTGCCGACCATGCCGGCACGGTCAAGCGGATCAAGGCCGCGGTCGCCGCGCTGACCGGCGCGGAAGGTGCCGCGCCCAAGCCGTTCGAGGTCAAGCTGGTGCAGATGGTCCAGCTGTTGCGCGACGGCCAGCCGGTCAAGATGTCGAAGCGCGCCGGCAACTTCGTGACGCTGGCCGACGTGGTCGACGAGGTGGGCAAGGACGTGGTGCGCTTCACCATGCTCACGCGCAAGCCCGACGCGCAGATGGACTTCGACTTCGCCAAGGTGGTGGAGGCCTCGAAGGACAACCCGGTGTTCTACGTGCAGTACGCGCATGCCCGCGTCTGCTCGACCCTGCGCAAGGGCGCGGCGGAAGGCTTCGCGCCATCGGCCGAGACCCTCGACCTCCTGGGCGAGGAAGAACTGGCCGTGCTCAAGCTGGCCGCGCAGATGCCCCGCATCGTCGAAGGTGCCGCGCTGGCGCGCGAGCCGCATCGCATCGCGTTTTTCCTCTACGACCTGGCCGCGGCGTTCCACGCTTACTGGAACATCGGCAACGACCGTCCCGAAAAGCGCTTCATTGTGGCACAGGACAAGGCTCTGACCGAGGCTCGCCTTTTCCTCGCCGCGCAAATCGGGCAGGTTGTGAAGAACGGGCTGGCCATTCTGGGTGTCGAGGCCGCCGAGGAGCTTTGAGGCCATGGTAAATACGCCGCCGCACGATGACCGCATTCCCGGCGAGGGCGACGCGCTCGACCTCGGTGCCGAGGAGCGGCTGCCCTGGCTTGAAAGCGCCGATGACGTCGACGTCGAGGAAGAAGGCTCCGACAGCGGCCGGCTGGTCGGCTTCGGCATCGTCGCGCTGATCCTGCTCGCCGCGATCGTCGGCGGCATCTATTGGATGACGCATCGCAACGCGGCGCCCGCCGTCGCCGACGGCAGCCTGATCGAGGCCAGCCGCGAACCGTACAAGGTCGCGCCCAAGGATCCGGGCGGCAAGACCTTTCAGGGTACCGGCGATTCGAGCTTCAAGGTCAGCGAGGGCGAGCGCCCGACCGCGGCGCTCGCGCCCACCGGGGCGCCCGCAGCCAAGCCTGCCGAGCCGGCTCCCAAGCCGTCGGCCTCTGCATCTGCTGGAGCCGCCGCGCCGGCCCCCGTCGTCAGCGGCGTGGGCGTCCAGGTCGGCGCGTTCTCCAGCCAGGCACTGGCCGAGGCCGGCTGGAACAAGCTGGTCGTCGCGCACGAGGAGCTGAAGGGCGTGAGCCACCGCATTCTCGAGGGCAAGGCCGACATCGGCACCGTCTATCGCCTCCAGGCCGTCCCCGGCGACGCCGGCGCCGCCAGCGCGCTGTGCAACAAGCTGCAGGCCGCCGGCGTGAAGTGCCAGGTCAAGCGCTGAGCCTTTAAGGCACAAGCCCCGCCGTCAGGCCTGCGGCCTGCCCCCTCCCCACAACGTGGGGAGGATCTTAGGTCCTCCCCACGTTGTGGGGAGGGGGACCGCCGGCAAAGCCGGTGGTGGAGGGGCAACTGCCGAAAGCCAGTTCTAAGACCGACCCTTGCCATCCGCGCCGAATTTCGGGATGGCGTCGCAATGCTTCCTGCCATCTTCGGCCTCTCCGGCCTGACCCTCACCGCCGACGAGCGCGCGTTCTTCAAGGATGCCGACCCGGCCGGCTACATTCTGTTCGGCCGCAACGTCGAAAGCCGCGCGCAGGTGCGGGCGCTGACCGATGACTTGCGCGCGTTGCACGGCCGCGACCGCCTGCTGATTTCGATCGACCAGGAAGGCGGCCGCGTCGCGCGGATGAAGCCGCCGGTCTGGGCCGCTTATCCGGCGGGCGAGGCGTTCGACCGGCTTTACGACATCGCGCCGGCCAGTGCGATCGAGGCGGCGCGCGCCAATGCCGAGGCGCTGGGCATGGACCTGGCCGAAGCCGGCGTGACGGTCGATTGCCTGCCGCTGCTCGATGTGCGCCAGCCCGGCGCGCACGACGTCATCGGCGATCGCGCGCTGGGCGCAGAGCCGCAGCGCGTCGCCGCGCTCGGTCGCGCCACGCTCGATGGCCTGGCGCGGGCCGGGGTCGCCGGAGTCATCAAGCACATGCCGGGCCACGGCCGCGCCATGGCCGACAGCCACAAGGAATTGCCCACCGTCACCGCCGGCGAGGACGAACTCGAGCGCGATCTCGCGCCATTCCGCACTCTGGCCGGCAGCGCGATGGCGATGACCGGGCACGTCCGCTACACCGCCTGGGATGCGCAAAGCCCGGCCACCCTGTCTGCCTTCGTGGTGGGCGAGGTGATCCGCCGCCGCATCGGGTTCGACGGATTGCTGCTGACCGACGACCTCGACATGCAGGCGCTCGACGGCACGGTGCCCGAGCGCGCCGTGCGCGCGCAGGCCGCCGGGTGCGACATCGCGCTGAATTGCTGGGCGAAGATGCCCGACATGATCGGCATTGCCGAGGGCCTTGCGCCGATGAGCGCCAGGACCGCCGCGCGTCTCGATCGCGCCCTGGCGGACACGGCGCCGTCGGTCGGCCTGAATGCGGCCGCGCAGGCGGACCTCTTCGCCCGGCGCGACGCCCTGCTGGCGCTCGCCTGACGCCGTGACGGGGGCGGGGGACACGAGTGGAGCGGCGCCCGCCGATCCCGGCTGGGACACGCTCCCGCCGTCCGCACCCGCGGCGAGCGATGACGCGCTCTATCTCGAGCTCGATGGCTGGGAAGGCCCGCTCGACCTGCTGCTCGACCTGGCACGGCGGCAGAAGGTCGACCTGCGGCGGATCTCGATCCTAGAACTGGTCGACCAGTACCTCGGCTATATCGACCGGGCCGAGGCGCTGAAGCTTGAACTCGCCGCTGACTACCTCGTGATGGCGGCGTGGCTGGCCTATCTCAAGTCGCTGCTGCTGCTGCCGCGCGATCCCGAGATGCAGCCCAGCCCCGAGGAACTGGCGCTGCGGCTGCAACTGCGCCTGCAACGGCTGGGGGCGATGCGCGAGGCCGGGGCGCGGCTGATGGCGCGCGACCGCCTCGGCCGTGATGTCTTCGCGCGGGGTGCACCCGAAGGCTTGAGCATCGCGCGCCGCGCACGCTGGCAGGCGGACCTGTTCCACGTGATCCGCGCCTATGGCGAGGTGCAGCATCGCAACCGGCCTGTGGTGCACATGGTGCAGCATCGCCCCGTGATGACGCTCGAGGCGGCACTGGCGCGACTGGCGGCGCTGCTCGGCACGTCGCTGGAATGGCGCGAGTTGCGCACCTTTCTGCCGCCATTGGCACACGATACGCCGATGGACCGTCAGCTCGCCCGCTCGGCGCTGGCGTCCAGCTTTCTGGCCTGCCTCGAACTGGCCAAGCAGGGCAGGGCGGAACTGGCGCAGGACACCTGCTTTGGTCCACTGCTGCTGCGGGCGGTGCGATGAGCGTCCCCGACGATCTCGTCCGCGCGGTCGAGGCGACGCTGTTCGCCGCCGAGGCACCGATGAGCGCCGAAGACATTTCGCGGCATCTGGGCGGCGCGCGGGTGCGCGGTGCGCTTGAGGAACTTGCCACGCATTACACCGGGCGCGGAGTTCAGCTGGTCGAGCGCGGCGGGCGCTGGCATTTCCAGACCGCTGCCGACTTGGCCCATCTGTTGCGCCGCGAGAAGGACGAGGTGCGCCGCCTCTCGCGCGCCGCCACCGAAGCCCTCGCGATCGTCGCCTATCACGAGCCGGTCAGCCGCGCTGAGATCGAGGCGATCCGCGGCGTGCAGACCGCCAAGGGCACGCTCGACGTGCTGCTGGAGGCGGGATGGATCCGCATCGCCGGGCGCCGCGAAGTGCCCGGGCGGCCGACGATCTATGCGACCACGCCCGATTTCCTGACCCACTTCGGCCTCGCGAGCCGTTCCGACCTGCCCGGCATGGCTGAGTTGCGTGCGGCCGGCTTGCTCGATCCCGTGGACGAGGCCTTCGCCATCCTGACCGGCGGCAGCGACGAGCCACCGGACGGGCTGGGGGAAGGGGCGGAGGATTCTATCGAAGGGTGAGGGGCATCGACAAGAAACACCACTGTGTGCTGGCGAAGAGCGCGGACATGCCCTATCTGGGCGGCAACAAGGAGATTTTGCAATGGGTGGCCTCTCTCTTCCGCACCTCATCATCCTCGCGCTGGTCGTGCTGATCCTGTTCGGACGTGGCCGCATTTCCGAAATGATGGGCGACTTCGGCAAGGGCATCAAAAGCTTCAAGGCCGGCATGCACGAAGACGCGGATCACCCCGTGACGCCGCCGCCGGCCCAGATCCAGCCTCCGGTTCAGGCGCCGGTTCAGCCCCCGGTTCAGGCGCCGGTCGCAGCCCCCGTCCCACCGGTGGTGCCGGCCGCGCCGGTGCAGCCCGCCGCCCCGGTCCACAATCCCGCCGACCACCAGGGTCCGCAGGCTTGATCCGCTGACCGCGCCGGGCTGACTGCCGATGTTCAATATCGACCCGTCCGAGATGCTGGTGATCGTCATCGTGGCGATCGTGGTGATCGGACCCAAGGACCTGCCGCTCGCGCTGCGCACCGCCGGGCGGTGGATCGGCAAGATGCGGCGCATCTCCAACCACTTCAAGGCCGGCCTCGAGACCATGATCCGCGAGGCGGAACTGGCCGAGATGGAAAAGAAGTGGCAGGAGCAGAACGCCAAGATCATGGCCGAAAGCGCCGCTGCGCAGGCAGCCGCGGCCGAGGGGCAGACGCCGGCTCACGCCGCCGACCAGCTGATGCATCCGATCGACCCGGCGATCGCCGCCCATGCGCCGACTGAGCCGCTGCTTCCGCCCCCGGCCGAGCCGCAACCGGCGCCGGTCGAGGCGGACAAGCATCCGGCGAGCGCTCCGGCGGCCGCACACTCCAGCCATGACGTGACCCCGTGATCTCCATCCGCGACATCGACGAAACCCAGGCCCCGCTGCTCGACCACCTGATCGAGCTGCGCACCCGGCTGCTGCGCTGCGTCTATGCGCTGGCGATCACCTCGGCGCTCAGCTACTACTTCGTCGACACGATCCTTGCGATCCTGGTCCATCCGCTGAGCGAGGCGTTTCCCGCCGGGCACGGCAAGCTGATCTACACCAAGCTCTATTCCGCGTTCTTCGTGAACCTTAAGGTCGCGCTGTTCTCGGGCTTCCTGCTGAGCTTCCCGGTCATCGCCAACCAGCTCTGGGCGTTCGTCGCGCCGGGTCTCTATGCCCGCGAGAAGCGCGCGTTCCTGCCGTTCCTCATCGCAACCCCGCTGCTGTTCGGCATGGGGGCGAGCCTGGCCTATTTCGTCGTCATGCCCACGGCCTTCAAATGGTTCGTCGGTTTCCAGGGCGACAAGGGCGGCCTCAAGCTCGAGGCGCTGCCGGGTATCGAGGAATACCTCTCGCTGGTGATGCAGTTCATCCTCGCCTTCGGCGTCAGCTTCCTGCTGCCGGTGCTGCTGATGCTGCTCAACCGCGCAGGGATCGTCAGCCGCGACGCGCTGGTCAAGGCGCGCCGCTACGTGATCGTCGGCATCGTCGCGCTGGCCGCGGTGATCACGCCGCCCGACGTCGTCTCGCAGCTTATGCTCGCCGTCCCGCTGCTGATCCTGTTCGAGGGGACGATGATCCTCATGCGCATCGTCGAGCGCAAGGACGCCGAGGAAAAGGCGCGTCTCGAAGCTGAGGAGGCTGCGGCGGCCGCCGCTGCAGGCGTTCCGACCGAGTTGCTGCCCTGACGCCTGGTTCTGCTTAGGCCTTCACCACCCCAAACCCCCTCCTCTTCAGCGGAGGGGGTTGGAGGTTGTGGAAGCCTGGCTCAGCGCTTGTTTTCGGGCGCCGCCTCGGGCGCAGCTGCCGACCACACCTTGCCGCCGCCGATCCACGTCTCGCTGACGCGGGTGGCGCGGATCTGTGCCGGGGTCGCGGTCATCGGGTCGGTGTCGACCAGCACGAAATCGGCGCGCAGGCCCGGGGCAAGGCGGCCGAAGCGCGCCTCGGCGAAGCCGGCATAGGCACCGCCCGTGGTATAGGCGGCGAGGGCCTGGGCGCGTGTGACCACTTCCTGCGGCTGCCATCCACCGGCCGGCTGGCCATCGGGGCCTTCGCGGCTGATCGCGGCGGCGAAACCGGCGAAGGGATCGGCCTGCTCGACCGGCGCGTCCGAGCCGAACGCGAGCCGGGCACCGGCCGCGGCATTCGAGCGCCAGGCATAGGCGCCGGCCAGCCGTTGCGGGCCAAGCCGCGCCTCGGCCATCAGGCGATCCGACGTCTCGTGGACAGGCTGCATCGACGCGATCACGCCATTGCGGCCCAGCAGCGCGCGGTCCGCCGGATCGACGATCTGGGCATGCTCGACGCGCCAGCGCCGGTCGCCCTTGTACGTCGCCGAAAGGTCGTCGATCGTGTGCAGAACCGAGGCGTTGGCGGCATCGCCGATGGCATGGACCGCGACCTGGAAGTTGTCCATCGCCGCCCGGCTCATCAGGTTGCCGAGCTGGGTGTCGTTCATGCGCGGCAGGCCGCGCGTGGCCGGGGCATCGGCGTAGGGCGCCTTGAGCCAGGCCCCGCGCGAGCCGAGCGCGCCGTCCATGAACAGCTTGACCCCGCCGAGGCGCAGGCGATCCTGATAGAGCCAGGGCGTGGGTTCACCGCCCGCGATCAGCGCCATCTGGTCGACGCCAAAGGCATAGGCCATGATCCGCACGTAGAGCTGGTTGCGATCGCCGGCGCGGCGGTAGGCCTGCCAGTCCTCGATGCTGGTGCCCATGTCGGCGACGGCAGTGACGCCGCGCTGGAACAGCAGCGACTGCGCCTTGGCCAGGGCCGCATCGCGATCGGCGGCGCGGGGGGCGGGGATCTTGTCACCGACCAGTGCCTGGGCGGCATCTACCAGCACGCCGGCGGGTGTGCCGTCGGGGCGCTTGTCGATCGCGCCGCCCGCCGGGGCCTTGGTCTGCGCGGTGACGCCGCCGGCCTTGAGCGCGGCGGAGTTGCCCCAGCCCGCATGGCCGTCGACGCGTTCCAGCCAGACCGGCCGGTCTCCCACCGCCGAATCGAGCTCGGCTGCGGTGGGAAAGCGGCTGGCGCCCGAGGCGTCCTTGAGGCCCCACTGCTCCTGGTTCCAGCCGCGGCCGGTGATCCAGGCGCGATCGGGGTGGGCTGCGGCGAAGGCGCGGACCTTGTCGAGCGCCTGTGCCAGCGTGCGCGTGTCCGACAGGTCGAGCGAGAGCGCGGCGAGGCCGACTTCCATAACGTGGACATGCGCGTCGATCAGGCCGGGCAGGATCACCTGGCCCTTGCCGTCGATGTGATAGGCGAAGCCCTTCTTGGGCATCTTCTCGCCGGGATGGAACACGCGGGTGATGACGCCGCTGTCGCTGAACATCAGCCCGGTCACAGCCTCGGGCTGGCCGTCGGCGCCGATCGTGGTGCCGTGGACGTTGTCGACCAGCGTATCTGCCAGCGCGGGCAGGGCGCTGCCAGCGAGGGCGATCGCGGAGACGGCTGCCAGGCGGCGCGCCATGGACCGCCCGCTCATGCCGGCTTCTGCCCGCGCAGCGGCAGGCGGCGGATCAGCGCGCTCGTATCCTGCCGGCCACCGCCAAGCGCCTGGACGTCGGCATAGAACTGGTCGATCAGCGCCGTGGTCGGGACGCTGGCACCGAGCCCGCGCGCTTCCTCGATCGCGAGACCGAGATCCTTGCGCATCCAGTCGACCGCGAAGCCGAAATCGAACTCGCCGCGGGCCATGGTGTCCCAGCGGTTGTCCATCTGCCACGACTGCGCCGCGCCGCCCGAGATCGCCTCGAACACCTTGTCGAGATCGAGATGCGCGGCCTGGGCGAAGCGCATCCCTTCGGAAAGCCCGGCGATGGTGGCCGCAAGGCACATCTGGTTGACCATCTTGGCGGTCTGGCCCGCGCCCGACTTGCCGACGTGGACCACCCGCTTGGCATAGGCGCCAAGGATCGGACGGGCCGCCTCGATCGCCTTGTCGCTGCCCCCGCACATGATCGACAGCGTGCCGTTCTCGGCGCCCGACTGGCCTCCGGTGACCGGTGCGTCGACGCAGAGCACTTCCTTGTCGCGGCCCTCGACCGCGATCTGGCGCGCGATCCGCGCCGAAACCGTGGTGTGGTCGATCAGCACAGCGCCTGGGCGCATCGTGGCGAAGGCGCCATTGGGGCTGAGAACGACGTCGGCGAGGTCGTCGTCATTGCCAACGCAGGTGATCACCGCATCGGCACCTTCCGCGGCCTCGGCCGGGCTGCCGGCGATGCGCGCGTCGAGGTCCGGATTCGCGGCCAGCCAGGCCTCGCGTCGGCCGGCGCTGCGATTGAACAGGACAAGCGAGTGTCCGGCGTGGCCGAGGTGGCGGGCCATCGGGCCGCCCATGGTGCCAAGGCCGATGCAGGCGATCGTGAGGGATTGGGTCATGGCGCGAGTGTTTACCCGGTTTGCCCGCGCGCGCCAGCCCTGCCGTGGGGGCATGGTTTCATGCGTTGTGCGACCAGCGCAACACCGCCAACACCTGCACGGACCGCGCGGAAAAGGTTCCTTTGCCGGTCCCTTTGCACTAGGGCCTAAAAACACCATGGAAAATCTTGTCCACAAGCTCGCCCCGCAGCCGGCCGAAGCCCTGCTGACCCTCGCCGACGTTCACGCGGCGGCCGGGCGAATTATGGGCAAGGTGGTGCGCACGCCGACATTGCGCAGCCAGACGCTGAGCCGGATCACCGGCGCCGAGATTTATCTCAAGTTCGAAAACCTGCAATTCACCGCCGCCTACAAGGAACGCGGCGCGCTCAATGCCCTGCTTCTGCTGACCGAGGAGCAGCGGTCACGCGGCGTCATCGCCGCCTCGGCCGGCAATCACGCGCAAGGCCTGTCGTACCACGGCACGCGGCTCGGCGTGCCGGTCACGATCGTCATGCCGCGCACCACGCCGGCGGTGAAGATCATGCAGACCGAGAGCGTCGGCGGCAACGTCGTGCTCGAGGGCGAGACGTTCGACGAGGCCTATGCCCATGCCCGCCTGCTCGAGGCCGAGCGCGGGCTGACCTTCGTGCATCCGTTCGATGAGCCGGCGGTCGCGGCGGGGCAGGGCACCGTGGCGCTCGAAATGCTGCAGGACGTGCCCGAGATCGACATGCTGGTCGTGCCGATCGGCGGCGGTGGGCTGCTGACCGGCATGGGCACCGCGGCCCGCGCGATGAAGCCCGAGATCGGGCTGGTCGGCGTCCAGGCTGCGCTGTTCCCCTCGATGTACGACAAGCTCAAGCACCAGACGCTGCCCTGCGGCGGCGATACACTGGCCGAGGGCATCGCCGTCAAGGAGCCGGGCCGCTTCACCTCGGCTGTGCTGGCCGAGATCGTCGACGATGTCGTGCTGGTCGACGAGGCCGCGCTCGAATCGGCGGTGGCGTTGCTGCTGCAGATCGAGAAGACCGTGGTCGAGGGTGCTGGCGCCGCCGGGCTTGCCGCGGTCATCGCCAACCGCGCCATGTTCGAGGGTCGCAAGGTCGGCATCGTGCTGACCGGCGGCAACATCGACACGCGCCTGCTCGCCAACGTGCTGCTGCGCGACCTCGCGCGTTCGGGCCGTCTCGGCCGCCTGCGCATCGTGCTGCAGGATCGCCCCGGCGCGCTCTACAGCGTAGTGGAAGAGTTCAACCGCCATCAGGTCAACATCCTCGAGGTTTGGCACCAGCGCATCTTCACCTCCCTGCCGGCCAAGGGGCTGACCGCGGAGATCGAGTGCGAGGCGCGCAATCGCGAGCAGATCGACCTGCTGGTCAGCGCGCTGCGCAACCGCGGGTACGACGTGACCCAGGTCGAGCTCGCCTGATCGGGCATAGGGGCAAGCCCACCCGGGCTGGCGTGTGTTAACGTCTTCCGGGTGGCTTGTCCTGCCTTGGCACGCATCGCCGGGTGCGTTAGCGTGGTCGCAGGAAAGAAGCGGGCAAGCGCGCGATCCGGCCGATCATCGTGGTTAACGCGCGTTGACTGTGATGCAGGGCCGGGCAGGGTCTGCCCGACGCCCCAGCCGGATCCACCGGCGGCGACAAGGATCATCCCTCGGCCGTGACTGCGCCTGTCCGCTTCCCCCGCTTCTTCGTGACCAGCCCGGCGCCATGCCCCTACCTGCCCGACCGGCAGGAGCGGAAGGTGTTTACCGAGCTGAAGGGGCCGGGCGCCGACGATCTCAACGACGCGCTCAGCCGCATCGGATTTCGCCGCAGCCAGACCGTGGCCTATCGCCCCTCGTGCGGCGATTGCCAGGCCTGCGTGTCCGTGCGGGTCGTGGCCGGAGCGTTCCGGCCCTCGGCCACGCAGCGCCGCGATCTCAAGCGAAACGGCGATCTTGTCGTGACGGCATGCAAACCGTGGTCGACGGCGGAACAATTCGCGCTATTGCAGCGTTACTTGTCCGCCCGACATCCGGGGGGCGGCATGGCGACGATGGACGAGATGGACTTCGCCGACATGGTGGAGCACACCGCGGTCAGAAGCTATGTGATTGAATACAGGGAGCCTACTGCCGATGGCAGCCCGGGCAAACTGGTGGGGGCCTGCCTGACGGATCAGCAGGGTGACGGGCTCTCGATGGTATACAGCTTTTACGATCCTCATCACGAAACGCGCGGCGGGCTTGGAAACTTCATCATTCTCGATCACATCCTCCACGCACAGAGGATCGGCTTGCCTTACGTCTATCTCGGCTATTGGGTCGAGGGCTCGCCCCGGATGCAATATAAGGTCCGCTATCGCCCGCTGGAGCGGCTGGGCCGCGATGGCTGGCATGCGTTCGAACCCGATGACCAAGCCCATGCCATCGCCCATGCAAGCAGACGTGTCGGCGGCTCTGCCGACGAAGCTGTCGCATCGGGCGCTGCGTCATCCAAGCCCGAGCTGGCCGGGACCGATCTTGCCGGCAGTGGTATGGCGCCGCGCACCCCGCGCGAAGGTTTCCCTCCGCTATGATCTCGGCCCGGTGCTGGCGATGCTTGCCGGCATCGGGATCGTGCTGTCGCCGGTCGCCGCTGCGGCCCAGTCGCGCGATGCCGACGATGCGCTGAAAGCGCTGATCCCCGATTCCGCGCTCGACAATCCCGAGGCCTGGGCGCTCGATACCGACGCCGCGCGCACGCCCGCGCCCGACGTCTCGACACTGCTGACGCCCGAAGCGCTGCCGCCGCTGCCCGCGATGCCGGCGATCACCCTCGACTGGCCCGATGCTGCTGAACTGCCGACGATCGAGCCGCTGTCCCCCGATCCCGACATCGCCGATGCGCGCGCGCAGGCCGAGGCGGCCGGCGAACTGCTCGACAAGGACGAGGGCGCACAGGGCACCCGCATCGCCAATGCAACGCTGGTGAATGTCGGCAAGAACGTCATCCTGGCATTCCCGCCCGACGTGAAGATGCCCGATCGCAGCGCGATCGTCGAACGCTTCAAGGGCCTGTCCGCGCTCAGCACGCTCAAGAACGACGAGGAAAATCTCGCGCAGTTGACCCGCCGGTCCAAGGCCGATGCCGAACTGCTGCAGCAGATCCTGCGCGTCTACGGTTACTACGACCCCGACGTCATCCCCTCGACCGATCGCCCGACCGAGCCCGGCGGCACGATCCCCGAGAACGACGATGCCGCCGCCCGCGCCGCGCGCCGCGCTGCCGAGGCTGCGGCGGCGATCGTCAGGTTCGATATCCAGCCCGGCCCGCAATATACCTTCGCCAAGATCACGCTGGGCGACGTCATGGCCTCGCGTGACGCGCAGGCCCTGCGCGCCGCCTATCACATCCAGCCCGGCGATCCGATCAACAGCGACAAGATCCTGCTCGAGAAGGACAGCCTGTCCAAGGAACTGGGCGAGCGCGGCTACGCCTTCGCCACGCTCGGCGATCCCTCGCTGGTGATCGACCACGAGCCACGCACCGGCGACCTCGACCAGCCGGTGACCACCGGCGGCATCTATCGCTTCGGGCACGTCACCAGCAGCGACCCGGCCTATCTCTCGTCGCGCCATCTCGAGCGGATCGCCCGCTTCCGGCCCGGCGATCTCTACAAGCGCAGTGAGATGGACGACCTGCGCGAGGGCCTGCTCGCCACCAGCCTCGTCTCGACCGTCGGCGTGAAAACGCGCGAGGTCTCGCCCCCCGCCAATGGCGAGCCTGGCGTCGTCGATGTCGACGTGACGCTGACCAAGGCGCCGCAGCGCACGCTCGCGGGCCTCATCGGCTATTCGAGCGGGCAGGGCTTCCGCCTCGAGGGCAGCTGGGAACACCGCAATCTGTTCCCGCCTGAAGGCATGCTGCGCGTGCGCGGCGTCGCGGGCACGCAGGAACAGCTGGCGGGCGTCACCTTCCGCAAGAACAACTTCCGCGAGCGCGACCAGGTGCTCACCGCGGACCTCTATGCGCAGACGCTCAAGAACCCGGCCTACGACGCCAACACGCTGTCGGCGCTCGTCACCCTGGAAAAGCAGTCGACGCTGATCTTCCAGAAGCCGTGGACCTATTCGTTCGGGCTCGAACTCGTCGGCACGCAGGAAACCACCGCGACCAAGCCCAAGGCGACCTACGTCATCGCCGCGCTGCCGCTGCGCGGGGCCTACGATGCCAGCGACAACCTGCTCGATCCCACGCGCGGCTGGCGCCTGTCGCTGCGCGTGTCGCCCGAAATCTCGACGACCAACGGCACCAAGTCGACTTATGTGAAGAGCCAGGTCGATGCCAGCATCTACCAGGGCGTCGGCAGCCGCGTCGTGCTGGCGGCGCGCACGCGGCTGGGGTCGATCCAGGGCACCAGCCTCGACAACATCGCGCCGTCGCGGCGCTTCTATGCCGGTGGCGGCGCCTCGATCCGTGGCTTCTCGTACCAGCGCGTCGGCCCGCTCGACGCGACCGGCGAGCCGACCGGCGGCCGCTCGCTGACCGAATTCTCGCTCGAGGCGCGGATCAAGACCGGGCTGTTCGGCGGTGCGGTGGGCGTGGTGCCCTTCGTCGATGCCGGTACCATCGGCCCCAAGGAAACGCCGACCCTGAACGGAATGCGCATCGGTGCGGGCCTGGGCCTGCGGTACCAGACCAACTTCGGACCGATCCGCATCGACGTCGGCACGCCGATCAACCGGCGGCCGGGCGATAGCCGGCTGGGCGTCTATATCGCGCTGGGACAGGCTTTCTGATGACCGACGAAACGCCTTCCGAAACGCCTTCCGAAACGGGCGTTCCCGAGACCTCACGCGCCGGACGGACCCCGCCGGCGCAGCGGGGCTTTGCCGCGCGGTGGTCGCGCCGGTTGCTGACCGCCGTGCTGCTGCTGCTCGCCGGGCTTGGCGCGCTGTTCGTAATCCTCGATTCCTCGATCGGTCACCGCTTCGTCATCGATCGCATCGCCGAAGTGACCCCGGGCTCGGGCCTCAGGGTCAAGATCGGCCGCATCGACGGCTCGCTGTTCGGCACATCGACGCTGCGCGACGTGGTCTTGAGCGACCCGCAGGGCCGGTTCATGACCATTCCCGAGGCGGAGCTTGACTGGCGGCCCTTGTCGTGGCTGCGCAAGGGCCTCGATATCCGCACGCTCGTGCTGCATCGCGGCACGCTGTGGCGCACGCCCAAGATGAACCCCGGCGATCCCAACGCGCCGATCCTGCCCAATTTCGACATCCGCATCGACCGCTTCGAGCTGGACAACCTGACGCTGGCCAAGGGCATCGTCGGCGAACGTCGTCGGATCGACGTGAAGGCGCGGGCCGATATCCGCCAGGGCCGCGCGCTGGTCGACGTGACCGGCAAGCTCGGCGGGCGCGACCGCCTCGTCTTCCACCTCGACAGTGAACCCGATCGCGATCGCTTCGAACTCGGTGGTGCCTATGACGCACCCAAGGACGGCGTGCTGGCGGGCCTCTCGGGTGTGAAGCGCGAGATCCACATGCGCGTCGGCGGCCGTGGCCGGTTCGCCGACTGGCATGGCTTCGGCTGGGCGCAGCAGAACGGCAAGACACTCGGCGCCTTCCTGCTCGACAACCGCAACGGCGCCTATCGTCTCGCTGGGCAGGTCTTCCCGGCCGATCTGGTGCAGGGCACGGCCGCAGCGGCGGCGGGCGGCAAGGTCTCGCTGGTCTATCAGGGCACCTTCGCCAACAGCCGCGCGCAAGGGACGGCCTTTGCCGTGACCCCGGCGCTGCGCGCCATGGCGCAGGGCGGTCTCGACCTGTCGGCCAACGCGGCACAAGGCCTGCGCATCAAGGCGCAAGTGCTCCAGCCGCAGCGCCTTCTCGCCACGCCCGAACTGACCGGCGTACGGCTCGACGGTACGCTCGATGGAAAGTTCACCGATCTGTCGTTCCAGCATGTCCTGACCGTGGCGCAGGCGCGCTCGGGCGATTACGTGGCACAAGGTCTGCGAACCGCGGGTACCGCGCACTGGGACGGCCGCAAGCTCGTCCTGCCGCTCGATGTCACGGCCCGCAGTGCGCGCAGCGGCCAGCCGATGCTGGATCCGCACCTCGTCGGCGCGCGTATCCAGGGCAATCTGGTGGTCGATGGCAATGCCATCTCCGCCGACCCGTTGGCGATCCGCCTCAAGGGCCTCGATGCGCGGCTGACCTTGCGCGGTGACATGGCGCGCGGCGGCTATGCGCTCGCCGGGCCGATCGTCGCGCGCGGCTTCCCCATTCCCAATGCCGGCGTTCTCGACGGGACCGCCAAGGTGCTCATCAAGTTCGGCGATCGCATGCCGTGGTCGGTGCAGGCCAATGCGGCCGGCCGTCTCAGCCGCATCAGCAATGCAACGCTCGCCAACCTTGCGGGCGGCGATGTCCGGTTCAGGGGCAGCGCGATGATGGGCGGGGCGATCCCATTGACGCTGCGCAAGGTGCAGATCACCGCACCCAAGCTCACGCTCAGCATGGACGGCAAGGTCGCCAACGATGGCACCGCCAGTGTCGTCGGGCAGGGACGCTCGACCGACTACGGACCGTTCACCGTCGATGCGCGCCTCGCCAAGGACGGCCCGCATGCCGAGCTGGTCTTCGCCAGCCCGCTGCCGGCCGCCGGCCTCAAGGACGTCCACGTCTCGGTCGCGCCGATCGCCGACGGTATCGGCATCACCACCAATGGCCAGTCGCGGCTCGGACCGTTCGCCGGGACGCTGGGGCTCTATTCGCCCAAGAACGGGCCGACGCGGATCGACATCCAGTCGCTGCGCGTGTCGCAGACCGATATCACTGGCGGCGTCGTCCTGGCGGACGGCGCGGTCAGCGGCGATCTCGCGCTGCACGGCGGCGGGCTCGACGGTACGGTCCATCTGGCGCCGCAGGATGGCGGGCAGATGGTCAAGGCGCTGCTGACGGCGCGCAACGCCCGCTTCGGCGGGGACATGCCGCTGTCGATCGGCAACGCCAAGGTCGACGTCGACGGCCTGTTCGCCAAGGGCAACAGCACGCTGACCGCCAACGTCAGCGCCGAGGGGATCTCTGCGGGCAAGGTGTTCATCGGCCGCATGGCGGCGAGCGCCACGCTGGTCAACGGCTCGGGCTCGGTCACGGCCTCGATCGAGGGCCGCCGCGGCACGCAGTTCGCGCTGCAGGGCACCGCCGCCTTCGCGCCCGACAAGATCATCGCCTATGTCGCAGGCAATTACGCCGGCCGCACGGTCGACATGCCGCGCCGCATGGTCATGGAGCGCGAGGGCGAGGGCTGGCGCCTGCAACCCACCCAAGTCACCTTCGGCCGTGGCATCGTCATCGCCGAGGGCCACTTGCTGGGCGGGCCGACGCAGCTCAACCTCAAGGTCGCGCGCATGCCGCTCTCGGTGCTCGACATCGTCGTGGCCGATCTGGGCCTCGGCGGCGCGGCATCGGGCATCGTCGACTATGCCGACGACGGCACGGGCAAGCCGCAGGCGCGCGTCGCGGTCAAGGTCACCAACTTCTCGCGGTCGGGCCTGGTGCTGACCTCGCAGCCGGTCGACCTCTACCTCGTCGGCCAGCTCGACGCCTCTGCGCTCCAGACCCGCGCGGTCATCAAGGAGCAGGGCGCGGTGCGCGGGCGCCTGCAGGCCGCGATCTCCAACATGCCGGCGGGAGGCACGGTGTCCGAACGCCTGCGCGCCGGGCGGCTCGAGGCGCAGGTCCGCTACAGCGGCCCGGCCGAGGCCTTGTGGCGCCTGGCCGCGGTCGAGGCATTCGACTTCACCGGCCCGCTCGGGGCGACCGCCAACGTCACCGGCACGCTCGACAACCCAGTGCTGACCGGTGCCCTGGCCGCCAAGGGACTGCGCATGCGCTCCTCGCTGGTCGGCGCCGACATCCAGAACATCGAGGCGACCGGCAGTTTCGACGCCTCGCACCTGTCGCTGCAGAAGTTCGCCGGTACGACGAGCAACGGCGGCAAGGTCGTGGGCAGCGGCACGATCGACCTCTCGGCGATCGCGACCAAGGGCGTAGGCATCGACTTGAGGCTCGCGGCGACCAATGCCCAGCTGATCCGCCGCGACGATATGTCGGCGACCGTGACCGGTCCTTTGCGCGTCATCAGCGACGGCAATGGCGGGACGATCGCGGGCCGCGTGCGCATCGACCAGGCCAGCTGGGCGCTTGGCAAGGCGAGCGCGGCGACCGAACTGCCCTCGATCAAGACGCGCGAAATCAATGCGCCCGCCGATATCGCGCCGGCCCGCGCACCCAGCGCACCGTGGAGCTTCATGATCGACGCATTGGCCCCCAACCGGGTCGACGTGCGCGGCATGGGCCTCGACAGCGAATGGGGTGCGGACATCCGTCTGCGCGGCACGACCGCTGCGCCGCAGATCACCGGCACCGCCGAAGTCATCCGCGGCGCCTATGAATTCGCGGGCAAGCGCTTCGACCTGACGCGCGGCAAGATCCGCTTCACCGGCGGCACTCCGATCGACCCGCAGCTCGACATCGTCGCCACCGGCGATGCCAATGGCGTCAATGCCACGATCTCGATCACCGGGACCGCGGCGCATACCTCGATCGCGTTCAGCTCGACCCCGGCACTGCCCGAGGAAGAACTGCTCAGCCGCCTGCTGTTCGGCACTTCGATCACGCAGATCTCGGCGCCCGAGGCCGTCCAGCTGGCCTCGGCGCTGGCCAGCCTGCGCGGCGGCGGCGGGGGCGATCCGATCAACAAGGTGCGCAGCGCCATCGGCCTCGATCGCCTGCGCATCGTCGGCGCAGATGCGGCCACGGGGCGCGGCACATCGATCGCGGTGGGCAAGTACCTGGGGCGGCGGTTCTACCTCGAGCTCGTCACCGACGGGCGTGGCTACAACGCCACCTCGATCGAGTTCCGCATCACCCGCTGGCTGGCGCTGCTCGGCACGATCTCGACGATCGGTGACGAACAGATCAGCGTGAAGGCGAGCAAGGACTACTGAGCGAGCGGGACGGGCCGGGTAAAACCGGCCCGTTTCAGCCGCGCCAGGATCGGCTGGCGCATCGCGACGGCAAGGATTGCCATCAGGGCGACCAGCGCGCCGATCACCATGTCGCTGGCGTAATGCGATCCCTCGACCGGGGTGGCCAGCAGCAGCAGCACGTTGAGCGGGACGATCACGCCGCGCAAGGGCCTGATCCGCCAGCCGAAGACAATGAACAGCACGCCGCAGGCAGTATGGAAGCTGGGCGCAGAGACCAGCCCGGTCACCGTGGCCAGGTCGATCGTGGTGATCGCATGGCTGCGCAGTCCGGTGATCACCAGCCCTTGGTCGAGGCCGTTGCTGGGCGAATAGGGCACGACCCCGTGCCACAGGTAATCCAGTGCACCCTGCGCCGGAAACAGCGGGAACAGGGCCAGCGTCAGGACGATCGCGCACCAGAAGGTGATGACGAACTCGCGGGCCGCCGCGCGCTCGCCGCGCCAGCAGTGCCAGATCACGATCGTCCAGGGCGAGAGGAACGCCGAATTGTACGCGGCCGAGCCGACATATTGCACCACCGGGTGCCGCACCACGAAGCGATACAGGGCCAGCCAGTCGAAGTGCATGGCCTCGTCCCAGCGCTGCAGCGTCGCGTCGTGGAATCCTTCGCTCATCGCTGCCAGCTGGTAACTGGCCACCGCCTCCAGCGCGACGAGCGCGGTCATCACCAGCCCGACCTCGCACAGGTCATGCATCCGGCACTGCCCCGGAGTTGCCCGGCGGCTCCCGCGGCGCATCCCGAAGGCCATGGCTGCGAGCGCCCCCGCCAGGGCGAAGAACGCCGGGCTAGCGACGAGCACGGTCAGACCGTTGTGGATCATCAGCGCAAGGACGGCGAGCGCCGACACGCCGGTAATGGCCCAGAGGCCGGGATCGGCAGGCGTGCGCCCGGCACCGGCAGGGGACGACGAGGAGGGCGGGCAGGCGGGATCGGTCACGACGGCAGGGTCTTTCACAGCGATGGTCATGCCGCGCCCCGGTCCCTGTGGCGTGCATCGGCAGCGATAAAGCGGACGGGGTCTGTCACGATGCTGAACCGCACCGGCGTTCGGGCCACCACGTCGCCATCGGCCTGGACGGCCAGCGATGTCGCCGCCTCCACGGCGACGTCGCTAGCCTTTAGCCGTATCCACGCCGGATCGTCGAAGCGCCCGCCCAGCAGTGCACTGGCCGCAAGGCGCGCGATGTCGCGGCGGCGCGCCCGCGGGAGCAGCACGAGGTGGAGATGTGGCGTGGTCAGCGCGGCGGACGCATCGAGGGTCCAGGGCCCGGCATAGAACCGCCCCTTCAGCACGAAGACCGCCTCGGCGGCGTGGCGCCGGCCGTCGGCCGTGACCTGCAGGTCCGTGCGCGGCCAGCGCCGCAATTGCGCGAGGCAGGCAAGCACATAGGCCATGCGGCCCCAGCGCTTCTTGAGCGCCGGTGTCACCCGGTCGACGATCATGCTGTCGGGACCGATCGAGGCGCAGCACAGGAATGTCGTGTCGCCGATGCGCGCGCGGTAATGCGCCGCGCGGTCGCCGGCCTCGGACAGGATGCGCGCGACGGTGTCGGCTCTGGCGCGGTCGCTCCCCGTCTCGCGGGCGATGAGGTTGACGGTCCCGGCGGGCACGACCCAGAACGCGGGATCGAGCCCGGCGTCGTGGGCCGCGCCGACGACGATGCGGGCGGTGCCGTCGCCGCCGACGATGGCGACGCAATCGGCCGGCCACCGGGCCGGAGCGGCGGCATAGGCAAGGCTGTCGACCACGCTGACCGTATGGCCGCGTGCTGCGAGGTCGTGGCGCAGGCGTTCGACCTCCGACGCGCGGTAGTGGCCCGCGCGCGGGTTGCAGGCCAAGACGACCCGCCTGGCCGGAATGCTCCGTCCATCGGGTGTCGTTCTCTCGTTCGATCCATCCCGGATGATCGACAGGCCCGGAGCCGGTCCACGCCGGCTGGCCGCGGTCGCGACGGTTCCCGGCCGCGCAACCTCCCTCGTTTCGTAAGCTATGTGTCCAAGCCTTGCTGTCAGATCCCCGGCCATGCCGATAGCCGTTTCACGAAGATGTAACAATGGCTTCGGCAGCGGCACTTAAAGTCGGCGGCGCGGGGCCGTCCTTCCCGCCACAGCGCGATGGCACCCTTTGAATGTGGACGTTTCTTCCATGCCCGATTCCTCCGGCGGCGATTCGAATGCCGTGCGATCCTTCAACGAGGCGCTGGGGGGCGACTGGTCGGTCGCCAGCCGTCTCGCCGCGATCAGCCGCAGCTTTGCGATCGTCGAGCTGACGCCCGACGGGCGCGTGATTCACGCCAATGCGATCTTCCTCAAGATCATGGGCTACACCATGCCGGACGTGCGCAACCGGCATCACAAGATGTTCTGCTTCCCCGAATTCGCCGAACAGGCGGGCTACCACAAGTTCTGGGCGCGCCTGCTCAAGGGGGAACACGTCGACGACAAGCAGCTGCGCCGCCGCGCCGACGGGCAGCCGGTCTGGCTCCAGGCGGTCTACGTCCCCGTCTTCACTGCCCAGGGCAAGGTCGACCGCGTGCTCAAGGTGGCGGTGGACATCACCACCGCGCAGCTCGCCAAGTTCGATGCCGAGAACCAGATGGCCGCGCTGGGCCGCTCGATCGCCACGATCGAATTCGGTGTCGACGGCAAGATCCTCTCCGCGAACGACAATTTCCTCGAGATATTTGGCTACGCGTCAGACGAAATCGTCGGCGAGCACCATTCGGCGCTCTGCGACGACGACTATGTGCTGAGCGAGGAATACGCCCTGTTCTGGAAGCGGCTGCGCTGCGGCGACTTCCATACCGGCGTCTACCCGCGCCGCCACCGCGACGGCGCCAGGATCTGGCTGTCGGCCAGCTACAATCCGATCACCGATCTTACCGGCAACGTGGTGAAGGTCGTCAAGTTCGCGCAGAACGTCACCGAGTACTACGAACGCGCCACAGCCAGCGTGCAGCAGATCGCCTCATTGATGACCACGCAGGCGGTCATCGATTGCGATCTCACCGGCCGCACTATGGATGCGAACGCCATCTTCCTCGGCCGGACGCGGCGCCGGCTCGACGAGATCGTCGGCCAGCCAGTGGCCGACCTGTTCCACGACGCTGCCGACCTGCTCGATCCGCGCGGCGAAGTCTGGGCGCAGATCATCGGCGGCACTGCGGTGACGTACGACCTCGCCATGGTCTATCCGGGCGAGGCGGTGCTGTGGTGGCGCGCAGGGTTCACCGTGATCCGCGATGGGGACGGCGATCCGGTCAAGATTGTCGTCACCGCCACCGACATCACCACCGAACGCCGCCTCGCCAACGAGGCCATGGCGCAGAACTTCGCGATGGATGCCGCCTTCGCGCGCGCCGAGTTCGGCGAGGACGGCACGATCCTCGCGGTCAACGACCGTTTCCTGGATGCCATCGGCTACACGCGCGAGGAACTGGTCGGGCAGCATCATTCGCTGCTGTTCGATACCGACGAGGCCTATGGCATGCTGCTGACAACGATCTGGGAGCCGCTGACCCGCGGCGAACCGGTGAGCACGCGCATCCGCCGCAAGCGCGCCAACGGCGAGGTCATCTGGCTGCAGGTCGGCTACAGCCCCGTGCGTGACACCACCGGGCGGCTGCTCAAGGTCATCGCCTGCGGTTTCGACATCACCCGGACGATGGAAACCGATGCCGCGATCGCCGACGGCATCAACGAGATCGACCGCGTCCTGCGCAACCTGCAGGCGATCCGCGGGCAGGGCGCCTGACCGGGCCTGTCACGCGGATCATGGCGCCTGCAAGCCTTACGACACGGCCGCTTACGTGAAAGGCGCGCGAGACGCGGGTGGCAGGGGCGGAACATATGCTTTCGGGCAAAGGGCACCCGGCGCCGGAACTGCGCCGGTGATTGGGAAGTCTGGACTTTTTGCCGACGCCGCCTTCACTGCCGCTGATAGAACCTCGATGAGCTGTCACGCCATCGCCAGCCCGAGATGGTCGCGCAAGGTTGAACCGGTGTAGCCCGCGCGGAACAGGCCGCGGCGCTGGAGTATCGGCACGACGTCTTGGAAGAAGCGTTCGGCCCCGAGGGGCATCGAAGCCGGCATGACGACGAAGCCGTCCGCTGCGCCTTCGGTCACCCACTGTTCCATGGTATCGGCCACGCGCCGGGGGCTGCCGACGAACTTGGCGAACGACAGGCTGGAGCCGTACCAGCGACCCAGTTCGCCCAGCGTCCAGCCCTGCTCGATCGCATGGCCGATGACGTGGTGGAAGCGGCCCTTGCTGCCACGGATCTGGTCGCGCACATCGGGCACGGGACCATCGACCGGATAAGGCGCGAGGTCGAGGTTCATGCTGCCCGACATGAAGCCGAGGCCGGATTGTTCGGTGACGAGGGCATCGAGCTCGCCGAGCAGGTCCTGCGCCTCGCCATCGCTTTGCGCGACGATCGGCACCATGCCGGGCAGGATCCTTGCGGCGCTGTCGGTACGGCCGGCCGCCGCCAGGCGCGCCCTGAAATCGAAGGCGAAGGCCTGGCCGCGCTCCAGGTCGGGGGCGACGGCGAAGACGACTTCGGCATGGCGTGCGGCCAGATCGAGGAACACGCCCGACGCACCAGCCTGGATGATGACCGGGCGTCCTTGGGGCGGGCGGGGGGCGTTGAGCGGACCCTGGACCGTGAACCAGCGGCCCGTATGATCGATCGCGTGAACACGGTCCGGATCGGCGAAGCGGCCGCTGGCCGGGTCGGGCGCGATGGCGCCGTCTTCCCAGCTGTCCCACAGCTTCTTCACGACCGTGATGAATTCATCGGCGCGATCGTAGCGCTCGTCGTGGCCGTAGTGTTCGGCGCGGCCGAAGTTGCGCGCTTCGGCGTCGCTGACCGAGGTGATGGCGTTCCAGCCGGCGCGGCCCTCGCTGATCTCGTCGAGGCCGGCAAACAGGCGCGCGGCGTGGAACGGTTCGGCGTAGGACGTCGACAGCGTCCCGGCGAGGCCGATGTGGCGCGTGACCGGTGCAAGCGCGGACAGCAATGTCAGCGGCTCGACGCAGTTGGCCGGACGATGGCGCAGCGTGTGCCGGTAATCCCCACCGTGGATGGCGTCGATCGCCAGCTTGTCGGCCACGAACAGCATGTCGAGGCAGGCGGCTTCGGCGGCGGCCGCGAGCGTGCGGTAGAAGCCGAAGCCGGCGCGGCCGGGGCTGGCGGAGGCATGGCGCCAGCCGCCGTGGTGGATGCCGTCGGCGGTGACGAACAGGGCCAGGTGCATGCAGTGTTCCGTATGACAGGGGCAAGCGAGCGCGGCGGGCCCGGCTCCCCTCAGAAGCCGTAGGCCGCCTTGAGGAAGACCGTGCGCGGCGGATTCTGCGCGCCCTGTAGCAGCACGGTCCCCGCGTAAGGGCCGGCCTTGATCGAGGAGCCGACCGGCGACAGCGCGGAGTAGAAGAACGAGTTCGTCAGGTTGCGGCCCGTCAGCGTGAAGGTCCACCGCTGGTCTTGGGTGGTGTAGCTGAGGAAGGCATTGGCGTAGCCGTGCGCTGCGATCTGGTACTGCACGTTGTTGAGCTGGTTGGAAAACAGCGAGGTCTGGAAATTGCCGCTGGCACCGATCTTGATCTCGCCCGGTATGCTGGCCGGCACGGTCCAGGTGGCCGAGGCGAAGTATTGCCACTTGGGCTGGAAGGGGAATTGGTTGCCGGTGTAGGTATAGGCCGGGACGGTGCCATAGGCGGGGGCAGCATAGTCGTCGTAGCGGGTCTTGAGATATGTCACGTTGGCCACGAGTGCGAGATTGCGCCAGGGCTGGGCAGCGGTCTCCAGTTCGAAACCCTCGGTGTGTGCCGACGGGGCATTGCCACGCGTGCTGACGTACGTGCCCGACACCGGGCTGAAGGCGCTTACCGCGGTCTGCAGGTTCTTGTAGTCGTTATAGAACCCGGTGAGGTTCACGCGTAGGTCATGGTTCAGCCACTCGGTCTTGATGCCGGCCTCGTACGTATTCACGGTTTCCGGATCATAGGGCAGTGCGGTGGCAAGGTTCAGCGCGCGATTGTTGAAGCCGCCGGCGTCGAACCCCTTGGCGTAGCTGGCAAACAGGAAGACGTCGTCGGTCGCCCGCCACGATACGCCGACCTTGGGCGTGAACGTGCGCCAGGTCTTGCGGTTGAGGATGGCTGCATTGGTGAAGTTGACCTGTGCGGCAGAGACGCTGACGCCCAGTGCCGGGATGGCACCGCCGGTCAGCACTTGCGGGTAGAGCGCCGGGTTGATCGGGTTTCCATCGAGATCGTAGTTGACCCCGCGGAACGCGAAGGCGCGCCGCTGGATGATATAGCGCCCGCCGACGGTGAGCGTCAGGCGCGGGGTCACGTGAACGTTGCCCTGCAGATAGGCCGAATAGTTGAAGCTGCGCGTGCGGCCGATCTGGTCAAACGGCGCGGCGGGAAGCGCGGTGTCGGATTGCGGCAGGCCGGTCACGTAGCCGAGGCGGTCGCTCTGGAAATTCTCGAACAGGTAATAGAGGCCGCCGGTGAAATCGAACGCCGTCCATGTGCCCTGCAGTTGCAACTCCTGCGTGAACTGGTGCTGGCGATACGTGATGTAATTGTCCGACAGGTCGATCGCCCGCGGCTGTGCCGCATTGTAGGGCAGCTTGGCCTGGCCGTCGTTGTTGTAGTTGACCGGGTTCTGGCTGAACGCGCGCAGCGCGCTGATGCTGTGGAATGCCAGGTGCGCGTCGATGTCGTAGTCGATCCGCGCGGTCACGCCGCCGCTGCGCGAGGTGTTGACGGGATAGCGGCCGGCATAGCTAGTGTTGGCCTGATACCGCGAAAACGAGGTCGGGTTGTAGAGCGTGCCGCCGGTAATCGCGCCGAGGCCACTCAATGCCGGGTTGGTCGGGTTATAGGTCGTCGGCACATATTGCGCCGCCTGCGAATGGTCGATCGTGCCATCGCCGGTCAGCGTGACCTTCAGGCCAGCAGCAGGGGTCAGCACCAGCTTCACCCGCCCGCCGGTGGTGTTCTGGTTGTTGACGTAGCGGTTTTGCGACGGGTTCCAGGTATAGCCGTCGTGCTGGTCGTGCGCGATCGCCACGCTGCCCAGCACGGTGCCGGGCACCAGGGCCCCCGCGACGTAGCCATGGGCATTGACCGTGTTGTAGTTGCCGTAGCCGACATCGCCGCGCAGGCTCAGCGCCTCGCCCGGATTGCGCGTGACATAGCGAATGGCGCCGCCTGCCGAGTTGGCGCCGAACAGCGTGCCTTGCGGGCCGCGCAGCACTTCCACCCGCTCCACGTCGGTCAGGTCCGACATGCCGTTGATGGCGCGCGCCTGGTAGACATCGTCGATATATGTGCCGACGGTCGGGTCGAAGATGGGGTCGCTGTTGCCGATGCCGCGGATGAAGAAGGTGTTGGTCAGCGGCGTGATCCCGCTGGGCGCGGTGTAGAGGCCGGGGATCTGGCCGGCGAGATCGCGCGTCGTCACGACATTCTGCTGGGCGCGGAACTCGGTGCCGATGACGCTGACCGCGACGGGCGTCTGCTGCAGGCGGGTCTCGCGGCGGGTGGCGGTGACGACGATGTCCTCGCGGGGGCCGGCGTCGGCAGCCGCATCTGCCGCTGCTTCCGGCGCCGCATCGGATGCAGGGACTTCGGCGGCACGGGCCGACGTGCCGGCAAGGGCGATGGCGCCGGCCGAGAGGCCGAGCAGCAGGGCAGTGCGGTTCATGATTTTCCCTCAGTGTTCGTTATCCACCGGGTAAGCGCGTGCCAGCCGTTCGTCCTATTTAAACTCAACCTAATGAATTGAGTTATCGTCAAGGCAGGGCGCGATCGCATTGGCGATGCTCATGCGGGTGAAGCAAATCTCATTGGTTGGCATCAAACTCAACATTTATGGTTGAGTATATGACGACACCGACCGATCCCGCTTTTCAACGCGCCAGCGTGCCGCGCCGGACATTCCTCGCAGGAGCGGGCGCAGCGCTGCTCGCCGGTTGCGCGGGCAAGGCCAAGCCTGCCGCGCTGCGGGTCGCCATCACCGGCCGCGGGGAAAGCGACAGCCGGCTCATCTTCAAGAGTGCGGGGATCGAGCCCGATTTTCCGATCCAGTATTCGGAATTCGAGTCCGGCCACCTCGTGGTCGAGGCGCTCAATTCGGGGGCGATCGATTTCGGAGGAATGAGCGAGATTCCGCCGGTGTTCGCGGCCGCCTCGACGATCCAGAGCTTTCGGCAGATCGCGGTCTATCATGGCGACGTGAACAACCAGGTCGTGCTGGTGCCGCGCGGATCGAAGCTGCGCAGCCTGGCGGATCTCAAGGGCAAGCGTGTCGGCTATGTGCGGGCGACGACGACGCAATACTTCCTCATCAGGATGCTGGAGTCCGTCGGGCTGACCTGGGCGGATATCGAACCTGTCGCGATGACCGTGGCCGATGGGGCGGCGGCGTTCGGGAATGGCTCGCTCGATGCCTGGGCCATCTACGGGTTTCCGATCCAGCGCGCCATGGCCACGCAGGGGGCGCGCATCCTGCGCACCGCGCTGGGCTTCCTTTCGGGCAACTACGTCGTCTCCGCACATCGCGACGCCATCGCCGATCCCGTCCGCGCCGAATGGATCGGGCGCTATCTGCAGCTGACGCAGCAGGGATATGCCTGGACCACGGCCAACCGCGACGTCTGGGCGGGCAAGGTCGCCGAATCGATCGGAGTGCCCGTCGCTCTGGTCAACGACCAGTTCGCGCGGCGCAGCGACCCGTTCACGCTGCGCCGGGTCACCGACGATGCGATCGCATCGCAGCAGGGAGTCGCCGACGTCTTCGCCAAGGCCGGCCTGATCGGCCGCCGCGTGGACATGCGCCCCTTGTGGGACAACCGCTTTAACCCGAAGATCAAGGAGGCCTGAGCGATGGCCACGCACGTGCTTGCCGAGGATTTCCCGGATCTGTCCGATGTCGCACTCGATCGGCTGACGCGCGAGCTCGCGCACCGGGCGCAGGACTATGATCGAAACCCGCGTTTCCCGCGCGAGAACTTCGACATCCTCGCCCGCGAAGGGCTGATCGGGCTGACCGTCGATCGCCGGCTGGGTGGTGGCGGGGCCGGCTTCGTCGATGCCTTGCGCGTGCTCGGCGCCGTCGCCAAGGGCGAGCCTTCGACCGCGCTGATCCTGTTCATGACTTACGCGTTCCACGCCGCGCCGGAAAAGGGCCGGCGCTGGGACCGGGCCATCTACGAACGCCTCGCCCGCGAAGCAGTCGCCGGAAACGGGCTGGTCGGCACCTTCCGTGTGGAGCCGGAACTGGGGACGCCGGTGCGCGGCGGCTTGCCCGCCACCACGGCGCGCAAGACCGACAACGGTTGGTCGCTCTCGGGCGAAAAGATCTATTCGACCGGCTCGTCGGGTCTCGACTGGTTCGCGGTCTGGGCCAAGACCGACGAGACGCCGCTGCGCCTCGGCCTGTTCCTGGTCAGGCCCGACAGCGCCGGGATCGAAATCGTGCCCGAGTGGGACCATCTCGGCATGCGAGCGACCGTCAGCCACAAGGTGGTCTTTACCGACACCCCGGTGCCGGCCGCGCTTGCCGTCGATCTGCGTCCACCGGAGGACTGGGCGCCGCGCCCCGGCGATGACACCAGTGCCTTCCAGTGGAACGCGCTGGCGATCGCGACCATCTACGACGGCGTCGCCCGCGCGGCGCGCGATTGGCTGGCCGGGTATCTCAATGCGCGAAAGCCGGCCAACCTGGGGGCGGCACTCGCCACGCTGCCGCGCGTGCAGGAAAAGTTCGGCGAGATCGAAGGCCTGTTGCTCACCAATCGCGTGCTCATCGAAACCGCCGCGCGTGCCGCCGATGCCGGGCTGCCGGTGACCGCCAGCGAGGTCAACCTCATCAAGCATCTGGCCAATGCCAATGCGATCCGTGCCGTCGAACTGGGGCTGGAACTGACCGGCAACCCGGGGATCAGCCGGGCCAACCCGCTCGAGCGGCATTACCGCGACGTATTGTGTTCGCGCATCCATTCGCCACAGGCGGATACCGTACTGGTGGCCGCCGGCCGCGCGGGGCTGGGCCAGTGAGCCTGGTCATCGCCAGCCAGCTCGAGCCGCGGCTGAACGCGCTGCTGGCCGAACATCCCACGCGCCCGCAGGTCATTGCTGCGCCCGAGCACGAGCCATGGCAGGCGGCAGCAGATGCCGACGTGCTGGTCATCCGCCCGTCGCCGGCCTGGGCGCCGGCACGCGCGGCGCCGGCACCGGCGATCTGGCCCGGACGGCTGCGCTGGGTCTGCAGTGCGTCGGCAGGGATCGATTTCTACCCCGGCTGGCT
Organism: Novosphingobium sp.; assembly: GCF_036803765.1. Taxonomy (GTDB): domain Bacteria; phylum Pseudomonadota; class Alphaproteobacteria; order Sphingomonadales; family Sphingomonadaceae; genus Novosphingobium. The sequence continues at coordinate 46,303 of NZ_DAIRTS010000020.1, forward strand.
GCTCGACGGACCCTTGGTGAGCTGTGCGCGCGGCACGGCGTCGGAAGAGATCGCCGATTATGTCGTCACCGCGATCTATCGGCAGGCGAAAGACCTCGATTCGGTTGCGCCGAAGGGGCCGGAGGATTGGCACTATACCCAGCTCGGACAAGTGCTGGGCAGCACGGTAGGGCTCATCGGCCTCGGCGCGATCGGCCAGGCGGTGGCGCGCCGGATGCTGGCCCTAGGAGCCCGCGTCGTCGCCGTGCGCCGCAGCGAGGGGCCGCCGCCACCGGGGCTGGAAGGGATCGAACTGGTCACCCGTGTCGAGGCCGTCGCCGAGCGTGCCGACCACCTGGTCCTGGCGGTGCCGGCAACCCCGCAAACCCGGCACATGATCGATGCGACGCTGCTGGCGCGGATGAAGCCGGGGGCGCATCTGGTCAACGTGGCGCGGGGCAGCGTCGTCGACCAGGCCGCCCTGCTCGAGGCGCTCGACCGCGGGCACCTGGGCTTTGCGACGCTGGACGTCACCGACCCCGAGCCGCTGCCTGCCGGTCATCGGCTCTACAGCCATCCGCGCGTGCGGCTTACCCCGCACTTGTCGGCCAACTATCTGGTGGCCCGCGACAAGCTGATGGCCAAGATCTTCGACGATATCACGCTGTTCGCCGGCGGGCAGGCGCCGCGCGATCTGGTGGAGCCGGCGCGCGGCTATTGAGTGGTGTTGAGCAATGCCAATAGGTCCGGCTCAAAAGTCAATTGATTAGATAGACATGAGGGCGGACAACGTCCGCCACGTGTTTCAGCCACAAGGGGCATCATGCCATGGCCATCAAGTTCATCGGCTATATCGGCTTCAACAATACCTCCGAAATCCACGGACCGGTCCGCCGCGTGCTCGACCGTGCCTATGTCGAGGATGCGGCACGGGCGCAGGAAGCGGGCGGGTTCGACCGCGTCCTGATCCCCTTCGGCTCCAACTCGCCCGAAAGCCAGATCGTCGCCGCGCATGCCGCCGCGCTGACCACGAAGCTCGGGTTCCTCGTCGCGCATCGGCCGGGGTTCACCCAGCCGACGCTCGCCGCGCGCCAGCTGGCAACCCTGGACCAGCTGTCGGGCGGGCGCGTCGCCGTGCACATCATCACGGGCGGTGCCGACGAGGAAATGGCGCGCGACGGCGACGTCGGCCCGACCAAGGCGGAACGCTACGCGCGCACCGACGAATATCTCGACGTGCTCAAGCAGGAATGGACCTCGGCCCAGCCGTTCGATCACAAGGGCCGCTTCTTCGAGGTGCGCCAGGGTTTCAGCGCGATCAAGCCCAGCAACCTGCCGGTCTTCTTTGGCGGTTCGTCGCCCGAGGCGATCACCGTCGCCGGTCGCCACGCCGACGTCTATGCGCTGTGGGGCGAGACGCTGCCGCAAGTCGCCGACGCCGTCCGCCAGGTGCGTCAGTCCGCAGCCGGGCACGGGCGCAAGCCGGGTTTCTCGCTGTCGCTGCGCCCGGTCATCGCCGATACCGAGGAAGCCGCATGGGCCAAGGCGCGCGAAATCGAGGATCAGGTGCGCGCCGTGCGTGAGGCGGCGGGGCTGCCGACCAGCGGCCATCGTCCGCCCAACGCCGGCTCGCTGCGCCTGCTCGACACCGCTTCGGGCAATCGCCGCGACGCGCGGCTGTGGACCGGCGTTGCCGCGCTGACCGGCGCGCAGGGCAACAGCACCGGCCTCGTCGGTACGCCCGAGCAGGTGGCCGATGCCATGCTGGCCTATGCCGACCTCGGCATCGACCACTTCCTCATCCGCGGGTTCGATCCCCTGGGCGATGCCATCGCCTATGGCGAACACCTGATCCCGCTCGTCCATGCCAAGCACGCGCAGCGCCAGGCCGCGCCCGTCGCGCTGGCCAGCTGAAGGAACAACCAAGATGGCTTCGGTCCTCGAGCGTCCGGTCGCGGACGCCAACGATCGCCCCCACGGCATTTCCGACGCCGAGTGGGCAACGCGGGTCGATCTCGCGGCGTTCTACCGCATCTCCGCGATCTATGATTACGACGATTTCCTCTACACCCACGTGACCGCGCGCGTGCCGGGGCCAGACGCGCATTTCCTTATCAACCCCTTCGGCCTGGCCTTCGACGAGATCACCGCCTCGAGCCTGGTCAAGGTCGATCTCGATGGCAACATCATCGGCGAGAGCGAGTGGGGCATCAATTATGCCGGCTACGTGATCCACTCGGCGATCCATGCCGCGCGCGACGATGCGCACTGGATCGCGCATTTCCACACCCGCGACGGCATGGGCGCCTCGGCGCACAAGGAAGGGCTGCTGCCGCTGTCGCAGCGCGCGCTCTATATAATCCCGCGGCTGGGCTATCACGACTACGAGGGCGTGGCGCTCAATCTCGACGAGCGCGAACGGCTGGTGGCGGACCTGGGCGACAAGCAGTTCCTGCTGTTGCGCAATCACGGCACCCTCGCACTCGGCCGCACGCCGGGAGAGGCATGGGCCGCGATCTACCAGCTGGAGGAAGCCTGCTCCGCACAAGTGGCGGCGCTGGCCGGAGGGCGCGATCATGTGCTGCTGGCGCCAGAAGAGGCGCAGCAGGAAGCCTTGCGCCAGATCGCCCAGCAATCCTCGGTCGCCCGCGCCGCGCAGGGGCGCAAGGCGCATCACCAGCTCGCCTGGGACGCGGTCCTGCGCCGCGTCGGCCGCGACCTGCCCGGCTACGCCATCTGATCGATCCACGGCGTGCGGCTTCGGGTCCCGCCGGGTGCCACAGCGGCACGCGGCGGGGCTAGAAGCCTCATGCTGGAACCGCGCCCTGGGTGCGGCACAAGTGCTCGGCCAGCCGCTGCGCCTGAAGCCGGATGTCGGGCACCGCCACCATTTCCCAGTTCAGCCCCTTCGACAGCGCGCCCATGGCGTGGATGGGCAGTGCGGCCTGTCCCCCGGCATCGCGCAAGGTCCAGTGCGCGTCGACATCCAGTCCGAGATTCATCGGGCAGGGGCGGGCTAATCCCTTCCCCAGCAACGTCTGCAGCAAGGGATCGCGGCTGCGCGAGGGATCGCCACCAGGGCCCGTGCAGACGACGACCGCATCCACTGCCGTGCGGACGGACCCGTTCGTGCCGCGGCGCCGCCAATCTACGTCGAGCGTGCCGTCGGCGGCGCGCTCTACCCGTCGCAAATCGCCGGCCACGACCGTCAGGTCGCCTCGCGCCCTGAGGCTCTCGATCCGGGTGGCGAGCGCCGGCGCCATGCGGTGGCGATGCACATCCCACCATGGCCGCGCATGACGCAGGAAGCGCGCCTGCGCCGCACCATCATGGGCCTGCCACAGCGCCTGCGTATGCGGGCGCAGTTCGTCGATCGCATGGCGCCAGCCGACTTGCGTGGCGCGCGCGCGGATGGCTCGCAACAGATCGCTGCCGCGCGCCGTCGGCATCGGCTGCGGCGTCACGCTGGGCCCGCTGGCGGCGTGGGCGCGCGGCATCAGCCCGCGACGCGACAGAGCCATGATCGGCCCCTTGTGTCCCCGCGCCTGCAGGGTCTGGATCACGTCGACCGCCGTGAGGCCGGTACCCACGAGCAGCACCCGCGCGTCCGGTGAGACGGCATCGAGCGCGCCCGGCGCCCAGGGATCGGGCACCACATCGGATCCTGCCAGTCCGTCGAGCGCGCGATGGCGCTGCGGCGGCAGATTGCCCTGTGCCAGCACCACTGCACGAGCGTTCAGGATGGTGCCATCATCCAACTGGACATCCAGCGTCCCGCCCGGCGCCGGGGCGATATCGCGGGCGACAGCGATGGCCACCGCAATGCGATCGGGCATCGTCGCGCGCGCCGTCGCCAGCAGGCTCGACAGATACGTCCCGTAAGTGGCGCGCGTGGCAAAGCGATTGGCGGCGTCGGCTTCGTCCACCCCCAGCCAGCGCAGGAAATGGCCGGGATCGTCGGCAAACGCGCTCATGTTGCCGGCGCGGACGTTGAGCAGGTGCTGTGGCCCGCATGTGCCGTAGGCCAGACCGTGCCCGAGCGCCTGCGGGTCCCGCTCGACGATCACGACTCGTGATCCCCGCCGGGCGAGATGGATCGCCAGCAGGGTTCCGCTGAAACCGCCGCCGATGACGGCAATCGGGCGATCATCCGGGCGAATACCGTCATGCGGAACCGACTTCGTCATAACTCAACCCTTCCAGTTGAGTTGAGGCTGACAAGTTTGTCCTTTGTGGTCAATAGCCCTTCTTTAGCCGGTGGCCTCGGCAAGGCAGGTCACCGGAGTCCACCGCCGAAGGCCTCTTTAGGCTAGCCGGGAAAGAACCGGTTCGCGGGGCGGCGGAGGCCAAGGTGATCGCGCAAGGTCGTGCCGGTGTATTCGGTCCGGAACAGGCCACGGCGTTGCAGTTCGGGTACGACCTTGTCGGTGAAGTCGAACACCCCCTCGGGCACGTAGGGGAACATCACGTTGAACCCGTCCGAGCCCTTCTCCTCGAGCCACTGCTGCATGGCATCGGCGATGGTTGTGGCCGTGCCGACGAAGGCCAGGCCGGCGTAGCTGCCGGCGCGGGCGGCCAGTTGGCGGATCGTCAGGTTTTCGCGGCGGGCCAGCGCGATGGTCCGCTCACGCCCCGACTTGCTGGCGTTGGTCTCGGGAATATCGGGCAAGGGGCCGTCGGGATCGAAGCCCGAGACATCATGGCCGAGCATGATCGACAGCGAGCGGATGCCGCTGTCGTAATGCACGAGGCTGTCGAGCCGCGCGCGCTTGTCCTCGGCCTCGGCGAGGCTGTCGCCCACCACCACGAACGCGGCCGGCAGGATCTTGAGGCTGTCGGGGTGGCGGCCGATCGCCGCCATGCGGCCTTTGACGTCGGCATAGAATTCCTGCCCGGCAGCAAGGCTGTCCGACGCGCCGAAGATGACTTCCGCGGTTTCCGCCGCCAATTGGCGGCCCGCGTCCGAAGCACCGGCCTGAACGATCACCGGCCACCCTTGCACGGGTCGCGCAATGTTGAGCGGGCCTTTGACGCGCAGGAAGTCGCCCTGGTGATTGAGGGTGTGGACCTTGCCGGGATCGAAGAACACGCCGCTGTCCACGTCGCGCACGAAGGCATCGTCCGCCCAGCTGTCCCACAAGCCCGTCACGACCTGGTGGAACTCGCGCGCGCGGGCGTACCGGGTGGCGTGTTCGAGGTGGTCGTCCTGCCCGAAATTGGCGGCGCTATCGGGGTTGCCCGTGGTCACCACGTTCCACCCGGCGCGGCCGCCGGAAATGTGATCGAGCGAGGCGAAGCGGCGCGCGATGTGATAGGGCTCGTCGTATGTCGTCGAGGCCGTGGCGACCAGCCCGATGCGCTCGGTCACCATGGCAAGGGCCGAGAGCAGCGTGAACGGCTCGAACGAGGTGGCCGTATGGCTGCGCTTGAGCGCGTCGATCGGCATGTTCAGCACTGCAAGGTGATCGGCCATGAAGAACGCGTCGAACTTGGCCGCTTCGAGCCGGCGGATGAGCTCTACCTGCAACCCCAGGTTGAAGTTCGCGTCCGGAACCGCACCCGGATAGCGCCATGCGCCGGTGTGGATCGAGATCGGGCGCATGAAGGCGCCGAGATGCAGTTGCCGAGGTGCTGTCATGCCGCCGAAGGTGCGGCGGGGCCGGTGTCATTTCAACCAAGCGCGCCCTTGAGACTTTTTGATCGATCGCCAAGCAAATCGAGTTTGACAGGTCTCCGCCGCAACGGTCGCCGATGGCAAGGCGCTCACCATCCCGCGCAGCCTGAACGGCACACATTGGCGATGCTCAATCATCCTCGTGCGCAAATCATTGGTGCCGGCCCGCAACGCTTCGTATTGCGATGCGGCATTATCAACTAATATAGTAGAGTTTGACATGGGTAATGGGGGAATTCGGGCGGCCCTGCTGGGGAGCGGGGCGGCCATGGCGTTTCTGGTGGGGGTTCAGGACAGCTGGGCACAGTCGGTGCCGGGCACACCAGCCGTGACGGGGGCCGATGCCGAAGGCGGCATAGGCGACAGCGGTGGCGGTGCCGGCGCGATTATCGTCACCGGCCTGCGTGGCGGGCCGCAGCGCACCGTCGCGGAAAGTCCGGCGCCGATCGACGTGGTGAGCGCCGACAAGCTCAAGACCACGGGTGCGGCCGAATTCGGCGAGGCCCTGACCCGCGTCTTGCCCTCGATGAACTTCGCCAGCACGCATGCGGGCATCTTCTCGGTCGTGCGCCCGGTCAGCAATCGCGGTCTGAGCCCGGCCTATACGCTGGTGCTGGTCAACGGGAAGCGCCGGCACAACAGCGCGTTCATGACCAACACCGTGCAGGACACGAGCGGCGTGAACGCGGTCGATCTCGACATGATCCCGACCAGTGCGATCGGGCGGATCGAGGTGCTGAAGGATTCCGCCGCGGCGCAATACGGCACCGATGCGATCGCCGGCGTCGTCAATGTCCAGCTGGACAAGCGCATCGGCTTCGATGCCACGGCGCAGTATGGCCGGCAGTACATCGGCAACGGGGACCGCACCAGCTGGCGTATCCAGGGCGGCTATGGATTCAAAGTCGGAGACGGCGGGTTCCTGCGCCTCTCGGCCGAATACCGCGAGCGCGGCGGCAATTGGTGGAACCTGCCGGCCACCGACACCAACATCTACTCGATCCCCTCGAACCGCACGCCGGCGCAGGTCGCGGCCAAGAGCGGTCTGTCGCTCGACCAGGTCCAAGCCAACATCACCGCCGCCAATGCCCGCAATGCGGCGTGGAACAAGGACGGCGCGCACAATGGCGATCCGCAGGTCCACGCCTGGAATGCAGGCTGGAATGGCGAATTGCCGCTGGGCACCGACTGGACGCTTTACTCGTTCGGAACGTTCGGCCACCGCGACGTGCAGATCGGCAACAATTTCCGCAGGCCCAACGGCACGGCGGATTTCACCGCCCTATTTCCGAACGGCTATTACCCGGTCAACAACATCTCCGAAAACGATGTCCAGGCAACGGCCGGCTTTAAGGGGCTGATCGGCGACTGGCACATCGACGCCTCGAGCAGCTTTGGCCGCAACCGCAGCCGGCAGTATTCCAAGCTCTCGATCCGCCCCGCGCTCGGCCCGACCAGCCCGAGCGCGTGGGACAGTCTTGCCAATTTCCGCTTCACCGAATGGACGCACAACCTCGACGTGACGCGCGAGGTGGATCTGGGGCTGGCCAAGCCGCTGCAATTCTCGTTCGGGGCGGAATACCGGCTCGATCGCTTCCAGACTTTCGCCGGGCAGGAACTGGCGTGGAAGACCGCCAGCTACATCATCAAGCCCGGTGACCAGCAATACGACTGGAACGTCGGGCTGGCGGCATCGCCGGTGGTGCAGGGGGCCATCGTGCTGTCGCCCGCCGACCAGGCCGATGCCAAGCGCCGCGTCTATGCCGGTTATGTCGACCTCGGGCTTTACCCGCTCGAGGACTGGTATCTCGGTCTCGCGATCCGCGCCGAGCACTACAGCGACGGCTCGGGCAGCCCGGTGGGCGTCAAGCTGAACTCGCGCTGGGACCTGAGCCCGGTCTTCGCCCTGCGCGGCACGGTCGGCACGGGCTTCCGCGCGCCGTCCCTCACGCAATCCGCGTATGCCCAGACGGACGGGCGCACCGCGCTGGTGCTCAATCCCGCGACGGGGCTGACCGAGGCCGTGCCGACGGTCGCAAAGCTGGTGACGCCGGACTCGCGGCTGGGTGGCTTGCTGGGGGCACGCCACCTCAAGGCCGAGCATAGCTGGAACGCAGGGCTGGGCTTCGTGGTCAATCCCGGTCGGGGCTTCAACCTGACGGTCGATGGCTACTACATCAAGATCCGGGATCGGATCGAGCGGACCGGCCGCTTGTTCGGCGCCGGGATCACCGCGATCCTCAATGCGAACGGCCTGACCGGCGTGGAGCAGGTGGAATACTTCTTCAACGCGGCCGATACTTCGACCTGGGGCCTCGACGCCGTGGCGCAGTATCATCACGGTCTCGGCACCTGGGGTGACGTCGACCTCAGCGCGGCACTCAACTACAACAAGACCCATTTCGACCGCCTGCCCACGGTCCCGGCGCAGTTGTTCGGCGCGGGTGGCGCGTCGCTGCTGGGGGCCGGCTCGGCCTTCTTCGGCGGCGACAAGCAGGGCGAGCTGACCGTCATCAACCCGACGACCAAGCTGGTGCTCAATGGCAGCTGGATGCGTGGCCGCATCGGGCTGTCCACCACGGTCACCCGGTATGGCGCCTATGTCCAGCGGACCGCGGCAGGGGACGATCGCCGCTTTGCCGACAAGTGGATCACGGACGCCAGCGTGAGCCTGGGCGTGACCGACTTCGTCACGGCACAAGCCGGCGCGACCAACCTGTTCAACGTGCGACCCGAGACCAATGGCCCGGGTAGCCCGCAGACCGGCCAGGGGTATTACGGTCCCTCGCCCTTCAACCCTGATGGCGGACACTACTATGGCCGGATTTCCGTTCAGTTCTGATCGGCGTGGCGTGCTTGCCGGGGCCGTTGCCGGCCTCGGCGCCCTCGCGCTCGGCGGGTGCGGCCGCGCTACGTCGGGCGGCGGTCTGGTGCTGGGAGACCAGGTCCACCTGATGCAGGCCAAGCTCGAGGCGGCGCATGCGCTCGACGGCGTATCATACCGCTACACCTGGGCCAGCTTTCCCGGTGCAGCGCCGTTGCTCGAGGCGCTCAACGCCGGGGCAGTCGATACTGCGCCGGCGGGAGACCTGCCCGTGGTGCTCGCCGTGGCGGCGGGTTGCCGGCTCAAGGTCGTCGCCGTCAGCAGCAATGCGCCCGAAAGCATGGGCGTGATCGTGCCGGGCAATTCGCCGATCCGCCGCATTGCCGACCTTGCGGGCAAGCAGGTCATCGTGTCGAGCGCCCGCGGCAGCATCGCGCACTATCTTCTGCTCGAGGCGCTGCAGGAGGCCGACGTTCCGCTCGACAAGGTCAAGATCGGCTTCATGCTGCCGACCGAGGCGAGCGCAGCATTCGCCAGCGGCCAGATCGCCGCCTGGGCAACCTTTGGCCTGTTCCAGGCGCGTGCCGAAGCCGCCGGGGCACGCGTGCTGCGCGACGGACGCGGGATCGGGCCGGGCTATACCCTCGTCACGGCATCTGACGCAGCGCTGGCCAATCCCGACAAGCGCCGGGCGATCGGCGATGTTCTGATCCGCCTGCAGCGCGCCAACACCTGGGCGCGGGGCCACCTCGATCAATATGCGCAGGTCTATGCCCGCCAGACCGGCGTGGACGGCGCGCTCGCACGGACACTGGTCGCCCGCGAGCGCCCGGCCCTGACCGCGCCGGACGACGCGTTCCTCAGCGCGGTGCAGCACGCCGCCGATCGCTTCGCCGAATACGGCATGCTGCCCCGGCGCGTGCATGTCCCCGATTTCTGCGATTCCACCTTGCTGACTGCGCGAGCGGCGTAAGGTGGAGGAGACGAACATGCGACCAGTCGGTACCTTGGCAGCCGCTACGGAGAAGCATCCATGACCAGTTCCTCGTCGAGACGCGCGGCGGGCGGCCGCTTTGGTCTGCAGGTCGTCGTCGGGATGGGGGTGGGGCTTGCTCTCGGCTTCGTCGCCCGGGCCATCGGCACGGACGCCGCCGGTGCCCCCAATGCGCTTTCGCTCACCCTGGCGCTCGTCGGCTCGAGCTTCGTCCAGTTGCTCAAGGCGCTGGTCGCCCCCCTGGTTCTGGCCGCGATCATGGCCAGCATCGGTCGGCTGCGCGATCTCAACAATGCCGCGCGGCTGGCGGGGCAGACCTTGCTGTGGTTCGCCATCACGGCGCTGATTGCCGTGTCGATCGGGATCGCGCTGGGCCTCGTCATAAGGCCCGGCGAGCACACCGGCGTCTCTCTGGCAGACGCGGCTCCGCCGCATACGGTCGGCAGCTGGCTGGATTTTCTCAAGGGGCTGATCCCTTCCAACTTCCTCGGCATTACCGCATCGACTCAAGTCGACGGGGATGCCGCGAAGACGAGCATCGGGTTCAATATCCTGCAGCTCGTGGTCATCGGCCTTGCGCTGGGCTTTGCGGCACTGGCGAGCGGGGAGGCCGGCGATGCGGTGCTGCGCGGCGCGGGCCATGTCCTCGTCGTGCTGCGCCGGCTGCTGGGGTGGGTCGTGCGCCTCGCGCCGATCGGCAGCGCCGGGCTGATCGGCAATGCCGTGGTGACCTATGGCTGGGGAACGCTGGTCGGCATCGGCCAGTTCGCGCTGACGCTTTACATTGGCCTCGGCCTGGTGCTGTTCGTCGTCTATCCCCTGCTGCTGCAGGCGCACGGGCTGAACTCGTTGCGCTTCTTCGCCAAGGCCTGGCCAGCCATCGAACTGGCCTTCGTGTCGCGCTCGTCGATCGCGGCGCTGCCGCTGGCCGAGTCCGTGACGGTCGACCGGCTCGGTGTTCCCGAAGCCTATGCCGCCTTTGCCGTGCCAGTCGCGGCCACGACGAAAATGGATGGCTGTGCCTCAGTTTATCCCGCGGTTTCGGCGATCTTCATCGCGCAGTTCTACCATCTGCCCCTGGTGCCCAGCGATTATCTGTTGATCGTTCTGGTGTCAGTGCTGGGTTCAGCGGCCACGGCCGGCGTGACCGGTGCTACTGTGATGCTCACGCTCACGCTGTCTACCCTCGGCCTGCCGTTGGACGGCGTCGGCCTGCTGCTCGCGGTCGATCCGATCCTCGACATGGGGCGCACGGCGGTGAACGTCGCGGGTCAGATTCTGGTGCCGGTCATCGTCGCCCGGCGCGAGGGGCTTCTCGATGCGAAACTGTATGCCGCAGCCAATGCACAGAAACCGACCCCGGCACCGTAAAAGCGGCACCGGGGTCCAGATCGACCGATTGGGCAAGTCGGCGTCAGGGCGCCTTAGATGCGGTTGCCTCGATTTCCACCAGGAAGCCCGGATTGGCCAGCGCCGCCACCTGCACGGTGGTGCGCGCAACCTTGTTGGGCTGGCCAGGCGTGCCGAAGAACTGCGCATAGCCTTGCGAGAATCCGGCAAAATCCAGTTTCCCGCCCTTGGCCGGGTCACCGACAAGATAGACCGTTAGCTTGACCACATCGGCCAAGCCGTAGCCTTGCGCCTTCAAGGCAGCCTCGATCTTGCGCAAAACGCTGACTGTTTGCGTCTGTGTGTCACCATAGGTCGCGATCGCGACAGGGTCGCCTCCAGCTGCGACGGGCGCGGGGACCTGCCCGCTCAACAGCAGCGTCTCGGCGCCGGCGGGCAGGGTTACGCCGACCAAAATCGGCGCGGCGGGATCGGCGGCGGGATGGCGCACGATCGAAGCGCGTGCTCCCGTCTTTGCAGGCGGAGCCGTTCGTTCGGCCGCCGCAGCAGGCGCGAGCGGCGCGGCGAGCGCCAGGGGCGGGAGGATCAGTGCGGGCAAGGCCCAGACTTTGCGGGCGAACTTCAGGATCGGCATGGTCGTCATCTCCTTCACGATGCCTGGGAAACGGGATTGGTCAGCAGGCCCACCGCACGCCGGGCGGACAATACCGCGCCCTCCTGCCAGTGACCGCTATAGGCAGACAGGTGGCTGCCGGCGAAAACGAAGGGACCATCGCCCTGGTTCAGGCGGTCGAGCATTGCGGGATCGTTGCCGTCGCGTCCCCATTCGAGCCACGGGCCAAGGCTGAAGGGTTGCTTGCGCCAGTTGATCACCACGGGGTTGACGAGGTCTTTGCCATGGCCAGGGTGAAGTTTCTCGACCGCCGCGCGGGAAAGCGCGATTTGTTCTGCGACAGGGCGCGCGGCAAAGGCATGGGCACCAGCCGGGGTCGCGGTATAGGCCGCGAGCAGGACCTGCCTGGGCGCCTGGAACCGGTCGGAGGGATACCAGATCACGCCGGTCTCTCCGCCCACGAACGACAGCCCGCCATAGATCTGGTCGGCCTCCCAGAATGGTGTGCTTTCGAAGGCCACCTTGACCGAATCGGCCAGACGCACGCCGGAGATCGCCGCGCTGACAGCCGCTGTGAAATCCGAGGGGATCGCCGCGAGGATCGGCAGTGGCAGCGTGACAACGGCGCGATCCGCCAGCGTCGCCTGCGCTCGGCCGGCTGCGTCGCGCCACTCGATACGCACGCCATCTCCGGCACGCCGGATCGCGGTGACTTGCGCCTCGCGCACCACGGGATGGCGCAGGCTGGCGGCCAGCGCCTTGGGAAAGGCATCCATCCCGCCGCGCGGCGCGACCATCGTGGTCTGCATCAGGATGTCGTCGTCGAAGAGAATGAACGGCAAGGCCGGATGAGCCAGAATGTCGTCAAGGCTGCGCGGTGCGACGGCCCGTTGCAGGTCGCGCGGTGTGGCCCCGGGCGGGCTGAGCAGGCCCGCGCGCGCCGTCCCGTGGAACAGGCCATCGTCACCCAGATCGCCATAGGCCGTCAGGAACTTGGCCAGCGCCTGGCGCGTGGGGGTATCGAGATCGACGTCGAACGTGCCCTTGCGCAGCGCCTGCTCCAGCAGCGCCGAGAGGTGGCCGCGCAAGTCGTAGCTTGCCTCGCGCAGACGCAAGGTGCCGTGCTCGTCGGAAAGGTACGCGCTGCGGCTGGCGTTGACCAAGGGTTCGATCGGTACGCCAAGCTCGCGGATCAGGCCGAGGACGCCTTCGTGATGGCTGGGCAACCGCGCCGCGCCGGCGTTCTGGTACAGACCGGGCGAGAAGCCGACGGTCTGCGTGTTGCCGTCCGTATCGGTGAATCGGTCGCCGCCGCGAACGGTCCAGACGCGTCCGCCGACGCGGCTTCGCGCCTCGAGCACGGTCACGCTGGCACCCGACCGTTCGAGTTCCCGGGCGGCGACGAGGCCGGCGATCCCTGCGCCCAGCACCACCACCCGCGGTGGTGCCTTGCCGGGTACGAGCGGTTTGGCCAGGCTGCGGCCGGGCAGGCCGAGCGTGACGGTGGCCGCGCCCAGCGCGGTCAACAGGGATCGCCGGTCGATCATGGCGTCTTGTCCTTGCTGCGAGGGATCAGAACGAGAGCGTGACGCGGGCGTAGTAATAGCCCCCGTTGATGCCCCACGGCGCCAGCGACAGCGGCCGTTCCAGGACGTTGCTGCCATCGACCGGCTGCGCCACCCCGCCGTTGACCACCGAAGGTGCCGTGGTCGCCTTGTGGTTGAGCAGATTGTTGGCACCCACGTCGATGCGGAAGGCAGACGTGGCCTTCCACCCCAGGTTGATGTCGGTAATCAGCGTCGTGGGCGTCCCGACGACGGTGTTGCCCGAACCCGTGCCATCCAGGCTGACATGCTGGCGGGTGACGCCATAGAGCGTCTCGCGCAGGTTCAACGACAGCGGGCCGTGATTGACCAGCGCGCCGGCGATGACCTTCACCCGCGGCGTCGCCGTGGTCAGTGCGTCGAGGGCGTTACGCGTGAGCAGCGTGGTCTGGCCGAAAGCGGCGTTATAGACCGCCGCCGGGAGGCTGGCGACGCGCGTGACCTTTGTCCGGTTGTAATTGAACCCGAGCGACCAGTCGATGCGATCGCCGCCGTCGAGGCGGGTGGTCGCGTTCAGCGTCGCCTCGATCCCGCGGGTGCGCGTGTCGGCGCCGTTGGTGAAGAGGTTGAGGCCGAAGAAGCTGTAGCCGCTGGCCGCCACGACCGCCGGGTCGGTGCTGGCGATGAGACCGCGCGCCGCCAGGGTCGCAAGGACCGCCGGCGCTACGACACCGTTGCTGCCGAAGCCGGCCGAGTAGCCGACGATCCCGCCCGAGGCGACGATGCGATTGGTGATCTTGATCTGATAGGCATCGACCGTCAGCTGCAGACTGCCACCGGGATGAGCGACGAAGCCGGCGGACAGGTTGGTCGATTTCTCTGGCTTGAGCTTGCCGAAGCCCAGCGCCGCCACCGCCGGCGAATTCGGCGCGAGTTGCGCGTAGATCGAGTTCGGACTGACGTTGGTGGACGAATAGTATTGCTCGGCGAGCGTGGGGGCACGGAAGCCGTTCGACACCGTACCGCGCAGACCGAACGCGGGGCTGAAATCGTAGCGGGCCGTCGCCTTGCCGGTCCAGACCGATCCAAAATCGGAATAGTGCTCGTAGCGCCCGGCCAGGTCGACGTGCAGCCCCTCGACCGGGTCAAGGGCGGCATCGATATATCCGGCCCAAGTCCGGCGCCCGTTCGTGCCAGCATCACTCGGGCCAAAACCCGGGTAAGCTGCAGGACCGCCTTGGTAATAGGCGCCCAGTTCGCCGTTCTGGATGCCGTACTTGCCGTCGCGGTACTGCCCGCCGATCGCCAGCGTCAGTGGCTTGGCCAGCCCGAGGTCGACCTCGTGCGTGAGGCCAAGGTCCGCGACCCACTCGCTGTTGGTGAGCGTGCCATCGTAATAGTTGGTCTGCGGGCGTACCGGCGCGGCGCTCGCCTTCTGCACGGGAAGCCAGACCGCGGCATTGATCGAGTCCCGGGTGTAGAGCGCGTCCGCCACGCGGCCGTAGGTCAGCGAGCCGTCCCAAGTCCAGCCATCCGCTTCACCCGACAGCCCCGCGGTCAACGAGAAATCTTCCTCGTCGAGCGCGATGCGCGGGGTGAAGCCGTTCGGGAAAGGCACGACCGTCTGTCCGTTGGCATCGGTGCCGGTGTAGCGGCTGGGCGCGCGATAGTTCTGCCGGGCAGAGGCGGTGCGGCGGCCGTAATTGCCAAAAGCGTAGGCGTGGACGCCATCCGTCACGTCGTAGCCGGCGTTGAACGCCAGGTTCCACAGCTGGGACCGCGCATCGCCCAGGATGCGGTTGACGTAGGGATAGTTCGGCGCGCCCTTGAGGCCGGCGGCATTCAAGGCACTGACCGTGCTGCGCAGCGAGCCATCGGGGTTGAAGAAGCGATAATCGTAGGTTCCGCGCTGGGTATAGTCGTGGAAACGGTACTCGCCGGTGACATTGAGGAATCCGCGATCGCCGAGCTTGAAGCCGTTGTTGAAGCTGGCTTCGACGGTCTTGCCATCGCCCTTGTAGAACTGCCCGCCGGTCAGCGAGAGCTGGCCGCCGTGGTCATCGTTGCGCAGGATGATATTGACGACACCGGCGATGGCATCCGAACCGTATTGCGCCGCCGCGCCATCCTGCAGAACCTCTACGCGTCCGATCGAGCCGGTCGGGATGAAGCTGAGATCGGTCGTCGCCGCGCCCGAATAGGGGCTCCCACCCAGGACCGCGAGATTGGCGGTGAAATGGCGGCGCTTACCGTTGACCAATACCAGCGTGTCGTTGGGGCTGATGCCGCGCAGCGCGACATTGAGCGTGAGGTTTGCAGCGTCCCCGCCGAACGATTGCGTGCCAAGGCTCGGAAGGTTCTGGCCGAGCACTTGGCGCAGATCGCGCTGGCCCACATTGTCGATGCTGCTGGCCCCGACGATCTGGATCGGCGCGGCGCTATCCGCGGCCCGCGTGCCGGTGGTACGCGTGCCGGTCACGATGATGTCGGTATCGGTTGCGGGCGGCGCATCGGCACTGGCGATGGCAGGCTCCGGCGCGGGTGCGGCGGCGTAAGCGACGGCCGGCGTTGCCAGTGCGAGCGCCGAGGTCAGCAAATATGCGGATTTCATGGTTTCCCCCCAAATCGAGATCCTGGCAGCGACCATGCAAACCCCGCTGGTCACCGCAGGAGGGGGTGGCTAAAAGACAAACTCTACCGATTAAATTGAGAATATTTTCCAGGCTCATTTGCTGCGCGCATATATTGTGCTTGGCAAATAGGTGGGACGGCCCTTGCGCAGGCGGCGCCACCCCGGTCCATTTCCATCGCTCATACTGTGCCGTCGCCGGGCGACCCCTCGATGTGAGGTTGAGGGTCTTCAAAGTGCCTATCAGCAATGCTCGTTGTGCTGCGCACAGGCTCCTCTTCTAGGTTTGCACCAAACAGGAGGACAATTCATGCCACAGCCGCGACACCTGCATCTTGGCGCCATCCTCGAGGGCGTCGGCACCGATCAGCAAGCCTGGCGCGATCCCGCGCTCCCGGCCAATGCCAGCATCGACATCGACTGGTACATCGAGCAGGCGCGCCTCGCCGAGGCGGCGAAGTTCGACCTCGTGTTCATCGTCGACAGCCCTTACATCACGCCTGACACCGCGCCCCATTTCCTCAACCGGCTCGAACCGCTGACCTTGCTCTCGGCGCTTGCCGTGGCGACCAGCCACATCGGTCTCGTCGGCACGCTGACGACATCCTACTGGGAGCCGTACAACGTCGCCCGCCAGTTCGGCTCGCTCGACCATATCAGCAAGGGTCGCGCGGGCTGGAATGTGGTCACCACCGGGCTCGAAGGCGCGGCCGGAAACTACGGCCGCGATGCGCACTTCCCCCACGCCGAACGCTATGCCCGCGCGCGCGAATTCGTCGACGTGGTGCAGGGGCTGTGGGACAGCTACGAGGACGACGCTTTCGTGGCCGACAAGGCGGCGGGCGTGTTCCTTGACAAGAGCAAGCAGCATCGCCTCGATCACAAGGGCGAATTCTTCGCCGTCGCCGGCCCTCTGGCGCTGACCCGGTCGCCGCAGGGGCAACCGGTGATCTTCCAGGCCGGGGACAGCACACAGGGGCGCGACCTGGGCGCGGCGATTGCCGACGGCACGTTTACCATCGCCAGCGACCTTGCCGCTGGGCAGGCCTATTACGCCGACCTCAAGGCGCGGGCCGCAGCCCTGGGCCGCGATCCAGAACACATTCAGGTGCTGCCGGGCCTGTCCCCGATCATCGCGGAAACCGACGAAGAGGCCCAGGCCATTGCCCGCGCGCAGGAAGACGCGCTCGATTTCGGCAAGCTGCTGGTGCAGCTGGGCCGGGCGTTCAACTATCACGACTTTGCGCAATACGACCCCGACGGGCCGTTCCCCGATGTGTCGAGTCTCTCGCTCAACAGCTACAAGGGCTATGCCGAGCGCATCGTTGCGACCGCCGCCGCCGAAAGCCTGACCCTGCGCCAGACGGCCTGGCGCTTCGGTCACTGGCGTAGTGATTTCGTCGGCTCTCCCAAGACCATTGCCGACCAGATCGAGCGGTGGTTCCTCGGTCGGGCTGCCGATGGCTTCAACTTGCGCGTCACGCGTCCGGCAGACTTCGCGCTGTTCCGCGAGCAGGTAGTGCCGATCCTGCAAGAGCGCGGCTTGTTCCGCAAGGATTACGCCGGGCGCACGCTGCGCGAGCATCTCGGCATTCCGGTTCCGGCGCATCGCCATGCCGCCGAGGCGTTCGCCCAAGCCGCAGAATGAGCATGGCCCCGCTGGTGCTGCGCACCGACGTCCTCATCATCGGTGGGGGCATGGCGGCTGCCTGGGCTGCGCTTGCCGCTGCCGAGGCTGGCGCCGCCGTCGTCATCGTCGACAAGGGGGCAATGGGCACCAGCGGGGTCACGGCCAGTGGCGGGCCTGGCCACTGGTATGTGGCGCCCGAAGATCGCGAGGGTGCGATCGCGCGGCAGCTCGGACGGACTGAAGGGCTTGCCGAGCAGGCCTGGATGGACCGGGTGCTGGACCTGACCTGGCGATACCTGCCCACCATCGCTCCGTGGTATCCGTTCGGCAGCGACGGCCAGGGCGGGCGATACGTGCATGGCGTGCGCGGCCCGGAATACATGCGCGCGCTGCGGCGGATGTGCGTGGCAGCCGGGGTTGCCGTGTTCGACCATCATCCCGCGCTTGAACTGCTGGCTGACCGTGACGGCGCGGTGACCGGTGCGAAGGGGGTTTCGCTTGCCCACGGCTATGATTGGGAAATCCATTCCCGCGCCACGATCCTGGCCACGGGCGGCTGTGCATTCCGCTCCGGCCTGATCGGCAGCCACACGCAGACCGGCGATGGCCAACTGATGGCCGCCGAAGCCGGGGCGGCGATGTCGGGCATGGAGTTCTCGATCGCCTGGTCGCTCTCGCCTACCTGGGCCTGCACGCGCACGTTGCCGTACCCGGCGGCGCGTTTCTATCGGCAGGACGGGCGCGAACTGGCGATACCCTCACTCAAGGCCGGCCATGCGCATTACCAGGCCCTCGGCGCCGCGCTCCTTGATGGTCCGGTCCTGGCCGACCTTTCCGATGCGCCGGCTGGCCTGCCGGGCGTGCTGCGCCATATACAGCCCCTGACCATGGCGGCATTCGAGCGTCGGGGAATCGACCCGTTCCGCGACCGTTTCCCGATACGCCTCTATGGCGAGGGCACGATCCGCGGCACCGGCGGCATTGCGATCGCCGATGCCGATTGCGGGACGGGCGTGCCGGGTCTTTTCGCCGCGGGCGATGCCGCAACCCGCGAATTGGTCGCGGGCGCGATCAGTGGTGGCGGCGCCGTCAATTCGGCATGGGCGCTCGCCTCAGGCCGCATCGCAGGGATCGCCGCGGCCCGGCGGCGGCACCACGGTGTCCCCGCCGCCGCCGTGCCGCTGGGGCGCGCAGGCCTGCGACCCCGAAAGACGCCTAAGCCGATCGCGCCGGCGCCCGTGCAGAAGGTGGTCGAACATGCGATGCACGGGCTCGACCGGGCCTTGTGGCGCAATGCCGCGAACCTTGCGGTTTCGCAGGCCGAGATCGGTGAGGCATGGGCCTTGATTGCCGACCACGGCGACGCGGCCGGAGACACCCCGCGCGCGCGGATGGAACTGCGCGCCACGGCGGCGATGGCCGCCACGGCCCGCTGGTGCAACGCCGCGGCGATCGCCCGGCGCGAGACGCGCGGGATCGCAGTGCGTGTCGACCTGCCCGACCAAGACCCCGCCCAGGCGCATCGCCTGCTTGTCGGCGGCCTCGACCACGTCTGGACCCGGCCGTCGACGCGCGCGAACCGCAGGCTCGAGACAATCGCATGATCGCGGCCCTGGTCGCCGAACGCTGTACCGGCTGCAACGCCTGCGTCGAGCAATGCCCGACACGCGTCTTCGAACCCGGTGCAAATGGCGTCCCGATCATCACCGCCGTCGAGGCTTGCCAGACGTGCTACCTTTGCGAGCTGGCGTGCGAGGCCGACGCGCTGTGGGTTGCTCCGGATGCCGGATCGTTCGCGGCGCCATCCACGGCGGCCCTGCTGGCATCGGGGCAACTGGGGCAAGTGCGGCGCGATCATGGCTGGGATCTACGGCCGTCTGCCGATCCGAACGCCCCGCGTCCGCTCGACGCCTATCGTTTGCTCGGGCCATTGCTGGGCGAGGGCGTCGAGATCGCCGACCGCCGCTATCGGGCTGGCGCGGCCGGATGCCTATCGCGCCCGAACTTGCAGCCAAAGTCATAGCGCCGGGCATTCTTGGAATCGAACCAGGCCTTGGCGACCTCTTCGAACGTTTCGCCCACGGTCGTGCGCTGTTTCTCTCACCCCTTCGCCTGGCCAGGATCTACCCCCGCCAGAAACGGGGCTGTGGCTGTATCGCGCCGCTCTTGCCGCTTCGAGCGAGATCAATGGGAAAGGGTCGCTTCTCGCCTTCGCCCGAGCGATACTTCCAGCACCACGACTTTGACCCGGTCGGGCTGATGCGCAGGAATAGGCCACGCGCATCGGTCAGCTTGCGCTCCTTCTCGCCGGCAAGAGCCTGCCTGCAATGCGCGTCGGTCAAAACCGCAAAGGCCCCCGAAGGCCCCCAAACGCGCTACGCTGGTCTGCGTCAAGGTGCGTGAACATGCGTCGCACATTCTCGAATATGCGGGGGTGTTGCAAGGGTCTTGCGCAGACTTGAAGAGCGCTGCGTTGCAACCTGGCTGGGGCGGCAGGATTCGAACCTGCGAATGCCGGTACCAAAAACCGGATTGAAGCGGGCTCTAAGGCCGATCCTGCTGCGGAAAGCATGCATTTCGGGCAGGCAATTATCAATAGCTTACAGAAATTGTGCGGAACGATTTGGGCCAGGGTAGAGCCGCTTTTCGAGTGGAAATGCCCTTATGACGATCCGGAATGTAGATCGCTCCACCAGTGTGGCAAATGCCAGCGCGATGACGCATGGTAGCGGGCCCCATTCGTAGGGCCTGGGCGCGCGCGATCTGCGGTGCCCAGCTGCGGCCGGCAGCGGCGGAAGTGGTGCGCGAACTTGCCCGTGCAGCGCCGATCGTACGTCAGGTCGAAGATCCTTTGCGCTGCCGCTGTCCCGAATGCCTCGCGCTCGACATCGAGTTTCCGGGGCAGGGCTATCAGCTAGCCTTATTCGCCTATGTGATCAGCAGGCCATCATGACCGAATACCTTGTCGATCCGGCCGACTTCACGCCGGAAGCGCTGGCCAAGATCGCGCCGGCTTGCGGTGAGGGATGCGAGCCAGGCGGCGTAGCTTTGGCGAGTGGGGCCGTCGTCTACCCGCACCGACCAGATCTGGCCGGTAAGTGGTTGTGGCGTTGTCGATGCGGCGCCTACTGCGGCACCCACCCCAACCTCTTCGCAGTGGGCACTCCGGCGGGAGCAGCAACGAGGCGCGCGCGCGAAGAGGCCCACGCCGCATTTGATCCTCTTTGGCGCAGGCGCGCCGAGATCTCGGGGCTCAAACCGAACGTCGCCCGGGGGAGGGGCTACAAGTGGCTGGCCCAACAACTTGGGATCACCACCAAGGAGTGCCACATCGGCTTAATGAATGCTGCCATGGCGAACCGAGTTGGGGAAATTTGCTATGGTCTACGATCCCAAGGCCGGTAAGCAAGTAATGCTACCCCAATGCCTTGCAATTCAATCGTTGCAGCGCACATTCTTCCAGCACCGTACCACCGTTGGTCGATTCTCGGAGGAAAAATGCCATTCACGTTGACTTGGACCGCTCCAAATGGGTCTGACAAAATTACGGTCGCAACCGCTGGGGAAGCGATCAAGGAATATGAGGAGAGAGTGGAAAAGGTGGTGATGATGGTGATCAAGGACAATCACGGACGCAAGCTCACCCCTGATCATCTCTACGAGCTCGATGCGATCGCAAAAGACGATGGTGAAGCGTAAATCGTTTTCGACTTAATCGAAGGTGGCGCGCCCGTAGGTTGAGCTCTGCGGGCGCTTTTCATATTCTGAAAGTGGTCGGACACGTTTAATTGCCTATCCGTCTAGGGCCTTGTAGATGCCTGATGCCTTTATTTCTTTAGCGAGCCTCATCTTCCACGCCCCACCAGCATCGAACGGCGTATAGATCACTCCTCCGTAATCAGAAGGAAGTTCTACATCGCCCCGCCTAAGTGCTGAAACGTTTTTCCGGCCGAGCGCTCCCAAGAAATAGCCTAGCTCTAAGACTACATTCTGTCTTGACCTTTCAGTCATGACGCCGGCTTCGCCTCCGCGCGGCTTCAATCCGCCGACATCGTCAGGAGTTAGAAGAACAACAGCAAATGGAACATCGGAAAATACCTCGAATTTTTCAATGATTGTTCGGCCTTGATCAGCCTGTTCATGTAGGATGATGGGCTCCAAGTCGCACTTTTCCAAGAAGCGCGCTACGATCGCTTTGGCCTCTTCATCGCGCCCATGCACGAGAAACACCTTGCGAGAGTTGGTGCGGGCACGAGCTTGCTCTGCCTTACTGGGCAGGCTCTGTCCTTGTCCAAAGTCAACGCCCTCAGCTTCGTCAACTAAGTCTAGCCGGCCCGCCAAGGACTCCAAATAGGTTATGCGGTCACCCTGTGAAGACTTAAAATCACGAATTTCTCGGCTTAAATCGCCATCGCCAAAATAAACTGCTATAACGCCTCTCTTTCCGTAAGCAGTGCTGTATTCATCACTGTCGAACATACGCCTGATGAGTTCTTTGTTATAATCAGTCCACTTAGCTGCCTCATTGATGGCAGCTTCATAATCATTAAAGCTTGAGATGGACGTATTTTTTAATGCGTTGCCGATTTCGATACGTGACAGGAGCCTTTCGCGAGCTTCATTGCGCGGCATCGTTAGACGTGGCGTATGCGAGACTTTTGCGGTGGTTTGGGCGCGACGTGCCATATCGATTCCCCTTGAGTATAGATCGACGATGCCACGTCATGTGAGAGTGGCAAAAGAGAAAGCCGGATTTTCCCCACGGATAATCAGTAGTCTTTCGAGTCCGAAATGGATCGAGTTATGTCCTCGCGGGGACACCCCCAAAGCTCACTGAGTTTGTCAACTTCTGCGTCAGTTGGCACCGCTCCGCGATCCAGTTCGGTCAGCCGGGCAAAGGGTATGCCAGTCTCTCGGGAGATTTTTGGCCAAATGACCGATGCCTGGCCCTGCCACGCCCTGAACCAACTATCGCCCGATCTCATTGCCCGTGCCACGGGATGGTTCAGCCCCCATGGCATCCATTGCCGTTTCAGCTTTCGCTCACCCTTTCTGCGCATGAAGAGGCTTTCAGCACCGAACATGCAGTTGTGCAAGCTGCAAAGGGCAACTTCAAACTAACGCAAATATAAGTATAGGTCAGTTGCAATAAAAACGCGGTTCCTATGCGCTTATCATCTTCATTGTACGTAGGGAGGACCCGCATTTTCGTGTGATTTACTATTGATCGTCGATCCTTTTGCACTTACGTGATTGTCAACGGCAACGCCCGCGCCGTTCCCTTCGGGGCACAGGGCATCGAACAATCACGAGGCCAGAATATGGCGAACCATGCACGTACCGTTGCCGCCGCGCTCCCCTATGCCGGCGCCTATCCGTCCCTCATGGCTCTACAGGTCAAGCGCGGGCGCTATGCCGATGCGCGCCGGGCCGAGTTGGGCCGCATCGTCGCAGCCCGCGCCACCCTTGCCGCAAGCCGCAATGCCTATGAGCTGGGCGGCGCATCATTCGCCCTAGGGGTTGGGCGCCAAGTGCTGGCCAACCTTCGCGCCGCGCGCCGCCTCATGGCTGCACAGGTGCCGGCATGATGCGGGTTGCTAACGCCAACTGGCGAGGCGCCGCCGACGCGGAGACGGCTGCGAACCACTATCGTTCAGCCGGGTATCGCGTTGCGGTCGTCGTCCACAGTAGCGAGCGCGCCGGGTCTCATGTCGTGCTCGAATGCACATACGCCCCCTATTGCCCGGAGGGGGATGGCCGATGCTGATCATCCTTGCTCATACGGCATTCGAAGCCGCCGGGTTTGTGGCCCTGCTGTCAATCGGGCACAGCCTGCAGTGCTGGTTTCGCCCATGGCTGCAGGTGTTGGCCGATTCCCGCGCCATGCAGGGCAACCAGTCATGAGCGGCGCCAGCTATAGCCCCGAGTTTCTCGCCTATTGGGCCGCGCGTGGATCGCTTGAACGTCAAATGCGCGACGCAAGCGAGAGACTAGCCCGCATCCCCGGCACCGGTTCGGGGCGGTTCGGTCTTACCCCGGACGCGGTCAAGGCCCGCCCCGATTGGCGCGCCGCGCACTTCGAATACTGGCGCGCGCACAAAGCCCTTGCGGAGTTGAACCGGCTTAACCTTCGGCGCTTTCGGCTCGAGCTGGCGCAAGAGCGCGCCGAGCGCCGCGCCGCCCTCTCTCTCCGTTAATCCCTTGGCGCGCCGGCCCGGCCATCCGGCGCGCGTCTCCCCGGCCATTGAAGGAATGACCATGGCAGATTTCACAAAGTGCGAAGTCGCAGCGATCAATGCGGCGTGGCGCTCAATCGCGCATCTCTGCGATTGCACCAACTGGACCGATGCCGGCGAATGGCGCGCTGCAGAGCGTGAAGAGCGACAGCAAGCCCCGTCCGATTCGTCGCAGCGTTCGGTCTGGGCGCGCGCGATGATCTGCAAGGCGTGGGCGGACGGTCTGGACAATCCCGACAAGCCCGCGCGCCAGCTATTCCATATTCGCGCCGGCTATCTGAGGGGCTTCATGCTGGGTGTTCGCCATCGCTGCGAACGCGCCGACACGGAATACAACGGCCCGATGGTCGCGGAAGCACGCGACCTGTGCACGGCCGCAATCGCAGCCAATGATGCCCACACGCGCCGGATTGTGGAGGGTTGAGGACATGACCGCAGAAAGCCAGCTCATCCAAATCGTGGGCAGCCATGGCGCGTTGATCGTCCACCGCGCGTCTGGGCATATCGTCGATCGGCTGGACCCTTGCGATTGCGAGGATTGCGGCGGCTCGTCGTATGCCGAAAGTATCGCCGTGTCTCGTTTGTGCGAGGCGTGGGGTAAGAGCTGCACATTCCTATGGGAGCTTGGCGACGCGGCATCGGTCACGGAATATGGCCCGCACGATTATGCACGCGATGAAGCGCCGGCCATGCTGGAAGCGATCCGGGATGCCGTCGGCGCCAGCGATGCGAACGACGGCGATAGCCTAATGAACGCAATTGAAGCGTTCCGCGCCATCATCTCTCGTATCGACGATTTCCCATGTGAAGCATGCGGGCGTCCCGAACATGCATGCAGCGCGGATCCTTGCTCCGACGTCCTAGCAGATAGGCATGCCTAACCTAGTCGGCCCGGCGCGCTAATCGCGCGCCGGGCGCCCTCTCTGCATCGGCCCGCCCGGTTCAGTGAAGGCGCCAGCCTCCCCGGCGCACTGCCCGCGCGCCGGGTGCAACACAGGGCATAGAAGGATTACAGACTATGAACCTTTTTGACGTGCACCGGGGATGCAACAATCTGAACCCCAAGCCCCGCGCCGCCACGGCCGATGAAATGCGCGCCTATCTAGATTGGATTGCAGAGCGCGACGGCGTGCACGTTCCGCCCGGCGTGGAGTATCATCTTGCCGGCATCTGGAGCCGTGCGGAATGCCGCTATATCGTGGATATGCCTGGGTATGGCCAAGCCCAAGTGGCGACGTGTGAGCTGCTGGACGATGCAGGCAACGTGATGCGCACCATGACCCTACCGCAGGACAAGCGCGGGGGGATCCCGGCGACGGCGAAACAGGTGCGTGACTGGTGCGGGCTGGAGCCGGTCAAGGCCACGCGGCGCAATGTCGCGCCTGTGCCGGTTGATCCGGCAACATCACCCGCACCGGCCGCTGCTGCAGTGGCACCCCCTACCGCAGACGTACCCAAGTTTACGCGCGGTGCCATTGGGCGCGGCAACCGTGCATTGCAAATGTTGACCGGCGAAAAACCGGGCATGGGGCGCCGCGCTTTGGATAACTGTTTTGAAGAGGGGGATGGCGGGATGGTCGCTAGCTATATCTCTTGGCGCCTGGCCGCTGACAAAGATCTGGCCACGCGAGCCTATTATGGGCGCCGGAGCTATCGGCCTGCATATCGGGGGGATTATCCCGAAACGCACTATGCCAGCGACCACCTAATTCCGGAGTGGTTCGCAATCATTGTGCGCCATGGCGTCGTGCCGATCGCGGCCATCAACAACAGTTACGGCATGCGCGACAACGTTGCCGCCCTGCTGGGTCTGCAGCCGTGCGAGGATGCTGCCCCTACCGCAGACGCTTCGCAGCCGGTCGAAGCGCTCAGCGGTGCCCCTGAGCCGGAAATTGACGCCATTGGACCAAGCGAAGCTGGCATGCTCGATACCGCCCCTATCGATCTTTCCGAGATAGCAGCCAGGGTCGAAGCGCTCGAGCGTACAATCGCGGCCCTATCGGTGAAGTCTGAGTACGCCCCTACCGCGCGCGAGCCGCGCACTGCAGCGCGCCTACCGCGCGCGCAGCGCACCGCCGCGCATGAGCGTTCAATCCGGCGGGCATGGGCCGAACGGAACGGACGACGCGTAGCCAACCGCACGGCCCGGCAAGCGGAAGAGGCCGCACGGACGGCGGATAAGCGCGCCGAAGATCTTCGCGCCGGGTTCGTGGCGAAGGTTCAAAACCTCGAGGCTCAGCTCGTGGCGAAGCATACGAACATGGAGAAATGGGCAGATGAAGCGCGCAACGGGAGGAAAGGCCGGAACCGGCGCCTTGCCGCCGCGCAGCGCGCTCGCCGCATGATCGCGGCCAGTCGAGCAGAGGCCGACCTGAAAAGCCGGGCGCTGGACGCGGCAAACGCAGCTATTGCCCAGCTACGCCGGGATATGGCGGACCCATGCATGCCGGAACGCGCGAGCGATCTTGCCCGGCTGGTTCAGGAACGCGACCAGGCGCGCACCGCGCTTGCCGCGGTCACGGCCCGCGCCGATCGGCAGACGATGGCGCTCGAGCAGATGGCGGACCAATTCGAAACCATGGTGTCGCGTGTGACGAAAGCGGAGGCGGCGGTGCGGCGGCTGAGCATCGCGGCATAGCTCTATCGGTGAAGTCGGGGTGTCGAGGCCAGCGTCGACACCCCCCTATCGCGGCATAAACGGGGCGCGTATTCATAGCGCGCCGGGCTCGCTCGCCCCGGCCGGATTCGCAGAGCATCGAAAGGAACGGACATGCCGGACAGCCTATGCCAACTTGCCGTCGACTGGCGCGGGGATATGCCGGCCGACGGCCTCATGGCCGAGGAAAAGCGGGACGGCTGGAGAGGGCTGCGTTGCGCAGGCATCGATGGTGTTCCGCGCCTGTTCACGCGCCGAGGACAGCTCATCGAGGGGGCTGGCCACATCCTCTATCGTCTTGCGCTGATGGAGCGCGCCGCTGGGCAGGCCATGGTCTTTGACGGCGAATTCCAGGTCGATGGATCGCTCGCCGCGACAAAGGCATGGTGCGAGGGCGGCTGGCGACGGGGAGGGGAGGCCGGGGTCTTCCATCTCTTCGATTGCCTATCCCTCGACGAGTGGAATGCAGGCGGGACCGATTTGCCCCTCTACGCTCGTAAGGCCCGGCTGCAGGATCTGGCGCGCGCAGTGGACGACGACGAGGCCCTATCGTGGGAATGGCGCCCCGGCAGTCGTGGAGACGATGCCTGGCGCACCAGCTGCCCCATTCTGCCGGATCTGTGGGTGTCCGATGTGGGGGACGTTCTGGGGGAGGCTCGGCGCGTCTGGGCCACAAAGGGGGAAGGGCTCATGCTCAAGGATGCTGAGGCCCCCTACCGGCGAAATCGGAACGCAGCTTGGCAGAAGGTCAAGCAGACCAACGCACATCACTGGAGGAAGGCGGCATGAAGTCGAACGTGAAGCAGTCGGATGGCGTCGACGTGATTGTCGAATTGCCGAATCCGATCAATCAGCTGGACGACCAGGCCAAGCAGGAGATCACCTCGATCATCTCCCGCGCGAAACAGGACGTTCGCCGGGCCCTAAAGCGCGCCGAGCAGCAGGAGGGCTACGAACGGCTGGAGATTGTCCAGGCCAAAGGGCCTACCATAGAAGCCTGGGCACGGCTGCTGTGCAGCGACGAGTTCGAGATCCGCGGGCGCGAGCCGCTACGGATTGCCCTAGAGCTATTCCAGACCGCCGGCGGTGCGTGGATCGCCGTGACGACGTCGACCCCTACCGATAGGGACGGTCTCGATGTGGTGAGGGCTACCGTGGTAGAGCGGCAAGACGACGAGGCTGCGATGCGCTTCGCCGTGATGGACGCTTTCGACTGGCACATGCGCGCCCGGTCGATGGTTACGAAGAAGCTGAGGTGGTCGCTTAGGAAGGACGTGGCATGACGATGCTGTCTCAACTAGCGCCCGTTGTCGTTGGCGGCTTTATCGCTGTTGCTGGTGGCTTGGTCGGGCCGCCCCTGGCGCATTATTTGAAGGTTCGTCGCGAAGACAGCCAAGCTAAGAAACTCCGCTTGGAAAAGCTGGTCCTGAACATTTTCGCCCACCATGAGTGGGTGGATCAATCCTGTCGGAATGGCGTCAACGACATGGACCTTCCTGACCCGATTCCGGATACGCCACAAATGTATGCGACGATCCGGGTCTATTTTCCGGAGTTGCGCGAGGCAGCTGCACGCGTATCTGAGAACACTGCCGTTATGCTTGTCTGGGCATTGCGCATTCGGCAATCGGAGAAGCTCGATGAGCAAGGTGCGTTAAATGCGCAACATGACGAGAAATACCGCCTCTATTCGAGTGCGGTCGCATCCCTTCTAAACGCATGTGAAGACCTTGCTCGTAAATCCGAGCGTCGTAAGACTATCCTCGACTGAAAGTGAAACCATATTGGGTGACGGGGTGACAGCGTGCCCTCTGCCACCCCGCCCTGCGCCGGCAAGGAGAGGCCTACCGGCGAAGTCAGATCATCGAGGTGATGACGAAGTCCTGAGTGAAGGTGCGTGGTTTCCGCACGCCCTTCGCGAACGGCGGCTTGTCGAATACGCCCATGAAGGTGCGCGCCTGGCGATAGGCCGTGGGCTCGGGATCGAAGGCACAGTAGATGATGCCTCTCCGTCCCACACGCTCGATCAGCGGCCGGAACACGCCTTCGAATTCGGCCTCCGACTGCCATGCCAGAGTGAAGCTAAGCGTTCGGAAGATGAGGCCGGGCTGCTCGTCCATCACGCCCCATGGGCCAATGGTCAGGTCCCCCAGATCCTTGACGCCATACTCCCAATCGAAGTTGTAGAACCTGCTGGGCTCTCGCTTCTGACCCAGCACGAGCTGCGAAGCCTCGAAGGTTCCGAGATGGCCTGAGACATCGATGCGCCACCATCGCGCAGTCTGCAGCGGCAACTCCAGATGCGAGTGGTATAGGCCGTCCTCACGGGTGATGGCAGGACTGATGAATGGCAGCGGGCCGCTGTCGTACGGCGCCGCGCCGCCGTCGACCTGCGCCTGCGTATCGCCAAGGCGGATACGATAGTAAGTGCCTGGCTGAGCGTTAGCCGAGACCATCGCCGCAAAGTCGATCGAGGCCGGGGCAGGTAAAGCCCCACGCGCCCAGAGACCTTCAGTGGCATCCGCCTGCCAAGTCAGGCCGATTGCCTTGTGCCGGTTCAGATTGAAGACCGGGTGCCCCGCCACGGCAGCGCTGCAGACCATTGTGCCCAAATCGAGCGGCAGAACGAAGAACGGCTTGCGGATTTGGGCCACGGTTACCCCCAGAGCGTGGTGATGGACGACTGGCGGCCAAGATCGATGATGATGTCGGCAACCAGCATCTTGGTGTCGGCATCGGCCTCTCGGTCGACGTAACGGGCGACAGGAATCCCGTCTGCGACGTCAACATGCGCGAACTCATCGGCCGCCTTTGCGGTGACCTTGAAGCGCCGTCGTTCGCGAGACAGCAGCGCTTGCCTCTCATCGGCGATCTTTTGCGCATCCGCCACGCTATCGAAAAAGGTCTCGATCGGGTCCTCGCTTTGCCGCGCGTCGTCGCCATACCGCGCCTTGGTCTCGGGGCTCTCCGAAACGGCCCGGCGAAGATCCGTCATGATGAAGCCGATGCGCGCTGAAGTTGCAGCCATTACCGCACGCACGCCATGAGCAGCGCCACGGCCTTGTCGAAGGCGTTGCGCAGCCGCAGGTTCGCCGCTGCTAGAATGTTGCTATCGTGCCCCGCATCGCGGTTTAGCTTGTCGCCAACGTGCGCTGGCGATGCGGGTATGTCCGAGCGATCGACGCAAGGCACCGGGATGGGCACATCGACGCGCTCGACGCGGACCTCGATCGCGGGCGGCGGCGTTCGCTTCGCCGCGCATCCGGCCAAAATCAACGCGGCGCCGAGTATCATGTAGCGCATCATAGTTCTCCTTTGGCAGCCATGACTGCATCGCTGGTTCTGCAGCTGGTGGACGGCGCCGCATCGATCGCACGCGCGCTCCTCTCCCGCACCTCTCCGTCCGCGACCGCTTCGGCCAGCGCCGCCTTGCCGGCCACGGTCTTGGCGTCGCTTTCAGCCTTCATAAGGCGTACTCCGGCGGTCTGGCCGACGATCGCGGTGTGAACCACGTCGTAGCTGCTCCGCATAATCTGAAATGCGCGGCGCCAGTCGTGTTCGGCGCTGCGCCACAGGTCACGTTCGGCGAGCAGACCGGTGATCTTGATCGGCCAGACGTGCAGGCCGTCGATCCGCACTGTCTGGATGACGAATCCTGCCGTGGCGATCATTGCCCAGGGCACGATGCAGATGCTGAGAAAGGCGCGGAGGCCGGTGAGCGCCGTGTTGATCCACCGCCCGATCACTTCAGCACCGCCACGGTATCCGGCGCGGCCGAGGCGAGGCGGATCAGCTTCTTGCTGCGCGAGAGCGTACGGCGCTGCCCATCGATGATCGCCCACCCGGCAGTGCCGATCACGGCGAGTAGTGCGGCGGTGTCGTTGGCCAGCCAGTGCCGCCCCACCGCGAAGGCGGCGGCGGCCGGCAGGATTTGCCGCACGGCCGTCAGCAGCTGCTCGCGCAGAGGCGACGCGGGCACGATGATGGGATCGTCGCCGATGCCCGAGGTATCGAAATCGGGAGTGTCAGGGGTCATGTCAGGCCTCGTTCGTGGAAAGCAGGCCGTTCGCGGCCAAGCGGAAGGGGCGCACCGTGGCAGGCTGCACCTGGTAGGGCGGCCGGCGCGCGGCGAAGAGCCGTTCGCGGGCGATGCGCACGATCGACACGGCATCGCCCTGGTTGCCGCCCAGCACATGGTAGGCGGTTGCATCCTCGGCGACGTAGAGGCCGACGTGGCCGCCGCCGTTGCGTTTGAAGGTCACGATGTCGCCCAGCATCGGCGCCGACGCCGGCGTGCCGAACTTCGCCCAACTCAGCGCCCACAGCGGCGCCACAGGCAGCGGCTTGCCGGCGCGTTTGGCCACAACCGCGGCGAATAGCCCGCACCACGGAATGCTGTCGGCGCGATATTCGCGCGCGACGTCGCCGCCTATCTCGGTGGCCCAGGCGAGGATGGTGGGATTGTTGCCGGCGCCGGCCACCTCGGCAGTGCCGTAGAGCTTCAGGGCTTCGTCGATCATGCGCGGACGCTGGGCAAGCGTCATCAGCCAGCGGTACGCCGGCGGCAGGGTAGGCATAACGATGTCTCCGATGGGGGGTTACTTGATCGCCAGGGCGATGCCGCCCTTGATGGCGATGACGATCGCCGCGATTGCTGCGGCAAGGGCGCCGAGCCATTTTACGAATTTGCCGCTCATCTTGACGGCTTCCCAGGCCTTCACAATCTCGCGGGTTTCCTCGACGCCGTCCTTCACTTCGGTCAGCGAGCTGTTCATGGCCTCGACGGCTTTGATCAGATCGTCGACCCGCGTCTCGAGCCCACTCATGCGCTGGACGATCTCCTGGTGGGTAGGTTGGTTCATCGTCCTGCCCTACACAGAGCGTAAGTCAGGCCAATCAACGGAACTGCGCCCGTCAACGGCCATAGCCGCGACATGCGCTCAAAGGTGGTGGCGGAAGGATCCCGACGAAGCGCAATCACGCACATCGTGGTCCAGGCCGTCCACAAAAATGCAGCGCCGCAGAAAAAAGCCAGTGTGACGAGCCGCAATGCGTCATGCCCAGTCACAAGACTGCGAGCCCGCGCAGAGCCGCACGCGCCTTGGCGCGATTGTAAAGGTTCACCATCTCCGCATCGTCGACCGTCGCCGGGATGTGAACGACTTCGGCGACCTCCAAGCCGGTCTGGTAGGTCAAGTCCGTCAGCGCGCGATTGCCGATCGATCGACGCCGCCCCGACGGGACCCGCGCCACGGGCGACACGGACGTTGCAAGGTTGCCGCTCTTGACGCGGACCGAGGTGGCGTCCTCGGTGATGACCAGGCAGAGCCAGGAGCCGTTGCCCCGCGAAGGCAAGGTGATCGAGGCGGACTGGTCGCCCGGCGCGCAGCGCTGGGTAAACCCATTGGTGGCCGTGCGCAGATACCACCCGGTGGCGGCATCCCCGGTGATGTAGTCACCCAGGATGTAGGCGTTCATCTGGATATTGGGGTTGGCGAACACCACCACCGTCGTCTGGTTGGCCTGATCGGTCCACGGGCACATCAGCCCGCTATAAGTGCTCGTCGCCCACCGCTCGGACGCCG
>NZ_DAIRTS010000021.1:0-75205 GCF_036803765.1 Novosphingobium sp.
CCCCCATGGTGGCCCGCCCCCCGGCCGCGCCGGGATGATCGGGAACCAGACGCACCGTGCGGATTGCCACATTGAACGCCGCCTCGCTAGTGGCCGGGCCATCCTCGCGGCCCGGCACGTCGATATGCCCGATCGCGCCGCAATAGAGCCCGCGCGCATCGCGTTCGACCTCGTCGATCAGTTCCATCGCGCGGATCTTGGGCGCGCCGGTGATCGAACCGCAGGGGAAGATCGCGCGCAGCAAGTCGCGCACGTCCGCCCCCGGCTGCAACTGCGCGCTGACCGTCGTCACCATCTGGTGCACGGTGGGATAGCTCTCGATCGCGAAGGGATCGCGCACCCGCACCGTGCCCGGCACCGCGACGCGCGCGATGTCGTTGCGCATCAGGTCGACGATCATCAGGTTCTCGGCGCGGTCCTTGGCATTGCCGGCGAGCGCGGCCTTGCGCGCGGCATCCTGTGCCGGAGTGTCTCCGCGCGGCGCGGTGCCTTTCATCGGCTTGACCGTGACGCGGTCACCCTCGAGCCGGAAGAACAGCTCGGGCGAGACCGAAAGGTGCCAGTGCGCGCCGTCCCACAGCACCGCACCATGCCCCCCACGCGAATCGCGGCGCAGCGCGGCATAGATCGCCAACGGATCGCCGCTCCACGAACC
This sequence comes from Novosphingobium sp., assembly GCF_036803765.1. Lineage (GTDB taxonomy): Bacteria > Pseudomonadota > Alphaproteobacteria > Sphingomonadales > Sphingomonadaceae > Novosphingobium. The sequence goes on from NZ_DAIRTS010000021.1 coordinate 656, forward strand.
GGCCAGTTCGAAGGTCAGGTTGGCCTGATAGATATCGCCGGCGCGGATCGCCTCCTGCACTCTATCGAAAGCACGGGCATAGCCGGCGGGCGTCATCTGCGGGTCGAGCGGACCGAGCCGCCCGGCCCCGCTCGCCTCGCGATCGAGCCAGCGTTCGGCGTCGGCTGCAGGCATCCGCGTCATCTGTGCAAAGCGCGCGAACCAGACCAGCGGCCCCGCCGCGCCGCTGCGCTTGTCGGCCAGCCCCTTGAGCCGCGGCTCCAGCGCCAGCCCTGCCTCGTAAGCGATCGCCCCCGCCCACCAGCCGGGCGTGGCGCCGATCTGCGCCAGCGCGGCGTCCACCTCGTCGGCGCGGCGGGCGATCACCAGGTCCTCGACGCCCTCGTAGAGGCGGGCAAAACCGTCATGCCCCTCGCGGGCATCGTCGAGCAGCAGGAAGGGCGCGCGTGTCATCGTCGTGGCGCTTTAGCGGCAAGCCGAGGCGGATGCAAAAAGCCCTCGCGGGCAATCGCTGGGCGTCCTAAACGGGGCGTCAACCACGCGGCGCCAACCACGCGACGCCAACCATACGACGTATATCGGACGGGAGCAGACGGGCATGGACGATATTTTCCTCGGGCTGGGCGCCAAGGGCGAGCGCGAGGCGCTGCTGCTGTCGCGCGCCAACCGCCATGGCCTGGTGGCGGGCGCGACCGGCACGGGCAAGACCGTCACGTTGCAAGGCATGGCCGAGCAGTTCAGCCGCGCCGGGGTGCCGGTGTTCCTCGCCGACGTGAAGGGCGATCTTTCGGGCATCGCCATGCCCGGCAACCCGACGTTCAAGCATGCCGCCAGCCTCGAGCAGCGCGCAAAGGACCTCGGCATCACCGACTACGCCTATGCCGACAATCCGGCGGTGTTCTGGGATCTCTATGGCGAGCAGGGCCACCCAATCCGCACGACGATTTCGGAAATGGGGCCGCTGCTGCTGGCGCGGCTTATGGGCCTCAACGAGACGCAGGAAGGCGTGCTGACGATCGCGTTCCGCTATGCCGACGACAACGGCCTGCTGCTGATCGACCTGTCCGACCTCCAGGCCGTGCTCGCCGCCTGTGCCGAGAACGCCAGCACGCTGGCCACCAGGTACGGCAACGTCACCAAGGCCAGCGTCGGCGCGATCCAGCGCCAGCTGCTCGGCCTCGAAAGCCAGGGCGCGGACCGCTTCTTTGGCGAGCCGGCATTCGAGATCAACGACTTCCTGCGCACCGACGAGAACGGGCGCGGCATGGTCAACGTGCTCGCCGCCGACAAGCTGATGCAGAGCCCCAAGCTCTACGCCACGTTCCTGCTCTGGCTGATGTCCGAGCTGTTCGAGGCGCTGCCCGAAGTGGGCGATCCCGAGAAGCCCAAGCTGGTGTTCTTCTTCGACGAGGCCCACCTCCTGTTCGACGATGCGCCCGATGCGTTGATGGACAAGGTCGAGCAGGTGGTGCGCCTGATCCGCTCCAAGGGCGTGGGCGTCTATTTCGTCACGCAGAACCCGATCGACATTCCCGAGAAAGTCGCTGGCCAGCTCGGCAACCGCGTGCAGCATGCCCTGCGCGCCTTTACCCCGCGCGACCAGAAGGCGATCCGCGCCGCAGCCGAGACATTCCGCACCAACCCCGAACTCGACACCGCCACCGCGATCACCGAGCTCAAGGTCGGCGAGGCGCTGGTCTCCACGCTCGATGCCGAAGGGGCGCCGGGTGTGGTCCAGCGCACGCTGATCGCCCCGCCGCGCTCGCGCCTCGGCCCGGTCTCGCCGGCCGAGCGTGCCGCAATCCAGGCATCGAGCCCGTTCGGCGGCAAGTACGACACCGCGGTCAACCGCGAGAGCGCCGCCGAAGTCCTGGCCCAGAAGGCTGCCGACGCCGCCGCCGCCGCGCAGCAGGTCGAGGAAGAGGGCACCGCCGCCCAGCGTGCGCAGCCACGCCAGTCGCCCTCGCTGTGGGGCAAGGCGGGCAAGGCCGCGATCGGCGCGGTCGCCTCGTCAGCCGGCGCGGTGATCGCCGCCGAACTGACCGGCAAGAAGTCGCGCGCCTCGCCGGTGGCGAGCGGCGCCTCGGCGATTGTCGGCTCGATCGCCACGAGTCTGGGCGGTGCCGCCTTCGGCCGATTCGCGCGCGGGCTGCTTGGCGGCCTGTTGCGTTAAGCTTGCTTGATGACCTGGGCCTCGTGCCAGACGACGGCCTGGGCTACCTTGATGCAGTCCATCCCCGCGTCATAGGTCATCGACGGCGATCCATAGAGCCGCCAGCCCTGCGCCAGCGCCTCCGACACGCGGTCGCAGAACGCGCGGTCGTCGCGACCGGTGAGCAGGCGATAGATCGGGCGGTCTTCGGGCGTCTGGTGCATGGCGGCAGGATAGCGCAGCGATGGCGCGGCGCAAGCGGCCCCTCCACCACCCGCTGCGCCGGCGGTCCCCCTCCCCGCCTGCGGCAGGGAGGATCGTTGGGATCCTCCCCATCTTGATGGGGAGGTGGCAGCGCGCCAGCGCTGACGGAGGGGCGAGGCCCTGCCCTGCTGAGGCGTTGCCCAGCTTAAGCCAGAGACCCCGCAGCCGCCTCCAGCGCATCGGCCAAAGCCTCGGGCATGGACAGATAGGGGCTGTGGTCCGCTGGCAGCGTGACAACTTGCGCGCCGGGTGACATCGCGATCATGCGCTGCTGGCTGGCGATCGGGATGGTGCGGTCCTCGGTGCAGGCGACGTAAGTACGCGGCAGCGCGCCCCAGCGTTCGGGCGTCACGGCAATCTTTTCGCTGCGCGGGCCGTGCGGTTCGGTGAGCAGCCGCGGCAGGATCGCGGCCACATCGTCGGAGGGCGACAATTGCGCGAAGACCGCGCCGGCATCGCCCGTGGTGTCGATCTCGGTCCCCGCGCCGTCGGCGACCTTGAGGATGATCGCGTCGAACGCCGGGTTCGGGCCTTCCATCTCCTTGAACTCGGCCCGCGAGACCCCGGCGGGGAGCATCATCGCGCAGATGTAGACGAGCGCGTCCATGGCATCGGGGTGGGCTTCGGCGGCAGTGCTCACCACCAGCCCGCCGCGGCTGTGCCCCGCCAGCACGACCGGCACGTCGAGCCCCAGTTGCTTGCGCAAGTCTGCACAATGCTGCGCAGCAAAGTCACCCCAGCCTGCCAGAGTCACCGCCGCCAGTTCCTGCGCGGTGCCACCCATGCCGGGCAGCGTTGGCGCAATGACGGTATGGCCGCGCGCCTCGAGCAGAGCGGTCACCTTGTCGAAACACCAGCCCCCGTGCCACGACCCATGAATCAGAACGAAACCTGCCATATTCCGAAACTCTTGCCTCCTTCAGCGCACGTGCCCGGTCCAGGTGCGAAGACCCGGCGCCGTGCGGTCCTCGCCCGCCAGCGCCGCTGCCACGCCCGGCCGCGCGGTCATCCGCTCGCGCCAAGCCACCAGGCGCGGCGCCCGCGTCGCGATGTCCAGGTCGGGGAACATGCGTTCGACCATCATCCCGCAATGCGCATAGAAGTTGATGTCCGCAAGCGTATAGGCATCGCCCGCCAGCCACGCGGTCTCGGCCAGCTGGCGCTCGACCTTGTCGACGGCATAGGCGATCTTGTCGGTGGCATTGGCGAGATCCGCCTCGGAAAAGCCCGAGCGCGCGGTCGCCCACTTCTTGCGCTGGTCGGGCAAGGGGATATTGGCGAGCAGCGCCTCGAACTCGCCGTTCTCGATGTTGCGCGCGATTACGCCGACCATGCGGTGCCAGCCGTGCATCGAGACGTAGTTCATCACATGCTCGTCGACGAACTTGTTCCAGTAGCGCATCCGCGCCGCCCCGACCGCATCGCGCGGACGCAGCGGGCCATCGGCCGGCTGGGCATCGGGGAAGACATCCTCGAGGTATTCGTTGATGACCGTGGTGTGCGTGATGATCGTGCCGTCGTGATCGAGCACGGGCACTTGACCCTCGGGATTGACCGCCACGAACCACGGCTGGTGCTGCTCGAACTTGTGCAGGTCGACATAGCGGCTGGTGTAGTCGAGACCCTTTTCCTTGAGCGGGATCATCGACTTGAGCGAGTTGGCCACCGGTTCGGCATGGTAATAGGTCAGCGCCATGGCGATTGCCTCTTGGGGTTCAGAGCGAAAGGGTGCCGAGCAGGCCGCCATCGACGGCCCAGCTCTGCGCGGTGACGTGCGCTGCCGCATCGGACAGCAGGAAGGCGGCAACCTCGGCCAGTTCCTCGGCGCTGCCGGTGCGGCCCTGCGGCACGCGCGCTGCCATCGCCGCCATGGCATCGGGCGGCAGCGCGTCGAGCATCGGCGTCTCGATGAAGCCGGGCACCACGCAGTTGCAGCGCACCCCGAACGGGGCAAGCTCCAGCGCGACACCGCGCGCGAGGCCGAGCACCGCGTGCTTGGAGGCGACGTAGGCGGCGTTCATTGCCATGCCGCGTTCGCTGGCGAGGCTTCCGGTCACCAGGATCGCCCCGCGCCGGCGCGCCTTCATCGCCGGGGCGACATGCGCGATGGCGTGGAACACCGAGGTCAGGTTGACGGCGATAACCTGGTCGAAGGCCTCGTCGGCATAGTCCTCGACCGCGGCAAAGGTGCCGCCGGTCCCGGCGTTGCAGAACAGGCCGTCGATCGGCCCGCGCTGCGCCACCGCCGCATCGAGCGCCGCCAGCAGCTGCGCCTTGTCGGCGACGTCGGCCGCGGCCCAGCCGGCCTGCGCACCGAGCGTGATGCAGGCCTGCTGCAGCAGTTCGGCGCGGCGGGCGATCAGCGTGACCATGCCGCCCGCCGCCACCACGCGCGCGGCGGTGGCCCTGCCTATGCCGGTGGATGCGCCGGTGATGACGACGTGGCGGCCGGCAAAGTCCATCGCCTGGTCAGCCAAGACCCAGCAGCTTGACCGCGTTGTCCTTCATGATGCCGGGCAGCACCTCGTCGCGGAAGCCGACCTGGCGCGCGGCCTCGAGCCACTTTTCGGGACGGATCAGCGGGAAGTCGCTGCCGAACAGCATCTTCTTCTTGAGCTGGGTGTTGGCGTACTGGATGATCTGCGGCTGGAAGTACTTGGGGCTCCAGCCCGACAGGTCGATGTAGACGTTGTCCTTGTGCAGCGCCATCGACAGGCTCTCGTCGACCCACGGCCACGAGGGATGCGCGAGGATGATCTTCATGTCGGGGAAATCGACCGCGACATCGTCGACCAGCATGGGCTGGCCGTACTTCAGCCGGATGCCACCGCCGCCGCGCATGCCGGTGCCCATGCCCGAGTGCCCGGTGTGGAAGATCGCGGGCAGCTTGTAGTGGGCGATCACCTCGTAGATCGCGTAGCCGACCTGTTCGGCCGGGTGGATGTTCTGGCAGATGTGGTGGAACTTGAAGCCCTTGACCCCGTAATTCTCGATCAGGTCGCGCGCCTCGCGTGCGCCGTACTTGCCTTTGTGCGGGTCGATCGAGGCGAAAGGAATGCAGACGTCGTCGTTCTCGGCGGCGAATTCGGCGATCTCGTAGTTCGACACGCGCTTTGCACCGATGCCGCTCTCGCAATCGACCGTGAACAGGCAGAACGCGATGTTCTGGTCGCGATAGATCTGCGCGATCTCGGGCATCTTGGGCCGCTCGCGCGGGGCGCGGAAATAGCTCGAGGCGGCATCGAAGAACTTGCCCATCACCGGGTCTTCGGGATCGTGGCAGGAGACCTCGGCATGGACGTGCACGTCGATGGCGGTGATCTTGTCGAGGTCGATGGGCATGGGTCCTGGTCCTTGGGGTACTTGAAGTCGTCGTTCCCGTCCGTCGCCCCGGGCGTGTGACCCGGGGCGACGAAAACAGGGAAAAGGTCGTTCTAGAGCTGAATGATGACCGTCTTGGTCTCGAGATAGGCCTCGATGCCCTGGCGGCCCTGTTCGCGGCCGAGGCCCGATTCCTTGTAGCCGCCGAACGGCAGCGCGGTGTCGATCATGGCGTGGCAATTGCCCCACACGGTGCCCGATTTGATCTTGGCGGCCAGCTTGTGCATCGTCGCGACATCCTTGGTCCAGATGCCGGCGCCAAGGCCGAAGCAGGTGTCGTTGGCCATGCGCGCCACTTCGTCGAGATCCTCGAAACGCTGCGCGACGACCACCGGGCCGAAGATTTCCTCGCGCACAACGCTCATCTGCGGGTTCACGTCGGCCAGGATCGTCGGGTTGACGTAGTAGCCGCCATCCGCCGCCGGAGCGTCGCCACCCATGACCACGCTGGCGCCGTCACGCTTGCCGGCCTCGATGTAGCCCATCACGCGCTCGTGCTGTTCCTTGCTGACCAGCGGCCCCATGTGCGCCTCGGGGTCGAGCGAGGGGCGCGGGCTCCAGAACGGGGCCGTGGCGGCCATGCCCTCGAGCACCTGGTCGAACACCGACTTGTGCGCGAACAGGCGCGAGCCGGCGACACAGACCTGGCCCGAGTTGAAGAAGATCGCGCCCGCCGCACCCGGAGCAGCCTGCGCCACGTCGACATCGGGCATGACCACGACCGGGCTCTTGCCGCCGAGTTCGAGCGTCACGCGCTTCATCGACGCGGTGGCGTTGCGGTTGATCAGCTTGCCGATCTCGGTCGAGCCGGTGAAGGCCACCTTGTCGACGTCGGGGTGCTTGACCATCCGGTCGCCCGCGGTGTGGCCATTGCCGGTGATGATGTTGATGACGCCGGCGGGGAAGCCGGCCTCGACCACGAGGTCGGCCAGCTTGAGCGCGGTGAGCGAGGTCTGCTCGGCGGGCTTGAGCACCAGGGTGCAGCCTGCCGCCAGGGCCGGCGCGATCTTGAGCGAGGCCATCAGCAGCGGGAAGTTCCACGGCACGATCTGTGCGCAGACGCCCACCGGCTCGCGCACGGTATAGCTGAACACCTGGCCGCCGGGCATGGTATAGGGCTGGGTCGTCTCGCCGGCCACCTTGCTGGCCCAGCCGGCCATGAAGCGCAGCTGGCTGATCGCGCCGGGGATGTCGATCGCACCGGCCATCGTCTTCGGCTTGCCGTTGTCGATCGCCTCGAGTTCGGCGAACAGGTCGGTGTTGGCCTCGAGCAGGTCGGCCAGCCGGTTCATCGTGCGATCGCGCACCATCGGCGGCAGGCCCGACCAGCGGCCATCGTCGAACGCGGCGCGCGCGGCGGCGACCGCCCGGTCGACATCGCGGTCGGAGGCGTCGACCACATGCCCGACGATCTTGCCCGAGGACGGATCCTCGACCTCGATCACGGCGTCATGGCTGCTGTCCACCCACTCGTTGTTGATGAACAGCTGGGGCTTGCGCGCCAGGAATGCGCTGGCAGCGGGCGAATAGGCGCGCTGTTCGCGCGAAATGGTCGTCATCTCGTTCATGGCCGACTCCTCTCCGGTATTCTGTAATGCATCATAACATTTTTTAGCATGGTCGCCAGCGTCAATTGCGCGAGACACCCTTGCCGATGCGCTTGCCCATCTTGGCCTCGAGCGCCTTGTCCTCGTTGGCGCGGCTGATGAGGTACTGGCGGATCGCCTCGGCATCGTCGGCGGTCAGCACGCTTTTGAACGAGACCATGCCCGCCTCGTGCAGCGCGCCGTCGAGCACGATCATCTTGAGGCCCTCGGCCGAACCGATCGCGCCCGAATGGCGCAAGTCCGGATTGACGCCGCCCGCCACCGCGGCATCGCCGTGGCAGACATTGCAGTAACGGCCATAGAGCGCGCCGCCATGCGCCACCTGCTGCGGGGTGCCCGTCAGCGGCGGCGGGTCGAGCGGCCCGGCGTTGCTGGGCGGCGGGGCAGGAAGCTGGCCCTTGGCGCCGAGCTTGAATACCAGCAGGCGGCTGATGTTGCGCGAGGCGCCGCCCTTGTGCGCGAGGATGCCGGTGGCCACGTCCCAGACGCCGCCCCAGCCGACCATGACGGCCACGTATTGTTCGCCGCCGATGCTGTAGGTCATCGGCGCGGCGATGATCCCGCTCTGCGCCTCGAACGACCACAGCTTCTGGCCCTTGTCGGCGCTGTAGGCGACGAACTGGCCCTGGGCATTGCCCTGGAACACGAGGTTGCCGGCGGTGGACAGGATGCCGCCGTTCCACGGGCTGACCTGATCGACCTTCCAGGCGGCCTTGTTCGCGACCGGATCCCACGCGATGAGCGCGCCGGTGGTGCCAGCCATGGCGCCGGCCTGGACCTCGGGGATCGGCGGCATCGCGGTCGAGTAGCCGTCGATCCCGGTCTGGAACCCGATCGCGCTCGATTTCCAGTCCTTGGCCGCAGCATACGGGAATCCGGCGACATTGGCGGGAATGTAGAGCAGCCCGGTCCTGGGGCTGAAGCTCTGCGGCTGCCACGAATGCGCCCCGCCCGCGCCGGGCATGCCGATGAACGGCTTGTCGCCCTTTTCATAGCGCGCCTCGGGGTTGATCGCAGGCCGCCCGGTCTTGGGGTCGATGCCCGTGGTCCAGTTGACCGGCACGAAGGGCGCGGCCTGGATGAACTGCCCGGTCGCCGCATCGAGCACGTAAGCATGCCCGTTCTTGGGTGCATGCAGCACGACATGGCGTTGCCGGCCGCCGATCGTCAGGTCCGCCAGCGTGATCTGCGCGTCGGAGTCGAAGTCCCAGCGGTCCTCGGGCGTTTCCTGGAAATGCCAGGCATAGGCCCCGGTGTCGGCGTTCACCGCCACGATCGAGGAGGTGTAAAGCGCGTCGCCATTGCGGCCGGTCGGCGCAGGGTTCCACGGCTCGGCATTGCCGGTGCCGAACAGCAGCAGGTTGGTCTTGGGATCGTAAGTGATCCCGTCCCACACCGTGCCGCCGCCGCCCAGCGTCCACCAGTCTCCGGTCCAGGTCTGGGCGGCCGCCTCCATGGCCTTGTTCTCGAAACCCTTTTTCGGGTCGCCGGGAACGGTGTGGAACTTCCACACCTCGGCCCCGGTGTTGGGATCGTAGGCGGCGATATAGCCGCGCGCCTTGAACTCGCCGCCACCCGCGCCGATCACGATGCGGCCCTTGACCACGCGCGGCGCGCCGGTGATCGAATAGGTCTGGCGCTGCGGCACCACCACCTTGTCGAACACCACGCGGCCGGTCTTCTGGTCGAGCGCGATCAGGCGCCCGTCGAGCGTGCCGACGTAGATCTTGTCGCCATAGAGCGCGGCGCCGCGATTGACCGCATCGCAGCAGGCATCGACCAGCGTCTCGCGCGGGACCTTGGGGTCGTATTCCCACAAGACCTTGCCGGTGCGCGCGTCGTAGGCCTTGACCATCGACCAGGCGGTCGTCGTGTAAAGCACGCCGTCGTGCATCAGCGGGGTGGCTTCCTGGCCGCGCGCGGTGTCGAAGTCGACCGACCAGGCGAGGCCGAGCTGGCCGACGTTCTGCGCGTTGATCTGCTCGAGCGGGGAGAAGCGCTGCTCGCCCTGGTCGCGGCCGTAGCTCAGCCACTCACCCTCGGGCGCGGTGGCCAGCAGGGCATCGGTGACGCCGGCCACGGCCATCTTTGCGGGCGTTCCAGCCTCGCCCTTGCCGCACGCGGCGATGGTGAGGGCCACCGCCGCTGCCGACACCAGCCCGAGGCTGGCCATGAACCCTTTGCGCATCCCGTCATCCTCTCCATGGACCCGCCTGTTGTTCAGGTCGGGCAATCGTCGTGTCGGTACTTTTCCTGCCAGCCCTAGTTGGCCAGCCTAGGCCGGCCAGTGTCGTCCGCGTTCAGTTCACCATGCGATCGCTGTTGCCCCAATACTTCGCGCGCAGGGCCTTCTTGTCCATCTTCCCCGCCGCGGTGCGCGGGATTTCGCTGACAAACTCCACCGACTTGGGCGCCTTGACCCCGCCCAGCCGGCCCTTGGCGAAGCTGATGATCCCGGCAGCGTCGATCCCGTCGGCAACGACGACGGCGTGGACCTGCTCGCCCCACTTTTCATGCGGGATGCCGAACACGCAGGCCTCGCGCACCTCGGCCAATTCGGTCACGGCCGCCTCGACCTCGGCGGTGAAGACGTTGAAGCCGCCCGAGACCACCATGTCCTTCTTGCGGTCGACGATATAGAGATAGCCCTTGTCGTCGAACTTCCCGACGTCGCCGGTGTGGTGCCAGCCGAACTTGCGGATCTCGGCGGTTTCCTCGGGCTTTTCGAAGTAGCTGTGCGTGACCAGCGCGCCGCGGACGCAGATCTCGCCCGCCTCGCCCGCCGGAACCTGATTTCCGTCGTCGTCGAGCAGCGCGACCTTGATCGAGCGCGTCGGCTTGCCGCACGAGGCCAGCTTCTCGGGCGCCTCGCGGGCGAAACGCGCCACGTCCTCGGGCGGGAACCAGGCGACGATCATCGGGCATTCGACCTGGCCATAGGACTGGCACATGCATGGCCCGAAGATTTCCACCGCCTGGCGCAGCTTCTCGGGCGAGCAGGGGGAGCCGACGAGGATGAAGATGCGCAGGCTCGCATAGTCGTGGTCGCCGATCGCGGGCGAGGCCAGCAACTGGTACAGCGCCGTTGGCGGCAGGTACATGTGCGTGACCTTGTAGTCCTCGATTGTCGCCAGCACGCGCTCGGCATCGAAGCCGGGCAGGATCACCTGCGTCGCCCCCAGGCTCAGCGTCGACAGCGCGATCGGGCCGGCCGCATGGGTGATCGGTGCCGAGACCAGCGCCACCGGGCTGTCGGTGCGCCCGCCCATGCCATCGGCGGCGGTCTCGATCATCGTGCCCCAGCCGAGGTTGGTGACGTTCGCGCCCTTCGACGGGCCGGTCGTGCCGCCGGTGGGGAAGATGCCGACGAGGTCGGACAGGTTGCCGAAGGCGTCGATCTCGGGTTCGACGAAGTCGGCGGCAGTGACATCCGCCATGAATTCCTCGAGGCTGGGATCATCGCCCATGCGCCGGTCGAGGCAGACGAAATGCTGCATCACCGGGCACAGCGCCTTGAGCTGCGCGACCTCGTCGGCCTTGCTCGAGTGATAGACCAGCCACTTGCAGCGCACGTAGTTGATATAGGCGGCATTGGCGTCGATCGCGTTGCGCGTGTTGACCGGGATCCACTTGCCATTGGCGCGCCACATCGCCAGCAGCACGACCAGCAGCATGCCGTCGTTGGGGCCATAGAGGCCGAGCAGGTCCTGGTTCTCGAAGCCGTGCTTCTGCATCGCGGCGGCGATGCGCTCGCTCAGCGCCTTCGTTTCCGCGAAAGTCAGCTTGAGGCCGGTCTCGGTATCGACCACCGCCAGCCGCTGGGGATCGCGGTCATGACCCCGGTCGAAGTAATCGATGGCACGCATGGTCTCTCCTCGTCCGACTGTGGTCCGGATCGGGAGATGGGCTGGCCACCAGGGCCTCAAAGCACGGTATCCACGTGGACGAACCGGCGCACCTCTCCCGATTCCGGTTGCCCCGGTATTTGTTAGCAACACATACTAAATCGCTATCCGGATCGGTCAAGGGGCGCTCGCGCGGCGTTTCACGTTTGCTGCACTATAAGGCAAATGCGAGCGGTATCGCGCGCACTTGAGCGCATGACTTTCAGGATGAGGGCGAATGGAGGCGCCAGCGTGCTTCGACAAGCTCAGCACGAACGGCCAGGATCAGTTTCTCCTCCCAACTCCGTTCGCCCTGAGCCTGTCGAAGGGCCCATCCGGCGCGCCCTCGCCCTCTCACCCGCGCGACAAGGTCCAGCGGAACAGATTGCGCCGCCCCGACAGCGGCGCCGTGACGCGCTGGTCTTCGGCGCGGCGCAGACCCGCACCCCGCGCCGCACCGCGCAAGGCGCACCAGTCCGCCCAGCCGGTCAGACCCGCGACCGATCCGCCCTCGAGCGCCGCCAGCCGCGCCCGCAGCGCCAGCGGGCCGAGCGCGAGGTCGTGGCGGGTGGCGAGCGGGTAACCGCTTGCGAAGGCCCGGCTCTCGGGCACCCGGCTGTCGAACACCACCAGCGCGGGCAAGGCCGTGGCGGCAGCGCGCGCCGCGCCGGGCATGGCGCCGACACCGGCGGCCAACGTCCCTGCGCGCAGCAGCCCGCGCCGGTCGATCACGCCGCGCATCAGCCCGCCTTTCCGAGATACTTGGCGACGGCATCGAGTTCCGTATCGGTGATGTCGACGCGGGTCTGCACCGGCATCGCGCCCTTGCCGTTGCGCACCACCGCCTTGACGTAGTCGGCGGTGAGGTCGGTGCGGTTGGCAAGCAGGCCCTGGTCGGGGCTGCGGCCCATCATCATCTGCTGCTTGGTGACGAGATTGGTGCCCATGCCGCCGGCCAGGTGGCAATACCCGCAATGGGCCTCGAACAGGACGCGGCCATCGCCACCGGCCTTCAGGCGATCGCCAGCCGGATAGGCGGGGCGGAGCTGGTACGGCGGCGGCGGCCCTGGGGGCGGACCATGCGGAACAGGCGCCCCGGCCTGGGCCAGCGCGACCGAGGCACCGAGCACCAGCGCGGCGGCGGCGACAACCAGGCGGCTCATGCCTTTCCTCCCTTGGCCGATGCGGCGCCCTGGGCTGCGGAATAGCGCTCGCTGGCATAAGCCGCAGGCCAAACGCCCTGCTTGCCAGGCGCGATGATGCCGTTGGGATCCAGCGCGGACTTCACCTTCTCGTCGAAGCGGCGCAGCGCGTTGTTGTTGAAGTTGAAGGTGTCCATCACCGGGTCCATCCAGCCGAGGTGCGTCCGGTACTCGCCGTATCCGGCCTTGGCGGTCTCGGCGATCAGCGCGTTGAACAGCGATTTCATGTTCTCGACCATCGGCGCGTCATCGCGGTCGTACATCAGCATGTTGATGTTGTTGGCAAAGCGCCCGCCGATGGTGAAGCTGGCGTAGAAGTCGACATCGTGGTCGGCGATGATCTTGCGGCTGCGCTTGAGCTGGCCCAGCACGTGCGCGCTGGTTGCGGGCACAACCGGCGAGAAGCCCATGTGCGCGCCGCGCCCGCCGATCCAGTCCGACATCTGCAGCGGCACCGCGGAGGGCACGCCCATGGTGATCTCGTACTGTCCGATCGCATCGCCCTGGCGCCACCAGTTCTCCTGTGGGGCTGCGGCCAGGTGGCGCTTCATCGCCGTCTTGACGATCTCGGCCCTGGCCTTGATCACGCTTTCCTCGCCATAGAGGCGCAGCGCCACCTGCCAGTAGCCCAGCTTGTACTGCTTGAGCAGCTCGGCCACGCGCCATTCGGGGATCGCGCCGGGCTTGTCCCAGAAGTCGTGGCGCTGGCCCTTGAGCACCATCTTGCCCAGCCAGCTGGGGATGAACACGTTCTGGTCGATCAGGCCCGAGATCTTGAGCGGCGCGATCGTGTCGACCACCCAGCCGATGTCGCCTTCCTCGGGAATGTCGAAGATCAGCTCGAGCGAGGCCTCGGGCGCGGGCTGGAGCCACAGGCCGGCCTTGGTCACCATGCCGAGGTTGGATTGCGTGAAGGCGAGGTCGAAGGTCGGGCCATAGCTGAACGGAAAGAGATGCCAGGCGGGGTTGTTGTCCATCGCCCCCATGCCCGTGCGCAGCAGGTCACCGTCAGGCAGCACCACTTCCATGCCGCACAGGTTGCGCGCGTGCAGGCCATAGGGCGTGTAGCCGATGCCGTGGTCGAGCGCGTTGCCGATGACCGAACCCCAGCCATTGCCCGGCACGCTCATCCACAAGGGATGCTTCTCGCGCAGGATCGCATCGTGGAGGTCGAAGAACCCGACGCCCGGCTCGAGCACGCAGGTCGCCAGCTTGGGGTCTATGTCGAGGATGCGGTTCATCCGCCCGAGATCGAGCACGATGGCGCCGGCCATGCGCGGCGCGGCGGTGCCGTAGCCCAGGTTCTTGCCACGCGAGACCGGCCAGAGCGGGGTCTTGTACTCGTTGGCGAGCCGCACGATCGCGCGCACTTCCTCGACACTGGCGGGCGCGACCGCGGCGGAGGCGGCCCACTGCCCGGCATCGCCCGGGGAATAGATGTCGGAATAGGCGTCGCGGTCGCTGTCGCTGGCCATGACCCAATCCTTGCCGACCACGCCGGCATAGGCTTTGAGCGCGGCCGCGAACGTCTGCGGACTGACGCGCGGCGGCAGGTGCAGTTTCACCGGCAGGTTCTCCCAAGGCGACTCCCCCTGTGCGAGGAAGTTCTTTCTAACAATTGTTATTGTTTTGCCGTGAAGCCACCGCGCCGTCAAGCAGGCTTTCGCTTTTTGGCCGGGTTGAATTTTCAGGTCGCCAGGCCGCCTGTGCTTCCCTATGGTGCGCGGCAGGGGACCAGGAACAGCCAAGAGCGCCACGCCTGGACCATGACCGACCGATCCCGATACCACCCTGCCCGCACGCTCGCGCTGGCACCGCTCGTGCTGATGGCCGCCGCGTGCGACCGCCCGCCCCCTTCCGCGATCGGCACCGTCGCGGCGGCGCCCGAGGCGGGCTTTCTGCGCGGCGATGCGCCCGACGATCCCGCCTTGTTCGCCCGCGCGCTGTTCAACGATGATGGCACGACCGGGGCCGTGCCCGCCAACGGCGACTTGCGCGAACGCTATTTCACTCCCGAACTGGCCGGCCTGCTCGCCGACACGGTGCGCGACGACCCGACCAAACTGCAGTCCGACCCGCTGTGCCTCTGCACTTCGCCCACCGCGCTCAACCAGACGATCGCGATCGCCTGGCCCGATCGCGACCATGCCTTGGCGCGCGTCACCGTCACGCGCCAAGGCGTGCCCGATGGCGCCACCGCCCGCCTCGTCCTGGTGATGGCGCGCGGCCCCGAAGGCTGGCGCGTGGCCGACGTGCGCTACCCGGACAGCGGAGAGAGCTTGCGCCAGATCCTGGCCAAGGCCAACGGCGACGACCTGCAATTGCGCGCGCCGGACTGAAGGGCTGCGTGGCGGAAGCGTGCTTCGACAAGCTCAGCACGAACGGAGGTTGTTTCTGAATCCAGGAACGCCTCGCTGATCGCCCCCCGTTCGCCCTGAGCCTGTCGAAGGGCCCCTCGGTCACAAGCCACCGTCACGTCAGCGCGTAATACTTCACGTGATTGCCGTCCGGTCGCCGCTCGCCGACGCCAATGAAGATATGCCGGGTCAGCCAGTCGTGCGGCCCCTCGCTCGTCTCGAACGTGGGCTGCGCGCGCAGATAATATTCCGCGTGCGGCACCGGCGCGCCTCCGGCAAAGGCCCAGGCGCGCAGGCGGTCCATCACCCCCGGCTCGCGCCCCCACAGGAAGCCTTTATTCTGCATGTAGATCAGCGTGCCGTCATCGACCTCGAGCACGTAGCGCGCGTCGAACACCGCGGTGTCGTCAGGCCGGAAGAAGGCATAGTCCCCGCCTGAATTGGGCACCGCGCGCCCTTTCAGGCGCGGCCCCTCGAACGTGCCCTCGTCGACATAGACCGCGCTGCGCATTCCGCCCGAGGGCAGGTCGGGGATCATCTGCACCCGCGTGAACCGAAGCGTGCAGGCAAAGGCAAACTCCAGCCGGGGATTGTCGAGCGTCGAGAAATCCATTGCGATCGGTGGCCTTCAATAGTTGGAGAGGATCGTCAGGCTGGGCGCGTCGAGCGGCTTGCCCGCCTTCTGCTTGGCCAGTTCGTCGGCGCGCGTCTTGCCCTGCAGGTCGATGAGGTAGGCGTGGATCGCGTCGGCGTCACCGGGCGAGAGCACGTCGTCCCAGCGTGGCATCCCGCCCGGCAGCAGCGCCCCCTCGAGCACGATCTGGCGGAATGCCTCGTGCGTGCCCGGCTGCATCCGCCGGAGATCGGGCGCCATAGAGCGATGGATATTGGCATGGCAGATCGCGCAATTGGCAAAGAACAGCCCCTGCCCGCGCGCGATCGTCTCCGCCGTCACGCCCGCGGCCTGCACAGGAGCGGGTGGTGCCACCTCCAGCGGGGGCAGCAGCGGCGGCTGGGGGACCGGCTTGCCGCCGAGGCGGAACACCAGCAAGCGGTTCTGGTTGCCGCGCGCATAGGCCGCCGAATAGCGCGGGGTGAAGCTCCACCCGCCACCGCCCCACCCGGCCTGGACCGCGATATATTGCACGCCCTTGATGCTGTAGGTCATCGGCGCGGCCATGATCGGGCTGCCGGTGTCGATCGCTTTCAAGACTGCACCGGTCCGGGCATCGCGCACCACCAGCTTGCCCGAGAGCGAGCCGTGGACGAGCAGGCCCGAGGCCGTCGCCAGCACCCCGCCGCGATCCTGCCAGCCCTCGCTGTCCACCGCCCAGACGGTGCGTCCGGTCAGCGGGTCCATGGCGCGGAACTGGCTCTTGCCGGGATTGCGCACCGCCTCGGCGTAGGCGGGCAGCGCCTTGACCGCCGCGGCCATGGGCGGCGGCAGCGTCTCCACCGCCTCGCGCACGTCGGGGGTGAAGATCAGCGCGGCATCGTTGTTGAGCGCACGGGCGCGATAGGGCTTGGCGCCCGGCGTCATGAAGATGAGATTGCCGATGTCGGCGACCGAGCCATAGTAAAGCCCGGTCTGCGGGCTATAGGCCGCCGGAAACCAGTTGCGCGCACCGACGGTCGAGGGAAACACGATCTTGGGCCCGTCGGTATAGTCCGAGGCCGCGGGATCGAGGATCGGCTTGCCCGTCGCCGGGTCGATCCCCTTGGCCCAGTTGACCCGCGCGATGGCATTGGCCCGCAGCACCTTGCCGGTGCGGCGGTCAAGCACATAGAGGAAGCCGTTCTTGGGCGCGTGGATGATGACCCCGCGATCCTTGCCGTCGACCTGCATGTGCGTCAGGATCATCGGCTGGGTCGAGGTGAAGTCCCAGTTGTCGCCGGGCGTCTCCTGGTAATGCCAGACCATGCGTCCGGTCCCGGGATCGAGCGCGACGAGCGAGCCGAGGTAGAGGTTGTCGCCACCTGCGGGGGACCGCTTCGACCGGGCATAGGGCCCGCCGTTGCCGGTGCCGACCAGCACGTAGCCGGTTTCGGGGTCGTAGTTGATCGCATCCCACGGCGCGCCGCCGCCGCCGATATCCCAGCGGCTTTTCGGGTCCCAGGTCTTGAGCGCCGCGTCCAGCTCGGGCCGCTCCTGCGGGCCCAGCGCCGGGTCGCGCGGCACGACATGCCAGCGCCAGCGGATCGCACCGGTGCGCAGGTCCATCGCCGTGACATAGCCGCGCACGTCGTATTCGGCACCGCCCATGCCGATCACCACCACGTCGCCCGCCACTTCGGGCGCGCCGGTCGAATTGTCGCCGCGCTTGCGATCCTCGATGAAGTCGGTCTTCCACACCACGGCGCCAGTCCTGGCATCGAGTGCATAGAGCCACCCGTCGAGCGCGGCGATCAGCACCTTGCCCTGCGCGACCGCGAGGCCACGGTTGACCATGTCGCAGCACGCGGTGCGATTGCGCTGCATGTCGACCTCGGGCTCGAACCGCCACAGCTCGCGCCCGCTTGCCGCATCGAAGGCATAGGCGCGGCCGGCATTCCCCGCGACATAGAGCACGCCATCGACCATCACCGGCGTCGCCTCCTGCCCGCGCGCGGTGCCGAGATCGGCTTCCCATGCGAGGCCCAGCGTGCCCACGGTCTGCGGGTTGATCGCGGTCAGCTTCGACCAGTGCGTCTTGCCGGCATCGCCACCGGGCGCCGGCCACTGCGCACCGGCGCCCTGGTTCAACGGCGTGGCGGCGGGGAGCGCCAAGGCTGCGAGCGTTGCGAATGCGAGCGTGCGCCAGCGTGCTTCGACAGGCTCAGCACGAACGGGGGTGGGGGCGATTCCACCAAAAGAACTGCCTGCATCGATCCCGTTCGCCCTGAGCCTGTCGAAGGGCCGAGCCGCGCGCGCGCGTGCTTCGACAAGCTCAGCACGAACGGAGGTGGGGGCGATTCCATCAAAAGAACCGCCTGCTTCGATCCCGTTCGCCCTGAGCTTGTCGAAGGGCCCCTCGGCCAAGCGCCACACCCGCTCCACAAAGCGACCGACCGAGAAATACCCCATCACAGCGCATCCCATGGGGAGGGCATGCGATAGGGCACGGTGATGAAGTTCGCCTCAATCTGTTCGATCATGCCGTGGTCGATCTTGAACAGCTCGGCGATGTAGAAGCTGTGCGGGCGGCGCACCGGGCTTTTCACCGTGCGGCCGTCGGTCAGCTGGTATTCGTCGATCCGGCCCGAATGGTCGATGAAGCCGAACGCCAGCACCAGCCCGCGCTCCTCGTCGACCAGCGGGAAGCGCCGCGCGCGCAAGGCGTCGTCGTAGCGGTAATTGCCCATGCGGAACTGTTCTTCGCAGCCCAGCGCCGAGACAGGAACGATCTTGGCGAATTCGGGGTTGCGGGTGGTCTGAACGCCGTTTTCCACGCGCTGGCAATCGGGGTGGAAGCGCGTGTGGATCGTGCCGTCGTTCTGCTGCAGCGTGTCGAAATAGCCGTTGGACAGACGCACCATCTCGGCCCGGTCAACCGGTTGTTCGGCCTCGCGGTGCAGGATCGGCTTGTCCCAGTAGCGCGGGTTCTCGAACTTGATGCCGCTGTCGCTCTGCCGCACGATCAGCAGCTCGGCCTCGGCCACCTGCCCGGCCTCGTCCAGCCGCAGCCGCACGGTCAGCGCCGATTCCTCGATCGCCTCGACCAGCGTGCCGAAATAGCCGACCTGGCGGGTGCGCGTGTCGGCGAAGCGCAACTGGTAGTCGCCCAGCCGGATGACCGTGCCCCAAACGCCATCATCGGTCGCCAGCATGACGTTGTTTTCGGAAAAAAGCGCGCCGGGCGCCCAGTTCACTGCCGCCGGATTGCCGGTATCCAGCGCGGCCAGGAACGCATCGAGCGCAGCATAGAGGGCCTCGCGGTCCATTCTCTCTCCCTTTTCGTCATGCAGACGCCAACAAGTCTTTGACGCGGTTATGCGTCCGGCATATCCTATCAATTGTTAGAATAAAAGGGGAGAGTGACCCATGGCCCGGACCGAGGCCGAACAGGCCCTGCACGACCGCGTGCTGGCGATGTACCGCGAGGTGCTGATCGCCATGGATAGCACCGCCGTCGATCGCTACATCGCGCCCGACTACATCCAGCACAGCTCGCTTGCGGAGCCCGGCGTCCCGGCGCTCAAGGCGTTCCTGGATCGCGTGCGCGCCGAATCGCCCGATGCGCGGCAGACCATTCACCGCAGCTTCGTCGACGGCGACCATGTCGTGGTGCACACCCATGTCGAGCGGTGGCCGGGCGATCCGGGCCTTGCCGTGGTCGACATCTTTCGCTGCGCGGGCGACATGATCATCGAGCACTGGGACGTGATCCAGGACGTGCCGACCGATCCCGTCAACCGGCACTCGATGTTCTAACCCTGGAAAGGCACGCCATGCGCTTTACCGACAAATGCGTCGTCATCCTTGGCGGCAACGCCGGGATCGGGCTGGCCGCCGCGCGCCAGTTCGCCGCCGAGGGAGCGCGTCTCGCGTTGACCGGGCGCAATGCCGAAACGCTGCACGCCGCAGCCGAGGAACTGGGCGCACTGGCCGTGCGCGCCGACATGGGCGACGTGGGCCAGACCCGCGCGGCATTGGGCGAGATCGAGGCCGCGCTCGGCGGGATCGACGTGCTGTTCGTCAACGCCGGGGTCGGTGGCTTCGCCATGGCGCCCGACGTGACCGAGGCGTTCTGGGACGAAATCCACACCGTCAACCTGCGCGGTGCGTTCTTCGCGATCCAGCAGGCGCTGCCGCTGATGCGCGATGGTGGTGCGATCGTCATCACCGGCTCGATCGGATCGGTCGCAGCGGTGCCGGGCAATGTCGCCTATGCCGCCGCCAAGGCCGGCCTGCGCGCGATGGCGCGGATCGTCGCCAAGGAATTGCTGCCGCGCCGCATCCGCGTCAACCTCATCAGCCCCGGCCCGACCGACACCGAGATCTTCAAGCGCGACGCCACGCCCGAGGCGATCGCGGGGATGAAGGCGATGTTCGCCGAAGTCGTGCCTCTTGGCCGCATGGGCACCGCCGAGGAAGTGGCCAGCGCCGCGCTGTTCCTGGCGAGCGCCGAGGCCGCGTTCATCAACGGCGTCGATCTCTATGTCGACGGCGGGTGCCTGGAGCTGGGGTAGCCGTCGACGGGGCCGCTCACCCCTCCAGCATGCGCAGCACGCGCTGTTCGAGGTCGTTGACCGCGAAGGGCTTGGTCAGGACGTTCATGCCGGGCATCAGGTTGCCATTGCCGATCACCGCGTTCTCGGCATAGCCGGTGACGAACAGCACCGGGATGCGCGGGCGCAATTCGCGGCCGGCCTCGGCCAGCTGGCGCCCGTTCATCCCCCCGGGCAGGCCCACGTCGGTCACCATCATGTCGAGGTGGCAATCGGAACGCAGGATCACCAGCGCCGAGGCGGCATCGTCGGCCTCGAGCACGGTGCAACCCAGGTCCTCGAGCGCAGTGACGATCAGCATGCGCACGATCGGCTCGTCATCCACCACGAGGACCGTGCCCCGCGAGGCGCCGGCCGACGGATCGGACGAGGCCACGGCATGCGCGGCCGGATGCTCGGGCTCGGCATGGCCGTAGTAGCGCGGCAGGTAGAGGCACACGGTCGTGCCGACGCCCTCTTCGGAATAGATGCGCGCGTGGCCGCCCGACTGGCGCGCGAAGCCGTAGATCATCGACAGGCCCAGGCCTGTGCCCTGCCCCAGCGGCTTTGTGGTGAAGAACGGATCGAACGCCTTGGCGATGACGTCGGCCGACATGCCGACGCCTGAGTCCGACACGCAGAGCGAGAGGTACTGCCCGGCAGGAATGTCGTGCACGGCGGCGGCCTGGGCATCGAACCAGCGGTTGGCCGTCTCGATCGTGATCCGCCCGCCGTCAGGCATCGCGTCGCGCGCATTGATGCACAGGTTGAGCAGCGCATTTTCCAGCTGGCTGACGTCGACCAGCGTGGTCCACAGCCCTGCCGCGCCGACCACCTCGACCGCGATCTCGGGTCCCACGGTCCGGCGGATCAGGTCCGCCATGCCGTCGACCAGTTCGTTGACGTCGGCCGGGTGGGGATCGAGCGTCTGGCGACGCGAGAAGGCCAGCAGGCGATGCGTGAGGGCGGCGGCCCGGCGGCTCGCCGACTGGGCCATCGCAAGATACTTCTCGACTTCGGCGAAGCGTCCTTGCGCCAGCCGCGTGCCGATCATTTCCAGCGCGCCCGAGATGCCCGCGAGCAGGTTGTTGAAATCGTGGGCAAGGCCGCCGGTCAGCTGGCCGACGGCCTCCATCTTGTGGGCCTGGCGCAGCTGCTCTTCGGCGCGCATCAGTTCGGAGGTGCGCTCGGCCACCCGCTGCTCGAGCGTTTCGATCAGGCGGCGCAATTCGTTGGTGACGCGGTCGCGCTCGGCCTCGAGCGCGCGGCGCCCTTCGAGGTCGATCAGGACCCCGGGGAAGCTGATCGGCGTGCCGTCCTCGTCGCACTCCACCCGGCCGACCGCCTCGATCCAGCGATACTGGCCATCGGCGCCGCGTACGCGATACTGGTTGCGGAACGGCCCGGGTTGCGCAAACGCGGCCGCGACGGCCGCGGCCTGTCCCTCGCGGTCGTCGGGATGGATGTTGGCCTCGAGCGCCGATCGCTCCAGCACCGTCTCGGCTTCGCCGGCGATGCCGAAGGCGGCGCGAAATCCATCGTCACCCGTCAGCACGTCGCTGCGCAGGTCCCAGATCCAGGTGCCCACGATCGCATTGGCCGACAAGGCGAGTTGCACCCGCTCGACGTTTTCGCGCGCGATGGCCTCGCTGCGGCGCATCGCCGCCTCGGCGGCCTTGCGCGCCGAAATGTCGCGGAACAGCACCGAGACCTGGCGATCCGCCTCGCTGCCGACGCGTCGGGCCGACACCTCGATATAGCGGCGGGCGGTGACGAACTCCTGCTCGAACCGGATCGGCTCGCCAGACCGCAATACCTTGCCGTAGAGGTCCAACCACACCTCGGCCTCGTCGGGGGCGATGTCGCGCAGTGTCTTGCCGATGATCCCGGAAATGCCGGTGTGTCGCTCGTAGCCCGAATTCGCCTCGATGTGGCGATAGTCGCTCAGCGGCCCATGCTCGCCATCGAAGAACTCGATGATGCAGAACCCGTCGTCGATCGCCTCGAACAGGGCGTGATAGCGGCTGGCAAACGCATCGCCCGCCCGCAACCTCAGGACTTCCGCCTCGAGTTCCGTGCGCGACAGCGCGGTCAGGGATGTATCAGACACTGTGCAGCCCATTCATCTAACGGCGCAATCCTGTGCGCCTGCAGCATGTACAAAAGATACGCGCCGGGCCGCCAATGGTGCCCGGCGCGTTTTCGGGGCTGTCGAAACGGCCTTCTCCAGACCTTACAGATATTTGCCGTAAAGCCCGAGCATCCGGCCCCAGGCGCGGTCGGCCTGCGCGAGGTCGAACACCGGCGCGTCGATCGTGCACCAGCCGTGCTGCGCGGGATAGACCTCGACCTCGGCCGGGCGCCCGGCGGCCATCGCGGCATCGCGCAAGGCGGTCTTGTCGGTCGGCGCGCGCGCGTCGTCATTGCTGGCGATGGCGAAGAGGTAGGCGGCCTTGGTCGCGGCCAGCAGCTTGTGCGGGCTGTCGGCCTGATCGTTGACGAGGTTCGCACCATGGAACGAGGCGGCGGCGCCGACGCGCGCGGGGCGGGCATGCGCGGTACGCACGGTGAAAGGGCCGCCCATGCAATAGCCGCAGGTGCCGACCTTGCGGCGGCCGTCGACTTCGGGCTGCTTGTCCAGCCAGTCGACGAACAGGCCGCCATCGGCCTCCACCCTCGCGGTGGTCAGCGCCTCGATCATCGGCTTGAGTTTCGCCTGCCCCTCGGGCGTGCGCCATGCAGCGAAGCTCGGCAGCACCGGCGCCGGGCTGCTGCGATAGTACTGGTTGATCGCCAGCACCGCATAACCGGCCGCCGCCAGGCGGGTCGCCATCGTCTTGTAGGCATCGCGCAGGCCGCCGATATCGGGCCACATCAGCACCGCGGGATGGCGACCCTTGGCCGGGGCGACGAAATAGCCGTCCGCCTTGCCGTCGGACGTGGTGATGGCCACGTCGCGGGCCTTGGTTGCGAGCCCGCCGGGCGCCGCGGCCACGCAGCCCGGCGCCAGCGCGAGCGTCGCCGCGCCTGCGCCGATCGCGGCAAAGGTACGCCGGTCGAGCGCCATGGCCTGCTTGAGGTCCTGTTCGGTCAGATCATCACACATGGCGCCGCATCCTCGTTACCTGCCCCGTCCGCGACGGGTTGTAGGCCAGACCCCGCGCGCGCGCCAGTCGCCCGGGGGTGTGAATTTGCCCCGACCAGGTCGTAAACGACCTAGGTCAGATCCGCGAGGCCGACCTGCACGCCAGCCTCTGCCTGTGCCATCGCCGCGCGGCGCAGGCGCTCGATCTCGGCGCGCGCCGGCGGGACCGGTTCGTCGGGCAGGGCCGCGACGCTGGCCTCGTAGATGCCGCGAAAGTCGTCGGCGAATTCGGGATGCGTGAGGATCAGGGCATCGCCGCGGTCCATGCCGCGCACGATCTTCTGCCCGACCTCGTAGGGGTCCATCCCGGCCTCGAACGCCGTGCCGAATTGCCGCAATTCGGCCTCGGATACGGCAGCGAAGCCGCTCTGCGCAAAGCTGTCGGGCCGCTTGAGCGCGGAATCCCAGGCGTTGGTCCGGGTCAATGCCGGGCAGCACAGCGAACAGCCGATGCCGTGCGGCGCCAGGTTGTAGCGCAGCGATTCGGTCAGCCCGCGTACCGCAAACTTGCTGGCGGTGTAGATGCCCGCCTGCGGCCCCGGCAGGAAGGCGGCCATGCTGGCGACGTTGACCACCGCGCGGCGCCCGCGGGCAGCCTTGATTGCGGGCAAGGCGGCGACGAGGCCATTGGCCACCCCGCCGAAGTTCACCCCCATGATCCAGTCGTAGTCGTCGTGGCTGGCCAGATCGGTATCGCCGAACACGCTGACCCCGGCATTGTTGACCAGCACGTGCAGCGCGCCGAAATGCGCGACGGTCTGCGCGACGACCTCGGCCCAGCGGGCACGGTCGGTCACGTCGAGCGTCAGCATGAGCGGCGGCGCGCGCCCTTCGGCCGCGAACTGCGCGGCGACCGCCTCGGCCTGCGCAGGGTTGCGGTAGGTCAGCGCAATCCGCAGCCCCGCGTCGTCGAGCGCGCGGGCCACGCCCAGCCCGATCCCGGTGCCGCCGCCCGTGACCAGCGCCACTTGGCCCCGCCAGCCCTCCACTGGCGCGCCGGCGCCCTGCGATGCGTCTGCCATGCTTCGTTTTCCTCTCGCCTTATCGTTCACAATTGTTAGTGTGCCATACAAACATGGCCAATGGGAGAGTCGAAAATGAGCGATGCCGAGCAGCGTCTCGCCGCCCTGGAAGCGCGCGTCACCGCGATCGAGGACGTCAACGCGATCCGCCGCCTGCAATGGGCCTATGGCTATTACATCGACTACAACCGGCCCGAGGAAGTCGCCGGGCTGTTCGCCCGCGACGGGGCGGTGGTGTTCCTGTCGGGCGAGTACCGCGGCTACGAGGGGATCATGCGCCTCTACGGCACCTGGTTCCAGAACCTGTTCACCGGCGGCCGGCGCGGCCCGGTCAAGGGCCTGCTGCTCGACCACTTCCAGTTGCAGGACGTCATCACCGTCGCGCCCGACGGGCACACCGCCAAGGGCCGCTTCCGCGGCATCCTGGCCGGCGGCTGGCACGATGCCATCCTCGATGCCAAGCCCGAGGGCATGCCCCAGCAGTTCTGGGAATCGGGGATCTACGAGAACGACTACGTCAAGGAAGATGGCGTCTGGAAGATCCGGCGGCTCGACTACATGATGCAGTGGCAGGCCGACTACGAGACCGGCTGGGCCAAGACCACCGCGCATCTTCAGCCGGCGGTGCAATGCTATCCTGAAAATCCCATCGGTCCCGACGTGATCCTGCCCGAGACCGAGGTGCGCGAGACCTGGCCGCACCGCCAGGAAGTGCCGATGAGCTTCGCCCACCCCGTGCTCGCCGCGGCCTTTGCGGTGGGTGACTTCACCCCGATGCAGAAATCCTGGCCCTGACTCGGTCCAGAGCACCGGCGTCCCAGCACGCCGGCGGGACGATCCATCACGTCCCCGCCGGCGGCTCCCAGTTGGTCATGCGTACCAGCAGCCGTGCGGCGGCGCGCCGGAAGGCGGCGCGATCGCGCTGGCCAAAGCCCGAAAACAGGTTGCGACTCACCTCTGCCATGGCCGGGACCGAGCGCGCGTACATCGCCTGCCCGGCGGGGCTGAGGCGGAACGGCTTGCGCCGCCGGTTGGCGAGATCCTCGCCCGGCTCGACCAGCCCTTTCTGGTGCAGCGCAACAAGCGCGCGGCTGACGTTCATCGGCTGAATCCCCATGATCGCCGACAGCTCGTGCCCCGCCAGTTCGCCCTCGCCGCCCAGCGCCAGGATGATGCGCAGGTCCGTGGGACCGAGATCGAGCGGTTCGGCCACCCCTGCGCGCATCGGTTCGGAGACGAATGTCGCCAGTTTCAAGAGGTCTACGAGCAGGGCGGCATCGTCGTCGACGCCATCGAGGGCATTGCGCGGGGGTTCGGCATGCGCGGGCTCGGCACGCGATGGGGGGGAAGCGGGTGAACGGGTCGGCATCGCGCCTGTTTATGCGCCTTGGGGGCATGCCCGCAAGCCTTTCGTCCCATGCTGCAATGCACTGCGAATCGCCCGGATTCCGCGCAGTTTTCTCGCACCTCAGCTACGATCGCGCTTGTGTTCCGATTGCATCACTTGTTATTATCGTGACGACAACGCAAACGCCCCCTTGCGCTCTCGTAGTTAGTATGTCTAACTAACAAACATAACGGTTCCGGAAAAGGACCGCATCAGGAGAGGGGCTATGGCCAACACGATTCCCAACACGCAATTCGTGCGCCTTTTTGCCGCCGGCAGCGCGGCGGCAATGGCACTGGCATTGGCGACACCCGGCCATGCCGAGGAAGCCGCGCCGCAGGATACCGCCGCCCCCGCGCCCCAGGCCGCCGCACAGGATGCGGCTGCCCCCAGCGACCAGGGCATCCGCGAAATCGTCGTCACCGCGCAGTTCCGCAACCAGCGCCTGCAGGACACCCCGCTCTCGATCACCGCGGTCGACGCCGGCCTGCTCGCCGCGCGCAACCAGACCGACATTTCGCAAATCGCGGCGCAGGCGCCCAACGTCCAGCTGACCCAGATGGGCGGCGCGTTCGGCTCCTCGATGGCCGCCTACATCCGCGGCATCGGCCAGTACGACTTCAACCCCGCCTATGAACCGGGCGTCGGCATCTACGTCGACGACGTCTACTACGCCACGCTGACCGGCTCGGTGATGGACCTGCTCGACCTCGACCGCGTCGAGGTGCTGCGCGGCCCGCAGGGCACGCTCACCGGGCGCAACTCGATCGGTGGTGCGATCAAGCTGTTCTCGGTCAAGCCGCAGCCCGAGGATTCGGGCACGATCGAGGCCGTCTACGGCTCGCGCGACCGCGTCGACCTGCGCGGCAGCCTCAACTTCAAGATCGCCGATGGCCTCTCCGCGCGCATTTCGGGCGTGTACAAGCGCCAGGACGGCTACGTGAACATCGTCGACTTCGGCTGCAAGAACCCCGGCAACGCGCTCGGCATCAAGTCCGGCGCCAACGTGCCGACCGACTGCATCACCGGCAAGCTCGGCGAAAAGAACTACTCGGGCCTGCGCGGGTCGCTGCGCTACAATCCCAACGACAAGATCGACTGGGTGGTCACCGGCGACTACACCTATGAAAACCGCTCCAACGCGGCCAGCGTGATCTCGACAATCGACACGACCAAGACCGATGGCATCGACTTCCGCTGCGGCCCGCGCTGCACCTATGCCAGCTGGTACCTCGATGCCGGCGGCCAGGCGGGGCAGGCCTATACGATGCCGCGCAACACCCTGTTCAGCGGCTGGGGCGTGTCGAGCAACCTCACCGTCGGCCTGACCGACGATCTCAAGCTCGTCTCGATCACCGCCTACCGCAAGTACAAGCAGATCTTCGGCACCGACGACGATTTCACGCCCGATCCGAACCTCGCCGGCGGTGGCTACAACGACCTGCGGTTCCACTTCTTCAGCCAGGAACTTCGCCTCAACGGCAAGATCGGCGACTTTGCCGACTTTACCCTCGGCGGCTTCTACAACGACCAGACCTCGGTCTACTTCACCCGCCAGGACATCCGCTACATCGGCCACGGCGCGCCGTTCCTGTTCCTGCAGTTCCAGGGCAACGACCCGGTCAACGCCAACAGCAAGGCCGCATTCGGCACCGTGTTCCTGCACCCGACGGAAGGCATGACCATCACCGGCGGCCTGCGCTACACCAAGGAGCACAAGGACTACACCTTCGTCCGCAAGAACTGGAGCGGCGGCAAGCTGACCGACATCTTCGGCGTTGGCGCGCTCGATGGCACGGTCGCCAACTACAACGGCAGCCGCGTCGACTGGCGCCTGTCGGTCGACTACCGCTTCAGCCCCGAAGTGCTCGCCTATGCGACCGTCAGCACCGGCTTCAAGGGTGGCGGTGTCACCGCGCGTCCGTTCTCGCGCAACCAGGCGGTCAACGGCACCTTTACGCCCGAGACGCTCACCGCCTACGAAATCGGTCTCAAGACCGACCTGTTCGATCGCAAGGTGCGCCTCAACCTGTCGGGCTTCGTCAACGACTACAAGAACATCCAGCTGCCGTTGGCCGACTGCTCGGTCCTTGACGGCGTGCCGATCGGCACCGATCCGCTGCCCTGCGCCGCGATCGGCAATGCCGGCGACGGCAAGATGTGGGGCGTCGAGGCCGAACTCAGCGCGCATCCGGTCGAGGGCCTCGACATCGATGGCACGCTCAGCTGGATCGACGGCGAGTGGAAGCGCATCGGCGTGACGGTGGGTCGCTCGATCCAGCTGGCCGACCCGATCGTGACCCCGCACTGGCGCGGCAGCTTCGGCATCCAGTATCGCATCCCGGTCGAGGGCCACGGCTCGCTGACCCCGCGCTTCGACCTCGCCTATACCGGCAAGCAGAGCATCGGGCGTCTCTCGGGCACCCGCCCGCTCGACTACAACCCGTCGTATGCCGTGGGTAACGCGCGCATCACCTGGAAGAACGAGGGCGAGGATCTCGCGGTCTCGCTCGAGGTGCAGAACCTGTTCGACAAGTACTACTTCCTGCCGCTGCGCTTCCAGGCGCTCTATGCCTCGGCCGGTACCGCCTACAGCAACGTCGGCCGCCCGCGCGAATGGGCGCTCAGCGTGTCGAAGAAGTTCTGATCGTCGGCGAGATCGCCAACATGATCGGTTGAAAAGGGGAGTGGCCTGTCACGGGCCGCTCCCTTTTTGTTTGGCTGTTTGCGCGAATGGCTGGGGTCGTGAGGCACGGGCTGGCCCTTCGACAGGCTCAGGGCGAACGGCGGCTGGCTTGGACTTTCCCATCCCCGTTCGGGCAAAGTTTATCGAGGGCCTAGGCTGGCTTACCTTTTCCACCCCGTTCGGGCTGAGCCTGTCGAAGCCCCATGCCGACGGGCGCAGCGTCGCGCACTTGAACAGGCTCAGCGCGAACGGTGATTGGGAAAGAGCCGCATAAGTTTCATTCGTTCGTCCCCAGCCTGTCGAAGGACGCTGACACCGCCCCGGCGACGACGATCCCACTTGCGCAATCAATAACAATTGTTATCGTCAGGCCATGTCCAGCACCCTCCTCCCCACTGGCCTCCCCACCGGCGTTGCCATCGCCCATCCCGACCGCCTCTACATCGGCGGGCACTGGATCCCGGCTCAAAGCGGCCGGCAAATCGAGGTGGTGTCGCCCGACACCGAACAGGTCGTCGCCCGCGTCGCCGAGGCGGACGAGGCCGACATGGATGCGGCGGTCGCTGCCGCGCGGGACGCCTTCGATCGCGGCCCCTGGCCCACGACTTCGCCCGCCGAGCGCATCGCGGCCTTTCGTCGCATGCTCGACCATCTGCGCCCGCGCGCGGACGAACTGGCGCGGGCCTGGACGGCCCAGATTGGCGGGCTCGCCAGCTTCGCCGGGCCAATGCACCAGGGTGCGCTCATGGCGCTGGACGGGATCGCCGGCTTTGCCGAGCGGTTCGCCATCGTCGAGCAGCGCGAAACCCACGCCGCGGCCGCCGCGCTCGTCGTGCACGAACCAGTCGGTGTCGTCGCCGCGATCGCGCCGTGGAACGGGCCCTTCGGGATCATGGCCAACAAGGTCGCCTATGCGCTGCTGACCGGCTGCACCGTGGTGATGAAGCCCTCGCCCGAAACCCCGCTCGAGGCCTACATCATCGCCGAGGCGGCAGAGGCGGCGGGCCTGCCGCCGGGCGTGGTCAACCTCGTCCCCGGCCATCGCGAGGCGGCCGATCATCTGGTCAACAACCCGGGTATCGACAAGGTCACGTTCACTGGATCGACCCTGGCCGGAAAGCGCATCGGACAGGTCTGCGCCGGGCGGGTCGCGCGCTGCACGCTCGAACTCGGCGGCAAGTCCGCGGCGATCGTGCGCGACGACTTCGCCATTGAGGAGGCAGCGCGCCTGCTCGCCGGCACGATCACCATGATGAGCGGCCAGGTTTGCGCCATGCTCAGCCGCGTCATCGTGCCGCGCGCGCGCCACGATGCACTGGCCGAAGCGATCGCCGCCGAAATGCGCAAGGTCGTGATCGGCCACAGCGACGATCCGGCTGCCCGCCTCGGCCCCGTCGCGATGCAGCGCCAACTGGAGCGGATCGAGGGCTACATCGCGCAAGGCCGCGCGAGCGCGGATCTCGTCACTGGTGGTAGCCGCCCTGCCCATCTCGAGCGAGGCTACTTCATCGAGCCCACGCTCTTCGCCAACGTCGACAATGCCAGCACCATCGCGCAGGAGGAAATCTTCGGCCCCGTGCTGTCGCTGATCCCCGTCGCCGATGAGGAGGAAGCCATCGCGGTGGCCAACGCCAGCGCTTATGGCCTCAATGGCTCGGTGCTGACCCACGATGCCGAGGCCGCATACCGGATCGGTCGGCGCATCCGTACCGGCGGCTTCGGCCAGAACGGACTGCGGATGGATTTCGGCCTGCCGTTCGGCGGCTTCAAGCAGTCCGGCATCGGCCGCGAGGGCGGGCCGGAAGGCCTCATGCCGTACCTCGAGACCAAGACCATGCTGCTCGACGGTCTGCCCTCCACCTGGTGACGTTCGAGCGGCACGACGGACATTGCAGAATTGCCATGTTGCGCAGCGCAGTTGCCGCTTGAAAGCAGTGCTGCACTGCGGCAAGTCGATGGCCCATGGATAGCCACACCCTAACCGCCGTCATTCTCGGCATCGTCGAGGGACTGACCGAGTTCCTCCCCGTCTCCTCGACCGGGCACCTGATCCTTGCCACCGAACTGCTGGGCTTCAACGCCGGCGAGTGGGAAGTATTCAACGTGGTGATCCAGTTGCCCGCGATCATGGCGGTCGTCGTGCTCTATTGGCGCACGTTCGTCGACGTCGCCGCCGGTGCGCTGCGCCGCGATCGGGACTCGCTCCATTTCGTGCGCAACGTGCTCGTGGCCTTCATCCCCTCGGCCATTCTCGGCGTTCTGCTCAAGAAGAAGATCGACGCCCTGATGGAGACGCCCTCGATCGTTGCCGCAGCGCTGGTCGTCGGCGGCATCCTGATCCTGGTGATCGAGCGCCTGGCCAGGCAGGGCGAATACCAGCCGGTCAGCAAGCTCCCGCTGCCCAAGGCCCTGGCGGTGGGCGTCATGCAGTGCCTCGCCATGGTGCCGGGCATGTCGCGCTCGGCCTCGACGATCATGGGCGCGTTGACCATGGGCATCAACCGCAAGACCGCGGCCGAGTTCAGCTTCTTCCTCGCCGTGCCGACGATGTTCGGCGCCACGGCCAAGCAGCTGTGGGACAATCGCCACGAGCTGGCCAGCGGCGCCACTTCGGTTGGCTGGACCGACATCGCGGTGGGCAGCGTCGTCTCGTTCGTGGTGTCGCTGGTCGTGATCCGGTTCTTCGTCACCTACATCGGCCGCCACGGTTTTGCGCCGTTTGCCTGGTATCGCATCATCGTCGGCGGTGCGGCGCTGGTCTGGCTGCTCGGCGCCTGAGCGCCGGCCGGCCGGCAAGTCCCGGAAAGAATTGGCTGCAACAAACTGCACGATCGAGTGCAGCAAAAGTTCCCGCACCGTCCGTCGCAAGTAGTCGGAACCAAAGCCCCTTGGCCGGATTATCCCGGACAGACAGCCATTCATGGCAACATATAAGGGGTTTTGCGTCATGGGTCTCATCATTCTTCTCATCGTCGGTGGTATTCTCGGCTGGCTCGCCAGCATCGTCATGCGCACCGACGCTCAGCAGGGCGTGTTCCTGAACGTCGTGGTCGGCATCGTCGGCGCGCTGCTCGGCGGCTTCCTGCTCACCCCGCTGATCGGCGGCGGCTCGATCACCAACGGCATCTCGGCCGGTAGCCTGATCGTCTCGTTCCTCGGCGCGATCATCCTGCTCGCCATCGTCAACCTAGTGCGTCGCGGTTCGGTTCGCTGAACCCGCACTTTTCCAGCCACGCCTTCAACAGGGAGAAATTACACATGAAGAAGACTTTCATCCGCAGCGCGCTGCTCGTTCCCGTCGCAGTGCTGGGCCTCGGCCTCGCCGCTTGCCAGAGCAAGCAGGAAGACGCTGCCGACAAGACCGCTGAAGGCGTGGCCGAATCGTCGGATGCCGCTGCCGACGCCATCGAATCGCAGGCCGCCGATGCGACCGGCGCCGCTGCCGACAAGATGAACAGCACGGCCGACGCCGTCCGCGCCGAAGGCAAGGACAAGGCCGCTGCCATCAAGGAAAACGCGGAAAAGATGGAAGACGCCAAGAAGATGTAAGCGTCTCGGGTGGCCCAGCGCCACCCGAACCCATCGAGACGGGGCGCCCAGGCACAGGCCGGGCGCCCCGTTTTGTGTTGCACTTCGCGGACATCGCGCTTGACTCAGCCCACCATCTGCCGCAAGGGCGACCACCTGTCAGGGCGGCGCGCGCCGCCCGTTTTATTTTAGCTGCGGCGCGCAGACGCCTAGAAGGAATTCAGGACCAAGCCCATGGCAAAGCCCACTACCGTCAAGATCCGCCTGGTTTCGACCGCCGACACCGGTTTCTTCTACGTCACGAAGAAGAACCCGCGCAACACCACCGAAAAGATGTCGTTCCGCAAGTACGACCCGGTGGTGCGCAAGCACGTCGAGTTCAAGGAAGCCAAGATCAAGTGATCTGAGCTTCGCTCGCGAATACCAGGAGGCCGGGGCAAGTCCCCGGCCTTTTTGCATCTGCGCAAGACGCGCGGATAGGACGCGCCGGATGCTGCGGGGCGGGAACCGCAGGGTTCACGGCCAGTTCAACGCCCGCTATCCAAGGAGTGGCGATGACACGCTTGCACAAGACTCTCGGCGCCGCGCTGGCGCTTTCGCTCGTCCTTCCGGCCGCGGCCGCCGTGTCGGTGACGCCGGCGGCCGCCCAGGCTGCCCCCAATCCCGACGTCGACCGCGCGGTCGCCGCGCTGCGCGCGATCAGCACGATGCGCGCCGACTTCGTCCAGACCGATCGCAACGGCCAGCGCCTGACCGGCGTCATCACGCTGCAGCGCCCCGGCAAGATCCGCTTCCAGTACCAGCCCGGCGTTCCGTTCCTGATCGTGTCGGATGGCGCCGCGCTGACCATGATCGACTACGAGGTCCGCCAGGTCTCGCGCTGGCCGATCCGCAACAGCCCGCTTGGCGCATTGCTTGATCCCAACAAGGACGTCGCGCGCTTTGCGCGCCTGCTGCCCACCGGCAGCCCAGACGTGCTGAGCATGGAGATCAAGGACCCGCGCCATCCCGAATACGGTACACTGACCATGGTCATGGTGCGCAAGGCCAGCGCGCCAGGCGGAATGCAGCTCGACAGCTGGGTCGCTCTCGATTCGCAGAATCACCGGACCACCGTGCGCCTGTCGAATCAGCAGTACGGCGTCAGCGTGCCTGCCAACACCTTCCGGTACAACGACCCGCGCCCCAATCTGCGTCACTAAAGCACAGCCTATCGCGCCACAAACTCGTTTCGGCTTCGTTTATCCCGCCTGCGCGACGATTTGCGAAGAACCAGATGGGTCCGTTCATCGAGCAGCAAGCGGTGGGGGTCTAGACCGATTTCAGACGAGAGGGACAAGGCGGGTTTCCCCCCTGTTGCCCGGCCTGATAAGGTCTCTTGCGTCGATCGCGTGACGAACGCACATGGAACCCTCGGACCATTGCCCCCGGTCCGAGGGTTTTCCCTTGTTTGGCGAAGCCCCCTCGCCCAAGGGTGGCGACATGATCGACATTCCCATTCTCTTCGAAGACGGCGAAGCCCTCGTCATCGACAAGCCCGCCGGGCTGCCGCTCGACCGGCCGCGCGCGGGCGGCATCTCGCTCGAGGACCGTCTCGATACGCTCAAGCTCGGCTTCCTGCGCGAACCGCAGCCGGTTCACCGGCTCGACCGCGACACCTCGGGCTGCCTGCTGCTGGCGCGCAACCCCAAGGCCCTCAAGCGCTTTTCCGCCGCGTTCGAAGCCAGGCAGGTCGAGAAGGTCTACTGGGGCGTCGTCGCCGGCGAAATCGAGGGAACGGCCGGCACGATCGAGCTCAACCTTTCCAAGATCAGCAGCGCGGCTGCCGGCTGGCGCATGATCGCCGCCAAGAAGGGCAAGCCTGCCGTCACGCACTGGCGCGTGCTGGCCCGCCTGCCCGGCCGCACGCTGGTCGAGTTCCGACTCGAGACCGGCCGCACGCACCAGATCCGCGTCCATGCCCTCACCGGGCTGGGCGCGCCCCTGCTGGGCGATCCGGTCTATGGCGACGGCAAGGGCGCGGCCCGCACGCTGCTCCACGCCACGCGCCTCGCGCTCCCGCGCGAGGGCAAGGAGCCGATCGTGGCCGAGGCACCGATTCCCGCCGACATCCTTGGGCTGGGCTTCACTCTGTGACCGACACGCCCGAGGCGATCGTGGCCCGTGCCATGGGCCTCGTGGCGGAAAGCTTCATTGCCGCGGCCGGCCCCGGCGGACAGAACGTCAACAAGGTGGCGACGGCGGTCCAGCTGCGCATCAACGTCTACGCATTGCGCTTGTCGCCGCCGGTGTTTCATCGGCTCAAGGAGCTGGCGGGCAGCAAGTTCACCGCCGGCGGCGAGATCGTGCTGACCGCGCGGCGTTTCCGCACGCAGGAGGCCAACCGCGAGGACGCCCGCGCGCGCCTGGCAGATCTGCTGCGCGATGCCTGCAACCTGCCGGAAAAGCGCGCGAAGTCGCGCCTCAACCGGATCGGCAAGGTGCAGCGCCTGCAGGGCAAGAAGATCCGCAGCGCGGTCAAGGCGGGCCGCGGCAAGGTGCGAATGGACTGAAGACATTCGATATCCTCCCCATCCCATGGGGAGGTGGCAGCGCGCCTGCGCTGACGGAGGGGCGCGGCCATAAGCAGCCGGCCCCTCCACCACCGCTTCGCGGCGGTCCCCCTCCCCGCCTTGCGGCAGGGAGGATCAATTCTGGTCAGACCATCTCTTCGGGGCGGACCAGACGGTCGAACGTCGGCTCGTCGACCAGCCCCAGCGCCAGGCCGGCCTCGCGCAACGTCTGCCCGGTGGCATGGGCGTGCTTGGCGATCTTGGCGGCGTTGTCGTAGCCGATCTCGGGGGCAAGAGCGGTCACCAGCATGAGCGAGCGCTCGACCAGTTCCTCGATGCGGCGGGTGTTGGGCTCGATCCCCTCGACGCAGCGTTGCGCGAAGCTTTCCATGCCGACCGCCAGCAAGTGGACCGAGCGCAGCACCGCCGCGCCGATCATCGGCTTGAATACATTGAGTTCGAGATGCCCCTGCATACCGCCCAGCGTCACCGCCTGGTGATTGCCGATGACCTGAGCGGACACCATCGTCAGCATCTCGCATTGCGTCGGGTTGACCTTGCCCGGCATGATCGAACTGCCCGGCTCGTTGGCGGGCAGGTCCAGCTCGCCCAGCCCCGAGCGCGGGCCCGAGCCGAGCAGGCGGATGTCGTTCGCGATCTTGGTCAGCGCCACCGCCAGCGTCGCGAGGGTCGCCGAGAACTGCACCAGCGCATCATTGCTGGCCAGCGCCTCGAACCGGTTGGGCGCCGGGGTGAAGGCATGGCCGGTCAGGCCGGCGAGTTCGGCCGCCATCGCCTCGGCAAAGCCCTCGGGCGCATTGAGGCCGGTGCCGACCGCAGTGCCGCCCTGCGCAAGCCGCAACAGGAACGTCTCGGCCTGTCCCAGCCGCTCGCGCGCATCGCGCAATTGCTGGACATAGCCCGAGAATTCCTGCCCCAGCGTCAGCGGCGTGGCGTCCTGCAGGTGCGTGCGGCCGATCTTGACGATGCCCTGCCATTCGCGCGCGGCGGTATCGAGCGCGCCGGCCATCAGGTCGAGGGCGGGCAGCAGGTCCCGGTTGAGCGCCACCACCGCCGCGACGTGCAGTGCGGTGGGGAAGCTGTCGTTGCTGGACTGACCGCGGTTGACGTGATCATTGGGATGCACCGGGCTCTTGCCACCGCGCGTTCCGGCCAGCGCCTCGTTGGCACGCCCGGCGATGACCTCGTTGACGTTCATGTTCGACTGCGTGCCGCTGCCGGTCTGCCAGATTACCAGCGGGAACTGATCGTCGTGTCGCCCGGCCACGACTTCGGCCGCGGCCTGCTCGATCGCATCGGCCAGCGCGGCATCGAGCCCGTGCGCGCGATTCACCCGCGCGGCGGCCTGCTTGACCAGCGCCAGCGCGTGGACGATGCCGATCGGCATGCGCTCGCCCGCGCCGAACGGAAAGTTCTCGATCGAACGCTGGGTCTGCGCGCCCCAATAGGCGTCCTCGGGCACGGCGATGGTGCCGATGCTGTCGCTTTCGGTGCGGGTATTCATCGGAGGGTCCTTTCACGGCGGCAAGGCTGTGAAAGCCCCGCCTGGATTAGGCTGCGCCGGGGGAGACGCGGCGATAAAGCGGATGAGCGGCGATATCCGTGCCCGCCTGCCGGGCCAGCAGCGCCAGCGCCGCGTGCGGGCCGCGCTCGGCCAGCCGATCGATCGCCGCCTCGGGCGGGACGCCGGCCTCGCGCGCAAGGTCGCGGATCGCACGCGCCATCGCCACGAACTCGCGTTCGCTGTCGTGGGCCACGTGCCATTCCGCCGAACGCGGGAACGAATGGTGCATATCCATGCCGGGTCTCCTGCCGTTGTTGCCGCATGACGGCTAACATCGGCAGGCTCGGGACTGCCTTAAGCGGACCTGCGGCATCGCCCTCAGGCAACAGCGCGGGGGCGGAGGACAGACGCGCAAGCATTGCGACCGGACCTGGCGAGGCGGAGCCTGTGGCGGGGCTGGATCGGCACGCCCGGCATAGCTGCCCTTCGACAAGCTCTGGGCGAACGGAGGAGTGCGGGAAACCGCTCCACCCCGTTCGGGCTGAGCCTGTCGAAGCCCCAAGCCGGCACGCCCGGCGCCCGCGCCCTTCGACAAGCTCAGGGCGAACGGGAGGCGCGGATACATTGGCGAGAGCCCGTTCGGGCCGAGCCTGTTGAAGCCCGGTGCCGGTCTCCGTTTCGCGAAAGCCTCTCGATCCGACGCATAGGTATTCCGGCTTGCGCAGCCACGGAATTGGTCGATCACGTCGCACGCGCGGCTGCTCCTTGACGCTTTGCCTGCCCCTTGGTGATGCCTTCACCAGATGGCCACGGCCTTGACCAAGGACAAGACCGCCGCGACAAACACAAGCCATGCCAAGGCATGGCATGACAAAGACAAGCCATGTCGGGACATGGCATGAGACCACCGGGGGGATGGACGACGTATGGGTACCAGCGAGATTTTCCTGATCGCACTGACGATCATTCTTGCGGTGCCGTGGCTGGTCTGGCGCCTGCTCGATCGTGACGATTATGCCCCGCTGGTCGTGGTCCAGATCGTGGGCGGCATTCTGCTGGGCCCCGGCGTGCTGGGTGCCGCGTTTCCGGGCTATTACGCCTTCGTTTTCAATCCGCAGGTCATCGGCGCGCTGAACGGCGTTGCATGGTGGGCGGTGGCGATGTTCGTGTTCATCGCCGGGGTCGAACTCGACCTGGGCGATGCCTGGGCCAACCGCCGCGAGACGGTGGTGACTGCCACGTCCGCGCTGTTGACGCCGCTGGCATTCGGCGCCCTTGCCGCCGCCGCGCTGCTGACCGTTCCGGGATGGATCGGGCCGAAGGGCGGCTATTTCCAGGTGCTCGCCGGCATCGGCATGGCCTGTGCGGTCACGGCGCTGCCGATCCTCGTGCTGCTGATGGAGCGACTGGGCATCTTTCGCGAGCCACTCGGCCAGCGCCTGCTGCGCTATGCCAGCATGGACGACGTGGCGATCTGGGGCGTGCTCGCACTGATCCTGCTCGACTGGCAGCGGATCGGACGGCAGGCGCTGTTCCTTGCTATCTTCGCGCTGGCGGCATGGGGCCTTCGCTGGGTGATGGGACGCGTGCGCGAGGACGACCGCTGGCACATCGCGCTGATCTGGCTCGCGGCCGTCGGTTTCGCCGCAGACTGGTCGGGCCTGCACTTCATGGTTGGCGCATTCCTGGCCGGCGCGGTGATGGATGCGCGCTGGTTCGACCAGGCCCGCCGTGACGGGTTCCGCAACTTCCTGCTACTCGCCGTCATGCCGGTGTTTTTCCTCTCGACCGGCCTGCGCACGCAATGGGGCCAGGTCGGCGGGCTCGGCCTGCCGGCGGTGTTCGGCGCGGCGCTGCTGCTTCTCGTCGCCTCGGTCGCGGGCAAGCTGATCGGTGTGCGCATCGCCGGGCGCGTGCTGGGCTGGGCCAAGGGAGAGGCGAGCGTGATCGGCTGGATGCTGCAGACCAAGGCGCTCATCATGATCATCTTCGTCAACGTGCTGCTCGACAAGAAGATCATCACGCCCGAGACCTTCACCGCGCTCCTGCTGATGGCGGTGATGAGCACGATGATGACCATGCCGGTGGTCCGCCCGCGTCTGGCCCGCCTGCGCGCCGGCTGAGATCGTACAGACCTGCACCGAATCTTGAGAATTGCCCGCCATGGTCACTGCCATGGCGGGTTTTCTTGTGTTGGCGGCATTGGTCGCGTGGCTGGCTTTCGTGGTCTGCGTGCTGCGCGCGCTGCGCCTCTTCGCCGGCTGGATGCCCGCCGCCGCGACGGTCTGGCGCAGCGACTATACCGAGAACCAGCAAAGCGACGACTTCTGGTCGATGGGCATGACGCTGTTTACCTTACGCGGCTGGAACTGGCGCGACGGTGACGACACCCGCTACATCGAGGACGAGATCCGCTTTCATGACCAGGACGGTGTCGAGCGCCGCACCATCGTGCACCGCTGGGTGCATCGCGGCTGGCAACCTTTGGGCGTCTACACCGTTTGGTACGATGCCGCCGACCCGGAAAAGGCAACGGTGCTGGGACCG
Organism: Novosphingobium sp.; assembly: GCF_036803765.1. Lineage (GTDB taxonomy): Bacteria > Pseudomonadota > Alphaproteobacteria > Sphingomonadales > Sphingomonadaceae > Novosphingobium. The sequence continues at coordinate 39,082 of NZ_DAIRTS010000021.1, forward strand.
TTTACCTGGGCGCTTTGGGCCGCGTTGTCGCTGGTCCTGGCCTGCGTCGCACTCCACGCCCTTGCCGGCATGGGAGGCGTGGCGGCGGTCATGGCGCTGTTCTCGTCACCATCATGACGACAATATCAAAACTCTTCTAAGATATATCTTGATAATCGCTCGCAAGACGGCGATAGTCTGTGCATGAGCGAATCACCCACCTTGCGCCGCATGCGGCACGAAACCCGCCGCCGTTCGCTGCGCATCGCGCAGATCGAGCGGCTGACCCCCAGCATGATCCGCGTCGTTGCCGGCGGCGACGATCTCGAGGGCTTCCACAGCGGCGCACCCGACGACCATGTGAAGGTCTTCGTCACCACTGCCGACGGGCAATCCGCCATGCGCGACTACACCCCGCGCCGCCACGATGCGGCGGCGGGCACGCTGACCATCGACTTCTTCGATCATGTCGGCGGCCCCGCCTCGGACTGGGCCCGCGCGGCCAAGGTTGGTGACACGCTGGAGATCGGTGGACCGCGCGGCTCGCAAGTGATCGAGGGGCCGATAGCGCACTGGCTGCTGATCGGCGACGAGACCGCCCTGCCCGCGATCGGCCGCCGCATCGAGGAACTGCCCGAAGGCGCCACGGCCACCGTGATCGGCGCCGTCCCCGAGGCAGCCGACGAGCAGGCGTTCGACAGCGCGGCGCACGTCGATGCCCGCTGGGTTCATCGCACCGATGCGACCGATCCCGCGCCGCTGCTGGCCGCAATCGCCGACCTGCAGTTGGAGCCGAACACCTTCGTGTGGATCGCCGCCGAGGCCGGCGTGGCGCGGGCGCTGCGCGACCACTTCCTTCAGGGCCACGGCCTCGACAAGGCGTGGATCAAGGCTGCCGGCTATTGGGTCGCCGGCCAGGCCGACTCCTCCGCCAAGGATCTCGAGCAGGGCTGAGCGCCTCAGCCGGGCATCGCTTCCCGCTCGCGCGCGCCGATCAGGTCGAACCCGGTCGGCGCCAGCCCGCCCCCGAAGCGATAACTCGAGGCGGTGATCGCACCGCGCATCGCGTCCTCGGAATAGATGCAAAGCCCCGGCTCGCCCTCGGCCGCGCCGACCGCGACCATCAGCGGGATCAGGTGATCCTCGCGCGGATGCGCGATGCGGGCGGAGGGCGCTTCCGACCAGCCGAGCAGCGCAGCCGTGCGCTCGGCCGGCGGCAGGTCTGTCAGCACATGGCGCAGCCAGCCGTCGAACGCTGCCGAGGGTTGCAGCGCGGTTTCGTCGAACCGGCGCAGGTTGTGATAGGTAAAGCCCGAGCCGATGATCAGCACGCCCTCATCGCGCAGGGGCGCCAGCGCGCGCCCGAAGGCGATGTGCGCAGCCGGATCGTAGTCGGCGCGCAGCGAGACGCTGAGCACGGGCACATGCGCGTCGGGCCAGATCGGCTGCAGCATTGAAAAGGTGCCGTGATCGAACCCGCGCTCCGGGTCGCGGTCCATCGCGATGCCCGCCGCGGCCGCCAGTGCGACCACGCGCTCGGCCAGTTCGGGGGCGCCGGGCGCCGGATAGCTGATGCGATAGGTATGCTCGGGGAAGCCGAAGTAATCGAACACCATCGGCGGCTGCGCGGCGGTAGACACCGTGAAGCGCGGCTCCTCCCAATGCCCGGAAACCACGAGAATCGCGCGCGGCGGCTCGGGCAATTGTGCCGGCAGCGCCTTGAGCGAGGCTTCGAGCCAGTCGAAGCTGCGGCGGAACGGGCCGTCGAGCCAAGGCCATGGACCGCCCCCGTGCGACAGGAAGAAGACCGGCTGCTGCATGTTCGACATCCTTTTGCGCCTGCGCGTACATGGTGGTGATACGCCAAGGCGCGGCGCCCGCCAGCGTGAAAAATCACGACATCCTGTCAGAAAAAACGGAACGAGCGGATGGCCTTGGCAAATGGCCAAACCGTAATGTTTTGACCACGCCGCAGGCAGGGTACCGGCTGTAGAACGGCCCTCGACGGTGAGCAGCCTCGGATCCGCAACGTGACGGTCCCCTGTTCGGCTCCGCCAGGGGCTGCCCACCGTCACCGCGCCGGACCCAAGCGACGCCCCATGACGCGCCTTCTTCCGGTGTCCTTCGTCGACACTTGCAGAACGGAAGGCAAACGCCGTGTCCCGCCCCATCTTCTTCGATCCCACCGGCCGCCGCCGTCGCACGACGCGGCGGCTTGCGTTCGTCGTGCTGGCCCTGCTCGTGGCCACCTGCGTGATCTTTGCGACCACGGTGGCGACCGTCGCGCCGGGCGAGCCGCTGGCATTCGGGCAGGAGCGCATGGCCCCCGCGCCGCTGAAGGCGCAGGTCAGCCGCCTGTCGCACCGCCTGTCGGCGCTGTTCGGCCGCCACGGCACCACGCCGGCGCGCCAGCAGGGCGCCCCCGTGACGATCGGGTTCTACCAGGCCGAGAGCGACGAGAGCGCGGGCGCGCTGCAGCGCCATGTCGGCCAGCTCGACTGGGTCGCCCCCACGCTGATGCAGATCGATCATGCGGGCCACCTCACCACGACCGACGATGCACCGATGCGCCGCATCATCGCCGGCGCGCTGCACCGTCCGCTGGTCATGCCGCTGCTGCAGAACGTGCGCGATGGGCAGTGGGACGGCACCGGCACCGCCGCCGTGCTCGCCGATCCGGCCAAGCGTACCGCGCTTGCCGCAGCGGTCGATGCCTCGCTCGATGCCTCGCACGATGCGGGCGTGATGATCGACTTCGAAAACCTGCCCACCAGCGCGATGCCGGGCCTGCGCCAGTTCGCCGCCGACCTTCACGCGCGCCTTGCCCCCAAGCATCGCCTGGTGTCGATCACCCTGCCCGTGGACGATCCCGCATGGAATCCGCGCGCGCTGGCGGCGGTGACCGACAAGATCGTGCTCATGGCCTATGACGAGCACTGGGAGGGCGGCACCGCCGGCCCCATCGCGTCCAACGGCTGGTTCGCCAGCCACGTCGCCGACCTGCTCAAGGGCGTTCCCGCCAGCAAGGTCATCGTCGCGCTCGGCAGCTATGCCTACGACTGGCACGAGGGCCATGCCGACGCACTGACGGTCGAGGAAGCCTGGCTCGCCGCGCACGACAGCGGCACCGTGCCTACCTGGGACAAGACCAGCGGCAACAGCGGCTTTGCCTATACCGACGATGCCGACGACAGCGACGGCACGCGCGCGGTGCGCCACGACGTGTGGATGCTCGATGCCGGCACCAGCTGGAACCAGATGCTCATGCTGCGCCGCATGGGGATCGGCTCGGTCGCGCTGTGGCGGCTGGGCTCGGAAGATCCTGGTTTCTGGCCCACGCTGCAGGCCTGGCACAGCGGGTCGAACACCCTGCCCGACCTGTCGCGCATCACCCAGAGCAGCAATGCCGACGTCGAGGGCAATGGCGAGATCCTGCGCGTCACCGCGACGCCCAGCGCCGGCACGCGCCAGCTCGCCACCGATCCCAGGCTCGGCCTCGTCACCGACGAACGCTACGCCACGCTGCCCACGCCTTATGTCGTGCGCCGCACCGGCGACAAGCCCAAGCTGGTCGCGCTGACCTTCGACGATGGCCCGGACCCGACCTGGACGCCGCAGATCCTCTCGGTGCTCGAGCGGTTCCACGTGCCCGGCACCTTCTTCGTGATCGGCGAAAACGGCGTCGCCAACCGGGGCCTGCTGCAGCGCATGGTCGCCGACGGCGACGAGATCGGCAACCACAGCTACACCCACCCCAACATGGCCAACAGCACCGAGACCGCGATCAAGCTGGAGCTCAACGCCACCCAGCGCCTGATCGAGGCCTATACCGGCCGCTCCACCCGCCTGTTCCGCGCCCCCTATTTCGGCGACGCCGAACCGACCACGGCGGACGAACTGGTCCCGGCGCTGATCGCGCAGCAGCAGGGCTATACCGTCGTCGGCCTCCACGCCGATCCCGGCGACTGGATGCGCCGCCCCGCCGACCAGGTCGTGCAGATGACGGTCAGCGCGGTCGATAGCGGCAATGCCGAACGCTCGGCCAACGTCATCCTGCTTCATGACGGCGGCGGCAACCGTTCGCAGACTGTCGCCGCGCTGCCCCGCATCATCCAGCAGCTGCAGGCGCAGGGTTATCGCTTCGTACCCGTCTCGACGCTGGCCGGCCTGCGCCGTGACGACGTCATGCCCCAGGTCGAGGGCTGGAACCTCGTCGCGGTCAAGCTCGACATCGGCATCTTCGCGCTGCTCGCGGCCGCGCTGTCGACGCTCAACTGGACGTTCTTCTTCGCCATCGCGCTGGGCACGCTGCGGGCGGTCGGCCTCACAGGCCTCGCGCTGTTCCCGCAGCGCCGCATCGGGCTGCCCTGGCACGGCAAGGACGAGGCCCTGCCTGCCTACAACCCGCGCGTCACCGTCATCATCCCGGCCTACAACGAGGAGCGCGTGATCGAGGCCTCGGTGCATCGCATCCTAGCCAGCACGTATCCCGAGCTGCAGGTGATCGTGGCGGACGACGGCTCGAAGGACCGCACCAGCCCGATCGTGGCCGAGGCCTTCGGCACCGATCCGCGCGTGCGCCTGATGACGCTGGTCAACGGCGGCAAGGCCAGCGCGCTCAACCGGGCGCTGGCGGCCGCGGACGGCGAGATCATCGTCGCGCTCGATGCCGATACCCAGTTCGAGCCCGAAACGATCGGCAAGCTGGTGCGCTGGTTCGAGAAGCCCGAGATCGGCGCCGTTGCCGGCAATGCCAAGGTCGGCAACCGGGTCAACCTCGTCACGCGCTGGCAAGCGGTCGAATACGTGACCGCCCAGAACATCGAGCGCCGCGCGCTGACCCGGTTCGATGCGATCATGGTCGTCCCCGGTGCCGTGGGCGCCTGGCGGCGGGCAGCGCTCGACGATGTCGGCGGCTATCCCGAGGACACCCTGGCCGAGGACCAGGACCTGACCATCGCCATCCAGCGCAAGGGCTGGAAGATCGCCTACGACGAGGACGCGGTGGCCTGGACCGAAGCCCCCGAGACCCTGCGCGCGCTCGGCAAACAGCGTTTCCGCTGGGCCTTCGGCACACTGCAGTGCCTGTGGAAGCACCGCGCGATCCTGAGCCGGCGCCGCCCCTCGGGCCTCGCCTATGTCGGCATGCCGCAGGCCTGGCTGTTCCAGATCGCCTTCGCCATCGCCTCGCCGCTGATCGACCTGGCGCTGGGCATCTCGATCGTCGGCACCATCGTGCGGGTCATGCAGCATGGCTGGGCCCAGACGCAGACCGACGTGCTGCGCATGGGCGCCTACTGGCTGGCCTTCACCACGATCGACCTCGCCTGCGGGCTGGTCGCCTTTCGCCTCGACGTGCGCGAGCGGCGCCTGCCCCCGCTGCTGCTGCTGAGCCAGCGCTTCGTCTATCGCCAGCTGATGTACGGCGTCGTGATCCGCGCCGTGGGTGCAGCGCTCGCCGGGCTGGGCATCGGCTGGGGCAAGCTGGAGCGGACCGGGCGCGTCAGCACGCCGGCCGTCGCGGCGAGCTGAGGAGCAACAAGCGGGACCCCGGGTCTTCGCCCGGGGTGACGGGGGGTTTGCATCTTACCCCCGTTTTCGTCACCCCCGGACTTGATCCGAGGTCCCGCTGTTCTTGTTGCCTGCCGAACGCGCCCCCGGCACGCGGGGATAAACGAGAAAGGCCCACGATCACTCGTGGGCCTTTCTACCTATTCTATGCTGCCAACCTGCGCTGTTCAGACCGCGGCGTCGTCCAGCACGGCGCCGCGCAGGGCGGCAATGCCGAGGCCCTTTTCCGACGAGGTCACGCTGACCTCGGGATGCGCGGCAATGTGCTTGCGCGCCACGGCCTTCGTCGCCTCCACGACCTCGGCCAGTTCCTCGGCCTTGATCTTGTCGGCCTTGGTCAGGACCACGCGATAACCGACCGCAGCCTCGTCGAGCATCTGCATCATCTCGGCATCGACCGGCTTCACGCCGTGGCGGCTGTCGACCAGCAGCAGCGTGCGCTTGAGCACCACGCGGCCGCGCAGGTAGTCGCGCACAAGCTTGCGCCATTGCTCGACCACCTTGGGCGGGGCCTTGGCAAAGCCGTAGCCGGGCATGTCGACCAGGCGGAACAGCGTGGGCTGGCCCACCTCGAAATAGTTGAGCTCCTGCGTGCGCCCCGGCGTGACCGAGGTGCGCGCGAGCGACTTGCGGCCGGTCAGCGCATTAAGCAGGGAGGACTTGCCGACGTTCGAGCGGCCGCAGAACGCGATCTCGGGAAAGTCGGGATCGGGCAGGAACTTGAGCTGAGGGGCGGACTTGAGGAACTCCACGCGGCCGGAGAAGAGCGCGCGCGCACGCTCTTCCAGGGCCATCAGGCGCAGGCCTTCCTCGTCGGGGCCGGTGACGCTCACTTCTTCTTCGGCTTCAGCGGCGTGGGCGCAGTGCGTGCGGCGACGCGGTCGATGGTCTGCTGGTCCTTGCTGGCCTGGGCCTTCAGCTGCGGGTGGCGGCTGTAGAGGTAGCGCTGCTGGCCGATCGTCAGCAGGTTCGAGGTGATCCAGTAGAGCAGCAGGCCCGAGGCGAACGGCGCCATGACGAACATCATCATCCACGGCATCAGGCCCATGACCTGCTGCTGGGCCGGGTCCATCGCCGCCGGCTGCAGCTTGAACTGCGCCCACATGGTGATGCCCAGGATGATCGCCAGCACGCCGATCGCGAGGAAGCTGGGCGGCGTGAACGGCAGGAGGCCGAACAGGTTGAGCACGTGCAGCGGATCGGGCGCGGACAAGTCCTTGATCCACAGCACGAAGGGCTGGTGACGCATCTCGATCGTCAGCACCAGCACCTTGTAGAGCGCAAAGAACACCGGGATCTGCAGGAAGATCGGCAGGCAACCGGCCAGCGGGTTCACGCGCTCTTCCTTGTAGAGCTTCATGATTTCCTGCTGGGCCTGCGCCTTGTCGTCCTTGTGACGCTCCTGGATTGCCTTCATCTTGGGCTGGAGCGCGCGCATCGCCGCCATCGAGGCGAACTGGCGCTGGGCGACCGGGAACATCATGCCGCGCACCAGCAGGGTGAGCAGGATGATGGCGAGGCCGAAGTTCTTGACCGCCTTGAACAGCGAATCGAGCAGCCAGAAGATCGGCTTCTCGAACCAGCGGAACCAGCCCCAGTCGATCGACAGCGAGAAGTTGGCGATGCCCTGCTTCTCGTAAGCCTCGAGGACGTTGTTTTCCTTGGCACCGGCGAACAGGCGCAGCGTCTGCGTCTGGGTCTGGCCAGGCGCGATCGTGGCGGCGGGCCAGATCAGGTCGGCGGCGAACAGCGTGTTGCCGAGCGAGCGGAAGTCCGCGGTCGGCTTGGCCGTGCCGGCAGCCGGCACCAGCGCCGAAAGCCAGTAGATGTCGGTGAAGCCGATCCAGTTGGCCTGGCCCGCGGGCGTGACCGAACCGGTCTTGAGCACGTCGGAATAGTTGTTCGAGAAATTGACCGTGCCGTCGAACGCGCCGATCGGGCCCGAGTGGACCTGCCAGGTATCCTGGCTCATCGTGCGGTCGGTGCGGTTGATGCGCGCGAACGGCGTGATCGAGGCCGGCGCGGCGGCGGCGTTGGTCACGCTCTGCGCCACGGTCAGCATGTAGTTTTCATCGATCGCGTAGCGGAGCACGAAGGTCTGGCCGGTGGGGTTGGTCCACTTCAGCGTGACCGGGGTGGCGGGCGTCAGCTTGCCGCCCTCGGCGGTGAACACGGTCTGGCCGTTGGGCGCGGCGACGCCGTTTTGGCCGAGCCAGCCGATCTGCGCGAAATGCTGCGCCGGGGTGCCGGCGGGCGAGAACAGGCGCACCGGCGGGCTGGCCTTGTCGATCGTTTCGCGGTGGCGGACGAGCGTGAGGTCGTCGACCACGCCGCCGACGAGGTTGATCGAGCCCTTGAGGCCCGGTGCATCGATCGGCACGCGGTTACCCGCGCCCAGCGCCTGCGCCAGGTCCTGCTTTTCCAGCGCGACGTCGCCGGGCGCCTGGAGGCCGCCTTCACGGCTTGGCTTGGCCGGGGGGCCGGCCGTGGTGGTCGCATCGCCCGCGGGCACGGCCGGGGCCGAGGCGGCCGGCTTGTGCTTGGGCTGCGGATAGAAATAGGCGATGCCGTAATCCCAGCCGATCAGCAGCAGGCCTATGAGGACCACCGCCAGGATCAGGTTGCGCTGTTTCTCCACTGTGCCTCGCGTTTCGTCTGTTCAAACTGTTGGGAAGGGTATTCGTGAGCGGTTGCCACACGGTCGCCGCGACGGGTTCCGTAATGGCGTCTGTTCAGGGCACCGGGTCATACCCGCTGCCGCCCCAGGGATGGCAGCGCAATAGCCGCAAGGCCGCAAGCCAGCTACCCTTAATCGCACCGTGCTTTTCCAGCGCCTCGATCGCGTATTGCGAGCAGGATGGGGCGTAGCGGCAGCTGGGCGGCATCATCCGCGACGGGCCGAGCTGCCAGCCGCGCGCGACGAGGATGAGCAGGCGCTTCATGGCCGGTGCCTCTAGCGACCGTGTGCCGGCTTGGGCTGGCGCTTGCCCGATCGGCCGGCGCCCGGCTTGCGCGGGGGATCGCCCTTGCCGGCGGCGGCGCGGGCCAGGGCCTGCGCCAGTTCGCTGCGCAGCAGGGCGAAATCGCGCTCGATCCCGTTTTCGCGGCCGATCAGCACGTGGTCGGCACCGGCGATGCCCTGCGCGGGCAGGCATTCGCGCAGCAGCGCCCGAAAGCGCCGCTTCATGCGATTGCGGGCGACCGCGTTGCCGATCTTCTTGGTAACGGTGACCCCGAAGCGCTGCGAGCCATCGGCGCGCGCGACGGGGTTCACCAAAAGCACGAATCCGGGCCTTGCGACCCGGATTCCGCGATTGGCGGCGAGAAAATCCGCACGCCGGGCAATCGTTTCCACGCGGGCACTGCGCCGGGGCAACGGCGGGGCCACGAAAGCCCCCGTCTCAACCGACATGATGCCCCGCAGGGACGCGATCAGGCCGAGAGCTTCTTGCGGCCACGAGCGCGACGGGCGCGCAGGACCTTGCGGCCACCGACGGTCGCCATACGGGCGCGGAAGCCGTGACGGCGGGCACGCACGAGGTTGCTGGGCTGGAAAGTGCGCTTCATGGTTCAGCTCTTCTTCTTGGTCTGTCTAGAACAGGTGTCTGGCGAATCGATGCAAAGCCACGCCGCCACAGGGGCGCCGGGCTGAAATCAGGGGTGGGCCGATAAGCGAGAGAGGCGCCTGCGTCAAGCAATTGCACGCAGGCGAGACCGTGCGGGCATAGGCCGGCGCGGGGTCCGCTTGCCCGGCAGGCGCCAATTGTCTACGCGATGGTGCCATGGTAGCCAAGGATACCGGGCCAGCCCCCCGCACAGGCCTCTTGAGTGCCCGGACGTTGAGCAGCGGCGGGCCGCGCCGTCGGTCCGCGTGGTTCACGCTCGGCCTGTTCGCGCTCCTCGCGCTGTCGCTGCTGGGCACCTTCTCGCTCATCTACGTCACGGTCGAGGCGGAACGCGACCAGCGCGATCAGGCCGCACGGACCAGTGCGGTGCTGGCCGCGCTCGACGGGATCGTGGCAGCCACGCTCAACGGCGAGACCGGGCAGCGCGGCTATTACATCACGTACGACCAGCGCTACCTCGCCCCGTTCGACAAGGGGCGCGCGGCCTACGAGGCCGAAATGCGCGCGCTGCGCCAGCGCATGGGGCCGGCAGCCGATCCCCAGCAGGCCGCGCTGGTCGACGAGATCGAGCGGCTGGGCGATGCCAAGTGGACCGAGATGGCCGGCACCGTCGAGCTGGTGCGCCGTGGCGAGGTGGTCGAGGCGCGGGTCCGCACCCTGTCCGATGAAGGCCAGTTGGCGATGGACGCGCTGCGCCAGGCCGTCGGCCGGCTGGAGCGGACCGAGCGCGCCCGGCTCGACGCCGCCACGCAAAGCGCCGCCACCGCCGAGGGCCGCGTCATGCCCTCGCTCGGACTGTTGTTCGTCATCATCATTATCACGCTCATCCTGGCGCTGTGGCAGGTGATCCGCGCCGCCCATGCCGAGGCCGCCGCCGCCAACGCCGCACTCATCGCCGAGGCGCGCGACCGCGCCGACCTCCTGGCCCGCGAGCTCAACCACCGGGTGAAGAACCTGTTCGCGGTGATCCTGGCGATCGTGAAGATGACCGCGCGCGGCGATGCCGCCGCCGCCCCCGCCGTCGATCGCATCGCCAAGCGCATCCACGCGCTCGTCACCGCGCACGATGTCACGCAAGGGCGATTCGACGGCGATGGGGAGGGCGAGGTCGACCTGGCCGATCTGGTCGCCAAGGTGATCGCCCCCTACCGCTCGGACAGCGAGCGCTGCGACATGGCCGGCGGCGCGCTGGTCGTCGCCGGGCGCCATGCCGTGCCGCTTGGCCTGGTGTTGCACGAGCTGGTGACCAACGCGGTCAAATACGGAGCGTGGTCAGCACCGGGCGGCGTTCTGGATGTGCGCTGGAGCCGCGAGGGGGATACCGTCCGCCTCGTCTGGCACGAACGGACCGCCGTACCCCTGACCATCCCCGAGGATGGCAAGCCCAAGCGCGAAGGCTTCGGCTCGGCCCTGATCCGCAGTTCGGAACGCCAGCTGGGCGGCACGATCGCCCGCCGGTTCGAGACCGACGGCATCGTGGTGGAGATTACGTTTCCCGCCCCTTGAGAGCGGGTGCGAGGCTGTGCCCCTCCGTCAGCACTTCGTGCTGCCACCTCCCCACGGTGTGGGGAGGACCAGTGTGATCCTCCCTGCGCAGCGGGGAGGGGGACCGCCCGCATAAGCGGGTGGTGGAGGGGCTACCAGACACCCCTCCCCGTCCCGTTCAGCCGACGAGCTTGGCGATCACCTTGCGCACGTCGTCCGCGAGATCGGGACGTTCGAGCGCCAGCGCGATCGTCGCCTCGACGAAGCCAGCCTTGCTGCCGCAGTCGAAGCGGCGGCCGGCGAAGGTGACGGCGTGGAACGGCTGCGTGCCGATCATCTTGGCCATCGCGTCGGTCAGCTGGATCTCGCCGCCGGCACCCTTCTCCTGGTTTTCCAGCGTGCGCATGACTTCGGGCTGCAGGATATAGCGGCCCGAGATGATCTTGTTGGAGGGCGCGTCCTCGCGCTTGGGCTTCTCGACGAGGCCGGTCACTTCGGTCAGCGAGTCCGACACGCTCGCGCCGGGCGCGATCACGCCATAGCTCGACACTTCGTCCTCGGGGACTTCGAGCACAGAAATGAGGTTGCCGCCGACCTGGTTATAGGCCTCGACCATCTGCTTCATGCAGCCGGGCGCGCCGACCATGAGTTCGTCGGGCAGGAAGATCGCGAAAGGCTCGTCGCCCACGACTTCGCGCGCGCACCATACCGCGTGGCCCAGGCCCATCGCCACCTGCTGGCGCACGGTGACGAGGTTGCCCGGCTTGATGCGGGTGTCGTCGAGCACCGAGAGGTCCTTGCCGCGGCCCTTCATCGTGTCTTCGAGTTCGTAAGCGGTGTCGAAATGCTCGACGATCGAGGTCTTGCCGCGGCCGGTCACGAAGATCAGCTGCTCGATACCCGCCTCGCGCGCCTCGTCGACGGCGTATTGGATCAGCGGACGGTCGACGATCGGCAGCATTTCCTTGGGCACCGCCTTGGTCGCGGGCAGGAAACGGGTGCCGAGGCCGGCAACGGGGAACACGGCCTTGCGGATCGGCTTGATGCCGGTTGCTTTGGTATCGCTCATGCTAAGTATCTTTCCCCTGGTCCGGTTGCAAAGCAGTTAAGCAGCGCGATTTTACATTTACAAGTTCCAGAACTGTTGCACAGGCCAATTTTGCTGCGGTGCAGCAGGCGGTAGCAGGGTGCACGCCGGCCCGGCCCTTCGACAGGCTCAGGGCGAACGGCGATTGTATGAACCACCGCCCACGTCCGTTCGTGCTGAGCCTGCCGAAGCACCATGCGCACCGCGTGCCAGCCTCAACCTTCGACAGGCTTGGGGTGAACGGGGAATGTTTGAACTCCAGCCCAATCCCGTTCGTACTGAGCTTGTCGAAGCACCACGCACAGCACCCGCCGATCATTCCCGCCCCTCTTGCTCCGGTCGGCAAACCCGCTAAACCGCCGCGATGGACAAGATCATCATTCGCGGCGGGAAGCGTCTTTCGGGTTCGGTTCCGGTTTCGGGGGCCAAGAATGCGGCCCTCACCCTATTGCCCTGTGCCTTGCTGACCGACGAGGCAGTGACGCTGCGCAACCTGCCGCGGCTGGCCGACATCGACGGTTTCCAGCACCTGATGAACCAGTTCGGCGTGTCGACCGCGATCGCCGGCGCGCGGCCCGAGGATTTCGGCCGGGTGATGACGCTGCAGGCAACGCGCCTGACCTCGACCGTCGCGCCTTATGACCTGGTGCGCAAGATGCGTGCCTCGATCCTCGTGCTCGGCCCGCTGCTCGCCCGCGCTGGCGAGGCCACGGTCTCGCTGCCCGGCGGCTGTGCCATCGGCAATCGCCCGATCGACCTGCACTTGAAGGCGCTCGAGGCCTTCGGCGCGCAGATCGAGCTGGCCGCCGGCTATGTTCGCGCGATCGCCCCCGATGGCGGCCTGCCCGGCGGGCGCTACAGCTTCCCGGTGGTCTCTGTCGGGGCGACCGAGAACGCGCTGATGGCCGCGGTCCTCGCCAAGGGCACCTCGACGCTGCACAACGCCGCGCGCGAGCCCGAGATCGTCGACCTGTGCAACCTGCTGGTCGCCATGGGCGCCGACATCGAGGGCATCGGTACGTCGGATCTCACCATCCATGGCGTGCCGCGCCTGCATGGCGCAACCTACATGGTCATGCCCGATCGCATCGAGGCCGGCTCCTACGCCTGCGCCGCGGCGATCACCGGCGGTGAAGTCACGCTGCAGGGCGCGCGCATCGAAGACATGGACACCACCGTGCAGGCACTGCGCGATGCCGGTGTCTCGGTCGAGGCGGTGCGCGGCGGCATTCACGTGGCGGCGGACGGCGACCTGCGCCCGGTGACGATCTCCACCGCGCCCTACCCCGGCTTCGCCACCGACATGCAGGCGCAGTTGATGGCGATGCTGTGCCTCGCCAAGGGCACCAGCGTCCTTACCGAGACGATCTTCGAGAACCGCTACATGCACGTGCCCGAGCTCAACCGCATGGGCGCGCGGATCGAGACCTCTGGCCGTACCGCCGTGGTCCACGGCGTCGATGCGCTGTCGGGCGCCGAAGTCATGGCGACCGACCTTCGCGCCTCGATGAGCCTGGTCATCGCCGGTCTCGCCGCCTCGGGCGAAACGCAGGTCCACCGGCTCTACCACCTCGACCGCGGCTACGAGCGGCTCGAGGAAAAGCTCGCGCTGCTCGGCGCGGACGTGGAGCGCGTCGGCAGCGAGTGATTTGGCCCCCCTTCCCCGCAGGCACCAAAGCCGCGGGGAAGGGTCTGGCCATTCCCGGTGACGGGAATCAGAAAGCGCGGAACATCACCAGACCGGCGCACAGGATCATGGCCGCAGCCACGGCCACGCCCTTGATCAGGTCGGACATCGTGAACCGATCGAGATGATCGGACCGGAAGCGGGCATAGCCGCGCCCGATCGTCTCGTTGCTGGCGATCATGCCGACGTCGAGGGCATTGGCCTCACGCTTGAAATAGGTGACGAGCATCCCGTGCTCCTGCGGGGTGACATCGGGATAGGCGGCCAGCAGCGCTTCGACGTGCGCACGGCGGGCGAGCGCATCGGCGCTCTGGGTCTGGATAGTCATCATGCAATTCCTGAAACATGCGTAGATCGCACCCTCGGGTGCGACGAGGATCACGGCATTTTCAGGCAGCAGGAGGCGCGCGCGGAGTTCCGGGCGAGAGAAGCGCAAGCGCGGAGAGCGGAGGGCCGGTGGCATGCGGCTTGGCAAGAACTTCGACCGGCGCGGCCATCGTCGGCGCGCACGCGTCGGCCTGCAAGGTCGGCAGCACCGGCACCGGGGGCAGTTCCACGCGGCAGGTGACGGTCGCCTGGGTGCGCGCGGGCGCCACCACCATTTCGACCGTATCGGCCGCGAAGGCCGAACCGCTGCGCTGGGTCAATGGCGCAGCGCCGGGCACCACCGCCGACACGGCGATGGTCAGAACCAGCATGATCGCCCAGAAGCGACCCGCCAATGCCCGGGGAAGTCGGCTCAACACCATGATGACATAGGGGCCGGGAACCCGGCGGGCAAGTTCACCGGCGCTCGAACCGCGCGATGCCGGCACCCAGGACATTGTTGCCAAGCGCGATGCGGTCGCCCGACCAGTCGGCCACGAACACCGTCGGGCGGTTCAGGCCCGGCACCAGCCGCGCGGTATTGCCGGTGATGGTCAGGCCATCGGCGCTGTGCTCGTGCCCTTCGGCGGCATTGGCGATGAAGGTGCTGTAGTTTTCCTTGTCGCGGCCCTGCTCGAACCAGTTGCCCGAGATGACGCCGCTGGCACCGATCGACAGGTCGATCATGTAGTTCGTGGTGTGGCCGCGGCTGTCGTCGAAGCTGGAATCGATCACCTCGATATGGCCGGCATGGCTCTTGACGTAATGGCCGCCCGTGCCCGCCTCGAAGCGGCTGCGGCGGATCACCACGCTGGCGTAGTCGCCGAAATAGAGCGAGTGGGCGCAGGACAGGCCGCGGTCGCAGCGACCCAGCCGCGTGAATGTCGACTGCTCGATCAGGACATGGCCGGCGGGAAAGTTGGCGGAGAGGATACCCTGCTCGCTGTCGCGAAACCATGACTGCCGCACGGTAAGATCGCCGCGTTCGAGCCGGATACCCGCCCCGTTGGCATCGAAGGCGCGCATGTTCTGGAAGATCAGGCCCTCGACGCGCATCGACTGCCCGCGCATCACCAGCGCGGCCTTCTCCTCGCAGACCTTGCCGTCAAACACGGTCTGGCCCGGCACGGCGGCAACATAGGTGACGTTGCCATGCGGCTGCACGCCGCAATCGCGCCAGGTGCCAGGCGCAATGCGGATCGTGCCGTCACCCTCGCCCAGCGAATTGATGGCATCCTGCAGCTTGTCGTATCCCTGCCCGGTTTCCACCACGGTATAAGGCGCCGCAGCGGCCGTGGGCTGCGCCAGCAGGGCACCCGCCGGTATCGCCGCCAGCATGGCGAACGCAAGGAGCATCAGGCGCTGCCGCATATGGCGGTGCCGGCTCAGGCGGGTTTCGATTTCTGTCAGCATGGCGTTTTTCCGGCTTAACCCATGTGGGTCAACCTATCGCAAAATGGTTGACTCTCTATTTAGGTTCCGCCTGGCAGCCCCGCGCAGACCTATGCACTTTCGACATGCAACGCTCAGAACTGGCGAATCACCTCGAGGAACCGGTCGCCGTAGGCGTCGCGCTTGCGCGATCCGACCCCGCTGATCGCCGCCAGATCGGCCAGCGACGCGGGCCGCGCCGCCGCCATCTCGCGCAGCACGGCATCATGGAAGACCACATAGGGCGGCACGTTGGCCTCCTGCGCGATTTCGCGGCGCAAGGCACGAAGGGCGTCGAACAGCGGATCGCCGACGGGGTTGAGCGCTGCTCCTGCGCCCCCGCGCCCACGCTTTCCGGCACTGCGTTCGCGCACCGGCGGGCGCACGATCTCGACCTTGGCCTCTCCCTTGAGGATGGCGCGCGCATCGCCGCCCAGCGCCAACCCGCCGTGGTCGGTCGGCACGAGGCTGCCCCGCGCCTGCAGCGCCCGCGCCAAAGCCTTGAGCAGCGGCGCCTGGTCCGACGGGACGATACCGAAGACCGACAGCTGGTCGTGGCCGCGCTGAGTCACGCGCTCGTCCGCGCTGCCGGTCAGCACTTTCTCGAGGTGCCCGAGGCCATAGCTCTGCCCGGTGCGATAGACCGCCGACAGCAGCTTCTGCGCCAGTTCGGTCGCATCGGTCAGCCCGGGCGGGTCGATGCAGTTGTCGCAGTTGCCGCAAGTCTGCGGCGGGTCTTCCCCGAAGTGACGCAGCAGCACGGCGCGGCGGCATGCCGGCGTCTCGACCAGCCCGGCCAGCGCATCAAGCCGCGTGCGCTCGCCCTGCCGGCGCTGTTCGTCGACTTCGGCGAGGCGCTGGCGCGCGCGGGCGAAATCGTCGGCGCCCCACAGCAGCAGCGCCACCGAGGGGTCGCCGTCACGCCCGGCGCGCCCGGTCTCCTGGTAATAGCCCTCGATCGACTTGGGCAGGCCGGCATGCGCGACAAAGCGCACATCGGGCTTGTCGATGCCCATGCCGAAGGCGACCGTCGCGACGATCACCATGTCCTCGCTAGCGACGAAGGCCGCTTGATTGGCGGCGCGGGTCTCGGCGGGCAAGCCGGCGTGATAGGGCAGTACTGGGCGGCCGCTGCCCGAAAGCTGTTCGGCCAGTTTCTCGACCTGGTTGCGCGTGGGGGCATAGACCACGCCCGGGCCGGGATTGTCGGCCATGAAGCGCGCGATCTGGCGCGCCGCGCTGTCGCGCGCGGCGATGCGGTACTGGATGTTGGGCCGGTCAAACCCGGCGACGATCAGGCCGTCTTGCGGAATGCCCAGCTGCTCGAGAATGTCGGCGCGGGTGTGCCGGTCCGCCGTCGCGGTCAGTGCGAGCCGCGGCACCTCGGGGAAGGCATCCATGAGCGGGCGCAGCAGGCGATAGTCGGGGCGGAAGTCATGCCCCCACTCGGACACGCAATGCGCTTCGTCGATCGCGAAGAGCGAGACGGGCGCCTTGCCCAGCAGTTCGCGGAAGTGGCCCTGGCTGGCGCGCTCGGGCGCCACGTAGAGCAGGTCCAGCTCGCCATTGCGGAAGCGCTCGATCGTCCATTCGCGATCGGTGTCGACACTGGTCAGCGCAGCGGCACGGATACCATTGGCGGTGGCCGAGCGCAGCTGGTCGTGCATCAGCGCGATCAGCGGCGAGACGACCACGCAGGTCCCCTCGAGCATCACCGCCGGCAGCTGGTATGTCAGCGACTTGCCCGCACCCGTTGGCATGACCGCGAGCGTCGACCGGCCTTCGAGAACGCGGCCGACGACCTGATCCTGCACCCCGCGAAAATCGGGAAAACCGAAGACCTGGGCCAGTCGCTGGCGCGCGGCATCGAGCATGGTCGGGGACGGGGCAACAGTCACGGGCGGCCTATGACAGATCGGCAGCGCGCCGACCAGACCTTGGCCGTCCGGCGCTGCCGTCAGGCCAGCTCGATTTCCGGTTCGGCGCCAGTGGCCGGGTCCAGCTCCGCCATGAAGCGATTGAGCCACCACATCACGTCTTCGCGCAGCAGGCCATCCATCAGCGCCTGCCAGCGCGACTTGCGTTCGGCCAGCGGCATGTCGAGCGCCTGGGCCAGGGCGTCCGCGATTTCCTCGGGGCTATAGGGATTGATCAGCACGGCCTCGGGCATCTGCGCGGCGGCTCCGGCAAAGTGCGAGAGCACCAGTACGCCGGGGTCCTCGGGATCCTGCGCTGCGACGAACTCCTTGGCGACGAGGTTCATCCCGTCGCGCAAGGGCGTGACCAGGCCGACGCGCGCCGCGCGGTAAATCCCCGCCAGCGCATCGCGCGAATAGCCCTTGTTGACGTAGCGCAGCGGCACCCAATCGACGGTCGCGAACTCACCGTTGATTCGCCCCGACAGCGAATCGAGCGAGGCGCGGATCTCCTGGTAGGTCTGCACGCCCTCGCGGCTGGGCGGCGCGATCTGCAGCAGGAACACGTTCTCTGACATGCTCTCGCGCGTTGACAGCAGGCGTTCGTAGCCCAGGAAGCGTTCCTGCAGGCCCTTGGAATAATCGAGCCGGTCAACGCCCACGATCATGCCGCGCCCCGCCGCGCTTTCATGCATCTGCCGGCACATGGTGCGCGCGGTTTTGGTTGTCGCCGTCTCGGCATAGGCCGCCGCGTCGATCCCGATCGGGCAGACCACGGCCTTCAGCGTGCGCCCCTGCCACACGATCGTGCCGTCTTCGTCGATCTGCGCATCCATCTGGGCGCGCACATAATCGAGGAAGCTCTCCTTCCAGTCCTCGGTGTGAAAGCCGACGACGTCGTAAGCGAACATCGATTCCACCAGTTCCTGGTGATTGGGCAGCGACACCATCAGCCGCATCGGCGGCCAGGGAATATGCAGGAAGAAGCCGATCCGATTGGTCACCCCGCGCTCGCGCAGGCGCTGGCCCAGCGGGACGAGATGATAGTCGTGCACCCAGACGAGATCGTCCTCGGTGATCAGCGGCAGCAGCGTATCGGCAAAGCGCGTGTTGACCCGCTCGTACCCGTCGACAAAGCCGCGCTCGAACTCGGCGAGGCTGACGCGATAGTGGAACAGCGGCCAGAGCGTGCGGTTGGCAAAGCCGTCGTAATATTCATGGATGTCCTGCGGCTCGAGATCGACGGTCGCCGTCGTCACGCCGGCCGACTTCTGGAAATTGATGTTGCCGGTATAGGTTTCGGTCTCCTCGCCCGACCAGCCGAACCAGATCCCGTTGCTTTCGCGCAGCACGGCCGACAGCGCCAGGGTGAGACCACCCTGGTTGCCGCTCGCTTCCTCGCTCGGGGGCTGGACGCGGTTCGAGACGACAATCAGGCGCTTCACCGTATGGTACTCCAGGGTTTGCTCAGCAGGCCGGCGCAATTGATCAGGCCGACGAGCGAATAGGTCTGGGGATAATTGCCCCACAATTCCCCGGTGGCGGGGTCGATGTCTTCGGAGAGGAGGCCGGCAGCGGTGCGCCGCGACAGCATTTCCTCGAACAGCTGGCGCCCTTCCTCGGCACGGCCATTGTCGGGCGTCGCCGTGGCGTGGAGCGCCTCGATCAGCCAGAACGTGCAGACGTTGAACGCGGTCTCGGGCAGGCCGAAGTCGTCCTCGCTGGCATAGCGCAGCATGTGGCTGCCCCGGCGCAGGCCCTGCTGGACCGCATCGAGCGTGCCCTGAAAGCGCGGATCGTCGGGCGGCAGGAAGCGCATGTCGAGCAGCTGGATCAGGCTGGCGTCGAGATCGTCGCCGCCGAACGTCGCCGAGAACCGCTGCGTCTCGGGCCGCCAGGCGCGGGCCTCGATCGTGGCGCGAATGGTGTCGGCGCGGTTCTGCCAGAAGTCTGCACGGTCGGGCAGACCGAGTTTGACGGCGATGTTGGCCAGGCGATCGCAGGCCGCCCAGCACATCGCGGCCGAATAGGTGTGGACGTGGGCGCGGGTGCGCAGTTCCCACAAGCCGGCGTCGGCGGTGTCGTGCACCTGGAACGCACGCTCGCCCACGGCCTCGAGTGCCTCGAAGTCGGCGATGCCGGCGCGGCGGTAAAGCCGCTGGTCGAAGAACGCCTGCGTGTTGCACAGCACGATCTGGCCATAGGCATCGTGCTGGATCTGCTCGTAGGCCTGGTTACCGACGCGGACCGGCCCCATGCCGCGATAGCCGGCCAGTGCGCTGGCCTCGCGCTCGGTCAGCACTTCCTCGCCGCCGAGGCCGTAGAGCGGCTGAATATGCCCGCCGCGCGCATTGTCGACGACGTTGCGCAGGTATTCGAGATAGCCCTCCAGCACGTCGAGCGCGCCAAGGCGATTGAGTGCCTGGATCGTGTAATAGGCATCGCGGATCCAGCAGTACCGGTAGTCCCAGTTGCGCTGCGACCCGGCATGTTCGGGGATCGAGGTGGTGAGCGCGGCGACGATCGCGCCGGTTTCCTCGTACTGGCACAGCTTGAGCGAAATGGCAGACCGGATGACCGCGTCCTGCCATTCGTATGGCGTTGCGAGGCCCCGCGTCCAGTGCCGCCACTCGGCGATCGTGCGCGCGAGCATTTCCTCGAGCCCGTGGCGCAGGTCGTCGGTGAAACTTTCATCGGGGCCGAGGAAGAAATGCAGCGTCCGCTCGACGCGGAACGACCGCTCGGCCTCGATCCAGCCGACCGGTGCGTCGGTGGTCAGCCTGAGGGTCAGGTTTTCGAGCAGGAAGCGGATGTGGTGCGAGCCGGTGGTGGTCTCGGGCTTGCCCGCACCCCAATCGGTCGCCGGGCGCAACGCAATGCGGATGCGCGGGCTGCCGGCCAGCCGCCGCACGATGCGCGCGAACGCCACCGGGCGATACATCCGGCCGTTGTTCATGTAGCGCGGGCAGAAGTCGATGACCTCGATCGCGCCGCCATGGGCATCGGTATGCTGGGTCACCAGGACCGGCGTATTGCGGATGTAGTGCTGGCTGGTGGCGACCGTATCCTCGAGCGTGATCGCCCAGAAACCGTGCGCCGCGTCGTCGCCCTGCGCCTTGTCGTCGAGCAGGGCGCAGAACGTCGGGTCACCGTCGAGGCGCGGCACGCAGCCCCAGACCAGGCTGCCGCTGCGGTCGATCAGTCCGGCTACCTGGCAGTTGCCGATCGGCCAAAGATCGACGCTGGCGGTCATTGCCCTTCCCCAGCCCGATCCACCCCGGCAATGTCCGCGCCGGCAACTTCGCCGCGCAGGTAGGCGAGGAGTGCCGCCACGTTCGGAAGCGCGAGGTCGGCGGCGGTGGCGCTGCCGTCGAAGGCGCGGGGGCCGATGAGCACGCCATAGCCGCCCAGCGCCCGCGCCGCGGCGAACCCGGCTTCGTCGGTCAGGTCGTCGCCGAAATAGACCGGATGCGTGCCGACCATGCCCCGGCGCGCCATCAAACGGCGCACGGCCTGCCCCTTGTCGCCGCCCGGGAGACGCAGTTCGACCACGTCCTTGCCGTGCTGCAGACGCAGCGCATGGATGCGCGACAGCTTCGCCGCGAGGGCTTCCGCCACGTCGCGCGCGGCCGGGTTGGCGCGCCAGTGGATCGCGACGCCAAACGACTTTTCCTCGACCAGCACGCCCGGCCATTCCTTGGCCAGCTCCGACAGCCGCAGCGCCACCTCATCGAGCGAGGCCGGCCGCTCGGGCCGGGCCAGGATCGTGTTGTAGCGGGTTTCGAGACCATGGCTGCCGGTCACGGGCACGCGCTGCGCGATTGGCCCGAGAATGGCGTCGATCTGCTCCAGCGAACGTCCGCTGACGATGGACAGACGGCCATCGAGGTGCGTGTAAAGCGCGTCGAGCAACATGCGCGTGGGGGCGTCCGCGATCACGGCGGCGGGGTCGTCGGTCAGGTCGATAAGGGTGCCGTCGATGTCGAGGAACACCGTCGCCCCATCCAGCAGATGCGGCTGGGGAGCAGGCAGAAGGGCGGGCTGGCAGGCTGCGACAGAAATGGGATTTGCTCCAAGGGGAGAGGGGGGCACATCAACCTAACCCCCCCGCCCCGCTGCGGTTCCCCGTTGCGAAAGCCTTTGCCCGACAGGACTTATCCGGTGCCCGACGCCCGCCCGGCAGCCTTATCCGGCGTCGTGATCGTCGGCGTCGATCCACACGACATGCGAATCGATTTCCAGCTTCAGGATCGCCCGCAGCGCCAGCATCCGTGCGGTAATCTCTTCGCGTCGCGCGTCGGTTGCCTGCCGCTGCGCATAGAGAAGATCGGTCAGGTCGATGGCGCCCAGGCGATTGCCCGCCTGCGTGCGCTGCGCCACGGCTTCGGCCGCGCGCGCCGCGTCGTCGAGCGATTGCCAGCCGGCCAGCCGGCTCTCGGCAACCGCCTGGTCTGCGGCGGCCGTCGCCCGCACCGAGCGCTGCATCACCGCCAGTTCCTGCGTCGCGGCACGGGCGTTGGCCTCAGCTTCCTGCGCCTGATAGCGGCGATAGCCACCCCCCAGCGGCATCGTCGCGACCACGCCGAGGCCGCGTTCCATGCCGCCGCGCTCGCTGAAGGCGCGCACGCCCACCGAAGGATCGGGCGTGCGCTCGGCGGCGGCGCGATCCGCCAGAAAGCCCTGCCGGTCGGCCTCGGCCTGCGCCGCGCCGATCTCGTGGCTGCGATCGATGACCAGTTGCGACAGCGCGGCAAATCCCATCGCGGGCGCGGCAGGCAGGGTCGGCGCGGGCGGCGCATCGGGCAGCGCCAGCGAAGGGAACGTCGCACCGAGCCGGGCGCGCGCTTCGGCCGCGCGGGCCTGGGCATCCGCCAACTGGCCCCGTGCGCGGGCCAAGGCCGCGCTCGCCTGGTCGACATCGAGCGCGGCGGCATCGCGCAGCGCGGCGCGGCGGCGCACGGCATCGAGCGCGCGCTGCAGGTTGGCGACGCTCAACGCGTCGTTTGCGGCGAGCGCGCCGGCCTCGACCCAGTCGAACCACAGCTGCGACAGCGTGAGCGCCGCCTGGTGGCGGGCATCGGCCATCATGTTCTGCGCAAAGGTCACGCCGGCGGCGCCGGTCTTGCGGTCCAGCCGTGCCTTGCCCGGCAGGCGGATCGGGCGCGTCAGCGTGGCGTCGAATTCGGCGAAGTCGCCCTCGCGATCGACGCTGCGGCGCAGCGCCGTGGCCGAAACCGAGAATTCCTGCGTCCCTCGCGCCAGCGCGCCGGCCTGCGCGCGGGCGGCATCGACCTTGGCCGCACCCGACAGCACGCCGGGATAGCTGTCAAGCGCCTCGCTCACGGCGGCGGGCGGCGGCAGGTCGGGGCGCAAGTCGAGCGCGGGGGCACCTTGCGCCGCGGCGCCGGCCGGGGCCGCCAGCAGAAGCGCGGCGATCACCGCCTTGTCGAAACGGCCCCTCATGCGATGCGCCCCCGTGCGAGGATGGGGCAGGTGTGCCATCGTACCGGCCCGTCGCGCCGCAGGCCCTTGACGAGGGCCAGCGCCTCGGCTTCCCGTGTTTGCGGCACGATCAGCTCGATCGCGCGGCGCTCGAGCCTGGCGGTCACGCGCTCGGCGGTGGTGGCGTCGCTGAAGTCGGACCCCAGCACGCGTTCCTCGCGCAGGTGGACCGGCACCGCGAAGGCTGCGCGCAGCGCATCGCCGATCGCTTCGGCATCGGCGGCGGCGCAATGCAGGGTGAGCAGCAGGTCAGCCATCGGCAC
This sequence comes from Novosphingobium sp., assembly GCF_036803765.1. Classification (GTDB taxonomy): domain Bacteria; phylum Pseudomonadota; class Alphaproteobacteria; order Sphingomonadales; family Sphingomonadaceae; genus Novosphingobium. The sequence goes on from NZ_DAIRTS010000021.1 coordinate 61,995, forward strand.
GTTCCTCGCGGCTTTCGCCAAAGCGTTCATAGAGCAACGGCAGCAAGACCAGCGTCAGCAGGGTCGAGCTGACGAGGCCGCCGATCACCACGATGGCCAGCGGCTGCTGGATCTCCGACCCCGGCCCCGTCGCAAAGAGCAGCGGAACGAGGCCGAACGCGGTGATGCTCGCGGTCATCAGCACGGGCCGCAGGCGGCGCTCGGCGCCCAGCCGCACCGCCTCTGCCATCCCGAGCCCTTCGCTGCGCAGCTGGCGGAAGTACGAGACCAGCACCAGCCCGTTGAGCACCGCGATGCCGAGCAGCGCGATGAAACCGACCGAGGCGGGCACCGACAGGTACTGCCCCGCCGCCCACAGCGCGACGATGCCACCCACCATGGCGAAGGGAATATTGACGAGGATCAGCAGCGAGGCGCGCAGCGAGCGCAGCGTCGCCAGCAGGACCAGGAAGATCAGCACCAGCGCTGCGGGCACCACCAGCGCCAGCCGGGCGGCCGCGCGCTGCTGGTTCTCGAACTGGCCGCCCCAGACCATGCGGTATCCCGCCGGCAGCGGTACTTGCGCCTCTACCGTGGCCTTGGCCTCCTCGACATAGCCGACGAGATCGCGGCCCGAGACGAAGGCCTGCACCAGCGCATAGCGCGAGCCGTTCTCGTGGTCGATCTTCACCGGCCCCGCGACCGGGCGGATCTGCGCGACGTCGCTCAGCCTGACGGACTGCCCGTCCGCGCCGCGCAGCACCGTCCCGGTCAGCAGCGCGGTGCTGCGCTCGACGGATTCGGCCCCGCGCAGCACGATCGGGATGCGGCGGTTGCCCTCGGCGACGATCCCGGCGCGCGTGCCTTCGAGTTGGCTGCGCAGCGCATCCTCGATCGTGCTCACCGCCAGCCCGGCGCGGCCCGCGGCCAGCCGGTCGATGTCGATCTGGAGGTAATCGACGCGATCGTTGGCGACGGTCATGACCTCGCTCGCGCCGCGCGTCTTGCGCAGGATCGCCTCGACCTTGCCCGCGAGCGCGCCCAGCTTCTGCCCGTCGGGTCCGAAGATCTTGACCGCGAGATCCCCGCGCGAGCCGGTCAGCATTTCGGACACACGCATCTCGATCGGCTGGGTGAAGCTGGCATCGATGCCCGGCAGCAGCGCCATGGCCTTGCGCATCTCCTCGATGACCCACTCCTTGCTGCCGCGCCATTCGCCCTGCGGCTTGAGCGTGACGAAGGTATCGGTCTCGTTCAGGCCCATGGGATCGAGACCCAGCTCGTCCGCCCCCACGCGCGAGACGACGCGGTCGACCTCGGGCACGCGGGCCTTGAGCACGCGCTGCGCCGCGCCATCGCCTGCGACCGAATGCGCAAGGCCGATCGACGGGCTCTTCACCAGCTGGACGATGACGCTGCCCTCGTCCATCTGCGGCATGAACGTCTTGCCCACCGCGCCGTAGGCGACGACCGCGGCGACCAACCCCACGCCCGCCAGGCCGTAGACCAGCGGCTGGCGGGCGAAGGCGCCCTGCAGCACGCGGCGATAGCGCGGTGTCAGCCAGCGCATGATGCGCGGGTCGGCATGGGCGCCGGCCTTCAGGCCGAGCGAGGCGAGCACCGGCACCAGCGTCAGCGCAAGGAGCAATGCGGCCGCCAGCGCGAACATGATGGTCAGCGCGACGGGGGCGAACAGCTTGCCCTCCAGCCCTTCGAGCGAGACCAGCGGCAGGAACACCAGCGCGATGATGAGCAGGCCCGCGGAAACCGGGACGATCACGTCGCTGGTCGCGCGGAAAACGTGGTTCAGCCGCGGCGTCGAATCACTGTCCTTCACATGGGCGAGCCGTTCGACCACGTTCTCGACCACGACCACCGCACCGTCGACCAGCATGCCGATAGCGATGGCAAGGCCGCCCAGGCTCATCAGGTTGGCGGTCAGCCCCCAGGCGCGCATCAGGATGAAGCAGATGAGCGCGGCCATCGGCAGTGTCGTCGCCACGATCGCGGCGGCGCGCCAGTCGCCCAGGAACAGCATCAGCAGCACGACGACCAGCAAGGTCGCCTCGAGCAGCGCTTCCTCCACCGTGCCCACGGCGCGGCCGATCAGGTCGGAGCGGTCGTAGAACACGTCGATCTTCATGCCGGGCGGCAGGCTGTGCTGCAGTTCGGCAAGCCGGGTCTTGACGCCGGCGACCACCTGACGCGCGTCAGCACCGCGAAGCGCGATGACCAGGCCCTCGACCGTCTCGCCGCGCCCGTCGCTGCTGACCGCGCCATATCGGGTAAGGCTGCCGGTGGCGACCGTCGCCACGTCACCCAGCCGCAGCACGCGCCCGCCGCTGGCGTGGAGGACCACGGCGCGCAAATCGTCGAGCGTCTGGATCGCGCCCACCGCACGCACGATCAGCGCGTTCTCGCCATTGGCGAGGCGCCCGGCGCCATCATTGCGGTTGCCGGATTCGACCGCAGCCTTGACGTCGTCGAGCGTCAGCCCGGCAGCCCCCAGCGCAACCGGATCAGGCCGGACCTCGAAGGTGCGGACATAACCGCCCAGCGCGTTGACGTCGGCGACGCCGGGCACGGTGCGCAGCGCGGGCCGGATCGTCCAGTCGAGCGCGGTGCGCCGTTCTTCCAGGCTCTGCGGCCCGTCGATGGTGAACATGAACAGTTCGGACAAGGGCGTCGAGATCGGCGCCAGCCCGCCACCCACGCCGGCCGGCAGGTCGCCCATCACGCCCGCCAGGCGCTCGCTGACCTGCTGGCGCGCCCAATAGATGTCGGTGCCGTCGACGAAGTCGATGGTGATGTCGGCGATGGCGTATTTTGCGGTGGCGCGCAGCACCGCCTGTCGCGGCAGGCCGAGCATCTCCTGCTCGATCGGCGCAAGGATGCGCGTCTCGACCTCGTCCGGGGTCATGCCCGGCGCCTTGAGGATGATCTTGACCTGCGTCGGCGCGATGTCGGGATAGGCGTCGATCGGCAGGTTGGCGAAAGTCCAGCCGCCGATCCCGGCCACGATCAGCGCGGCAGCGAGCACCAGCAGGCGATAGGACAGCGCCTTGGCGAGGAGTTGGCGGAGCATCGGCGCGCGGGTCAGTTCGCGGCCGCGAGCGCGGCCAGCTCGCTGACGCCGGTCACCACCACGCGCTCGCCCGCGGCAAGGCCGCCGCTGATGACGACGCTGTCGGCGCTGGCCCCGCCCACGGTCACGCGGCGGATGCGGACACCGCCGCGCGCCGCGACGAACACCGCCTTGGCCCCGTTGACGTCGGCCAGGGCCGTGGCAGGAACGCGCACGGCTCCGGCCGGCGCCGCGCCTTCGATCACAATCGTGGTGGCTCCACCCGCCACGGCGCTGCCCGCGGGGATCGTCGCCGTCACCGTGGCCGAGCGCGTCGCGGGATCGAGCGACTGCCCGACCGCACCGACTGTGCCGGTCGTGCTGCCGATCCGCACCGCCATGCCGGGCTTGACCTTGCCGATCAGTGCCTCGGGCAATTGCGCGGTGACCTGGAGCGGACCGCCGCCATCGATGACGAAGGGGGCCATCGTCGTATCGACGGCCTTGCCGGTCTCGGCCGCCATCGCGCTGATCCGCCCGGCGATCGGCGCGGTCAGGGTATAGCCCGTGCCGCCCGCACGCCCACCGGGGACCAGCCCGATCAGGCGGCTCTGTTCGCCGACGTCGATATCGCTCTGCTGCGCGGTCGCGCGGGCCTCATCGGCGCGCGCGGGGGCGATGATGCCCTCGCGCGCCAACTGGCCGAGTCGCGCCGCCTGCGCGCGCGCCACGCGCTGCCGGGCCTGCGCGCGCGCCAGTTCGGCGGTCAGGCCGACCATGTCACGGCTGGCGACGGTCGCCAGCGGCTGCCCGGCGCGCACGTCCTGCCCATTGACCACGAAGATGCGGGTTATGACGCCGGGGTACTGCGCCGCCACGGCCACGCGGGCATTGGGCTGAGGCAGGATCTGCGCGGGCAGTTCGGCGACGGGGATCGTCGTCGATGCCGCCGCCGGGGTGAAGGACAGGCCCATCGCGCGGATCTGGTCGTTGGACAGCGCGATCACGCCGTCGCTGCCCGCAGCGGGCGCCGCCGGGGTATCGGACGGAGACGGCGCGGCAGGGCCGGAAGCCCCGGCCATCCACCACCAGGCGCCGCCTGCGAGTGCCAGTGCGGCGACGCCGCCGATCGTCCAAGCCCGTTTCGTCATGAATACGGCCTTAAGTCGCAACCCTGACATTACCCTGACGCGGGGGCCGCCGGAAAATGAAGCACGATCTCATGCGTTTCCGGGCTGGCCGAGAGACGCCCGCCATGCGCGCGCATGATCCGCTCGACGATGGCGAGGCCCAGCCCCGCCCCGTCGCGGCTGGCATGATCGGCGCGGCGATGGCGTTCGACCAGCGCCAGCAACTCGTCGGGCGCCAGGCCCGGACCTTCGTCGCGCACCGCCAGCAGCACCTCCCCGCCACCCTCCGATGGCGCCGTCCGCACCGTCACCGTGCCATGCGGCGGGGTCACCCGCAGCGCATTCTCGATGAGGTTGCGCAGCGCCGCGGCGATCGCCTCGCGGCGCCCATGGATGAGGAGCGGCACGTCGCCCTCGAGCGCAAGCCGCCGTTCCTGGTCGAGCGCGATCGGCGCCAGTTGCGCAATGACTTCGGCCGCGATGTCCCCCAGGTCGAGCCGCGCCGGCGGCACGTGCGCGGTGCGGTCCGCGTCGACCTGCGCCAGCAGCATGAGCTGGTCGATCAGGCGCCGCATCTGCGCGACATCGCCGCGCATCCGCTCGGCCTCGGGATAGTCCAGCCGGTCGAGTTCGAGCGACAGCAGCGTCAGCGGCGTGCGCAGCTCGTGCGCGATGTCGGCGGCGAAGGCCTCGTGCAGCGCGGCGGCATGGTCCACCCGGCCGAGCACGCGATTGATCGCCTCGGCGAACGGCCGGGCCTCGACCGGGAAGTGCGTGATATCGACCCGCACCCCGCGCGTTTCATTGGCACGCGCGTCGATCTGGCGCGCGGCGGCAATCAGCGGCTTGACCCCGCTCTTGATCGCCCAGCGCCCGGCCAGTGCCATCGGCAGGATCAGCACGGCCATGGGCAGCAGGACATGCTCGCTCAATTCATGCAGCGCCTGGACCAGCGCGTCGTGGTTCGACAAGTTGCTGAACGAGATGCGGTATTCGATGCCGATGACGATCAGCAGCAGGACCGCGCCGATCCCGCCGACGAGCGCGAGGCTGTTGGTCAGGCGGCCGGTGATCGAGGGTGGCCGGCTCATGCCGCGCGGGCCCGCGCCATGTAGCCGACGCCGCGAATCGTGTGCAGCTCGACCGCCGCGCCCGCCTCGTCCAGCTTGCGCCGCAAGCGCGAGACGACGGCCTCGACGGCATTGGGCGTCACGGCTTCGTCGAACGTGTAGAGACTGTTCTCGATCGCCGCGCGGCGCACCACTTGCCCGGCGCGGCGCAGCAGCAGCTCGATCAGCGCCGCCTCGCGCCGCGTCAGCTCCAGCGCCACCTTGTCTACCTGCACGCTCTGCCCGGCCGGATCATAGACCAGATTGGCCAGCGTCAGGACCGCGTCGTGGCGCTCGCCGGGCCGGCGCAGCAGCGCGCGCAGGCGGGCGGCCAGTTCACGCATCTCGAACGGCTTGGGCAGATAATCGTCCGCGCCCGCATCCAGCCCGCGAATGCGGTCCTCGAGTGCATCGCGCGCGGTCAGCACCAGGACCGGCGGCAACGCTCCGGCGCGCTGGCGCAGCCAGTCGACGCCATCGCCATCGGGCAGGCCGAGATCGAGCACCAGTCCATCGAATTGCGCCGCGTGCAGGGCATCGTCCGCCGCGCCGAGCGACAGGACACAGTCGCAGACATGGCCCTGTGCCGTCAGCCCGTCGGCGATCAGGCGGGCCAGCCGCTCGTTGTCTTCCACCACCAGGATACGCGCCATGATGTCCCTGCATCCGCCCTGGCGCCGCGTTTAGCAAGAATGACTGACGGGAGACTGACGCGCCGGCCGGTCTCGGGCGCCAATCGACCTCAGGCAGCCGCCACCCCGGGAACGGGGAGCGCAGGCTCGATCCGGTTGCGGCCCTTTGCCTTGGCCCGGTACAGCGCCGCATCGGCCTCTGCGAGCAGGGCAGCGACCGCGCTTTCGCCCGATGGCAGCGTTCCGGGCGGGCCGAAGCGCTCCGCCATGCCGACGCTGACCGTCGCGCTGACGGCCACGCCGCTGCGGCTGAGGACTGCGCTGTCGGCGAATTCGGCGATCACCGCATCCCCGATCCGCCGCGCGCCGGCGGCATCGCACCCCGGCAGGAGCGCCACGAATTCCTCGCCGCCGATTCGCGCCAGCAGCGCATTGGCACCGACCGTTTCGCGCAGGATGCGGGCGAAGGAGGCGATGACTTCGTCGCCGGTGGCATGACCAAAGCGGTCGTTGATCGACTTGAAGTGATCGATATCGAAGGCCAGCAGGGCCGCCACGCCCGGCACCAGTGCCAGGGCCGTGCCGCCTTGCGCAAAGAACCAGCGGCGATTGCCAAGGTTGGTCAGGTGATCGGTCTGCGCCAGGCGCACCAGCCCCGCGTCGGCTTCCTCGCGCACCACCGCCAGCATCGCCATCGGCAGGACCACAGAATAGAGCACGCCGGCGTACATCGTGATGGTGCTGCTCGCCGCGACCAGCGCTGGGCCGTAGCGCAGGGCCGCCAAAGGCAGGACCGTGACGCGCAGGGCATAGACCAGGCCGTGGAACGCCAGGACCGCGACGAGCACCTTGCGCGAGCGCAGGTGCCGTAGCGGCGCCGCACGCCAGGCTTCCCAGGCGGTCAGCGCACAGACGATCACGATCGGAACGCCAGAGGCGTAGAGCCACACCGTCTCGGGCCAGCGCGGCCCGGCAAGCGCCCAGACCGCGGCCATGACCACAAGCAACCCCAGCGACAGGGCCCTATGGCGTCGTCCGCCGACGGCGGCCACGCCGTCGAGCACCAGCATGTAGCCGCTCAGGATCACGAGGTTGCTCAGCGCCGCACCGCTGATGCCGGGCATGTACGACCGCGCGGTCGCGACCACGCATCCGGCGGCCAGCACGAGATAGCCGACCGCGCAGGTCTCCAGCGTGCCGCGCCGCTCGGGCCGCGTCTTGCGTTCCCACAGGGTCATGCCCGCGCTGGCAAGGAGCGTGGCGACGATGAACAGATAGATCGTGAAAAGTGCGCCTGTCATCGTCGCTCGTCGGATGCCCCACTCGAAGACATGCACTTAAGGGCAATAGGGAAAACATATCGTTAACCCACATTCACCCTCGAAATCAGCGCGTCGCAGCACCTCCCGGCAGGGGAAACGGCATGTGCCCCTTGGCCCGTGCACGGCCTGCCACCACGTCGAGCAGCGCCGCGTCGCTGGTGCCGAAGTTGACGAGAATCGCCGATGCCACCGGGCGCACCACGGTCAGGTCCGCCGGACGGTCCATCTCGACCGCGAAGATCGCCGGGATGCCGGCCGCCCGGGCCCGGGTCAGCGCACGAACGGGGGCGTCCTCTGCCGTGAAGGCGATTCGCCCCTCATGCTGGCGCGAGCCGAAGAAGTGGTGGGGGTGCAGCACCTCGAACGGAGTCGCGCCGCGCACCAGCGCGACCTCGGCCTTGGCCGGATCGTCGACCACGACATAGCCCGCGCTGCGCGCCGCCGCGGCATCGACGCCCGACAGCCACACCCGCCGACCCGGCTTGACCGGCAGCACATGGCCACGATCGGCGAGCAGCACTTGCGCGGCGCGCTGGGCGGACTCGCCCGCCTGGCGCCACGCCGGTTGCCCGACGATTCGGCCGGCAACCTCGGCATCGACATAAGGGTTGTCGAACAAGCCCATCTCGAACTTCACCCGCAGCAGGCGCCGCACCGAGGCATCGATCCGCGCCTCGGTGAGCAGCCCGGCCTGCACCGCCGCGATGACGGGCGCGGCATCGTCCACCCCGCCGAACTGGTCGATCCCGGCGTTGATGCCCTTGGCGAAACGCTGCGTCGGCGTCAGGTCCTCCACACCCCAGGGCATGGCGATGTGCCAGGGCATCTGCGGGTGGGCGGCATCAGGCGCGCGGCATTCGCGCGGGCAGTCGTTGGTGATGCCCCAGTCCGATACGATCACCCCGCCGAAGCCCTTCTCGCGGCGCAGCAGGTCGGCGAGCAACTGCTTGCTGAAGCCTGCGCCCACCGGCTCGAGCGGCCGGCCGTCGACCTTGGGCCCAGTGACGATCACGTAGGTCGGCATCACGCCCGCGCTGTGCGCGGCCAGCGCGCCGTCGAAGGCGCGCACGTGGGCCTTGAACTGGGTGTCGGTCAACGTCACCTGCTGGCCATAGTAATTGTGGCCATCGAAGCCGCCGGGCTCGGCGCCATAGCCGACCCAGTGCTTGACCACGGTGGCGACGCCGTCGCGTGTCAGGCCGGTCGGGCTGCCCTGGAATCCGACGACATAGGCCCCGGCAAGGCGCGAGATCGTGGCGGGATCGGACCCGAAGGTGGCGGCATAACGCGCCCAGCGCGGCTCCACGCCGACATCGGCCTGGGGCGAGAGTGCCATGGTGATGCCCATGGCGCGATATTCCTGGCGGGCGATGTCGCCGAAGCGACGCACCAGCGCGGGATCGCCCAGCGCGGCAAAGGCCAGCGTGTTGGGCCATTGCGAGATGCCGCCGCCGTTGGTGCTGGCTCCCAGCGTCGATTCGAAATGATGTCGCGGGTCAGTGCTGATGGTGACCGGGATGCCAAGCCGCGACGCCTCGGCGATCTTCTGTACCGCATTGTTTTGCGCGGCGAATTCGGCCGCCGGCATTGTCAGGCGGGTGATGAAGCTGTTGGCATGGCGCTGCATGATCGCGGTGCGCGCGGCACCGAGGTCATAGCCCTTTCTCGAGGCACCCAGCGGCGAGTCGACCGCCGCCAGCGTGCCGTGCACCATCATCCCGGCCTTCTCCTCAAGCGTCATCTGCGCGAGGAGATCGTCGATCCGCTGCTCGACCGGTGCGCCCGGATCCTCGTAGCGGTCCATCCGCCCGTTGTGATTGAGGTCGCGGAACGAAAGGGTGCCGGTCTGTGGTGCTGCCGGCACGGGCGCGGCTGCGGGCAGAACGGTCGCCGAGGCCAGCAGCAGCCCCGCCTTGAAGATCATCTGCCCTGCCCGCATAACGCCTGTCTCCCGGAATGGACCGGGGCGGTCGCCGCCGGAAAAGCGGGATTAGCATTATGATTCATAACCGCAACGCCGAACCGGCGCGCGAGAGAGAGGCCGTCGCCTCCGTCGCTCAACCCCGACGGGCGCGGACCTGCCGCACCCGCCGGAATGGCGTCATTCCCACTCGATCGTGCCGGGCGGCTTCGAGGTATAGTCGTAGACCACGCGGTTGATGCCCTTGACCTCGTTGACGATCCGCGTCGCCACGCGGCTGAGGAAGCCGGCGTCGAAGGGATAGATGTCGGCAGTCATGCCGTCGGTCGAGGTGACGGCCCGCAGCGCGCAGACCGAATCGTAGGTGCGATGGTCACCCATGACGCCCACGGTCTTGACCGGCAGCAGCACGGCAAAGGCCTGCCAGATCGCGTCGTAGAGGCCCGCATTGCGGATTTCCTCGAGGTAGATCGCGTCGGCCTTGCGCAGGATGTCGGCGCGCTCGCGGTTGACCTCGCCGGGGATGCGGATGGCGAGGCCCGGTCCTGGGAACGGGTGCCGGCCGACGAACACGTCGGGCAGGCCCAGCTCGCGGCCCAGCGCGCGCACTTCGTCCTTGAACAGTTCGCGCAAGGGTTCGACGAGCTTCATGTTCATGCGCTCGGGCAAACCGCCGACGTTGTGGTGGCTCTTGATCGTCACCGAAGGACCGCCGGTGAACGAGACGCTCTCGATCACGTCGGGGTAGAGCGTGCCCTGCGCAAGGAAGTCGGCGCCGCCGATCTTGCGTGCCTCGGCCTCGAACACGTCGATGAAGGTCTTGCCGATGAACTTGCGCTTGGCCTCGGGGTCGGTCGTGCCTTCGAGGCCCTTGAGGAACAGCGTGGAGACATCCACGTGCACCAGCGGGATGTGGTAGTGGTTGCGGAACAGCGAGACCACCTGCTCCGCCTCGCCCAGGCGCATCAGCCCGTGGTCGACGAACACGCAGGTCAGCTGGTCGCCGATCGCCTCGTGGATCAGCACCGCCGCCACCGCCGAATCGACGCCGCCGGACAGACCGCAGATCACGCGGGCATCGCCGACCTGCTCGCGGATTTCGGCGATCTTGGTCTTGCGGAATTCGGCCATGGTCCATTCGCCATGGCAGCCGCAGACGTGGCGCACGAAATTGGCGATCAGCTTGCCGCCGTCGGGCGTGTGCACGACCTCGGGGTGGAACTGGGTGCCGTAGTACTTCTTCTCGTCATTGGCGATGACGGCAAAGGGCGCGCCGTCCGAGACCGCGACGATGCGGAAGCCGGGGGCGAATTGCGTGACCTTGTCGCCGTGGCTCATCCACACCTGGTGGCGCTCGCCTTCCTTCCACAACCCGTCGAACAGCACGCAAGGTTCGGTGACGGTGAGGAAGGCGCGGCCGAACTCGCCCGAATCGCCGGATTCGACCGTCCCGCCGAGCTGGTGGCTCATCACCTGCTGGCCATAGCAGATGCCCAGGATCGGCAGGCCGCTGTCGAACAGCACCTGCGGCGCGCGCGGGCTGCCGTCGGCCGGCACGCTGGCGGGCGATCCCGACAGGATGATGCCCTTGGGCTTCATCCGGTGGAACGCGGCCTCGGCCTGCGTGAACGGAGCGATTTCGGAATAGACGCCCGCCTCGCGCACGCGGCGCGCGATCAGCTGCGTCACCTGGCTACCAAAATCGACGATGAGGATCGATTCGGGGGCCGATTCTTCGGGCTGTGTGGTCATGGCTGGCCGATAAGGAAGCGGGCCGGACCTGTCCAGCATTTGCGGCGCATCCCCTATGGTATCGTATGCGCAAGAAAGGTGTTGCAGTGGGGCAACACAAAGCATGCATGCGCATAGCTAATTGCGTTTCATGCAACCGCATGACTCATCAACGCACTTGCAGCAAAAACGCTTGATCCTATGTGAGCACCAGTTCGCAGCTCCGAGCCACACCCTGCCGGCGCGACGAGCGGAGAGGCCCTGCAAGGCAATACAAAAGAACAATACCGTTCACAGGAAAACAGGAGCATACCATGCGCAAGATCGCAACGGTTGTGCTGCCGCTCATCCTCGCCGCTGGTGTCAGCGGCGCGATGTTCACTGCCACGCTCGTCTGAGCGCTGGCGGCAGCCATGACGAATACACGCCGGATCCTCTCAAGCGGCGCTGTCTTCGGATAGAATACTTGTACTGCCCCGGCCATGCCGCTGTCACCGCAGCGATGCAGGCCGGATATCAAGGCGGCCGTCCGGCGGGGCGGCCGTTTTGCGTTTCCGTCAACTGCACCCGGTGTGCCATGTGCGCCACACTTGCCGCAGGGCAAGCCGCTTGGCACCTGCTCATTCCATGACCGTCACTCGCTTTGCTCCCAGCCCCAACGGCGCGCTGCACCTAGGTCATGCTTATGCCGCGATCGTCGCGGCGGATCGCGCCGCGCAGGACGGCGGCACGATGCTGCTGCGGATCGAGGACATCGACGGTCCGCGCAGCCGCCCCGAGCTGGCGGACGAGTTTCGCGCCGACCTCGCCTGGCTCGGCCTGTCATGGCGCGAGGTCGGCGCACAATCCGGCCGGATCGCGGCCTATCGCGCTGCCGCAGCCTCGCTGCGCGCGGACGGGCTGCTCTATCCCTGCAGCTGCACCCGCGCCGAAATCGCCGCCCATGCCACGCAATCCGGCCCCGACGGCCCGATCTATCCCGGCACCTGCCGGCACCGTCCGCCCGCGCCCGATGCGCCGCTGGCCTGGCGGCTCGACATGGCGGCAGCCGTGTCGCGCGCCGGCCCGCTCACATGGTTCGACGAACGGCGCGGTGAGCAACGGGCAGAGCCCGCGATGTTCGGCGACGTGGTGCTGTGGCGCAAGGATGCCCCGGCGTCCTATCACCTGGCGGCGACGCTCGACGATGCGACCGACGGCGTCAGCGTCGTCACGCGCGGGATCGACTTGTTCCGCGCCAGCCACGTCCACCGCCTGCTCCAGGCGCTGCTCGACCTGCCGGTGCCGCGCTGGCACCATCATCCCGTGCTGGTCGGCGCCGACGGGCACAAGCTGGCCAAGCGTCGCGGCTCTGCGGGCCTGGCCGAACGCCGCCGCGCGGGCGAGGACGGCGCGGCGCTGCGCATCGCAATCCAGGCTGGTCTTTTTGACACTGGCGTTTCGCTGGCGGACACCATAGACCTTGCACCATGATCTATGTCCTCGTGCCCGTACTGATCGCCCTCATGGCGCTGACTGTATATTCGCTGGTGCGCGGGATCGTGGCCTTCCTGCGAACAACGCGCGAAGGACTGGAGCGCGGCGACGAGGGCGTGCGCGAGATGCAGCTGCTGCAGAACCGCATGATGTTCAACCGCATCAAGTTCCAGGGCCTGGCCATCGTGGTGGTGGTCATCATGCTGATGGTCGCGGGCAAGAACTGACCGCCCTGCCGGCCGGCGACAACACGATGGTCAAGCTCAACCGCATCTACACCCGCACCGGCGACGACGGCACCACAGGCCTGGTCGACGGCTCGCGCCGCGCCAAGCACGATGCGCGCATGTCTGCGATCGGCGAGGTGGACGAGGCAAACAGCGCGATCGGCCTGGCGACGCTGGCGACCGAAGGCACGATGCTCGACGAGCTTCGCCGTATCCAGAACGACCTGTTCGATCTCGGCGCGGACCTCGCCACCCCCGGCACCGATTTCACGCCCGGCGAGATGACGCTGCGGGTGGTGCCCGCGCAGGTCGACTGGCTTGAGGCCGCGATCGACCGCCACAACGCCGCCCTGCCGCCGCTGACCAGCTTCATCCTGCCCGGCGGCAGCGAGGCTGCAGCGCGCGTCCACCTCGCCCGCGCGATCACGCGACGCGCCGAACGGGCCGCCACGGCGCTGGCCGCGGCCGAGCCGGTGAACCCGGCCGCGCTCGGCTATCTCAACCGGTTGTCGGACTATCTCTTCGTCCTGGCCCGCGCGATCAACGCCGGCAGCGATCCCCTGTGGGTGCCCGGCGCCAGCCGCTGACGCTTCCCACCTTGCCGGGTCTGCGCTAGGCGG
>NZ_DAIRTS010000022.1:0-1419 GCF_036803765.1 Novosphingobium sp.
GGGGGCGGGGCAGGGGGCACGGCAATCCCGGCGACAGGCCGGTGGGACCACGGCCTGTTAAGCGATAGGCGGCGGTTCCGGCAAGCGCCGAGCCCCGATGCTGCGAATCCATGCCGGGCGGGGACGGCAAGGCCGTGCGATCTCAAGGTTTTGCTTCCATTTCGGGCGGACATTGCTGGCCGTGGTTCGCATAATGAAAGCCAAGGATCCGCAGAATTCAGGGGCATTGCAGGGTTTCCCGGGCAGGTGGGACGTGCGGGCATAGCGGCCTTCGATGACAATTGCGCCAATCTTGCGGCGAAATCCGTGGCTGCACCTGGCCCTGCCGCGTAAGCCGGATGAAGCGATGCATCGAACATCGCATCGTCGCACACAATCAAATGGCAAAACGGCCTCACGGCAAATCGGCCACATGGCAAAACGGCGCTGCGCCACGATCGCATCGGCGTCCGCACGGGAGAACCTCAGCGTGAAGCGTTTGGATCGATCCCACCGCGCAGCGCCCGACAACCGGCTTGCCCCGCGGCAGCCCAGGGCAGGTGTCCCTGCCGAACCACGCCTCCCGCCAAAGGCGCTGGGGTCGGCCGGGCAGGCAGCCGGATCACGAGCCGACCGCCACCGGCACGAGGCTCCCCCAGCCCGAGATCCCGCGCGTCCCAAGGAGATCGTGATGACCCGTGATGGCTCGCTCGACGACGTGTTCGCCATGTTGGAGGGCTCGCTCGCCCTGCTCGACGTGCATGGCGCGTCCCTCGCGGCCGCGCACCTCTCGATGGTGCTGGATCTGATGCGCAAGGAACTCGTCGGTGGCCACGCCGAGGGGATCGCGGGCATTCCGCCGCTGGTGCAATCCGCGCAGATTCATTGACCGGACGCCATCGGTTCGCGTGGTGGAGGCGTGGTCCAGCCCTCCCCAAGTAGGGGGCCGCACCTCGTTCTGATGCACTAGATTGGCAGCCCGTCCATCACACGAGGTCTGCCATGAAAACTGCCCTACTTGCCTGCCTGCTGATTGCCATGCCCGGGATATCCCATGCGCAGGCCGCCGTCGGTCGCAGGATCGCGATGATGGGCGCACCTTCGGGCGCACCGCCCTGCAGCGCGTGCCATGGCACGCATCTCGAAGGCAATCCGGCGCTGAAGGTGCCCGCCCTCGCAGGCAAGCCGGCAGACTTCATCGTTGCGCGGCTCGAGCATTATGCCGGTCCAGATGGACACAATGCCCAGATGCGGCAGGTCGCCACGGCGCTCACCACGATGGAACGCGCGCAGGTCGCCGCCTATGCCGCAGGGCTGAAACCCGCGGCGAAATAGCGCATGGCCGATGGGGCGAAGTAGCCGATGAAAGAGGGGAACCGCCCGCGGGCGGTGCTTTGCCTGGTGACCCCTACGGGAATCGAACCCGTGTTTCAGCCGTGA
>NZ_DAIRTS010000022.1:1519-40646 GCF_036803765.1 Novosphingobium sp.
AGGGCCGCGTCCTGACCGCTAGACGAAGGGGCCGCCGGGCTTGCGCCGCTGGGCAGGTCCGCGCCTCTATTAGCACCGGGCGGGTGCGTCAACCCACGGGGGCAAAAAAGTTCAATCGGCGAACGCGGCGTCCTCGATGTGCAGTTCCGCGGCCGGGCGGCTGCCCCAATCGTCGAGCCGCGCGCGCCCGGCGAGCCACAGCTGGCGCCCCTTGCAACCGTGCAGCAGCGTCTGGCCCAGTTCGGTCTGCGCTGCCCGAAAGGCCATGGCCTTGAACGAGCGGCCGTCGCTGCCCGACACGATCGCACGAACGTGGTCGTTGCCGACGAGGTCGCATTTGACCAGCCGCACCGGACCGATCGCCACGCGCGGGCCGGGCCAGCCGATACCATAGGGGCCGGCGCCATCGAGCGCCTCGACCAGGGCGGGGGTGAGCCCACCCGGGCTGAGCGAGAGATCGAGCGCCAGGCTTTGCGCGGCGCGGGCGGCGCCCACGTCTCGGCCAAGGCGCTCGTCGAGCCAGTCGGCCAGCGGCTCGACCTGCTCGGGTGCGATGGTGAGACCACAGGCCATGGCATGGCCACCGCCCTTGATCAGAAGCCCGGCCTCGCGCGCTGCGATGATCGCCGCCCCGAGATCCACGCCGGGGATCGAGCGCCCCGAACCCTTGCCCATGCCGGCGCCGTCGACTTCGGCCACTTCGCCATCATCGAGCGCGATCACGAGCGCAGGCTTGCCGGTCTTCTCCTTGATCCGCCCGGCAACGATGCCGATCACGCCCGGATGCCAGCCGCGTCCGGCGACGACCACCACCGCGCGGTTGTGCTGCGCGTCGACCTGGGCCTCGGCGGCTTCCTGCACGGCCTGTTCGATCGCGCGGCGCTCGTCGTTGAGCGCGGAGAGGCGGGCGGCGATGTCAGCTGCCTCGTCGGGGTTTTCGGTGGTGAGCAGACGTACGCCGAGCGAGGAATCGCCGATGCGGCCGGCCGCGTTGATCCGCGGGCCCAGCGCGAAGCCGAGGTCGCTGGCGGTCGGCGCGCGGGCGATGCGGCTGGCGTCGATGAGCGCCGCCAAGCCGACGTTGCCGCGCCGGGCCATGATCTTGAGACCTTGCGCCACGAGCGCGCGATTGAGCCCCTTAAGCTGGGCGACGTCGGCGACCGTGCCCAGGGCAACGAGGTCGAGCAAAGCCATCAGATCGGGCGCCGGGCGATCGTCGAACCAGCCGCGCGTGCGCAGGACGCGCACCGTGGCGACGGCCAGCAGGAAAGCGACCCCGACGGCGGCAAGGTGACCGTGCGCGGCGGCATCGTCGGCCTCGTCGAGGCGATTGGGGTTGACCATCGCCACGGCCGGTGGAAGCTCGGCCGCGCACTTGTGATGGTCCACGACGATGACGTCGATCCCCGCGGCCTGCGCCTGGCCGAGCGCCTCGTGCGCCATGGCTCCGCAGTCGACCGTGACGATCAGCTGGCTACCTTCGCGGCCCAGCCGGACGAGCGCCTCGCCCGACGGCCCATACCCTTCCAGCAGGCGATCGGGGATATAGGGCTGACCCTCAACACCCAGGCCGCGCAGCAGGCGCAAGAGCAACGCGGCACTAGTCGCGCCGTCGACGTCGTAATCGCCATAGACCGTGATGCGCTCGCCCGCGACCACGGCATCGGCAAGCCGGCGCGCGGCAAGGTCCATGTCGCGGAAGATCGAGGGATCGGGCAGGAAATCGCGCAGCGTGGGCCGACGATGGCGTTCGAGATCGTCGTGCGGAACCCCGCGTGATAACAGCAGCTGGTCGACCAGGCTGTCGGAGATCGCATCACCCAGCCCGTTGCCGCCGCCAAAGCGGCCGGACATGTCCATGTTGCCGCCGCGCCAGCGCCAGGCGAGGCCGGAGAGGGATTGGGTAATCGCGGTAACGGGAGTCATCCCGGCGCGGTAGCCGATAAACGGCGGCGCTGCAAAAGGATGCGCCGCCCATAGCCTTGGCTTTTGCCCCCGCGGCAAAAACTATCTCCAATTTGACACTATCGTCGCGATGGCGTTTCCTGCGCGCCGGCGTTCCTATTGCGGGATACCGGGCGAGCGGAGTGCACGATCTTGCTGTTGATCATCTGGCACAGCCGCACCGGAGCCGCGCTGGCGATGGCGCAGGCCTGCCTGGAGGGTGCGCAGAGCACGGGCGGGGCGTCGCGCATGGTTGCGGCAGACGCGGTCACGCCCGAGGACTGCCTTGCAGCGGCGGGCTACATCTTTGTGTGCCCCGAGAACCTGGGCTCGATGAGCGGCGAGATGAAAGCCTGCTTCGATCGGCTCTATTATCCGCTGCTCGGCATGATCGAGGGGCGGCCCTATGCCACCGCCATCGCCGCCGGCACCGCGGGGCAAGGCGCGGAGGCCCAGGTCGACCGGATCGTCACGGGATGGCGTCTGCGCCGCGTGGCGCCCGGGTGCATCGTGGTAAACGGTGCGGATCGAACCGAGTTGATCTTGGCGCCCAAGCGGCTCGACCCTACGTCGCTCGTCCCATGTCGCGAATTGGGACAGGCGCTGTGCATGGGTCTGGAAATCGGCGCGTTTTAAGGGACATGGGGCAGGCTGGATCTAGGTCGGATCGGATCGCGACAGGAGTGATGGTGGGCAGGGCAATGCAGGCGAAGGCATGGGCATGGCAACGCGCGCTCCCGGCATGAGCGAGGCGAGCAAGGGCGGCGCCGGCATGGCGCTGGGCGCGATTTTGTTCGCGCCCGGCAAGCGCCCGGCTGCGTCTGCCCTGGCGGCGCTCGGTACGACGGGTGGTTTCACCATAAGCCATCTGCCGCCCGG
The DNA here is from genome assembly GCF_036803765.1 of Novosphingobium sp. GTDB lineage: Bacteria > Pseudomonadota > Alphaproteobacteria > Sphingomonadales > Sphingomonadaceae > Novosphingobium. The sequence continues at coordinate 4,343 of NZ_DAIRTS010000022.1, forward strand.
TGAACCGCACTGGGCGGAATTGCTGCGCAATGGCCTGACGTTCGATCTCTGTGGCCTTGGACCCGGCGCGGCTACTCCATTGCCGCCTGCGGGCGCGGAGGGCTACGTTCGCGCAGGACTTGCCAACGGCGTTCCTGATCAGGCTGCAGAAGCACTGGTGCTTCATGCCGGGCCGCATCTGGCCGGCGCCGAAAGCCTGCTACCGGTCGTACGGACGGCGGTGGAAATCATGCTGGCGCTGCTGGACGATGCCGTGGCCGTCGCCTGGCTTCCGGCGCGCACCCTCGTCAGCCCCCGCCTGTTCGCCGATGCTGTCAAGCCGTGGCTCGCCGGCGGGGCATTTCCGGCCATCGCGCTTGCCGGGCTGGTGCGGGATGAGGGGCAGGTGCACAGCACCGGCCTCACGTTTTTCGTCGGGCAGGATTTCGCGCTGTCGGGCCGGGATGGCGCGCCGGCTGGCGAAGCCGAGGGACGTGCCGCCTTGAGACTTGTCGACTGGCTCGTCGCGCACGGGCCGGTCAACGAGGCCTGCCAGGTCGAGTTGGCGGGCGGGGGCTCGCTCTGGCTTGAACCGCAGGATTCGTGTACCATTTTGGGACAATGGATGTAGGAAGCGACGTTCCTGATTCGGTCCGACCGGGCCGTGCCTCCCAAGTCGGCGAGTGCCGCGGTGCGTTGCCCTTTCCGTCAGTCAATGTCCCGGGCCGCGTTGGATACGACCCACAACTGCAGCGCCATCACCTGCTTCCAAGGCAGATGCTGGCACGCCCGTGTCTTGGCAGCATGCTGGGACGGCTGGGCGAACGGCGGCTGGGATTTCACGATTTTCGCCGCAATGGTTTGCTGCTTCCGGCGACGGAGAGTGCCGCGCGGCGCTCGGCCATGCCGCTGCACCGTGGCCCGCATCGCCAATACAACGGCATGGTGCTGGAGCGGGTGGGCCAGATCGAGGCGTCGTGGCAGCGGCACCGTCGTCGCGCCGGGGGTCAGGCGGGGCTCGACGCCGATGTCGAGGCGTTGATGCGGCTCGACCTGCTGCAGCGTGCCCTGCGCCGTCGTCTGCTCGACGCGCGGCGCTGGCATGGCGCCTTGCTTAACCGGCACGATCCGGCGCTCGATTTCAGCCACCTCGATGCGATGGCTGATATGCTGTGGGCGCAGACCGAACAGTAAGGGCGGGGCGACCATCCCGGCCGCCCCGTCGCTTTAGTTCAGGCCTCCGCGTTGGCAGCCGAGAGGATGGCGCGGACGCTCGCGGTGGCGACGTCCTCGTCGATGCCCACGCCCCAGACCACGCGGCCATCGGCCAGCACGCACTCGACATAGGCGGCTGCGCGCGCGTCGGTGCCGCTGCCCATCGCGTGTTCGGAATAGTCACGCACCTCGAGGCCGACGCCGAAGCCGTCGTTGAGCGTGGCGACGACAGAGGAGATCAGGCCGTTGCCGCGCCCGCTCACCGACTGGACGTTACCGTCGACCGCGATCTTGCCCGCGAAGATCCGCGCGCCATCGGCACCGCGCTGTTCGTCATAGTCGACCAGCTGGAAATGCTGGGGCGCATCGAGGCGATAGGCCTTGCGGAACACGCCCCAGATGTCGGACGCCTGAAGCTCGCGCCCCAGTTCGTCGGCCAGTTCCTGGACGTGGCGCGAGAAGTGCGCCTGCATCTTCTTGGGCAGCTTGAGGCCCTGGTCCTGTTCGAGCACCCAGGCGAAGCCGCCCTTGCCGCTCTGCGAGTTGACGCGGATCACCGCCTCGTAGCTGCGGCCCAGGTCCGCCGGGTCGATCGGCAGGTAGGGCACGGCCCAGAGCTCGTCGTTGCGCTTTTCCTGCGCGGCGAAGCCCTTCTTGATCGCATCCTGGTGGCTGCCCGAAAACGCGGTGAACACCAGTTCGCCGCCATAGGGATGGCGCGGGTGGACCGGCAGCTGGTTGCAGTATTCGACCGTCTGGATCACCTCGTCGATGTCGGAGAAGTCCAGCTCGGGGTCGACGCCCTGCGTGTAGAGGTTGAGGCCGACCGTCACCAGGCAGCAGTTTCCGGTGCGCTCGCCATTGCCGAACAGGCAGCCCTCGACGCGATCGGCGCCTGCCATCAGGCCCAGCTCGGCCGCCGCGACGCCGGTGCCGCGGTCGTTGTGCGTGTGCAGGCTGATGACCGCGCGGTCACGGCCGGGCAGGTTGCGGCAGAAATACTCGATCTGATCGGCGTAGATGTTGGCGGTCGAGGCTTCGACCGTCGCCGGCAGATTGAGGATGATCGGCTTTTCGACCGTAGGCTGCAGCACGTCCATCACCGCCTCGCAGCAGGCGATCGAGAAATCGAGTTCGGCGGTCGAGAACGTCTCGGGGCTGTACTGGAAGTGCCAGTCGGTCTCGGGGAAACGGGCGGCCTGGTCGCGCAGGATCGTGGCACCGCGGCGCGCGATCTCCTTGATCTCGCTCTGCTCCATGCCGAACACGACCGTACGCCACAGCGGCGACACTGCGTTGTAGACGTGAACGATCGCCTGCTTGGCGCCGGCGACGCTCTCGAACGAGGTCTTGATGAGGTCTTCACGCGACTGGGTGAGCACCTGGATGATCACGTCGTCGGGAATGCGGTCCTGATCGACCAGCCCGCGAATGAAGTCGTATTCTGTCGCGCCCGCGCTGGGGAAGCCGACCTCGATCTCCTTGAGGCCGACCTTGACCAGCAGGTCGAAGAAACGCGCCTTCTTGTCGGCATCCATCGGGTCGATGAGCGACTGGTTGCCGTCGCGCATGTCGGTCGAGAGCCAGCGCGGCGCCTTGGTGATGGTGCGCGAGGGCCACTGGCGGTCGGGCAGGTCGACTTGCGGAAACGGACGATACTTGATGCCGGGAGTCTTCAGCATGGCCATGGTGGCTGAACCTTGATGTCTGGAACTGTGCGTCTGGTGTGAAGGGTGAACCCTTGGGCGCCGTGCGCGCCGCGAAACCGACGCGTCAGCTCACGCCCAAGGGCGTGTAAGTCGCAGGGTAAGGTTCAGCGCGGCGATCATCGCGCGAGGCTATGGGCAATGGCGCGGCGCTTGTCCAGTCGCAATCGGGCATTGGCCGGATGGCCCACCCCTCCCTTCGTGTCGCGGGAGGGGTGGGCGCGGATCAGGCCGACTTTTCGAAGGCGATGGTGATGTTGAGCTGCACATCGTCCGAGACGACCGGAAGCGCGCCGTTCACGCCGAAGTCCGAGCGCTTGATCGTGGCCGTGCCGCCGAAGCCGACGGTGGTCTTGCCCGACATCATGTTCTTGCCCGCGCCGACGAACTTGGCGGCGATGGTCACGGGCTTGGTCACCCCGTTGAGCGTCAGGTTGCCGGCGATGCTGGCGCTGGTTCCGTCGGCGCCGGGGGTCACTGCGGTCGAGACGAACGTCGCGTCGGCCGGGGCAGGGCCGAAAAAGTCGGGCTTCTTGCCCTCGGCGCCGGGGCGCAGGAGATGGCCGTTGAGGCCCGCGCTGGCGGTGAGCACCGACTTGACCGGAATCGTCACCGAGACCTTGGCGGCGGCGGGGTTGGCGGGGTCGAGCACCAGCGTGCCGCTGACGTTGCCGAACAGGCCGAGGTAATCGTTGAACCCGAGGTGGTTGACCGTCCAGCCGACCAGCGAGTGGTTGGGATCAGCCGTGTAGGTCCCGGCGGTCACGCGCGCCTTGTCGGGCTGGCCGGGAATGGCGGGCGCCTGGGCGATCATCGGCGTGGCGCCGAGGGCGAGGGCGAGCGGGGCGGCGAGCGTAAGCGCAGTGCGAAGCGAGATCGTCATGATGGTCTCCCGGGGGCGCGCGGCGATTGGCACGGCGCGGCCAAGGGATGCCAAAGCCCGGCAGGGCTGGCAAGCGCGGATGGCATGCCCCGGCGTTTGCCTTGGGGGCCCCTCAGCCGCAGCGTACGGCGCTGATTCGCCCGGTTTCGTCGAGGATGACGTTGAGGCGCCCGGGGGCATAATCCTGGGTGACGGCATCGCCGGGATGGACCCAGCGGATTTTGGCATGCCCCACCGCACGCGATACCGTTTCGTGCAGGGCGGGAGTCTCGGCCTGGCCCATATAGCGCGCCGCCTTGGCCTCGCCGCAAGTCAGGGCGGGGAGTGGTTCGTCATCGGCCGTGGTCGAGGCCTCCGACGAGGCCAGATCGGCAGGGGGCAACGAGGCCGGTGCCGGGGTCAGCGGAGCGCTGGTGTCGCTTTCGGAGCGCGGCGCCTGCGTGCCGCAGGCGCCAAGGGCGAAGGCCGCGGCAATGAGGATGACGAACGCAGGTGTAGTGCTGTTGCCGTCCGCATGACCTGCAAGGGCCGCGGGTACCTGGATCGCGCGTGGGGCAGTGGCATGGCGCATGGCGGTTCTCGACTGCTATCTGAGCACAATGCCCGAGGTGCTTGATGGGTCCGGTGCGATTTAGCTCCATTTTGGAGACTGAGCCATGACGCTGGTCGAGACCGCACGGACGTTCGCCGACGATGCAAAAAGGCCGGCCCGCGTTGGCGGACCGGCCGTTTCCCGTCATTCCCCGTAAAAGGGCCGGCGCGATCAGTTCTTGCTCTGGTCGACCAGCTTGTTGGCGCCGATCCAGGGCATCATGGCGCGCAGCTGGGCGCCGGTCTTCTCGATCGGGTGCGCGGCCGCGGCCTTGCGCGACGCCTTGAGTTCGGGCTGGCCGGCACGGTTGTCGAGGACGAAGTTCTTGACGAAGCGGCCCGACTGGATGTCGGCGAGCACGCGCTTCATCTCGGCCTTGGTCTCGTCGGTGATGATGCGCGGGCCGGTCACGATGTCGCCGTATTCGGCGGTGTTCGAGATCGAATAGCGCATGTTGGCGATGCCGCCTTCATAGAGCAGGTCGACGATCAGCTTGGTTTCGTGGAGGCACTCGAAATAGGCCATCTCGGGGGCATAGCCGGCCTCGACCAGCGTCTCGAAGCCCGCCTGGATCAGGTGGGTGACGCCGCCACACAGCACGGCCTGCTCGCCGAACAGGTCGGTTTCGCACTCTTCCTTGAAGTTGGTCTCGATGATGCCCGAGCGGCCACCGCCGACGCCCGAGGCATAGGCCAGCGCGATGTCGTGGGCATTGCCGGTCGCATCCTGGTGGACCGCGACGAGGCAGGGCACGCCGCCGCCCTTGGTGTATTCACCGCGCACAGTGTGGCCCGGACCCTTGGGGGCGACCATGATCACGTCGACGTCGGCGCGCGGTTCGATCAGGCCGAAGTGGACATTGAGGCCATGCGCGAAGGCCAGCGCCGCGCCGGGGCGCAGGTTGGCGTGGATGTCGTCGGCATAGATCGCGGCCTGGTGTTCGTCGGGCGCGAGGATCATGAGGATGTCGGCCCAGGCGGCGGCATCGGCATTGGCGAGCACCTTGAAGCCGGCGCCTTCGGCCTTGGCGGCGCTGGCCGAGCCCGGACGCAGCGCGATCGCCACATCCTTGATGCCCGAATCACGCAGGTTCTGCGCGTGGGCGTGGCCCTGGCTGCCGTAGCCGAGGATCGCGATCTTCTTGTCGGCGATCAGGTTCAGATCGCAGTCGGCGTCGTAATAGACCTTCATGGTATGCGTCCTTGATATTTCAGCTGTTTCTGGCGTTCGGTGAAATGGGGTGTCGTCAGGCGGCCTGGGCGCCGCGGATCATGCCGACGATGCCGGTGCGGCCGACCTCGACGAGGCCGAGCTCCTTCATCAGCGTGACGAAGGTGTCGATCTTGTCAGGCGCGCCGGTCAGCTCGAAGATGAAGCTCGACGTGGTGGTGTCGACGACATTGGCGCGGAACACTTCGGCGAGGCGGAGCGCCTCGACGCGGTTCTCGCCCTTGCCGGCCACTTTGATCAGCGCCAGCTCGCGCGCGACGTAGGGGCCGACTTCGGTAAGGTCGGTCACCTTGTGCACCGGCACGAGGCGCTCGAGCTGGGCGTGGATCTGGTCGATCACCGCAGGCGGGCCGTGCGTAACGATGGTGATGCGGCTGACATCGTGCTGGTCGGTGATGTCGGCCACCGTCAGGCTGTCGATGTTGTAGCCGCGCGCGGTGAACAGGCCGGCGATCTTGGCGAGAATGCCCGCCTCGTTATCGACCGTGATGGTGAGGACGTGGCGCTCCTGCGCCTCTGCTGCGATCTTGGTCATTGCGATATACTCAAACTAGGGCCTTGGCCGCGTCGTCCATCGTGCCGGCCACTTCGTCGCCGTAGAGGATCATGTCGGTGTGCGCGGCGCCCGAGGGGATCATCGGGAAGCAGTTGGCCTCCTTGGTGACGCGGCAATCGACGATCACCGGGCCGGGATGATCGATCATCGCCTGGATGCCGGAATCGAGCTGATCGAGCGTGTCGATCTGGATGCCCTTCCAGCCATAGGCCTCGGCCAGCTTGACGAAGTCGGGCAGGGCATCGGAGTACGAGCTCGAATAGCGGCTTTCGTAGGTCAACTCCTGCCACTGGCGGACCATGCCCATCCACTCGTTGTTGAGGATGAAGACCTTGACCGGCAGGCGGAACTGGGTGGCAGTGCCCAGTTCCTGGATGTTCATCTGGATCGAGGCGTCGCCGGCGATGTCGATTACCAGCGCGTCGGGGCAGCCGATCTGCGCGCCGATCGCGGCGGGCAGGCCATAGCCCATCGTGCCCAGGCCACCCGAGGTCAGCCACTTGTTGGGCTTGTCGAAGTGGAAGTACTGCGCCGCCCACATCTGGTGCTGGCCGACTTCGGTGCTGATGATCGGCTCGCGATCGCGGGTCAGCTCGTAAAGCCGCTCGACCGCCAGCTGCGGCATGATCTCGCCATTGGTGCGCTTGGGGTAGGACAGGCTCTTGCGCGCGCGCCATCCCTCGACGCGGGCGTGCCATTCCGACAGGTCCTGTGCGGCGTGGCTACCGGCATGCCAGGCGTCGATCAGCTGCTGCAGGACGCGGCCGCAATCGCCGACGAGCGGCAGGTCGACGCGCACGGTCTTGTTGATCGAGGCGCGGTCGATGTCGATGTGGATCTTGGCGCTGTTGGGCGAGAACGCATCGAGCCGGCCGGTAACGCGGTCGTCGAAGCGCGCGCCGATGCAGACCAGCAGGTCCGCCTTGTTCATCGCCATGTTCGCTTCAAAGGTGCCGTGCATGCCGAGCATGCCCAGCCAGTCCTTGTGCGCGGCGGGGAAGGCGCCGAGGCCCATCAGCGTCGAGGTGACGGGAGCACCAGTGATCGACTGCAGGTCCTGCAACAGGCGCGCAGCCTCGGGACCCGAATTGATGACGCCGCCGCCGGTGTAGAACACCGGAGCCTTGGCGCGCGCCAGCATCGCCACGGCCTGCGCGATGGCATCGGCCGGAGCCTCGACCTGCGGGGCATAGCGGTTGCGGGCCTGCGGGGCGTGCCCGGTCCAGGCGGTCGTCGCGATCTGGACGTCCTTGGGAATGTCGATGACGACCGGGCCGGGGCGGCCCTCGGTGGCGATGCGGAAGGCCTCGTCGACCGTCGCGGCAAGCTGCGCCGGGTCCTTCACCAGGTAATTGTGCTTGGTGCAGTGGCGCGTGATGCCGACGGTGTCGGCTTCCTGGAACGCGTCCGAACCGATCAGCCCGGTGGGGACCTGGCCGGTGATGACGACGAGCGGGATCGAGTCGAGGAACGCATCGGCAATGCCGGTGACCGCGTTGGTCGCACCGGGGCCGGAGGTGACGAGCACGACGCCGGGCTTGCCGGTGGCGCGCGCATAGCCTTCGGCGGCATGGGCGGCACCGGCTTCGTGGCGGACCAGGATGTGGCGGATGCGCTCATCGCCGAACAGCGCGTCATAGATCGGAAGTACCGCGCCGCCGGGATAGCCGAACACGAATTCGACGCCCTTGGCGACCAGGCTCTCGACCAGGATTTCGGCGCCGCTGCGCTCGGTTTTCACGACCTTGTTCCCTTACTTGCCGGACCGCGGGGGCGGCCCCGAAACTTTAAAATTGCGGCCGGGCTGCAGTTGCCTGCGTCGGCCCAAAATCTCAAAAAATGCGGCCCGGCTGCAGTTGCCTGCGCCGGGCCGTCTCTCCCTACTCGGGCACCTGGAAACCCAGGCAATTGACGGCTTGCTAGTTGACACAAACCTGCATGTCAACCAGCTATTCGTGAAATAAAGAAACCAATCGGGTGCTGTCAAGGCAATTTTCGTGCGTGTCGCGTGGCCAATCCCCCGGCGTCTGGTGCCGCAGCCAGGTGAACTGCCGCTTGGCGTAGCGCCGGGTCGCCTGCTGTCCGGCGGCGATCGCGGCGGCCTCGTCGAGCGATCCGTCCAGATAACCCGCGATTTCGGGGACGCCGATGGCGCGCATCACCGGCAGATCGGGGTCGAGGCTACGGGCGAGCAGGGCGGACACTTCCTCGACCGCGCCGCCTTGCCACATGCGCGCGAACCGCATGTCGCAGCGGGCGTAGAGCCATGCCCGGTCGGGCAGCAGGACCAGCGGCCGCAATCGCACGCGATCGCCGATGCCGCCCTCACGCCGGGCCTGCCAGTGCGCCAGTGGTTGGCCGGTGGAGCGGACGACTTCGAGTGCGCGCGCGACGCGGGTGGTGTCTGAGGGATGAAGCTGGTTAGCGCGAGCCGGGTCTTCAATCAGGAGCGCGGCATGGGCCTCGGCCACCGGCAGGGCGCGAACCGCCGCTCGCACGTCCGGGTCGATCGCGGGAACAGGCGCAATGCCGTCGAGCAGCGTGCGGATGTAAAGCCCCGTGCCGCCGACGAGGATGGGAAAGGCGCCCTCTGCATGGGCGGCGTCGATCTCGGCGGTGGCGGCGGTGGCCCAATCGGCCGCGGAACAGGCCTGCGCGCCGTCCCAGGTACCGAACAGGCGATGCGGAATGCCTGCCATCTCGGCGTCAGAGGGGCGCGCGCTAAGGACGGCCAGGTCGGCATAGACCTGCGCGCTGTCGGCATTGATGACCACGGCGCGGCGCCCGGCGTCCACCTCCATTTGCGCCAGGCGGACGGCAAGATCGCTCTTGCCGCTAGCAGTCGGCCCTGCAATGAGCGCCAGGCGCGGCAGGGTATCGGCTGCGTCGCCGTGCTGGTTGCCGGTTTCGGCGTCGAATTGAGTGGAGGAGTTTCGCGTGCTCATTGCCCGCCTGATAGCAGACCCGACGTCGCTTGGTGACAATCTTGCGCGCGCTACCCAGGCCATCGCCGAACGCGGCTGGGCGGTCGCCGGCGCCGGCATGCTCGATTTCTGCACCTCGGTGCTCGAGATCGAGGTGATCGACGCCGATCCGGCGGGCCTGCGTGCGATCCTCGACGCGCATTTCCCCAACAGTGACCTGCTGCTGTCGGACCGCATCATCGAGACACCGCGCCTTTTCGTGTCGGACATGGATTCGACCATGATCGCGGCCGAATGTATCGACGAACTGGCGGACTTTGCAGGGCTCAAGGAGCGCATCGCCGCGATCACCGAGCGCGCGATGCAAGGCGAGCTCGACTTCGAATCCGCGCTGCGCGAGCGCGTGGGCCTGTTGCGCGACTTGCCCGAGACCGCCATCACCCAGTGCCTCGATGAGCGCATCCGCCCGATGCCGGGCGCGCGCACGCTCGTCGCCACGCTCAAGTCACGCGGATGCCATACCGTGCTCGTCACGGGCGGCTTCCACGCCTTTGCCGATCCGGTGGCCGAGCAGCTCGGCTTCGATCGCGTGGTCGGCAATCGCCTCGGCATCACCGACGGGCGCCTGACGGGCGAGTTGGTCGGCGGGATCGTCGACAGCGGCGTCAAGAAGAAGGTCCTGCTCGAAGAGACCGAGCGGCTGGGCCCAGCCTGCATCAGCCTTGCCACCGGCGACGGCGCCAACGACATCCCGATGATCGAGGCGGCGACGCATGGCATCGCCTATTACGCCAAGCCCAAGGCGCGCGAGGCGGCCGACGGCTGGATCGACCGCGGCGACCTGACCGCCATTCTCGAACTGTTCGGCATCCCGCGCGAGGATTGGGTGATCGACTGATGGCGGGCGATCCGGCTGCATCGCGGGCGGACTGGTTCGCAGGCGAGTTCGCGGGCCGGTTCGCGCGATTGCCGCTGTTCGACCCGGCCCGCGAAAAGCCGCGCCTGCGGCCACTGGTGGCGTATGGCCATTTCCGCCGGCTGATGCGCGACAAGGAAAACACCGCCGAAGTCTTCGGCATCTTCGCGGCGCTGCCCTGGCGTGGCGGCGGCCAGGCGGGCGCTGCGTTCCTGTCACGCCCCGAAGGCCGTGCGCTTGCCATGGCCGAGCCTTGGCTGCCCGCGCTGCTCGACGATCACGCAGCCCTGCGGCGCTTGCCGGCCGGTTCGCTGGGGCAGGCCTATTGCGATTTCATGGAGCGCGAGGGGCTGACCGCGCAGGGACTTGTCGACGAATCCGAGCGGTTTCTTGCCGATCGTCCGCGCTACGACGACCAGTTCCAGTGGTACATGAGCCGGCTGCGTGATGTGCACGACCTGATGCACGTTCTCACCGGCTATGGCCGCGACGCGCTGGGCGAGGCCTGCGTGCTCGCTTTCACTTATCCGCAGCAACCGGCGCTGGGCCACTTGTTCATCGCCTGGATGGCGGCCTTGCAGATGAAGCTGCGGCTGCGCAGCCGCGCCCCGGTTCTTAGCGCCGTGGGCGAGGCCTGGCGACGCGGGCGGGCATGTCCGCGCCTCATGGAGCAGTCGATTCGATCGCTGCTGCCCCTGCCGCTGGACGAGGCGCAGCGGCGTCTGGGGATCGTGCCGGAGCACGCCTATTCGCGCGCCCATGCGGTCTGGCGGAGCGAGGGGATCGACCCCGACGACTTGCTGGGGTCGCGCTAGGCCGCGAGCCCCTCCGTCAGGCGCTGGCGCGCCTGCCACCTCCCCATCGCAGATGGGGAGGACCCGAAGATCCTCCCTGCCGCCCAGATCCTCCCTGCCGTCAGGCGGGGAGGGGGACCGCCGGCGCAGCCGGTGGTGGAGGGGCCGAAAGACTTAGGCCGCCATCCAGTCGCGGAAGAATGCCTCGTTCGCCTCACGCAGCGTCGCAAGCGACACACCGGCGACCGAATCGCCGCCCGTCGTGCCCAGCTTCACCGCGCCTTCGAGGTCCACCCCGGCCGGCGTCGTCACGACGTAGCGCGACTGGTCCTCGCCAAACGCTTCGGCGGTGGTAAGGGGGGCATCGAGCGTCACGCCGATCTTGCCGGCGAGCGCCATCTCGGCCAGCGCCACGAGCAGGCCGCCATCGGCGACGTCGTGCACTGCAGTCACCTTGCCGTCGGCGATCCATTCGCGCACCTGTTCGCCGTTGCGGCGCTCGAGCGCGAGGTCGACCGAAGGGGCTTCGCCTTCCTCACGGCCGCAAATTTCGCGCAGGAACAGCGACTGGCCGAGATGCGAGCCCTTAGGGCCGAGCAGCCAGACGGTCTCGCCGGCGGCCTTGAACGCCACGGTCGCCATCCTGGTGTGGTCGAGCATCAGGCCGACGCCGCCGATCGCGGGGGTCGGCAGGATCGCCGAGCCGCCGCCGGTGGCCTTGGATTCGTTGTAGAGCGAGACGTTTCCCGAGACGATCGGGTAGTCGAGCGCGCGGCAGGCATCGCCCATGCCTTCGAGGCAACCCACGATCTGGCCCATGATCTCGGGGCGCTGCGGGTTGGCGAAGTTGAGGCAGTTGGTGATCGCCAGCGGCGTCGCACCAACCGCGCAGATGTTGCGATAGGTCTCGGCCACCGCCTGCTTGCCGCCTTCGTAGGGATCGGCGAAGCAATAGCGCGGCGTGCAGTCGGTGCTCATCGCCAGCGCCTTGGTGGTGCCGTGGACGCGCACGACCGCCGCGTCGCCACCCGACTTCTGCAGCGTGTCGGCACCCACCTGGCTGTCGTACTGCTCGAAGATCCAGCGACGGTTGGCCAGATCGGGACAGCCGATCAGCGTGACGAGATCGCCGGCGATGTCGTTGCGCTCGGGCAGGGCGCTCAGCGGCGCCGGCTTGGGCGTCGGCACATGCGGGCGGTCATAGAGTGGGGCGTCGTCGGCAAGCGGGTCGAGCGGGATGTCGCAGACCACTTCGCCGTCGAATTCGAGCACCATGTGCCCGGTATCGGTCACTTCGCCGATCACCGCGAAGTCGAGTTCCCACTTGCGGAAGATCGCCTCGGCCATAGGTTCCTTGCCCGGCTTCAGGACCATGAGCATGCGCTCCTGGCTTTCCGAGAGCATCATCTCGTAAGGAGTCATGCCCTCTTCGCGGCACGGCACCATGTTCATGTTGAGGCGGATGCCCGCGCCGCCCTTGCTGGCCATCTCGACCGACGAGGAGGTGAGGCCGGCCGCGCCCATGTCCTGGATCGCGACGATCGCGTCGGTCGCCATGAGTTCGAGGCACGCCTCGATCAGCAGCTTTTCGGTGAAGGGGTCGCCGACCTGCACGGTCGGGCGCTTTTCCTCGCTCTTCTCGTCGAAGTCGGCGCTCGCCATGGTCGCGCCATGGATGCCGTCGCGTCCGGTCTTGGAGCCGACGTAGACGATCGGATTGCCGAGGCCCGTGGCCGCCGAATAGAAGATCTTGTCGGTGTCGGCCACGCCCACGGTCATCGCGTTGACGAGGATGTTGCCGTCGTAGGCCTTGTGGAAATTGGTTTCGCCGCCGACGGTGGGCACGCCCACGCAGTTGCCGTAGCCCCCGATACCCGCGACCACGCCCTGCACCAGATGCTTCATCTTGGGATGGTCGGGCCGGCCGAAGCGCAGCGCGTTCATGTTGGCGACGGGGCGCGCGCCCATGGTGAACACGTCACGCAGGATGCCGCCGACGCCGGTCGCCGCGCCCTGGTAGGGTTCGATATAGCTGGGGTGGTTGTGGCTCTCCATCTTGAAGATGGCGGCCTGGCCGTCGCCGATGTCGATCACGCCCGCATTCTCGCCGGGGCCGCAGATCACCCACGGTGCCGTGGTGGGCAGCTTCTTGAGGTGGATGCGGCTCGACTTGTACGAGCAGTGCTCCGACCACATGACCGAGAAGATGCCGAGCTCGACCAGATTCGGCTCGCGCCCCAGTGCGTTAAGCACGCGGGCATATTCTTCTTCCGACAGGCCGTGGGCGGCGACGATTTCAGCGGTGATCTGGGACATGGCATGCGCCCATAAACGCGTGCGCGCGTTTGCGCTAGGGGTGGATGGCAGGCCTTTGCCGAGAAGTCCCGCCTTGACCGGTCCGGCGCGCCCGGCCATTGCTGCGCCCGATGGCAACGACACCCGAAATCGCCGCGCTCAGCTTCGAAGACGCGCTCAAGGAACTGGAAGGCGTGGTCCGCCGGCTGGAAAGCGGGGAGGCCCCGCTCGACGAGTCGATCGACCTCTATGCCCGTGGCGAGGCGCTGCGCGCGCACTGCCAGGCCCGGCTCGATGCAGCCCAGGCCCGGATCGAGGCGGTGGTCGCCGATCGTGACGGCCGCGCCACCGGCACACGCGCGTTCGACGGAGCCTGAGCGCCGTGACCGCCGCCGCCGCGACCGGCCTGCTCAAGCCCGCCCTGGCGGCCATCCAGGCGGACATCGACGCCAGCTTCGATGCGCTGCTGCCCGTGCCGGGCGATCCGCGCGATCGCCTGATCGAGGCCATGCGCTATGCCACGATCGGCGGCGGCAAGCGCCTGCGCCCGCTGCTCGTGACGGCGACCGCTGCAATGTACGGCGTCGACCGCGAGGCTGCGGTCCGTGCCGGCACCGCGATCGAGGCGATCCACGTCTATTCGCTGATCCACGACGACCTGCCGTGCATGGACGACGATGCCCTGCGCCACGGCAAGCCGACCGTGCACAAGGCTTTCGACGAGGCGACTGCGGTGCTCGCCGGCGATGCGCTGCACGACTTCGCATTCGAGGTCCTGTCCGACCCGGCGATGAGCGGCGATCCGTTCACCCGCGTCGAGCTGATCCGCTGCCTTGCGGTGAACAGCGGCATGCATGGCATGGCCGGCGGCCAGATGATGGACATCGCCGCCGAGACCGCGACCTTCGACCTGCCCACCGTCACGCGGCTGCAGCAGCTCAAGACCGGCGCATTGCTGGCCGCCGCCGTGGACATGGGCGCCATTCTCGGCCGCCTGCCGCCTGAGGGCCGCACGCACTTACGCGGCTATGCTCGCGACATCGGCCTTGCGTTCCAGATCGCCGACGACCTGCTCGATGCCGAAGGTGACGAGGCGGCGGCCGGCAAGGCGCTGCGCAAGGACGCGGCGCAGGGCAAGGAGACGTTCGTCTCGCTGCTCGGGATCGACCGCGCCCGCGAGCAGGCGCGCATGCTGGTGGAGCAGGCGGTGCAGCACCTGGCGAGCCACGGCAGCGAGGCCGACCTGCTGCGCGAACTGGCCCGCTTCATCGTGGAGAGGAACCACTGATGACGACCCCGCGCATCGGCATCTATCCCGGCACGTTCGATCCGATCACGCTCGGCCACCTCGACATCATTCGGCGCGGGGCCAAGCTGGTCGACGAACTGATTGTCGGCGTGACGACCAATCCGTCGAAGAACCCGATGTTCACCCCCGATGAGCGCATGGCAATGGTCCGGCGCGAAGTGGACGAGCAAGGCATCGACAACGTCCGCGTGGTCGGCTTCAACGCGCTGCTGATGAAGTTTGCCGAGAAGCAGGGCGCTAGCGTGATCGTGCGCGGCCTGCGCGCGGTGGCCGACTTCGAGTACGAATACCAGATGGCCGGCATGAACCAGCAGCTGAACGACCGGATCGAGACGGTCTTCCTGATGGCTGACGTCAGCCTGCAGCCGATCGCGTCCAAGCTGGTCAAGGAAATCGCGCTGTTCGGCGGCGACATCGCCGGGTTCGTGACGCCGGCGGTGCGCGACGACGTGGTGGCGCGGGTCCAGCAGCAGGGCCAGCTCGGCGACTATTGAGCGCTGCACCGCAGATTCGTTCATTGCAGTGTCAGCGCGCCGGGATTATCGGCATCTCTCGCATTCCAACAAGGTGACTGGCTTGATGATCGCCCGTTCGTTTACCAAGGTTCTGATGGGCGTGACCGCCGTGGCCAGCCTGGCGCTCGCCGGGCCGGCCTTTGCGCAGCGGCAGGGCGAGAAGGCCCCCGCACAACCGTTCAAGCTCGACAAGGTGGTGCCCGAGCACCAGATCAACTACGTGATCGACGCCGATCCGGCGCACGATCCCGACAACGTGCTGGTCCTCGACCTGTCGAACGGCGGCCGCGTGCTGATCCGCCTCGTGCCGGAATGGGCGCCGCATCACGTCGAGCGGATCAAGACGCTGACGCGCGAGGGTTTCTACAACGGGGTGATCTTCCACCGCGTGATCGACGGCTTCATGGCCCAGACCGGCGACCCGACCGGCACCGGGCAGGGCGGCTCGAAGCTGCCCGACCTCCAGGCCGAATTCAACGACGCCCCGCACATGCGCGGCACAGTATCGATGGCGCGGACCAACGAACCGAACTCGGCCAACAGCCAGTTCTTCATCGTATTCTACCCGCGCTTCGCACTCGATCACAAGTACACCAACTTCGGCCGCGTCATCAGCGGCATGGACATGGTCGACACGCTCGTGCGCGGCGAGCCGCCGCAGAACCCGACCAAGATCGTCCAGGCCTCGATCCTATCGGACAACAAGCCGCGCCCCGCGCTTGTGGCACCGGCCCCCAGCGGCGCGATCACCGCCGACATGCTGAGCAAGTCGCGCTCGAACTGAGCGGGCGGGGGCGGGCCGGACATGACCGGATGGCGTCCCCAATTCCTGGCAGCTCTGGATAAACTGGCGGCGATTAGCGTGGAGCTCGATCGCCGCGGTCTCTTGCCGCCTGTCCTCGTAGGCGGGGCCGCGGTCGAACTTTACACGCAAGGGGCCATCGCCACTGGCGATTTCGACCTCGTGTCTCCCAGGCAGGCGGAGCTTGAAACGGTCATGCAGGCGCATGGCTTCGTTCGACCGAGCGGTCCCGGAGTTGCGACGCGTGGCTGGATTCATCCCGAGCTTATGCTGGGTTTCGAAGTGGTGGGCGCAAGCCTGCTTGACGGTTTGGCCGACCCGGGCCTCGTTCAGGTGGTCGAGATCGGACCTCATGGTGGTATCGCCGTGATCGCGGTCGAAGACCTGATAGCGGATCGCATGGGGCAATATGCCTCGGGGACGGCCCTCGAGATGCTGGGCCAGGCGCGTGCCTTGTACCTGCTTTCCGAACAACTCGATCTGACTTATATGGAACGCCGTATCCGCGAGGAGACTGCAAATGCCTATGGCGTTCAGGACATTGTCAACGCGCCGTGAGGGCACCACGCTTGCCGCGCTGGGTGAGCGGATAGCGCAGCTGCGCGACGTCGCTCCTACGGTCGACGTACCGCGCAATTCCGGCAGGCGGCGCACCCCCTCCAAACGTGCACTGCTCGATGCGATCAACGATGCAGGAGGCGAGTGGTAGGGCGTCGATTCCCGCACCCCCTTGCCCTGATCCCGCCGCGTCGCTAGCGCGCGCACCATGCGCGTTGACCTCTTCGACTTCGACCTTCCGCCTGAGAATATCGCCCTGCGCCCGGCGCGTCCGCGTGATGCGGCGCGGATGCTGCGGGTGGGCCGCGAGGGGCTGAGCGACCATATCGTTCGCGACCTGCCGTCGCTGCTGCGCGCCGGCGACGTGCTGGTGTTCAACGATACCCGTGTCATTCCGGCGCAGCTCGAAGGGCAGCGCGGCGAGGCGCGTATCGGGGCGACGCTGCACAAGCGGCTCGATCTGCGCCGCTGGCTAGCCTTCGTGCGCAACGGCAAGCGGCTGCGTGAGAGCGACACGATCGACTTCGGTGCGGGGGTGTCGGGCACGGCCGAGGCACGCCATGCCGACGGGAGCTGGACGCTGTTCTTTCCGGGCGAGGAGCCGGTCGAGGTGCTGCTCGAGCGGGCAGGGCGCATGCCGCTGCCGCCTTACATCGCGGGCAAGCGCGAAACCGACGCGCAGGACCGCAGCGATTACCAGACCATGTTCGCGCAGAAGGACGGCGCCGTGGCCGCGCCCACCGCTGCGCTGCATTTCACGCCGGAGCTGCTTGCCGCCCTCGAGGCTGCCGGGATCGGCCATGAAACGCTGACCCTGCATGTCGGCGCCGGCACGTTCCTGCCGGTCAAGGCCGACGATACGGCGGATCACCAGATGCACGCCGAATGGGGCCGGATCGAGCCCGAGACCGCCGCCCGGCTCAACGCTGCGCGCGCGGCGGGCAATCGCGTGATCGCGGTCGGCACCACCTCGCTGCGCCTGCTCGAAAGCGCGGCGGACGAGGCCTGCACGATCCACCCGTTCGAGGGCGATACCTCGATCTTCATCACGCCGGGGTATCGTTTCAAGGCGATCGACGGCCTCATGACCAACTTCCACCTGCCCAAATCCACGCTTTTCATGCTGGTCAGCGCGCTGATGGGCCTCGAGACGATGCAGGCGGCTTACGCCCACGCCATCGCGGACGGCTACCGGTTCTACAGCTACGGGGATTCGTCGCTACTGCTGCCCTGATTGGCGTGCGCGGTCAGCTCGTAAACCATTGCCATACCAGCCGCCCCGTCAGCGCGAGACTGACCACGATGAGCAGCGGCCGGATCAGCTTGGCGCCATGGCGCGTGGCGAAGTGGCTGCCTGCCCAAGCGCCGGTCATCGCACCCAGCGCCATGCACAGGCCCAGCAGCCAGAGCACTTGTCCGCCGATCGCGAAGATCAGGACGCTGGCAAGGTTGCTGGTCAGGTTGAGCAGCTTGGTCAGCCCGGTGGCGCGGGTCAGGCCCAGGCCGCGCAGCGCGACAAGGGTGGTGGTATAGAACTGCCCGGCGCCCGGGCCGAAGAAGCCGTCGTAGAAGCCTACGCCGCCGGCAACGCCCAGGAAGCCTCGCGCGCCGACGCGGTGATGGCGGTCGGTATCGTCCATCCGCGGCGAAAGGATCGTATAGAGTGCGACGCCGATCAGCAGCACCGGCACGATCAGCGACAGGACGCGAGCATCGAAGTGCTGGATGACCAGCGCGCCGGCCAGGGCGCCGGCGAAGGTCGCCGCAACGAGCGCGCCGTTGCCGGCAAAGGTGAACAAGCCGGCACGGTAATAGCGCCAAGTGGCCATCGACGTGCCGCAGGCGGACTGCACCTTGTTGGTGCCGAGCGCCAGGTGCGGCGGCAGGCCCAGCGTGATGAGCGCGGGCATCATCACCAGACCGCCGCCGCCGGCGATGGCGTCGATGAAGCCGGTCAGCACCGCCACGGCGGTCAGCGCGGGGTACATCCAGCCGGCGGGCGTGAAATGAGCTGCTTCGGCAGCGGCTTGGGCGAGGAACGCGAGGGCCATTTGCACCCCTTGGCGTTTGCGCCTAAGGCCCGCAACTCTTCTTTGGTCCCGGACACGCTGCACTTTTCACGATGACCCGCTTCTCGTTCCAGATTCACGCCACCAGTGGCAAGGCGCGCACCGGCGCGATCCAGATGCAGCGCGGCGAGATCCGCACGCCCGCGTTCATGCCCGTGGGCACCGCCGCCACGGTCAAGGCAATGAAGGTCGAGGACGTGCGCCGCACCGGTGCCGACATCATCCTTGGCAATACCTATCACCTCATGTTGCGCCCCGGTGCCGAGCGCATGGCGCGGCTGGGCGGGTTGCACAACTTCATGGGCTGGGATCGCCCGATCCTGACCGACAGTGGCGGTTACCAGGTGATGAGCCTGTCGGACCTGCGCAAGATCACCGAGGAGGGCGTGACCTTCGCCAGCCACCTCGACGGCTCGCGCCACATGCTCAGCCCCGAACGCTCGATGGAGATCCAGCGCCTGCTCGGCTCGGACATCGTCATGGCCTTCGACGAGTGCCCGCGCGCCGATCAGCCCCGCGACGTCATCGCACGGTCGATGGAAATGTCGATGCGCTGGGCCAAGCGCAGCCGCGACGGTTTCAATGCCGGCGGCGAACACGCCGAGCGCGCCGCCCTGTTCGGCATCCAGCAGGGTGCGCTCGACGAGGGCCTGCGCAAGTCCAGCGCCGATGCGCTGCGCGACATTGGCTTCGATGGATATGCCATCGGCGGGCTGGCAGTGGGCGAGGGGCAGGAGGCGATGTTCGCCACGCTCGACTTCGCGCCCGACCAGCTGCCGGCAGACCGCCCGCGCTATCTCATGGGCGTGGGCAAGCCCGACGATCTCGTTGGCGCGGTGGAGCGCGGGGTCGACATGTTCGACTGCGTGCTGCCGACACGTTCGGGCCGCAACGGGCAAGGGTTCACTTGGGACGGCCCGATCAACTTGCGCAATGCGCGCCACGCCGAGGACATGGGGCCGCTCGACGCGCGTTGCACCTGCCCGGTCTGCGCCAAGTACAGCCGCGCCTACCTGCATCACCTGCACAAGAGCGGCGAGATGCTGGGCGCGATGCTGCTGACTGAGCACAACCTGTCATTCTACCAGCAGCTCATGGCCGGCATGCGCGCCGCGATCGCGCAAGATCGCTTCGCAGCCTTCGCCGCAGATTTCCGCCGGGATTATCTGAAGCGATAGCCGTTATCCCTCAGATCATACCGGCCGGATAGTCCGAAATGGCGGTATCCCGCAACTTGATGTTGCGAGATTGCATCCATTCGTTACTCCCATGAAATCCAAAGGTTTCGGGTGGGGGTTCATGATGAAGCAGCGTGTGCGTCAGGGTCTTGTTCTGGCTCTGGCAGGGGCGGGGTCGATGGCGATGTCGGCTGCAGCGTGGGCGGCGGATGCGCCGGCCGCTGCGGCACCCAAGGATGCCGAGGCGATCGCTAGAGCCTTTGGCGCCCGGGTCGCGGTGTCGTCGATGAGCATGTCGCCCGATGGCAACAAGGTTGCCTTCATCGTGCC
Organism: Novosphingobium sp.; assembly: GCF_036803765.1. Taxonomy (GTDB): domain Bacteria; phylum Pseudomonadota; class Alphaproteobacteria; order Sphingomonadales; family Sphingomonadaceae; genus Novosphingobium. The sequence goes on from NZ_DAIRTS010000022.1 coordinate 24,194, forward strand.
CGAGGGCAGCGGCCAGAAGGTCATGGTCGCCGATCTCGTCGCCGGGGGTACGCCGGTCGCGATCATTGCCAGCAACCGCACCGGCGAGACGCTGCGCAGCTGCAACTGGCCGACCAACACCCGCCTGTTCTGCCGCGTCTCGGTCTATGCCGCCAACGCGGGCACGCCGATCATGTACATGCGCATGGTGGCCGTGGATGCCGACGGCAAGCACGCGCAGGTGGTCTCGCAGATGACGACCGGGCGCGAGCTGGGCTTCGACGTGGGCGGCGACCGCGTGCTCGACTGGAACGGGACGAAGCCGGGCCAGGTGCTGATGACGCGCATGTTCGTGCCGCAGAACACGATCGGCACCCGCCTGGCCAACGACGACAAGGGCCTCGCGGTCGAGGCGGTGGATGTCGATACCATGCAGCGCCGCGTGGTCGAGCGGGCGCGCATGGGCGTGGCCGGCTACGTCTCCGACGGTATCGGCCATGTGCGGTTGATGGCGCAGTCGGTCGAGAACGCTACCGATTACGATACCGGCAAGGCGATCTGGTACTACCGGCGCGCCGGTGCAACCGACTGGCAGAAGCTGGGCAAAGTGGATGCGAGCGACGGCATCGGTCTCAAGGGCTTCGCACCCGAAGCCGTCGATCCGACGCTCGACGTCGTCTACGGCTTCGACACCGCCCCCAACGGGCGCAAGGCCGTCTACCGCGTCAAGCTCGACGGCTCGATGCAGCGCGAACTCGTGATCGGCCGCGATGACGTCGATGTCGACGACTTGCTGACGATCGGCCGTAACGAGCGCGTCGTCGGGGTGAGCTATGCTACCGATGTTCGCCGCGTCGCCTTCTTCGATCCGCAGCTCGAAAAGCTGGCCGTGGCGCTGCACGGCGCCTTGCCGGGCGCGCCGCAGATCGACTTCGTCGACTCCTCCTCGGACGAGAAACGCCTGCTCCTGCTGGCGGGGGGCGATACCGATCCGGGCATGTACTACGTCTTCGACAAGAGCACGCACAAGCTCGAGCAGGTGCTGGCGCAGCGCCCCGAACTGGCCGGTATCACGCTCTCGCCGATGAAGTCGGTCAGCTATCCGGCAGCGGATGGCACCATGATCCCGGCCTACCTGACGCTCCCGGCCGGGAGCAGCGGCAAGGGCCTGCCCGCGATCGTAATGCCGCATGGCGGGCCGAGCTCGCGCGACGAATGGGGCTTCGACTGGCTGGTGCAGTACTTCGCGACGCGCGGTTATGCGGTGTTGCAGCCCAACTACCGCGGCTCGTCAGGCTTCGGTTCCAACTGGCTCAACGGCAATGCCTTCCACAACTGGTCGACCGCGATCGGCGATGTCGACGATGCGGGGCGCTGGCTGGTCAAGCAGGGCATCGCGGCGCCGGGCAAGCTGGCGATCGTGGGATGGTCCTATGGCGGCTATGCCGCGCTGCAGTCGGGCGTGGTCGACCCGGGCCTCTACAAGGCGATCGTGGCCATCGCGCCGGTGACGGACCTTGGTCGCCTGCGCGACGATGCGATGAAGTACACGAATGGCGGGATCGTCGACAAGCAGATCGGCCATGGCGAGGAAATCATCCGCCAGGGTTCACCGGCTCAGAATTCGGCGAAGATCGTCGCCCCCGTCATGCTGTTCCACGGTGATGCCGATCTCAACGTGCCGGTCGACCAGTCACGCCTGATGGCGGACCGGCTCAAGGCGTCCGGCCATCTGGCTGGATACACCGAATATCCCGGCCTCGATCATCAGCTGGAAAACGGAGTCGCGCGCGCGCAGATGCTGTTCAAGAGCGACCAGTTCATCCGGACGACGCTCGGTCTCTGACCGGGCTAGAGTTCGATGATAAAAAGTGGGAACCGGTTTTTGTCAAAAATCGCACGATCACAAATATCTAGAACGTGATGGCGTTTCATAGAAACGTCATCACATTCTAGCGCTCAGGCAGCAATCTGCGTCGGTTGCTCGGCCACCGTCTGGGTCTCCAGGCGAGTGCCGGGGTATTGCGCGAATTCGCCGGTACGCGTGTCGAGGAAACCGGCGCCGATCGCATTGGCCTGCGCCTTGGCGGTCTCGAGATCGGGATACCATTTGCCGCAGCGGTGCGGGGTGACGAAGCGATACATCAACATGCCCCGTCAATGCCCTGACCGGCATCCCTGTTCCCGTTTCAGTCACGTGCAGCAGTGTTTTTGCGGCAGACGGAATGGCTGCGGCAAAGCGCTGAAAAGAAACTCGAAGTTCTACCAGTCCGCGGCCAGCGGCGGCAGCGTTTCAGCCAGGTATTCGATCCACGCGCGGGTGCGTGCGGCAGGGCGCCGCGAGGGGTGGGTGATGGCGTAGATCGCGCCTAGCGGCGACGGCGCATGGTCCAGCGCCACCTCGACCAGGCGCCCTTCCTGCAGGGCTCGGGCGGCGATGAAACGAGGGCCGTAGACCAGGCCGAGCCCGGCGGCGGCGGCCTCGACCAGGACGTCGCCGTTGTCGGCGTGAAGCGTTCCGTTGATCGGCTGGCGCACGCTGCCATCCTTGCCAAAACGCCATATGCGCGGGCTCGACGAGGACAGCGTGAAATCGAGGCAGTCGTGTTCGGCAAGGTCGGCGACGCACCGCGGCGTGCCATGACGCGCCAGGTAATCGGGCGCGGCGCACAGGATGAAGTGGACGTCCGCCAGCTTGCGCGCGACGAGACTGCTGTCGACCAGCCGCCCGATGCGGATCGCGCAATCCCAGCCCTCGGCAATCAGGTCGACCTGCCGGTCGCTGAGCCCGAGTTCCATGGTGATGCCGGGGTGGCGGCGATTGAACGCCGCGACCAGCGGGCCGAGGTGCAGCACGGCAAACGACGCCGGCACGCTGACCCGCAGGCGTCCGCCGACCACCGCCCCTTGCGCGGTCGCTTCGGCCTCCGCTTCGTGGAAATCGGCGATTAGGCGCTCGGCACGCTCGAAATAGGCGGCACCTGCACCGGTGAACGACAGGCGCCGTGTCGTGCGGTTGACCAGGGCGGTCCCAAGCCGCGCCTCCAGCGCGTTGAGATGCTTGGCCGCCATGGCCGGCGACATCTGCAGCTTGCGTGCCGCTGCGGAAAGACCGCCCAGCCGCATCGCCGTGACGAAGACTTCGACACCGGTCAGGCGGTCGGCCATGATTGCGCACTCCGGGTTGAAAGAGATTGTCGTACTGCGCCTATTATCATCTGCCGGGATAAAGGCCATCATGGGGTCTGCACAATCCCACCATGAGGATCCCACTGTGATGAACCGCAAGACCCTTGCCGCCCTGGCACTCGCCATGTCTCTTCCCGCGCTCGGCGTTCCCGCGCTGGTTTCGGCGCAGGCCACGCTCGCACCGTCCGCCGTCGCCGCCGGCACTTATGCCGTTGAAAGCAACCACACGCTGGCCGAATTCACCGTGAGCCACTTCGGCTTCACCGACTTCTTCGGCGTGATCCCCGGCGCCACGGGCACGCTGACCCTCGACCCCAAGAACGTCGCGGCGACCAAGCTCGACGTATCGCTGCCGGTGGCCGCGATCTCGACCACCAATACGACGCTGGACGGCGAGCTGAAGAGCGCCGACTGGTTCGACGCGGCCAAGTATCCGACGATCCGCTTCGTCGCCACTAAGGTCGTCCAGACCGGCGAGCGTACCGCCAAGATCGAGGGCAGCGTGACGATGCACGGCGTGACCCGCCCGCTGACGCTTGACGCCACGTTCTATGGCGCTGGTATCAACCCCATCACCAAGGGCAACACCGTGGGCTTCAGCGCCACCGGCACGCTCAAGCGTTCGGAATTCGGCGTGTCGAAGTACGTGCCGCTGGTGGGCGATACCGTTCAGCTCAAGATCGCCGCGGCCTTCGAAAAGAAGGCCTGATGCCGGCGCGCGGGCGGCCGCAAACGGTCCGCCCGCGCATCGAAGCGTTTGCGACGCAAAAAGAAAGAGCGGGAAAGCGCCATGCTTTCCCGCTCGTTCTTGTGTCTGGTGATGGCGGGGCCGCGAAGGCCCCGGCCGATCCCGATCAGCGCGAATAGAATTCGACGACCAGGTTCGGTTCCATCTTCACCGGATAGGGCACTTCGTCGAGCGTGGGGACGCGAACGAAGGTGATCTTGTCGGCGCCTTCCGGAGCGACGTAGTCGGGGATCTCACGCTCGGCGAGAGCCTGCGCTTCGGCGATCAGCGCCATTTCCTTGGCCTTGGGGCCGAGGGTGATGACGTCGCCGGGGCGCACGCGGCGGCTGGCGATGTTGCACTTCACGCCGTTGACGCGGATGTGGCCGTGCGAGACGATCTGGCGAGCCGAGAACACGGTCGGCGCGAACTTCGAGCGGTACACGACCATGTCGAGGCGCTGCTCGAGGAGGCCGATCAGGTTCTGACCGGTGTCGCCCTTCATGGTCGACGCTTCCTGGTAGGTGCGCTTGAACTGCTTCTCGGTCACGTCGCCGTAGTAGCCCTTGAGCTTCTGCTTGGCGCGCAGCTGGATGCCGAAGTCCGACACCTTGCTCTTGCGGCGCTGACCGTGCTGGCCCGGACCGTACGAACGACGGTTCACCGAGCTCTTCGGGCGGCCCCACAGGTTTTCACCAAGGCGGCGGTCAATCTTGTACTTGGACGAATGGCGCTTCGACACGCGATCGTTCCTTTCAACTTGCTGTGTGTCTGAGGAGAGCGGATGTGCCCTCCCGGCGGTTGTCCGGGCCGCACCAACCGGCCTGTTGCCGGTTGCGGCCACCACTTCACCGGACGTGTGGGGCCAATTGCGAAGGCGCGCCTAGAACAGGCTACGCCGCTAGAGTCAAGGGCGAAGCGTCATTCGGCGTCGGGTTTCGGACCCGGCGTGCGCCGCAAGGTCGAGAGCACGCCGCGCAGCGTGCGGATCTCGAGGTGGTTCCACGCCGGCTTGGTCAGCATGGTGCGCAAGGTGCGACGCGTCGCAGCGGCGCGGCTGGGCGGCTCGAAATAGCCGCGCGGCTCGAGCAGGTCTGTCAGCTGCGCGAACATGCCCTCGAACTCCTCCTGCGGGGCAGGGGGCAGCAGGTCCTCGACGGTGGGCTGCACCAGCGTGCCCGCGGCGGTCTGGTGCTTGGACCATTCGTAGGCGCACAGGATCACCGCCTGCGCGAGGTTGAGCGAGCCGAATTCGGGATTAATCGGCACGGTCAGGATCGTGCGGGCCAGCGCCACGTCGTCGGTTTCCAGCCCGGAGCGCTCAGGGCCGAACACCAGCGCGCTGCGGCCGTCCTCGGCAACGATGCCGCGCGCCGCCTCTTCCGGGGTCATCACCGGCTTGGTCACGCCGCGCTTGCGCACCGTGGTTGCATAGACGTGCGCGCAATCGGCAACCGCGTCGGCTAGTGTCTCGAAGATCTGCGCGCGCTCGAGCACGATGTCGGCGCCCGATGCGGCCGGGCCGGCGGAGGGGTTGGGCCAGCCGTCGCGCGGCGAGACCAGGCGCATCTCAGTGAGCCCGAAATTGAGCATCGCGCGCGCGGCCTTGCCGATGTTCTCGCCCAGTTGGGGGCGCACCAGCACGATCACGGGCTGGCGGCTGTCGTGGGGAAGGGTACTCACTTGGCCACCTCGCGCACCGAGGAGGCGAACTCCTCGAAGTCCCGCGCTTCGGAGAAGTCGCGATAGACGCTGGCGAAGCGGATATAAGCGACGCTGTCGAGCTGGCGCAGCCCGTCCATCACCATTTCACCGATCATCTTGGACGATACCTCGCCGTCGCCCATGGTCTCGATCTGGCGCTGGATGCCGGTCACGAGCTGGTCGAGGCGTTCCTGGTCGACCGGACGCTTGCGGCAGGCCAGCGAGACCGATTGCTCGATCTTGGTGCGATCGAACGGCTCGCGGCGCGCGACGGTGCCGTCGCCGAGGTTCTTGACGACGAACACCTCGCGCAGTTGCACGCGCTCGAAAGTGGTGAAGCGGGCGCCGCAGCTTTCGCATTGGCGCCGCCGGCGGATCGAGGTGTTGTCCTCGGTCGGCCGGCTGTCCTTCACCTGGCTGTTGTCATGGGCACAAAACGGGCAACGCAAACGATCAGAGCTCCGGGTAGATCGGGAACTGGGCGCAAAGCTCGGCCACGCGATCGCGCACGCGCTGTTCGACCTGGCCATCGCCTTCGTCGCCATTGCGGGCCATGCCGTCGACCACTTCGGCGATGAGCTGGCCGATCTGGCGGAATTCTTCCTCGCGGAAGCCGCGGGTGGTGCCCGCCGGGGTGCCGAGGCGGATGCCCGAGGTGACGAAGGGCGAGCGCTTGTCGAAGGGCACGCCGTTCTTGTTGCAGGTCAGCCAGGCGCGATCGAGGCCCTTTTCGGCGGCCTTGCCGGTCACGTCCTTGGCCGAGAGATCGACCAGCATGAGGTGGTTGTCAGTGCCGCCCGAGACGACCGCGAGACCGGCGTCGACCACCGAGGCGGCCAGCGCACGGGCATTGGCGACGATCTGGTGGGCATAGGCCTTGAACTCGGGACGCAGCGCGTCACCGAAGGCCACGGCCTTGGCGGCGATCACGTGGACCAGCGGGCCGCCCTGCATGCCGGGGAACACCGCGGTGTTGAACTTCTTGGCCAGGTCCTCGTCGTTGGTGAGGATGATGCCCGAACGCGGGCCGCGCAGGCTCTTGTGCGTGGTCGAGGTCACGACATGGGCATGCGGGAAGGGCGAGGGGTGCGCGCCACCGGCCACGAGGCCCGAGAAGTGCGACATGTCAACCATCAGCCAGGCGCCGACTTCGTCGGCGATCTCGCGGAAACGCTGGAAGTCCCACACGCGCGAATAGGCGGTGCCGCCGGCGATGATGAGCTTGGGCTTGTTCTCGCGCGCGATGCGGGCGACCTCGTCCATGTCGATCAGGTGATCGTCGGCACTTACGCCGTAGGGGATCGGCTTGAACCACTTGCCGCTCATGTTGACCGGCGAACCGTGCGTCAGGTGACCGCCCGAGTTGAGGTCGAGACCCATGAAGCTGTCGCCCGGCTGGAGCAGCGCCAGGAACACCGCCTGGTTCATCTGGCTGCCCGAGTTGGGCTGGACGTTGGCGAAGTTGCAGCCGAACAGCGCCTTGGCGCGCTCGATCGCCAGGTTCTCGACGACGTCGGCATATTCGCAGCCGCCGTAGTAGCGCTTGCCCGGATAGCCTTCGGCATACTTGTTGGTGAAGACCGAGCCGGTCGCCTCGAGGACGGCGAGGCTGGTGATGTTTTCAGACGCGATCAGCTCGATCTTGGTCTGCTGGCGCTTCAGCTCGCCCTGGATCGCGGCGAAGACCTCGGGGTCGGCGGAGGCGAGATGCTCGGTGAAGAAGCCGGCCGAGCGGACTTCCGACGGTGCGGTGGCAACGGTGGACATCGGGAAGGCTCCTTCGATTACAGGACGGGGTTGGAAAGCTTGGTGACGCGGCGAACGTGGCGGTCGCCGGCAAACGGGGTGTCCAGGAACGCCTCGACGCAGGCCTTGGCCATGTCGGTGCCGGTCAGGCGCGCGCCCATGGCGATGACGTTGGCATCGTTGTGCTCGCGGCAGAGCCTGGCCGACAGCGGCTCGCCCACCAGGGCGCAGCGCACCGCCGGGTTGCGGTTGACCGCGATCGAGATGCCGATGCCCGATCCGCACAGCGCGATGCCGCGCTCGGCCTCGCCGGCGGCGACGACGCTCGCCAGCTTGTAGCCGTAGTCGGGATAATCGACGCTCGTGGCATCATGCGGGCCGAGGTCGGCAACCTCGTGGCCCAGCTCGCCCAGCCACTGGACGAGGTCGGCCTTGAGGCCGAGGGCGGCGTGATCGGAAGCTATGGCAATGCGCATGGGCAGGGCAATTCGGCCGTATCTGGTGGGAATCTGCCGCCCCCCTAAACCCATTGCCGCTGCTATGCCAGATTAATTGGGCTTATGCTGTGGAGCCTGCCCCGATGGGCGGGGCGGGGGGTGGGTTGCCGAGGCGGTGACGGGCCAGCACCCCTCCACCACCGGCTGCGCCGGCGGTCCCCCTCCCCACGCTGTGGGGAGGATCTTGACTGGTCCTCCCCACAGCGTGGGGAGGTGGCAGCCCGCAGGGCTGACTGAGGGGCGATGTCACGCACCGCCCCTCTATCATCACAGCCTCAGCGGAACGAGCCGCTCAGCGACACGCCGATCACGCGCGGGTCGTTGTAGATGCCGGCGCGGTAGTTAGAGGTGTCGATCACGCCGATCAGGTTCTTGCGGTTGGTCACGTTGCGCGCGAACACCGCCAGTTCCATGCGGCCCCAGGCAACACCGGCCTTGGCGCCGAGTTCGTAGTTGCCGTTCGAGGTGTATTCGACCGTCTTGTAGGGCACGTACATGGTGTAGCCCTGCAGGTTGAAGTCGGCGCCGACGAAGGCGCGGACCGCATCGCTCAGCGGCAGGTCGTAGCGGCCCTGCATGTTCAGGTTGAACTTGGGCGCGTTGGGCAGTGGGTTGCCGTTGATCTGGGCGAAGTAGTTGTTGCCCACGCGCACGGTCGGGTTGAGCACCGTTTCCGAGAGCACGCCGCCGGCCGCACCGGCCTGGGCGTAGACGCTGTTGTCCTTGATCTGGGTGTGCAGCACGCTCACGCCGATGTCGAAGCGCAGGTTCTTCGCCGGGCGCAGGCCCAGTTCCGCCTCGGCGCCATAGCCCACCGCCTTGTCGGCGTTGAACAGCACGCCGTTGCCGTTGCTGTCGTTGCCGTTCAGCTGGATGTCGGTGACGGTGTAGTAGAATCCGGTGAGGTTGAACGTCAGGCTGTCATCGAGCCACGCGCTCTTGAGGCCGGCTTCCCACGAGGTGTTCTTTTCCGAGTTGGCGGTCGAGAACGGCGAGTTGAACACCGCCGAACGGCCCTGGATGGTCGGGCCGCGGAAGCCGCGGGCGACACGGGCGTAGAACGACAGGTCCTGGTCCGCACGGTACAGCAGGCTGACGTCGAAGCTCGGCTGCGTGCTCGACAGGCGCACCTGGCGGGCGGCCGTGGTCGGGAACGTCACGACGCCGGTCACCGTGTCGGCGGTCTTGAGCAGCGTGGTGTTCTTGGTGTCGTTCGACAGGCGCGCACCGGCGGTGAGGCGCAGCTTCTCGGTCAGGTCGTAGCTGGCTTGGCCGAACACTGCCCAGCTGGTGTTGACGTTATGCAGCAGGACCCAGTTGTTCGGGTTCGGCGTGGTGCCCAGCGAGTTGTTGGTCAGGAAGTAGGCGCGCTGGTCGAACTCGGTGTAGTCACGCGAGTCGAAGTAGATGCCGCCGACCTGCCACTTGAAGCGCTCGGTGTCGGCGCTGGCGAGGCGCAGTTCCTGGCTCCACTGGTTGAGGCCACGCAGCACGCCGCGCGATTCGCCGCAGCCGGCGGCGCAGATGTTGGGGGCGGTGCCGCCGAAGTTGGCTGCCGCGCCGCCGTCGGTGTCGCCACGGCTCGAGCCGTGCGAGTATTCATAGGCGGTGATCGAGGTCAGCGTGGCGCTGCCCAGTTCCTGCACGGCCTTCAGCGAGACGCCCTTCGTTTTGTAGGCCTGCGGGTTGTTCTGCGCTTCGTCGTACGAGACCTTGGTCAGATCCAGGTTCGTGGGGACGGTGTGCGTGCCCTTCTGGATCGAGCCGCGGTAGAAGATCGAGGCCGTGCCGTCGTAGTCGCGGTAGTGGCCCGAGAGGCGCAGCGACAGGGTCTCGGTCGGCTGGGCCATGATCTGCAGGCGCACGTCGCGCTCGTTGAAGCCGCCCATGACATTCTTGCCACCCACGGTGCCGTCATCGCTGGGGCCGGTGTAGGTGTTGCTGATCCAGTTGTCGCGGTGCTGGTAGAGGCCCGAGAGGCGGAAGCTGACGCGGCCGTCCGAGGTCAGCGGGCCGCCGATGCCGGCATCGATGTTGATGCTGTTGCGGCTGCCGATGCTGCCGGTGGCCTGGCCCTGCCAGGTGGCGGTGGGCTGCGCGGTGTCGAACTTGACGATGCCGGCAGTGGTGTTGCGGCCGAACAGCGAGCCCTGCGGGCCACGCAGCACTTCGACCTGGGCGATGTCGAACGCGGGGTTCGACTTGAGCACGACGTGCTCCATCACCACGTCGTCCTGGATCACCGACACCGGCTGCGAGGCGCCGAGGTAGAAGTCGATGTTGCCGAGGCCGCGGATGTAGAAGCGCGGGAAGATGCGGCCGGTGGTCGATTCGACGTTGAGGCTGGGCACGCGACCGGCGAGCGAAAGCAGGGTGTCCGAACCGCCCGACTGCAGGTCGTGCAGCAGTTCCGGCTTCATCACGGCGACCGAGACGGGCACGGCGCGGATGTCTTCGGAACGGCGCTCGGCCGTCACGACGATGGTGTCGCCCGCGTCGGTGGCGGCTTCGGCGGCCGGAGCCGTCTGCGCGAAGGCTGCCGGCGCGACGGCGACAAAGGCGACGCCCGCCAGCATGGCGGACGCGAGAACGGATTTACGCATGAAATTGATTCCCGTGGAGAGTTGGAAGCGGTCTGGTGCCGCCGTGTTTGATCCCGGCCGCGCTATTAGCGATATGTGTCAGGCGTGTGTCCAAGTTATGCCGGTCGTGGTCGGTTTCATCGGAAACTGATGCCGCGATGCAACACAGCGGTGCGCGATTGCAGCAATCGCGTGCCCGAACCCCGTGCTTCCTTCGCCCGGCAAGTGGCCCTAGGGTGAGCGCGACCGTTCACCAAGGAGACCGTAGTCCATGGCATCGACCCCGGCGCCCAAACCCAAAGGCTGGCGCCTGTTCCGGCTGGCCCTGCAGACGCGCAAGTCGGCGACGATGCTGGGCTTCGGCTTTTCCTCGGGCCTGCCGTTCGCGCTGCTGATCGGCACGCTCAACGCCTGGCTGGGCGAGGTGAAGATCGATCTGGCGACCATCGGCGTGCTGTCGTGGATCGGATTGTCCTATTCGTTCAAGTTCCTGTGGTCGCCGCTGGTCGATCGGCTGGCCCTGCCGGGGCTGGAGCGGCTGGGGCGCCGCAAGAGCTGGATCGCGCTGTGCCAGGTCACCCTGATCCTCGCGTTCGTCGGGCTGGCCGCCACCGATCCGGTGCGCGCGATCGGCACCTTTGCGCTCTTTGCCTTCGCCGGTGCGCTCGCGTCCGCCACGCAGGACGTGGCGATCGATGCCTGGCGGATCGACGTCGCGGACGAGGCCGTGCCGGTCGAACTGCTCTCGTCGATCTACCAGTTCGGGTTCCGCATCGCCTCGATCGTGGGCGGCGCGGTGGCGCTGGTGCTCGCCGGGCGGATGAGCTGGCCGCTGGTCTACCTGCTGATGGCCGGCCTCGTCGTCCTGCTGGTCGGCGTCACGCTACGCGCGCCCGATACGCCCCGGCCCGAACAGGGGACGCTGCATGCCGCCCTCGGCCAGCCAGGCGAACTGGCGCCGGCAGCACGCAGCGCGGCGCTGGCCGTGGTCGGCGTCAGCTGGGCATGGGCGATCTTCACCATCCTGGCCTTCATGGCGCGCATGCTCGCACCGCTCGCGCCCGGCGAGAAGCATCCTTCCGTCGCGTCCTTCACGCGCGAGACCGGGCCGTGGATCGTGCTGGCGACCGTGGCTGTCCCGTTGCTGGTCTCCGCCGTGGTCAACCTGCTCAAGGCGCGCGGGCAAGCGGTGCTGCGCGAGCCCGACACGGCCCACGGCGCGCTGCGGACCGCGGCCAATCATCTCTACATCGCGCTGGTCGCGCCGCTGGCCGAACTGGTCGGTCGGCTCGGGTGGGGGGTGCTGATCGTGATCGGCATGATCCTCAGCTACACGCTGTGCTACAACATCTGGAGCAGCTTCGCTTTCCCGTTCTACCTCGAGTTCCTGCATTACTCGAAGGACGAAGTGGCCTTTGCCTCCAAGCTGTTCGGCATCATCATGACGATCGCGGGGATCAGCCTCGGCGGCTTCCTGTTCGTCCGCCTGGGGCGCATGCCGACGATCCTGATCGGGGCGGTGCTGCCGATCCTGGGCAATTTCGTCTACGCCGACTTGGCCGAGGGCGCGCCGATGATTGACGCGTTCGGCCATGCGGTAGGCCTGCATGCGCTGTTCGGACTGTTCGGGTTCGACGATCGCATGGTGCGCCTCCTGCTCGCCATCAGTTTCGAGAACGTCTCGACCGGCATCGCCGGGGCCGCGTTCGTGGCCTATATGTCGGGGATCGTCAGCCGCAGCTTTACTGCGGTGCAGTATGCGCTGCTGTCCTCGCTGACCTTCCTGATCGGCTCGCTCGGTCGCGGCATCGCGGGCGAGGCCTTCGATCTCTACGGCTATGCCACTGTATTTCGCTGGACGGCGGCGGCAGGCCTGGTCGCGGTGGTCTTCGTGGCGCTCGAGTGGATCCGCGTGCGGGCGAGCGCGAGGCCAGCGGAGCGTTCGGCGGCCTGAGGTTCGCGCCAGGGCCCGGGGCGGCACCGTCGCGCTGCCCCGTGCCCCTCGCATTTCAGTCGGTCAGGCCCACTTGGCCTTGAGGTCGTAGAGCGCGATCGCCGCCTTGGCCGCTTCGCCGCCCTTGTCCTTCTGCGCCGGGTCGGCACGCACGATGGCCTGCGCCTCGTTCTCGACGGTGAGGATGCCGTTGCCGATCGGCAGGCTGTCCATCGTCAGCGCCATGATCCCGCGCGCGCTTTCACCCGCGACGATCTCGAAGTGATAGGTCTCGCCGCGGATCACGACGCCGATGGCGACATAGCCGTCGTACATGTCGCTCTGGTCGGCGAGCGCGATGGCGGCCGGGATCTCCAGCGCGCCGGGGACGGTGATGACCTCGGAGGTATGACCCGCCGCCTTGATCGCGGCGCGGGCGCCGGCAATCAGCATGTCGTTGAGGTGATCGTAGAAGCGGGCTTCGATGATAAGGAACTTGGCCAAGGGTGTTACTCCACGGGGATCGGGCGTTCGCCGACGATATTGAGGCCATAGCCCTCGATACCGACGAGCGTGCGATGCGAATTGGTCAGCAGCACCATGTCGTGCACGCCGAGATCGGCAAGGATCTGCGCACCGATGCCATAGACGCGCAGGTCCATCTCGTCGCGCATGTCGCCGCCACGCGCCGGGTCGCTGTCGGGCGTCGGGAACATCAGCACGATGAGGCCGGCACCGGCGCGGCCGATCTCGTCCATCGCGCGCTGCAGCGTGCGCTTGCGCGGCCCGGCGCGGCCGAGCAGGTCGTCGAGCGCGGAGAACGAATGGACGCGGGCGAGGGTGGGGGTCCCGGGCACGATGCGGCCCTTCTGCAGCACGGTGCTCTCGGTACCGTCGACCTTGTTGCGATACGTCAGCACGCGCCAGTCGCCGCCATAGTCCGACGTGAACGGCACGTCGGCGACCTTCTCGACCAAGTGGTCGTTGCGGCGGCGATATTCGATGAGGTCGCGGATCGTGCCGATCTTGAGACCATGACGGCGCGCGAAGGGCAGGAGGTCGTCCATGCGCGCCATCGTGCCGTCGTCCTTCATGATCTCGCAGATCACGCCCGAAGGATTGAGGCCGGCAAGCCGCGAGATGTCGACCGCGGCCTCGGTATGGCCGGCGCGGACTAGCACGCCGCCGTCGCGGGCGATCAGCGGGAAGACGTGGCCCGGGGTGACGATGTCTTCGCGCGTCTTGAGCGGGTCGATCGCGACGGTGACGGTGCGGGCGCGGTCATGCGCCGAAATGCCGGTAGTGACGCCCTCGCGCGCCTCGATCGAGATGGTGAACGCGGTTTCGTGGCGCGTGCCGTTGTTGCGGCTCATCAGTTCGAGGCCGAGTTCCTCGGCGCGGGTGCGGGTGAGCGTCAGGCAGATCAGGCCGCGGCCATGGGTCGCCATGAAGTTAATCGCATCGGGGGTCGCCATCTGGCTGGGGATGACGAGATCGCCCTCGTTTTCGCGGTCCTCGTCGTCGACCAGGATAAACATGCGGCCGTTGCGCGCTTCCTCGATGATCTCCTCGATCGGCGAGACGTCGGGACCGTCATCGTCCTCTTCCAGCGCAGCGGCGAGCTTGGCCAGGGTATCCGCAGTGGGATTCCAGCCGGGCGAGGTGCAATCGCGCAAGGTGTTGGCGTGGAGCCCGGCGGCGCGGGCGAGGCCGGCACGCGACATGCCCCCCTCGGTCACCAGCTTGCGGATGCGGTCGATGAGTTCCTGTGACATGCTCGCAATATGCACATTGAAATGTGCGGCGCAAGTCTCAATCACATTTAAATGTGATTCAGGTCAGGCGCTCGGTGCAACCAAGACCGCGACTGACGGCTCCCGGCTGTTGACCACCTGGAGAACGTGATCACCTGGCTGGAGGGTGAAGGTGACGATCTTGCGGATGCCGGTGCAGGCCGGCCCATGTCCGTGGCCGGTCGCGGCCACGGCGGTTCCACCTGCCACGAGGTCGATCCACGCGGGACTGCTCAGCGCGACGCGATAGGAACCCGCCTCGGTAATCTTGAGCCGTACCATCCCGCTGAAACCTGCCGCATCTGCCGCCGGGGCGCGTGCGCCGGTGGGCGCGGCAAGCCGGACCTTTGCCGCCGGCTGCAGGGTGAGCACTTCTGCGGCACCAGGCGCGATCGTCGCCATGGCCAGCCCGGCCGGATCGGCTGCGCTGGCAAGCCGCGTGGCGTTTCTCCATCCGGCAAGGTCCGCGGGCGGCGCGGCGGGCGTGGCGCCACAGGTCGGCGCGGCCGCCGGTGAGTGCATGTCCTGCGCCATGACCCGGCCGACGAACGGTGCGCCAAGGACGGCGACGACCGAGGCGGCGAGACGCCATACGGTAAAAGCGGAGGGGCGCATCGTGTTCTTTCCAGACCGGTTTCGTGCGGCGCACGACCCGCCGCGATACTACCACTCTCGGGGCCCCTGTGAAGCGTCCGAGAGCAAAAGCCTTGCGGAAAGTCCGTGCGATTGGCCCGGAAAGAAATCCTCGGCCTTCAAACGGTTCCGTATCGTTCGGAGCGCGGCCGCGCGCTGCAGGTTGTGTCGCGCCGGTTGCATCACCAGCTATGGGCGACGTCGAGGACCGGCCCGAATCGCGGCCGCAGAAAGGTGCTTCATGGAATTCGATTTTGCCACGCTGTCGGCCGCCGATCGCTACAAGCTCATCGCCTCTTCGGTGACCCCGCGCCCGATCGCATGGCTGACCACCCAGTCCGCCGCCGGCGTCCCCAATGCGGCACCCTACAGCTTCTTCAACGCGATCTCCGGCGATCCGACGCTGGTGGTGATCGGCATCATGCGGCGCGCGGACGGCACGCACAAGGACAGCGCGGCGAACATCCTCGAAACCGGCGAATTCGTGGTCAATCTCGTGGCCGAACACGATGCCGAGGCGATGAACTTCACCTGCATCGACGCACCGCCGGAATTCGATGAAGGCCTTCACGCAGGGCTCGAACTGGTCCCGTCGAGCGCCGTCGCACCGCAGCGCATCGCCACTGCTCCGGTGTCGCTCGAGTGCAAGCTCTACCAGTCGATCGAGGCCGGACGCACCACGATCATCTTGGGCGAAGTGATCCGCTTTCACATCGGCGATGCCTTCGTCGACCCCGACCGCCTGCACGTCGATGCCGCCGCCATGGGTCTGATCGCCCGCATGCACGGTCGCGGCGTCTATGCGCGCACCACCGACCTGTTCGAGATGAACCGTCCCGATTTCGCCGCATGGGCGGCGCAGCAGGAACAGGAGCCGGGCAACAGCTGACCCGATGTGCAACCTCTACAAGCTGAGGACGACCCGCGGCGAAGTCGCCGCGCTGTTCGCCGCCACCGACCACTGGCAGGCCGAGCCGGCGCGCGACTATGTCGCCCCGGGCAAGGAGGGGCCGGTCGTCGTCGCGCGCGACGGGGTGCGCACCTTGGGCCTGATGACCTGGGGTATTCCGCATGCCGGCAAGGCGGTGACCAACGTGCGCAACCTGCAATCGCCATTCTGGCGGCCGCTGCTAGACCGACCGACGCATCGCTGCCTCGTCCCGGTGACCGAATTCGAGGAATGGAGCGCGACGCCCGATCCTGCCACGGGCCGCAAGCGGGCGCACTGGTTCGCTATACCCTCGCGCCCGATCTTCGCCTTCGCCGGGGTGTGGCGCAAGATCGAGGGGGCGCCGCACTTCGCCATCCTGACGACCGAGCCCAACAGCCTCGTCGGCGCCGTACACCCCAAGGCGATGCCGGTGCTGCTCGACGAAGCCGATTACACGCGCTGGTTGGAAGCGCCCTGGGCAGCTGCCCAAGGACTGGTCAGCGCCTATCCGTCACAGCTGATGATAATGGATTAGGAGAGGGTGGTGGACGCACTAGGGCTCGAACCTAGGACCCGCTGATTAAGAGTCAGCTGCTCTACCAACTGAGCTATGCGTCCACATCTGCAGCATGTGCAGGACCTGCATCGTGATGCAGGGAACGGTGTTGGTGCACCGAAATGGGAGTGGTGGACGCACTAGGGCTCGAACCTAGGACCCGCTGATTAAGAGTCAGCTGCT
>NZ_DAIRTS010000022.1:40746-67416 GCF_036803765.1 Novosphingobium sp.
CTACCAACTGAGCTATGCGTCCGGTTTCCCGAGCGACCGTCGCCGCCCGGGAGCGGCTCCAATAGCGATTTCTGAGGGTGTGCCAAGCCCCTATTTCAACTTTTTTACGACAGCCCCGAATTGCCCCGACGGTTCCAGCGGTCGACGGCCATGATCGTGCCCACGCAGATCATGTTGGTCATCATCGAGGAGCCGCCGTGGCTGAGAAAGGGCAGGGGAATGCCCACCACCGGCGCCAGGCCCATGACCATCATCATGTTGATGCAGGCGTAGAAAAATATCGTGGCGGTCATCCCGGCGGCGAGCAGGCGCGAGAAGCGGTCCGGCGCCCGCAGCGCCACCTTCAGGCCCCAGCGCAGCACGACAGCGAAGATCGCGAGCACGAACAGCCCGCCGAGCATGCCCCATTCCTCGGCCATCGTCGCGAACACGAAGTCGGTGTGTGCCTCGGGCAGGTAGTCGAGGTGGCTTTGCGAGCCGTGGCCGAAGCCCTTGCCGAAGAAGCCACCCGAACCGATCGCGATCTTGGACTGGGTGATGTGATAGCCCGACCCCAGCGGGTCGCTTTCCGGGTCCATGAACACCAGCACGCGCTTGCGCTGGTAATCGTGGAGCGCGAAGAAGAAGGCGAGCGGGGCGATGATTGCGCCCGCGCCGCCGGCGCCGAGAAACCAGCGCAGCGGCAGGCCGGCCAAGAACATGACCACCACTGCACCGAAGCAGATCGCCAGCGCGGTGCCGAGGTCTGGCTGGAGCATGACGAATGCCGCCGGGAAGCCCAGAAGGCCCAGGGCCGGTACGATCGAGCGCCATGTCCGGGTCTCGCCGGTCGGCAGCACCGAATAGAACCAGGCCAGCACCAGCACGATGCCCGGCTTCATCAGTTCGGATGGCTGCAGCGTCATGAAGCCGAGGTTGAGCCAGCGCTGACTGCCGCCACCGATGCCGCCGATCAGCTCGACGAGCACGAGCAGAACGCACAGCACGCCATAGAGCGGCAAGGCGGCGCGCTTGAACCAGTCCTGCGGGACGCGTGCGAGCGCCATCGCCATGGCGAGGAACACCATGAAGCGGGCGACGTGCATCAGCGCCCAGGGCTGAAAATGCCCTCCGGCGGCGGAATAGAGCACCGCGCCGCCGAAGTTGACCAGCAGCAAGAGCGGCACGAGTACGCCCCAGGGCTGGCGCGAGAGGGCGGCGGGGATATAGGCGCGGCGCATCGGCTTTATTGCCCCGTCGTCGGTTGCGGCGCTGCAGCGGACACGGGCGCACCGGCGGTTTGCGGGCCGGCAGGCGGCACAGGCGCTTCCGGCTCGGGCGCGGGCGGGGCGGCGTCGGTCTGCGCCGCGGTCGGATCGGACGCCGGCTTGTTGTCGGCCTCGACCTCCTTGTTGGTCTGCTCCTCGTCCGGGGCGCGCGGCGCGCTGGTCCCGAACTTGGCGGCATAGGCGTCGTACCGCGCGGCCATGCGCTGCTGGACGTTACCGCCCCAGCCCTTTTCGAGTTCCTCGAGCTGCGCCATGGCCTTGGCCGGGTCGAACAGGTAGGTCATCACGTCCCGCGCGATCGGATAGGCACTGGGCGAGCCGCCGCCGTGCTCGATCGCCACCGCGCAGGCATAGCGCGGCTTGTCGAATGGGGCGAAGCAGATGAAGTGGCCGTGGTCGCGCCGCTTCCACTCGACGTTCTTGCCGTTACCGTGCTGCAGGCCGACGACTTGCGCGGTGCCGGTCTTGCCCGCCATCTGCACGCCCTCGATCGGCAGGCGCGCCTTGCCGGCGGTGCCACGGCCGTTGACGACCTCGTTCATCGCGGCATGGATCAGGTCGAGATGGTCCTGCGGGATGCCGAGCGAGGCCGAGGGCTTGGCGTGGCGGTCGAGCAGGAGGCGCGGGCTGAGCTGCAGTCCCGAGGCGATGCGTGAGGCCATCGTCGCCTGCTGCAAGGGGTTCACCAGCATGTAGCCCTGGCCGATCGTGGCGTTCACAGTGTCGTAGATCGCCCATTCCTTGTGGTACTTGCGCAGCTTCCACGCCGGATCGGGCACCGTGCCATAGGACTGGCCGGGGTAGGGCATCGGAAATTCCTGCCCCAGCCCGAGCCTGCGCGCCATGGCGGCGATCTTGTCCATGCCGATCTGCTGCGCGAAGTGATAGAAATAGACGTCGCAGGACTGGTAGATGCCCTTCATCATGTCGGTCGAGCCGTGGCCATGATGGTTCCAGCAATGGAACACGCGGTTTCCGACGCGCAGCCCGCCGGCGCAGTTGACCGAGGCCTTGGGATCGAGGCCCGCCTCCAGGAACGACAGCGCGACCATCGGCTTGACGGTCGAGCCCGGCGGATACAGGCCGCGCAGCACCTTGTTGCGCAAGGGCACATGGTCGTCTTCCGACAGCATCTTCCACTCGATGCGGCCGATGCCGTCGGAGAAGCTGTTGGGGTCGTAGCAGGGCATCGACACCATCGCGAGGACGTCGCCCGTGGCGCAATCCATCACCACGACCGACCCGGATTCGAGGCCAATGCGCCGCGCCGCATAGTCCTGCAGGCCGCCCAGGATCGTCAGCTGGATCGGCTGCCCCGGCACGTCCTCTCGCGTGCCCAGATCGCGCACCACGCGCCCTGATGCAGTCGCCTCGACCCGGCGCGCGCCCGGCACGCCACGCAGACGGGTCTCGAAATGCTTTTCCAGGCCGTCCTTGCCGATCTTGAAGCCAGGCGTGATGAGCAGCGGATTGCGCTCGCGCTCGTAGTCCT
The DNA here is from genome assembly GCF_036803765.1 of Novosphingobium sp. GTDB lineage: Bacteria > Pseudomonadota > Alphaproteobacteria > Sphingomonadales > Sphingomonadaceae > Novosphingobium. The sequence goes on from NZ_DAIRTS010000022.1 coordinate 43,507, forward strand.
CGGCCGAGGCGGGGCCGACATAGCCGACGAGGTGGCCGACCGAGGCGCCGGTGGGGTAATAGCGCGAGTAGCCGCGCTGCGGAATCACGCCCGGCATCTCGGGCAGGCGCACGCTGACTGCGGCGAACTTGTCCCAGTCGAGCTTGGCGGCGACCTCGACCGGCTGGAATCCACGCGCCTTGTCGAGCTTGTCCTTGATGTCGCTGATCTTGTCGGCGGTCAGGCCGAGCAGGCCCGACAGCTTGGACAGCGTCTCGTCGGCATCGACCAGGCGATCGGGGATCGCATCGACGCGGAAGTCCGCGCGGTTGGACGCCAGCGCGGCGCCGTTGCGATCGAGCACCCAGCCGCGCCGCGGCGGGATCAGCGAGAGGTTGACACGGTTGCTTTCCGAGGCGGCCTTGTACTTGGCGTTCTCGAAGATCGAGAGGTAGGCAAGCCGCGTCGCCAGCAGCACGCCGACGGTCGCCTGGCCCATGCCGAGCACGAAGGTGCGGCGCTCGAAGCGGTTGGTCAGGATCGCCGAGGTCAGCGGCAGCTTCTGCTTCTTCATCTCAAACCTTGCGCAGCGGCAGCAGCCGGATGCGGTCGAACAACGCGACGATGCGGGTGATGACCGGATGCATCAGCACGGTCAGCAGGATCTGCGGGCCGACGGTCAGCGGCATGGGGTAGCCCACGGACAGGCCGGCCAGCGCCGCGGTCAGCGTTACATAGGCGGCCAGAAGAGCCGCGGCGGCAAGCCAGTCCTGTACGAAGCCACGCCACAGGAACCGCTCGTCGATCACGTCCATCGCCAGCATGGCCGCCGACCACAGCACGATCCCGCTGCCGAGCGGCTGGCCGCTATAGAGATCGTCGAACAGGCCAAGCGGCAGGCCCGCCCAGATCGGCAGCAGCGAGGGCCGCAGCAGGCGCCAGCCAAGCAGCATCATGAACCCCAGCGGCGGCAGCACCGGCGCCGAGGCGACAATCGGCGAGAACGTCACCATCGAGGCGGCCATGATCGTCAGCCACGGCAGGCCGATCGACAGGATGCGCGAAGGGCCGCGGTTGAGCCTGCGCCGCAGCAGGTCTTCGGGCCGGGCGGGCAGGAAGGGGCGTGCCATCGGTGCCTATCGCCCTCAGGGATTGGCGTCTTCGGCGGGAAGCGGCGGCGCGGCCTTCTGCGCGGCCTCGACCGCGTTCAGCGCGCTGGCCTGCCATGCCGGGAGCACGACGACGAAATCGGCGTCGGAAGGATCGCTGGCAAGCCGCCCGGTCGCGCCATCACGATGCGGATCGGTGGCGACGGCGACGGGAATCCCCGGCGGATAGAGCCCGCCCGAGCCGGATGTGGCGAACACGTCGCCTTTCTTGATCGTGGCGACCCCGGTGTTGATGAGGCGGATCTCGATGCGGCCATTGGCGCCGCCCTGGACGAACGCGGTCAACCCGTCGGACGCGCGGCGCACGGGCACGACATTGTCGGGGTCGGTCACCAGGAGGATGCGCGCGGTGTCGGGTCCGGTCTCGATCACCCGGCCGATCAGGCCCCCGGCGGCACGCACCGGCTGGCCCGGCTGGACGCCCTGGTTGCGCCCGACCGACAGGACGGCGAAGCGCCGGGTTGAACTGGCGGTGGAGCCGATGAGCCGGGCCGCCGCGACAGGGCGGACCTGCGGGTCGACGATGCCGAGCAGCGCCTTGAGCCGCGCATTCTCCTGCGCCAAGGCATGCATCGTCACGGCATTGGCGCGCGCGGCCTGCACTTCGCGCGCCAGGGCCGCGTTCTGCCGGCCGGCGTTGAAGTAGGCCCCGATCGCGGCGAACACGCTCTGCCCTGCGGTGCGCGAGGTGGCGCCGGCTTGGCCGAGCGGGCGCGCGACTTCGCTGGCGGTGGTACGGGCAAAGGCGAAGGCACCGGGATTGAGCAGCGACACCACGAGCACGACCACGCCTGCCACGATGCCGAGGACGGCAACCACGTAGCCGGTGAAGATCCCGTATTGCGCCCTGCGCGAAAAGCCCGGGCGCCGGTCAGGCGACCGCGCCATGATTCAATACCCCAGTGTGACGTTGTTGCCCAAGCCGAGGCGGCATGAAGGGTGGCTGAACCGGTCCCTTCATCGCCGCCCCGGCCGGGAAAGGGATCAGGCGGTCATCAACACGCCGCGATAGATCGGGTCTTCCATCGCGCGGCCCGTGCCCAGCGCGACGCACGACAGCGGGTCTTCCGCCACGCTGACGGGCAGGCCGGTTTCCTCGCGCAGGTGTTCGTCGAGCCCGCGGATCAGCGCGCCGCCGCCGGTGAGCACGATGCCCTGGTCGACGATGTCGGCGGCCAGCTCGGGGGCGGTGTTTTCCAGCGCGATGCGCACGCCTTCGACGATGGCACCGATCGGTTCGGACAGCGCCTCGGCGACGTTGGCCTGGGTGATGGTGATTTCCTTGGGCACGCCGTTGACGAGGTCGCGGCCCTTGATGTGGATCGTCTCGCCCACGCCGTCGGCGGGGATCGTGGCGATGCCGTAGTCCTTCTTGATCCGTTCGGCCGTGGCTTCGCCGATCAGCAGGTTGTGGTGGCGACGCACGTAGCTGACGATGGCTTCGTCCATCTTGTCGCCGCCGACGCGCACCGAGGTGGTGTAGGCGAGGCCGCGCAGGCTCAGCACCGCGACTTCGGTGGTGCCGCCGCCGATGTCGACGACCATCGAGCCGACCGGCTCGGTCACCGGCATGTCGGCGCCGATCGCAGCGGCCATCGGCTCGAGAATCAGGAACACCTGGCTGGCGCCGGCATTGCTCGCCGCGTCACGGATCGCGCGGCGCTCGACCGAGGTCGAACCCGAGGGCACGCAGATCACGATTTCGGGATAGCGCAGCAGGCTCTTGCTGCCGTTCACCTTGCGGATGAAATGCTTGATCATCTCTTCCGCGACTTCGATGTCGGCGATCACGCCGTCGCGCAGCGGGCGGATGGCCTCGATGGTGTCGGGCGTCTTGCCCATCATCATCTTGGCATCATCGCCGACGGCCTTGACCTTCTTGATGCCGTTGAGCGTTTCGATGGCGACGACCGAGGGTTCGTTGAGAACGATACCGCGATCCTGCACGTACACCAGCGTATTGGCGGTGCCGAGGTCGATCGCAATGTTCTGGGAACCGAACTTGAAGAATCGGGAAAACATCGAAGCCATCAGAAAATCCGTGTGATTCGCGCAAAGTACCACGCGTGCGTGGCCTCTGCGCAAAAGTGAGCGCCCGGGGAAGGCGGCTCATTAGCGCAAGCGCCGCGCAAAACCCAATATTTTGTGCATACGGCGCGTGGGATAAGTGGGGCGGTCCGTCTCGAAAAAGGGCGCTCGCGTCGTTAGGTTGGGGGCATGTCCGAAACCCAGCGTGTCATCCGCCGCCTGCCCGAGACGCTCATCAACCGCATCGCTGCCGGCGAAGTGGTCGAGCGCCCGGCCAGCGCGCTGAAGGAACTGGTAGAAAATGCGATCGACGCCGGCGCGTCGCAGATCGCGGTGCGCCTGTCCGAGGGCGGGTTGGGCCTGATCGAAGTGACCGACGACGGGTGCGGCATGCGCGCCGACGAGATCGAGCTGGCGCTCGAGCGTCACGCCACGTCCAAGCTGCCCGACGAGGCGATCGAACTGGTGGCGACGCTGGGTTTTCGCGGCGAGGCGCTGCCCTCGATCGCCTCGGTCGCCCGCGTCACGGTCGAAAGCCGCAGCCGCCAGGCCAACGAGGCCTGGACGCGCGTGATCGACCACGGCGCTTTGGTGCGCGAGGGGCCGGCGGCGCTTCCCCCGGGCACGCGCGTCAGGGTCGAGGACCTGTTCGGCAAGATCCCGGCACGGCGCAAGTTCCTGCGCAGCCCGCGCTCGGAATGGGCCGCCAGCCTCGACGTCGTGCGGCGGCTGGCCATGGCAAGGCCCGACATCGGCTTCCTGCTCGAACACGACGGGCGCCGCGCGCTGCAGGTCCAGCCCGGCGACACGCTCGCGGTGCGCGTCGCGCAACTCGTCGCGCGCGAGCTGGCCGACAATGCCGTCGCAGTCGACCTGCTGCGCGGCAACTATCACCTGATGGGCGTCGCGGGCCTGCCCACCTACAATCGCGGCGTCGCCGATCACCAGTACCTGTTCGTCAATGGCCGACCGGTGAAGGACCGCCTGCTGATGGGCGCGGTGCGCGGAGCCTATGCCGACATGCTGGCGCGCGACCGCCACGCCGTGCTGGCGCTGTTCCTCGAAGTTCCGGCGGAAGAAGTGGACGTCAATGTCCACCCGGCCAAGACCGAGGTCCGCTTCCGCGACAGCGCGCTGGTACGCGGCATGATCGTGACCGGCCTGCGCCAGGCGCTGATGACCGGCGACAAGCGTTCGGCCCAGACCCCCGATGCCGGGGCCATGCGCGCATGGCAAAGCGAGCCGATCGCGGATGCGCGTCCCGCCCATTCGTCGCCGACCTACGCGCCACCCACTTACACCCCGACGCCCCAGGGCAGCATGTTCACGCCATCATACCAGGCGCCCCGCTTGAGCGAGGCGGGTCAGGCGTGGCGCGGCTACGAGGCCGGGATCATGGCATCGCCTGCCGGGCGTGCCGAACCGGCGGCCGAGCCTGCGCCCGAAGCGACCGAGCACCCGCTCGGCGTCGCGCGCGGGCAGGTGGCGCGCACCTACATCGTCGCAGAGGCCAGCGACGGGCTGGTCATCGTCGACCAGCACGCCGCGCACGAACGCCTGGTCCTCGAGAGGCTGCGCGCCGCCGGGGCAGGCGAGGGCATGGCGCCCGCGCAGGCGCTGCTCCTGCCCGAAGTGGTCGAACTGGACGAAGTATCGTGCGACCGGCTGGAAGAAGCCAGCCCGACGCTCGCCGACTTCGGCCTTGCGCTCGAACGCTTCGGCCCTGCTGCCATGCTCGTCCGCAGTGTTCCGGCAGCGCTGGCCAAGGGCGACGTGCAGGCGCTGGTGCGCGACGTCGCCGACGACCTGGCGCGTCACGGCGATGCCCTCCTGCTGGGTGAGCGGCTCGACCTCGTGTTGGCGACCATGGCCTGCCACGGCTCGGTCCGCGCCGGCCGTGTGCTCTCGGTCCCGGAGATGAACGCCCTGCTGCGCGAAATGGAAGTCACCTCGCGCTCGGGCCAATGCAACCATGGCCGGCCGACGTGGGTGAAGCTGGCCCACGGCGATATCGAAAAGCTGTTCGGACGGAAGTAAATCATGCTTCCGGATGATGTTCGGTGCATCCCGCCAACGCCCGTCTGCGGCAAGCGGGAGGTGGGGAACGTCCCGAGACCAGACTACGGCTCAATTCTCAGGCGAGGGCGTTGGGCGGAAAACGATATCCTTGTCCGTCACCCCGGACTTGATCCGGGGTCCAGCTCGACTGCTGAGAACACCGTTTACCACTGCGCCAGGCGGAAGGCTGGACCCTGAAACGAGTTCAGGGTGACGGACTAGGTTGTGATTCACCGTCAGCGGCATGAGCAACAGCGCATTTCGCGCCCAGGCACTAAGGAACGGGACGCGACCATCTTGTGGCTTCGTGCCTTCCTGTAAAATTTATGCTGGCCAACATCAGCATTCATCGGGGTGACCTCAATGACGCAAGTGCGCGGGGATATCGAACAGCTGTTCGGGCGGAAGTAAAGATCCTCCCCACAGGGTGGGGAGGGGGACCGCCGGCGAAGCCGGTGGTGGAGGGGGGCTTCCGGGCCCCTCCGTCAGCCCTGCGGGCTGCCACCTCCCCGTCGCGGTGCGACAGGGAGGATCGGTTTAGAGCGGCCGCAAAGTGGCGGTGCCGAAGTTTTCCTCAGGCCCCGAAGACGCGGTCGAAGATCGTGTCGACGGCCTTGAAGTGGTAGTCGAGGTTGAACTTGTCCTCGATCTGCTGCGGGGTGAGCGCGGCGGTGACGTCGGCATCGGCCTTGAGCAGTTCGAGCAGCGAGAGCTGGCCGTCGGATTCCCACACCTTCATCGCGTTGCGCTGGACGAGGCGATAGGCCTCGTCGCGGGTCACGCCGGCCTGGGTCAGCGCGAGCAGGACGCGCTGCGAGTGGACGAGGCCGCCCATGCGGTCGAGGTTCTTCTGCATGCGCTCGGGATAGATCACCAGCTTGTCGACCACCGAGGTCAGGCGCGCCAGGGCGAAGTCGAGCGTGATGGTCGCATCGGGGCCGATGAAACGCTCGACCGACGAGTGCGAGATGTCGCGCTCGTGCCACAGCGCCACGTTTTCGAGCGCCGGGGTGACGGCCGAGCGGACGACGCGGGCCAGGCCCGTCAGGTTCTCGGTCAGCACGGGATTGCGCTTGTGCGGCATGGCCGACGAGCCCTTCTGGCCCGGCGAGAAGTATTCCTCGGCCTCGAGCACTTCGGTGCGCTGGAGGTGGCGCACTTCGACCGAGAGGCGCTCGATCGAGCTGGCGATGACGCCGAGCGTTGCGAAGAACATCGCGTGGCGATCGCGCGGAATGACTTGAGTCGAGACCGGCTCGACCGTGAGGCCCAGCTGCTGGGCGACGTATTCCTCGACGCTGGGATCGATGTTGGCGAATGTGCCCACCGCGCCCGAGATGGCGCAAGTGGCGATCTCGGCACGCGCGTTGACGAGGCGCGTGCGGCAGCGGGTGAATTCGGCGTAGGCTTCTGCCAGCTTCTTGCCGAAGGTGGTCGGTTCGGCATGGATGCCATGGCTGCGGCCGATGGTCGGGGTATACTTGTGCTCGAACGCGCGGCGCTTGATCGCCTCGAGCAGGGCGTCGATGTCGGCCAGCAGGATGTCGGCCGCGCGGGCCAGCTGCACCGCCAGCGTGGTGTCGAGCACGTCGGAGCTGGTCATGCCCTGGTGCATGAAGCGCGCCTCGGGGCCGACCTGCTGCGCCACCCAGTCGAGGAAGGCGATGACGTCGTGCTTGGTCACGGCCTCGATCGCATCGATGGCGGCGACGTCGATCGACGGATTGGTCGCCCACCAGTCCCACAGCGCCTTGGCGCCGCTTGGCGGAACGACGCCCAAGTCACCCAGCTTCTGCGTTGCGTGGGCCTCGATCTCGAACCAGATGCGATAGCGCGCTTCGGGCTCCCAGATCGCGGTCATCGCGGGGCGGGCATAACGGGGGACCATGGTTCGACTCCGGTTGGCTGGCGTTGCAGGGCGTGCCCGCCCGCTAGGGGCGGGGGGCTGCCAAGGCAAGCACCGATGCGCGATTGCGGCATGGGTTAGGGCGTGCGGGGCCCCTCCACCACGCGCCTTGCGCGCGGTCCCCCTCCCCACGGCGTGGGGAGGATCCTGGGGCGCAACGCGAGTGGTTGCCGCGTGTTGGGAGCCGGCTGCGCTGATGTGGCAAAGCCTCTACCAGGTGCTACGCGCGCGATTTCATCCTGAGCAGGACGCGCGATAACCCACGGCGCCCGCAGATCCTCCCTGCCGCATGGCGGCGGGGAGGTGGCAGCGCCTTGGCGCTGACGGAGGGGTGGTGCTTCGGTTACCACCACCGACCTGCGCGCCATCATGTCTGTACCACCACATCGGCCTGCTGCAGCGGGAGCGCCAGCTGCGCCCCGTGGGTCAGCGGGTCGGGCCTGGATGCCCGACGGATAGCAGACGCCGCGACTTCCCCAGCCGTCGACGCCCCTCCGGAGCTAAGGCCAATCCGCCTGCTGCCGGCCGTGCGTGGTGGTATTTTTCCGAGAAATGTCAGCCCCTCTTGATCCCCCGTTGTTGATCCGACGTCCCTCTCCTCCATTGCTGCGGAAAGAAGTCCTGTCGTCCGGAGGTCGCTGGAAAAGGGAGGTTTAACAGGGCGAAGGGCGGGCTCAATTTGGCCCGCGCCCAGTATTAAGCCAGCAATCGGCACAAGCGCTCAGCCTCCATTTCGGAGGCGATCGTCGTCATCGGTCCGGATGTGTGCCAATAACTCGAAAAGAAGCGGCAGTGGCTTTCACCACCACCGTCCCCGCCGATAAGCAGCTTGCCTTTAAATGGCGCTGACAGTGCTGCGCGCGCTCGCATCGAGGTGAACGACGTTGGTGGTCTGGTCACTTTCGGTGGCCAGACGCCGCGCCCTCAGCGTGTTCTCCTCGCGCGCGAGATAGTCGCGGGTCAGCGGCAAGGCGTCGCGGTGGCGTACGATCTGGATCTGGAAATTGACGAGATCGGCGTTCTCGAACGCCGTCGCGGCGCCGGCCAGATAGAACAGCCACATGCGGTAGAAACGCCCGTCGTACAGCGCCTCGATCTTGTCCTTCTGTGCGACGCAGCGGTCGTACCAGGCGCGCAGCGTCGGCGCATAGTGACGGCGCAAAATCTCGACGTCGGATATCATCAGGCGGTTGGGTTCCACCGCGGCGACGGTCTCGCTCAGCGCCGGGATGTATCCGCCGGGGAAGATGTACTTGCGCGTGAAGTCGTCGGTTACGGTCGGCGGGCCGACGCGCCCGATGGTGTGCATCAGCATGACGCCGTCTTCGGCGAGGATGTTGTGGCACTTGCGGAAGTAGGTGCTGAAATTGGGCACGCCGACGTGCTCGAACATCCCGACCGAGACGATGCGATCGTAATGTTCGGTGACGTCGCGATAGTCGGTGAGGCTGAAGGTCACCGCATCGTCGACGCCCTCACGCTTGGCCCATGCCTGGGCATAGGCGAGCTGTTCCTTGGACAGGGTGATGCCATGGACCCGGGCACCGCTCAGCTTGTGCAGCTGGATGGCAAGGCCGCCCCAGCCGCAACCGATGTCGAGCACGCGCAGGCCTTCGCGCAAGGTCAGCTTGGCGGCGATGTGCTCGACCTTGGCGTGCTGCGCTTCCTCGAGCGTGGTGACGCCATCGGCCCAGTAGGCGCAGGAATACTGACGCAGCGGGTCGAGGAAGAGGTCATAGAGCCGGTCGTCGAGATCGTAGTGGTGCGCGACGTTCTTGCGCGACGCGGTGCGCGCATTCATCTGGTCGATCCGGCCGACGATGTTGAGCCATGCCTTGCGCAGCGGCCCCATCTTGTCGATGTCGCCAGCGCGCTCCCACGGATTGTTGCGGCGCACGAAATCAATGAAATCCATGATGTCGCCGCCCTCGAAACGGACGCGATCATCCATGTAGGCCTCGCCCAGGCCTAGGCTGGGGTTGCGGGCGAGAAATCCGGGTACGCGGCGATCCATTAACCGCATGGTCATGTCCGGCCAGCCGGGCATCGCCGTGCCATAGACACGGGTGCGTCCGTCCGCCTCGATCAGGGTCAAGGTCCCGTTGCGGAACAAGCGCTTGAGCACTGGGTCCAGGATAAGCATCGACATGGTAAAAAAGCTCCGACGAACCCACCCCGGAGCACCATAGGCGCAAGCGCGGCCCGCCTGCAAGCGGACCGCGCCTGTTTATCCTGCAGTGCAGCAGGAGATCAGCGGCAGCGGGCGCTGCTGCGATCGATTTCGCGGCCGAGAAGGCCACCGCCGACGGCACCGAGCAGCGTGCCCATGGTGCGGTCGCCGCGCGTGTCGATCGCGCGGCCAGCGAGTGCACCACCGGCTGCGCCGATGATCAGGCCGGTCGTGCCGTTGCTGCGCTTGCAGTAGTAACGGCCGTCACGGCCACGCCACACGCGGTCGTTGCTGCTAAGGCGGCGAGGCTCGCGATAGCGGCCATTGCGATCGTACTGGTCGCGGTTCCAACCGCGGTGGCCGGGATCGGCCATGGCCGGGGCGGCGGGAAGGACGACGGCGGCGATCAGCGCCGCGAGAATGGTCTTCTTCATGATGTACTCCCTGTAAGTTCCGAAAACTGGAGACTGGGTTCGTGACGGGGAACCCTGATCAAAGCGATGTGATCCACAACGCGCGATGAACGTCTCGTTGTGTTGCCGGTTCCACGACGATCCGGTCTCAGTGAGCGCCCAGGTGAGTGCTTTTCGTCCTTGGTTATGGCGGGTGAGGGGCCATGAACCTTGAGATCGGCCCGTCGCCGCGATAGCCATGCCAGATGCAGATCGATCTTGTGGACGTCTTCGCGCGTGGTGCACTCACCGGCAATCCCCTGGCTGTCGTCCGCGGCGGCGAAGCGCTGTCGGGCGATCAGATGCTCGCGTTGACCCGCTGGCTGGGATTTTCGGAAACGACGTTCCTGCTTCCACCAACCGACGCACGGGCAGACTACCGGGTGCGGATATTCTATCCTGCCGGCGAATTGCCCTTCGCCGGCCACCCGACTTTGGGGTCTGCCCGCGCCTGGCTCGCGGCAGGCGGACGACCGAAAAAGGTGGGCGTAGTGGTGCAGGAATGCGGTGTCGGCCTCGTCGAGGTCAGGGTCGAGGAGGAGCGCCTGGCCTTTCGGGCCCCGCCCCTGTTGCGCGGCGGCCCGCTTTCGGACGACGAGCGGGCCGAGGCGATCCGCATCGCGGGAGTGGACGACGCTTCGGTCGTCGAGGCCGTTCACGCCTGCAACGGCCCGGGGTGGCGCCTGCTGTGCCTGCGCTCCGCCGCCGATGTGCTGGCTGCCCGGCCGGTGGCCGAGGCGCCGGTGCCGACCGATGTCGGACTGATCGGGCCATGCTCTGGTGGGGAGGGTAGCGGCAGCGACTTCGAGGTGCGCGCCTTTTTCGCCGATCCGCAAGGCAAGATTGTCGAGGACCCGGTGACCGGCAGCCTCAATGCTGCCGCGGCGCAGGCGCTGTTTGCGGGCGGTGTCGCGCGGGATCGCTATGTGGCGACGCAGGGCCGCTGCACGGGTGCCGATGGCGAGGTCGTGCTGACGCAGGAGGCCGATGGCTCGGTGTGGGTCGCCGGGCGCGCGCGGATGGTGGCGCAGGGCGCGGCATTGTCACCACCCGACTGATTGCGGGGGCCAAGCAAAAGAGGCAAGCAAAAGGGGGCAGGGCATCACGCCCCGCCCCCCAATCATTGTGCCATAGCTGAAAAGGTCAGCGGCCCTGCTGGGCCAGCAGACGCAGGCGCAGGGCGTTCAGCTTGATGAAGCCGGCCGCATCCTTCTGGTCGTAGGCGCCTGCGTCGTCCTCGAAGGTGACGTGGCGTTCCGAATAGAGGCTGTCGGGCGACTGGCGACCCACGACATAGGCCTGGCCCTTGTAGAGCTTGAGGCGCACGGTACCGTTGACCTTGGACTGGCTCGCATCGATCGCGGCCTGGAGCATCTCGCGCTCGGGCGAGAACCAGAAGCCGTTGTAGATCAGCTCGGCATACTTGGGCATCAGCTCGTCCTTGAGGTGCGCCGCACCGCGGTCGAGCGTTATGGATTCGATGCCGCGATGCGCGATCGCATAGATCGTGCCGCCCGGCGTCTCGTACATGCCGCGGCTCTTCATCCCGACGAAGCGGTTTTCGACGAGATCGAGCCGGCCGATGCCGTGCTTGCGGCCCAGCTCGTTGAGCGCGGTCAGCAGCGTCGCCGGGCTCATCGCCTCGCCGTTGAGCGCGGTGCCGTCACCCTGGGCGAAGTCGATCGTGATGTATTCCGGCGTGTCGGGCGCGTCTTCCGGGTTGACCGTGCGCGAGAAGACGTAGTCGGGCACTTCCTGCCACGGATCCTCGAGTACCTTGCCCTCGGACGAGGTGTGCAGCAGGTTGGCGTCGGTCGAGAACGGGCTCTCGCCGCGCTTGTCCTTGGGCACGGGGATCTGGTGCGCTTCGGCCCAGGCAATCAGCGCGGTGCGGCTGGTCAGGTCCCATTCGCGCCACGGGGCGATGACCTTGATGCCGGGTTCGAGCGCATAGGCCGACAGCTCGAAGCGGACTTGGTCGTTGCCCTTGCCGGTGGCGCCATGCGCGACCGCGTCGGCGCCGGTTTCGCGCGCGATCTCGATCAGGCGCTTCGAAATGAGCGGGCGCGCGATGGAGGTGCCGAGCAGATAGTCGCCCTCGTAGCGGGCATTGGCGCGCATCATCGGGAAGACGAAGTCGCGCACGAATTCCTCGCGCAGGTCGTCGATGTAGATGTGTTCGGGCTTCACGCCCATCAGTTCGGCCTTGGCGCGGGCCGGGGCGAGTTCTTCACCCTGGCCGAGATCGGCGGTGAAGGTCACGACTTCGCAGCCGTATTCCACCTGCAGCCACTTGAGGATGACGGAGGTATCGAGCCCGCCCGAATAGGCCAGGACGACGCGCTTGATCTCGGACATGGGCGGCACTCCTCAAACAGAAAGACGCCGCGCGCCTATCAGGGAGGGGGCCGTATCGCAAGGCAAAGGGGGCTGCGTGAACAGCGGCCCCCTTCGGCCGATTAGTTCATGAACCAGCCGTGGCTGGCGACCAGCGACTGGCCGGTGAGGGCATTGGTCGGGAAGGCTGCGAAGAACAGCGCCACTTCGGCGATGTCGTCGACGGTCGTGAATTCGCCGTCGACGGTCTGGCCAAGCATCACGTTCTTGATGACTTCCTCCTCGCTGATGCCCAGTTCCTTGGCCTGCTCGGGGATCTGCTTGTCGACCAGCGGCGTGCGGACGAAGCCGGGGCAGATCAGATTGGTGCGAACGCCCTTCTTGCCGCCCTCCTTGGCGATCGTGCGCGCCAGGCCTTCGAGGCCATGCTTGGCGGTCACGTAAGCGCTCTTGAGGGGCGAGGCTTCCTTGGAGTGGACCGAGCCCATGAACAGGATGGCGCCGGCACCCTTTTCATACATGTGCGGCAGGACCGCCTTGCTGGTGAGGAATGCGCCGTCGAGGTGGATCGCGAGCATCTTCTTCCAGTCGGAGAAGGCGAAGCTCTCCACCGGATTGACGATCTGGATGCCCGCATTGGAGACGAGGATGTCCACGCCGCCCCAGGCCTCGACGACCTTGGCGACACCGGCGTTGACCTGGTCTTCGTTGGTGACGTCCATCTCGACCGCCATGGCCGCGTCGGCATGCTCGGCGTTGATGGCATCTGCGGCGGCCTGGGCGGCCTCGAGCTTGAGGTCGGCAATGGCGACGCGGCCGCCGGCCGCTGCGTACTTCTTGGCGATGGCGAGGCCGATGCCGCTGGCCGCGCCGGTGACGATGGCAATCTTGTTGTCGAGGGTCATGTCGTTGAACTCCAAGGGTCTGGTCGGTCCCCAGAAACGGGAGGGAGGGAAGGAAATTGGGTTAGGCGAGATCCAGCGTGACGATGCCTCGGGCCGGGCGCTTGCGGTTCTTCCAGCGCGGACTGGCGAACGAGCGCTCGACGTCGCGGCGGCCGTTGGCCCAGTGCCCGTCGATCGTCATGCGCGAGAATTCGTAGTCCTTGCTCTGGGTTTCATAGTCTTCGCTGCGATTGATCAGGTGCAGGATCGTCACCGGCCCGTCGTGCGCGTGGGCGGTCAGCGTCGCGATGTCGGCGTCGTCGGCGAACTCGGGCGGCAATTTTTCGGCCAGCCGGGCGGCTGCCGCCTCGAGCGCCTCGATGCGTTTCTGCATGTCGGTGTTGAGGCGGGTGCGGCTGGAAAAGCGGATGTCCTTCTCGCGCTGGGCGCTTTCGGCCAGGCTGCGCGGCATCATGCCATGGGCGCTGAACAGGTCGACCTGGAACAGCAGCACCGGATCGCGCGCGGCGCGCAGGCGCTCGCAATCGTGGCGATCGGCCTCGCGCGCCCGCTCGTCGAGCACGAATTGCAGCGGCGTGTTCGAGACGATCCCGCCGTCCCAATAGGGCTCGCCATCGATCATCACCGGCGGAAAGCCGGGCGGCAGTGCGCCACTGGCCATGACATGCTCGGGCTCGATCAGGCGGTCGCGGTTGTCGAAATAGGCGAAGTTGCCGTTGAGGACATTGACCGCACCGACGCTGAAGCGAACCTTGCCGCTGTTGATCAGGTCGAAATCGACGAGTTCGAGCAGCGTCTGGCGCAAGGGGCTGGTGTCGTAGAGGCTGATCGCATCCGGCGATCCCGGCAGCGCCAGCCACGGCGGCGTCATGCGCGGGGAAAAGAAGCCGGGGATGCCGGTCAAGGAAACCGTCGCGGCGGCCGCTTCGTTGAACAGCCGGCGCCCCCAGCCATCGGCGAAGGGCGAGGGGAAGGGGATGCGCGAGGAGGCCTGCTCCCAGAACGCGCGCAGGTTCTTGACGCGCCGCTCGGGCGGGTTTCCAGCGATGAGCGCGGCATTGACCGCGCCGATCGAGATGCCGGCGACCCAGTCCGGGCTGTAGCCATTGGCGGCAAGCGCCTCGAACACGCCGGCCTGGTAGGCGCCCAGCGCGCCGCCGCCCTGGAGCACCAGGACGCATCTCTCGCGCGTCGCTTCGGCCATCATCGTCGCTACCCGTCCCGCGTTGTGCAATGCAGTATGGATATACTGTGAGCCGCCAACGTGGAATGGGCAAGCGTGGTTCCAGCCGCCGCGGTTTCGATTTGCCAAGCCCCCGTTGCACGCCGCGCAAGCCGCCGTCGTTTGAGTGAGGCTTTGCGCCTTTCCATGGCCCCAAACCCTGCCTACATGGGGCATCATGGCAAGACCGACCCCGCAAGCCTTCGACAAGAAGAAGATCGTCGCTGAAAACCGCCGCGCCCGTTTCGACTATTTCGTCGAGGACGTCTACGAGGCCGGCATCGCCCTGACCGGGACCGAAGTGAAGTCACTGCGCTTCGGCGAAGGCTCGATCGCCGAATCCTATGCCGAGGTGAAGGGCGGGGAAGTCTGGCTGATCAATTCCAACGTGCCCGAATTCAGCCATGGCAACCGCTTCAATCACGAGCCCAAGCGCCCGCGCAAGCTGCTACTCAAGGAGCGCGAGATTTCGAAGTTCCACGGCGCGGTGGAGCGCAAGGGCATGACGCTCGTGCCGCTGTCGATTTATTTCAACGGTCGCGGGCGTGCCAAGGTCGAACTGGCGCTGGCCAAGGGCAAGAACGCGGCCGACAAGCGCGCCACCATCAAGGACCGCGACTGGCAGCGCGACAAGGCTCGCATCATGCGCGAGCACGGTTGAGCCTTTTCCATACCGACCGGGGCCTTCACGAACCGGCAATCTGAACCGGTGCACGGTGGGCCGGCCCAAGCCACCGCCACAGGAAATGCCCTGCGCCATGCGCCAGCGATTCGTCACCATGGTCCGCTCCTCGATGCCCACGCGCGAGCAGATGGAAGCCAATCGCTGGACCGGACCGCTGGCCGCGCGCGCCGAGTTGTGGCGCTTCACCCGCCGGTCGGTGCCGCGCGGGGTGGCGATCGGGCTGCTGGTCGGCATCTTCGCGATGATCCCCGGCATCCAGATCATCGGCGCGGCGGCGATGTGCATGCCCTTCCGCGGCAACGTGCCCATCGCGGCGGCGATGACGTTCCTGTCCAATCCGGTGACAACGCCGCTGTTCATCGGGGCCTCGCTGTCGCTAGGCAACTGGTTCGGCTTTCACGCCGACCTCGCAACGTTCCTGGGCCTGGTCGAGCGCGGCGCGTCGCTTGGCGAATGGACCGCCTGGCTCCTGTCCGACGCGGCGCCCGCGCTGGTGTTCGGACTGTTCGTGATCGCCGTGGTCGCCGCGGTGATCGGCTATATTGTTTCGACGCTCGCGTGGCGTTGGTGGACGCTGCGCAAGCGTCGTGGCCGGCTGGCGTTGCGCCGGGCGGGGATTGCCAGCACCGGCACCCTGCCGGCCGGGCGTTGACGGCGCGGGCAAACTCGCGCCATCACCGCCGACAGAAACACACGCGCTGCGGCTGATGCCAGGCGCCATGGCTAGAGGGGGTTGCGTGCCGTCGGCAGCGGGCGAGACATTCGGCGAAGGCATCGCAGCATCGGCGGGCACTGGCGAGGGCGGAGCGCTGCGTGGCGCGGGGGTGCGTGACCTCGTCTTCGTCGGGCTTGCCGTTCTGGCCAGCGCTGCCTTGCTCGGCGTGCTGTCCCGCGATGCCGTGCTCGTGGCGGCCTATGTTCTGGCGTTATGCGTCCTCGCGCTGGCGCTGCGCCTCGCCGCGCGTTTCTTGCCGCGTACGCTGGAGGCCGCACCAGCCGCACCCGATTGGTCGGTGACATTCGCCGCGATCGAGCGGGGCGACGAGGGCCTGGCTATCATCGACCGCGCCGGTCGGCTGGTCTGCGCCAACACCCGTTTCACCCAATGGTTTGGCCATGCCGCACCGCCGCGCCTTTCGCTCGATCCTGCCGACATCGAGGCCATGGAGCAGGCGACGCGCGCGGCCTGGCGCGACGGCCATGCCACGCTCGATGAGGTCAGGGCCGGCCCATCGCGCTGGAGCGTCGCGCTGCAGCGGGCCGGGCGCGCCGACGATCATCTCGTCTGCCGTTTCGTCGCCCGTCAGGAGGCCGATCTCCTGGCTGACCTTGCTGGCCACGTCGCCGGCAAGCTGGGCCGTGCGCTGGCCCGCGAAGGCATCCAGGCCGCCGTGGTTCTTCCCGACGGCAAGGTCCGGGCCGCCAACGGCGCCTTCGCGGCGCGGGCCGGGGGCGACAACAGCGCCGCCATCGTCGGCAGCGACTTCGTCTCGTGGTTCCGCGCCGACGACAGCGAGCGCATATTCTACGCCCGCGAAGGCGCCAAGGGCTTGCCAGTGCGCTTCGTCCACCTGCCCATCGCCGATCCCGACCGGCCGGTGGATACCGACCCTGCGCACACGCCCTCGCTGTTCCTCATCCTCGAGAACGATGGCGCATTGGGCGACGCGCGCGCCGGCCTGCCGCAGATCGAGGCGCTGCTTGCGCGCCTGCCGCTCGGCCTGGCGATGACCGATCGCGACGGACGCTTTCTTTTCGCCAACCGTGCGTTCCTGCGCGCCGCCGGGCACGAAGACACCGTGCCGCCGCCTTACCCTTCCGATCTCGTGATCCGCGAGGACAAGGGCGCGCTGGCCGATGCGGTGCGCCGCTATACCCAGGGCGCGCCGACCGCCGGCGACGTGGCCGTCCGGCTGCGCGCCTCGCCCGAGGAGCCGGTCTCGCTCAGCCTCGCGGGTGTGCGCGGCATGGGCGAGGGGGCGGTCCTGCTCAGCCTCAAGGATTCGACGGAGGAAGCGCGTCTCAAGCGCGAGATCGCGCAAGCCACCAAGATGCAGGCCGTGGGCCAGCTCGCCGGTGGCGTCGCGCACGATTTCAACAATGTGCTGACCGCGATCATCGGCTACTGCGACCTGATCCTGATGCGCCACACGCCCGGCGACAGCGATTACGACGACATTCAGCAGATCAAGGCCAATTCGAACCGCGCCGCTTCGCTGACCCGGCAATTGCTGGCGTTCTCGCGCCAGCAGACGCTGCGGCCCGAAGTGCTCCAGCTGCCTGACGTCGTCGCCGAAGTGTCGACCTTGCTGAAGCGGCTCCTGGGCGAGAAGATCCAGCTCAGCGTGACGCACGATCGCGACCTCGGGCTGGTGCGCGCCGACCCGGTCCAGCTCGAACAGGTGCTCCTCAACCTCGCCGTCAATGCGCGCGATGCGATGAACGCCAATGGGGCGGACGCCAAGGCCTCGGGCATCCTGCGCATCGTCACGCGCCGGGTAACCGCCGACGACGTGCGCGCCATGAAGAGCGATATCCTGCCCATCGCCGACTACACCGCGCTGATCGTCGAGGACACCGGCCACGGCATCAAGCCCTCGCAGATCGGCAAGATCTTCGAGCCGTTCTTCACCACCAAGGAAAAGGGCAAGGGCACCGGCCTTGGGCTTTCGACAGTCTACGGAATCGTCAAGCAATCGGGCGGCTTCATCTTTGCCGACAGCGAAGTGGGCAAGGGGACGCGCTTTACGATCTACCTGCCGGTCCATGTACCCACGGCAGGCGATCTGGCCGAACCCGCCAGGCCCCGCACCGAATTGCAGCGTACCGAATGGACCGGTGGCGGGCGCGTGCTGCTGGTCGAGGACGAGGATACCGTGCGCGCGGTCGCGGAGCGGGCGCTGGTCCGGCAAGGCTACGAAGTGACGACCGCCGCCGATGGCGAGGATGGCCTCGACGCGCTGGCCCGGATCATGGCGGCGGGCGGGGATATCGACCTCGTCGTATCGGACGTGGTCATGCCGTCGATGGACGGTCCGGCGATGGCGCGCGAGATCCGGCGCATCAAGCCGGCGCTGCCCGTGCTGTTCATGTCGGGCTATGCCGAAGAACAGCTTCGCCGCGAGATCGACATCGCCAACATGCACTTCCTCGCCAAGCCGTTTTCGGTGGCGCAGATCGTTGCCGCCGTGGAGCATGTCCTGCGCGGATGAACGCGGCTTGGTGCGGCGGCCAGGCGTTCTTATATCCCACCATCATGGCAGCAATTTCCCCGGGCTGTCGTTCCCCCGCAACCGTCGATGAAATCGTTGCCGTCCAACGGGTTTGTCGCAGGAGAACGGACGCGACGGAATTTTCGTTCCCCCCTTGTTCTTTGAGAACAAAATAGATACATCGTTGTCAGTGTTGACGGTCGGTGTCGGCCATCTCTAGGCAAGGGGAAGCAGCCATGGCGGCGCAGCTCAAGCTCATTCAGGAAGGCAAAGACAAGGACATGGATCGTCAGAAGGCGCTCGACGCTGCGCTGGCCCAGATCGACCGCGCGTTCGGCAAGGGTTCGGTGATGAAGCTCGGCTCGAAGGAGACGATGCAGATCGAGGCGATCCCGACCGGGTCGCTCGGGCTGGACATCGCCCTGGGTATCGGCGGCCTGCCGCGTGGCCGCATCATCGAGATCTACGGGCCGGAAAGCTCGGGCAAGACCACGCTCGCGCTCCACGCCATTGCCGAGGCGCAGAAGACCGGCGGCACCGCTGCCTTCGTCGACGCCGAACACGCGCTTGACCCGGTCTATGCCAAGAAACTGGGCGTCAACATCGACGAACTGATCGTCTCGCAGCCCGACACGGGCGAACAGGCGCTGGAGATCGTCGACACGCTGGTCCGCTCGAACGCGATCGACATCCTGGTGGTCGACTCGGTCGCCGCGCTGGTCCCCCGCGCCGAAATCGAGGGCGAGATGGGTGACAGCCACGTCGGCCTGCAGGCCCGCCTGATGAGCCAGGCGCTGCGCAAGCTGACCGGCTCGATCAGCCGCTCGCGCTGCATGGTGATCTTCATCAACCAGGTCCGCATGAAGATCGGCGTGATGTACGGCAACCCGGAGACCACGACGGGCGGCAACGCGCTCAAGTTCTATGCCTCGGTCCGCCTCGACATCCGCCGCACAGGCCAGATCAAGGACCGCGACGAAATCACCGGCAACGCCACGCGCGTGAAGGTGGTCAAGAACAAGGTCGCCCCGCCGTTCAAGCAGGTCGAGTTCGACATCATGTACGGCGAGGGCATCTCCAAGATCGGCGAGATCCTCGATCTCGGCGTGAAGGCCGGCCTCGTCGAGAAGTCAGGCGCCTGGTTCAGCTACGACTCGGTGCGCATCGGGCAGGGGCGTGAAAACGCCAAGAACTTCCTGCGCGAGAACCACGAGTTGCGCGACCGCCTCGAAGCCGCGATCCGCGCGCGGACCGAGCAGGTCGCCGAAGGTCTCATGGCCGGCCCCGACGCCGACGACGACGCCTGATGGCAAAACGACCGAGGGAGGGGGAGCACTAACGGCTTACCTCTCCCTTCGTCGCCAATACCGTAGATCCTCCCCACACCGTGGGGAGGGGGACCGCCGGCAAAGCCGGTGGTGGAGGGGCAGCCCCCGATACGGAACCACGCCGCCCCACCATCTTGCCCCCGCTCCCAAACCCCGCCACGCTTGGGGTGACGCAAGGAGAGGGACGGCAAATGACGCAGGCAAGTGACTGGCAAGGCGGCGTGGGTCGCGCCTGGGCCGAAGAATGGCGCAGGACCGATCGGACCTTCGCCGAACTCACGCCCCAGCTTCTCGCCAGTACCTCGCAATTCGCAGGCCGTCGCATCCTCGATCTCGGCTGCGGCGCAGGCGAGGTGGCGCTTACACTCGCCGCGTCGCGCCCAGACGCAGACGTTCGCGGCATCGACATTTCCGAAGACCTGATTCGCAGCGCTCGCGATCGCCGCGCGACTGACTTGCCGGCCCACGTCTCCTGCCGCTTCGAACTCGCCGACGCCACCGTCTGGGCCGATCCCGATTTTGCACCGGACCTGATCGTGTCGCGCCACGGCGTGATGTTCTTCGCCGACCCGCCCGCCGCATTCCGGCATCTGGCCTTGGTCAGTGCGCCCGATGCGCGCCTGGTCTTCTCGTGCTTTCGCGCAGCGAGCGAGAACGAATGGGCGACGGCGCTCGCCACGGTGGTCGCAACGGAGGCTGCGGCAAATGCCGCTCCTTCATCCTCCGGTTTCCCGCCGCCCGGTCCGTTCGCCTTTGCCGATCCGGCAAACATCCATCAGGCTCTCGACGGCTGGACCGATATCACCATCACGCCAAACGACTTCACCTACATTGCCGGGGAGGGCGAGGATGCCGAGGCACAGGCCGAGGCGCTGTTCCGGCGGATCGGCCCCGCCGCCGCGGCGCTGCGGCTGGCCGATCCCGCCGACCGTCCGGTCGTCGAACGGCGTCTGCGCGATCTGATTTCGCGACATCATCACGCCGGGCGCGTCGGATTTGCCGCAGCAGCCTGGATCGTCACCGCGCGGCGCGCCTGAACACCACCAAAGTCGATCACCCTGCGCGATGAATCGTGCTTGTTCCGCGCTCGCGGCTCGCCTAATCGGCGGGGCATGACTTCGACGAACGAAATCCGCCGGTCCTTCCTGGAATACTTCGGCTCGCAGGGCCACGACGTCGTGCCTTCGGCGCCGCTGGTCCCGTACAACGATCCCACGCTGATGTTCACGAATGCGGGCATGGTCCCGTTCAAGAACGTCTTCACCGGCTTCGAGACCCGCGCCATCCCCCGCGCGACCTCGTCGCAGAAGTGCGTGCGCGCCGGCGGCAAGCACAACGATCTCGACAACGTGGGCTACACCGCGCGCCATCACACGTTCTTCGAGATGCTCGGCAACTTCTCGTTCGGCGACTATTTCAAGGAACAGGCGATCACGCACGCCTGGACCCTGCTGACCAAGGTCTGGGGCCTCCCCGTCGAGAAGCTGCTCGTCACGGTCTATCATACCGACGACGAAGCGGCGGAACTTTGGCGCAAGATCGCGGGCCTGCCCGACGAGAAGATCATCCGCATCGCCACCAAGGACAATTTCTGGGCGATGGGTGACGATGGTCCGTGCGGCCCGTGCTCCGAGATCTTCTACGACCATGGCGATCACATCCCCGGTGGCCCTCCTGGCAGCCCGGACGAGGACGGCGATCGCTTCATCGAGATCTGGAACCTCGTGTTCATGCAGTTCGAGCAGGCGGGCGGTGAGATCGTCGGCAACCTGCCCAAGCCCTCGATCGACACCGGCATGGGCCTGGAGCGCATTGCGGCGGTGCTGCAGGGCGTGCACGACAACTACGACACCGACACGTTCAAGGCACTGATCGCGGCCTCGGAAAGCCTGACCGGCGTCAAGGCGACCGGCGAGCACACCGCCAGCCACCGCGTCATCGCCGACCACCTGCGTTCGTCGAGCTTCCTCCTGGCCGATGGCGTGCTGCCTTCGAACGAGGGTCGCGGCTACGTGCTGCGCCGGATCATGCGCCGCGCGATGCGCCATGCGCACCTGCTCGGCGCCAAGGACCCCCTGATGCACCGTCTCGTCGGCGCGCTGGTGACCGAGATGGGCCAGGCCTATCCCGAACTCGGCCGCGCCCAGCCGCTGATCGAGGAAGTCCTCCAGCGCGAGGAAACCCGCTTCCGCCAGACGCTGTCGAACGGCCTGCGCCTGCTCGACGAAGCCTCGGCCGGGTTGGGCGAGGGTGACAAGCTGTCGGGCGAGACGGCCTTCCGCCTCTATGACACCTTCGGCTTCCCCTACGACCTCACCGAGGACGCCCTGCGCGCCCGCGGCATCGCGGTCGATCGCGAAGGTTTCGACGCCGCGATGGCGCAGCAGAAGGCTGCCGCCCGCGCCGCGTGGAAGGGCTCGGGCGATGCCGCCTCAAGCGAGGTGTGGTTCGACATCGCCGAGCGCGAGGGCGCGACCGAATTCACCGGCTACACCGCGACGAGCGGCGAGGGCGTGGTCGTCGCGCTGGTCAAGGACGGCCAGGAAGTGCGCGAGGCCGGCGTGGGTGACACGGTCACCGTGCTGACCAACCAGACACCGTTCTACGGTGAAAGCGGCGGCCAGATGGGCGATGCCGGCACGATAAACACCACCGACGGCCTCAAGCTGACCGTGACGGACACCGCCAAGCCGCTGGGACGGCTGCATGCGCATCACGCGGTGGTCGAGGCGGGGACGATCAAGGTGGGCGACGCGGTGGTCTTGACCGTCGACGTCGAGCGCCGCGATGCCGTGCGCGCCAACCATTCGGCCACGCACCTGCTGCATCAGGCACTGCGCAATCGCCTTGGTGCGCACGTCACGCAGAAGGGCTCGCTCGTCGCGCCTGAACGCCTGCGTTTCGACTTCTCGCACCCGACCGCGCTGTCGCAGGACGACATCACCGCGATCGAGGCCGAAGTGAACGCCGAGATCCGCGCCAACGAGACCGTCTCGACCCGCCTGATGACGCCCGATGATGCGATCGCCGCCGGCGCGATGGCGCTGTTCGGCGAGAAGTACGGTGACGAAGTGCGCGTGCTGTCGATGGGCCGACAGACCGAGCGGCACTATTCGGTCGAGCTTTGCGGCGGCACGCACGTGCGTGCGCTCGGCGACATCGGTGTGTTCCGCATTGTCGGCGAGAGCGCCGTATCGTCGGGCGTACGCCGCATCGAGGCGCTGACCGGTGAAGGCGCGCGCCAGTGGCTGGTCGGTCGCGAGGACGCGCTCAAGCACACCGCCAGCCTGCTGCGTACCACGCCCGACGAGGTTGAGGCGCGCGTCGCCACGTTGATCGAGGAACGCCGCAAGCTCGAGCGTGAACTGGCCGAGGCCAAGAAGGCGCTGGCGCTCGGTGGCGGCGGTGCCAAGGCCGAGGCAGCCGACGAGGACGTCGGCGGCACCAAGTTCTCGGGCCAGGTGCTCGAAGGGCTCGATCCCAAAGACCTGCGCGGGCTGCTCGACCAGGCCAAGCAGCGCCTTGGCTCGGGCGTGGCCGTGATCGTCGCGGTCAACGAAGGTCGCGCTTCGATCGCGGCGGCGGTGACCGAGGATCTCGTCGGCACGATCAGCGCCGTCGATCTCGTGCGCGCAGGCGTCGAAGCGCTCGGCGGCAAGGGCGGCGGTGGCCGCCCTGACATGGCGCAGGGCGGCGGCCCGGACGGCAGCAAGGCCGCCGATGCGCTGACGGCGGCGAAGGCTGTCTTGGCCGGTGTTGCGGTCGAAGGCTGAGGCGATCAGGCGAACGCGAGAACGCGTTTGATGTTGGGGTTCTGGTGCAGCTGGCTTGCGCCAGAACCCCAACCGTAATGGTGTTCGCGCAAAGGCGCAGAGGCGCAAAGAGTGACGGTCCACCCGTTCAGGCGTAGCTTTTCAGTTTAGGTCGGTCTCAAGACCGAACTGGTGCCAAGGCCGAAATCGGCCGGCAGGCCTTTCTCAAAACCCTTTGCGCCTTTGCGCCTCTGCGTGAACCTATTCGAGGTTGCGGAACCGCCGAAGCCTCGAAGATAAATGGCCTCGGCATCCGCCCTCATGCGAGGCCCGAACAGTCGGCCCGCTGGACCCTGAAACGAGTTCAGGGTGACGGGGTTGGAGGGGGCGGCGGCAGCTCGAGCAAATGACGACTTGCGCGGGAGCTTCAGCCGCCCTCGACTTGCTCGGCGAGTTCCAGCCAGCGTTCCTCCGCCGCGTCCTTGTCCGCGCGTGCCTTGCCCACCGCGGTCGAGAGCGCAGCGAAGCGCTGGGGGTCGCGGGTGTAGAGCGCAGGATCGGCAAGTGCGGCCTCGTCGCGCGCGATCGCGGCGTCGAGTTCCTCGATCCGCTTGGGCAGCAGCTCGTAGTCGCGCTGGTCCTTGTAGCTGAGCTTGGCCTTCTTCGGCGGGGGCGGCGGGGTTGCCGTGGCCGGGGCGGGGCCCTTG
>NZ_DAIRTS010000023.1:0-64336 GCF_036803765.1 Novosphingobium sp.
GCCCCCGCCCGGGCCGCCCCCGCCCGACGCCTGGCGCGTCCCGCGGGCATTCCGCATCCAGGTCGACACGCGTTCGCCGGCGCAGGCGGGCGACCTTGCGCGTCCCGATGTGGCCCAGGCCCTGCACGAGGTGCTCGTGACGCAAGGCTTCACGCACAAGACCGTGCTCGTGCTCGAGCGGGAGCCCGAAAGCGACGTGCTGATCGCCGGCTGGTTTCGCGACGTGCGCCAGCGCCTCGTGAGCTTTGGCGACACGCCGGGGCCGGCGCGGCTGTTCGTCGCCTCGGTGCGGCGCCCCGACGGGACCTGGCTTACCGCGCGCATTCTCAGTCCGGCCAACGAGCGGCAGGTGCTGGTCTCGTTGCTGATGCAGACGATCCTGCTCTATTTCGTGCTGGTGGGTGCCGTCGCGCTAATCCTGCGCCGCATCGCCCGCCCGCTCAAGGCGTTGACCCGCCGCGTCGAGGCCTTCGCCAGCGAGCGCAGCGTGGTGGGACAACTCCAGCCCGAAGGCCCGGACGACATTCGCGGCCTCATCGTTGCGCACAACGCGATGGAAGGGCGCATCATCGGCCTGCTCGACGAGAAGGATGTCATGCTCGGTGCGATCGGCCACGATCTCAAGACCCCGCTCGCCGCGCTGCGCGTGCGCATCGAGGCGGTCGAGGACGACACCGAGCGCGCGCGCATGGCTGCGACGATCGAGGACATCAACCGCTCGCTCGACGACATCCTCTCGCTGGCGCGTGTCGGGCGTCCCTCCGACCCGCTCGAGGTGACCGAACTGTCCGCGCTGGTGGCCGATGTCGTGGGCGAATACGAGGACATGGGCGAGGATGTCATCCTCGGCGATACCGTCCGCATCGTCCTGCCGCTGCGCGCCACCTGGCTGCGCCGGGCGATGCGCAACCTCGTGTCCAACGCCCTGCGCTATGGCCAGCGCGCGCGGGTCTCGTTGGCGCGCGAGGGCAACGACGCGGTACTTCGGATCGAGGACGACGGGCCGGGCATCCCCGAGCACGAGATCCAGCGGATGATGGAGCCGTTCACCCGGCTCGAGGCATCGCGCAACACCGCCACGGGCGGGACGGGCTTGGGCCTGACGCTCGCCCGGGCGATCGCCGACCAGCACGGGGGCGCGCTCGCGCTGGCCAATCGTTGGGAGGCCGGGCGGGTGGTCGGCCTTGTCGCCACGCTGCGCCTGCCGATCACGGGCTGAGCGCGACCGACCGGCCGAGGTAACGGCTCAGTTCGGCGCGGTGGCGGCGTTCCCCATGAGGCCGCGGGCGAAGATCCGCGCGGCGTGGGCACTGTGGTGCTGCAACTGGGCGGCGTCGGGCGGCGGCACCAGGCCGAGCGCGACGCGCATGTGCAGCTTGCCGCGCACCATGCCGAGGAACTGGTCGGCGGCGAGGCGAGGGTCGTCGAGGGCGATGCCGTGCAGCGCGGCATGGCGTTCCAGTAGTGCCGCCAGGACGATGCCGCCGCGATCGGGCCCGGCGCGGAAGAACATCTCCGCGGTCTCGGGAAAACGCAGCGCGGCCGAATGGACCATGCGATAGACCGTCAGCGCGCGCTCGGTGCACAGCGCCGACAGGAATTCGGTCCCGAATCGGGTCAGCAGGGCTTCCAGATCGCCGCTTGCACTCTCGGCCAGGGCCGCGAGGGCCTCGATCACGCCGTCGCAGCCGCGCCGCAGCACGGCCTCGAACAGGCTCTCCTTCGACGGAAAGTACTTGTAAAGCGTAGCCTTGCTGCCGCCGAGCCGGGCAGCGATCGCAGACATCGAGGTGCTGCCGTAACCGGTGCGGGTGAACGCCTCGGTGGCGACGCTGACGATGTGATCGCGCCGCTCGTCGGGCGCGCACCGCTTGAGGCGATCGTTAGTGACCATTCCGTACACATAGCTGTTGACACGCTGCGTACAAGGGACCAGTTATCCGCCTAGTGACCGATCCGTACACAAGCGGGTCGTGCCACGCGACATCCCCCATGAAGAGGCTCCCGATGCACCCGTCCCGCCCCGCCGCCCTCGGCGTTGCCGTGCTGATGGCCTCGCTGGGCCTCGTCGCCGGTTGCGCCCCTGTCCCCGATCTCGGCGAACGGCCGGTGATGCGCCAGGCCGCCGCCGCCGATCTGTCCCTTGCCGACGCGGCACCGGGCTCCACCGCCGCTGCTGCAGCCGCATGGCCGGGCGAGGATTGGTGGCAGGGGCTGGGCGACGCGCAGCTGCCTGCCCTGATTGCCGAAGGGTTGAAGGCGTCGCCCTCGCTCGCGATGGCCGATGCCCGCCTGCGTGCCGCACAGGCGCTGGTCCGCCAGAGCGATGCCGCGCTGCTGCCCCAGGCATCGGCCAATGCGGCGGCGTTCGAGACGAAGCAGAGCTATAACAACGGGATACCCGCAGCGTTCGTGCCCAAGGGGTGGAACGATGCCGGGCGCGCGACGCTCGACCTCTCGTACGAACTCGACTTCTTCGGACGCAACCGGGCCGCCTTGCGCGCGGCGACGTCGGAGGCTGAGGCCGCGGCGATCGAGGCGCGCGCCGCCCGGCTTGCCCTCGCGACCGGTGTCGCCGATGCCTATGCCACGCTGGCGCGCGCGGCCGCAGCACGCGAGGTGCGCGTCGAGGCCCTGCGCCTGCGCGAGGAAACCGCCAGGCTGGTGAGCCAGCGCGTGACCAACGGCCTCGACACGCGCGGCGAGCAGCGCCAGGCCGAGGCGGGCATCCCGGTCGCCCGCGCCGAACTCGTGGCGGCGGACGAGGCGATCGCGCTGGCCCGCCATGCCCTCGCCGTCCTCGTCGGCGCGCCGCCCGCGCGCGGGGATGCGATCACCTTGCCGCACCTGGCCACGATCACGCCGGCACCGCTGCCCGATCGTCTCGCGCTCGACCTGGTAGGGCGCCGCGCCGACATCGCCGCGGCGCGCGCCCGCGCCGAGGCGGCCGCCGCACGCATCCGCGTAGCGCACGCCGCCTTCTATCCCAACGTCAACCTCACCGCGTTCATCGGCGTCCAGTCGCTCGGGCTCGGCAACCTGACCTCTGCCGGGTCGGACATCGGGCAGGCAGGTCCTGCGATCAGCCTTCCGCTGTTTTCCGGCGGACGCATCGCGGGTGCCTACCGCCAGGCCCGCGCCGGGTATGACGAAGCCGTCGCCAGCTATGACGATACCCTGCTCCGCGCCATGCGCGACGTAGCGGACGCGGCCGCGACGCAGCGTTCGGTCGAAGGCCAGGTTGCGGACCTGCGCCGCGCGGTGGCCGCCTCCGAGGATGCCTGGCGCGTCGCACGGCGGCGCTACGAGGCGGGATTGTCGCCCTATCTCTCGGTTCTCTCGGCCGAAGACGCGCTGCTCGCCAATCGCCGCCTGCTCGCTGACCTCGAGGCCCGCCGGCTTTCGGCGCAGGTCGGACTGGTCCGCGCGCTGGGCGGCGGCTTCCGCGCCTCTTGACCTTCGGCAACCCCCTGCACAACCCCCGTTTCTTTCCAGAGGCCTCGTCCCATGGCTGATACCGAACCGCAAACCATCGAACATCCTGATGCCCAGGCCGAGGCTCGGGCCGAGGCGGGGGCCGACGCGCAGCGGCGCGCGAAGCGCAAGCGCGCCTTCCTCGTCTTTGGCGGCGTGGTGGTCCTCGTCGCCGCGGGCTTCGGGCTTTACGAATGGATCTTCGGCGGCCGCTATGTCGATACCGACAACGCCTATGTCGCGGCTGAAACCGCGCAAGTGACGCCGCTGGTGGCCGGGCCGGTGCTGCGCGTGGCCGTGACCGACACGCAAGTCGTGCGCAAGGGCGACGTGCTGGTCGAACTCGACGCCACCGACGCGAAGATCGCGCTGCAGACGGCCGAGGCTGACTACGCCGATGCCTTGCGCAAGGCGCGCCAGACCGTGGCCACCGGCGGTGCGCTGGCCGCGCAGGTGAGCGAGCGCGATGCCGAGATCGCGCGCATGGCCGCGCAGGTGCAGGTGGCCACCGCCGATCTGCAGCGCGCCGAGGTGGACCTCAAGCGGCGCCAGTCGCTGGTATCCGACGGCGCGGTCTCGGGCGAGGAACTGACCACGGCACGCAATGCCTATGCCCAGGCGCAGGGACAGCTTGCCGCCGCGCGCGCCAGCCTCGCGCAGGCACGGGCGGCACGCGGCACAGCGAACGGGCAGGAGGCCGCCAATGCGGCGCTGGTCGGCGGCACCGCAGCCGAGGCGAACCCGCAAGTGCTGGCGGCGAAAGCGCGGCTGGACAAGGCGCGCATCGACCTGTCGCGCACGATCATCCGCGCCCCGGTCAGCGGCGTCGTCACCCAGCGCAACGTCCAGGTCGGCCAGAGCGTGACGGCCGGCACCGTGCTGATGGCGGTGGTGCCGATCGGGCAGGCGCACGTCGATGCCAATTTCAAGGAAAGCCAGCTCACCAACGTGCGCCCCGGCCAGCCGGTGACGCTGACCTCGGACCTCTACGGCGACGAAGTCGTCTTCCACGGCCGCGTCGTCGGATTTTCCGGCGGCACCGGCTCGGCCCTGGCGGTGATCCCGGCGCAGAACGCCACGGGCAGCTGGATCAAGGTCGTGCAGCGCCTGCCGGTGCGGGTCGCGCTCGACCCCGAGGAGCTGCGCGCGCATCCCTTGCGCATCGGCCTGTCGATGGACGCCACGGTCGACACGCGCCCGCCGCACCGCTCTAGTACCGGAGCAGGCCAAGGCGCAGCCACGGGCGGGGCCCACTGACATGTCCGACGGACCGCCGATGGGCTTCGGCGACGCGACGGTGCCGCCGCTGCGCGGATGGAAGCTCGCGGTCGGCGGCTTCTCGCTCGCGCTCGCCAACTTCGTCGTGGTGCTCGACATCACGATCGCCAACGTCTCGGTCCCGCACATTTCGGGCAGCCTCGCCGTCTCGCCCACGCAGGGCACCTGGGTGCTCACCTCCTATGCCGTGGCGGAGGCGATCTGCGTTCCGTTGACCGGCTGGCTGGTGCGTACATTCGGGGCCGTGCGGGTATTCCTGACGGCGCTGTTCGGCTTCGGGCTCTGCTCGATGCTGTGCGGCATGTCGGGCACGCTCGGCCTGCTCATCGCCTTCCGCATCGCGCAGGGACTGTGCGGCGGGCCGATCATGCCGATGACCCAGACGCTGATGTTGCGCGTCTTTCCCAAGGAAAAAGCCGGCGCGGCGCTTGGTCTGTGGGCCATGACCACGGTCGTCGCGCCTATTGCCGGGCCGATCTGCGGCGGGCTCATCTCCGACAATCTGTCGTGGCACTGGCTGTTCTTCATCAATATCCCGATCGCGATCTTCGCGCTGGTCTCGGTTTGGAACCTTGTCCGACCATTCGAGACCCAGCGCCAGAAAGCACCGATCGACTTCGGCGGGCTGGCATTGCTGATCGTATGGGTGGGCGCCCTGCAGATCATGCTCGACAAGGGCCGCGAGGAGGAATGGTTCGCCAGCCCGATGATCGTGACGCTGGCGGTCACCGCGGCGATCGGCTTCGTCGCGTTCCTGATCTGGGAGATGACCGAGAAGCACCCGATCATAGACCTCTCGGTGTTCCGCAGCCGCGGCTTTACCGTGGCGGCGACGGCGCAGGCTGTGGCCTATGCCGCCTTCTTCGCCTTCCTCGTCCTCATCCCGTTGTTCCTGCAGACGAACCTCAACTACACCGCGACCTGGGCGGGCTTTGCCATGGGCTTCGTCGGGGTGCTGGCGGTGGTCTTCGCGCCGATCGTCGCGCGGCTGATCGGCAAGGTCGACACGCGCATGCTGATCATCTTCGGCATGTGCTGGCTGGGGGCGGTCGGCTGGCTGCGCACTGGCTGGATCAGCGGCATGGGCTTCTGGACCATCGCCTTTCCGCAGATGATCCAGGGGTTGGGCATGCCGTTCTTCTTCGTCGGCTCGACCGCGCTGGCGATCGCCTCGGTCCGCCCGGACCAGACCGCCTCGGCCGCCGGCATCCAGAGCTTCATGCGCACGATGGCCGGGGCCTTTGCGACCTCGATGTCGACGACGATGTGGGAACGCCTGACCAAGGCCAATCGCGCCGATCTCGTCGGGGTGATCCATCCGCCGATGCACACCGGTCTGCCGGCGGCGCAAGCCCGCGCCGCGCTCAGCCAGCTGGTGCAGACCGAGGCGGTCACGCTGGCAACGCGGCAGATCTTCACGGTATGCTCGCTGACGTTCTTCTTTGCGGCGGCGCTGGTCCTGCTCGCCCCGCGACCGCCCCAGCGATCGTGACCGTCCGCGCGGTCGTGGCCCTCAGCGCAAGGGCGGATCGCCGGGCTGCCGGCTCGACGGATCGACCATGATCATCGCCTCTGGCACCATCGGCGCATCCTCTCCATCACCGGCGATATTGATCGCCGCCGTTCCTCGGCTGCGATCCTTGGCGGCGTAGAGCGCCTCGTCGGCGAGCGACATCAGGTCGCTGCGATTGATCGCCCCGGCGCGGTGCAGGCAAACCCCGATCGTCGCGGTCGAATGCAGCCCGCCGCTGCCCGGTATCGGCAGGACCAGCTCGTCGAGCAGCCGCCGCACGGTTCCGGGCAGGTCGGAAATCAGCGCCGGGTCGGTGATGAGCAGCACCAGCTCGTCGCCGCCGAGCCGTGCGGGGAAACAGTTGGCCAGCCAGTCCGAGGTCAGCGCCGTTGCCGCGCGCAGCAGGACCCGGTCGCCGCAGTTGTGCCCGAAGCGATCGTTGACCTGCTTGAAATGGTCGAGGTCGATCAGGGCCAGTGCGAGCGGCTGCCGATCGCCGGCGCTGTCCATCAGCAGCGCGTCGCAATATTCGTTGAAGCGCCGCCGCGTGGCGATGCGCGTCAACTCGTCGGTGTCCGCCCGCTTGCGCAGCCGACGCTCGACCTCATAGCGTTCGGTCACGTCCTGCATCGCGCCGATCACGGCAACGAGGCTGGCGTTCTCGCGCTCGACATCGCCCATCACGCGAACCTTGCGCGGGTTGCCGCGTGCGGTGACGAAATCGAGGGTCAGGTCGAACGGCGCCCCGGTCTCGATCGTGTTAGCAAGCGCGCGTTCGAGAATGGTGCGATCGGGCTCGGGGTAATAGCCCAGCGCATCCTCGAGGGCCTTGACGCTCCCCGACGGCAACTCGTGAATGACGAAAATCTGGTCCGACCATTCGGCCTGCTGGCTGGGAAGGGCCAGACGCCACGAGCCGACCCGGGTCATTCGCTCGGCCTGTTGCAACTGGCGCTGGAAACGGTCGCGGGCGGCAAGCGTCTCGTGCAGCGCGCGGGCCATGTCCTCGGCGGTGACGGTGTTGACGCGCGCCTGGATCAGCTCGGACGCTGCACGGCCCAAGCCTTCGAGCAGCTCGCGGCAGTGGTCGTCGAGTTCGCGGGGTGCACCGCTGACCACGCAGAGCGCGCCGATCGGAACGGGTTTCTGGCCTGGCTCGACGCTGACGCGCAGCGGCTCGCCGGCATAGAACCGGATCGGCGGCTCGCCATTGGGTCCCGGGCCGGCGACGGTCGGGATCTCGGCGAAGCGGGCGTCGGCGCTGGCATCGGGCACCACCAGCATGCTGTCCTGCGCCACGGCCCAGCGACAGAACGACTGCTCGATCGGCGTTTCGGTGGCGACGATGCCGGCCATGGCGGGAAACCATTGCCGCTGTTCCTCGACGATCGAGACAAGCGCCGACGGGCATCCGGTCAATCGGGCGGCCGCGGCGGCCACCGCATCGAGCGCGGCGCGGGGGCGACCTTCGAGCGCGCGCTGCATTAGGATATCGATGTTCTGTTGAATCATTGTGCAACGGTTTGCCACAGGCAGACCCTGCCCGACCAGCAATTCCTTAAGCGATTAATCCATAAGCAGAATGGACATCCGGCGATTACGCGGATCGGTAATGTTGTCGGGCAGGAGTGGTTCCCGGTCTGCCACGCCCTCGATCCGGCGGAAGCGGGATTCGGCGACGCCGTCGTGCATCAGCGCCTGGCGCGTGGCTTCGGCGCGCCCGGCCGAGAGCGACCAGTTGTTGGCCGGGTCTCCCGGCTTCCACTGCAGCGCGTCGGTGTGCCCGCGCACGCTGATGCCGGCGGTGTCGGGCGCAATGGCCTGGGCGATCGCGCGCACCAGTTCGAGCGCGTCGGGGGTCAGGATCGTGGTGCCGAGGCGGAACATCGAGAAGTCCGCGTCATCGAGCATGTCGATGCGGATGCCCTCGGGCGTCATGGTCATTTGCACCTGGCGCGCCAGCTTGCGCAGCTTGTCGTTGGCGTCGAGCTTCTCCTTCAGCCGCTGTTCCATCACCTGCGTCCGCTTGACCTTGGAGCCGCCGTCCTTGGGACCGCCGGTGGCATCGCGCGGGATGGTCAGGGTGCGCGTGCCGGTCTGCCCGGCGCGGTGGGGATAATTGTCGGCATCGGTGAGCGAGGATCCGCCGAGCAGGCCGTTCGAGCCGGCACTGCCCTTGCGCGTCTGCGCCAGCGTCGGGGTGAAGTAGTCGGCGATGCCCTTGCGCTGCTTTTCGGTGGTCGCGCCCAGCAGCCACATCAGCAGGAAGAAGGCCATCATCGCGGTGACGAAGTCGGCATAGGCGACTTTCCACGCGCCGCCGTGATGGCCGCCGGCAACCACGGTGATCTTCTTGACGATGATCGGCTTGGGCGCTTCCTTGCCCTTGGGAGCCTTGGCCATGCCGCGCGCTCCTTACCGGCCGCGCAGCGCGTCGAGCAGTTCGGACAGGCCGGGACGAAAGGCATGGCCCAGGCCCGAGCGCGCGCTTTCCACCACCAGCGGCTGCGGCCAGCCGTGGAGCGAGGACACGATCACCTGCTTGACCGCCTGGAAGATCATCGCATCCTGGTCGAGCACCTGCTTCAGGCGCCCGGCGAGCGGCGCGACGATGCCATAGGCCAGCAGCACCCCCATGAACGTGCCGACCAGCGCCGAGCCGATCATCGCGCCCAGGATCGTCGGCGGCTTGTCGATCGAGCCCATGGTCTTGACCACGCCCAGCACGGCCGCGACGATGCCCAGCGCGGGCAGGGCGTCGGCCAGGCCCTGCAAGGCATGTTGCGCCTCGCCTTCCTCGTGGAAATGGGTCTTCATCGCGTGATCCATAACGTCCTCGACCGCATGGACCTCGAGCGTGCCCGACGAGACGACGATCAGCGTCAGCGTGTCGCAGATCAGCGAGACCAGCGCGCCGTGGGCCAGGATGCGCGGATATTCGGCGAAGAGCGCCGAGCTCTTGGGTTCGGCGACGTGGCTTTCGAGCGCGACCGGGCCGTCGCTGCGCAGGATCTTCATCAGCTTGGCGCAGAGTACGATGGCGTCGATGTGGTCCTGCTTGGTGTGGCGCGGGCCCTTGAAAACCTTGGCCAGCCCGCCGCCAATGCCCTTCAACTCGTGCATCGAATTGCCGGTGATGAGCGCGCCGATCGCCGCGCCGCCAATGATCAGCATCTCGTGCGGGATCGCCTCCGCGACGGGGCCGATCGCGCCGCCGGTGATGATGAAGCCGCCGAAGACCATGGCGAGCAGGACGACGATGCCGATACCAGCGAACATGAAGCGTCAACCTTGTCGATGAACCACGAAACACAGCAGGGGCGGTGCCGTCGCTGCGAGGGGAGGACGGCTTTTTCCCGGCAAAATTCAGGACATCAGGGCAAACAGCGACAGGCCCGAAATCTTGGTGAAGCTCGCCTGGCTGGCTTGCAACACGGTCGCCAGTTCCTGCAGGTGGGTATAGGCGGTGGCGATGTCGGTGGTGCCCAGCACCTGCTGCTCGTTGGCGCGTGCCTCGCTCATCGTTGTCTGGCGCTGGGTGTTGAGATCGATCCACGAGAGCCGCGCGCCGACCACCGTCTGCCCGGTGGAGACCGAAGTGATCGCATCGTCGAGCGTGGTGAGCGCGGCCCCCGCGGCCGACTGCGCCGCCGTGCCGCCCGCGCTGATCGCATCGGTGATCGCCTTCATCGCGGCAAAGACGTCGGTGGCGCTGCCGCCGCTGGAAAACGACAGGAACTCGGGGCCGGTAAGGCTGCGCTTCACGCTTTGCCCGTCGCCCAGCGACAGCGTGCCGGCGCTGCCCGTGCCGACATAGCTGACCGCACCGGTCGCGGCATCGAGCGTATAGGCATCGCCGGGCGCATCGCCGCCGAACAGCGCATTGCCCGCGCTGTCGCGCGCATTCGCCAGCGCCACGAGGTTGCCGCGCAGCTGGCCGAGCTCGGTGCCGATGCTCACGCGCTGCTGGTTCGACAGCGTGCCCGTGGCGGCCTGGTTGGCCAACTCGCGCGCGCGCTGCAGCGTGTTGATCATCTCGGTCATGGCCGAGTCGGTCAGGTTGAGATCGGCCGTGGCGCGCCCGGCCGAGGCGGCGTCGACCTTGGCCAGCGTATCGGCGCGCGACAGATTGCGCAGGCGCGAGGCGGCGAGCGGGTCGTCGGCGTCGTTGGCCAGCCGGTTGCCGGTCGCGATCTGCTTCTGCACTTCGCCCATCTGGACGCGCAGGGCCGTGAGGTCGAGCGCCGAACGTTCGTAGAAGGCGGAAGTCGAGGTGGTGACGCTGGGCATGGCGGCTCCTGTCTGTGACCGTTCAGCGGATGGCGAGGATGGCGTCGAACAGCGTGCCCGCGACCTGCATGACGCGGCCCGATGCCTGGAACGCCTGCTGGTAGCG
The DNA here is from genome assembly GCF_036803765.1 of Novosphingobium sp. Taxonomy (GTDB): domain Bacteria; phylum Pseudomonadota; class Alphaproteobacteria; order Sphingomonadales; family Sphingomonadaceae; genus Novosphingobium. The sequence continues at coordinate 10,662 of NZ_DAIRTS010000023.1, forward strand.
GGTCAGGTTGATGGCCTCGGTATCGAGGTCGACGCCGGACTGGGCGGACAGCGCGGTGCTGGCGGCGTCAGAAATCGTCTTGAGCGCCGCGCGCGTGGTCGTGCTCGCCTTCACCGCCGAGGACGACTGGTAGAGCAGCGTGTCCATCGCGCCCGCAGGGTTTGCCGCGGTCAGGGCGCCGCGCATGGCGATGAGGTTGGAAATGTCGCGGCTGTTGGGCGCAGCACCCGCGCCCGCGGTGGCGATCGCGGCGCCGCTGGTGGTGGCCATGCCCATCGCGCCGGCGGTCGTGCCCGACAGCAAGGGCCCGCCCGGCGATCCATTAAGCGCGGTGCCCTGGGCCTGTGCGGTGTTGACCGTGCGCACCACGCTGTCGGCCAGCCTGTCGAGGTCGCCGTGCACCATGGCGAGGCGCGCCAGCACCTGCTGCTGCCCGGACAGAGACCCGGCGGCCAGCGCCACGGTCCCGCCGCCCACGGCATAGGTGATCGTGCCGTCCGCTGCGGTGGTGGCGGTCAGCGTCTGGGCGACGAGGCCCGTCACCAGCGGCGCGCCCGAGGTGCCGCCGAGCGTGACACTGACCGAGCCATCGGTCGCAAAGCTGGTGGCGATGTCGGCGTAGCCCGACAGCTTCTGCAGCAGCAGGTCGCGCTGGTCGAGCAGCCCGGCGCGGTCGGTCTGCGCGTCGGCCAGCCGCGACAGGCGGCCATTGACCTTGGCCAGTTCGGCCGCCAGCGAATTGACCTGCGCCACGCCGTCCGCCGCGCCCGATTGCTGCCCGGCGGCCACGGCGTCGAGCTGCGCGGCGGCGATGTTGAAGCTGTTGGTCATCGTCTGCGCCGAGGCGATGACCGCGGCACGCAGCGGCGTGTTGGTCGGGTCCTGCGACAATTGCTGCAGCGTCGATTCAAACCCGGTGATCGCATCATAGACGCCCGAGTCCGACAGTGCGGCCTGGATATCCTCCAACCCCGCAACTTCAGCATCGGCGCGCGCGGTATCGGCACCGGTGCGGCGCACTTCACCCTGGCGAAAGGCATCGGCGTTGCGGGTGATCCCGGCGATACGCACGCCCGAGAGCGAGACGTCGCGGTGGTGCGTCAGGTAGCCCGGCGTCATCACCTCCTCGGTGGTGGCGCTGCGCCGCACGTAGCCCTGGCTCGAGGCATTGGCGATGTTTTGGGCGGTCAGATCCAGCTGGATCCGCGCCGCCTTGACGCCGCTGCGCGCGATGGAAAGCAGGTCGGAGGCCATGGCGATCAGCCCTTCGTGCCGGTGGTGGCCGCGATGTGGGCCGACAGCTGCGCCTCGATCCGCGCGGCAAAGCCCAGCGCGCCGGCCTGCGACGCGATCTCGGCAAAGCGTTCGTCGCGCATCTGGGTGAACGTGTCGTCCTGATGGCCCAGCAGTGCCTCGCTCCCGCCCAGCGGCGTGCTGCGGCCCATCGCCAGGATCTGGCGCAGGAACATGGCCTCGAAACCTTGCGCGGCCTTGTGCAGGCGGGCCTGCTCCGTCGAGGGTGCCGGGGCCGAAGAGGCGGCGCGGGCGCCTGAAAGGGGACTTGTCGCAGTCATCAGATCACCACCATCTCGGCCTTGAGCGCGCCGGCCTGTTTGAGCGCCTCGAGGATCGCCACCAGATCGGACGGCGAAACGCCCAGTTTGTTAAGGGCATTGACCAGCGAGGAGAGCGAGGCGCCGGGCTTGAACAGCGCGACATGGCTGCCTTCCTCGCTCGCGCTGATCTGGCTGCTCGGCACCACGGCGGTCTGCCCATTGGAGAACGGCCCGGGCTGCGAGACCCGCGGCTTCTCGTCGATCCGCACCACCAGCTTGCCGTGGCTGATCGCGGCGGGCGACAGGCGCACCGCGCTGTTGATGACCACCGTGCCGGTGCGGCTGTTGACGATGACCTTGGCGGCAGCGTCGGCGGGGCTGACCTCGATCGTCTCGATCGCCGCCATGGCGCTGGCGCGCGCGTCGCTGCCTTCGGGCAGGCGCAGCGCCAGCGTCACGCCGTCCTCGACGCTGGCCGTACCCGGAAAGCGACGGTTGATTGCATCGCGCACCCGCGCGGCATTGAGGAAATCGGCGTCGAACAGGTTCCAGCGCAGGATCGCCGCGCTGTCGAACCCGGTCGCCACCGCCCGCTCGACGCTGGCACCCTCGGCAATGCGGCCGACGGTCGGCACGTTGACGGTCAGCTGCGACCCGTCCTTGGCGGTGATGCCCAGGCCCCCGACCGCGAGGTTGCCCTGCGCCATGGCATAGATCTGCCCATCCGCGCCATAGAGCGGGGCGAGGACCAGCGCACCGCCGCGCAATGACTTGGCCTTGCCGATGGTGGAGACCGTCACGTCGATGCGCTGGCCCGGCTTGGCGAAAGCAGGCAGGTCGGCGGTGATCATCACCGCGGCCGCATTCTTCAGCCCCGGTGCCACGCCCGGCGGCAATTGCACGCCCAGCCGGCCCGACACGCCGCGCATCGCCTGCGTCAGGTATTCGAGGTTGTCGTCGCCCGTGCCCGGCAGCCCGACGATGATGCCGTAGCCGGTCAGCTGGTTCGAGCGCACGCCCTGGAACCCGCCGAGATCGCGCACGCGCTCGGCGCGCACCGGCTGAGTCAGGATCGGCGCGGCCGCCATGGCGAGGGTGAGGGCCAGCATCACCCCGCGCCGGGGAAGCAGGGCAAGGGCCAGGCGCAGTACGGCGCCGATCGCGGCGGCGAGCATCAGGTCGGATGCGTCCATGACGGTCAGATCCTCAGAACGGGCTGATGATGTTGAAGAACCGGGTGAGCCAGCCCGGCTTGCCGGCGCGGCTGATGTCGCCGCTACCGGCATAGGTGATCCGCGCATCGGCGACCTGGCCCGACTGGATACGGTTGGCGGTGTCGATGTCGGCCAGCCGGACGATGCCCGACAGCTGCACCCACTCGCGGCCCTGGCTCAGCATCAGCTGCTTCTCGCCGCGCACCAGCGCGGTGCCGTTGCGCCGCAATTCGACGATCGTGACCGACACCTCGCCACCCAGCGAACTGGTCTGCGAGGCATTGCCGGTCCCGGAAAAACTGCTCGCGCCCGAATTGTTGAGGCCATTGGCCGAAAGGATCGACAGCGGACCCTTGCTGGGCGGCGTGATGCTGAACGCCGCAGACTTGGCGGTCTTGCTCGCCGCGGTCTTGGACGTGGACAGCTGTTCGGACAGCACGATCACCAGCGGATCGCCCACGGCGCGCGCGCGTGCGCCCTCGACCAGCCCGGCATAGCCGCCGGCCAGGTTGAGGATGCTGCCGTCGGCGGGCTTGTCGGGTGCGGCAACCGGAAGGGCGGCGGCATAGTCGGGCCTGGGCTTGCCGCGCGCCTCGGCGCGTTGCACCGGGATCGCGGCCACGATGATCGCCATGGCGGTGAAGGCCAACCCGGCCACGCGCAGGCGGCGTCGATCCTGGCGAGAGGCGATGTCCAATGCCCGGTCGAACGGCGATTCCATCATGGCTTGGTCGCCCCCGTCACAGCGTCTGGTTGGCGTTCTTGAGCATGTCGTCGATCGAGGCGATCATCTTGGAATTCACCTCGTAGGCGCGCTGGCACTCGATCATGTCCACCAATTCCTCCACCACGCTGACGTTGGACGCCTCGAGAAACCCCTGCTCGATCGAGCCGCGCCCGGCGTCGCCCGCCGGGCCGACTTGCGCGGGGCCGCTGGCGCCGGTCTCGGTGAGGAAGTTGTCGCCGATCGCCTTCAGCCCTTGGGGGTTGGCGAAGCTGGCCACGGTGATCTGCCCCAGCGTCGTCGCCTCGGTCGCGCCGGGCAGCGTCGCCGTCACCGTCCCGTCCTTGGCCACCGTTATCGCCCCGGCGGTCTCGGGCACGGTGATCGCGGGCTGCAGCGGATAGCCCTGCGCGGTCACGATCGTGCCATCGGCCGAGCGGCTGAAGTTGCCCGCGCGGGTATAGGCCAGCTGCCCGCCCGGCAGCGTCACCTGGAAATAGCCATCGCCCTGCAGCGCAAGATCGAGCGCGGCGCCGGTGCCCTGCAACTGCCCCTGGGTTTCCATGCGGCTGGTGCCCTGCAGCGATACCCCGGTGCCGAGGTTGAGGCCAGTCGCATAGGCCGTCTCGTTCGAGGACTGCTGCCCCGCCACGCGCGCGTCCTGGTAGGCGAGCGTCGCGAAATTGGTGCGGTCGCGCTTGAAGCCGGTGGTGGCGACGTTGGCGAGGTTGTTGGCGATGACGCGCATGCGCGTGTCCTGCGCCTCGAGACCGGTGCGCGCGACGAACAGGGCGGAACTGGGCATGGCTGGTACTCCGATGAAAGGGGCAGGCAGGTTCAGGTGTCGGGGCGTCTCAGGTGTTGAGGCGCATCAGGCTGGCGGATTTCTCGTCGACCTCGCGTGCCGTTGCGACGACGTGGGTGCGCATCTCGAACAGTCGCTGCGCCTCGACCATGTCGACGATGATCCGTGTGGGATCGACGTTGGACTGCTCGAGCGCACCCGGCGTCAGGCGGGCCTCCTCGTCCTGCGGCAGGGCGCCGGCGCCGCCATCGGCACCGGTCACGTGAAACAGCCCGTCGAGACCCTTGCCGACGCGGCTGCCCTCGACCGAGACGAGCTTGAGCCGGGCCACCGGCTGCGGCGGCGTGGTGGGGTTCTGCGGATCGCCGACCAGCACCGTGCCGTCCGGCCCGATCGTCACCGTGCCGCCGGGCGGCACCGTCACCGGGCCACCATCGCCGATCACCGGGCGCCCGTCGCCGTTCTGCAGCACGCCGTCCGCACTGACGCTGAGGTCACCGCGGCGGGTATAGGCCTCGCTGCCGTCCTCGGCCTGCACGCTCAGCATGGTCGTGCCCGACAGCGCGACATCGAGCGGATTGCCGGTGGGGACGGTGGTGCCCTGCTTCATGCTGGCGGCCTGGACATAGCCCTCGGTCATGGCGCGCGCCTCGAGCGCCGGGCCCTTGAGCGTGACCGGTACGGCGCTGAGCATTTCGGCGCGAAAGCCGATGGTCTGGGCATTGGCCATGTTGCTGGCGATGACGCGCTCGCGCAGCATCGAGCCGTTCATGCCCGAGTAGGCGGTATAGATCAGCCGATCCATCGCAGGCCGTCCCTAACCGTCAGCTGCGCAGGTTGAGCACGGCCTGGGTGGCCTGTGTCGCGGTGTCGATCGCCTTGGCATTGGCCTGGTAGTCACGCTGGGCGACGATCAGCCCGACCAGCTCCTCGGAAATCTCGACGTTGGAGCGCTCGCGATACCCCGACAGCAGCTTGCCGTACTGGCCGTTGGTCGGCTGGCCATAGCTCGCCGCCCCCGACAGGCCCGTCGCCGTCCAATTGGATGAGCCTTGCTGGCGAAGGCCCGTGGGGTTGAGGAACGTGGCGAGCCCGACCTTGCCAATCACCATGTTGCTGCCATCGGCATAGGATACCGCGACGTTGCCGTTCTCGTTGACGGTCAGCCCGGCGAAGGCCGAGCCGGCGCTATTGGTGGTCGGCACGAGGCCGTCGATCATGGTCGTGCCGGTGACGTTACCCGCAGCATCGGTGGGGAACAGCTGGACGCGATTGCCCGAAGGATCGACGATATAGCCCCCCGGATCGAGTTCGAAGGCACCGTTGCGCGAATAGACGGTCTGCCCCGTGGTGGGAGAGACCGAGGTGAAGAAGCCGTCGCCGCTGACCGCGAGGTCGAGCGACGAGCCGGTCGACTCCATCGGCCCTTGCGTGAAGTTCTGGGTGATCGCCTCGACTTTGGCGCCGATGCCCTCGATCAGGCGCGGATTGGTGAAGGCGGTGCCGGCGACGACGTCGGCAAAGGTGACCGTGCTCTTCTTGAAGCCGCCGGTCTCGGCATTGGCGATGTTGTTGCTCACCACGTTGAGGCTGGTCTGGGCATTCTTGATGCCGTTGAGCGACGTATAGAACGACATGGATCTGACCTTTCGAGGGGATGGTGGTTCAGGCGGCCTTGGCGGCCTGCTGCGCCGCGCCGATCGCGGCGAGCTGGGCCGAGATCGTCTTGAGCGTGGCGGCGATGTCGGCATTGGTGGCGCTCGCGCCGTTCAGCGTGTCGAGCTTGGCGGCGATGGCGGTGAGCGTGCCGCTCATCTGCGTCGAGTTCGACAGGGTCGAGAACTGGGCGAGCTGCGCCACCATCTGGGTGTTGTCGACCGGGCTGGTGGGGTCCTGGTTCTTGAGCTGCGCGGTCAGCATCTTGAGGAAATCGTCGGCGCCCAGGCTGCCCCAGCCACTGGCCTTGGTCGTGGACGGGGCGGACGCAGCGGACTTGGTTGCAGTCGTGGTGGTCATCACTTCATCCTCATCGTGTCGAGCATCAGCTGCTTGGCGGTCTGCATCGCCTCGACCACGTTCTGATACTGGCGGCTGGCCTCCATCATCTCGACCATCTCGGCGTTCTCATCGACGGGGCTGGCCCAGACATCGCCATTGGCATCGGCCATCGGGTGATCGGGATCGTGCGTCCGCACCGGGGTCGTATCGGTGCGATAGACGCCCTGGACCTTGACCGTGGCGAGGCCGCTGCGGGCATCGAGCTCGGCGGCGAAGACCGGGCGCAGCGGGCGGTAGGCGGCCTCGGCGCTGCCTGCGACGGTGCCGGCATTGGCGAGGTTGGACGCGGCGGCGTTCATGCGCACGAGCTGCGCCGACATGGCGCGGCCGGTCACGCCGAACAGGCTGAGCGGGGGCGTGGCGGGACGGCTCATGGTCACTCGCCCTTGAGCGCGCGGCTGACTTCGCCGACGCGGTCCTTGATGAACTCGAGCGTGGCGGAATAGCCGACGGCGTTTTCGGCAAAGGCGGTCTGCTCGGTCGCCATCTCGACGGTATTGCCATCGAGGCTGGGCATGACCGGCACGCGGTAGCGCGTCGCGATCGCCTCGGCCCGCGCTTCGCTGGCGCCGCGCAGACGGGCCTGCAGCGCGGCGGCGAAGTCGATGTCGCGTGCCTTGTATCCGGGCGTGCCGGCATTGGCGATGTTGGAGGACAAGAGGCCCAGCCGGCGGGCGCGCACTTCGAGCGCGGCGCCGTGGATGCCGAACAGGCTGTCGGGAGATGCAGGTTGGCTCATCGTCTGGGCAATCGCTCGTCGTTGCGGGGCGGGTGTTGCCAGGGGGTTTGCAAAGGGCGTGCCAAGTTTGCGGCCATGGCGGCGAACGCCACGGCGCAGGGTGAGCGAAATCTGCGAAAAGGCTGGTGCCACGCGGGCTTGCACGTAATGAACCGCGTCCGGGTCGTGCCCTTTGCCGGGATCGCGACGGCGCGTGCCGCAACGGCAACCGCTTGCCGAGGGGCGGCAAGGGCGGAACCGCGATCATGACGGGCATGACCCTGAATTTTTGTCGCGCCCGGCCGTCCTGCCGTCATCGCTTGCCGCCTGATGAGGCATCATGGACCTGACTCACCTGCTTGATGGCCAGTCGGCCGCCATCGTCGTCGGCGGTACGCTGCTCGGCACCGTGCTGCGCTGCGGATGGCAGGACAGCCGCGCCGCAGTAGGGGCGATCGGTGCCTTGCTGCGCCCCGGTTTCGATGCCGATGCGATGCGCGCCGACCTTGCGCACGAGGTCGCGCTGATCCGACGCGATGGCGTGATCCGCGCCAGCCCGCGCAAGCTGCGCGACCGCGAGTTCGACAATGCGACGGCAGCGCTGGTGCGCACGCGCTCGCTCGACGGGCTGGTCGAACAGCACGAGATCTCGCGCCGCGCCCGCTTGCGCCGCGCCACCGCCGCGGCCCGCACGCTGGCGCAAGGGGCAGACCTCGCGCCGGTGTTCGGCCTCGCCGGGACGCTCGTCGCGCTCAGCCAGCTCAAGCTCGAGGCCCTCGTGCATGGCAACTTCATCGGCGCCATCGCCACCTCGGTACTGACCACGCTCTACGGCCTGCTTTTGGCGCACATCGTCATGGCGCCGCTGGGCCGCGCGGTGGAGCGTGCCTCGGCCCGCGAGGAGGAAGCGCGTGCACACGTCATGACTTGGCTGGCCCAGCAGGTCGCACCGGCCTGTCCCGATCGCCCGCGCAGCCCCGTATCGATGCCGCGCGCAATCGGCCCGGCCGATCCCGACTTCGGGCTCGATGCTCGCTTCCATGCCGGGCTAGACGCGCAGGTCGGCCCGCAGGAGGCGGCATGATCGCGCGGCCGGGGCAGACCGGCTGGCAGACCATCCTAGCCGACCTGTCGCTGATCCTGTTCATGATCACCGCCTCGGCGCTCTCGGTCGCCGAAGCGCCGCACCCCGCGCCAGCAGCGCCCAAATCGGCCGCCGCGCCGCGCCCGGTCACGCCGTCCGCGCGGGCCGAGCCGGTGGGCGTGTGGCGCGAGGGTGAAGGTGCGCCCCCGCTCGCCCGCTGGCTGGCGGAACAGGGCAGCGACCCGCGCCTGCGCCTTTCGATCGTGGTACGTTATCTTGCCGGCGAAGGCCGGCGCGATGCGGCGCTGGGCCGGGCGGCCGCGCTGGCGGCGCAGGCCGGCCCGCGGGGGGCGAGCGCGCGGCTTGTGGTGGAACCGGGCGCCGTCGCCGGTGCCAGCGCGACTCTCGGCTACGACCGGGACAGCGACTGATCGGCACATGGCATGGTGTTTGCTGGATCGGGCACAGACCGTTCGACCCTCGCAAGGACATCGCCGATGCAGCGTTCCCTGATCCGACATCTCCCCCTGGTGCTGCTTGCGGCCACGGTGCTTGCCGTACCTGCGCTTGCCCAGACCCCGGTTGCTGGCACGACCACCGATCTCGCCGCGATCGACACCGCGGTGGCCGAGTTCACCGGGCGAGCGATCGGCCTGCCGGGCGGCGCGGCGCAACCGGTCGATCGGCGCCTGCGGCTGGCCCGCTGCGCGGCGCCGCTCGCGATCGGCTGGCGCACTGGCACGGCCGGCGAGCGCCGTGATACGGTGCTGGTGCGCTGCCCGGACGCCGGCGGATGGCGGCTCTACGTGCCGCTGGCGTCTGCACCGCCTGCGGCCAATGCGCCCGATGCCACGCCCGTCGTCCAGCGCGGCGAGGCGGTTACGATCGCGATGATCGGCGACGGCTTCTCGGTCGAGCAGGGCGGCGAGGCACTCGATCCCGGCCCCGTCGGCGGGTGGATCAGGGTGCGCAGCGCTGCCGCCCCCGGCACCGGCCCTGCCGCCCGCAGCGAAGCGATGCGCGCCCGCATCGTCAGGCCTGGCCTGGTCGAAGTGCCGGTCGAGTGACCTGGGCATAGCTCTAGCCACCTCTACGCAGAACCCGCATGGCGGCAAAAGTCCGCCGGTCGGTCTTAAAGCCCACGGCAAGGCGACGTTCTTCCCGGCATGATCCCCCCGAGGAGCTTCGACCATGTCCAGCTTTGAAATCGGACCGACGCGGCCGGTCGGCGCGACACCGGCGTCGGCACCAATCCCTTCCGGCCCAACGCCTTCGGTTCCGGCGGTTGCCGCCACGGCGGTCCCCGGTCCGGCCGTTGCGGCGGCATCGCCCGCCACAGCAGCGCCTGCACCCGCCGCGCCGCCGGCCAGTGCGGAAAAAGCCGTCGCGACCAGCGATGCCACCCGCGCCGGCGACGTCCCGGTCCAGAGCGAACGCGTGGCGCAAATCCGCCGTGCCATCGAGGAAGGCCGCTATCCGGTCCTGCCCGTGACCATCGCCGATGCCATGATTGCCGCAGGCATGCTGTTGAGGACCCCCGAATGACCCCTGACCTCGCGATCCGCAATCCCGCAGACCTGCGTGCCGCGCTGGCGCAGATGCTCAATGTCCTGGCCGAGGAACGCCAGGCCCTGTCCGGGTTGGACATGGATGCGATTCTGGGCTGCGCGGTCGACAAGGCGCAGCTGTGCACCCGGCTGGAAGACCTCGCCGAAGGTACGCTCGACATGGTGATGGACGAGGAATGCCGGGGCATGGCCGATGCCGCGCGCCGCATGAATGAAGCCAATCGTCGCGTGCGCAATCTCATCGCCGCCAATGTCTCGGCGCGGCTCGATGCCCTGACCGGCGCGCCGGCAATCTATCGCGCGCGCGCCGCCCAGGTGCATGCCCATCACGCCCGAACCGCCCGCGCGCGTTGACCTTCGGGCAATGCTGCGCCGCGAGGGGCGGCAGGATCTCTCCGCGCCGCGTGCCGCTTCGGTTTGCCGGAGCGGTGCGCGGCGATCGTGTTGCGCGGTATAGCGCTGCAAAAAATGGAGTTTGGCGCACAAGCCTGACTTGGCACGGCCTTTGCTGATCCCTGCTTGCCCGGCGCACCACGCATGGTTCGCGCCGGCCCAAGACAAGGGAATTCGCGTTGAGCTCAGTGCAAAACCCTGCCGGGTACGCTGCCGCATCGGCCGCCCCTGCAGTGCCGGCCACCCCCGTCCACGCTGCCATCGCGCGCGCCTCCGACGAGACCGGCGTCGACTTCGGCTATCTGCTCGCCCAGGCCCGGCTGGAGTCCGGCCTCGATCCCCGCGCCCGCGCCCGGACCTCCAGCGCCACCGGGCTCTATCAGTTCACCGGGCAGACCTGGCTGCGCACGCTGGCTCGCCACGGCGCGGACCACGGGCTCGACTGGGCCGGCGATGCGGTCGACGAGGCGGCAGGCGATCCGTCGCTGCGCCGCCGCCTGCTCGACCTGCGCACCGATCCGCAGTTGTCGGCGCTTCTGGCCGGCGATCTTGCCAACGACAACCGCGCCGCGCTGCAGGCAACACTCGGCCGCGTGCCCGACAATGCCGAACTCTACCTCGCGCATTTCCTCGGGGCCGAGGGGGCAGGGCGGTTCCTCGCCGGGTTGGCCAGCGATCCGGGGGCCAGCGCTGCGGCGCTGCTGCCCCGTGCGGCAGCCGCCAATCGCGGCATCTTCTACCAGCCCGGTGGGGCTTCACGCTCGCTGGGGGAAGTCATGGCCCTGCTGCGCCACCGGCTCGACGCTGCCGGCAATGCCGGCCCGGTGCTGCCCTACGGCGATCTCGCCGCGCTCGGCAGCGGGTGGGCTGACCAGCCATCGCCCTTGCCTGATGTGACCCCCGATCGCCCGTCGGGCGGCCCACTGGCCCAGGCGTTCGATCGCGCTGCAGGCGATCACGGCGCCGGCGCGCCATCCCACGGCTCGATGGCCGAAACGCTGCGTGCGACCTTCGCGCTCGGCGGGGCGGACGCCACGGCCCCGGCGGCGGCGCACGTCCGGCAGGCCTATGACCGGCTGCGGGCGATGGGGCTGTGACGATGGGCCTGATGCGAAACTTCGGCTCCCCGCGCGCGATGGCGCTGCCCGCCGGCATCCTCATGCTCATCGTGCTGATGATCGTGCCGCTGCCCGCAATGATGCTCGACGTGTTCTTCGTGCTCAACATCGCGCTCTCGGTCGCGATCCTGATGGCGGCGATGAACGCGGAAAAGCCGCTCGATTTCAGTGCTTTCCCATCGGTCCTGCTGTTCGCCGCGCTGCTGCGCCTCGCGCTCAACGTCGCCTCCACGCGCATCGTCCTGGTGCGGGGGCACGAGGGCGGGGCGGCCGCGGGCCATGTGATCGAGGCCTTCGGCGCCTTCCTGATCGGCGGCAATTTCGCCGTCGGCCTGTTCGTGTTCATGATCCTGATGATCATCAACATGGTCGTCGTCACCAAGGGCGCCGGCCGCGTCTCCGAAGTGTCGGCGCGCTTCACCCTCGATGCGCTGCCGGGCAAGCAGATGGCGATCGACGCCGATCTCGCCGCCGGGCTGATGAGCGCCGACGAGGCCAAGGCCCGCCGCCGCGAAGTGGCGACCGAGGCCGACTTCTACGGCGCGATGGACGGCTCGAGCAAGTTCGTGAAGGGCGATGCCATTGCGGCGCTGCTGATCCTGGGAGTCAACATCATCGCCGGCTTCTGCCTCGGCATGATCAGCCACGGCCTCTCGGCAGGCGACGCGGGGCAGCGTTATGTGACGCTGGCGGTGGGCGATGCGCTGGTGGCGCAAGTGCCCTCGTTGCTGCTTTCGATCGCGGCAGCCGTGATCGTCACCCGCGTGTCCGACAGCCGCGACCTTGCCGGACAGATCGGCCACCAGTTCGCCAATCCGGCCACCTGGCTGCCGGTCGCGATCATCCTCGCCGCGATCGGCGCGATCCCCGCGATGCCGCAATCGGTGTTCCTTCCCGCCGCCGCCGGTGCCGGCTGGCTGTGGTGGACGCTGCGCCAGCGCGCCCGCCGCCCCGCGCCGGTGATCGAGGAAGCGCCCGCCAGCGATCCAGCGCGCATCACGCTCGAGGATGTCAGCGACCATACGCTCGTCACCATCGAGCTGGGCTATGGCCTCGTCCACCTGGTCGACGAACGGCGCGGGGCACCGCTGGTCACGCGCATCACCGGCGTGCGCAAGCAGTTGAGCCAGGGCTTCGGCTTCGTCGTGCCGCAGTTCCGCGTCCGCGATTCGCTCGACATGGGGCCCAACGATTATCGCATCCTGCTGGGCGGCGTGCCGCTGGGCGGGGCGGTGGTGCGCGCCGACCGGGTGCTGGCGATCGACGCCGGCGAAGCGCGCGCGGGCCATGGCCTCGTCGGCGAGGAAACCCGCGATCCCAGCTTCGGCTGTCCGGCATTGTGGATCGACACACACCTGCGCGATGTCGCCATCGCCGACGGCTTCCTCACCGTCGATGCCAGCACGGTCATCGCCACGCATCTCAACCAGCTGCTCGCCGAACGCCCGCAACTGCTGCTTGGCCCCGACGAGGTCCGTGCGATCCTCGAGTCGGTACGCGAACGTGCGCCCGGCCTGATCGAGACGCTGCACCCGCAGCCGCTCTCGCTCGCCAGCATCACCCGCCTGTTCCATGCGCTGCTCGAGGATGGCGTGACGATCGCGCACCCCGTGCCGATCCTGCAAGCGCTGAGCCAGGCGGTCCTGCAGACCACCGACCACGACCGGCTGGTCGACCTGCTGCGCGCCGACCTCGGCGGCCTCATCGTCGCGCGGGTCTGCGGGCCCAACGAGCGCCTGCCTGTGCTGACGCTGGCCGCCTCGCTCGAAGGCATGATCGTGGGCGGGATGCACGATCCCGTGACCGGCCAGCCGGTGATTGAGCCGGACCTCGCACGCTCGATCGGAGAGCGCGTGAACCTCATCATCGACCAGCGCGGGCCCGGCGCCACCATACCGGCGCTCATCGTCCAGCCGCGTGCGCGGCGTGTGCTGGCAACGCTGCTGCGTCAGCGCGCGCCCGGGTGCCTGGTCCTGTCGATCGCCGAATTGCCACCGGCCCAGCCAATCGAGGTCGTCGCCGTCATCGGCGAGGAAGCGCCGCCCGGCACACCGCAACTCCCCGCCCCAATGCCGGCTGAAGCGCCGCTGGCCGCCTGATCCCCCCGCTTCGACGAGACGAGCTTCCCATGAAACACGACTATCGCAGCTTTGCTGCGGCGCGCGCCTATCGCGATCCCACGGCCGACCGCATCCGCCGGTTTCTCCCCATGGTCCGGCGGCTCGCCTGGCATGTCCACGGTTCGGGCCATGCCGGGGTCGATGTCGACGACCTCGTGCAGGCCGGTCTCGTCGCGCTGACCGAATGCGCGCAGCGGCATTCCGGCCCGACCGAGGATGGCTTTGCCGCTTATGCCAAGCTGCGCGTGCGCGGCGCGATGGTCGATCTCGTGCGCCGCACCATGCCGCTGTCGCGCACCGCCTCGGACCGGCGCCGCACCATTCGCGAAAAGACGCACCAGTTGACCATGGAACTGGGCCGCATGCCGAGCGAGCCGGAACTGGCGCGCGCGCTGGGCCTGACCGAGACCGAACTGGCGGAACTGCGTGCGGCGAGCGAGCCGGTGCGGATCGAGACGATCGACGACGCCTATTCTGACAGCGACCCCGCCTATGCCGACGAGCGCCCCGATGCTTTCGCGCAACTGGCGGACACGCAGACGCGCCAGCTGGTGGCGCAGGCCATCGCCGCGCTGCCCGAGCGGCTGCAGCTGGTGATCCAGCTCTATTTCGTCGAGGAACTCAACCTGGCCGAAATCGCGCAAGTGCTCGAGGTCTCGGTGCCGCGCGTCCACCAGCTCAAGGCACAGGCCCTCGATCGGCTGCGCGCCGGGCTGGGGGAGGGGTTCGAGGTGTTGTAAGTGAAAGTAATTTCAGGCCGCCACCACCCCCCGACCCCCTCCTCTGAAGAAGAGGGGGTTGGGGGGTGGTGGAACCCTTAAACGACGCCTAAAAAATCAGGCCGCCAGCTGGTACGGCGCGATCTCGCCCGACAGGTACAGCTTCTTGGCCTTGGCGCGGCTCAGCTTGCCCGAGCTCGTGCGCGGCAGCGTGCGCGGCGGTACGAGTTCGACCACGCAGTTCATCCCGGTGATCGCGCGCACCTTGTCGCGGATCTGCTCGCGCAGCTTCACCCGCTCCTCGGGGTCGGACACGCGGCAGTGGACCAGTACGGCAGGCGTTTCCTCGCCGTTTTCGGTCTCGACCGAGAAAGCGGCGATGTCGCCCTGGTGGAAGCCCGGCAACTGCTCCACCGCCCACTCGATGTCCTGCGGCCAGTGGTTCTTGCCGTTGATGATGATCATGTCCTTCGCCCGGCCGACGATGAACAGATAGCCCTCGGCGTTGACGTAGCCCATGTCGCCGGTGTCGAGCCAGCCATCGACCATGCAGGCCTCGGTCGACTCCGGATCGCGGAAGTACGAGTGCATGACCGACGAACCGCGGCACCACACCTTGCCGATGTGATGGTGAGCGACGGTGTCACCGTTCTCGCCGCGGATCGCCAGTTCCATGCCCAGCACCGGCAACCCGCAATTGACGATGGCGCGATAGCGCGCGGGCCGCGACAGGTCGCGCGGAGTGCCCGAGAGGCGCTCTTCCTCGACCAGTTCGACGCGGATGCCTTCGCCCGGGGGCATGATCGTGACCGCCAGCGTCGCTTCGGCAAGGCCATAGCTCGGCAGGAAGGCGCTGGCCTTGAACCCGGCCTCGGCAAAGGCGTTGACGAAGCTCTGCATCACGTCGGGGCGGATCATGTCGGCGCCGTTGCCCGCCACGCGCCAGCGCGACAGGTCGAAGCGTTCCGATACATGCGTCTGGCTCGAGATGCGGCGCGCACAGATGTCGTAGCCGAAGGTCGGCGAATAGGACAGCGTCGTGCCCTGGTTGCGGCTGATGAGATCGAGCCAAGCGAGCGGGCGGCGGGCGAAGTCCTCGGTGCGCAGGTAATCGACCGAAACCTGGTTGGCGATCGGCGAAAGGAAGCAGCCGACGAGGCCCATGTCATGGTACCACGGCAGCCAGCTGACGCAGCGATCGCCGGTGTCGATCTCCATCCCGTGCGAATGGCCGGCAAGGTTGGCCAGCAGTGCGCGGTGCGTGACGGCCACGCCGTGCGGGAAGCGGGTCGAGCCGCTGGAATACTGCAGATAGCAGATCGCGTCGGGATCGGCCTCGGGCAGCGGGGCCTCGGAAGGCGCGACGGCATCGAACGCAGCCCAGTCCAGCCCGGGGCAGCCCTGGCGCGCGGCGGCGGCGCCGCACATCTCAGCCAGTTCGCCGGGATAGACCAGCATCGCCGGGTCCGAGCTGGCGAGCTGCACCGACAGCTGGTCGATGTAGTTTTCCTTGCCGCCGAAGCTGGTGGGCAGCGGCAGCGGCACCGGCCAGGCGCCGGCATAGATAGCGCCGCAGAACAGCGCGGCGAATTCCGGGCCGGTTTCGGCGATCAGGGCGATCCGGTCGCCGGGCACGATCCCGCGCGCCAGCAGGCGGCGCGCGGCGACCAGCGCGTCGGCGCGCAACTCGGCAAAAGGATAGACGCGGGTCAGCGTGCCGCGCGGATCGTGGAAATTGAAGCCGCGTTCGCCTTGCGCGGCGTAGTCGAGCGCCTCGCAGAACGTGGCGAAGTCCGCATAACGACGCGGCTGGGCGTCGTCGTTTGGCGTGGAAACAAGGGCCGTCTTTTCTGCGACGGCGGCCGAAACGGTCATGCGAAACCCCGAGATATTGTCTGTCGGACCCTGCGCACCGCGTCCGGACCATGCAGGCGGGCGGCGGCTGGGGAGCCGCGCTCCTTGCCCCGGAAACGGTCCGGCGCAAGCCCGAATGGTCAAGAAACCGTAGCGCGAGGTTCTCATTTAATCCGGAGTGTGGCACGAATAAGGCGTGAACCGGCCGCCTGTATCAGACCGTCGCGCGCGCAGCGCACCCCGCCCTCTCGATGCCGCCCGACTCGACGAAATGGCGTTGGCCTACGTCGCGCGCTTCGCCACCAGCACCGGTAAGCTCGGCACCTATCTCAAGCGCAAGCTGCGCGAGCGCGGCTGGGATCCCGATGCGCCGGCCCCGCCCGACGTGGACGGCATCGTCGCGCGCATGGCCGGGGCGGGCTATGTCAGCGACGAGGGCTATGCCCGGATGCGCGGCGCGAGCCTGCGCCGGCGCGGCATGGGCGCGCGCCGCATCACGCAGGATCTAGGCCAGGCGGGCATTGCCGCCGACCTAAGCGCCGAGGCTGTGGGCACGCAAGCCGAGGCACGCAGCGCGGCGCTGGCCCTGGCCCGCAAGCGCCGCCTCGGGCCGTTCGGCCTGCGCGAGGAAGGCGCCGCGCTCGATCCCGCCGCGCGCGAAAAGCAGATCGGCGTGTTCCTGCGGGCCGGGCACCCCCTTGCCACGGCGCGTGTGCTGGTCAATGCAGGCTCCGTCGCCGAAGCGGAAGAATGGGTTTATGAAGCTGATGAATAAGATGGTCGCCCCTCGCAGCCTCGCCGCCATGATGGCGCTGGCCATCGCGGGCAGCATGGCCGCTGCCACCCCCGGAGTTGCCAAGCCGGCGCACCACGCCGCCCGTGCCGCGGCGGTCCACCCGGCTTCGGGGCTCAAGGTCGTGCCGCTGACGGTCACCACCGCCAAGGGGCGTCACGTGTTCCGCGTCGAAGTCGCCGTCACCGAAGAGGAGCAGGCCAAGGGCCTGATGTTCCGCACCGCGATGGGCGCCGACGAGGGCATGATCTTCCCGATGAACCCGCCGCGCGGCGCCGCGTTCTGGATGAAGAATACAGTGATCCCGCTCGACATCGTTTTCATCGGCCCCGACCACCGCGTGCTCAACGTGGCCGCCAATGCCGTGCCTTACGATCTGACGCCGCTGCCCTCGATCGGCCGCGCGGCCGGCGTGCTCGAACTGAACGGCGGGCGCGCCGCGCAGATCGGTCTCAAGGCCGGCGACAAGGTTGTGTGGTAAGCGCATCGCACAGGGCGGGCACCACAAGTCAGGCGGCGTAAGTCTGTCGTTCGGGCCAGCACTCTTGCCCCTCGCGCCCATCGGGGCTAAGCGGCGGGCTTCAACGGGAACACAGGTTTCATGAGCATCCTCGGCACGATCTTTACCTGGTGGAACGGCGCCACCTTCGGCACCTCGCTCGACAGCGCGCGCAATGGCGAACGCGTCGGCCACGATGCCCAGGGCAACGTCTATTACCGTGCGAAGAAGCCCTATCCCAAGGGCCACCCGTTCCAGGGGCGCGAGCGCCGCTGGGTGATCTACAACGGCGCCAACGATGCCAGCCGCGTTCCGGCCGAGTGGCACGGCTGGCTGCACGGCACGCTCGACGGCGTGCCCGAAAGCAACCTTCCGCCGCCGCGCATCTGGGAGGTGGAATACACCCCCAACGCCACCGGCACTGCGCAGGCCTATCGCCCGCAGGGCGCGCTCGAGCGGGGCGGCCACCGCGCCCCCGCCACCGGCGACTACGAAGCCTGGTCGCCCGAAGGCTGATGCGAAGCCGGTTTCTGCCGGCTGCTGCCTTGCTGGCTGGCCCGCTCCTGCTGGCCGGCTGCAACCGCGATCCCGCTGAAACCGCACCGCCGAGCGAGGCGACGGCTGCTGCCGCGCCGATCGCCATGGCCAGCGGCGCCTCGGGCGCGGCGGATTATGGCACGCCGGTCAAGGACCGCGTGGCGACGCTGGGTTTCCTCAACAAGCGCAACAACATCACCCAGGACATCGTCCTGCGCTCGGGCGAGGCGAAGCAGATCGGCAACGCGATCATCCGCCTCGGCACCTGCGAGCGCACTGCGCCGTGGGAAGACCCTGCGGAAACCGGCGCCTTCGTCCAGCTTTTCGTCGAGGAACGCGCGACCACCGCGCAGAAGCTGACTTGGCACAAGGTCTTCTCGGGCTGGCTGTTCAAGAACTCGCCCTCGCTCAACGTGGTCGAGCACCCGGTCTATGACGTCTGGGTCAAGGACTGCGCGATGAAGTTCCCTGGCGAGGAAGAATCGCCGGCATCGGCCGCATCGGCCAAGAGCGCGGCGAAGCCTGCGGGCAGGTCGAGCACGGTTACGGCGCCTGCCGCGGCCGACGATGCCGACGCCCCGGCCGACGAAGCGCCGGTCGAGGAAGACGGCGGCGCCGACACCACCGGATAGCGCAGGGCTTCTTCCAGCAGCGCAAGATATTCGACCTGCGGAATCTCCACCGCGCCCAGTGAGGCGAGGTGGCTTGTGGAAAACTGGCAGTCGAGCAGCGCGGCATTGCCCCGGCGCATCGCCGCGACCAGCCAGGCCAGCGCCACCTTCGAGGCATCGCTCTGTCGGCTGAACATGCTCTCGCCGCAGAACACGCGCCCGAATCCCACGCCGTACAATCCGCCGACAAGCTGGCGCTCGCCCGATTCGTCGCGCGCCCAGGTCTCGATCGAGTGGGCGTGGCCGAGCGCATGCAGCGCACGATAGCTGTCGCGGATGCGCTGCGAGATCCAGCTGTCGTCCGCGCCGGCACGCGGCGCCGCGCAGGAATCGATGACCGCATCGAACGCCGTGTTGCACGTCACGGCAAAGCGCCCGCGCCGCAGCGTCCGTGCCAGCGAGCGCGAACAATGAAAGCCGTCGAGGGGCAGGATCGCCCGCAATCGCGGCTCCACCCAGTAGATTTCCGGGTCGTCGCGGCTGTCCGACATCGGAAAGATTCCCGCGCGATAGGCCCGCAACAGGAGGTCGGGCGGGATGAGGGGGGCGGTCGTTTGCAACATCACGGTGAAAATCTTCATCCGCCGGTTGCACTGTCCGCGTCAACCCACTAGAGGCGCGTCTCCGGCACAGGAGTGTAGCTCAGTTGGTAGAGCATCGGTCTCCAAAACCGAGGGCCGGGGGTTCGAGTCCCTCCACTCCTGCCACCTCCTAGCAAGACGCTAGGACATACCGGTGGCTCCAAGCCTGGTTCGACAACCAGCGAACACACCGGTCAGCCAAATCCCACATCCGCCCGCTCAGCCATTGCGTGTGCGCGAGCGGATGAACGCCCAGAGCAAGAAGCCCAGACCCACCACGAACAGCACTGCGCTGGCACGGCCGAGGATCGCGATCAGCGGGTCCGCCTGCGGGCGCGCAAGGGCGGCGAGGGCGAGGGCGGCCACGAGCATGACGAGGCTCGTCATGAACGAGGACCAGATCGCGGGCTTCAGCATGGCAGGGGCACTCCGGTTCGCACCGTGGTGGCGCCGGCGGATGGCATATCGCGTCTTTCCCGGCCTATGCAATGACTTGGGGTTCGGCATGACCAAGCGCACGCGCGCCGCGCTTTTGCGCAGGGCGCACGCATGCTAGCCCATCGCGCATGGAGCTTGTGTTCGGGTGGCGCAGCGCCACGTTGCTGGTCGTCGTCGGCATTCTCGTGCCGCTTGCCATCGCCTTGGCGCGGACGCTGCGCAACCGGCTGGCCAATCGGCTGCTGGCGATCCTGATTCTCGTGCTGGCCGGCGTGCTGGTGCCCTGGCTGATCGGGTTCATGGGCGCCTACGATCGTTGGCCCTGGTTGACCTTCCTGCCGGTCGCCGTACCGCTGGCGGTGCCGGTCCTCCTGCGGTTCTACGTCGACGCGCTGCTGGGCGGGCGGTTGCCGCCGCGCTGGCGGCTGATGCTGGCGCCGGCGCTCGTCCAGTTCGCGTTCCAGGCGATCAGCTTCGCCCTGCCGCAGCCGCTCAAAGGGCGCTGGGCAGGCATCGTCTTTTCCGCGATCGACCCGCTGTTCACGCTCGCGCTGATCGCCACCTTCGCACTCCACGTTGCCCATTCCGCCCGTGCGCTGCGGCGCTATCGCGCGGCGCTTGCCGACGTGACCGGGGACGAGGCGCGGTTCGCCGCCCGGTGGCTGACCGCGGCGCTGATCGCCTTTGCGGTGCTGTGGATGGTCTGGGGCCTGGTGCTGCTGTGGGACTGGGCCTGGCCACTGGGCTATCTAGGGCTGCAGTGGCTCTATCTCGCCATCGCGGCGGTCGCGCTGTTCCTGGGAATCGAGGGGTGGCGCCATTCGGGCGATCCGTTCCCGACCTGGCCCTTCGTGACACCGACTGCGCCTGAAGCCGACGGATCGGCCGGCGAATCGGAAGCCGCCTCGGAACCTGCGAAGGCGGCGCGCGACTGGCAGGAGACGGGGGCGGACTGGGCCGCGCGAATCGAGACGCAGGGCTGGGCGCTCGATCCCGACATCGACCTTGCCGGGCTGGCGCGCCTGCTGGGCACCAACACGGCCTATCTGTCGCGCGCGCTGAACGAGGGGCTCGGGGTCAACTTCGCTACCTTCATAAACGGCCTGCGCAGCCGGGCGGTGATGCAGGCGATCGCCGCGGGGGACCGGCGCGACGTGCTGACGCTGGCGCTCGACGCGGGCTTCTCGTCGAAGGCCAGCTTCAATCGCGCCTTCGCGGCGACCGCAGGCATGACCCCCTCTGCCTGGCGAAAGCACGTCTCAGAACATGAAAAAGGCGCATGATCGGGGAAAGTGAGGCGACCTTGGGGCCAGGTAGCCGCCATCACCGGGGCATCGACACCAAGCTGAAGGAGTTCGACATGCCCAAGATCACTGCCGCCCCCATTGCCCTCATCGCCTCGCTTCTGACGCTCGCTGTTCCCGGCCTGGCCAGTGCCGCAGACATGACCCCGGCCACCGCGCTCGCCGCCACGGCCGGCGAATGGCGCGGCGAACTGCAGTACCGCGATTACCAGAGCGATCGCTGGGAAGGCCTGCCGATGACCGTTGCGGTCGTGGCACAGCCCGACGGCGTGACCACGCTTCGCACCGCGCAGTTCGACGATGGCCCGAAGGCCGGCATGGTGACCATCACCACCGCCACGATCGTCGATCCGGCGCGCGGCACGGCCGGCTATGCCATGTTGCGCAAGGGCCGCGCCGTCGATGCCGGCGAAGCGCGGGTGACCAGCTTCGTGCCCGGCGCCGATGCCGCCCACTGGACGCTCGTAACGCAGGAGCGCCGCCAGGACGGTGACGGCATGGCACAAGTGCGCGAGACGACGGTGCGCGACGGCGACAACCTGACGACCACCAAGGACGTCGATCCCGAGGGCGACGGCAAGACCGGCTGGCTGCCGCGCAACCGCACCGTGCTCAAGCGCATCGGCTGACCGGCTGCGACATCACCCCACACGCAAAGGCCGCCGTCCCGGGGAGGGGCGGCGGCCTCGTCGCGCGTACGGCGGGGGAAAAGGGGGCGCGGAGCGAACCGGGGCGGGGCTCAGAGCCCGGGAAGCCGTCCGCCTGCGCCGGCCATGGCGCCGGCCATAGAGGGGGCCATCGGGTCGATCGTGCTGCGCCCCGTGGAATTGAGTGCGCTGGCGGCGCTGCCCGTCGCGCCACCCTGGGCGCTGACGCTGTTGCCAGTGATCCGTGCCCCCGCATAGCCATCGGCATCGATGGCATTGCGTGCGCGCAGCGGATCGGTCGAGGGGGTGCCCGGCATCGGCGCGGTGCGCGTGGTTTCGATGCGGTTGTCGTGACGCATGGTCGTTGCCGTATTGGCGTTCACGCCCGACGGGCTGGCCGAGACGGTGGCGGCAGTCCCGCCTCGATGCGTGGCTGTGGCGGTCTGGGCCAGGGCGGCAAAGCTGGTTCCGGTGCCGATCACGAGGGCGGCGGTGGCGATGATGGCGCGCATGGTCGGTGCACTCCTTTTGCTGGGGTTACGCGCCGTGGCGGCGCATGTCATGGAGAAAGGAACCGCGCGGCGCCGGGTTGTATCCCCCCGGCTGCGCCGTAACGCCCGCACCGTGCGCCAGTGTGCCGAGCGCGCCGGTTTGCCTCGACCCTTGCCAAGCGGCGCCGATCGCCCTAGATAGGCCGGACTTTCCGACATCGGAGACCTGACCTGCCCCTCCCGGACCTGTCCGGGGCGGCGATGGCCCCTAGGCGGAAGGCGCGAGATTCATTCAGGCAACGAAGGCACCACGGCGATGGCCAAGACCAGCCCCGGCGAATTCTTCAATCAGGTGAAGGCGGAAGCGCGCAAGGTCGTGTGGCCGACGCGCCAGGAAACCACTACGACCGCGATCTTCGTGGGTTTGATGATGCTGATCCTGTCGGTGTTCTTCCTCGGGATCGACACCGTGTTCGGCATGATCGTCCAGTGGCTGCTGAAGCTGGCCTGACCTTTCAACACCGGTAAAGAGACGCAACAATGGCCCGCTGGTACATCATCCACGCCTATTCCGGTTTCGAGAACAAGGTTCGCGAATCGATCATCGCCGAAGCCGAGCGCATCGGCCTGTCGCAGCTGGTCGAGGCGGTCGAAGTGCCGACCGAGACCGTGACCGAGGTCAAGCGCGGCAAGAAGGTGGCGGTCGAGCGCAAGTTCATGCCCGGCTACGTGCTGGCCAAGCTGGCGATGAACGACGACATCTACCACCTCGTCAAGAACACGCCCAAGGTCACCGGCTTCCTTGGCCACAACGGCAAGCCGCAGCCGATTTCCGAGCGTGAGGCCGCCCGGTACTTCGGCGCGCGCGAGCAGGCCGCGGCACAGCCCGCCCGCCAGGTCGCCGTCGATTACGAGATCGGCGATTCGGTCAAGGTCAACGCCGGGCCCTTCGCGACGTTCAACGGCGTCGTCGAGGAGCTCGATTTCGACAAGCACCGCGTCAAGGTGTCGGTCTCGATCTTCGGCCGCGCCACCCCGGTCGAGCTGGGCTTCGACGAGGTCGAGCTGGTCAAGAACTGATCCCGGTCAGGAGCGCGGCCGACGTGCCGCGCCGCATGACCCATTGCAATTCGGGCGCATCCTGCTAGGGGCGCCCGCTTCCGGCAGGCTTTTTCGAAGGCCTGCCGATTCCGCTGCGGTAGGCGCACCGTCCAACAGCGCGCCGCTATCACCGCTAAATCTGCGGGGCCTCGTGCCCCAACAGGACGACAAAGGAGGCCATCATGGCCAAGAAGATCGAAGGCTACATCAAGCTGCAGATCAATGCCGGCGAAGCCAAGCCTTCGCCGCCGATCGGCCCCGCGCTGGGTCAGCGCGGTGTCAACATCATGGGTTTCTGTAAGGAATTCAACGCCGCCACCCAGGAAGTGGAAAAGGGCACCCCGCTGCCGACCGTGATTACGGTCTATGCGGACCGCTCGTTCACCTTCGTGACCAAGACTCCGCCCGCCACCTACTTCATCAAGAAGGCCGTGGGCATCAAGTCGGGCTCGAAGACCCCGGGCAAGGCTTCGGCCGGCACCATCACCCGCGCGCAGCTGGAAGAAATCGCTCAGTCCAAGATGAAGGACCTGAACGCGAACAGCATCGAACAGGCCGCCAAGATCATCGAGGGCTCGGCCCGTTCGATGGGCCTGCAGGTTGTGGAGGGCTGAGACCATGGCAAAGCAGACCAAGAAGCAGAAGGCCCTGGTTGAGAAGCTGGGCGACAATCAGCAGCTGCACGGCATCGACGCCGCGATCCAGACGCTGAAGGACCTCAAGAGCGCCAAGTTCGACGAGACCCTCGAGATCTCGCTGAACCTGGGCGTCGACCCGCGTCACGCCGACCAGATGGTCCGTGGCATGGTCACGCTGCCCTCGGGCACCGGCAAGGACGTCAAGGTCGCCGTGTTCGCGCGCGGTGACAAGGCTGAAGCCGCTCTCGCCGCCGGCGCCGACAAGGTCGGTGCGGAAGACCTGCTCGAGGACATGCAGAACGGCAACCTCGATTATGGCCGCGTGATCGCGACGCCCGACATGATGGGCATCGTCGGCCGCCTCGGCAAGGTGCTGGGCCCCAAGGGCCTGATGCCGAACCCGAAGCTCGGCACCGTGACCCCGAACGTCGCTGACGCCGTGAAGGCTGCCAAGAGCGGCCAGATCGAGTTCCGCGTCGAAAAGGCCGGCATCATCCACGGCGGCATCGGCAAGCTCTCGTTCTCGAACGAAGCGCTGCGCGCCAACTTCGACGCCTTCGTCGATGCGATCGTCAAGGCCAAGCCGTCGGGCGCCAAGGGCAAGTACCTGCGCAAGGTCGGCCTGTCGTCGTCGATGGGCCCCGGCATCAAGGTCGACGTGGCCGAAGTCCACGGCGGCTGATCGCCGGCGCAAGCCCGCACCGCAAAAACGGGGTCGGAAGGGTTCGCCTTTCCGGCCCCTTTTCTTTTGGCAGGGCGTTCCCTAGCACCATGCCGATGACGAAATCTGCGCCGGACACCTCGCCAGCCACGCTCGCCCCGCGCCTCGTCGACGAGGCCGAATGCGTCGCCTCGGTGCTGCTGGCGATCCTGGTGGCGCATGTCATCGGTGCAACCCATGTCTCGTGGGCCGCGTTTACCGGCTACATGGTCATGCGCGGCGATCCTCTCGAAACGCTGCGCCGCGCGATCCTGCGCATCATCGGCACTGCGGTCGGCGTCCTGCTCGGTCTTGCCGTGCTGGAGACCGCAGGTCACCAGCCGGCCGTACTGATGATCGCCATCGCACTGGCCGGCACGATCAGCCTTTATGGCGCGATCACCGCGCGCCATGCCTATGCCTGGCTGTTCATGGGCCTGACTTTCGCGATGATGCTGTTCGATCGCATCGCCATGCCCACCGCCGACCCGCGGGCCTTCGCGCATATGCGGATGATCGAGACGCTGGCGGGGACGGCGGCCTGCATGGCGGTCAGCCTTGCCTCGTCCTTCACGCTGCGCCGCCGCTGGCCCGCGATCCGCGCGCCCAAGCCCGTGGGCGTGGGCTGGCGGCCCGACGCGCTGTGGCATGGCGGGCGGGGTGGGGTGGCCCTGGCGCTGCTGCTGGCGCTGGCGACGATCACCGACCTTCCTGCGCTGGTCTCGGGCGCGATCACGATCATGGCGGTCATGCTGATTCCCGTGACGGCGGTCGATGGC
This sequence comes from Novosphingobium sp., assembly GCF_036803765.1. Lineage (GTDB taxonomy): Bacteria > Pseudomonadota > Alphaproteobacteria > Sphingomonadales > Sphingomonadaceae > Novosphingobium. The sequence continues at coordinate 35,772 of NZ_DAIRTS010000023.1, forward strand.
GCGAACGGGTTGCGGCATGTCAGCCGCCGGCTGTGGCAACGCTTGCTCGGCTGCGCGGCGGGGGGGCTGCTGGCGGCGCTGGTGCTGGCGCTGGCCGGGCTGCTGCATGGCGAGGCGCGCGCAGTGGTCATGCTGGTCGGCACCGCTGCGGGGGTGGCGCTGGGCCGGCACCTCGAGAACGGCGATCATGGACGCGGCTATGTCGGCACGCAGTTCACGCTGGCCATGCTCGTCGTGCTGGTGCCCGACAGCTGGGACGCGGCGCACATCGCGCCCGGTTACGATCGCCTGCTTGGCGTGCTTGTCGGCATGGCGGTGCTGGAACCGGTGCTGCTTGCTTCCGCCGCGCTCTCACGGGCGCGCAGCGTGGTCATGCCCGATCAGCGCAGCGAGGCCGGCGGCGTCTGAAGCGCCGCGCGGGTATAGCATTCGACCACCACGCTGATCGCCGCGCCATCGGGCCGGCGGAGCACGGCGCGGTGCGACAGCACGGTCCCTGGCGGACACAACGCGAGGCGCCCACGTCGCTGCTCGAGCCGCTGGCGCGTGAACTGCAGCGGCGCGACGACCGTGCCGAAGGGGGTGTCGGTTTGATCGAGCGTGTCGGTCATCGCCCGCGTCAGCCGTTCGGGCACGAACCAGTTGTGCGCCACCGACAGCACCACGCCGCCGCACACCAGCCTCACCCGGCGATGGCCGAGTGGCGTGTCGGCGGCGATGCCCAGGGCCGTGCGCACCGCATGCGGGGCAGCAAGCGGCGTGCGGTCAGCTTCCGCCCGGATCACCGGCGGATCGGCCAGCCGGCGCTCCGCGCACCAGCCCTGTAGCGCCGCCGTCGCGCTGGGCTGTGCGGCCAGGGTCGCCTCCAGCCGGGGCAGGGCATGGCGGTCGGCCATCCCCGCACAGCCTTGCAGGCCCCATGCGGCGGCGAGGCCGATCCCCATGCGGAGGCGGTTGCGGGTCAGATCCCGCCCTCGGCAGGATCGAGACCGATGCCGCGAAGCCCCGCGATCAGGTCTGTCCGGCATGTCTCCAGCACGCCGGCATCGGTCGAGCGGATGACGAAGTTGGCCCCGACGCGGCCCTCGCGGAAGAAGGGGTAGGAGCCGATCTGGCACCCGGCATGGCTGCGTTCGGTCTCGCGCAGCAGGTCGGCCACCTCGCTCTCGGCAACCCAGCATCCCACGGTCGCCGACAGCATCGGCAGCCCGCCCTCGAGCGTCCCGGTCAGCGCGGCGAGCATTTCGCCCGCGATATGCGGCACGCCCGCCAGGATGAAGATGTTGGCGACCTTGATGCCCGGCGCGCCCGACAGAGCGTTCTCGATCAGGCTGGCCCCGGCGGGCACGCGCGCCATGCGCAGGCGCGCCTCGTTCACCCCGCCGCGCGGGGCATAATAGGCCTCGAGGATCGCGCGGGCCTGGGGGTGGACCTCGACCGGCACGCCGATTGCTGCGGCGACCGAATCCACGGTGATGTCGTCGTGCGTGGGGCCGATGCCGCCGGTGGTGAACAGGTAGTCGTTGCGCGCGCGCAGGGTGTTCACCGCCTCGACGATCGCGGCCTCGTCATCGGCGACGATGCGCACTTCGGCCAGGCGGATGCCCTGGACGTTAAGCCAGGTCGCCACTTGCGCGATGTTTTTGTCGTGCGTCCGGCCGGACAGGATCTCGTCCCCGATCACGAGGAGGGCGGCGGTGAAGATGCGATCGGTCATCGGCTGCGATGGTTAGCGCAAAGCGGGGCGGGCGCAAGCGCGCCTATCGTCATGTGAAGCGCAGGTGCCCGTCGTCGATCGGATCGCGGGCAAGAAAGGTACGGTCGGCCAGATAGTCGTGGTTGAGCCGCCAGCGCTGGTCGGTGGTGTTACGCGGCATGATCGCCCAGCCGCGCGCCAGATAACCCGACGAGAACGCCAGTTCCGGGTCCGGCTCCAGCCCGTGGTCTTGCGGCAGCACCGGCGTCGCCACCCGGGTGCCGGTCGCGGCCATGTGGTTGAGAACGCGCGTGGTGAAGACGGCGACGAGGTCGGCGCGCAGCGTCCACGAGGCGTTGAGATAGCCGAACACCAGCGTCAGATTCGGCAGGTTGGACAGCATCGCGCCCTTGTAGGGCACGTGGTCGGGAAAGTGCACCGGCCTGCCATCGACGCCAAGCGCGATCTTGCCGGCGATCGCGAGCTTGAGCCCGGTCGCCTTGACGATCACGTCGGCACCAAGCCGCTCCCCGCTGTCAAGGCGAATGCCGTCGGGCTCGATCCCGGCGATCGTGCCGGTGACGACGCGGGCCTTGCCGGCGCGGATCGCGGCAAACAGGTCGCCATCGGGCACCAGGCACAGGCGCTGCTGCCACGGGCCATAGGGCGGGCTGAAAGCGGCCTCGTCCCAGGCCGGGCCAAGCGCGCGCGCGGCCTGCCGCTTGAGCCAGGCCCCGACCTTGTCGGGCGCGCGGCGGGCGCGGTTGTAGAACCAGCCGTTGAGGCGGATGTTGCGCGTGCGGATCAGCGCTGAGGCCCAGCGCGCCGGGAGCAGGCGGTGGAGGGCAGCGCCGATGGAATCGCGCCGCGGGCTGGCGATGTACCAGGTGGGGGTCCGCTGCAGCATGACGACGCCTGCCGCCTCGTTGGCAAGAGCAGGCACCAGCGTCGCTGCGGTCGCGCCCGAGCCGATCACCACCACGCGCTTGCCCTGCCAGGCAAGATCGCGCGGCCAGAATTGCGGATGCACCATCTGCCCGGCAAAGGCCGCCTCGCCGGGAAGGGCCGGGTCATGCGCCTCGTCCTGGTCGTAGTACCCCGCGGCCAGCACCAGCCAGCGCGCGCGGATGCGATCTTCGCGCCCCGCCTCATCGATCGTGGTGCAGGTCCAGCAGGCGGCCTCCCTGTCCCAGTTGGGGCTGTCCCAGTCGGCATGGGTCACGCGCTGGCCAAAGCGGATGTGGCGCCGCAGGTCATGCTCGTCGACCACGCGGCCCAGATAGCGCAGGATCGCATCGCCATCGGCGATCGCTTCCGGGTCGGTCCAGGGCGCAAAGCCGAAGCCCAGTGTATGCATGTCGCTGTCCGAGCGCACGCCGGGATAGCGAAACAGGTCCCATGTCCCGCCCAGGTTGGCGCGCCGCTCGATCAGGGTGAAGCTGCGCCCGGGGCAATCGCGCGCGATGTGCGCGGCCATGCTGATGCCGCTGATCCCCGCGCCGATGATGGCGACATCGATGTCGGGTGCGCGCGAAACGGTGGTCATGCTCACCGCTATAGGCCACGCGCCCGTCTACGCCACAGCATTGGCGCAGGCCAGCTGCATTGCGCTTTTGCCCGCGCCGCCCCAAGTAGCGCGCCATGACGATCATTGCCGCGCGCCGCTACGTCCAGGATCCCAGCCATCAGTCGACCGTGCGGCAGCCCGGCCCGCTCAGCCTCGACGGCAGCCCCTGCAACGTGCCCGAGGGCGGCTTCGACTGGGTCGGGCTATGCGAGCCGACGCCCGAGGAAATCGATCTCGTCACCCGGCAATATGGCCTGCATCCGCTCGCGGTGGAGGATGCGATCAACCCGCAGCAGATGCCCAAGGTCGATGTCTACCAGCGCCACCTGTTCGTCGTGGCGCGCACCGTCACGCTCGGCAGCGGCGAAGTGCTGTCCTATGGCCAGACCGCGTTCTTCCTCGGCGCCGACTTCATCATCTCGGTCCGCTACGGCTCGAGCCGTGCGCATCACGACGTGCGCCGCACGCTCGAGGCGGACCCGGAGCGCCTGTCGGAGGGCGCCGACTACGTGCTCCATGCCGTGCTCGATTTCGTCGTCGATGGCTACATGCCGATCATGGATCGCCTCGAATCCGTGGCGCACGGCATGGAAGAATCGGCGATCGATACCTTCCCCGACCAGCAGACCATCCGCCGCATCTTCCGCCTGCGCCGCCAGTTGCGCGGGTTCGAGCGGATCATCGGGCCGATGGAGGAAGTGTGCCAGCGCCTGGCCGAGGCCGAACTGGCGATGATCGACCCGACCGCGCGGATCTGGTTCCGCGACGTGCTCGACCATGTCCGCCGCGCGATGGCGCGGATGCGCGCGGTCAAGGAAACGCTGGCGGCGATCGTCGAGACCGCCAGCCTGCTCGAACAGCACCGCCAGGGCGAAATGACGCGCCAGCTGGCGGCCTGGGCCGGGCTGCTCGCCGTACCGACCGCGATCGCCGGGGTCTATGGCATGAACTTCGAATTCATGCCCGAGCTGCACTGGCGCTACGGCTACTACTTCGCACTCGGCCTGATCGCGACGGTCTGCGGCTTCCTCTACCTGCGTTTCCGTCGGATCGGCTGGCTCTAGGCCGTGTAGTTCGGCGGGTTGGAAAGACGGGGGCTAGTGGATTCCCGCCTGCTCGGGAATGACAAGGAATAGGGCCGGAAGTGGTGCGCAGCGGCCTTTGTCGCATCCAACCTCGTCATTCCCGCGAAGGCGGGAATCCAGCGGCTCCAGAACAAGCTGGACTGTGTACCGGTTTCCGATCCTGGTCCGGGAAACGGATTGCCGCCTACGCGGGAATGATGAGTGAAATGACCCGAAGCGGCGGAACGTCCCCACGCCCCATCAGCGGGATGGGGGCTGCATCAGTTCAATCGTGATATGATCGGGGCCTGAAATATAGACCACCAGGGTTCCCTTGCGTGGCCCCCCCGCAATGGGCAGCGGGCCACCCTTCGCCTTCCATCCTGCTGCCTCGACGCGGGCAATCGCGGCGTGGATATCCTTCACGGTCAACGCGAGGTGGGCTGCACCGATCGCTCCCGCGCTATCGGGCACCGCCCCGTTCTGGTGCCCTTTTGAATATTGCAACAGCTCGACCACGTAACCGCTCGGCGCCCTGACGATCGCGGTTTTCACAGCCGGATCATCGACGCCTGTCACCTGATGCAGGAAGTCGCCCCCCATCTCGGATTGTCGCTCCAGTGTGAAGCCGAGCGCTTCCGTCCAAAATCGGATGGCTTCGTCCAAAGACGATACGGCGAAGCCCGTGTGGTCCACGGCAATCACGTTTGTCGCGTCGTTCATTGTTGCACTCTCACTGGGGCGTGCTTGCGCTGCCTGGACCTGCACTGCGGCTGTCGCTGATGCCAGCAGCATGACGAACATGATCTTCATCGCGATGCCCTAACGCGTCAGGCCCCTCCGGAGAAGGAGCCTCTTTCGAAAGGGAGTTGCCCTCGCGTTGCGTTTTGATGCCCGAGGTCTCCAGCCTTCGGTAACCCGCAAATGTCCCTATGCCGGCGCGGTCGCGGCCTTAATCGGTAAGCCGCCATCACCCCCGGGTACCGCGCGCAACGCAGCGCGCTCTGGCCTATGGGGATACGCGCATGGCGATGTTCGGCAATCTGAAGATCGGGGCAATCACCTACCTCGGCGTCGGCCTGCTGGCCGTTGCCGCGCTGTCCGGCGCGGGCACGGCCTATCTTGCTGCATCATCGCTCGGGCACGAGCTTGACCAGGTCGCCAACCAGTCGGTCCCCGCGCTCGATGCGCTGACCCAGCTGCGCGGGCTGAGCGGTGATACCCGTTCGCTGCTGGCCAGCGATATCGTCTCGACCAACGACGCCGAGACCCGGCGGCTGGATCAGGCCTTCCAGGACAAGCTCGATGCACTCAAGCAGCGGCTCGACGTCTATCGCGCCCACGTTCCGGCCTCGGATACGGTCAACGTCGCGGCGATCGAGGACCTGCGCGAGCGCGTGAAGGCGTGGGAGGACAAGGCGAGGCCGGTGCGCGACCTGTCGCTCGGCCAGCACAACACCGAGGCCTATGCCGCGTTCACGCGCACGCTCAACCCGATGGCCGAGGACATCGGCGATCGCATCGCGACGCTGGCCTCGCGCAACTCGAAGCAGGCGCAGGCCGACGTGGCCCGCGCCGTCGCCCATTCGCATATGCTCAATCGCATCGCGCTGGCCGTGGCGGCCGCCTCGCTCGCCCTGGCGATCGGTGTCGGCCTGGTGCTGCACCGGCGCGTGACCCGCGCGCTGGCGACGCTGGTCGCCGCGATGGAGGACATGGCCGGCGGCAACCTCGATCGCGACGTGCCCGGCCGCGATGCCCCCGACGAGATCGGCGCCGTCGCGCGCGCGCTCGATGCGATCAAGGACATGGTCGCTGTCCGCGCGGCCAAGGCGGTGGAACGCCGCGTGGCGGTGCAGCAGCAGGTGGTGGGGGCTCTCGGCAAGGGGCTTGCCGCCATGCGCGACGGCCGGCTCGACCATCGCATCGACGAGACTTTCCCCGAGGATTACGAGCAGTTGCGCGTCGACTACAATGCCTCGGCGCAGAGCCTGGCCTCGGCCCTCGCCGCGGTCAACCGGGCCGCGCAAGGCGTCCAGCTCGGCGCCGGAGAGATCGCATCGGCCAGCCACGACTTGTCGAGCCGCACGGAGAACCAGGCCGCCGCGCTCGAGGAATCCGCCGCCGCCGTGCGCCAGCTGTCGACGACCGTCGCCCAGACCGCGCAGACTGCCAAGGAAGCCAGTGACACCGCGCGCGAGACCAGCAACGAAGCGCGGTCGAGCGGCGACACCATGGCCCACGCCGTCGCCGCCATGGAGGAGATCAGCAAGTCGAGCCAGCGCATGCAGGAGATCGTCGCGCTGATCGAGGGTATCGCTTTCCAGACCAACCTGCTCGCACTCAACGCCGGGGTCGAGGCGGCGCGCGCAGGCGATGCCGGCCGCGGCTTTGCAGTCGTCGCCAGCGAAGTGCGCAGCCTGGCCCAGCGCTCGTCCGACGCCGCCAAGGAAATCACCGCGATCATCCAGACCAGTGGGCGCGACGTGGGCAACGGCGTGCGCATGATCGGCGACACGCAGGGCGCGCTCGGCCAGATCGTCGAGCGAACCTCGCGCCTGTCGGGCATGATCGAGACGATCGCGCGCTCGGCCGAGGAGCAGGCGGCGGCGATCCGCCAGGTCGATTCGGTGGTGTCCGACATGGATCGCATCACGCAGGCCAACGCCGCGCTGGTCGAGGAAGCGACCGCCGCCTCGCGCAGCTTGTCCAACGAGGCCAATGCGCTGGGCGGGCTGGTCGGCAAGTTCGCGGTGGGCAATGCCGCGGCGCTGGATGCCGCCGGGGGCCTCTCGCGCCTCGCGGCTTAGAGTGCTCTAAATTCTTTCGGGTGACATCCCCCGCCTTCGCGCGTTAGCCGGGTCAGGACCGCACTGACAGGGGATAGACACGGCGATGGCCGGGGGATCGACACGCACCATTCTCATCGCGCTCGGCGCCAATCTGGGCATCGCCGTCGCCAAGTTCGCCGCCGCGGCGGTGACCGGATCGTCGGCCATGCTCACCGAGGGCGTCCACAGCCTGGTCGATTCGAGCAACCAGCTGCTGCTGCTCCATGGTCGCCGCCGCGCGACCAAGCCGGCCGATGCGCTGCACCCCTTCGGCTATGGCCGCGAGCTCTACTTCTGGAGCTTCATCGTCGCGATCCTGGTCTTCGCGCTGGGCGCGGGCGTCTCGGTCTACGAGGGCGTGCTGCATATCCTGCATCCCGAACCGGCGACCAGCCCGCTGATCGCCTTCATCGTGCTGGGTGTCGCCTTCGCGCTCGAAGGCTGGTCGATCCTGGCGGCGCTGGGCGATTTCAACAAGGGCCGGCGCGGCACGGTGTGGGCCGCCATACGCGACACCAAGGACGCGCCGACGCTGGTTATCCTGCTCGAGGATTCAGGCGCGCTGACCGGCCTCGTCGTTGCCGCTGCGGGCCTGGCACTCAGTCTCCTGACCGGCAACCCGGTGTGGGACGGCCTCGCCTCGGTGCTCATCGGCGTCGTACTCGGTGGGCTGGCGCTGGTCCTGCTCTACGAGGCCAAGGGCCTGCTGATCGGCGAGAGCGCCGACCCCAAGCTGGTCGCGGCGATCCACCGCCTTGCCGCCGGGCGCCCCGGCGTGTGCAAGGTCCACGAGGTCCTGACCGTCCATAGCGCGCCGACGATGGTGACCGTCATCATCAGCGCCGACTTCGAGGACACGATCACCGCCCGCGACGTGGAGCGCATCGTCCTCGCGATCGAAACCGACGTCGCGGCGCAATTCCCGATCGTGGCGCGCGTGTTCGTCCGCCCGCGTGACAGCAAGGTCGAAGCGCTCGACGGCTGAGAAGGCCTCAGCCCCTCCGTCAGCCCGCTGCGCGGTCTGCCACGTCCCGATCGCTGATGGGGCGGACCTTATGATGCTCCCTGCCGGAGGCGGGGAGGGGGACCGCCCGCGCAGCGGGTGGTGGAGGGGCCCTCAGGCGCCCGCAATCACCCCGTACAAGTCGTGCGCATCCGCTTCCTCGACCAGCACGTCGACGAAGTCGCCGGCCTTGAGGCTTGCCGGCACTTCGCGCAGGTAGACCGCGCCGTCGATCTCGGGTGCATCGGCCTGGCTGCGGCCAGTGGCGCCGATGTCGCCGTCCTCGTCGGGTTCGCCCACCTCGTCGATGATGACGCGGATCGTCCGGCCGACCTTGGCGGCGAGCCGCGCGGCGCTGATCGCCTCGGTCTTGGCCATGATGCGCGCGAAGCGTTCTTCCTTGACCTCTTCGGGCACGGCATCGGGCAGCAGGTTGGCAGCGGCGCCCTCGACCGGCTCGAACCGGAAGGCACCGACGCGATCGAGCTGGGCTTCGTCGAGCCAGTCGAGCAGGTACTGGAAGTCCTCCTCGGTCTCGCCGGGGAAGCCGACCACGAAACTCGAGCGGATCGCGAGGTCGGGGCAGATCGCGCGCCAGCTCTTGATCCGGTCGAGCACCTTGGCCTCGTTTGCCGGGCGCCGCATCGCGCGCAGCACCTTGGGGCTGGCGTGCTGGAACGGAATGTCGAGGTAGGGCGTCAGCAACCCTTCCGCCATCAGCGGAATGACCTGGTCGACGTGCGGATAGGGATAGACGTAATGCAGGCGCACCCACGGCACCTGGCCGTCGGGTGTGCGCAACTGGCCCAGCTCGCGCGCAAGGTCGGTCATGTGCGTGCGCACCTCGTGGCCCTTCCACTGGCGCGTCTCGTGGCGCACGTCCACGCCATAGGCCGAAGTGTCCTGGCTGATCACCAGCAATTCGCGGGTGCCCGCAGCGACCAGCTTCTCGGCCTCGCGCAGCACGGCGTCGATCCGCCGGCTCGCCAGCTTGCCGCGCAGGTCTGGGATGATGCAGAACGAGCAGGCGTGGTTGCAGCCCTCTGAAATTTTCAGATAGCTGAAATGGCGCGGCGTCAGCTTGACTCCGCCCTCGTCGTCGAAGGCCTGGGGGATGAGGTCGAAGTACGGGCCCATCGACGGGGGCGCGGCCTCGTGCACGGCCTCGACCACCGCCTCGTACTGGTGCGCGCCGGTAACCGCGAGCACATCGGGGAAGCGGGCGCGGATTGCGTCCGCCTCGTTGCCCATGCAGCCGGTCACGATCACGCGGCCGTTCTCGGCGATCGCCTCGCCGATCGCGGCCAGGCTCTCTTCCTTGGCGCTGTCGAGGAAGCCGCAGGTGTTGACGAGGACGACGTCGGCGCCGGCATAATCGGCGCTCATGGCATAACCGTCGGCGCGCAGGCGCGTCAGGATGCGCTCGGAATCGACCAGCGCCTTGGGGCAGCCGAGGCTGACCATGCCGACGCGGCGCGGCTCGGGGGCGGGAAGGGCGGTGTCGATGGACTCGGGGGGAAGACTGGCCATTATGCGCGCGCCCATACGCGCAAATGGCGCCGGCGTCACCCTCTGGTGCATGGGGCCGGTGCGTCGGGGCCGGTTTGCCCGGCCTTGCGGCAGGGCGTGGCGGAAATTGCGTCGAAATCCAGTCACAGGTTTGCACCGGGCGGCCATGGGGTCTAGGCACGGCGGACACGGGGGCGTGGCACAGGAAAGAGGTGCAATGGGTCCGGTTAACTGGTTCGCGGTGGTCTTGGCGGTGCTTGGTGCGCTGGCGGTGCAGGGCCTGTGGTATGGCCCGCTGTTCGGCCGCGCCCGGCTCGCCGAAGTCGGCCCCGGCGGCCTCGGCCTGCGCATCGCGCCTGCACGCACGGTGCTGATCACCGCCGCGCTGCTGTTCGTCAGCGCCAGCATGATGGGCCACATGTTCGCCCGCGTCGGCCCGGCCACACTGGCGGTGAAGCCTTGGCTCTACTTCATGATGTCGGGGGGGCTGGCGGGGGCCTTCGTCATCCCGGGCCTGTGGATCAGCTATACTCAGCAACGCATCTCAACGCGCCTCGCGCTGATCGACGCGGGCTGCGTGCTGCTGAGTTATCTGGCAATGGGGCTGGTGTTCTTTCTGCTGCACTGAGGGCGCTTGCCCCCTCCACCACCGGCTGCGCCGGCGGTCCCCCTCCCCATTGCATGGGGAGGATCTGTTCCTCCCTGCCGCGCAGCGGCGGGGAGGTGGCAGCCCGCAGGGCTGACGGAGGGGTCGTGTTTAGCGTCGACCCAAGCGATCATGGCAGAACGCCGCGATGCCCTCGGCCACGCGGACAGGATCACGCAGAACGTCCTTCGCCGCAATGCGCAGCACCGTCATCCCGCGCTCCTTCATCCACTGGTTTCGCACACCATCGCGTTCCGGACGATCGCCCGTATCGTGGGCAAAACCGTCTATTTCGACCACCACCCTGGCTGCGGCGCACCAGAAATCGAGGACGTAAGGCCCGCAAGGATGCTGGCGCCGGAATTTGATGCCGGCGACCTGGCGTCGAAGGTGCTGCCAGAGCAGCACTTCGGGCAGTGACATCTCGCGGCGTAGGCGGCGGGCGAGGGCGATGGACATGCAGCATTGATGCGTCCGTCGTAGCCAATCCTGAACTTGAGTTCCTGCGGAAATGGCGGGATCACCCCTCCACCACCGCTTCGCGGCGGTCCCCCTCCCCACCTTCGGCAGGGAGGATTGGATCCTCCCCATGTGATGGGGAGGTGGCAGCCCGCAGGGCTGACGGAGGGGAAGGCGGCCTAGAACCGCACCGGCAGATAAGGCGCGGGGTCCCTCGGCACGTTGTTGCGCCGCAGTTCGAAGTGCAGCGTGGGCTTTCTGGCTTCGCCGCTGCGGCCGATGCGTGCGATCGACTGGCGGGCGGCGACCTGCTGGCCCTCGCGGACCTCGACCTTGCCGAGATAGGCATAGGCGGTGACCCAGCCGCCGCCGTGGTCGATCACGATCAGCTGGCCGAAGCGTTCGGGCTCGGTCCCGGCAAAGGCCACGCGGCCCGCCGCTGCGGCGTGGACCATCGTGCCGGGCAGCGCGGCGAGGTCGACGCCGTTGTTGGGGCGGCGGTTCACCAGTTCGCCAAAGCGCACCGCGATGGCGCCCGAGGTCGGCCATGACAGACGCGGGGCGCCAGCTTCTGGGCGATTGGCGGGCAGGGGGCGCGGCGCGGGTCTGGGGGCCGGCATCGGGCGGGATGGCGGTGCGCTGCGAGGAGGAACCGGGCGCGGCACGGGCGACGACGCGGGGATCGGCATCGGCGTCGTCGAGGGCCGGCGCAGCACCTGGCCCTCGGTAATCAGGTAGGGCAGCGGGATGTGGTTTTCCGCCGCCAGCGCCGCCATCGGCACGCCCATGCGCTGCGCGATGGTGGCGAAGGTATCGCCTGCGCGGACGACATAGGTCCACGCGACGATCGGAGGCTGGGTTTGCTGGGCCGGCTGGGCGGCGCGAACCGGCGTGGCGAGCGACAGCAGGGCGAATGCGCTGGCGCTGGTCCACCGCATCCTCATCGCCGCCGCCCCGCTCAGCCTTGCGGCACGAGGCGGGTGAGCCCGCCCATGTAGGGGTGCAGCACGGAGGGCAGGTCGACCGAGCCGTCTTCCTGCTGTCCGTTTTCCAGCACCGCCACCAGCGTCCGGCCGACCGCGAGGCCCGAGCCGTTGAGCGTGTGGACGAATTCGGTGCCCTTGCCCCCCTTGGGCCGGTAGCGCGCGTTCATGCGGCGCGCCTGGTAATCGCCGCAGTTCGAGCACGAGGAAATCTCGCGATAGGCACCCTGGCCGGGCAGCCAGACCTCGAGGTCGTAAGTGATGCGCGCGGTCGCGCCCATGTCGCCGGCGCAAAGGAGGACCTTGCGATAGGGCAGCTCGAGCGCCTGCAGCACCGATTCCGCCGCCAGCGTCATCCGCTCGTGCTCGGCCTCGGACTGCTCGGGCGCGCAGATCGTGACCAGCTCGACCTTCTCGAACTGGTGCTGGCGGATATAGCCGCGCGTATCGCGCCCGGCCGCACCCGCCTCGGAGCGGAAGCACGGCGTCAGCGCGGTGAGGCGCAGCGGCAGCGTCGCCTCGGGCAGGATCTGCTCGCGCACCGAATTGGTCAGCGACACTTCGGCGGTGGGGATCAGCCAGCGCCCGTCGGTGGTGCGGAACAGGTCCTCGGAAAACTTGGGCAGCTGGCCGGTGCCGAACACGGCCTCGTCCTTGACCAAGAGCGGCGGGGCGCATTCGACGTGGCCGTTCACGCCGGTCTGGTGATCGAGCATGAACTGCGCCAGCGCGCGCTGCAGCCGCGCCATCTGGCCGCGCAGGAAGGTGAACCGCGCGCCCGAGATCAGCGCCCCGGTCTCGAAGTCGAGCCCGAGCGCGGGGCCAAGGTCGGCGTGCTCCCGGGGGGTGAAGGCGAAGCTGCGCGGCGTGCCCCAGCGCAGCACTTCGACGTTGTCGGCCTCGTCGGCGCCATCGGGCACGCTGTCGAGCGGCAGGTTGGGCAGCGCGGCAAGGGCGGCCTGCGCCTCGGCGCTCAGCTGGCGCTCTTCTTCCTCGAGCGCGGGCAGCGTGGTCTTGAGCGTGGCGACTTCGGCCTTGAGCGCCTCGGCCGCGTCCTTGTCGCCCTTGGCCATGGCCGCGCCGATCAGCTTCGAGGCCTCGTTGCGGCGTGCCTGCGCCTCCTGCATCCGTGTCGCCACCTCGCGGCGGCGGCTGTCGAGCGACAGCAGGGTGTCCGAGGCGGGCGCGGCCCCACGGCGGGCAAGGGCGGCGTCGAAGCTTTGCGGGTTTTCGCGGATCAGGCGGATATCGTGCATGGTGCCGCGGGCTATGCCCGCAAGCCCGGCGCGATGCAACGCACGATGCACGGGGTGCGGGCTGCACAAGAGCCGGGCAGGAGAGAGCGGGACTTGTCTTCGCGCGTCATGCGGTGCCATGTCGGACCGCCCCAGAACCGCTACACACAGGAGACCCGAGGCGATGGCCAGTACGCAGACGCTCGACGCCGACCAGGCCGCACCCGCCGGACTCGACCTGTCGCATTTCTGGATGCCGTTCACCAACAACCGGCACTTCAAGGCGAACCCGCGGCTTTTCGCTTCGGCCAGTGGGATGCATTACACAACCACCGACGGGCGCCGGGTGCTCGATGCGACCTCGGGCCTGTGGTGCGTCAACGCCGGGCACGCGCGGGCGCCGATCACCGAGGCGATCCGTGCCGCCGCCGGCGAGCTGGACTTCGCGCCGACGTTCCAGCTGGGACACCCGCTGCCGTTCCAGCTGGCGAGCAAGCTGGCGGGGATGATGCCCGAGGGCCTCGATCGCGTGTTCTTCACCAATTCCGGCTCGGAAAGCGTCGAGACCGCGCTCAAGATGGCGCTCGCCTATCACCAGGCGCGCGGCGACCATGGCCGGTTCCGCCTGATCGGCCGGCAGCGCGGCTATCACGGCACCAACTTCGGCGGCATCTCGGTGGGCGGGATCGGTGGCAATCGCCGGCGCTATGTCTCGCAGCTGTGGGGTGTCGACCATCTCGGCCACACCCATGGCCAGGCGTTACGCTTCCAGCGCGGCTTGCAGCCCGGCAATGGCGGTCTGGCGGAAGAGCTGGAAGACCTCGTCGCGCTGCACGGAGCCGAAACGATCGCTGCGGTGATCGTCGAGCCGGTGGCCGGATCGACCGGCGTCCTCGTCCCGCCGCAAGGCTACCTCGAGGCTTTGCGCGCGATCACCCGCAAGCACGGCATCCTGCTGATCTTCGACGAGGTCATCACCGGGTTCGGCCGCGTCGGCGACGCGGCGACCGCGGCGGGCGTCTTCGGCGTCACGCCGGATATCCTGACGCTGGCCAAGGGCCTGACCAACGCGACGGTGCCGATGGGCGCGGTGGTCGCCAGCCGCGCGGTGCACGATGCGATCGTCGACCATGCGCTGCCGGGGATCGAGTTCTACCACGGCTATACCTATTCGGGTCATCCGCTTGCCGCCGCGGCAGGCCTTGCCACGCTGGCGCTCTACGAGGACGAGGCGCTGTTCGCGCGCACCGCCGCACTGGCGGGGCTGTGGGAGGAGGCGATCCATGGCCTTCGCGATTGCCCGCATGTGGTGGACATCCGCAACATCGGCCTCGTCGCCGCGATCGAGCTGGCCCCGCGCGACGGGGCGGTGGGGGAGCGCGCGATGGAGGTGTTCCACCGCGCCTTCGACAGCGGATTGTTGATCCGCGTGACCGGCGACACGATAGCGCTGTCGCCGCCGCTGATCATCGAGGAAGCGCAGATCGGCCAGATCGCCGAGACCCTGCGCGATTTGCTGCAGACCACCGCCTGAGCGGCGTCAGCATTCCTCGCCAACGATGCGCCGGCCCTTGATCCGGGTCGGCGGCGTCGGAGCGACGTGGAGGATCTTCACGAGCGCGAGGGCGATCTCCATCTCGCGCAGGTCGTCCGCCTCGCCGGCCTCGACCATCTGGGCATCGGCCGTGTATCCGCGCCCGCGCAAGTATTGCGCAGCGGCCTGGCGCGCGGCGACGAGCGGATCGACTGGCGGCATCACGGTGTCCTTTTCGCTGGCCACGCGGGCCGATGACCGCGCAGGCGGATGACTGCGCAGGAACGACCGGCCGGGCAGGTCCCAGTTAGGAAGCCTGCCCGGCCATCGCAACGCCTGCCACTATCGCGTCAGAACGTCACCCCTACACGGGTATAATAGAACCCGCCCGACAGGCCGAACGGCGCAAAGCTGCCATAGGCGCCCGATCCGTCGATCGCGACGAGGCCGTTGCGATCGGGATAGACATCGAACAGGTTGTTGGCGCCCACCGACCAGGTCACCTTGTCCGACAGGCGATAGCCCAGTTCGAGGTCGGTCACGACCTTCGCGCCGAACGTGCGGTCCGACGCGGCGACCGTGCTGCTCTCGGTGTATCGGCCGAAGCGCGTGGCGCGCAGCAGCGCATTGAAGCGCCCCAGGTCCCAGTTCGCCGAGGCGACGATCTTGCTCTTGGGCACGGCGACGAGCAGATCCTGCTGCACCTGCCGGCCGAACAGCACGACGTTGAGCGACGACAACTGGCGCGGGTTGGCGATGACGTGGAGGATCTTGGTGTCGAAGTAGGCCCACGCCGCGTTGAGCCGCAGCGTGCCCAGGCCTGCCGGGCGCCAGGTGTATTCGCCCACCACGTCGATGCCGCGGGTGCGCGTGTCGATCGCGTTGGTGAAGAACTGCGCGCTGTCCACTCCGGTCACGCCATTGGCGTTGAGGATCGCCGCGATCGCGCGGCCGCCGTTCGCCGCCGTGCCGAGGAAGTCGGTCTTCACGATCCGGTCGTCGATGCGGATCTGGTAGCCGTCGATGGTCAGGCGCGCACCGCCGCGCTCGAACGTGGCGCCGGCGGTAAAGCTCAGTGACTTTTCGGGCTTGAGCGGCTGGGCGCCGAGGGCGATGGCTGCCGCCGAGTTCACCGGCAGGAACTTCGAGGTGGTGAGGATGCGTTCGTTGCCGATCACCGTTACGGTGTTCTGCGTGGTCGAGAACGCGGTCTGCGCCAGCGACGGCGCGCGGAAGCCCGTGTTCACGCCGCCCCGCAAGGCGATGCCCGGCGCCAGCTCGTAGCGGGTCGAGAACTTGCCGCTGACCGTATTGCCCGCACTGTCGGTGTAATGCTCGAAGCGCCCGGCCAGCCCGACGTACCAAGCCGGCGTGACCTTGGTCGACACATCGACGTAGGCCGCGATGTTGTTGCGCGAGACTTGCGCGGCATCGGCCGGAGAGGTGCCGGTGAACGAGACGAGGCCCGGCGAGGGCGACTGCCCGCCATAGGCGGTGCCGAACGGCGTTGCATCGCGCGGGATGACATAGCCGCCGTCGCGATAGCTGTCGGGCTCGCCGGCGCGGCTGATGAACTGCTCGTAGCGATGCTCGACACCCAGCGCGACCTCGAGCTTGTCGGCAAGGCCGATGTCATAGCCGTGTGAGAGGTCGAGGTTGTTGACCCACAGCGTCTGGATCTGGCGCCCCATGCGGAAGCTGGTCTTGCTGCTCGGCCCGAGTGAGGGATTGAGCGCGTTTTCGGCCCCCAGCCGCACCGCATCACGGCCATAGCTGGTCGACAGGTCGGCCGCCCAGCCGCCCACGTCGGTCTTGACGCCCCAGGTGGTCTGGTAGTCCCATTCCCAGATCCGGCGATAGGCCTGGAAGCCGGCGGGGTAGATCTGCGGCAGCACCGCGTTGGAGGTGGCGGGCACGTAGGCGCCGCGTGCGTCCTTGATGTCGCGATAGCTCAACGTGGAAAAGCCGTAGAGCCGCGCGGCATCGGACAGCGGCACCTCGGCATTGATCGTGCCGTTGATGATCTTGTCACGGTTGGAACGGCCATAGCCGCCGGCGATGACGTGATTGACGCTGCCCTCGCGCGGGTCGGCCTGTCCGTTGACCAGCGGGAAGACCCGCGCGATCGGATCGGCGGAACTGTCGGCGCGGTCGTGGTACTTGGCTTCGACAGCCACGCGCACGAAGCCGTCGCCCGCCAGCCGCGTGCCGTAGCCCAGGGTCTGCTGCAGCAGCGCGCCGCCCTTTTCGTAGAGCTGGCCGGCGGTGGTGGTGAATTCGCCGCCTTCGGGCGCGTCGTCGAGGATCAGGTTGATGACGCCCGAGATCGCGTCGGAGCCGTATTGCGCGGCTGCGCCGTCGCGCAGCACCTCGATGCGCCCGACCGCATTGGTGGCAATGAGGTCGACGTCGACCGGGGTCGAGCCGCCCGACACTCGGCTGAGGTTGTTGATGAGCGAGGTGGTGTGGCGGCGCTTGCCGTTGACCAGCACCAGCAGATAGTCGCCCGACAGCCCGCGGATCGAGATCGGCCGCACGCTCGCTGAGGTGCCGCCGCCGCCCAACGCGGGCATCGACAGCGAGGGGATGATGTTGCCGAGGATTTCCTTGAGACCAGTGCGACCGGTCTGCTTCAGCTCGGCCGGGGTGATGACGTCGATCGGCACCGGGCTGTCGGCGACGGTCCGCGGCTGGCCGCCACGCACGCCGGTGACGATGATGCCGGTGGGGGCATCCTCAGGCGTTGCGGACTCGGTCGCGGGCGCAGGCGCGGGTGTCTCGGCGGCGCGCGCAGCAGGCACGGCCGCCACCAACGCCGTGGTGGCGAGCAGGAATTTCATGATTGTCCCCCTGGGAATGTTCGAAGTTTGGGTCTCGCCTGGCGCTCAGCCGAGCGCGACGAAGGCCTTGTCGAGTGGCAGCGGCGCCTTGACGTCGCCTGCCTTGCGGAAAGTATCGAGAACGACCTGCTGTGCGCCGATCGCCGTGGCATCGAGCGCCACGCGCTGGCGCGTGTTGCGCTCCACCGTCGCCAGCGCGATGGCCATGGGCAGGCCGGTTTCCTGCGCCAGCACCTTGGCATAATCTGCGCGGTGGCCGTTGGCCCAGTCGAGCGCGCGCGCCTCGCGGCCGAGGAAATCGACCAGCTGCGTGCGCTTGTCGGTGATGGCGCCGGTATTGGCGACATCGAAGCCGTAGCCGCTGGAATAGCGCCGCCCGTCGACGATGATGCGCGCGCCGTCGGCCAGCGCGGCGACGGTAAAGGGTGCCCAGGTGGCCCAGGCGTC
Organism: Novosphingobium sp.; assembly: GCF_036803765.1. Taxonomy (GTDB): domain Bacteria; phylum Pseudomonadota; class Alphaproteobacteria; order Sphingomonadales; family Sphingomonadaceae; genus Novosphingobium. The sequence goes on from NZ_DAIRTS010000023.1 coordinate 53,586, forward strand.
GATCGCCCCGGTCTGCAGCGCGGCCTTGCTGTCGCTGGGCGTCAGGAACACGATCCTGGCGGCATCGCTGGCGAGCCCGGCCTCCTGCAGCGCGCGCAGGATCAGGAAATGACCGATGCTGCCGCGCGTGGTGGCGATGCGCTTGCCGGCAAGGTCGGCGATGCCGTGTGCGGGCGAGCGCGCCGGCACCACGATCGCGAGGGCGCCCTCCGGCGTGTCACGCGTCGCCGCCATGGCGGCCACGGCACGCACCGGGCTGCCCGCCTGGTAGGCGAACTGGAACGGGGCATCGCCGGCAAGCCCGACATCCACCGCGCCGGACGCGATCGCCTCGAGCAGGTTCTGGGCCGCGGGAAAATCGGACCATTCGATGCGGTAGGGCACGCCTTGGAGAACGCCGGAGGCCAGGACGAGCGCCTTGGTGCCGCCTTTCTGGCTGCCGACACGCAGCACCTGGGCGCTGCCCTTGCCCCGGCCGCAGGCGGCCAGGGCAAGGGAGGCACCCGCCGCCAGGATGGCGTGACGGCGGGTCAGGGACGAAAGTTCAACGGGGGGCAAGATTGTCGCTCCGGTCAGGCCGCGGTGCGCGCGGCGCGGGCGGCGGTGTGGCGGTTGACCGGAACCGGCAGGCCCAGCGTGTCGCGGAACGTCTCGCCGGGGTAGTCGGTCTTGTAGATCCCGCGCTTCTGCAGGATCGGCACGACTTCATCGACGAAGATGTCGAGCTGGCCGGGCAGGCTCTCGAACAGGTTGAAGCCGTCGGCGGCGCGGCTTTCCAGCCAGTGCTGGAAACGGTCGGCGATCTGCTCGGGCGTGCCCACGAAATGCCCGCGCGGTGTGGCGAGGCGCAGCGCGATCTCGCGCAGCGTCAGGCCCTGTGCGGCCAGCGCCAGCACGCGGGCGGACTGGCTCTGGTTGCTCTTGATGCCCTCGGCGGCCACCGCGTGCGGGAACGGCCCGTCGGGATCGTAGACGCTGAAGTTGTGGTCGTTGAAACCGCGGCCGAGCGAACGCAGCGCGTTCTCGAGATTGCCGAGTTCGGCCAGCTCGCGATACTTCGCCTCGGCCTCCGCCTCGGAGCTGCCGACGATGACGCGGCCGCCGGGCAGGATGAATACGCCGTCGGGATCGCGGCCATAGCCGCGGGCACGCGCCTTGATGTCGGCATAGAACGCCTGCGCTTCCTCGATCGTCTCCTGGTGCGTGAAGATCGCTTCGGCCTGGCGCGCGGCAAAGGCGCGGCCATCCTCGCTGGAGCCGGCCTGGAAGATCACCGGCTGGCCCTGCCTGGACCGCGAGATGTTGAGCGGGCCCTTGACCTTGAGGAACTCGCCCTTGTGGTTGAGCTCGTGCAGCTTGTCGGGATCGAGGAACTGGCCGGTGGCCTTGTCGCGGACCAGCGCATCGTCTTCCCAGCTGTCCCACAGCCCCTTGACCACGTCGAGATATTCCTCGGCAAGGCGATAGCGCGTGTCGTGGGCGAGGTGCTCGTCCTTGCCGAAATTCGCAGCACTGCCTTCGAGCCAGCTCGTCACCACGTTCCAGCCGGCGCGGCCTCCGCTGATGTGGTCGAGCGAGGCGAACTGGCGCGCGAGGTTGTAAGGCTCGGTGTACGAGACGGTCGCCGTGCCCACGAGGCCGATCCGCTCGGTCACCGCCGCTACCGCCGAGAGGATGGTCAGCGGCTCGAACCGGTTGAGGTAGTGCGGGCTGGAGCGCGCGTTGATCGAGACGCTGTCGGCCACGAACAGGTAGTCGAACTTGCCGCGCTCGGCAGACTGCGCCTGGCGCTTGTAGAAGCCGAAGTTGGTGCTCGCGTCGACCACCGCGTCAGGGTGGCGCCAGTCGTCCCAGCCGGGGCCGACACCGTGGAGGATAAAGCCGAGGCGAAGCTGTCTTTGCGACATGGGGAATTCCTTCGAATGGTGAGGTCTATCGGGATCGAAACCATTTTGACGTCATGTCGAAATTTCGCGAACCGGATTTGCTCAATTCAGACGGAGTATTGTAAATACTGTACGATCGACGGTCAGATCACGAAGAAGCCGTGCGTGCCATCGCGCTGCAACTGTTCGACGAGGCCGAATTCCCAGTCGAGATAGGCCTGCATGGCCGCCGCTGCATTGTCGGTGCCCTCGTAGGGTCGCTTGTAGCGGCCTTCGGGGCCGCGCGGGGGCGGCGCCGCGTCGGGGCCGGTCTCGAGCGGCAGGTCCTGCGGCCAGGCAACGATGCTGACATCCCAGCCCAGCTGCGCCAGCCACGATGCGGTCATGTCGGCACGCGGTCCGACGTCGTCCGCGAGGACGATGCGCGCGCCGCGCACGGGCGCGAAGTGGTCGGTTTCCTGCACCAGCTGGCCGCCCTGCGCATTGCGAAAGCCGGGCAGGTGCCCCGCCGCGAAGGCTTCGGGCAGGCGCACGTCATAGCGATAGAGCGTGCGCGCGGTATCGGCGGCGAGGTGCTCCAGCTCGTCCCAGGTGATGTGGCGGACCCCGGCGCGATACGCGACGTCACGCGCGCGGGCGCGGGCTTCGTCGCCCCAGTCGGCCTCGGGCTCGGGCGCGCGGCGCTGCTGTCCGGTCTCGAGCGATTGGCCCGCCAGCGTCCAGCCGATCGTGCCATTGCGCAGCGCATAGATGCGATTGGGCAGCCCGGCATTGATGAGCGACTGCGTGCCGATGATCGAACGCGTGCGGCCCGCACAGTTGACGATGATCGTGGTGTCGGGATCGGGCGCCACCGCACCGGCGCGCAGCACCAGTTCGGCACCCGGCGTGCTCACTGCGCCGGGGATGCTCATCGTCGCGTATTCGTCGAAGCGGCGGGCATCGAGGATCGCGATGTCGGCCTTTTCCTCGATCAGCGCGGCGACATCGGGCGCGGGCAACGAGGGGGTGTGGCGGCGGTGTTCGACCAGTTCGCCGAACGCCTTCGAGTAGGAATTCACATCCTCGAACAGTTCATAACCTGCGGCCTGCCAGGCCGCGAGGCCCCCCTCCAGCGCGCTGGCGCGGGTGAAGCCCAGGGCGGCGAGCTGCTCGAGCGCGGGTGCGACGAGGCCTTCGCCGGCGTCGTAGACCACGATCGGCACGTCCTTGCGCGGCAGGCGCCAGGGGGCCTCGACGGCAAGACGGCGCAGCGGGATCTGGGCGGCGAAAAGCGGGTGGCCGCGCGCGAACTCGGCTTCTTCACGCAGGTCGATCAGCGCGATCTCGCCGCGGGCGATCAGGGCATTGCGGATATCTTGGGGCGTGGTCATGACGGGTTCGATCGGTCCCAGAGGTTGGGGACCACGTCGTTGGCGTATCCCGAGACGAAGCGCTTGGCCCGGCCGTCGAGATCGTAGGTTGCGCGTTCGACCGCGCCGATATTGGCGCCATAGACGTGGATGGAGATGGAGGGCGCGTCCGGCACGGCATTGCGGACGCGGTGAATGTCGCCGACGCGCGGGCTGACCGCCTCGACCGCGCCGGCATGAAGCATGTCGACGGTGCCGGTGGGGCGCAGCGTGCCGTCACCCTGGCGAACGAAGCGCTCGGACGCTTCGGCGCCCCGCAGCACCCCGACGAGACCCCAGACGCGGTGGTCGTGGATCGGCGTGCCCTGGCCCGGCCCCCACACGAACGAGACCACGCTGAAGCGCTCGCGGCTGTCGCAGTGGAGCAGGTATTGCTGGTAACGATCGGGATGAGCCTGCGCGAAGGCATCGGGCAGCCAGTCGTCCTGCGCGATCAGGCGCGAGAGCAGCTTGGCGCCGGATTCGAGGATCTCGCGTTCGTCCTGCGTGCTGTCCAGCAGTTCGGCCAGATTGGTGACGAAGCCGCGCAGGCGGCCGATGCCGGCGCGCGTGCGGGCCTGATCGTTGCCCGGCTGGTCGGGCAGGGTTGCAAGGGTCGCCATGGCTCAGGCCCCGGCGACCTGAAGCGGCGCCGCGTGGTGGCTGCCTGCCTGAGGGTAAGATGCCTGAGGAAAGCGGATGACGCGCTCGTCGACGGCGGCGTCGGTGCCACCCAGAATGCCAAGCAGCTTCTGGCGCAGCGGCTGGGTCAGTTCGGCGCGCTGGCCACGCGGGATCGTGATGCGCTCTTCCGCGGCGATGCGGCCGCCGTCGAGCACGAGGATGCGGTCGGCCAGCGCCACCGCCTCGTCGACGTCGTGCGTCACCATCAGCACCGCGCAGCGATGCGCGCGCCACAGGTTGAGGACCAGGTCGTGCATCCTGAGGCGTGTCAGCGCGTCGAGTGCGGCGAACGGTTCGTCGAGCAGCAGCAGGCTGGGTTCGCGCACCAGCGCACGGGCCAGGGCGACACGCTGCGCCTCGCCGCCCGACAGCGTCAGCGGCCAGGCATCGAGGCGATGGCCAAGCCCGACCTCGCGCAAGGCATCCTGCGCCCGGTTGCGGATGTCGCCGCCGCGCAGGCCAAGCGCGACGTTGCGCCACACCTTCTTCCACGGCAGCAGGCGCGCGTCCTGGAACACGACGGCGCGCGCGGCGGGCACCTGCACGTCCTGCCCTTCGGCGCTGTCGAGCCCGGCCAGCGTGCGCAACAGGGTGGTCTTGCCCGAGCCGGAACGGCCCAGCAGCGCGACGAACTCGCCGGGCTGGATGGTGAGGTCGAGGCCCTCGATCACCGTCACGTCGCCGAAGCGGCGGGCAAAGCCGTTCAGCGCGACGACCGGGGCTTCGGCGGACGTCGGGGCGGCGGACGTCGGGGCGATGGACTGGGGCGAATAGGCGGGAAGGGCGGCACGCGCATCCATGGCGGGGTACTCCAGGGGGATGGGAGAGCGGGTCATGCCGCGGCTCGCGAGGAGACGAGCGAAGGGCGCCAGACGAGCGCCTTGCGCTCGACCGTGCGGACCAGCCAGTCGGCACCGAGGCCGAGCACGGCATAGACCATGAGGCAGACGACGATGATGTCGGTGCGCATGAAGTCACGCGCATTGTTGATGAGGTAGCCCAGGCCTGCCGAGGCGTTGATCTGTTCGGCCACGACCAGCACGAGGATGGCGATCGACAGCGAATAGCGCAGCCCGACCAGCAGCGAGGGCAGGGCACCGGGCAGGATGACGTGCCAGATCAGATCGGCCTTGCTCAGCCCGAAGCTACGCGCGCCTTCGAGCAGGCGCACGTCGACGCTGCGGATGCCGCTGTAGAGGTTGAGATAGACCGGAAACATCGAGGCGAAGGCGATCAGCGCGACCTTGGGGGTTTCGCCGATGCCGAACCAGACGATGAACAGCGGCGTCAGCGCCAGCGTCGGGATGGTGCGCTTGATCTGCATGATCGGGTCGACCGCAGCCTCGCCCTGGCGCGACAGGCCGGCGACGAGCGCGAGGACGACCCCTGCGCTGACCCCGATGGCGAGGCCCAGCGCCGTGCGCCAGAACGACACCAGCAGGTTCTGCGGCAGTTCGCCCGAGACGATCATGCCCCACAAAGCGGTAAGGACCGCCGAGGGCGCGGCCAGCGTCCGCTCGGCGATCAGGCCGAGGCGCGAGGCCAGTTCCCACACCACGAGCAGCAGCACCGGCGATAGCCAGCGCGAGTGAGTGAGGGCGGCCAGCAGGGGCCTGGAGGAACGCGACGGCAAGGCACTGGACATGGCAAAAGACCCGGTGGACGGCAGATGCGGCAAGCAGAACCCGGTTTGTCTATTCATTCAATTGAGTTTTGGCCGCGACCTATGCGCGTTGCTCATAAGCGGCGCTCAAGTGACGGGATGGCGCGGCGGAGCGCAGGGCCAAAGACTTCCTTTGGCAATTTAAATCTCTACTATTTTGATTGATAAATTGCTGCGGCGTATCACGCGGGGCACGGCGGGTCGCGCGACGGGATGGTCTCGATGTCGTCGCGGGCCTGTTGCTCAAGGGGGAATCGGGGCGTCATGCCGGTCAATCTGCCAACCAACCTGCTGCGCAGCTTCGTGGCGATCGTCGACACGGGGTCGATGCTCAATGCCTCGGAAAAGGTCTTCGTCACGCAGTCCGCGCTCAGCCTGCAGATCAAGCGGCTGGAAGAACTGCTGCAACAACCCCTGTTCCATCGCGACGGGCGTCGCCTGACGCTGACCCCGGCCGGCGATCTCATGCTCGACTATGCGCGCAAGGTGCTGACGCTGCACGACGAGGCGGTGGCAGCGGTCACCGCCGGGCAATTCAGCGGCCCGGCGCGGATCGGCATGGTGCAGGACTTTGCCGAGATGCTGCTGTCGGGCCTGCTGGCGCAGTTCGCCGAACTGCACCCCGAGGCGCAAATCTATTCGCGCGTTGCCGGTACGGCCGAGCTGCTCGCGCTGCTCGAACGCCGGCAGCTCGACATCGTCCTCGGCTATGGCGTGCCGGGCGATGCCGCGGCGGTATCGCATGCGGCGATGACCTGGTTCGGCGACGCGGCGCTGGCCGGCCGCGACGTGATTCCGCTCGCGGTGCTCGAGCAGCCCTGCCGTTTTCGCGAGGCCGCGATCCGCGCGCTCGAGGATGCCGGCCGCGGGTGGCGGATCACGGTGGAGACTCCCAACCTGACGACCCTGCGCGCTGCCGTGCAGGCAGGCCTCGGCATGACCGCGCGCACGCCCCTGTTCCTGCCCGATGCGGTGGACGCCGGCGACGCGGGCCTGCCGCCACTGCCCGGCGTCTCGTGCATCCTCCACGCCGCCCCCGTCCTCGACGGCGCCACCGCGCGCCTGTCCGAACTGGCCCGTGCCACCGTCGCCAGCCTCTAGGCGGCAGGTTCTTTATTGCGACAACTCAACGACGCATCAGGCGAACTCGATAGGGTAGGCCCCGAAGGCAGGCCTATCACGGTCGCATTCCAACCGAACGGGATGCACGCCATGTCTCACGCCGCCGCAACTTCCTATGCCGACCCGGCACTTGCCGATACGTCCTCGCTCGCCAGCCGCTATGCCGACCTTTCGGCGGAACGTGCGCGGACCTGGTCGCCCGAGGCGCTGGCGCGCAACGTCGACCAGCGTCGCGTGTTGGTCGAGCGCCACGATCCGGCCGCGCACCCGCAGCCGGGCACGCGGCTCGCGCCGTTCTTCCTGCAGGATGCCGAAGGCAATTCGCGGTCCAGCGCGGACCTTCTGGCCAAGGGGCCGATCGTGCTGGCGTTCTTCCGCTTCGGTGGCTGTCCGGCCTGCAACATCGCCTTGGATTACTACAACACGGCGCTCTGGCCGGAACTCGACCGGCGCGGCGTCACGTTCGTGGCGGTCAGCGCGCAGACGCCGGTCGATCGCACGCCGACGCAGCGGCATGACCTGCGCTTCGAGACCTATGGCGATCCCGGTTATGCGCTGTCACGCCAGCTCGGCGTAACGTTCCTGCCCGACGACCAGCCCGCAGTGGCACCGGGCACGCCCTGGATCGGCGCGACGCTCGGCACCGACAGCTACGAGATCAACCAGCCCGCCATCGCGGTGATCGAGCCGGACCACACCCTGCGCGCGCTCATCGTCAGCCCGAACTGGCTGGATCGGCCCGAGGCCGAGACGGTGCTCGGCCTCGTAAAGTAAGCGCGTTAGACGGCGTTGGCGCGGGCGATCGCGCCCAGCACGGCAGCGCTGGGTTTCGGGGTGCGCACGAAGGTCTTGCGATCGAGCGTGTGCAGCCCGAACTGCGGCTTGTAGCCGAAGCCCCACTCGTAGTTGTCGATCAGCGACCAGTGGTAATAGCCCGTGACGGGCACGCCCTCGGCCATGGCCTTGTGCAACTCCCGCAGGGCTGCGGGGATGAGGCGCTGGCGCACCGCGTCGTCGGGGCTGTTGACCCCGTGTTCGGTGACCATGACCGGCACCTTGGCGATGGCATGGGCATGGCGTACCGCGCCGGCCAGCGAGGCGGCATAGACTTCGGCGCCGCCCATGTTGTGGTCGCCATCCTTGGCCGGGGGCAGCTTGCCCTTCGCATCCCACACCGCGCGCTCGTAGTTCTGCACGCCGACGAAATCGTCGCCGCGCGCAGCGCGCAGCCATGGGTTGTAGAGCTTCTCGCGCATGGCATCGCGCAGCGAATTCCGGCCCGCTGCCTGGTCGTCAACGATCGCCAGCGTCGCGCCCACCGGCAGGTCACCGCGGACCGCCTTGATCGCGCTGCGCCCCTGCGCATGGCCCTGCAGCAGGTGCGCCTGGATCTTGGCCGGATCGGGATACCAGATGCCGTTGCCGGCCAGATACAGCGGCACCCCTTGCGCCTTGGCGACCTCGCGCGTCACCGCCTCGTCGGCCTTGAGCAGCCAGGCGCCGATGTCGGCGGGCAGCACGATGGGCAGCAGGCCAGCCAGGTTGGGTTCGTTGAGCGTGGCGGCAAAGCCGATCCCGTCAGCCAGATGCCGTGCCGCGGTATCGCAGAAGCGCGCGAACAGACCCGGCGCGTCGGGATTGCTCCAGCCCCCGCGTGCCGCGAACCAGATCGGGGTGGTGAAGTGGTTGAAGGTTACGAACGGGGTCAGCCCGCGTGCATGACAGCCCTCGATCATGCGCTTGTAGTGATCGAGCATGGCGAGCGAGAATTCGCCCGCGCGCGGCTCGATCCGCGCCCATTCGAGGCTGAACCGATAGGAGTTGAGGCCCATCGCCTTGCACAGGTCGAGGTCGGTCGCCCACAGCTCGAAGCTGTTGGCGGCATCGCCCGCGGGTTCGGCATAGGGCGTGCCGGGCGCGCGTTCGACCGGCCAGATGTCGGAATTGATGTTGTTGCCCTCGACCTGGTAGGCGGCCGTCGCCGCGCCCCAGACGAAGCCCTTGGGGAAGGTGACCGGTGCGCCCGCGGCGGCCGCGCGTGCACCTGCCGGCGCTAGCGCCATGGCCCCTGCCGCGCCCGCCGCGCCGAGGAAGTTCCTGCGATCCATGCTGTGTCTCTCCCGGTGCCGGCGCGTCAGATCGCGCCGGTCTTCATCAGGCCGACCGCGTGGTCGACCGCGCGCGCCGTCAGCGCCATGTACGTGAGCGAGGGGTTCTGGCAGGCCGACGAGCTCATCTGCGCGCCGTCGGTGACGAACAGGTTGGCGACGTCGTGCGCGCGGCTCCACTTGTCGAGCACGCTGGTGCGCGGATCGTGGCCCATGCGCGCGCCGCCCATCTCGTGGATCGCGCTGCCGCCGGCGCCCGGCTGGTCACCACCGAACAGCACTTTGCCGCCTGCCGCCTCGAGCATCGCGGCGGCTTCGCGCCTGGCGTCGGCCAGTGCGGCGCGTTCCTCGGCACCGTGGGCGAACTCGATCTGTAACTGGCGCACGCCGCGCGGATCGCGCTGGTTCGACAGCGTCAGGCGGTTGCTGGCACGCGGCACGCTTTCGGCGAAGGCCACCAGCACCATGCGCCACGGGCCCACCTCGCGCAGCGCGTGCTTGGCCTCGGCCCCGACGCCCGGCGCATGCTTGCCGCGGGTCCACGTGCCCTGCAACGCGCCGCCCTGGAACGAATAGCCGCGGGTAAAGCCCTCGCCGTCGATCGTGTCGAGGTTGCGGAAGCGCGGGATGACGACGCCCGTGGGGCGATTGCCATAGCTCGTCCGCCCCTCGAAGCCCGGCATGATCGCCGCGGCCGACAGCGTGTTGGCGTGGTCCATGATGTGCGTGCCCAGAACGCCGCTCGAATTGGCGAGGCCGTGAGGCATCGCCTCGCTCGCGGAATTGAGCAGCAGGTGTACCGAGTTGAACGCGCCGGCGTTGAGGAACACGAGGCGCGAGGAAGCGCGCTTGCGCTGCCCGCTGCCGGTCTCGATCCAGCGCACCCCGGTGATGCGGCGCGTTCCGGGATCGAAGTCGAGCGCCTCGACCTGCGCGTCGTTGACCACGGTGAGGCGCCCCGTCGCCATTGCGGCGGGCAGCGTGGCCGACTGGGTCGAGAAATAGGCGCCATAGGAGCAGCCGCGGATGCAGATGTTGCGCGCCTGGCACGGGCCGCGGCCCTGCTCGGGCTTGGCCTGCGTCAAGTTGGCGGTGCGCCCGATGGTCAGCCGCCGGTCGGGCCAGCGTTCCATCACCTTCTCGCGCACCGACTGTTCGACCGCGTTGAGGCCGAAGGGCGGCAGGAACTGGCCATCGGGCAGGGCAGGCAGGCCTTCGGCCGAGCCGGAGACGCCCACGAACTGCTCCACCTTGTCGTACCACGGGGCGAGGTCGGCATAGCGGATCGGCCAGTCGGTGCCGTGTCCGTCACGCTTGTTGGCGCCGAAGTCGTAGTCCGACCAGCGGTAGCACTGGCGGCCCCAGGTCAGCGAGCGGCCACCGAGCTGGTACGAGCGGAACCAGGTGAAGTCGCTGCCCGGCGCGGTCGCGTAGGGCTGCTCGCGATCGTTGACGAAGTGATCTTCAGACCACTCGTTGAAGTGGCGGTTGAGCATCTGCACGGGATAGTCCTGCGCATAGCGCGCGGCATCGCCGTGGCCGCGGAACGGCAGTTCCCACGGCGCCTTCATCTCGCGGTCGTATTCGCCGTGGCGGATCTCGCGTCCGCGCTCGATCATCAGCACGCGAAGCCCGGCCTCGGTCAGTTCCTTGGCGGCAAGGCCCCCGGTAATGCCCGAGCCCACCACGATTGCGTCGAATTCTTCGCTCATCTTATCCAAAGTCCACGGCCGTCCAGTCGCTCGAATAGGCGCGCGCGCCCGGCTCGAGCGGAATGTCGGGGTCCCAGCGGCCGGGGACCAGGTTGTATTGCAGTTCCTGCGAGGCTCCGACTTCGCTGCCGTAATAGCCGTCGAGGATCAGTGCCTTGAGCGTGACCCAGGGGCTGGGGTTGGCG
>NZ_DAIRTS010000024.1:0-16619 GCF_036803765.1 Novosphingobium sp.
CTGGATTCCCGCCTTCGCAGGAATGACGGGGACGGTTTGGGACTGGTGGCCAGCGCGGTCTAGCGCGCCGCCCAATCACCCAGCCGCTTAACGCAGCGCTGCCAGCGGATTGACGGGCACGCCATCCTTGCGCAGCTCTACCGTCACCAGTGGTCGGGCCGGCGCGGCGATGCCGATGGGGGAGCCCTGCACCACCTTGTCACCCACGCCGGCATCGATCCGGCCGAGCCCGGTGACGAGCGAGGTCCAGCCGCCCGCATGCTCGACGATGACGATCTGCCCGAACCCGCGATAGGCGCCGGCGAAGGCGATCCGCCCGGCGGCCGGCGCGACGATCTGCGCCGAGGCGACGGGCGCGAGCACCAAGCCCTGCGACGGCCCCGTCGGCCCCGCCTCGCCAAAGCCAGTGGTCACGCGGCCCGAGACCGGGAGTATCCACGCCAGCTGCGCCTCCCCGCGCGCGATCGGGCCGGCATCCTCGACCATCAGCACCGCGCCAGGGCGATCGGGCCGCTGCACCGGGCCGGGCAGCGCGGAGAGCATGTCGCGCATCTGCCCGTCGCGCCCCAGCTGCGCCATCAGCGCGGTCAGGTCGCGGGTCTCCTCGGCCAAGGCGAGCGCATGGTCGGCCTCGCGGCTGGCGGTACCGCTGGCAGCCCGGCTGGCGATACGCTGGCGGCTTTCGAGCGCGGCGAGTTGCTGGCGGCGCTCGTCGAGGCCGGAGCGGCTGGCGCGCAACCGGTTGGCTTCGCCGCGTGCCTGCTCCTGCAGGGCGTGGCCGCGCGTCACCGCGCTGCGCAGCGTCGCCGTGCGGCGGCGCACTTCGGGCAGCATCGTCTCGAGCACGGCGCGCAGGTAGACGGTGTCGCGCAGCGAGTCGGCGCGCAGCAGGCTGAAGGCCAGCGGGCGGCGGGCGATCAGCTCGAGCGCCCCGGTCAGGCGCACGACCGGCTCCTGCCGCACCGCGATCCGGCGCCTGAGGTCAGCCCGTTCGCGCTCAATCAGCGCGATGCGCGCCTCGCTCATGCGGATTTCGGCTTCGGATTGCTGGATGCGGGCCGCGATCGCGGCAGCGGCCTGTGCCGTGCGGTCGGCCGCAGCCGTGGCGGTGCGCGCCGCCGCTTCGAGCTTGTCGGCACGCCCCTGCGCCTCGGCCAGCGAGGCCTGGGCCTGCCGCAGGGCATTGCCCGCCTCGCCGGTCGACTGATAGGCCGGGCCATCGACCGCCGCGGCCCACTGCCACGCCGCCACCGGCGCCAGCGCGAGTGCCACGCCGGCCAGCAGCAGCCGTGACGGATTGGGCGCCGTGTAAGGCAACGACGCGGGCGGCAGGGCGCGCATCATCCCTCGCGGTGATAGGGATGGCCCGCGACGATGCTGGTCGCGCGCCACAATTGTTCGGCCAGCATCGCGCGCGCCAGCATGTGCGGCCAGGTCGCGGCGCCGAAGGCGATCAGCAGGTCGGCGCCATCGCGCACCGACTGGTCATGCCCGTCCGCCGCGCCGATCAGGAACCGCGCCTCGCGCACGCCATCGTCGCGCCACCGCCCCAGCACGGCGGCAAGTTCGCTCGAGGTCAATTGCTTACCGCGCTCGTCCATCACGACGGTGCGCGTCGGACTGACCGAGACCGGCGGCAGGCTTCCGCCGCGATCGGGCATCTCGGTCACGCGGAAACCCCAGGTCACGCGCTTGCCATAGCGCTCGACCAGTTCGGCCTCGGGCGAGCGGCCGATCTTGCCACGGGCGATGATGTGAAGGAGCATGAACAACCCTCAGGTCCCGCGCCGGGCCGGCGGGGATGACGCGGCATGACGGAGCGGCGGCCGGCATTGGCGGGCAAGCAGGGGCGGGCAGGCACATCGCCGCCCCGCCTGTCACCGCTTGGCCGTCACCCTTCCCCAGGCAGGAAAGGGCCGAAGACGTCAGGCGGCGCCCGCGTCCCCGAAGCCCCACATCCGCTCGAGATTGTAGAAGCTGCGCACTTCCGGGCGGAACAGGTGGATCACCACGTCGCCGGCATCGACCAGCACCCAGTCGGCGGCGGGCAGGCCCTCGATGCGGACATGGCCGTGGCCTGCATGCTTGATCCGCTCCGACAGCTTCTGCGCCATCGCGGCGACCTGGCGGGTCGAACGGCCCGAGGCGATGACCATGTAGTCCGCAACCGAGCTCTTGCCCTCGAGCGGGATCGTCACGAGTTCGATCGCCTGGTCATCGTCGAGCGAGCGCAGGACGACGTCGTAGAGGCTGCCAGGCTCCACACCTTCGGGCAGAACCAGCGGCGCGCGGGGAGACGGAGCCGAAACGGGGGCGCCGGCATCGGCCGGCTGGGTATGGGCACTGGTCATTGCTTGGGGGTGAACTCCGCTTGGAAAAGGGGTAATTTACAACGCACTGCACGCCATGCCGCTCCAACGGCGATTTCGCGATACGCCGGGGCGCACCGCGGAAAAGCCGAATCGGCGACAAGCGTGCCGAAAACACAAAAGCCCGAGGCAAAATCACCCGGGGCACGAGGGCCGGAGGCCCGGACAGGAACGCAGCCGCTCAGTGTCCGGTCTCCCCGATGCGATGATGCGTGACCGCGTCGCGCAGGCTTCGCACGACTGCCCTGCGAAACCACTCGGGATCGGCCTGGCGGACTTGCGTCGCCGAGCGCGGATCGGGGTCGAAACGCAGGATCGTCAGCGCCGGGGCGCTTTGCATCGATACAGCCTTTCGGGCGCGAACGCCTGATCGGGCGCCATCGCTTTCCTGCCTGCACCGCCGGCGCCAGCGGCGCAGCCACACCATGGCGGGGCTCGCCATCGCGGCCGCATCATAGCCCGGACGGGCGATTACCGCAATCGGCATGGTACGGGCGATGCCGCGCCAGTCCTTCCAGCGATGGAATTGCGCCAGATTGTCGGCCCCCATCAGCCAGACGAAGCGAATATGCGGGTAGCGCCGCACCAGCGCGCGCAAACTGTCAACGGTATAGCGCGTGCCCAACTCGCGCTCGATCGCAGTGACGCGAATCGGGGCGCGGCGCGCCTGCCGCCGGGCCGAGGCTACACGTGCTGGCAATGGCGCCATGCCTGCGGCAGGCTTGAGCACGTTGCCCGGCGATACCATCCACCAGACCTCGTCCAGCCCCAGCGCGGCGCGCGCGAACAGGCTCACCCGGCGATGACCGCCGTGCGCCGGATTGAAACTGCCACCGAACAGGCCGACGGTGCGGGGGACGGGTCGTGTCAGGGACGGACCTGCCCGTTGCCCTCGACCAGCCACTTGTACGTGGTCAGCCCCTCGAGCGCGACCGGGCCACGGGCATGAAGCCGCCCGGTGGCGATGCCGATTTCCGCGCCCAGCCCGAATTCGCCGCCGTCGGCGAACTGGCTCGAGGCGTTGTGCATCACGATCGCGCTGTCGACCTCGTTCAGGAACCGCGCCGCGGCCTCGGCATCTGCGGTAACGATCGCATCGGTGTGGCGCGAGGAATGGCGGTCGATGTGCGCAAGCGCTGAATCCAGGCCATCGACCACTGCAACCGACAGCACCGCGTCGAGGTACTCGGTGTCCCAGTCATTGTCCGCCGCGGGCACGATGCGCGGATCGATGGCGCGCGCACGGGCATCGCCGCGCACCTCGCATCCCGCCTCGATCAGCGGCGCGACGAGAGCTGCGGCGGCGGGATACGTCGCGTCGATCAGCAGCGTTTCCATCGAACCGCAGATGCCGGTGCGGCGCATCTTGGCGTTGAGCACGATCGCCTCGGCCATCGCCGGGTCGGCCGCGGCATGGACGAAGGTGTGGCAGATGCCGTCGAGGTGCGCGAGCACGGGGACGCGGGCATCGGCCTGCACGCGCGCCACCAGGCTCTTGCCCCCGCGCGGCACGATCATGTCGATCAGCCCGGCGGCGACGAGCATGGCGCCCACGGCGGCGCGGTCCTGCGTTGGCACCAGCTGCACCGCATCGGCGGGAACGCCGCCTTCGACCAGACCCGCCACCAGCGCCGCGTGGATCGCGCGGTTGGAATGGACCGCCTCGGTGCCGCCGCGCAGCAGTGCCGCATTGCCCGAGCGCACGCAGAGCACGGCGGCATCGGCGGTCACGTTGGGGCGGCTTTCGTAGATGATGCCAATGACGCCGATGGGCACGCGCACACGGCGCAGCACCAGCCCATTGGGCCGTTCGCGCCGGTCGATCTCCTGGCCCACGGGATCATCAAGCCCCGCGACCTGCTCTACCGCATCGGCGATCCCGGCAACGCGCGCGGGGTCGAGGCGGAGGCGATCGAGCAGCGCCGGCGTCAGCCCGTTGGCCTCGCCATTGGCCATGTCGATCGCGTTGGCGGCCAGGATAGCCGCTTCGGCCCGGCGCAGCGCGGCAGCCGCGAGACGCAGAGCCGCGGCCTTCGCCGGCGACGGCATGCGCGCGAGCGTGCCTTGCGCGATGCGGGCGGCGCGCGCGAGGCGCTCGACCAGCGCGGCGGGGGTTTCGACGGCGATGTCCTGTGCGTTCGTAGCCATGATGCCCGGCGCCTTACCATCGTGGCAAGGGTCTGTCACGAGAGGCCGCTTGGCCGGGCGCATCGGTGATTCGCGCCGTTCCCGGGCCGCGAGCTACGTGACTCCCCTGATGTCGTCCTGCGCTTCGCCGTTTGCGCCGCACATCCTGCCGAGTGCAGCGGCGCTGGATTCGACTCCGCCGCAATCGATCGCTAGGGGCGCGCTCGGGGTCTATTCAGTCAATCTTGGATCGGGGATCGCTTGAACTTGCCAGCCAGTACGACCGATGGTGCGATGCGCGCCAGCCTGCCGGCGCGCGTGCGCGCCGCAGCCATGCGGGTCCGCGGATGGTTTCCCGACCGTGAATTCTTCATGCGGGCGAACGGGCAGGTACGCTTCATCCGGTTGTCGGGCCGCCTGCAGCTGCGCATCGCCGCGGCCGTCGCCATCGCGGCCTGCCTGTGGCTCGGGACACTGGTAGCCCTGCTCGTCAGCCACCTCGTGGCGCTCGGCCATGGCGCCGACATGCGCGAGCGCGAGGCTGCCGTCGCCACCGCGGAAGGGCGCATGGCGCAATATCGCCAGGGCCTGGGTGCCGTGGCCGAAGACCTCAAGCGCCGGCAGGACATGATCGACGCGTTGGTCAAGGGCCAGCTCGGCGACCTTCCCGCCCCTACCCCCGGTAGTGAAGACGCTGCGCCGGCGGATGCGGAAACCGCCAAGGCCATTCACAAGATCTCGCAGGAAATGCCCGAGGCCGCCGGTCTCGTCGGCATCGAGGCACGGCAGCTGGCCTTCGTCGACGCGCTGACGCGTTATGCCGAGGCGCGCGCCGCGCGGGCCGAGACCGCGATCCGCCGCGTCGGGCTCAACCCGTCGCAGATCGCCCCGCTCCGGGGTAATCGCGCCATGGGCGGTCCGTTGATCCCGCTCGCGACCGGCGCCAACGGCCTTGTCGACCCGCGCTTTGCCCGGTTCGGTGCCAGCATGGCGCGCATGGCCTCGCTCGAGCAGGGGCTGGCGCGCCTGCCCCATGCGCTGCCCGCCCGCGCCGACTACGTGTCGAGCGGGTTCGGCTATCGCGCCGACCCTTTCACCGGCAGCGGCGCATTCCATCCCGGCCTCGACTTTCGCGGACCGATCGGCGCGCCGATCCGCGCCGCCGCGCAGGGCACCGTCATCTTCGCCGGGCAGCGGTCGGGCTATGGCAACTGCGTCGAGGTCGACCACGGCCATGGCCTCGTCACCCGCTATGCCCACATGTCGCGGATCGAGGCGCGCCCCGGCCAGGCCGTCACCGCCGGGACCGAGATCGGCCTGATCGGCAGCACCGGCCGCTCGACCGGCCCGCACCTGCACTTCGAAGTGCGAATCAACGACCGCCCGGTCGACCCGCGCCCCTTCCTGGAGACCCTTCCCGATGTTCTCGAAGAAGCCCGCAGCCATGGCGGGCGCTGATCGCATGCCAACGACGCGCATCGGCGGTTCGGGCACGTTCTCGGTGCTGGGCGCCGACCTCGTCGTGCGCGGCGACATCACCGCCGAGACCGACCTGCACATCGACGGCCGCGTCGAGGGCGACGTGACCTGCGCCGCTCTCGTGCTGGGCGAAAGCGGCCGGCTCGAGGGCGCGCTGCGCGCTCGCTCGGCGCGGCTGGCCGGCAGCGTCCACGGCGCGATCGACGTGGCGGACCTCGTGATCGAGAAGACCGCGCGAATCACCGGCGACGTCGCCTACGATACGCTGACGGTCGAACAGGGCGCGCAGGTCGACGGACGCTTCACCCCGCGCGGCAGCAACGCCGCCGCCGCCGCACCCGAGGCGCTGCTGCGGCAGGCCTGATTTCGGCAGAAGGCATCTGGGCGCGGGGACGCATTCTGCCCAAGGTTGCCGACGTCGTGTCCGATTGCAGAAAAAGCTGGACCCCGGATCAAGTCCGGGGTGACGGACATCTGCAATGTCGGCTTTCTTCGTCACCCGGACTTGATCCGGGGTCCAGCTCCCTTGCTTCCCCAACCCGACTTTACTGCGCGGATGTGCGCGCCACCTAGAACGGCTCGGCCGCCTCGGTGCCGTCGATCCACCCGCCACCGATCACACGCTCGCCGGCATAGATCACCGCCGCCTGCCCCGGCGCGACGCCGTATTCGGGCGCGGCGAACCGCAGGGTCGTGGGGGCGCCATCGCCGAATGGCCCCTCGAGCACGACCGGCACGGGCCTGGCCAACGAGCGGACCTTGGCGGTCAGCGGCACTCCCGCCTCGGGCATTGGGCCGATGCGGTTGGTCTCGATCACCCGCGCCGCGCTGACCCCCAGCAGGCGTCGCGGCCCGACCAGCACGCGCGCGCCGGCTGCGTCGATCCCGACGACATAGAGCGGCTCGGGCTGTCCGCCGATCTCAAGCCCGCGCCGCTGGCCGACGGTGTAGTGGATCACGCCCTGGTGCGTGCCGAGTGCCTCGCCGGTCTGCGCGTGGACGATCGCGCCGGGCTGCACGCCCTCGGGCCGCACGCTGCGCACGATCTTGGCATAGTCGCCATCGGGCACGAAGCAGATGTCCTGGCTGTCGGGCTTGGCAGCGACCGCCAGCCCCATCGCCTCGGCCAGTGCGCGCACTTGCGGCTTGGGCATGCCGCCCAGCGGATAGCGCAGATAGGCCAGTTGCTCGTCGGTCGTGCCGTAAAGGAAATAGCTCTGGTCGCGCGCCGGGTCGGTGGCGCGGTGCAGCTCGGGTCCGTTCGGGCCGACGACGCGCTGGACGTAGTGCCCGGTCGCGAGGCAGTCCGCCCCCAGCTCGCGCGCCATGGCGAGCAGGTCGGTGAACTTGGGCCCCATGTTGCAGCGGATGCAGGGGATCGGCGTGCGGCCCGCGAGGTAATCATCGGCAAAGCGCTCGACCACGTCTTCGCGAAAACGCGACTCATGGTCGAAGACATAATGCGCGATCCCCAGCCGGTCGGCCACCGCGCGCGCATCGCGGATATCGTCGCCCGCACAGCACGCGCCCTTGCGCCCGGTGGCGGCGCCGTAATCGTAAAGCTGCAGCGTGACCCCGATCACCTCGGCGCCGCTGGCGGCCGCCAGCCCGGCGACGACCGAGCTGTCCACCCCGCCCGACATGGCAACGACGATGCGACGGGTGCGGCCGTCGGCCGGCGCAGGCAGGTCGAACAGCGCGAGAGGATCGGACAGGCCATCGAACGCCGGTGCGGCGAGAAAAGATTCCGGGAGGGGCATGGGCGCCCACATAGGCGCTTTCCCTCAAGGTTTCAGCGCAAAAATCACCGCGACCACCGCAAGCCCGGCCGCCATGGCTAATTTTTTGTAAAAGCCTGCTTTACATTCTTTTAGCCCTGTTCGGCCTATCCCGGGGTCATGGACTTGGGTTTTGAAGATCCACGCGGCCTGGCCGGCGCCGAACCCGCCCCCGTGCTGCGCAGGCTGCACTGGGCGGAATTCTGCGCCCGGCTGGAAGCGGCACAGGACCTGCGACGGCTGTCGCAGGGCATCGTGCCGGCCTGGCCGGGCGGCTCTCACCTCGGCAGCTTTCATCGGGTCGCAGCCGGAATGTTGCAGGGGGAAGGGTCTGAAGAGCGCGTTAACCGCAAATATTCAAAATATGGCAAAGCGGAGGAAAGCACACTGGTGACCAAGGCATACGAAGCCTCACCCCCGGCGCACGACGCGTTTATCCGACGAGAGCTGCCATGATCGAAAACCAGAAAATCCGGCCTGCGCAGGTGATCGGCCCCCTCGGGGAGCCGCTGACCCTGGACAATCTGCCGCCTGCCACCACCACCCGCTGGGTCGTGCGACGCAAGGCCGAGGTCGTCGCTGCCGTCAACGGCGGCCTGCTCACGATCGACGAGGCCTGCGAGCGCTATGGCCTGACCCTTGAGGAGTTCGCCTCGTGGCAGCGGGCGGTCGACCGCTCGGGCATGCAGGGCCTGCGCGTCACCCGGATCCAGCACTATCGCGACCTTTACGAGCGCCAGCTCAAGTATTGAGCCAAGCCGACAGGCATAGAACTTTGACACGGCCGCCCCGGGACGCACCGGGGCGGCCGTTGTCATGTACACGATAGCGCTATCAAGCGATAGCGGGTCGAATACCTCCACCATGACGTTGTTCGTCGAGGCGTGATTGCAACTCATCGTTGCTGTCGCTAAGATCGCCGTAAATGCTGGCAGGACAAGGAACCTTGCGGTTTTGCGCGGCCAGAGGCAGCGCCGGGCCGAAAAGGTCGTCGTCTCGCCACGGTCTTGCGGGGCACGCACGCCTTACCTCACGGTCGGGTCGCAGCGGGGCCGCAAGGCAGCGATAGACGAAGCATGGTTGTTACATACCGTGGCGCGCCTCCCCCCGACGGTGGTGCATCGCGGTTCACGGGGACGAACCCGGCCGGCGCGCCCCGCAAGGACGGCGCGCCCGATCCGGGACGGGGAGGCTATTCTGCTGGATACGACGCAAGACATTCGCGGCAAGGACGAGGACTGGTCAGGCACCTCCGGGCTGGAGGATGCCGCGCGTCCCCGCAACCGGCGGCGTGCGATCATCATCGGCGTCGTGATCGTGGCCGCGCTCGCCCTGGCTTGGTGGCTCATGCACCGCACCCCCGAGGCGGCCCCGGCGGCCACCAAGGGCGGACAGGCGCAGACCGTCTCGGTGATCACCCCCGGACAGCAGACCGTCGATGCCAAGGTCATCGCCAGCGGCGTCATCGCCGCGCGGCGTGAAATGCCCGTCGGCATCGCCGGCGAAGGCGGCCGCGTCGTCAGCGTGCTCGTCGATGCCGGGGCCTGGGTCCATGCCGGCCAGGTGCTCGCGGTCGTCGACCGCTCGGTCCAGGTCCAGCAGGTCGCCAGCCAGGCTGCCGGCGTCCAGGTCCAGGAAGCCAATGCCCGCATCGCCCAAAACAACCTCGATCGCGGCCTGCAGCTCGTCGCCAAGGGGTTCATCTCCAAGGCCAACATCGACCAGCTGACCGCCACGCGCGATGCCGCCGTCGCCCAGGTCCGCGTCGCCCGCGCCACGCTCGGCCAGTTGCGCGCCAACACCGCGCGCCTCAACATCGTCGCCCCGGCCGACGGCCTGGTCCTGACCCGCGGGGTCGAGGCCGGCCAGATCGTCAGCGCCGGCAGCGGCACGCTGTTCCGCATGGCGCGCGACGGCGAGCTGGAAATGCAGGCCCGCCTCGCCGAGATCGACCTGGCGCGCATGCGCGAGGGCGACACCGCCATCGTCACCCCGGTCGGCACCGACCAGACCTTCACCGGCACGATCTGGCAGGTCGCGCCGACGATCGACCCAACCACGCGCGAGGGCATCGTGCGCATTGCGCTGAAGTACGATCCCGCGCTGCGCCCGGGCGGCTTCGCCAGTGCCTCGATCCGCAGCGGCACCGTGACGGCGCCGGTCCTGCCCGAATCCGCCATCCTCAGCGACCAGCAGGGGCCCTTCGTCTATGTCGTCGACGGCAACAACAAGGTGTCGCGCCGCGCGGTCAAGACCGGCGAGGTGACCGCCTCAGGCATCGTCGTGCGCGAAGGCCTGCTCGGCGACGAACGCGTCGTGCTGCGCGCCGGCGGCTTCCTCAACCCCGGTGACACCGTGCGCCCGTCGGTCGTCAAGTCCGCCGGCTCGCCAGCCGCGCACTAACAGGCAACCGCTCATGAACTTCCGCAATCTCTCGGCCTGGTCGATCCGCAACCCGGTCGTTCCGATCGTGCTGTTCATCGGCCTAACGCTCGCCGGCATCGTGTCCTTCATGATGATGAAGGTGCAGGACCAGCCGGATATCGAATTCCCCATGGTGATCGTCTCGATCAGCCAGCCGGGCGCCGCGCCGACCGAGATCGAGACCCAGATCACCCAGCGCGTCGAGGCGAGCGTCCGCACCATCGCCGGTGTCGACACGATCACCTCCACCGCGTCCGAGGGCAACAGCCAGACGTTCGTGCAGTTCAAGATCGGCACGGACATCTACGGCGCGGTCGCGGAAGTGAAGAACGCGGTCGACCAGGTGCGCGGCGACCTGCCCGACGGCATCCTCGAACCGCAGGTGTTCAAGGCGGAAACCTCGTCGGACCCGATCGCCTATTGGGCGGTCTCGGCCGACGACATGACCATCGAGCAGCTCTCGTGGTATGTCGACGACACCATCGCCAAGCGCCTGCTCGCGATCCCCGGCATGGCCGAAGTCCATCGCGCCGGTGGCGTGACCCGCGAGATCGCGGTGACGCTCGATCCGCTGCGCATGAAGTCCTACGGCGTGACCGCGGTGCAGGTGAACAACGCGCTGCGCCAGGTGAACCTCAACGCCGCGGGCGGCCGCGCCGAAGTGGCGGGCGCACGCCAGTCGGTCCGCGTGCTGGGCAATGCCCGCAGCGCCTTCGCGCTGGGCCAGACCCAGGTCGCGCTGTCCTCGGGCCGGGTGATCCGCCTGTCCGACGTTGCCGACGTGCGCGACAGTTTCAGCGAACTGACCTCGATCGCCAAGTTCAACGGCAAGCCGGTCGTCACCTTCAGCATCGCCCGCGCGCGCGGCGAGTCCGACGTCAGCGTCTACGATTCGTCGAAAGCCGAACTGGCCAAGCTCGAGAAGGAACAGGGCGGCAAGATCCACTTCACCCAGCTTTTCACCAGCGTGAACTACACCAAGCAGCAGTACCACACCTCGATGTCCTCGATGGTCGAGGGTGCACTGCTCGCGGTGATCGTGGTGTTCTTCTTCCTGCGTGACTGGCGCGCGACCTTCGTCTCGGCCATCGCGATCCCGCTTTCGGCCATCCCGACCTTCGCGGTCATGCATCTCATGGGCTTCACGCTCAACACGATGTCGCTGCTGGCGCTGGGCCTCGTCGCCGGCGTGCTGGTCGACGACGCGATCGTGGAAATCGAGAACATCGTCCGGCACATCCGCATGGGCAAGAGCCCGTACCAGGCGGCCATCGACGCCGCCGACGAAATCGGCCTGGCGGTCGTCGCCACGACGTTCTCGATCGTCGCGGTGTTCCTGCCGGTGGGCCTGATGCCGGGCCTGTCGGGCCAGTTCTTCAAGAACTTCGGCCTGACCGTGGTGGTCGCGGTGCTGTTCTCGCTGCTCGTCGCGCGCATGATCACGCCGATGGTCGCCGCCTATTTCCTGCAGCACAACCAGCGCGACATCCCGCACGGCGAAGGCCCGTGGATGGACCGCTACATGGCGGTGCTGCACTGGTCGCTCGATACCAGCAAGGTCAAGGCCTACCGCGCGGAGCATCCGCGCCGCCGCTTCCGCGCACGGCTGCGCGACCATCGCCTGTGGATGATGGGCATCGGGCTTGGCGCGCTGGTAATGACCGGGCTGATGTTCGTCGTAATCCCGACGCAGTTCTTCCCCGACACCGACAGCGACTTCAGCCAGATCAACGTCGAGATGGTGCCGGGCACCACGATCGAGCAGACCGAGGCCAAGATCGACGAGGTCTACAACCTCATCCGGAACGAGCCTGAAATCGACGTCGCGCTCGAGCGCATCCTCGAGGGCAATGGCCGCGTCATCATTACCTTGCGCCACGACCGCAAGCGTTCGAGCCTGCAGTTCGAGCGCGAGCTGACCCCGCGCCTGCAGCAGGTGGCCGACGCGCGCGTCACCTTCCAGAACCAGAACGGCGGCGGCGGCGGCGGCTCGGGCCGCCCGATCAGCGTCATGCTCTCGGGCTCGGACCCCGACCTCCTGCAGCGCACCGCGCAGACGCTGGTCCAGCAGATGAGCGGGCTCAAGCAGGTGGTAGCCCCGCGCATCAGCGCGGACTTGCGCCGCCCCGAACTCATCATCACCCCGCATTCGGACTTGGCTGCCTCGCTCGGCGTGACCACGGCCGCGATCAGCCAGACGATCCGCATCGCCACGCAGGGCGAGATCGACATGAACAGCGCGAAGTTCTCGCTGTCCGACCGCCAGGTGCCGATCCGCGTCAAGCTGCCGGTGGATTCGCGCCGCGACCTCTCGACGATCGAGAACCTGCCGGTACCGACCACTTCGGGCATCTCGGTGCCGCTCGCCCGCGTCGCCGACATCGGCTTCGGCTCGGGCCCGACCACGATCCAGCGCTACAACCAGAACCGCCGCATCTTCGTCGGCGCCGACCTGCCGCCGGGCGTGGTCAAGGGCACAGCGATGGACGCCATCGCCAAGCTGCCGATCATGAAGAACCTGCCGACCGGCGTGTCCAATGCGCCGGCCGGCGAGGACCGCTGGCAGGCGGAGATGTTGACCAACTTCTTCATCGCGCTGGCCACCGGCGTGCTGCTGGTCTTCTCGGTGCTGGTGCTGCTCTACCACCGCTTCGTCTCGCCGCTGGTCAACATGGGCTCGCTGTTCCTCGCCCCGCTCGGCGGCCTGCTGCTGCTGGCCGTGCTGGGCCAGTCGACCAGCCTGCCGGTGTTCATCGGCGTGCTCATGCTGTTCGGCATCGTCGCCAAGAACTCGATCCTGCTGATCGACTTCGCGATCGAGGAAATGGCCACGGGCAAGCCGCGCCAGGACGCCATCCTCGAGGCCGGGCACAAGCGCGCGCAGCCGATCGTGATGACCACCGTCGCGATGGTCGCCGGCATGATCCCCACCGCGGTCTCGATCGGCGGCGACGGCGGCTGGCGCGCACCGATGGGCACTGTGGTGATCGGCGGGCTGACGCTGTCGACGCTGCTGACGCTGCTGATCGTGCCCGCGGGCTTCAGCCTCGCCGACGGGCTGGAAAAGCGCCTCGGGCCCTGGCTGGCACGGCGCGTGCTGACCAAGCGGACCGATCCTGCCGTTGCTGCCGGCACCGGCGCCATCGGGAACCGTGCCGAGCGTGAGGCATTCCCGGCGGAGTGAACAGAGTAACCCCTGCCCGCCCCGCTGGCTCGGATCCGACCCGGCCCCGCAGCCTGACCGCCCGCCTGTCCATCGGCGGTGCGCTGCCGGCGGACAGGGCGCGCACCACGCGGCTGGTGGCCACCGGCCTGCTTGTGGTCATGGCCGGGCTGTTCATCCTGGCGCGGACGATGGGGGCCGAGACCGGCCAGCCGGCATGGGGGTACCTGCGCGCCTTTGCCGAGGCGGCGATGGTCGGCGGCCTTGCCGACTGGTTCGCGGTGACCGCGCTGTTCCGTCACCCGCTCGGCCTGCCGATCCCGCACACCGCGATCATTCCCGAGAACAAGGACCGCATCGCGGATTCGCTGGCGGGCTTCCTGCAGAGCAATTTCCTCACCCCCCAGGTCGTGGCGCGCCGCATGGCGGGGCTCGACGTCGCGACGGCGGCGGGCGGATTTCTCACCGCGCCGCGCGGCGCGCAAAGCCGCGTGACCGCGGGCGCGACCAGCCTGATCGCCGATATCCTCGAATCGCTGGATCGCGACAAGCTCGGCGGCATGGCCAAGCAGGCGCTGCGCCACCAGCTCGATCGCATCGACCTGGCCCCCCTGCTCGGCCAGATGCTGACCGCGATGATCGCCGATGGTCGCCACCTCCCGCTGATCGAGGCGCTGCTGTCGCGCACCGCCCAGACGCTGGAGGCCAACGAAGACCTGCTGCGCACGATGATCCACGATCGGGCCAATGGCCTGATCCGGCTGGTCAAGCTCGACGAGCGGCTCGCCAATGCGGTGCTCGACGGGCTCTACAAGCTGCTCGCCGAGGCCGTCGTCCATCCCGACCATCCGCTGCGCCTGAAGATCGTCGACGGGTTGGAACAACTGGCTCACGACCTGACGCATGACCCGGTCATGGCCGCGCGCGTCGAGCGGATGAAAGCGGAGATCCTTTCAAACCCGGCCTTCACCACGTGGCTCGATGCCCTGTGGGAGCGCGCCCGCAGCGGGCTGCTCGCGGCAGTGCGTGGCGGAGGAAGCGGCGGTGCGGCATCGGCGCAGTTCGCGATCGCGCTGGCCGACCTTGGCACCGCTCTGCAGACTGATCCGCGCCTGCGCCTGCTGGTCAATCGGTTTTCGCGTCGCACGCTGGTCGGCATCGCCAGCCGCTATGGCGGGCAGATCGTGCGGCTAGTGTCGGAGACGATCCGGCGCTGGGATGCGCGCACCGTCACTGCGCGGATCGAGGGTGCGGTCGGCCGCGACCTCCAGTTCATCCGCATCAATGGGACGCTGGTGGGCGGCCTCGTCGGGCTGGGGCTTCACGCGCTCGACATGGCGCTCTGAGCCGACACACCGCTAGATCGTGCGATTTTTGACAAAAACCGGTTCCCACTTTTTGTCATCGCACTCTAGGCTTGGCCCTACTGGAGCGTGACGTCCTCGTCGTCGCTGTCGCGCCGCCCGAAGAACTGCATGAGCTGCACCAGCAGTTCGCACCGCGTGGCGATGTCGGGCGCTTCGAGCAGCGCCTGCTTGGCCGCCACGTCGAACGGCGCGATCTGCGAGACGCCGTTGATGAGCGACTGATCGTCGAGCCGCGCGACCGAATCCCAATCGACCGCATAGCCCTGGGCATCGGCGAAGGCGCGCGCCTCGCGCTCGAAGCTGGCGCGCTCGACCGCGCTCAGCGCCGCATCGAGATCGTCCGCGATCAGCTCGGCCTCGACCTGGCGAAACGCGGTCTTGACCTCGAGTTCGCGCAGCACGCGAAAGCGCGAAATGCCGGTGAGCAGCAGGTTGTAGCGGCCGTCGTCGAGCGCCTCGACATCGTCGATCTTGCCCAGGCACCCGACCTGGAACAACGGAGCGCCCTCGGCCGGCGATTGCGGCTGGATCATCGCGATGCGCCGGTCGCGCGCCAGGGCATCGAGCACCATGGCGCGATACCGCGGCTCGAAGATGTGCAGCGGCAGCTGCAAGCCGGGGAACAGCAACGCCCCCGACAGCGGAAAGATCGAGAGCCGCACCGGGGCACCCGTTCCGCCCATGGCCATCAACCGAACAGCACGGTGGACAGCTTGCGACGCGTGCGCGCCACCCACGGGTCCTCCAGACCGATCGCCTCGAAGATCTGCAACAGCCGTGCCCGCGCAGCTCCGTCGTTCCACGCGCGATCAGCGGCTACCATCGCCAGCAGGCGATCGGCGGCACCATCGCGGTCACCGGCGGCGAAAAGGCCGTTAGCATAAGCGAGCTGAGCATCCATGTCCGCCGGGTCCGCCTCGGCCGCGTTGCGCAGGCCGGCGAGCTCGGTCTCCTCGGGCGCGTCCTCGGCCAGCGCAAGTGCGGCACGGGCCTGCGCCAGCGCGGGGTCTTCGGCCAGCTTGGGATCGAGCGCGGCGAGGACTTCGGCAGCCTCGTCGCGGTGTCCGGCCGCCAGCAGCGCGCGCACCAGCCCGGCATGGGCAACCGCGTTGTCAGGCGCGATCTCGATGATCTGCGCGAAGACCGAGGCGGCACGCTCGCCGTCGCCCTCGGCCAGTATCTCCTCGCCCATCGCCAGCAGCGGCGTCACGTCCTGCGGTGCATCCTCGCCCACCGCACCGGGCTGCACGGGCAGCTGCGACAGGATCTGGTCGAGGTATTGCTTCAGCTGCGATTCGCTACGCGCATTGGTGAGGTCGGCGACGGGCTGGCCCTGGAACATCGCATAGACGGTCGGGATCGAGCGCACCTGGAACTGCGCGGCGATGAACTGCTCCTCGTCGACGTTGACCTTGGCGAGGATTACGCCCTTGTCCGCGTACTCGGCCGCGACCTTTTCCAGCACCGGGGTCAGCGCCTTGCACGGCCCGCACCATTCAGCCCAGAAATCGAGGATGACGAGCTTGGTCATCGAGGGTTCGACGATGGACTTGCGGAAGCGGTCGACCGCCTTCTGTTCGTCGAGATTGAGACCCAGGCTTGCCACGCGCATTTCTCCACTGCCACTGCATCGGGGCCGCCCGTTGACCGGGGCGCCCCACCCCACCATGTGGGAAATGCGCCCGGTTCGGCAAGGGGCTGCGGCGGGCCGGCGCCGAATCCGTGCCGCTTTTGCCGCGCGCGCCAGCACATTCCCCAAGCCATCCACAGGCCCGCACCGCTTTGCGCGCAAAAATGCAACTTTGCTGTTGCACACCCCCCGAACCCCGGTTATTGGCGCGCCTCACCCCAGCGGGATGGCTTCTTGCCTCTCGTTGAAAACGCCAGAGCGGGCGTAGCTCAGGGGTAGAGC
>NZ_DAIRTS010000024.1:16719-58293 GCF_036803765.1 Novosphingobium sp.
ACAACCTTGCCAAGGTTGGGGTCGAGGGTTCGAATCCCTTCGCCCGCTCCAGTTTTCAAAAGGCTGCGGCCGGCGCTATCGCCAGCCCACGCAAACGCCGAGCGGGCGTAGCTCAGGGGTAGAGCACAACCTTGCCAAGGTTGGGGTCGAGGGTTCGAATCCCTTCGCCCGCTCCAGTTTGCTTCCCACCATGATCCGCCGCTTGGCGATCCGGCAAGTGCCCACTGGCCATCGCCGACGCCTTGCGCCACCATGCCCGCCATGGACCCCGTCATCACCACCGAGCGCATGACGCTCTGGCAGCCTCACCGGCGCGATCATGCCGGCTTCGTCGCGCTCATGGCCTCCGAGGCCGTCCGGCAGCATCTCGGCAATCCGGCAACGGGCAAGTCCGAGGAATTCTCGCGCCTGTTGCGTGGCGCCGGCTCGTGGTCGCTCTATGGCTATGGGCTGTTCGTGTGCCGGTTGCATGGCGAGGACGACGTGATCGGCATCGCCGGCGTGTTCCATTCATGGCGCGGCTTCGCGCAGGGGCTCGACGACGTGCCCGAGGCGGGCTGGATCATCGCGGAACGCTACTGGGGCCAGGGCCTTGCGCGCGAGGCGATGCGCGCTTCGCTCAAGTGGTTCGATGCCGTGCACGGCCGCCAGCGCATTTCCTGCATGATCGACGAGGGCAATGCCGCCTCGCTCAGGCTGGCGGACCGACTGGGGTTCGCACGCTACGGCACTTACGAGGACGAGGGGCGCGAGACGCTGGTGTTGCTCGAGCGGGTCTGAGGCCGCCTGCCCCTCCACCACCGCTTCGCGGTGGTCCCCCTCCCCATTCCATGGGGAGGATCTGATCCTCCCTGCCGAAGGCGGGGAGGGGGACCGCCCGCGCAGCGGGTGGTGGAGGGGCCCTCCTAGTACGTAGCCAAACCCAACGAAAAAGGCCGCCCGGTTTCCCGGACGGCCCTTTTTTTGTCGACGAGAGTGGCCGGACTTAGAAGTCCATGCCGCCCATGCCGCCCATGCCACCGGGCATGCCGGCGGGAGCGGGCTTGTCGTCGGGCTTTTCGCTGATCGCCGCTTCGGTGGTGATCAGCAGGCCGGCGACCGAGGCCGCGTCCTGGAGAGCGGTGCGCACGACCTTGGTCGGGTCGATCACGCCGGCGGCCTTCAGGTTTTCATAGACGTCGGTGGCGGCGTTGAAGCCGATGCCTTCGTCCGACTGGTCGAGCAGCTTGCCCGCCACGACGGCGCCGTCGCTGCCGGCGTTCTCGGCGATCTGCTTGACCGGAGCGGTGATCGCCTTGCGGACGATGTCGATGCCGCGGGTCTGGTCTTCGTTGGCACCCGTGAGGCCTTCGAGGGCGCGGGTGGCGTAGAGCAGCGCGGTACCACCGCCGGTCACGATGCCTTCTTCCACCGCAGCGCGGGTGGCGTGGAGGGCGTCGTCAACGCGGTCCTTGCGCTCCTTGACTTCGACTTCGGTCGCACCGCCGACCTTGATGACCGCAACGCCGCCAGCCAGCTTGGCCAGGCGTTCCTGCAGCTTTTCACGGTCGTAGTCCGAGGTGGTCACCTCGATCTGGGCACGGATCTGCTCGACGCGCGACTTGATGTCGTCGGCCGCACCGGCACCATCGACGATGGTGGTGTTGTCCTTGTCGATCGTGACCTTCTTGGCCTGGCCAAGCATGCCGAGCGTAACGCTCTCGAGCTTGATGCCGAGGTCTTCCGAGATCATCTCGCCGGCAGTCAGCGTGGCGATGTCGCCCAGCATGGCCTTGCGACGGTCACCGAAGCCCGGTGCCTTGACGGCTGCGATCTTGAGGCCACCGCGCAGCTTGTTGACCACGAGGGTGGCCAGCGCTTCGCCTTCGATGTCTTCGGCGATGATCAGCAGCGGACGGCCCGACTGCACTACGGCCTCGAGGATCGGCAGCAGCGACTGGAGCGACGACAGCTTCTTCTCGTGGATGAGAATGTAGGGATTCTCGAGTTCCACGGTCATCTTGTCGGGGTTGGTGATGAAGTAGGGCGACAGGTAGCCGCGGTCGAACTGCATGCCTTCGACGACATCGAGTTCGAATTCGAGGCCCTTGGCCTCTTCCACGGTGATCACGCCTTCCTTGCCGACCTTGTCCATGGCTTCGGCGATCTTTTCGCCGACTTCCACGTCACCGTTGGCCGAGATGATGCCGACCTGGGCGATTTCCGACGAACCCGAAACCGGGGTCGAACGCGACTTGAGGTTCTCGACGACCTTGGTCACGGCAATATCGATGCCGCGCTTGAGGTCCATCGGGTTGATGCCGGCTGCAACCGACTTCATGCCTTCGCGCACGATGGCCTGGGCCAGCACGGTCGCGGTGGTGGTGCCGTCACCGGCCTTGTCGTTGGCCTTCGAGGCCACTTCGCGCAGCATCTGCGCGCCCATGTTCTCGAACTTGTCCTTGAGTTCGATTTCCTTGGCGACCGACACACCGTCCTTGGTGATGCGGGGAGCGCCGAAGCTCTTGTCGATCACGACGTTGCGACCCTTGGGGCCGAGCGTGACCTTCACCGCGTCGGCGAGGATGTCCACGCCCTTGAGGATGCGTTCGCGTGCGTCACGCGAAAAGCGTACGTCCTTGGCAGCCATGATATTGTCCTTCGAATAGGGGATGTAAGGCAGGAAATCCGGGTGATCAGCCGATCACGCCGAGGATGTCCGATTCCTTCATGATGAGCAGGTCTTCGCCCGACACCTTCACTTCGGTGCCCGACCACTTGCCGAACAGCACGCGATCGCCGACCTTGACGTCGAGCGGCGTGATGGTGCCGTTCTCGGCGCGGGCGCCGGTGCCGACGGCGACGATTTCGCCCTCAGCCGGCTTTTCCTTGGCGCTGTCGGGGATGATGATCCCGCCGGCAGTCTTTTCCTCGGCTTCGACGCGGCGCACAAGCACGCGATCGTGCAGCGGACGGAAAGTCATGGGTTGCTCCCTCTTCCAATCAGAATTGGCACAAGAATTTCTGCTTGGCACTCTCATACCGAGAGTGCCAGCGCCCCGCATATGGGTGGGGGGCGAAGGAGCGTCAAGCGATCACCGGTGAAAATTTTTGCGCGGCCGGGAACCCGATGGCAAGCCTGGCGCGGCAGGGCGGTCGGGCATCGGGCCAGGATCAGCCG
Source organism: Novosphingobium sp. (assembly GCF_036803765.1). Lineage (GTDB taxonomy): Bacteria > Pseudomonadota > Alphaproteobacteria > Sphingomonadales > Sphingomonadaceae > Novosphingobium. The sequence goes on from NZ_DAIRTS010000024.1 coordinate 19,880, forward strand.
GCCAAGGTGTCCCGCGACGGCAAAAGGCCCAGGTGATCGCGATTGTGCCAGCGCCACAGCAGCATCGCCGAGACCACGACCAGCCCCGCCATCAGGCCGAGCCAGACGCCCGTGCCGCCCAGAGGCGTGAACAGGCCGAGGCAGATCGCGGTACCGAGGCCCGGGATCCAGTAGCCGAACAGCGCGATGGCCATCGGGATGCGCGTGTCCTGCAGCCCGCGCAGGATCGCACCGCATGTCGACTGCGCCCCGTCGAACAGCTGGAATGCCGCCGCCACCATCAGGAACTGGACGGCGTAGCCGACCAGCGGCGCATTGCCGGGGTTGGCGGTATCGACATAGAGCCCGACGAAGAAGCGCGGCGCGATAACCATGATCGCGGCGGTGAGCGCCATGAAGCCGACGCTCATCGCCAGAGCCGTCCATCCCGCCCGCGCGATGGCCTGCCGGTCGCCGGCGCCATAGGCAAGGCCGACGCGGATCGTCGCGGCCTGCCCCAGCCCGAACGGCACCTGGAACGAGATGCTGGCCAGTTGCAGCGCCACGGTATGCGCAGCCAGCTGCAGCTCGCCGATGCGGCCCATCAGCAGCGCCGCGCCGTTGAACAGCCCCGCCTCGGCGATGATCGTCGCGCAGATCGGCAGGCCGATCTTCCACACCTCGAAGAAGCGGCGCCATTCGGTACGCCACCAGCGGCCAAGCAGGCGGTAGCGATGGAGATTGCGATCGAAGCGCAGCACCAGCGCATAGGCCAGCAGCATGGCGCTGCTGGTGACGACGCTCGACCAGGCCGATCCGATCAGGCCCAGCGCGGGCATGCCGGCGTGGCCGAACACGAAGATCCAGTTGCCCAGCGCATTCACGCCCACCGCCATGCCGGTGATCGCGGTGCCGATGCCCGGCCGGCCGAGCGTGGAGACGACCGTGCGCAGCAGCGAGGCCAGCACCATCGGCACGCAGGCGAGCGACAGCACGGTCAGGAAGGGTACGGCGCGCACGACGACGGCCTCGGCCTGCCCCGTCGCGCGCAGCACCGGCCCGCCCAACTGGCACAGGCCCACGGCGACGAGCGCGGCGATCACCCCGACCCAGCCCGCCATGCGCACCGTGCGGCGCACCTCGCGCACGGCATGGCGGCGTCGGCCCAGCTCTGCCGCGATCAGCGGGGATGCCGCGCCGACCAGGCCGCTGAGGCTCCAGATGAGCAGGCCGAAGACCGAGACGCCAAGCGCTGAGGCGGCCAGCGCTTCGGGCCCGAGGCGCGCGACGAACAGCACGTCGACCGCGAAGACCGCCATTTGCAGCAGGTTGGCCCCGACTAGCGGCGCGGCAAGACGCAGCATCTCGCGCCATTCGCCACGGGCGTAATGCCCAGCTCGATCGGGGGCGAGATCAGGAGACGGCAAGGGCACGGAGGCGGACATGCGACGGCCATAGGGGCTACGCGTCCGCGAGGAAAGGACCTCCCCGGCCCGATCACGGCGTGCAACTTCAGTGCGCGGCAGGCGTCGCCCGGAACGGGTGCGACAGGGCGTGATAGAGCTTTTCCGGGCAGATCTGCGCACTGACGTAGTCGGCCACCAGCGCAGCGGCGAACAGTGGCAGGATCATGCCGCGATCGGCGGTCATCTCCATGACGATGATGACCGCGGTGAGCGGTGCCCGCGTCACGCCGGCGAAATAGGCGATCATGCCGAGCATGGCCACGGCCCCCGAATAGCCCGGCGGGAACAGAGTGCCGGCCAGCTGGCCCAGCCCCGCGCCGACCGACAGCGACGGCGCGAAGATCCCGCCTGGCGCCCCGCTGAGCGCGGTGGCGAGCGCGGCGACGAACTTGGCCGGCCCGAACCACAGCGAGGCCTCTCCGCCCGACAGCAGGCTGCGGGTGGTGCCGTAGCCCGTCCCCCAGGTCAGTCCGTGCGTGGCGATGCCGATCACCGCGACCAGCAGGCCCAGCCCCGCCGCGAGCGCGACGGGCCGTGCCCTGAGACGCCCGATCCAGCCATGCCCGATCGTGCCGAAGGTACTGAGGATGCGCGCGAAAAGACCGCCCGCAAGCCCGCCGGCGACGCCGGTGCCCAGCGCCGCGACAAGCGCCGGAACGATCGGGACGCGCTGGCTCATCGCGCCGAAATAGACATAGTCGCCCGACAGGCCGAGGCTGACGAGACCGGCGGTCATTACCGCGAGCATGACCAGCAGCGCGAGCCGCTGCTCGAACGCGGCGGCAAGTTCCTCGATCGCGAAGGCGACGCCCGCCAGCGGTGTGTTGAACGCGGCGGCAACGCCCGCGGCCCCGCCGGCGATGATGACGCCGGAGCCCACCGGCACGCGCAACCAGCGATGGACCGCAACCATGATCGCCGCGCTGATCTGCACCGTCGGCCCTTCGCGCCCGACCGAGGCGCCGCTCAGCAGCATCGCCAGCGTGCCGCCGAACTTGGCAAGCGCGGTGCGCAGCGACAGCAGCGGCACCATCGCCGGGTGCGCGGGCGCTTCGGCCGCGGCCATGACTTGCGGGATGCCCGACCCGCGCGCCGCCGCGCAGCGGGTGCGCGTCAGCCAGGTGACGGCGACGAACAGGGCAGGCGTCAACACCAGCGGCGCCAGCGGCTGCGCCGTCACCAGCCGGGTGAACAGCGCCTGCGCCGCTTCGCCGGCGCGGGCGAAGACGATCGCCGCAAGGCCCAGCGCCAACGCGCCACCCAGCGCGGCGAGGCGGGGCTGGAGGTTCTTCGCCGCCGCGACCGAACGCGGAAGGGCGCCGCGCGGCGCCGTGTGTTGCGGAGAGTCGGGCGCGGGGGCATCAGGCTGGGACATGGTCGCCGGCCTTACGCCCCCTTGCTGCGGATTTCGCCTAAAAAGATCGGCGTTTGCCGACAGGCGCCGATCAGCTCAACGCGATGTCGGGCGCGTCTTCCTGCTTCATGCCGACGAGGTGATACCCGGCGTCGACATGATGGACCTCGCCGGTGACGCCCGCCGAGAGATCGGACAGGAAATAGAGGCCCGAGCCGCCGACGTCCTCGATCGTCGAGTTGCGACGCAGCGGGGCGTTCAGCTCGTTCCACTTGAGGATGTAGCGGAAGTCGCCGATGCCGCTGGCGGCCAGCGTCTTGATCGGGCCGGCCGATATCGCATTGACGCGCACGCCTTGCGGCCCGCAGTCGTTGGCGAGGTAGCGCACGCTCGCCTCGAGCGCGGCCTTGGCGACGCCCATGACGTTGTAGTGCGGGACGACCTTTTCGGCGCCGTAATAGGTCAGCGTCAGGATCGAGCCGCCGTTGGGCATCATTTCGACCGCGCGCTTGGTCACCGCGACCAGGCTGTAGGCCGAGATGTTCATCGTCATCAGGAAGTTGTCGAGCGTGGTGTCGTAATAGCGGCCGCGCAGCTGGTTCTTGTCCGAATAGCCGATCGCGTGGACGACGAAGTCGATCGTGTCCCAGCGCGCCTTGAGCTGGTCGAAGGCGGCGTCGAGGGCGTCCATGTCGGACACGTCGCAATCAATGAGGAAATCGCTGCCCAGGCTTTCGGCCAAGGGGCGCACGCGCTTGGCCAGGGCATCGCCCTGGTACGAAAACGCCAGTTCCGCGCCGTGTTCGTGCAGCTGGCGGGCAATGCCCCATGCCAGGGACTTGTCGTTGGCAAGGCCCATGATGAGACCCCGCTTACCCTTCATCAATCCGGTCATGAACCCTCGTGCCTGTACTTTGCGCCGGCCGGTCCCCGCGTGGGGGGATCACCGGCGGCCAGTCATTCCTGTGACGATGCGCCGGCCTGACGGAGGGACCGTGCGCGATCGTCTGCCTGGCCCAGCACGTCGCGCTCTTCCGGTGTCTCGGCCAGCGCGGCGTTGAGTTCGGCACCTACGACCATCCCTATGCCGACCAGCCAGAAAAAGAAAAGGGCGATCATCACCCCTGCCATACTACCGTAGGTGAGATCGTAGGAGAAAACGTGAGCGAGGAGTTTGGGCAACAGCGTCGTCACCAGCACCCACCACACGCACACCAGCAACGCGCCCGGCCACTTGGGATAGGCCTTGGAGCGATAGCGCGAGGGGGTCAGCGACAGGAACAGCAGCCACAAGGCGCCGAACAAGACGAGCGTGGGCACGAAGCGGCTGGCGGCGAGGCCGTCGGCCCAGCGGGCGAATTGCGGCAGGCCCGCAAAGATCACTTCCTGCGCGGCCCCGATCGCCACTTGCGCCACGATGGAGACGAGAATCAGCACGACCGAGGCGAGGATCAGCCCGGTCGACATCAGGCGATAGCGCCAGAACGCATGCTCCCAGCCGGTGCCGTAGGCCCGGCGCAGGATGTCGCGGATCGTCTCGACCAGGCTGCCCACCGTCCACAGGCCGACGAGTCCGCCGATCCACAGCAGGTGGCCGGTCCGCGCCTCGACCGCGGCGCGCGCGACCGGGTCGATGGTCTTGGCCACCACCGGCGGCATGGCGCGCAGCACCGTATTGATCGCGGCGGTGCGCTGGCTGTTCTCGCCGATCAGTGAAAACAGTGCGGCTCCGGTGATGAAGAACGGGAACAGCGCGATCAGCACCATGTAGGCAAAGTTGCCGGCATGGATGAAGCCGTCGTTGATCACCCCGGTCCAGATACGCTTGAGCAGTTCGAAGAATCGCGACCCCGGCTTGAGCTCGGCGCGCGCATCGTCCCACTCGGCGCGCATCCGCTGGCGCAGCGCGGCGCGGCGGCGCGCCTCGGGCGAGAGATCGGGCACGAGCGGGATAGCACCCTCGGGCACCCCGGGCATGTCGTGAGCGGTCTCGCTGTCGTATTGTCCGTCCATATCAGGGGGTAATGCACCGGGCGCCACTTGGCTCCCCTGCCCGCCCCCCGCGATGGTCATGTTCAGACGCCGAAGCGCGCGCGCGGGTTGCGTGTGTCCTGCCAGCCGGCAAGCCGTGCCCTGAGGTCCTCGTCGGCACCCGGCAGGTCGATCTGCAGCGTCACCAACTGGTCGCCGCGCTCGCCGTCCTTGCGGCTGAACCCCTTGCCCTTGAGCCGCAGCGTGCGTCCGCTGCTGCTGCCCGGCGCCACGGTCAGCATGACCGCGCCGTCGACGGTGGGCACCTTGACCTTGGCACCGTTCACCGCCTCGTCGAGCGTGACCGGAAGATCGAGGCGGATGTGGTCGCCGTCGCGCACGAAGAACGGGTGCGATCCGATCTCGATCGTCACCAGCGCATCGCCGGCACCGCCCGGCCCAGGCTCGCCCTTGCCGCCGAGGCGCATCTGCTGGCCGTGCTCGACACCGGCAGGCAGTTTCAATTCGATCGTGCTGCCGCCCGAAAGCGTGACACGTTGCGGCGCGCGCGTCGCGGCTTCGACGAAGGGCACCTGCAGGCGGTAGCTGACGTTAGCGCCCTTGGGCGGCGCGGCCCGGCGTCCGCCGCCGAAGCCGCCGCCCATGCCACCACCCATGCCGCCGCGCCCGCCGAACAGGCCCTCGAACAGGTCGGACAGGTCCGGGCCGTCGGCGCCGCCCGTCTCGAACCCGCCGTCGTGGCGAAAGCCGCCCTGCCCGCCGCGGCCAAAGCCTGCGCCGCCGAACCCGCCGCCCCCGAAGGGCATCGCCGGGTTGCCGTCGGCGTCGATCTCGCCGCGGTCGAACTTGGCGCGCTTGTCCTTGTCGGAGAGCAGGTCGTAGGCGCGCGTGACCTCGGCGAACCGCTCGGTCGCCTTGGGATTGTCCTTGTTGGTGTCGGGGTGCAGGTCCTTGGCGAGCTTGCGATAGGCCGACTTGACCTCTTTCTCGCTCGCGCTGCGCGCCACACCCAGGATGGAATAAGGATCTGCTGCCATGGCACTCTAGCTAGGGGCGCGGGGCCCTGCCCGCAAGGCTCGCTTTCACCGTGGCGGACTTGCCGCTAGGGCGCATTGATCGACATCATCGCGCTCCCGGAGCGACCGCGCCACGACAGGCGCTTTGATCGACAGGACAGGACACTCGAACCCGTGACCGACCAGATCCAGGACGCCATCCCGCACGGCGACCCATACGCCATCTTCGACAGCTGGTTTGCGCAGGCGCAGGCGAGCGAGCCGAACGATCCCAACGCCATGGCGCTGGCCACCGCCACGCCGCAAGGCGCGCCCTCTGTGCGCATGGTGCTGCTCAAGGGCCATGGGCCGGACCTGGGCACGCCCGAGGCCAAGCGCCGCGGCGGTTTCGTGTTCTACACCAACCTGCACAGCCGCAAGGGCGGCGAACTGGCCGTCAATCCGCACGTGGCGCTGCTGTTTCACTGGAAGAGCCTGCGCCGCCAGGTGCGCATCGAAGGCCCGGTTGTCGCGGTCACCCCCGCCGAGGCGGATGCCTATTTCGCCAGCCGCCACCCCGAATCGCGGCTGGGCTCCGCCGCCTCGGAGCAGTCGCGCCCGCTCCCCTCGCGCGAGGTCTATCTCGAGCGCGTCGCCGCGCTGCGCGCGCAATATCCCGAAGGCGACGTGCCGCGCCCGGAACATTGGTCGGGCTATCGCGTCGTTCCCGATGCCATCGAGTTCTGGCAGGATCGCGACTTCCGTCTTCACGAGCGCCGGCGCTTCGTGGCCGACGGCGCGGGCGGCTGGACCAGCACGCTGCTTTACCCCTAGGCGGCGTGGACAAATTCCACAGCGCCACGGCTGGAGGCAAAAACCGCCAGTTCAAGGAGGCGAGGAAGCGCAATATCGGGAATATTGTGCGACGAGCCGACGCGGAAATGGCGGTTTTTGGTCCAGCCCCGAAAGGGGTTGCCCTGTAAAAGGCCCTGGCAGCGTTGCTCGTCCTTGAAGGAGACCCACTCCTCCTGCGTCCTCGCGCCTCACCAGGGCCTTTTACAGGGCAACCGTGGCGTTGTGGAATTTATCCACGCCGCCTAGGAGGGCGCATGACCGAGACCACGCTGCCCACCGGAACCATCGACCCGCCGCGCCTCGCCCAGCCCGCGCACGGCGATCTCAACCGCCGGGCGGCGATCGCCAGCAGCACGGTCGCGCTGCTGCTCCTGGGGCTCAAGGCCTGGGCCGTGGTGCAGACCGGTTCGCTGGCGATGCTCGGCAGCCTGGCCGACACCGCGCTCGACCTCGTCGCCAGCCTGGCGACGCTGCTCGGCGTCTGGATCGCCGCGATCCCCGACGATCACAACCATCGCTTCGGCCATGGCAAGGCCGAGGCGCTCGCCGCACTGTTCCAGGTCATCCTGATCTCGTTCTCGGCACTGGGCCTCGCCTGGCGCGCGGTGATGCAGTTCCTGTCGGGCGACAAGGCGATCGAGGCCGATTCGGGCATCGTCGTATCGGTCATCGCGATCGGCGCGACGCTGGCGCTGCTGGCCTACCAGCGCGCGGTGATCCGGCGCACCAACAGCCTCGCCATCAGCACCGACAACGTCCACTACAAGTCCGACCTGTTCCTCAACCTCGCGGTGATCGCCGCGCTGCTGATCGAGCGCACGTTCCATCTCGCCGGCACCGATGCGGTGTTCGCCCTCGGCATCGCGCTTTGGCTGGGCTGGGGCGCATGGGGCGCCTCGCAGGAGGCGATCGAGCAGCTGATGGACCACGAGTGGCCGATCGAGAAGCGCGAGCGTTTCCTCGAGGTCGTCGCGCGGCATCCGCAGCTCAAAGGCCTGCACGACCTGCGCACGCGCACCAGCGGCAACCGCGATTTCGTCCAGTTCCATGTCTGGGTCGACGGCAACATGACCGTCAAGCAGGCGCACCGCGTGATGGACGAGATCGAGGCCCTGCTGCTGGCAGAATTTCCCGACATCGAGGTGCTGATCCATCCCGATCCCGAAGGCCACGTGGACGAAGGCCCGATGGGTGCACAGGACCTGCTTGCGCCCGGGCCGAACGGCGAAAGCCCCGCGCTGGCCGTGCAGGGCGCACCGGGCGAGGGGTGAGGCGACGAGGTCGTTCAAAGCCTCCACCACCCCCGCAATCCAACGCCCCTTGTTAACCACCCCGTGCTACACGGCAACGATGCCGCACAGCCTTGCCCGCAGCCTTGCATGGTTCGCCACCAGCCGCCGCGCCCCCTGGGCCGTGCTCGGCCTCGCGCTCGCGCTGCGTGGCCTCGCCATTCTGGCCGCGGTCGAGCCCAGTTCGGATGCGGCCTGGTACTTCTCGCGCGCGGCGATGCTGGCGGACGGGCGCGGGTATCTGGGCGATCATGGCGCGCCCACCGCCTATTGGCCGCCGGGCTGGCCGATGGCCCTGTCGCTGGTATTCCACCTGACCGGCCCCGCGATCTGGGCCGCGGGACTGCTCAACCTTGCGCTGTCGGCGCTGACCGGCTGGCTGGTGCTCGACCTCGGCCGGCGGCTGTTCGGGAGCGAAGTGGCCGGCCGCATGGGCCTGCTGCTCTGGGCGCTTTACCCCAACGCCATAGTCTACGTGCCGCTGGCGCTGACCGAGGTGTTCTACGCCACGCTGCTGCTCGCGCTGTGCTGGCTGCTGGTGGCGCGGCAAGGGGTGGCCGCCACGCTGCTCGCCGGCCTCGTCCTCGGCCTCGCCACGCTGGTCAAGGCGCAGAGCCTCGTCGTCGTGCCGCTCATCCTCGCCATCGCGCTGTGGCGCGAGACCGGGGCGATGCGGCGCCTTCCCGCGCTTGTCGGCACGGGTCTCGCGCTTGGCGCACTTGCCGCGCTGGTGGTCATGCCGTGGTCGCTGCGCAACCAGCGCGAACTCGGCGCCTTTGTCGCGGTTTCGACCAACGGCGGGATCACGCTGCTGACCGGCAACAACGATAGCGCACGCGGCGGCTTCACGCCCGAAGACCCGGTGGTCCGCGCCCTCGATGCCCGCACCGACCTCGGCGAGCTGGCCAAGGACGCCGAGGCCAAGCGGCTGAGCATGGCCTGGATCGCGGCCCATCCGGCGCGGTTTGTGGGGCTCATGCCGATGAAGCTGGTGCGGTTGTGGGGGCCGGACGGCGAAGGCCTATGGGCTTACGAGACGGGATCGCCGGCCTATGCCGCGGCGCCGCGAGCCTTCCTGTTGCTGCGCGTGGCCAACCAGGCGTGGTACTGGGCGCTGCTGGCGCTGGCCGCCGCCGCAGTGCCGCTGATGGTCCGCAAGCGCCGCCGCGCCGGCCTCGGCCCGGTCGACTGGTGGCTGCTGCCCTATGGCATCGTCGCTTATCCCAGCCTGATTGCGCTGGTCTTCTCCGGCCAGTCGCGGTTTCATTATCCGGCGATGCCCTTCGTGTGCATGGCGGCGGGCTGGGTCGTCGCGGCGGCGCTGACACGGCGTGACAGCGCCGCCGCGGCACGCTAAGAGACGCGCATGCACTCAGGCTTGCGCCCTTGCACGACCACTACCGCCACCCCGGTGTTCCGGGGGTGGACGCGCCTGCACGCCTGATCGGGCGACTTGCGCGATGCCACCACCCCGGTTCGGGGGATGGCATTCTCTCCCGCACCGGCCAATGCTTTCGGATGCCGCCCCTTTTGCGGCCGCGCCCTTTGTGCCAAAGCGCAGCCCGAATTCCCGCGAGAGAGACACGATGTCAGACCTGCTCAAGATCACCCTGCCCGACGGTTCGCTGCGTGAAGTGGCGCCGGGCACCACGCCGGGCGACATTGCCGCCGCGATCGGCCCGGGCCTCGCCAAGGCCGCGATCGGCGCGCGCGTGAACGGGGAGCTGTTCGACATCACCCGTCCCTTCGAGGGCGACGCCACGCTGGCGCTGGTCACCGCGAAGGACGAGGCCGACGCGCTGGAACTCGTGCGCCACGACTTCGCGCACATCCTGGCCGAGGCCGTACAGGCGCTGTTCCCCGGCACGCAGATCACCTTCGGCCCGGCGACGGACGACGGGTTCTACTACGACTTCGCGCCCGCAGAGCGTCCCTTCACCGAGGAGGACCTCCCCGCGATCGAGGCCGAGATGCGCCGCATCATCGCCGCCGACAAGCCGCTCAAGCGCGAAGTCTGGAGCCGCGAGGCGCTGATCGCGCGCTGGCGCGAGCAGGGCGAGACGTTCAAGGCCGAATGGGCCGCCGAACTGCCCGAGGGCGAGGAGCTGACGGTCTACTGGTCGGGTGGCGACTGGCTCGACATGTGCCGCGGCCCGCACCTCGCCTCGACCGGCAAGCTCGATCCCAACGCGTTCAAGCTGACGCGCGTGTCGGGTGCCTATTGGCGCGGCGACCAGTCGAACGCGATGCTGAGCCGTGTCTACGGCACCGGCTGGCTCAGCAAGAAGCAGCTCGACGCGCACCTCACGCGTCTCGAGGAAGCGGCCAAGCGCGACCACCGCAAGCTCGGCGCCGAGATGGACCTGTTCCACCTCCAGCAGGAAGCGCACGGCTCGGTGTTCTGGCACCCCAAGGGCTATCTCATCTGGCGCGAGCTCGAGGCCTACATGCGCCGCGCCATCGACGGTGCAGGCTATCGCGAGGTCAAGACCCCGCAGGTCATGGACGCACGGCAGTGGGAGCAGTCGGGCCACTGGGGCAAGTATCGCGAAAACATGTTCGTGATCCCCGACGAGGTGCCCAACACCGAGGACGAAGGCCCCGTCATCAGCGGCGATGCCGACTGGATGGCGCTCAAGCCGATGAACTGCCCGGCGCACGTCCTGATCTTCCGCCAAGGCCTCAAGTCCTATCGCGAGCTGCCGCTGCGGCTGTACGAGAACGGCTGCTGCCACCGCAACGAGCCGCACGGCGCGCTGCACGGGCTGATGCGCGTGCGCCAGTTCACCCAGGACGATGCGCATATCTTCTGCCGCGAAGACCAGATCGTCGAGGAAGTGCGTGCGTTCTGCGAACTGGCCGACCGCATCTACAAGGACTTCGGCTTCACCTACTCGATCAAGCTGGCGCTGCGCCCCGAAAAGCGCTTCGGCAGCGAGGACCTGTGGGACAAGTCCGAGGCCGAGCTGCGCGACGCGGTCGCCACCGCCGGGCTCGCCACGCCCGAATATGGCTGGGAAGAGCTGCCGGGCGAAGGGGCGTTCTATGCGCCCAAGCTCGAATGGCACCTGACCGACGCGATCGGCCGCACCTGGCAGGTCGGCACGATCCAGTCGGACCGCGTGCTGCCCGAGCGGCTCGACGCGGGCTACATCGCCGAAGATGGTGAACGCCACCGCCCGGTCATGCTGCACCGCGCGATCTTCGGCTCGTACGAACGCTTCATCGGCATCCTGATCGAGCACTTCGCCGGCCGCCTGCCGACCTGGCTGGCCCCGGTCCAGGCGGTGGTCGCGACCATCGTCTCGGACGCCGACGGCTATGCGCTCGAGGCCACCGAAGCACTGCGCGCCGCCGGCATCCGCGTCGAGAGCGACCTGCGCAACGAGAAGATCAACTACAAGGTGCGTGAGCACTCGCTGCAGAAGGTCCCGTACCTGCTGGTGGTGGGCAAGCGCGAGGCCGAGGAAGGCACCGTCGCCATCCGCCGGCTGGGCGAACAGGCGCAGAAGGTGGTGCCGCTAGCCGAAGCCATCGCGCTGATCCGCGAGGACGGCCTGGCCCCCGATCTGAAGCGCTGAGCGATTTGGGAAATCCCCTCCCGGTTGCGGGAGGGGTCAGGGCGGAGGCCGTTTTCCGGCCCGGCCCATGACGCAAGCTGGGGCTTCATGGCCCAAGCGGGGGCTCCTAGGGCAAACCCATCGTCATCCCGGGCTTGCCCCGGGATGACGGGCAATTTGCGAGCACGGTAAACGGCAAGACAGCCGGCGTCCCCCTCCCGCCTGCGGGAGGGGGTAGGGGAGGGACTGTTTCTCGGCCGGAAAAAGGGAACACCCCCTCCCCCGGCCCCTCCCGCAAGCGGGAGGGGGGTATCGCTCAGACGGTAAAGCTCTCGCCGCAGCCGCAGCTGCCCTTGGCGTTGGGGTTCTGGAACACGAAGCCGGCCTGGAAGTCGTCTTCCACCCAGTCCATCGTGCTGCCCACGAGATAGAGCACCGAGCCACCGTCGATGAAGAAGGTGCCGCCCGGGGTCTCGATGCGTTCGTCCATCGGATTGGCCGCATCGACATAATCGACCGAATAGGCGATGCCCGAGCAGCCGCGGCGCGGGGTCGAGAGCTTGACGCCGATCGCGCTGTCGGGCGCGCTGGCCATGAGCGTCGCGATGCGCGCCTCGGCCGCCGGGGTCAGGATCACGGCGGCGGGGCGCGCGCGGGTGCGGGTGGTCGTGCTGGTGGTCATGGCTCAGAGCATCCCGAGTTCGAGCTTGGCGTCGTCGCTCATCTTCTGCGGGTCCCACGGCGGATCCCAGACGAGGTTCACTTCGGCATCGCGCACGCCCGGCACGGCGCCGACGCGCAATTCGACCTCGGCGGGCATCGATTCGGCAACCGGGCAGTGCGGCGTGGTCAGCGTCATGGTCACCGCGACATGCGCGTCGTCGGTTACGTCGACGCCGTAGATCAGGCCCAGATCGTAGATGTTCACCGGAATCTCGGGATCGTAGATGTCGCGCAGCGCCTCGACCACGCCCTCATAGATCGCGCCGCCCGGCTCGCCCGGCTTCACGCCCTCGGGCTTTTCGGCCAGGAACCCGGCCAGGTAGTCGCGCTTGCGCTCTGCCGGTACTTCGGGCGCCGGTTCGGGAATGTCGTCGACATGCGCGCGGCGCGGCGCGCTCACCGCGTCGACTTCCTCGATCGTGAAACGGGGGGTATCGGCCGTCATCCGAAGATCCTCAAGGTTCGCTCGATGCCGCGCACCAGCGCTGCGACATCGCTTTCATCGCTGTAGATGCCGAAGCTGGCGCGCGCGGTGGCGGGCACGCCGAGATGCTGCATCAGGGGCTGGGCGCAGTGGTGCCCGGCGCGGATCGCCACGCCTTCCTCGTCCAATATGGTGCCGAGGTCGTGCGGATGCACCCCCTCGATCGCGAAGCTGACAATGCCGGCAGCATCGTCCGGCCCGAACAGGCGCACCGCATTGAAGCCGCGCAGCGCCTCGCGCGTCGCACGCACCAGCACGGTCTCGTGTGCGTGGATCGCATCGAGCCCGATCCCCTGGACATAGTCGACCGCCACGCCCAGCCCGATCGCCTCGACGATCGCCGGGGTGCCGGCCTCGAAGCGCTGCGGCGCCGGGGCGTATGTCGTGCCCTCGAAGGTCACGCGGTCGATCATCGCGCCCCCGCCCTGCCACGGCGGCATGGCATCGAGGATCTCGGCCTTGGCATAGAGTGCGCCGATGCCGGTCGGACCGTAGAGCTTGTGCCCGGAAAAGGCATAGAAATCGACGTCGAGCGCCTTCACGTCGATGGCAAGGCGCGGCACCGCCTGGCACCCGTCGAGCAGGATCTTCGCGCCTACGCCATGCGCCAGCGCGACCGCGCGCGGCGCATCGAGCACCGAGCCCAGCACGTTCGAGACATGCCCGAACGACACCAGCTTGTGCGCGGGCGTCAGCATCCGTTCCGCCGCGTCGAGGTCGATGCGCCCGTCTTCGGTCAGCGGGCAGACGTCGATGGCAATGCCGGTCTGCCCGGCGATCAGTTGCCACGGCACGATGTTGGAATGGTGCTCCAGCATCGAGAGCAGCACGCGGTCACCGGCCTTCAGGTTGGCCAGGCCCCAGGTCTGCGCGACGAGGTTGATCGCCTCGGTCGCGCCGCGGGTGAAGACGATCTCGCCCTCGCCCGCACCGATCAGCCCGGCGACCTTGCGGCGCGCGGCCTCGAAGCCCAGCGTCATCTCGGCCGAGCGCGTGTAGACGCCGCGGTGCACCGTGGCGTAATCGGCCCCCGTCGCGCGCGCGACGGCGTCGACCACGACCTGCGGCTTCTGCGCGGTGGCGCCGGTGTCGAGATAATGCCAGCGGCTGCCGTCGGCGTTGCGCAGGCCCGGCCAGTCGGCCTCGGCGGTCAGCGGCATGGATGGCGCCAGCGTGCTCACAGCAGCGCCCCCAGCGCCTGCAGCGCGGCCTCAGTCAGCACCTCTTCTTCGGCCGCGTCGACGAAGGCCTCGGCGATGAACGCCTGCAGCATGAGCTTCTTGGCCTCGGCCGGCGGCAGCCCGCGCGACTGCAGGTAGAACAGGCCCTGCGCGTCGAGTTCGCCCACCGCGCAGCCATGCGCGCACTTGACGTCGTCGGCGTAGATTTCCAGCTCGGGCCGGGCATTGGCCGTGGCGGTGCGATCGAGCAGCATGGCGCGGATCGACTGCTCGCCATCGGTGCCGATCGCGCCGCGATCGACCACCACGCGGCCGAGGTACGTACCCGTCGCCTTGCCCGCCAGCACCGAGCGCACGACCTGCGACGAGGTCGCGTCCGGCTCGGCATGGATCACTTCGGTCACGATCTCGAGCGTCTGGTCGCCGCCTGCCAGCTGCGCCGCACCGAGATGGAAGCGCGCGCCCCTGGCCAGCCGCACCTTGACCGCGATGCGGCCATAGGCACTGCCGGCGTTGAGCAGGCGCAGGTCGTAGCTGGCGCCCTCGCCCAGCGTGATCGTCAGGTCGCGCGCCGCCGGCGCATCGCCTGCGATCACCACCGAGAGCGTGCTGCTCTCACCCGCCGCCACCGCGATCGACTCGGCGGGCAATGGCCACAACGTCGCCAGCGCGGCCAAGTCGGCGTAGCGGAACGCCTCCTCGGCGCGCGTGGGGAGCATCGCGGTCGTCACGCCACCGCCTCGTAGCCATGTTGTTCGAGCTCGAGCGCCAGTTCCGCCCCGCCCGAGCGGACAATGCGCCCGCCGGCAAGAACGTGGACGAAGTCCGGCTTCACGTAGTCGAGCAGGCGCTGGTAATGCGTGATCAGCAGCACGGCCTTGTCGGGCCGGCGCATGATCGCGTTGATGCCCTCGCCGCAAATGCGCAGCGCGTCGATGTCGAGGCCCGAATCGGTTTCGTCGAGGATCGCCAGCTTGGGATCGAGGATGCCCATCTGCACCATCTCGGCGCGCTTCTTCTCGCCGCCCGAGAAGCCGACGTTCACCGGACGCTTGAGCATGTCCATGTCCATGCGCAGCAGGTCCGCCTTCTCGCGCGCCAGCTTGAGGAAGGCGCCGCCCGAAAGCGGCTCCTCGCCGCGCTGGCGGCGCTGGGCGTTGAGCGATTCGCGCAGGAACTGCAGGTTCGACACGCCCGGGATCTCGACCGG
This sequence comes from Novosphingobium sp., assembly GCF_036803765.1. Lineage (GTDB taxonomy): Bacteria > Pseudomonadota > Alphaproteobacteria > Sphingomonadales > Sphingomonadaceae > Novosphingobium. The sequence goes on from NZ_DAIRTS010000024.1 coordinate 34,968, forward strand.
ATACTGGAAGCCGAGGAACAGGCCCGCAGCGGCGCGCTCGTGCGGGTCCATCGCGAGGAGGTCGTGGCCCTCGAAGGTCGCGCTGCCGCCGGTCACCTCGTAGCCGGGGCGCCCGCCCAGCGTATAGGCCAGCGTGGACTTGCCCGCGCCGTTCGGCCCCATGATCGCGTGGATCTCGCCGGGATTGATGGCGAGCGACAGGCCCTTGAGGATGGCCTTGCCGGCGATTTCGTTGGAGAGGTCACTTATCGTCAGCATTGCGTCTTCCGCTCGTGCAATTGGCAAGGAAATCGGCGCGCACCTCATCGAACAGGGCGCGCCACGATGTCTCGATGGCTTTCACGTCATCCAGTTGTTTCTGCCGCGCATCGACCTGGGCCAGCGCGGTCGTGGCGGTCGCCTGCCCGCTCGCCGAGCCCGAGGCCGGCGCGCCGAGCAAAGCCGCGCGTTCCTGCGCGATCTCGCGCTGCTCGGCATAGACGCCGGCGGCGAACTGCGTGCGGCGATGCGGCTCGTCGGTGATCATGCGGCGCAGGTCCTGCTTGTTGCAGGTCTTCACCGCTTCCAGCGCCGGCGTCGGATCGGGCGCCGTCACCACCATGGCGAGGCCGAGGAGCGCGCTCATCCCACCGAGCCTTCGAGGCTGATGCCGAGCAGCTTCTGCGCTTCGACCGCGAACTCCATTGGCAGCTGCTGCAGCACCTCGCGCGCGAAGCCGTTGACGATCAGCGCCACCGCCGCTTCCTGGTCGAGCCCGCGCTGCATCGCGTAGAACAGCTGGTCGTCGCTGATCTTGCTCGTGGTCGCCTCGTGCTCGATCGTCGCCGACGGGTTGCGCACCTCGATATAGGGCACGGTGTGCGCGCCGCACTCGCCGCCCAGCAGCAGGCTGTCGCACTGGGTGAAGTTGCGCACGCCCTCGGCGGTCGGTGCCACGCGGACCAGCCCGCGATAGGTGTTGTTCGACTTGCCCGCGCTGATCCCCTTCGACACGATGGTCGAGCGGCTGCGCTTGCCGTTGTGGATCATCTTGGTGCCGGTATCGGCCTGCTGGTAATTGTTGGTCACCGCGACGGAGTAGAACTCGCCCACCGAATCCTCGCCGTTGAGGACGCAGCTGGGATACTTCCACGTCACCGCCGAGCCGGTCTCGACCTGCGTCCACGACACCTTGGATCGCGCGCCCTGGCACAGCGCGCGCTTGGTGACGAAGTTGTAGATCCCGCCCTTGCCCTGCGCGTCGCCGGGGTACCAGTTCTGCACGGTCGAGTATTTGATCTCGGCATCGTCGAGCGCGACCAGCTCGACCACGGCGGCGTGGAGCTGGTTCTCGTCACGCTGCGGCGCAGTGCAACCCTCCAGGTACGAGACATAGGCGCCCTTGTCGGCGACGATCAGCGTGCGCTCGAACTGGCCGGTGTTCTCGGCGTTGATGCGGAAATAGGTCGACAGCTCCATCGGGCAGCGCACGCCCTCGGGGATGTAGACGAAGGTGCCGTCGGAGAAGACCGCGCAGTTGAGCGCGGCGAAGAAGTTGTCGTGCATCGGCACGACCTTGCCTAGCCAGCGGCGCACGAGGTCGGGGTATTCGCGGATCGCCTCGCTGATCGAGCGGAAGATCACGCCCGCCGCCTCCAGCTCCTTGCGGAACGTCGTCGCGACCGAAACCGAATCGAACACCGCGTCCACGGCCACGCGGCGCGCACCCTCGACGCCGGCGAGCACTTCCTGCTCGGCCAGCGGGATGCCCAGCTTCTCGTAGACGCGCAGGATCTCGGGATCGACCTCGTCGAGCGACTTGGGGCCGTCCTTCTGCTTGGGCGCGGCCCAGTAGTAGGCTTCCTGGTAATCGATCGGCGGCACGTTGAGCTTGGCCCAGTCGGGCATCGGCATGGTCAGCCAGTGGCGATAGGCCTTGAGCCGCCACTCGAGCATCCACTCCGGCTCGTCCTTCTTGGCCGAGATGAAGCGGACGGTGTCCTCGGACAGGCCCTTGGGGCCGTATTCCTGCTCGATGTCGGCAACCCAGCCATGCTCGTACTCGGCCACGCGCGCCGCCGCGTCGCGGGCCGCCTGGTCCTTGACCGGGGCCTCCGCCGCAGCGGTGTCGGAAAGCGGTGTAACGTTGAGCGTCTGGTCGGTCATGCGGGCAACTCGGCAGGAACGGGGGCACCGGCAGGCGGCGCGAAAACGGGGGTGGCGTCCGGGCTCGTTGCTGGCGCGCCTTGGGCTTGGACGAGGGGGCGCGCCAGCTGGACCAGCGACACGCCCGAAAGGGCGGCACGCAGCGCGGCGTCGACCGCAGGCCAGTGCGGCCGCACGGTGCAGGCCGCCTCGAGCGTGCAATCGCCGCGCCCATGCCCGCTGCACGCGGCCATGGCAATCGGCCCTTCGACCGCCTCGACGATGTCAGCGAGGCTGATTGCCGCCGCCGGCCGCGCCAGCTTGAGCCCGCCCCGCGCGCCGCGCACGGCCTTGAGCAGCCCGGCGGCGGACATCTTGCTGACCAGCTTCTGCACGGTCGGCGCGGGCAATCCGGTTTCGTCAGCAAGCCGCTGGGCCGACAGCATCGGCGCATCGGCCGCACGGCTGCCGCAATGCCGCGCCGCCGCGCACATCATCACCACCGCATAGTCTGCCATGCTCGACAGCCGCATCGCACCGTCCCGCCTCGTGAAAGAGCGCGAAACGGCAAATCAGACCGAATCGCTCCGGTTATCTAGGCGCGGGGGTGGCGGGATGCAAGACGCACACAGGTAGGGTGACGGCACCCTGCCCGAAAGTGGCGGGCAAGACGCGTGAACGCTCGCCCGCCAAGGTCGATCAGCCCTTCCCGAGCATCCATCCAAGTGTATCGCGCAGGCCATGGCCAGGCTTTTGTCCGGTCGTGGCCTCGATCTTGGAGCGATCACCCCACAGCATCTTCACTTCGTTCTTGCGGACAAACGCCGGGTTGACCGTGACCTCGAAATCATGGCCCGAGATGTCCTTGATCATGGTGATGACGTCACGCAACGAGTGCGCTTCGCCCGAGCAGATGTTGAACACCTCGCCCACCGCCGCAGGGTCGGTGAGCAGCGTGGCATAGGCCTGCACGACGTCGCGCACATCCGAGAAGTCACGCGCGACGTCGAGATTGCCGAGTTCGATGGTCGATGCGCCGCGAAGGACGTGGTCGACGATCTTGGGAATGACGAAATCGGCAGACTGGCCGACACCGGTATAATTGAACGGACGGGCAATGATGATCGGCAGGCGCTCGCGATAGAGCGAGGCGACGAATTCCATCGCCACCTTGCTGACGGCGTAATCGTTGACCGGATCCGGCGCCACCGACTCGTCGATCGCGCCGCTCACGCGGTTGCCATAGATGTTGGCGCTGCTGGCCAGCAGGACGGCATCCACGCCGCCGACCGAGGCCACGGCCTCCAGCAGGTTGCGACTGCCGACGATATTGGTGCGATAGATATCCTCGACCACACCGTGCGAGACGAACGCGATCGCGGCGAGGTGCGCGACCTTTTCCGGGCGCAGGTCCGCTATGACCGCCTTGAGCGCAGCGGCATCCGCCAGGTCGCAGGTCCGCCAATCCGACAAGCCCTCGACCGGGCGCGTGATGGGGCTGTGCGAAATCCCGACGACCTCGTGACCCTGCGCTGCCAGGACCGTCGACAAGTGGCGCCCGGTAAAGCCGTCCACGCCCGTAATCAAAACTCTGCTCATGTGACGTCCCGCCGTTTACTGTCGCAAGGTCGGCCGGGCGACGGTGCCGCCCCGCCATGGCCTTGCAATATGGTCACTGTATCGCGATTGGCGAGGTCAGAACGACGCGTTGACGCGATTTCGGATGACGTCGGCGTCGACCATCATCTTGCACAGCTGCTCGAGATCGGTTTCCGGCTTCCAGCCAAGCTTGCTCATTGCCTTTTCGGGATTGCCGATCAGCAGATCTACCTCGGCCGGGCGATAGAACTTGGGATTGACGCGCATGACCGTCTTGCCGGTCGCGGTGTCGATCGCCACCTCGTTCTCTTCCTTGCCCGAGAATTCCACCTCGATGTCGGCGGCCTTGAACGCCATCTGCACGAAGTCGCGCACGGTCACCGTGCGATTGGTCGCCAGCACATAGGTATCCGGTTCGTCGGCCTGCAGCATGCGCCACATGCCCTCGACGTATTCCTTGGCAAAACCCCAGTCACGCTTGGGATCGAGGTTGCCCAACTCGAGGCAGTCGAGCTTGCCCAGCTTGAGCTTGGCGACGCTGTCGGTGATCTTGCGGGTCACGAACTCGCGGCCGCGCAGCGGGCTTTCGTGATTGAACAGGATGCCGCTGCAGCCGAAGATGTCGTAGCTCTCGCGATAGTTGACCGTGATCCAGTGCGCGTAGAGCTTGGCGACGCCATAAGGGCTGCGGGGATAGAACGGCGTATCCTCGACCTGCGGCACGGCCTGCACCTTGCCGAACATTTCCGACGTGCTTGCCTGATAGAAGCGGATCTTGGGGTCGACGATGCGGATCGCCTCGAGCAGGTTGAGCGGCCCGATGCCGGTGATCTCGGCCGTGGTCACGGGCTGGTCGAACGACACGCCGACGAAGCTCTGGGCCGCAAGATTGTAGACCTCGCTCGCGCCGGTGGTCTGCAGCAGGCGGATGCTGGAGGCGAGGTCCGTCAGGTCGTATTCGACCAGCGACAGGTTCTCGTGATTGGCAATGCCCAGCTCCTCGATCCGCCAGAAGTTAACGGAGCTGGTCCGGCGATAGGTCCCATAAACCTTGTACCCCTTGCCGAGCAGCAATTCGGCCAGATACGCGCCGTCCTGGCCGGAAATTCCCGTAACAATAGCGGTCTTCATAGTTATCCTCACTGCGAATTCAGGGATTTGGGGATACGGATATCGCGCATTCTGGCGCTGGCCGGATCGATGGCCTGCAACGGCGGACGATGGCGCTTGACCATGCTGCACTGCACCATGGCAATGTGCGCGGCCAGCGTCAATTGGCGCGCGACGGACTGAAAAGCCATTCCGCCAGGCGCGCACCGCGATGGTGAAATTTCCCGGGCGGGATAGGCGGGGTGTGTCATTCGACGAGGTTTTCGGTCAGTCGCTTGGCGCTTGCCACGCCGCGATCGTCGATCTGCCCGCGCGTATTGCCGCGCACTATACTTCCGCTGATGACATAGCCCGTGACCCCCGGCGCGATGGCAACCCCATTGGCACGATTGGCCGCAAGGCCGCCGAAGGGTCCGATCATGGCGGCAGAGACGATGATGTCACGGCCACTCTCGGCCGCGATGCCGTTGCGATTGGCGGCGAATACGCCGCCCTGGATCACCACGTCGGAAACCTTGCCCGCCAGGCGAATGCCGTCGCCGGCGTTAAGCACGGCGTGCATGTCGATGAAATGCAGGCCCATGACCTGACCGCCCATGCTCGTGTCGATGGCTACCCCATCGCTCTTGTGGCTGGACCCGGCCCAGACCCCGGTCAGGCGGGAGCGTACCACGCTTCCGCCCTTGCCGGGTTCGATTGCGACATTGGCCCGTTCGCCGTTATCGAAGAAACTGTTCGACACCGCCAGCGAGGCGACGACCTGGTCTGCCCCCGGATCGATCAGCAGGTTCGTTGCCTGGCCGATCACGCTGGTATCGGAAATGATCAAGGCTGCGGCATGGCGGATGCGGATGCCGGCAAGCGGCGCCCCCTCGTCCGCGCCGATGAGCACGCCTTCGATGAGTTCCGAGGTGTCTCCGCCGTCGACGAGAATGCGTGTGGCGCCTGCCGCCCCGCGGATCATGCGGCCATGCGACACCCGCGCGCCGACGCCGGTCAGGTGAATGCCGTTGAAATCGCCGGCGATCTGGAACTCACTGAGCCAGCTTTCGGTCCCCGACAGCGCAATCCACGAACCGCCGGTCTGCGGCACCGCGGCGATCATGCCCAGGTCCTGGACGCCGGCGCCATAGCCCGACACGGTCAGCACTTGCGCGGGCGCTGCCGCCGTCACGCTCACCAGCGTCGCATTGCGGCCATTGCCGGCAAGAACGGTCCCATCGCGCAGCACGCCGCCGCCGGAGTAGCGGCAGGTTCCGGCGGGCAAGACTATCCTGTGCCCCGCCTGCCGAGCCAAGAGGGCATTGAGGGCGGCGGTATCGTCCGTACGGCCGTCGCAGCGCACGCCGAACTGGCGCGCATCCACGAACGGCGTCGCCGCCACGTCACCGCCGGCCGCAGCGGATCCTGCCACCACCTGCGGCTGCAGCGCGCCCCACGCCGCCGACCCGGCAAAGCCGAGCAATGCGGCACCGAGGGCGATGGCGCAAAGCCAGGCGGGGGGGATCATCGGCTTCAGCATGGCCACTCTTTCCAAAGTGGCCATGATCTGCCTGCCACCCCCCGGCGATGACCGGCAAGGTCAAGCCGAGGCAGCGGCATGAACCTTTTTCGAGTGGCGTTCGGCAACAGCCTTCCCCTCACCCGGATTGATCGGCTCAAGGACGATACCTTCCAAAGCCAGGTCTGTCTCGGCATCGACCCACACCCGAATTTCCATGTCCTTGATCGGCTTTTCAAAGGTCAGGATATCATCAACGCGCCATTTTTCGCCGTTGGCGCCAAGTTGGGCCTTCCAGTGCAGTTTGGTGCCGCTGCTGCTCGCCACGTCGATATGCTCCGACCCGACCAATCGACTGGCCTCGCCGTGAGCCGTGATGCGATAGCTTTGGGCCGGCATGGCCGTATACGGCCCATAAAGCAGATACCCGGCCTGTCCGGTCGACCTGATGGACGTGCCATCGTGAACGCCGATGCTCGAATGCATACGGTGATCGCTGCCCCAAAGACGCATCACGTCGTCAGGCATCCACTGCCGGTACGCTGGCTTTCTCTGCAGGAGGCAGTCGAGAAGCTGCTCAGCGCTTTGCGTCCATGTCAGCCAATTTAAAGCACCATCCGCTTTCGCTGACCCGTTGCGCATCGCCTGCTCGATCGCTTCAGCAAGGATCTTTGGGTCGCGCGAGTTCTCGAAATAGCGCGCGCCATCACCGGCTACTTCTCGGAAGACGGGGATATCACGCGCCAAGACGGGAAGGCCATGATGAGCGGCCTCGATCAAGGGTAGGCCAAAGCCTTCGCCTTCACTCGCCGCAATAAGACAAAACGACGCTTGATAGACCGCATGAAGATGGTCGTCGTCAATGCCTTCCAGCCAAAACAGTCGCTTGCCCAGTTCGCGGTGACTGCGCAATTCAGCCACGAAGTCGTCCATCAGCCAACCCGGCTTGCCAACGATCACGAAATTGACGGCGACGTTCCTGGCCCAAAGCAATTCCATTGCGGCCAATGTCTGACGAAATCCTTTGCGCGGCTCAATCGTCGCGACGGTGAGGAAAGAGGGCTGAGACTTGATGGCGGTGATCGTCTTGGCGGCATCGTCCGAAAGCGACACGATCGTGTCGCCTTGTTCTTTGTCGCCGCCCAAATGAAACCAGTCGATATCAAGAGGCAATGCTCGTTGCGGTTGATAGTGACGCAACCAATCGTAAAACTCATCAGCAACGGCTTTCGATATGCAGATCCCGCCATCAAATTGCGCGATGGTCTCGAGCCAGCGATGATGCCCCGGTCGCGCGCCAGGCACGAAAAACTGTGGCGCCAGAACGGGCAGCAGATCGTAAACGACAAAGCGCACCGAGACGCCGGCCCTACGCCACTGTTGCAAAAGATCCTGCTGCTGGGGAACGATGCCGGGTTGCAGATCAAGTCCGACAAAGATGTCACCCGTCACGGGCTCGATAAGCTCGTCTTCCGACCAGTGCGGCCAGATATCCAGCATCTTGCTGGTGAACTGCCGTGCCGAGCGATAGCCCGGCTGGTTCCAGATAGCGTAGACCGGTTCAACGATGAAGTTTTCCGGCGGATCACGCAACCAGTTCATCAGGATTGAGCGAACGACCCGCTGAATGCCTGATCCCCAGTCCTTCTGCACCAACTCCGAAATGTCGACGTACAATCGCGGACGGCGCGGTTTCGCGGGAGCGTTATGCGAGACGGATCGGACAACCTTCAGCCAATCCGGTTCGGTCAACCCCTTGTCCGTTTCGATGAGCATCTTATCCAGACCGACGACATGGGTTGAGGCATCGGCGTAGATGGACTCAATAGCCAAAGCGTATTGCCGGGCACATTCACGCGGCTCGTGGTTGGTCGCGATGCGTTTGCGCGCTCGCGCACCTAATTCGCGACGACGCCTTTCGTCGTTACGCAGGGTCGTCAAAGCCTCGATCAATTCGCTATCGCTGAAGTCGTCAGGAAGTTGCCAGACGGTATCAGACGGCAGTTCCGCCATCGAGCCATTGGCGTTTACGATCGTAGCCAGGCCGGCATTCATGCAGTCGAGAACGGTTCCGGACGTTTCGCCGCGCGAGAGTGTGCGAAGCTGCACGCCGACATCGGCGGCCGCAAGCCACTGGCGGAAGGTTGCCATGTCGGCCCAACCGGTGATTTCGACACGACCAGCTGTGCGACTCCCCCGGATCGTTCGGACAATTGCGTCGCCATATTCGCCGTTGTTGTTCTCGCCGACAAAAACGAGGTGGCATCTTGGATCTGATGCAAGTGGGCTTTTCAACCAAGCTGCGAGCAGCCGGTCGTTCATCTTCATTCGGCCCAAAATGCCGAAACTGCAAACGATGAAATCGTCTTCAGCAAGCCCAAGAGTTTCTCGCGCAAGCGTTTTGTCCTGACCGCGGGCAGGCTCGCGCAGGTGTGGGATGTTGTGCCAACGATCGGCTACGCCTTTACCGTAAAATTGCGCCGCCAGCTTCTTGGAGTATTCAGCGTGGACAATCATGCCCATTGCGTCCTGAACAACTCCTAGACTGCAAGGGTACGCCCAAACCACATCAGCCGTGTCCGTAGCCTTGAACCGATGCACAACGGCAGGCCAGCCATGCTCCTCAAGCAAGGCCACAGCCCATGTACCGGGTGCCTCTCCGTGAACATCGCGATGCGCCACGATACCAGATAGGAAGAAGTCGTGAAGCACGACGACACCCGGGTACTGCTTCAGCAAATCAAACATATGCGCATGGAAATGCGAATTACCAAAATGGTACATGATGCGGTCGAAACGGTGCGCATTTGACTTAAACCAAGCAATGTCCCGAAGCGGCAGGTTGGCCTGGACATAGGGGTCGGAAACGCTCGCTTGAGGTGCGATGACGTCGATATTGTAATACCGAGCCAACTCGGGCAGTAATTCGGCACTATAATCGCTGATACCGCTGTTTTCTGCCGGGAGGGGAGAAAAATAGGCAAGCCTTTTGCGAGTGCTTGGTAAAGGCGAGACCTCTTCGGAGCGTTCGCGCAAACGGTGGCTGCTTTCAAGGCCGCGCCACGCCGCTTTTGCCGTTGCATCCCAACTGAATTTTTCTGCTTGAACCAAGCCATGGGCCTCAAGCTTTTCGCGGAACGGAACGTCTTCGAGAACCCGTCGCATCGCATCGGTGATGTCCGCGACGCTATAGGGATCGAACAGCGCCTCCGGCGTACCGATGACCTCAGGAAGGCTGGAAAGATTGCTTGCGATAACGGCGCGACCGCACTTCATGGCTTCGAGGGCCGGCAGTCCGAACCCTTCGTGCCAAGACGGGAAAACAAAGAGCTCGCAAGCACGATAGCAAGCCAGAAGATCGTCTTCAGGGATATATCCGGTCAGCACGAGTTCGTCGGGCGCAAGACCGGCTTCCTTTGCCAAGGATGTAAGGCGGGCACGATCCGCGGGCTCGATCGAACAGACGACAGCAAGTTGATGGGCACGACGCAAATTTATCGGCAGTTTCGCGTACGCCTCAATCAATGCCTCAATATTTTTGCGGTGATCGATACCCCCGGTGTACATCACGAAAGGCCGTACCAGACCATAGTCATGGGCCAAAGCATCGCGCTGCGCTTGTGTAACTGCAGCGGGGTAAAAATGCTCCTCCGCAGCCGTGCTGATGTTTACCACATTCCCTTCGGGGGTTCCGAGCCACTCGATCGCCTCGCGGCGCGACGAGGCGGAAATGGCCAAAAGCAAATCGGCATTTCGCAGATGTGCCAACTTGCGCTCGTACCATTTCTCAAGCATCGGATTCTTGAGATAAATTTCTCTATTGATCAGCGGAATAAGGTCATAGAGCACGGTGGCCGTTGGCAGCCGGCTATCAAATTTTCCTATGCTCGATATGACGTCGTCTCCCAGCCCCTCAAACAAGGAGGTGATGAGGACGAAGTCCGGCTTCAGGCTGGAAATGAATTGCTCGCGGATCAATTCAGCCGCTTCACGCCTTGCATCGCAGCCAGGATCTGCGTCCGCCACCGGTCCCGGAGCATCGAAGACCAGGATTTCACAATTGGGATCCTCTTCATACAGGGCAGCGCGAATGGGATCGATCGTTTCGGGAAATAGAGCACTCAACACAACGATGACTTCATGCTCTCCCCTCAGTCGCAACATCCCGCGCGTCAAGGATAGGCAATACCGACCAATGCCTCGCTTGCGGTTTGACCCCTGGGCACCTTGAAGATCGATAACCACCCGCATTAAAAAGCGCTCCTTGCGGCTGGCATCTGCGCCCGCAGCCTGTTCAATATCGTTAGCCCATGGCGACCCAAAGCTTGGTCATTGACCGCCGCGAGTGGCGATGGGGAAGAGTTGTGCTGAAGGGGCCCTGCCGGGGGGGTAAAAGCCAACGCCGGCGAGACGTGCATATTACTCATACCTGGCCTCGCTGCTTTGGCCATTATTTCAAATTGAAGATGCTGTTCGTCACGGAACTTTCGCCAGAAGGACCACCAACGGCCAAGGCGCTTTCTGCCGACGAGCCGCTCCACCTCACCCGGCAGCGTACCGGCCAGGGCTGCTTCGGAAGACGCCAGAATGTCGGCAGCTGCCCGCGCCCGGCCTTTCTTCGCGATCACCCTCTTGTAATGATCCTGCCCTTCGGGATCGGCGCTGCGGCCGAGATAGCGCTGATAGGTCGCCTCGATGAAGTCGGCATCGGTTCCCGTCTGCTCGATACGCGCGCGATGGTCCCTTGCGGCCGGCGATGCATGGATTTGCCCAAGCACGGCGAGGCGGCCAGACCCCATGCGCAATGCGGATTCATGAACCCGCAGCGCCATTGGGTCCGGCGGCGATCCAGATAGAAGAACAAAGGCGTGGGTGATGAAGTCGTGCGCCGGAAGGGCCAGAACATCTATGACGGTTACCGGCTCGCTCTTCATTGATACGTCTTCCTCAATCGCGCGCCCGGAAACCGGAATGGCGTGCGCCGTGCAGTCTGGCAGGATCGATAGGCCAACCTCTTCGGGCTGGTCTTCGAGTGTGAACCTCTCACCAAACAGGTGACGCAAAGGAGCGGCAAATCTCCAGCTGCGACTGCCGAACACCCGGGCCATATATTGGTTCCCGCGTGACAACTCCGTGGCAAGAAAAAGATTTTCCTCACGCCATTTTGCATGGGCACTCTCATGAGCCTGCTTCTCCGCTGCCAGCTCGGCACGGATTGCCCGCTCCAGATTGGCTGCTTCGTTCAGGGCAGCCTGCCGGGCTTCCCTGGCAGCCTTGGCTTCGCCCGCAAGAGCCGCTTCGCGCTGTTCGAACCGTTCGATCGTCGCGCGAAGTTCCTCGCGGAACTGAGCCTCACGGCCGGCCCTGTCGCGCTCGGCCGCGTCGAGAAGCATGCGCTCCCGCGCTGCCTGCGCCTTCGCCGCCGCGCGCACCGCCAGCCGCGCCCGGCGCGCAGCCTCGCGTTCGGCTTTTCGTTCGCGGACCAGGGCATCGGCACGCAAGGCCGTCTCCCGTCGCAGGGCTTGCTCGCCGTGGCGAACCAAGGTCTCGTGGAGTTGCGCCAGCATGCCCTCGAACTGCAGCCGCTCGGCGCGTCGCGCGGCATCCAACTCGTCCAACGCCGTGTCGCGTTGACGCTCGACTGCGCGAACGGCGGCGTCAGCGCGTTCGACGGCGAGGGTAGCGGCCTGGGCCGCCTCTGCCAACAGCACCGCTTCGCGCGCCGCGGCGGCGGCTTCGAGATCGGCATGGGCGCGTTCGAGGGAGCCCGCACGCTCCGTCAGCGCGCCGATCCGGTTCGCCGCATCGGCAATGGCCACGTCTTGCTCAGCCACGCGCGACTCCAGAAGGGAGCGAACCTCACCCAGCACCGTGGCCTTTTCGGTCAAGGCACCGATCCGGGCTGTGGCATCCGCCAGCGCCGCACTTTCCCGGGCGGCGGCCTGCGCCAGCCGGCTTTCTGCCTCGACCTGGTGTGCCGCGAGACGATCGGCACAGGCCGCTTCTGCGGACTGTCGAACCGCCTCGCCCCTTGCATACGCATCGCTTGCCACGGTCTCGGCGTTGGCATGTGCGTCTTGCACCGCTTGCTTCAGTGCGGCGATCGAGGCTTGCAGGTCCGCGGCCTCCTGCGCATGCTCGCGCTGGAGCAGAATGGCAAAATCGGAAACCCAATCGAGCTGGAAGCCATCGAAGATATTGGGTGGCAACGTGAAATGCCGATCGAGCTCCGGCCTCGCGTCGGACACGTAGAAACGGTTGAGCCCATCGTAATAAACGAAGTGGTAACCCTTCTCGAGCACCAGTTCATCCCAGTCGGCATGAACCGTATCGCGGCTGCCGGGATAGTTTGCCTCGATCACCACGATCCACGGCCGACGGGACGCGTGCTGCCAGCTTTCGAGCACCTGGCGCTCCATCCCCTCGACGTCGATCTTGAGGAAATGGATGTCGTCCCCCGGCGCAGCGTCCAGCAGGTCATCCAGCTGGATCGTCGGCACGATGATTTCGGCGTGCTCGAAATTGGCGGAGCGATGCGCCTCGGCGATATGGCGCTGGCCGGTCGAAAGACCGGTGCCGGGGATGGCGAAGAACGGGGTGGTTCCGCGCGTGCTGGCAACGACCGCCTGGACCACCTGGTCGCGCGGGCGATCCTGCCGCAACAATGCCGCATATTCCGGGACCGGCTCGACATGGATGCCATGCCACCCTGCCTCCGAGAAAGATTTCGTCACCGAGTCCTTGATCGGATGCTGCGCACCCACGTCGATGAAAAATCCGTTCGCCACATCGCCCAGGGCCCGCCACAACAGGACGTCCTCGAAATTCTGGGCGTAGGTACGAATTCCCATTCGGCGATCTCCCACGCAGCGTTAGGGGCGGGGTTGTCCGGCCATAATGGCTCGAGTGTCAAGCCGCCTGCCTCGACCGGTCTTTTCTACGTTTCATCCCAAGCCGCGCTTTGGCCAGGCTTGGGCCTTGAAATCACTGCTAACAGATTTTTCCGGGAGCACAGCGACCGGCAGCCACGCACCGATGCATTTTCACCGGCAACAGCATCCGCTGTGGACCTAGATCGAGGATCCACGACGGGATCAGGCACCCCGCAGATGAAGGTTGTGGCTGTGGACGTCGAGCGCATTCTCAAAATCGGGATAGAACGTCAGGCGGCCCTCATCGAGGACTGCGAAACGGGTGCAATGATCCCTGACGTAATTCACGTCATGCGAGATGATGAGCATGGCGCGGTCGCGCCGCTTGTGAAACAATTCTTCTGCGCATTTTTCGTGGAACTTGGCGTCACCAACGGCGGTGATCTCGTCGATCAGGTAGCAATCGAACTCGATGATCATCGAAATGGCGAAGGCAAGCCGGGCGCGCATACCCTGTGAATAGGACCGCAAGGGTTCGCGCAGGTACAGACCCAGCTCGGTGAAGCTGGCCACGAAGTCGATGTTCTGGTGATAGTCCTGCTTGTAGATCCGGCTGATGAAGCGGACGTTGTCCAGGCCCGTCAGCGAATTCTGAAACGCGCCGCCGAACGCGAGCGGCCAGGAGACCGACATGGAGCGGGTGATCGTGCCCGACGTCGTGGCCTCGGCCCCGCTGACAAGACGGATCAGGGTCGATTTGCCGGCGCCGTTGCGGCCAAGGATCCCCAGCTTTTCACCCCGGCCCAGCGTGAAATTGATGTCATCGAGAACGAGACGGTTTCCCGCACGCGTGGGGTAGACCTTGCAGACGTTGCGAGCCTCGATCATTCCGGCGTGATCCCGCGCGTGACGGTGGCCACTTGAGACAGGGCCAACACGGTAAGACCTACGCAACAGCAGACCAGATAGGGCAGGTCGTAGTGGGTACGAATCTGTCCGCCAAAGTAACCATCGCGAACGAGCTCCACCCCGTTCACCATGGGGATGTACAATGCTGCCTTCTGTGCGCCTGCCGGCAGCGCATCGACCATGAAAGCAGCCCCGGAAAGCGGAAACAGGATGTAGGCAGCCGGATGCCAAAGTCGGTCGACCAATTCGCTTCGCTCGGCGAGCGCACCGAGGAACATCGCTAACGCTGCGCCGAACCAAGCCAGCAAAAGCCACCCTTCGACGACGGTCAAGACGTCCACCGGTGGCTCGAGCCAACCGATGTAGATGTAGAACAGGCTGAGCACGACGAACGAAATGGTTGCCCCGCCGGCCTCCAGCAGGAGTCGCGCCAAGAAGATGTCGATTACGCGAACATTGCGGTGATACATCAAGGCGAGGTTAGGCTCGATCGCCCCGATGCAACGTGAGGGCATGTTGCGCCACAGCAGAACGCTTGAGTAGCCGGTCAGTGCAAAAGCGACAATCGGAAGCGATGAGCCGTGCACGGCCTTTGCCATCGACCACAGGATCGTCACGCCGGTGGTGAACAGCATCGGCTCCACGAAGAGCCACAGAAAGCCGATGTTGTGCCGGCCATAGCGCGTGAGCACCTCGCGCATCAGCAGCGCGAAGATCACGCGGCCCTGGATCCGAGCGCTGCGCCCGACCTGCGCGAGACTGGTGCTCTCCATCGACTGCCCGATCAATCGCGATGCTCGAGCATGCCTGCCAGCAGCATGCTGATGATCGCCCAGGCAGCAAGGCCCAGGATGAACGTCGACAGGATGCCGCGCAGACGCCGTGGCTCGAGTGCCTCGTCCGGCGCATTCGGCGCAACGATCCGTTCGACATAGGCCTGCTTGCGCCGCGCCTCGTTCTTGGCCTCCTCAAGCGAGGTCATCGCGCTCGCCAACTGGCGATCGGCGAACTGGCTTTCGAGGGACAGGCGCTGATACTGCGCCGCCCGCGAAGACAGCGACTTGCTGCCGCCCGCGACCTGGCCCTGCTGCTCGGCGATCGCCTGGCTCAGACCCTGCGCGCGTGTGGCCAGAACGTCGATCTGCGGATTCTGCGGGGCGACCGAGCGCAGTTCGCGCAACTGGGTCTGCGTGGCGATCAATTCGTCCTGGAGCTTCGACACCATCTGCAACTGGACGCCGGCCTGCTTCTCGGGATCGACCACACCCGCCTGATTGCGATAGGCCGAAAGCGCAAGCGCAGCGTTCTGTGACTTGGCCTTGGCCTCGTCGACTTCGCGCTGCGAGAAGCGGATCAGGTCCTGCCGGCCGCGCTCGTTAAGGTTGTTGACGGTTGCTTCGGCCATCTCCAGCAATCGCTCGTTGAAGCGGCGCGAATCCTCGCGGCTGTAGGCGCGAACCTTCATCGTCACGATCGACGAGGTCGAATCCTGTTCGACGTCGACCTTCTGCTGATAGTACTTGTAAAGCTCTTCGAAAGAACCGCCACCAAAGCCAAAACCGTTAAACCGGTCGAACATGGAAATCGACGGCGCGGTATAGGCTTTCAGGAAGGCGTCATTCTTGTTCAGTGCAGCCAATGCATCGCGAGACTTGACGAAGGCTTCGGCGGCGTAAATCTCATCGCCGGCGTTACCGAAACCCGTGCTCTTGAGCAGGATACCAAGGCCAGTCGTGGATTGCTTGTCAGGGCTGCGCACGACAAACCGGGATTCGGAAATGTATATGTCGGACGCAATCAGTCCGTAGTACAGCACCGCAAGGGTGGTCGGAATAACGACGGTGATAAGAAAGAGCGGACGCGCTTTCCCCAGGTTCTTGCTGATCAAGGTTCGCATCTAGCCCTTATCTGCTGATTTCGTCGCGATGATCATTGTCCGATCGTCACGCGGTACGTCACCTACCTTATTGTTCCACATTGTTTCACGTGGCCAAATGAAGCAGATCACGACCGGTTTTCTACTGGGTTGGCGCTTTAACCGCCTCCGCTGCGCTCGTCCACAATTATGCCGCAGGTGCACACCAAGCCGTCCGGCCGCAGCTTTTCTTGATCATGGGGGCGGCATGGGCCATATGCACACCACCATTATTCGCCCTCGTACGAGGGCCCCCACGGATAACCGGCTGTTCCCCATGATGAAAAACGCTTCTTTCGCCCGTGGCCTGGCGCCGGTAACGCTTGCCCTCGCATTGTCCGCCTGCGCCTCCGTCCCCAGTTCCGGCCCATCCGCCGGCGCGATCGTCAAGGACGCTCCGCAAACCGCGGTGGCGGGTGCGGACATCAAGGTGATCGATGTTACCGATTCGGTGACACGGGCCATTCTGGCCAACAGCCGCCAGGCCTCGTTCGCCGAAACGCTGGGCGACGGGCGCGCCATCGGGTCGGTCATCGGCAAGGGCGACGTGCTGGACATCACCATATGGGAAGCACCGCCCGCCGCCCTGTTCGGCGCCGCCGGCACCACGAGCCAGCTGACATCGTCGAGTTCCACCGCGCGCGGCACAGCGCTGCCCGAACAGATGGTCGACAGCGACGGGCTCATCACTGTGCCCTTCGTCGGGCGCATCCGCGCCGACGGCATGACGCCGCAGGACATTGCCAAAACGATCTCGTCCCGTCTGGTGGGCAAGGCCAACCAGCCCCAGGCAATCGTGCGCCTCGTCCGCAATGCCGCGGCAAACGTGACCGTTGTGGGTGACGTCGCCAGCAGCGCGCGCGTTCCGTTGACCGCCCGCGGCGAGCGCGTGCTCGACGTGCTGGCCTCGGCGGGCGGCGTGCGCCAACCGGTCAACAAGATGACCGTGCAGATCACGCGCGGCCTCAAGGTGGCATCGCTGCCCCTCGACACGGTGATTCGCGATCCTGCGCAGAACGTGCATCTTCAGCCCGACGACGTCATGACCGTGCTTTACCAGCCGTTCAGCTTCACCGCGCTCGGGGCGATCGGCCGCAATGATGAGATCCCGTTCGAAGCCACGGGACTTACGCTCGCTCAGGCCCTCGGGCGCATTTCGGGCCTGCAGGATTCGCGCGCCGACGCCCGCGGGGTGTTCGTGTTCCGCCTCGAGGATCCTGCCACCCTCGATCCCGAAATGCGCGCCACAGCCCGCATGACGCCCGATGGCAAGGTACCCGTGATCTATCGCGTCAACCTCAAGGACCCGGCTACCTTCTTCGTTGCGCAAAGCTTCCCGATCCGCAACAAGGATGTCCTGTTCGTCTCGAATGCTCCGCTGGCGGATATCCAGAAGTTCGTGAATGTGATCTATTCCACGTTCCTGCCTGTGGCGACCACCGCCACGGCGCTGCGTCAGTAACGGCTGGCGAGTCGATGCCTGCACCACGAGCAAAGCTGAAGGCCCTACCTTGAGGCCGTTTGTCCAATTGCTGCCCTACCGTATCGACCAGGCCCTCTCGTGGAGGGGCCTGCGTCGCTGGCGTGTGGCGCGAAAGCGACGCGATGCGCACGCCAAGGTACCGGCGGCCGTGCCGAACACGGCCGACCCACGAAGACGGCTCTATGTCGATCTGGCCGTGCTGAGCCGTCACGATGCCGGCACCGGCATCCAGCGGGTGGTGCGCGCACTCGCGCTCGCGCTTGCCAGTGCGGCAGGCGATGAATGGGACGTGCGATTCGTCAGCGCGACGCGCAAGCGCGGCTATCGCGTTATCGACTGGCCCAGGCAGTGCGATCCTGCCGGCAAGCCCGACATGCAGGGCCGCCCGGGTGACATCTTCTTCGGTCTCGATTTCTCGCTCGACGCGGTCCGGTTCCACCGCGGGGACCTCGCCCGCTTTCGCCGTGACGGCGGAAAACTGTGGTTCCTGGTATGCGACCTGCTGCCAGCGGAACGCCCCGAATGGTTTTCTACCAACCTGGTGATCCGCTACAAGGCCTGGATCGAGATCATTGCAGGCCTGGCCGAAGGTTTCCTGTGTATCTCCACCCAGACCAAGGAAGACCTGACCCGCGTGCTGTCAGCGCATCTCGGCCTCGACGGCGGGTATCGGACGGCATTGCTGCCGATGGGCTACGATATCCGGCAATCGATGGTATCTGCGCCCGACTCCGCTCCGGTGACGTCGCGCGTCGATCTGACCGCCCCGTTCACACTCATGGTCGGCACGCTCGAACCACGCAAAGGCCATGCCGACGTGGTGGAGGCCTTTGACATCCTCTGGTCTGAGGGTTCGGACGCTCGTTTGGTCCTCGTTGGCCGGGCGGGCTGGAAGAACGAGGCGTTCATTACATCGCTGCGCGAGCATGCGCAGTTCGGCACCAAGCTCATCTGGCTCCCGGACGTCGATGACGCCGAACTCGAAAGCATCTACAGCTTCGCCAGCAGCGTGATTATCGCGTCGCATGCCGAAGGCTTCGGCTTGCCGTTGATCGAAGCCCTTGGGCACAACAAGCCGGTCCTCGCGCGCGATCTGCCGATCTTCCGGATGCACGAGCATCTGGGAGTCCGTTACTTTGCCGCTGACGCCACGTCGACACAGCGAGCGGCCACTATCGCCGCTTGGCTCGAGGACGCGGCAACCGGGAAGATCACCGTCCGGGCGCCCGAGGGCGATTGGACGGACTCCGCTCTTCAGACGCTGGCAGCGTTCGGCTGACCGGGCGAAGTCTGTCCAATCGCCCTTGGGCACCCGGTCGTCTCTTACTCCGGCGCGATGTTTCGTCCTTCAAACCGGGCGATGGCATGGCGCACCACCTTGCCCAGCGCCTCTTCCGAAAAGAAGCCGCCGGGGATGAGGCAACGGTCTATCAGCACGCGGCGGAAGGCGGCGAAGGTCGCCGGGTCGGGCGGGGTCGGGTTGGCCCAGAACGCGTCGAGGCCGTCCTGGCAGGTGATGCCCGCAATATCGTAGACCGCATGGCCCAGCGCGATGACCGGGATGCCGACCGCGAGGCCCAGTGTGCCGCTGGTGCTGTTGACGGTCACCATGCCGCGCGAATCGCGAGCGACGGGGACGATGTCGCCCCAGCCGAGATAGTCGACGCGGTCGGCCACGCCATAGCGTGCCGCCATGTCGGCGGTCTCCTGGCGCCAGTCGCGCACGCCGTTGTCGAGCGGGTGCTCCTTGACCACCAGCCGCGTGTCCGCCGGGGCATGCGCGGCGAACGAGGCGACGATGAGTTGCAGCGCCGGGAGAATGCCGGCGAAGGGCGAGTGCAGGCGGATCTGCGCATCGGAATCGAGCTGCAGCGGGAAGAGGAAATAGCTGCCCGGTGCCGCCGATAGCCGCGCCATCAGCTGGGCGGCGTCGGCCTCGCGCTGCTTGCGACGGCGCAGCTTGCGCGCCCAGCCCATGCCCTCGACCAGCGGGTGCCAGGGACGGTGATTGTTCCAGTGCGGATAATGCCAGCGCGTGAACACGTCGGCGGCATTGTAGAGCAGCCCTTCCAGCGCACGACGCCGGAACGAGGATGGCACCTGGCGGTGTTCAGGAACCGGGGGCAACGTTGCCGCAGTATCGAGGTACCATTGCGGATCGCGGGGCAGCAGCGAGTGGCCATTGACCCCGCCCTGTTCGAGCGTGACCCAGTCGGGCCGGATATACCCTTCCTCGAACACGTGCACCGGGATGCCGCGCGCACGGATCACCGGCTTGGCGGCGAGGTGGTGGTCGCGGCAATCGCCGAACAGGACGACGTCGGTGATGCCATGCTCCACCAGCATGGCATCGAGCGCCGCGGGCCATTCCTCGAGCGAGCCGCGATAATCGATGCCGCCGGGCAGGCGCCAGAATGCGCGATCGCCGCCGTTGAAATTGACCTTGTGGACACGGTGGCCCGCCTCAATGAGCCCCTGCCCCAGCCGGCGAAACAGCGGCCCCATCAGGCCCTGGAGCAGGAGGACGCTGCGCTGTGCTGGGGGTTCGGCGGGCAAAACACCCGCCTGGGTCGGCGCAGCCGGCTCGGGGAATGGCAACAGTCGCTCCGTCGTCTTGGCGCCGGCGTGACCGTTCGAACCGGGCAGCGGCAATCTATCGAGGCCGCGCGTTAACCGCTCCTGACCGTCCCGGCAAGCGGTGTACCGGGTAAGCCGCAAGCGGCCCGCGCCCAATGGACAGCGCTCGCCGGATGACATGAGCGCACCCCGCAGGTATGGGCGCAAAGGCGAGGCTGCGGCCTCGTGGGTTTCGACGCAAGGTGAACAGGTAACGTGCTGATCGTGTTGGTTGTCGTGGGCACTGCCTGGCTGATGGATGGCCTCGTCCGCCCGCGTACTGCTCGCAGCATGCGCCAGGCCATGGGCCTGTGGCTCCAGGCGCTCATGGTCGTCACGCTCCACGGCGCGCTGCTCGCGCTGGCCGGCAATCCCTGGGTGGCGGCGGCGCTGACGATCGCGCTGCTGGCCCTGTTCGCGGTCGTCTCGAATGCCAAGCACGCCATGCTGGGCGAACCGCTGGTCTTCACCGACCTGGCCCTGATCGGGGCGGTGTTCCGCCATCCGCAATTCTATCTCTCCGCGGTCAGTCCCTGGCAGCGTGCGCTTGGCGCGCTGGCGGGGCTAGTGCTGCTCGGCGTTCTGGGCGCACTGTTCGATCCCTCGCCGGCGCGCCACGCCGCCGGCGCGATCTGGGCAGGGGTCGGGCTTGCCATGCTGTGGCTCAGCTTGCGTATCGCGGGCATCGCCCGCCTGGCGCCGCGCCCCGATCTTGCGGGGGACGTGAGACGGCTGGGGCTGCTGCCGGTGCTGCTGCTCTATTGGCTGCGCTGGCGCGCGAGTGCCGATCCGGCACCCTGTCCGCCCGCCACCGTCGCGCGCGACGGTGCCGCCGACGCGGATGCGCCCACGCTGGCCGTCGTGATCCAGTGCGAAAGCTTCGCCGATCCGGTCGAACTGTTCGGCGACGATACTCTGGCCCTGCCCGCGCTTGCACAGGCCCGCGACGATGCCTGGCAGTGGGGCAATCTCGCAGTCAGCGGCTTCGGCGCCTATACCATGCGCACTGAATACGGCGTCGTATTCGGCCGCAGCGAGGAGGCGCTCGGCTTCCGCCTGTTCGATCCGTTCCTCAGCGCGCTGGGCGAAGGCAGCTACGGGCTAGGCTCGCGCCTGGCCGGCGCCGGCTGGCGCAGCCTGTTCCTCCATCCGCACGACATGCGATTCTACGGGCGCGACCGGATCATGCCGGCGGCGGGCTTTGCCGAATTGGTGGGCGAAGATCGTTTCACGCCGCCCGCGCCGCACGAGGGACGCTACGTCACCGACGATGCGATGGCGCAGACCATCGCGGCGCTGGCCCATGACACCGCAATCGATGCCGCCAGCGGCGCTTCGGCGCGCACGCTGCTCTATGCCGTCACGATCGAGAACCATGGCCCCTGGGCGCCGGCGGAGGAGCCGGACAACGCGGTGACCAAGGGCGATCTCAAGGCCAGCTATGTGCGCCTCGTGCGCCGATCCGATGCCATGCTGGAGCGCCTGCGCCGTGATCTGGCCGCGCTCGGCCGCCCGTCGCTGCTGGTATTCTTCGGCGACCATCGGCCGAGCATTCCGGGCGTGACGCGACCGGGCGGCGACCGGCACACGCCTTATGTCATGCTGCGGCTCGATGCGCAGGGGCGCCCGATTGCCGGGCCAGGCGCAAATGGACCGGGCCGGGTGGACCTGACGCCTGCCGAACTCCACGCGGCGATCATGAGGACGCTGGCATGACGGCCCTGGCACCAAGAGCGCGGGGATGAAGCCGCTCAGCCGGGCGGCGCCAGCGCCGTCAATAGCCGATCGCGCAAGAACCGCGGCAAGGCGCGGTCGAACAGGCGCAGCACCGCGAAGGGCCAAGGGAATATCGCGTGGCCCACACCCCGCTGCGCCGCGAGGACGATGCGGCGCGCAGCCTGTTCGGGCGTCATCAACAGCGGCTTGCCGCCGGGCACCTGCCGCCCCGTCGCGGTATCGATGAAGCCCGGAGAGACCAGCGTCACGCGCATGCCGTACCTACGCAAGGCCAGCCGCAGCGCATCGGCAAAGCGGGCAAGGCCGGCCTTGGATGCGGCATAGGCGGCCGCGAACGGCAGCGCGTGAAAGCCTGCCGCCGATCCGACGAGGACCAGCGTGCCGCGACCGCGCGCGGCCATCCGGTCTCCGAGCATCGCCGCAAGGGCGCTCGGCGCCACGAAGTTGACCTGTGCGACCTGCTGGACCAGTGCCGGATATTCGACGCGATCCCCGGCCCTGCGCGTATCGCCGATGCCCGAGGCGAAGAATGCCGCATCGAAGCGATGCGAATCGTCCGCCTGCGCCATCAACGCCAAGGCTGATTCGAGATCGGCGAAGTCAGCTACGGTGACATGCGCCACAGCGCCCGCAGCACGACATTCCAGCGCCACGGCATCCAGTTTTGCACGGTCTCGCCCCCACAAGACCAGCGTCACGCCGGGGGCAGATAGTTCCCACGCAAGCGCTCGGCCCAACCCGCCGGATGCACCGGTTATCACGATTTTGGGCCAATCCGGTTCACGGCTGCTCGCATTTGCGGTTTGCGAGCCTTGCTGAAAAGTCAAATCCGGTCATCCTGTTACGTTATGCAACGATCTGAACGTGTTGCACTGCAACCACAAACGCTGCGATGCACCAAGTTGGTGGTAATCTAGCTTGACAGGCTTTCGGCACTCCTGTCCAGAATGGCTGCGATGCATCGAAGCCGACCAAGCCCCCCCGCTCGACCGACTCGCATCCGGTTGTTCCGCAATGAACAGTTGGAACGGTTGACCGTCATTGCGCCCCGCACATTCTTCGTGTTGTGGGCATGCATGCTGCCGTTCATCGCGTGGATGGGCTGGAACACCGCCTCGCCGCTCCATGCCATCGCCCTTGCTATTGCGGGCTTCGTCGGCTGGTCGTTGTTCGAATATGCGATGCATCGCTACCTGTTTCACTGGACGGTGCAATGGGCCCCGGCCCGCTGGCTGGTCTACCTGGCGCACGGCAACCACCACGACGATCCGAACGACGGCATGCGCAACCTGATGCCGCCCTCGGTCAGCCTCCCGATCGCAAGCGTGATCTGGCTGGCGCTCGTGGCGGCAATCGGCCCGGCGGGTACCTGGGCCTTCCTCGGCTTCATGATCGGCTATGTCTCCTACGATGTGGTGCACTACGGCTGCCACCAGTGGGCCATGCACAGCCGGATCGGC
>NZ_DAIRTS010000025.1:0-12864 GCF_036803765.1 Novosphingobium sp.
TTGTTGCACACCGCCGCCGCCTCCGCCGCCGCCGGTGTGCAACAAGGGTCCGTACATCGTGTTCTTCGACTGGGATAAGTCGGACATCACGCCGGAAGCCGCGACGATCCTGGACAACGCCATCACTCAGTATGGCAACTGCCAGACCGTTCCGATCATGCTCGCCGGTTACACCGACCGCTCGGGTACGCCGAAGTACAACCTCGGCCTCTCGAAGCGTCGTAACGACTCGGTCACGGCTTACCTGACGTCGCACGGCATCCCTGCCTCGACGATCACCAGCCAGGCCTTCGGTGAAGCCAACCCGCGCGTTCCGACCGCCGACGGCGTTCGCGAACTCCAGAACCGCCGCGTGGAAATCACGTACGGTCCGGGCTCGGGCATGTAAGTTTCGGATTTTTCCCAACTTATACCGAACAAGAACGAGGGGCCGGAGCAATCCGGCCCCTTTTTCGTTGCTGATCACAGGACGGGCGCGTCACCATTCCGCGGCCCCGTCGAGGAGACCACGCATGGCATCGCTATCCCACCGCTTTCGCCTTTTGATCCCGACGCTTGCCGCATGTGGCGCACTGGCCGCCTGTACGCAGGGCGACGGCATGAAGAGCACGCCGACGTCCACCCCCACGCCCAAGGCGCAGGTCGTCGCCAACGCCAGCCTGATGACGGCCAGCGGTGCCAGCGCGGGCACGGCGGAGCTGCTCCAGGGGCCCAACGGCTACATGGTTCATGTCGATGCCAAGGGCCTGCCGGCCGGGGTGCACGGCATTCACCTGCACACGACGGGCAAGTGCGATGCGCCAGGCTTTACCACCGCAGGCGGTCACCTCAATCCGATGGGCCATCAGCATGGCGCCGACAATCCCATGGGCTCGCACCTGGGTGACCTGACCAACCTGACGGTGAATGCCAACGGCATGGGCGCGCTCGATTTCGCGCTGCCGGGCATGACCGACATGGTCGGGCCGGCGCTGTTCGATGCCGACGGCACCGCGCTGGTGATCCACGCCGCGGCCGACGACTACAAGACCGATCCGAGCGGCAACAGCGGCGCCCGGCTCGCCTGCGGCGTGTTCGTGCGCCAGTAAGTCGGGACAAGAAGGTGCACCGCCGCCGCCTGCCGATCCGGCGCGGCGACGGTGCATCGGCCTATGGCCAATCTACCTGCGGTCAGGCCTGTGCCGACGGTATCTGCTGGCTGGCGCAGTGGAAGCCGCCACCGCCGACCAGCACGGCATCGCCCATCACGCCCACGGTGGCGCGGCCCGGGAACAGCGCCGCTATCGCCTCGACCCCGGCTTCGTCGTGCACCGAGCCGAACACCGGTACGACCACGACATTGGTGGTGATGACGAAGTTCATGTAGCTGGCGGGCTGGACCATGCCGCCCCACTCGATCAGCCCGGGCGAGGGGACTTCGATGACCTCGACGCCGAAATCGCGCGCGCGGGCGGCGGCATCGGCGTAGATCGCGGCATTGGGATCGTCCGGCCCGGTGGCCTGCGGCAACGCCAGGCGATTGGCGCCGACGAAGCGCGCGAGGTTGTCGACATGGCCGTCGGTATGATCGTTGATCAGGCCGTCGCCAAGCCACAGCACGCGATCGTAGCCGAGATCGCGGTGCAGCCGCATCTCGAGATCGACGCGCGAGAGGTGCGGGTTGCGGTTGGGATTGAGCAGGCACTGCTCGGTCGTGGCGACAAGGCCGGTGCCGTCGCCATCGAGCGCGCCGCCCTCCAGAACCCAGTCGGCCTTGGCCGCGACGAGGCCGGCACTTGCGGCCAGGTCCGCGCCGATGTCCTGGTCGCCGGGCATGAGGTACTTGCCGCCCCAGCCGTTGAACCCGAACAATTGCGCGCGGCGCTGCCCGTCGGGACCGGCGACGACCAATGGCCCGGTGTCACGCAGCCAGACGTCGCCATAGACGCGCTCCTCGATCGTGACTGCCGCGCTGGCGAGCCGCTCCGCCCGCATGCGGTTGGCGGCATCGCGCACCACCAGCCGGACCGGCTGGCCGCCATCGGCCACGGTGCTGGCGAATTGTGCGATCTGCTCCTGCGCGCGTTCCATCGCACCCGACCATTCGTCGGCCAGGTGAGGAAAGCCGACCCAGAGCCAATCCTGGGCAGCGAATTCGGGCGGCATGAGGCCGCCCGAAAAGGTGTTTGCGTCGGTCATGGCAAAAGCGCTTACTTCGCCTTGGTGACGGTTGCACGATCCGCATCGCGCACGGCGCGGAATTCGTCGCCGGGGTGCCAATTGGGCCAAGTCGTGCCGGTCGCCAACGCGCGGCCGAGGCGGTAGTAGAGCTGCACTTCCTGCGCCATGCCGGTCATGTCCCAGCTGTCCGAATATTCGTCGCTGGGCTGGTGATAGCGATGCTCGACATAGTCCTCGGTCGCGGCATTGCCCGCCGCCGTGCCGCCATTGACGAGGTCGGTACCCCGGCCCACCGCGAACATCGGCACGCCGCGCTTGGCGAGGCTGAAGTGGTCCGAGCGATAGTAATGGCCGCGCTCGGGGTGATCCTCGGGTGATTCGACGAGGTTCATGTCCTTCTCGACCTTCTTGAGGATCGCGGTCAGTTCGGACTTGTCGCCGCCGGTCACCTGCACGTCGCGCGTGGGCCCGATCACCGACAGCGCGTCCATGTTGACCCCGCCGACCGTGCGGGCAAGCGGATAGACCGGGTGCTGGGCGTAGTATTCCGAGCCAAGCAGGCCCGATTCCTCGAGCGTGACGGCAAGGAACACCTGGCTGCGCGGCGTCGGTCCGGCGCGGCGGTTCATGTCGGCCAGAGCCACGAGTGCGCCGATGCCGCTGGCGTTGTCGACCGCGCCATTGCAGATGTCGTCACCCTTGGCGTCGGGCTTGCAACGGCCGAGGTGATCCCAGTGGCCCGAATAGAGCACGTATTCGTTGGCGCGCGTGGTGCCGGGGATCACGCCGACGACGTTGTGCGACAGCGCCCGCGTCACGGTATTGTCGAACGACAGGTTGGCCTGGACGCCGAGCGGCACGGCCTTGAAGCCCTTTTGCTTGGCGGCGGCGGAAAGCGCGGCAAAGTCCTTGCCGCCGGCGGTGAAGATCTGCTCGGCCACCGGGCGGCGCATCCAGCCATTGGCTTCGGTCTGGTCGAAGCCCTTGTTCGCGGTCTGCACGAAGTTGCCGGTGCCGCCGCTGGATTCGAGCACGTTCCAGCCATAGGCGGCGGGGAAGGTGTCGTGCACGATGATCGCCGCCTTGGCACCATGACGCGCGGCCTCGGCATACTTGTAGGGCCAGCGGCCATACCAGGTCATCCGGCGGCCCTTGAACAGGCCGGTCTCGTCGGCGTTCTCGTAATCCGGGTCGTTGACCAGGATCACTGCGACCTTGCCCTTCATGTCGATGCCGGCATAGTCGTCCCAGCCCAGTTCCGGGGCGGTGATGCCATAGCCGACGAAGACCATGTCGGAGGCCTTGATTTCGGTATGCTCGGCTTCGCGGTACGAGCCGATCACGAAGTCGGCGCCGGGCTTGAACGACAGGCTGCCTACCGTCAGCGGGCTGATGTTCTTTGCCGCGATCGTCACCATGGGCACCGGCTGCAGCCACTGGCCGTTGTTGCCGGGCTTGAGCCCCGCGGCCTTGAAGCGCGTGACGATGGCGTCGAGCACCTGCTGTTCCTTGGGCCCCGCCGGCGCGCGGCCTTCAAAGGCGTCCGAGGCGAGCGTCTTGATGGTCTCGCGCATCATCGGCACCGGAACGCTGGGTACGACGGCAGCCCTAGTGACGGCACGGGCCTTGGCGGGGGCGGCCTGGACCGTCGTAACGGGGGCGGGGGCAGCGGTCGCCAGCAGCATCAGGGTCAGCGCACGCGCCGGGGATCGGATCATGGATAAGCCTTTCAAAGGGTTGCCGCAGGATACCGCTGCGGCGCATGGCCCACCTTGGCAGAGGGCGGACCTTGCGGCAAGACGAGCGCCCACCCGCACCCGTACCCCCACCCCAGGAGCAGACGTGACAGACCCTTCGGCGCTCGACTGGACGCAAGCCATGGCCCGCGCGCGCGCCGAGACCTCGTTCCTGTCACGCGGGCTCGATCGCCTGCCGGCGCTGGCGGAGTTGCTGGGGGAGGGGCGGATCGAGGAAGCGCTGGGCTGGGCAAGGATTGCCGGCGACGGCGCCGACGACGTGGGCGTGGCGCTGCGGCGCGAGCGGCTGGCGCTGGCGGTCGCGCTGGCGATCGGCGACCTTGCCGGGGCGCTGCCGCTCCGGCGCGTGGTCGAAGAACTGTCCGACTTCGCTGACCGCGCGCTCGATGCCGCAATCGCCGCCGGCATCCGCCGCCGCGCACCCGATGCCGAGCCCATGGGCTTTGCCGCCATCGGGCTGGGCAAGCACGGTGCGCGCGAGCTGAACTATTCGTCCGACATCGACCCGATCCTGCTTTACGACCCGGATGTGCTGCCCCGCCGCGCGCGCGACGAGCCGGGCGAGGCGGCGCAGCGGGTGGCGCGCGCGGTGGTCGAGCTGCTCTCGACCGTCACGGCGGAGGGCTATGTCTTTCGCATCGACCTGCGGCTGCGGCCGGCATCGGAAGTCAGCCCGCTGGCGATCCCGTTCGAAGGCGCGATCACGCACTACGAATCGAGCGCGCTGGCATGGGAGCGCGCGGCCTATATCCGTGCCCGCGCGGCGGCTGGCGACACGGGCCGCGGGCAGGCGTTCCTCGACACGATCCGGCCCTTCGTGTGGCGGCGCAGCCTCGACTTCGGCGCGATTGCCGAGATCGGGCGCCTGACCGCGCGTATCCGTGACCACTACGCCGCCGGCCAGCGGGTCGGGCCGGGCTACGACCTGAAGCGCGGACGCGGCGGCATCCGCGAGGTCGAATTCTTCGCGCAGACTCACCAGCTGATCCACGGCGGGCGCAATCCGGCACTGCGGCTGCGCGGTACGCGTCCCGCGCTCGACGCACTCGCCGCCGCCGGTCTCATCACGCCAGGCGACGCGGCCGTCATGGGCGACAGTTATGATCGGCTGCGCGTACTCGAGCATCGGCTGCAGATGGTCGCGGACCAGCAGACCCACCAGCTGCCGGCCAACCCCGACGCGCTCGATGGCGTGGCGCGGCTGGCCGGCCACGCCGATGGGCCTGCACTCGTCGCCGAAGTGCAGGCGATCTCGGCCGAGGTCGCCTCGCGGTTCGATGCGCTGCTGGCGATCATTTCGCCGACCGGCGCGGTGGCGGTCGACAATCGCAGCCTCGCCGAAGACCTCGGCGCCCTCGGCTTCGCCGACCCCGGCGCCCTGGCCCGCCGGGTCGAAAGCTGGGATGGCGGGGCATTCCGCGCGTTGCGTAGCGACGAGGCGCGGGCCGCCTTCGCGCGGCTGCGGCCGGCATTGCTGCAGGCCCTGGCCGATGCGCCCGACCCCGATCACGCGCTTTTGCGGTGGGAGCGGCTGCTGGCCGCATTGCCCTCGGCGATCAACGTGTTCCGCCTGCTCGAGGCGCGGCCGGCACTGCTTGCCACGCTGATGCGCGTGCTCGCCCATGCCCCGACCTTGGCCGAGGATCTCGCGCGCCGGGCTGACCTGCTCGACACATTGATCGACCGGTCGGCCTTCGCGCTGCCCGGCTCGGTCGACGAGATTGCTGCGGGGCTGGCCCGGCGCGAAGTGGGCGACGATTACCAGCGCTTGCTCGATGCCGTGCGGCGCAAGGTCGGCGAACTGCGCTTTGCGCTCGGCGTCCAACTGATCGAGGGATGCCATCCCCCCCTGGCGATCGCCGCCGCGCTCAGCCGCGTCGCCGAAGCGGCCATTCGCGTGCTGGCGAGCGCGGCCGAAAACGAGTTCGCGACCGCTCATGGGCATGTGCCGTGCGCGCGGCTGGTCGTGCTGGGCCTGGGACGGCTGGGCGGCGCTGCGCTCACGCACGCCTCCGACCTCGACCTCGTGTTCCTGTTCGGCGGCGATGCCGAGGCCTTTGCGCGCGAATCCGATGGGGCGCGGCCGATCGGCGGCACGCTCTATTTCAACCGGCTGGCGCAGCGGGTGATCGCCGCGCTGTCGGTGCCCACGGCCGCGGGGGCGCTGTACGAGGTCGACACGCGGCTGCGGCCCTCGGGCGCGCAGGGGCCGATCGCGGTCAGCCTCGACAGCTTCGAGCGGTATCAGCGCGAGGACGCCTGGACCTGGGAACACATGGCGCTGTGCCGCGCGCGCCCGCTCCACGGCACCGACGAAGATCGGGCCGTGCTCGACGCGGTCATCCGCCGCGTGCTGAGCCAGCCGCGCGACGAGGGCACCCTCAAGGCCGACGTGCTGGCGATGCGCGCGGAGATGGCCCGGCACAAGCCAGCCAAGGGCCCGCTCGACGTCAAGCTGGCGCGCGGCGGGCTGGTCGATCTCGAATTCCTCGTCCACTTCCTGCAACTGCGCGACCGCGTCGGGCTCGAGCCCGAATTGGCCAAGGCGCTGGCAGCACTCGAGGCGAACGGCTTGCTGCCGGCCGGGCTGGCCGAGGCCCATGCACTGCTGGCCGGGCTGCTCGTGGTGGTTCGGCTGGTTGCCCCTGATGGCATGTACCCGCCGGTTGCCAGCCGTGGCATCGTCGCCAGCGCCTGCGGCATGCCAAGCTGGGCGGCCCTGCTTGACGCGGTGACCGCCGCACGACATCGCATCGCGGGTGCCTGGGGCGAGGTGTTCGGCGAAGCCGCGGCCCTCGATGCCCTGGATGCCTCCATCCAGCCGAGCTAAGCGGAGTGATGACGATGAGCGATTTTCCCGGCGTGGGTGACACGCTGCCCGACTTGGCCCTGACCGCGCCCGACGGCAGCGCCGTGCGACCGGCGGACTTTGCCGGGCGCAAGCTGGTATTGTTCTTCTATCCCAAGGACGACACGCCGGGCTGCACCACCGAGAACAAGGATTTTTCCGAGCTGGCCGAACGGTTTGCCGCAGCCGACACGGCTCTGCTGGGCGTGAGCAAGGACCCGCCCAAAAAGCACGAGAAGTTCATCGCCAAGCATGGCCTTGCCGCCCCGCTGGCAAGCGACGCCGAGGCAGGCGGCCTGTCCGACGCGCTGGGCATCTGGACCGAGAAGTCGATGTATGGCCGCACCTACATGGGGATGGAGCGTACGACGTATCTCGTCGCCGCCGACGGCACCATCGCGCGGGTGTGGAACAAGGTGAAGGTCAAGGGCCACGCTGAGGAAGTGCTGGCCGCGGCTGAGGCGCTGTAAGTCATTCCCATGCCCCAGACCGAACCATTGCAGTCCGCCAGCGTCGCCCAGGCGATTCGTGCCGCGATGCTGACGGCCGACCCGCATGCCAAGGCCATGGCGACACGCGCGGTGGCGCGCGACTGGAAGGCGGGGACCCTGGCCTTCGTGTTCGACGTCGCCATGCCCGAGGTGCCGGCGCGCCCGGCCGAGCCGGTGCTGCTGCCGCCCAACGCCATGCCCAAGCGCGGACGCGGCGGGTCGGAGCGGGGCCGCATCGCGCTGGTCCATGCCCTTTGCCACATCGAATTCGTCGCGATCGACCTGGCGCTCGATGCGGCGGGGCGATTCGGCGCGGAGCAGGGGCCGGAATTCGTCAGCGACTGGCTTTCGGTGGCAGCGGACGAGGCGATGCATTTCGCGCTTCTGGCGCGGCGGCTGCGCAGCCTCGGCAGCCATTACGGGGCGCTGCCGGCGCACGACGGGCTGTGGGACGCAGCCCGCGAAACCGCGCATGATGTTGCGGCACGGCTGGCAGTGGTGCCGATGGTTCTGGAAGCCCGTGGGCTCGATGTCACGCCGCAGACGATCGAGCGGGTGCTGGCCGCGGGCGACGCCACGACCGCGCGAATCCTGCAGCGAATCCTTGACGACGAAGTGCGCCATGTCGCGTTCGGCACAAGCCATTTCGCCAGGCTCTGTTCGGCGCGTGGCGAGGACGCACCAAGCCTCTGGAAAACGCTGGTAGAGCGCCACTTCCGGGGGATGGTTAAGCCACCGTTCAACGACTCGGCGCGCCGCGCAGCCGGCTTGTCTCAAGAGATGATGGCGGCGCTTGCTTAAGAGCGGCACTCGCCGCTACCCCACGGACACGAGGTCGGCGGGGGGTCAATCCACCAATCTCTAAACAATGCCCAGCAGGCGATCCGGTTCCTCCGGACGAAAATGCGGGCAAGGTTTGCTGGGGGTCAGCACGCTGTCTGTGCGCTGTGCCGTCGCCAATTCTGGCGATGCCGTCGCACACGGATCGAACAGAGGTTGTACGGGTCGCAATGAAGAAAATCGCGTTCTCCGGTCTGGTTGCCCTCGGCACCACGCTTTGCATGGGCTTCACCGCACCCGCTTTTGCCAACAACGCCGCTTCCGTCGACATCGCTGCCCCGCTGCGCAGCGCCGAAGCGGCCCGCATCGGCGCCGCACCCGCCGGTGACGAGGAATTCTCCAAGCTGTTCGCCAGCTGGGAAGCGCTCGACGGCGGTATCGCCACGGCCACGCAGTCGCCGGTCGCCCGCAGCAACTCGGTCTCGATCCCGACGCTGGTTCCGATCAGCAGCGGCCGCGCGATGAGCAGCGGCTTCGGCCTGCGCAATCACCCGATCTACGGCGGCCTGCGTGCGCACAAGGGCGTCGACCTGCCTGCCGCCACCGGCACCCCGATCCGCGCCACCGCTGACG
This sequence comes from Novosphingobium sp., assembly GCF_036803765.1. Classification (GTDB taxonomy): domain Bacteria; phylum Pseudomonadota; class Alphaproteobacteria; order Sphingomonadales; family Sphingomonadaceae; genus Novosphingobium. The sequence goes on from NZ_DAIRTS010000025.1 coordinate 8,670, forward strand.
GCCTCGTCGGCAAGGCCGAGCGGTTCGGCGGCTATGGCCTCTATGTCCAGCTCGAGCATGGCGGCAATCTGGAAACCCGCTACGGCCACATGTCGCGCATCGCGGTCGCCGAAGGCCAGCGCGTCCACAAGGGCGACGTGATCGGCTATGTCGGCTCAACCGGCCATTCGACCGGCCCGCACCTCCATTATGAAGTCCGCGTCGCAGGCCAGGCGGTCAACCCGCTCGCCTACATGCAGCGCGACGACAACCTGCGTCAGCTGGCCAGCGCCGCCGACGCCAGCCAGATTCGCGGCTACCACGCCGCAGGTGCCGAAGCCGACGGAGAAGAATAAGACGCGGCAAGGCGATCTGCATCGAGAGGATGCGGGAAGAAGGCGGCAGCGATGCCGCCTTTTTTCTTGCGCGGCGCGCGGGCGAGCGAAGTGTGCCTTACCGGTGATCGGCAACTCCCTTACTTCGTCACCCCGGACTTGGTCCGGGGTCCAGCTTGTGGCCTGCTGGCCGCGTCGGGTCGGTCCTCCCACAAGTCAGCGGGACCCCGGGTCTTCGCCCGGGGTGACGGAGCTGCTGTGCGCGTCGTTCGCTTCAGGCGCAGCACCAGGGTCCGGTCTGCGCCCGCCCGCCCAGGGCGGTTCAACCGATCACGAGCGACTTTGCTTATGCCGGGCTTAACCTTCGCCCTATAAGGGGACGGCATGACCCAGACCGTCCTCCTCGTCTTCGGCACGCGGCCCGAGGCCATCAAGATGTTTCCCGTGGTCCACGCCTTGCGCGCCGATCCGCGCTTTCGCGTCGTCACCTGCGTCACCGCGCAGCATCGCGGCATGCTCGACCAGGTGCTGGAGATCGCCGGGATCGTGCCCGATCACGATCTCGACGTGATGCGCCCGGACCAGACCCTCGATGGTCTCACGGCGGCGCTGCTCACGGGCATCGGCCGTGTGCTCGATGCGGAAAAGCCCGACCGGGTGGTGGTGCAGGGCGATACGGCCACGGCCATGGCCGGCGCGCTTGCGGCCTATTATCGCAAGATTCCGGTCGCGCATGTCGAGGCGGGCCTGCGCTCGCACAACATCTATCATCCCTGGCCCGAGGAGGTGAACCGCAAGATCATCGGCTCGATCGCCACGCTGCACTTCGCACCGACCGAGACCGCCGCCGCCGCGTTGCGGGCAGAGAACGTCGCGGCCGATACGATCCACGTCACCGGCAACACGGTGATCGACGCGCTGCACTGGGTCAACGCGCGGATCGATGCTGCGCCGGATCTCGCCGCCGGGCTCGCCGACCTCGAATCGCGGTTTGCGGGCAAGCGCCTCATCGGCGTGACCAGCCACCGGCGCGAGAATTTCGGCGGCGGGCTGGAGGCGATCGCCGGTGCGGTGCGCAATCTGGCCGAGCGGCCCGATGTCGCGCTGATCTTCCCGGTTCATCCCAACCCTAACGTGCGCGCGGTGATGGATGCGGCGCTGGCCGGGCTGCCCAATGTCGCGATGATCGAGCCGCTGGACTACCCCCATTTCGCGCGCCTCCTGGCGATCTGCGAGATCATGTTGACCGACAGCGGCGGCGTGCAGGAGGAGGCGCCCGCGCTGGGCAAGCCCGTGCTGGTCATGCGCGAGACAACCGAACGGCCCGAGGGCGTCGCCGCGGGCACGGCCCGGCTCGTCGGAACGGACCGTGCGCGCATTGTCGCCGAAGCCACGCGGCTACTCGACGATCCCGTCGCCTATGGCGAGATGGCGCGCGCGCACAATCCGTTCGGCGATGGCGAGGCTGCGGCGCGGATCGCCAAGCTGCTGTAAAAACATCCATCGACGCCTGCGCGTCGGGTTGTCACGGCTAATGGTAGCGCTACAATCGGCTTCGGAAGAGGAGAAGCCGTGGATATTTCGCGCAGGCACGTGATTGCCGGATCAATCGGGGCGACGCTCGTCCCGGCGAACCTTCCGGCGCGCACCGCCGCGACGGGGGAGGCCGAGGGCGATCCCCATGCCAATACCTTATGGTATCGCCAGCCGGCTGCGGTGTGGAACGAGGCGCTGCCGCTGGGCAACGGGCGGCTCGGCGCGATGGTCTTCGGCGGCACGGCGCAGGAGCGCATCCAGGTCAATGCGCAGACGCTGTGGGGCGGGGCGCCGCACGACTATGACGGGGCGCCGCGCGATGCGCAGCTGGCGCTGCTGCGACAGGCGATCTTCGATGGCAACCTGGCCGAGGCGGAGAGGCTGGGTGAGGGTTTCCTCGGCGATCCCAAGGTGTTGTGCCCGTACCAGCCCTTCGTCGATCTCGGGCTTGGCTTTGCCGGGCATGACGCGGCGCAGGACTATCGCCGCTCGCTTGACCTCGCGCGCGGCGTCCACACCGTCAGCTATCGCGTGGGCCAGACGCGTTTCCGGCGCGAGTGCTTCGTCTCGTTTCCCGACAAGGTGCTGGTCGTGCGGCTCAGCGCCGATCGGCCCGGCGCACTCGATGCCGCGATCGCGCTGACATCGAAGCTGCCGGGTGTCGTGGTGCGTCGGGACCATGCGGGCGGGGCGGGCGGATCGCAGGTGCGCGGCGCGGACGAGATCGTGCTCGTCCTGGCGGGCGCCACGAGCTTCCGCCGCTACGACGACATTTCCGGCGATCCCGCCGCCGATACACAGGGCGCGCTCGGCGCCGTCGCGACGATGCCCTGGACCCGGCTGCTCGCCCGGCATGAGGCGGACCACGCAGGGCTGTTCGGGCGCGTCGACCTGTCGCTGGGCGATCCCGCCACGGCGGCGATGCAGCCGACCGACCTGCGGCTCAAGGCCTATGCGGCCGCGCCCGATCCGGCGCTGGAGGCGCTCTATTTCCAGTACGGGCGCTACCTGCTGATCGCCTCGTCGCGGCCGGGCGGGCAGCCGGCCAACCTGCAGGGGATCTGGAACGACGAATTGCTGCCGGCGTGGAGCAGCAAGTGGACCACCAATATCAACCTGCAGATGAACTACTGGATCGCGGAAACCGGTGATCTGTGGGACATGCAGGAGCCCCTGTGGGACCTGATCGCCGACCTTGCCGAGAGCGGAACGCGGACCGCGCGCAACTTCTACAAGGCGCGCGGTTGGGTGCTGCATCACAACACCGACCTTTGGCGCGCAACCGCGCCGGTCGACGGATCGTGGGGTATCTGGCCGATGGGCGGGGTGTGGCTGTCCAACCAGATGTGGGACCACTACCTGTTCAGCGAAGACCGCGCGTTCCTGGCGCAGAAGGCCTATGATCCGATGCGCGGCGCGGTGCTCTTCGCGCTCGATTTCCTCGTGCCCGCACCGGCGGGATCGCCGCTCGCAGGCCATCTCGTCACCTGCCCGTCGATCTCGCCCGAGAACCAGTATCGCAAGGACGGGGCGAGCCATTACCTGACGTATGCCGCGACGATGGACATCGCGCTGCTGGACGAACTGTTCGGCAATTTTGCCGAGGCGGCGCGGCTGCTGGGCCGCGATGCAGAGCTGGCCGAGGCCGCGCTGGAGGTTAGGCGCCGCCTGCCGCCGGTGCGCGTGGGCGCGCGTGGGCAAGTGATGGAATGGGCCGAGGACTTTGCCGAGGCCGAGCCCGATCACCGGCATACCTCGCACCTCTACGGGCTTTATCCTGGCCGCGCGATCACGCCGCAGCGCACGCCCGCGCTGGCCCGCGCCGCCGCGCGCACGCTGGACTTGCGCGGCGATGGCGGCACCGGCTGGTCGATGGCCTGGCGCACCGCGCTGCGGGCGCGGCTGGGCGACGGGGCGCATGCGCACACCATGCTGCGCGCCCTGATCGGGCAATTCACCTTGCCCAACATGTTCGACGTCTGCCCGCCGTTCCAGATCGACGGCAACTTCGGCGGTCCCGCGGGCATGGCCGAAATGCTGCTGCAGAGCGGGCGGGGCGAGGTGTCGCTCCTGCCCGCGCTGCCACCAGCGTGGGGCCGCGGCACGGTGCGGGGCCTGCGCGCGCGCGGCAATCTCAAGGTCGACATGCGCTGGAGCGACCATGCCCTGACCCATGCGGTAATCCATGCGGCGCGGCCTGCGCGGCTGGCCGTCACGGCGATGGGGCGAACGCAGGACGTGGTGTTGCACGTGGGGGCCAACCCGGTGCGGTTGGGGTGAAGTCCATGCGGATCCTCCCTATGCCAAAGGCATGGGGAGGGGGACCGCCGGCGCAGCCGGGGGTG
>NZ_DAIRTS010000025.1:12964-52934 GCF_036803765.1 Novosphingobium sp.
CCCTATGCCAAAGGCATGGGGAGGGGGACCGCCGGCGCAGCCGGGGGTGGAGGGGAATGAAGCGTCACGTCAGGCCTCGCCCCTCCGTCAGCCCGCATCGCGGACTGCCACCTCCCGTGCCTTTCGGCGCAGGGAGGACATCCTAAACCAGCTTCTGCACGGCCTGCATGAATGGCCCGATCGATACCGGCTTGGCGAGATAGCCTTCGGCGCCGGCTTCGCGGATGCGTTCCTCGTCGCCCTTGCCGGCGTAGGCGGTGACCGCGAGCACGGGGATCTGGCGCAGCACCGGGTCGGCCTTCAGCGCCTCGATCAGTTCGAGGCCCGAGACGTTGGGCAGCTGGATGTCCATGATGACGAGGCCGGGCACGAACTGGCGTGCGCGGTCGAGCGCCTCGCGGCCGTCGGCGCAGGGCTCGACCGTGAAGCCGTTGGCGGCGAGCAGATCGCAGAACAGTTTGCGGTTGAGGTCGTTGTCCTCGACAACCAGAATTCTTTTTGCCACGGAACACCTCTGGAGCGCCAAGCGGGAAGCTGCGATGCCCGTCCTGCTCTATGGAACCGGAAAGGCCCTGACAATCATTCGCGAACCGTCATCCCCCGCCGCCGATCCTGCCGATCTGGCGCTTTCGGCGCTTGCCTGGGTGCTTGCGGACGAGGATCGCGCGATGCGGTTCCTGGCGCTCACCGGTTTGACGCCCGACGCGCTGCGCAGCGGGCTGGGCAATCGTGCGGTGCTTGGCGGCGTGCTCGATTTTCTCTGTGCGCATGAACCGGATCTTGTCGCGGCGGCGGCAGCACTCGATATAGCGCCCGAAACACTCGCTGCCGCCGGGGAGAAATTGCAATGAGCCGTCCGCTGGTCGTCAGCGATTGCGACGAAGTGCTGCTGCACATGGTCGCGCCGTACAAGGCCTGGCTGGCCGAGCATCACGATGTCGAATTCTCGATGCGCTCGAGCGACTTCTCCGATGCGATGCGCCATCGCGGCGACGCCCGCCCGGTGGCGCCTGCGGAGATCCACCGCCTGCTCGACCTGTTCTTCGACACGCAGATGCACGCGCAGCCGCCGATCGCGGGCGCGGTCGAGGCGGTCAACGCCCTGGCCGAGCGCGCCGACGTGGTGATCCTCACCAACCTGACCGACGCCTATCGCGATGCGCGCACCGCGCAGCTGGACGCGGTCGGGATCAAGGCGCGCGTGTTCACCAACCAGGGGCCGAAGGGACCCGCGCTTCAGCGCATCCTCGACGAGTACCGCCCAAGCCGGGCGGTGTTCATCGACGACCTGCCGTTCCACCATCGCTCGGCCGCCGAGATGACCCCCGACGTGGTGCGCCTGCACTTGTGCGGCGAGCCGATGCTGGCGCCGCACATTCCCTGCGCTCACACGGCGGGCCACGCCCATGCGCGGATCGACACCTGGGATCATGCCCTGCCGTGGATCCACGCACGGCTCGACGAGGCGGCCTGAACGCCGGCCATCCGGCGCGCGATCCCTGGCGCCGACATTTTTCAAACGGAGTTGCCCCGATGACCGCTTCGATCGATTCCCGCCTGGCCGAGCTTGGCCTGACCCTGCCGCAAGCCGCGGCGCCGGTCGCGGCCTATGTGCCGACCGTGCTGGCCGGCGGCCTGCTTCACGTCTCGGGCCAGCTGCCCTTCGTCGATGGGCAGCTCGTGACCGGCCGGCTGGGCGAGAGCGTGTCGCTCGAGGAGGGCCAGGCTGCCGCCCGCGCCTGTGGCCTGATGCTGCTGGCCCAGGCCAAGGCCGCGCTCGGCTCGCTCGACCGGATCGAGCGCGTGGTCAAGCTGGGTGCATTCATCAGCTCGACCGCCGACTTCACCGACCAGCCCAAGGTCGCCAACGGCGCGTCGGAACTGATGCAGGCGGTGTTCGGCGAGGCAGGCCTTCACGCGCGCAGCGCCGTGGGCGTGCCGGTCCTGCCGCTCGGCGCCGCGGTGGAAGTCGATGCTATCTTTGCTGTTCGCGCTGCTTGAGCGCTTCCTCTTGCCCGCCCGTGCGTCCGAGCGGGCGGGCTGGCTGACCGGCTGCATCTACGCGCATCGCGGGCTGCATGGCCCGGGCGTGCCCGAGAACTCGCTGGCCGCCGCCGAGGCGGCGATCGCGCGCGGGTTCGGCATCGAATGCGACGTGCAGCGCAGCCACGACGGACAGGCGATCGTCTTCCACGACTGGACGATGGAGCGCCTGACCGGCAGTGCGGGCACCGTCATCGATGCCAATGCCCCCGAACTGCTGCGCCTGCCGCTGCGCGACGAGACCGGCGCGGTGGTGCCGGGTGCGACGATCCCGGGCCTGCGCCAGCTGCTCGACCGCATCGACGGGCGCGTGCCGCTGCTGATCGAGATCAAGTCGCGCCCGGGCTTGCGTATCGCGCCGCTGTGCCTGGCGGTGCGGCGCCTGCTCGAAGGCTATGCCGGGCCGGTTGCGGTGATGAGCTTCGACCCGCGCGTGCCGGCATGGTTCCGCCGCTACTCGCCGCGCGTTGTCCATGGCCTCGTCGTGACCGACGCGGGGCGGCGCACGCTGCTGGCGCGCCTCAAGAGGCACCTTGCACTCTGGCGCGCACGTCCCCAGTTTCTGGCCTATGATATTGCCGATCTCGCCAATCCTGTCGTGCGCCTCGCGCGCCGGCGCGGCCTGCCGGTCCTGACATGGACCATCCGCACGCCCGAGGACGCGGCACGGGCCGCAGCGCTGGCCGATGCCCCCATTGCCGAGGGGCCGGTCCTCACGGCGGATCGGTGAGCGCGGCCTCGCCGCGCAGCCGGCGGCGGGGGGCCACGTCATGAGCCTTGTTGCGCGGGTGGAGCGCGGCGTCGGCGCGATCGACGCTGCGGACTGGGACCGGCTGGCGGGCGGGGGCAATCCCTTCGTCTCGCACGCCTTCCTCACCCTGCTCGAGGAATCGCGCAGTGTCGGCGGGCGCAGCGGCTGGACCCCGCTGCCGCTGGTGATCGATGACGAGGGGGGCAGCCCGGCGGCTGTGCTGCCGGCCTACCTCAAGCAGCACAGCCAGGGCGAGTACGTCTTCGACCACAATTGGGCCGACGCCTGGCAGCGGGCCGGCGGGGACTATTACCCCAAGCTGCAGATCAGCGTGCCCTTCACGCCCGCGACCGGCCCGCGCCTGTTGTGCGAGAAACGGCCGGACCTTGCGCTGCCGCTGCTGCGCGCGGCGGAGGCGCTGGTCGACCAGAACGGGCTTTCGTCCGCGCACGCGACGTTCATCAGCCCCGAGCAGCTGCCGCTGTTCGAGGAGGCGGGGTGGCTGCTGCGCACCGACCTGCAGTTCCATTGGGAAAACCGGGGGTACGCCAGCTTCGACGATTTCCTGGCGGCACTGTCGTCGGCGCGGCGCAAGAACCTGCGCAAGGAACGCGCCGCCGCGCAGGAAGGCGTGGAGATCGTGGCGCTGACGGGCGAGGCGATCCGGCCCGAGCACTGGGACGCGTTCTGGGTATTCTACCAGGACACGGGGGCGCGCAAATGGGGCCAGCCCTACCTGACGCGCGCGGCCTTCGACCTGATCGGGCAGCGCATGGCGGACAAGGTACTATTGGTGCTGGCGCTGCACGACGGGGAGCCTGTCGCAGGCGCGCTCAATTTCATCGGGGCCGACACGCTCTATGGCCGCTACTGGGGCGCAGTGGTCGACAAGCCGTTCCTGCATTTCGAGCTGTGTTATTACCAGGCGATCGACGCCGCGATCGCGCTGGGCCTCAGCCGTGTCGAGGCAGGCGCACAGGGCCAGCACAAGCTGGCGCGCGGCTACGAGCCGGTGCAGACCTGGTCGGCGCATTATATCGCCAATCCGGATTTCCGCCGCGCAATCGCCGACTTCCTCGAGCGCGAGCGCGAGGGGATCGACCAGGGGCAGCTGGAGCTGGCCGCGCACACCCCGTTCCGCAAGGGTTGAACCCTGACGGCTGACAGGGCCGGCCGTATGGCGGCATCAGGCGGCGCGGGTTTGCGTGTCGCGCAGCCACTGGCGCGCGCGGCGCTGGGCTTCGGCGATTTCGCGCGCGGTCATGTCCTCGGCCACGTCGGCGCGCGCCTGGGCGCCATCGTCATGACCGGCGACGGCGGCGAGGTTGAACCACTTGTGGGCCTCGACCAGATCGCACTCGACCCCGTGGCTGCCCGTGGCGAAGGCGACGCCGAGGTCGAAGTAGGCGTGGGTGTCGCCCAGCATCGCGGCGGCAAGGCAGGCGGCGAGCAGCGTGTCGGCGCGCTCCTCGGCCGGGCTGATGCGCGGCGTGGCGGCGGGTATCAGTGTGATCGGTGATCGGTCCATCGTCTTGTTCCATCCCCTGTTGGACGCGATCGGCCGGAATCGGTGGTGGGGCCTTGTGCATCCGTTGCGGGGCCAGACTTGCGCAACTTGGTCAACAAACCGTTAACCAAGAACTTTTCAGGATGCGTCGGCGCGGGACCCAGGGGCGAGGAAGTGCTTGTGCGGCTATGGCCGCCTGCCTATAGGCGCGGCAAGCCGAAGGCTGGTCGCGCCATACGCGGCGCTGACGGGCCTTATGGTCGGAAGGCGCAGTACGGAGGGCCGGATGGCTGGGGTTTTGGGTGACGAAATTGACGTGTTGGCAAAAGCCCGTCGGGCGATGCCGAGTGATTACGTTCCGGGCGAAGACGAAACCTACATGAGCGAGCAGCAGCTCGACTATTTTCGCCGCCTTCTGCTCGAATGGAAGAAGTCCATCCTTTCGGCCTCGGCCGGTACGCTTTCGGCCCTGCAGGACGGACCGCTGCGCGAACCCGACCTCAACGACCGCGCGTCGAGCGAGACCGACTGGGGCATCGAACTGCGCACGCGCGACCGCCAGCGCAAGCTCATCGCCAAGATCGATTCGGCGATGCGCCGGATCGACGAGGGCGAATACGGCTTTTGCGAAGTGACCGGCGAGCCCATCGGCCTTGGCCGGCTGATCGCCCGACCGATCGCGACGATGACCGTCGAGGCGCAGCAGGCGCACGAGCGTCGCGAAAAGGTATCGCGCGACATGTGATCGCAGCGACGGGGCGCGGTAAGCATGGCCGCCCCCGTCCTGCCGGGAAAATCGGCCCTTCCGGCACGCATCGGGGCCGGCTTAAGCCTTTTTTTGCCGATTTCGTTTAACGAATGTGGTACGGATCGGTCCGGTGACCGGCACGGCAGACGCTTTGCCGCAGCCAGGCCGGTCGTGGACGGGTCCGGGCATTCGTCCAACCTCGTCAGGCTCTCGTCTTTCAGGAAACGGAATTTCGCACGGTGACTGAACCCGATCATCGGCAAGTGGGGCGCGACAGCCTGTTCATGATGGCCGACCTGCGCCTGGATGGGCAGGACGGTGACTATCGTGTGCGCGTGCGCAACCTGTCGGCAGGCGGGATGATGGCCGAGGGCAGCGTGCGCGTTGCCAATGGCATGCGGGTGGACATCCGCTTGCGCCACGTCGGCTGGGTGGCCGGCACCGTCGCGTGGATCCAGGACAGCCGCTTCGGCATCGCCTTCGTCGAGCCGATCGACCCCAAGCTGGTGCGCGAGCCGGTGCAGGGACAGTCCGCCGACGATTACGCACCGCGCTATGTACGCCCGCCGCTCGCCCCGCCCGAGAGCAAGCCGCTGCGCAAGCTCTGACGCCGCGTACCCTGCTGCCCGGATGTCGGCGCGGATACTGGGCTGCCGGGGTAGCGCCCTGCCTCCGATCTGTTAGGCTGGCGTCGATGTCGCCGACCCCGTTGCCTTGCCGTGCCGCCGCCGTGCATGCCTCGCGCCGCCGTCGCGCAGGGCCGCTGCGTCAGGTGGTGGGCCTGGCCCTCGTGGTCGCGCTGCTCGGCGGTTGCGGCGCGCGCCGCCGCGGGCCGCTGCCGGTGGCGCTGGCGGGCGACGAGACCGCCTTCCAGACCGCGGCGACCGCGCATCTCACCCCTGCGGGACAAGTCCTGCGCGCCGCCACCGTCGAGGGCTTGGTCGGCTTCGATGCCGAAGGCCGCGTCGTTCCTGCGATCGCCGAACGCTGGATCGTGACCGACGATGGCCTCGGCTACATTTTCCGCCTGCGCGAGGGCACCTGGCCTGATGGCTCGCCGATCGACGCGGCCAGCGTGGTGAGCGCGCTGCGCCGCGCACGGGCGAACCTGTCGAACACCGCGCTGGGGCTTGATCTCGCCCCCATCGACGAGATCCGGGTGATGACCGACCGGGTGGTGGAAATCGACCTCGTCGCGGCGCTGCCCGACCTGCTGACCCTGCTGGCCCAACCGGAAATGGGCCTGCCGCGCGCGCGGCTGGGATCGGGGCCGCTCGGCCTCCGGCGCGAGGGCGGGCAAGCGCTATTGTCGCCAATCCCCCCGGAAAAGCGCGGGCTGGCCCCGGTCGAGAACTTCGCGCGCAGCGTGCGCCCGCTGCGCCTCGAGGTCATGCCGATGGCGCGGGCGGTGCAGCGGTTCAACGACGGACTGGTCGACGTGGCGCTGGGCGGGACGATCGACACGTTGCCGCTGGCAGGCACGACGATGCTGTCGCGCGGCAACGTGCAACTGGACCCGGTGGCCGGGCTGTTCGGGATCCAGGTGGTGGATGCCGGCGGCTTCCTCGCCGACCCCTTGCGCCGCGAGGCCTTGGCCTTGGCGATCGATCGCGATGGCATCGTCGGGGCCTTCTCGATCGGTGGCTGGCAGCCGACGACCCGGCTGATCCCCGGCGACGTTCCCGAGGATGCCGGGATGGACCAGTCGACCAGCCCCGGCGAGCGCTGGGTTGGAACGACGCTCGACCAGCGCCGTGCGCTGGCGCGGCAGCGGGTGCAGGCGTGGATCGCCTCGGGCCAACCCGCACCGGTGCTGCGCCTCGCCATGCCCGACGGCCCCGGATCGCGCCTGGTGTTCGACCGGCTGCTCGGCGATTTCGCGCAGATCGGCATCCGGCTCGAGCGGGTCGGGCTGGAGGACCGGGCGCAATTGCGGCTGGTCGACAGCGTCGCGCGCTATGGCCGGGCCGCGTGGTTCCTCGACCAGGTGGCCTGCACGGTCGAGCCGGCGGGCTGCAGTGCACAGGCCGACGCCCTGGCCGCGCAGGCCCGTGCCGAGCGCGATGGCCGGGTTCGCGCCATTCTGCTGGGGCAAGCCGCCGCCGCGGCCATCGCCGCCAATGGCTACCTGCCGATCGCACGCCCCTTGCGCTGGTCGCTGGTCCGCAGCGGCGTCGGCGGCTTCGCGCCCAACCCCTGGGGATGGCACGCGCTGCCGCCGCTGACGATGGTGAGCCGCTAGGGCAACCATTAACGCAGGGAGGGGGCGGGCAAAATCGGTCGCCGGGGGCATTCCCGACAGGCAATCCCGCAAAATTCGATCCGATTGGCGCGATTTTTCGCATTTGGTCATGGCGGCGCAAGGAACAACCGGCTAGAGGGCAGCAGCCGAACGATGGTATATCGGGCTTCGCGTGGTGAAGCCTTGGCCCCCTGATCCGCGCTTTTGTCCCCCCGCCGGCCTGTGCCCCCCGTGGCGCTCCGGCCCAGACCCGTTGAGTTTCATGTCCTTTTCTTCGCTCCCCGCCGCCGTTTCCGAATCCCTTGCCGCGCGCGGCTATGCCGAACCGACTCCGGTCCAGGCGGCCGTGCTCGAGGCCGAGGCGGTGGGCCGCGACCTGCTGGTCTCGGCGCAGACCGGTTCGGGCAAGACCGTCGCGTTCGGCGTCGCCATCGCCAGCGACCTGATCGGCGAGGGCACCCCGCCCGCCGGTGCGCCGCTGGCGCTGGCCATCGCACCGACGCGCGAACTGGCGCTGCAGGTCAGCCGCGAGCTGCAGTGGCTGTTCGAGAAGGCGGGCCTGCGCATCGCGACCTGCGTCGGCGGCATGGACCCGTCGAAGGAGCGCCGCACGCTCAATTACGGCGCGCACATCGTCGTCGGCACGCCGGGCCGCCTGCGCGACCATCTCGAGCGCGGCGCGCTCGACCTGTCGAGCCTGCGCGCGGTGATCCTCGACGAGGCCGACGAAATGCTCGACATGGGCTTCCGCGAAGACCTCGAAGAGCTGCTCGACGCGACCCCGGCCGAGCGCCGCACGCTGCTGTTCTCGGCGACGATGCCGCGCCCGATCGCGGCGCTGGCCCGCCAGTACCAGCGCGACGCGCTGCGCATCTCGACGATCGATGAGCGCCAGGGCCATGGCGACATCGCCTATCAGGCGGTCGCCGTCTCGCCCAACGACATCGAGAACGCGGTCATCAACCTGCTGCGCTTCCACGAGGCGGAAACGGCGATGCTGTTCTGCGCCACGCGCGACAACGTCCGCCACCTTCACGCGACCCTGGTCGAGCGCGGCTTCGCCGCCGTGGCGCTGTCGGGTGAGCACAGCCAGAACGAGCGCAACCAGGCGATCCAGGCGCTGCGCGACGGCCGCGCACGGATTTGCGTGGCCACCGACGTCGCCGCGCGCGGCATCGACATCCCCTCGCTCAGCCTCGTCGTCCACGTCGAGGTGCCGCGCGATGCCGAGACGCTGCAGCACCGTTCTGGCCGCACTGGCCGCGCCGGTCGCAAGGGCACGGCCGTGCTCGTGGTGCCGTTCCCGCGCCGCCGCCGGCTCGAGGAAATGCTGCGCCGTGCGCGCATCGAGGCCGAGTGGATGGCCGCGCCCAGCGCGGCGCAGATCCGCGAGCGCGATCGCGAGCGCCTGCTCGAGCAGCTGCTCGCCCCGGTCGACGCCGATGAGGTGCTCGACGATGACGTCGCGCTCGCCGAGACGCTGATGGACAAGATGGAAGTGCGCGACATCGCGCTGGCGCTGGTGCGCGCCCATCGCAAGGCCATGCCGCAGCCCGAGGACCTGATCGACCTGTCGAGCGACGAAGGCCGCCGCCCGCCGCGCCGCGAAGGCTTCGACGACGTGGCCTGGTTCCGCATGGACATCGGCCGCCGCCAGAACGCCGACCCACGCTGGCTGCTGCCGCTGCTGTGCCGCCGTGGCCACATCACCCGCAACGAGATCGGCGCGATCCGCATCGGCATGAGCGAGACGTTTTTCCAGGTGCCCAAGGCCATGGAAGACCGCTTCCGCGCCGCGCTGCAGCGCACCGCACGCGAGGGTGCCGAGGACGAGACGGGCATCCGCATCGAGCCGAGCGAGCCGCCGCGCGAGACCGCACGGACCAATCGCCGCCAGGGCAATGGCCCGAACCGCCCGCGCAACGATTACCCCCGCGGTGATGGCCCCCGTGGCGATGGACCCCGCCCGCACCGCAAGGGCCCGCGTCGCCGCGAAGGCTGAGCCGGGACGCCTCTGAGGGTTTGCGTACCTCCCTGCCGCTAGGCGGGGAGGGAGCGTTTCTATTCCGGCTGGCGTTCGAGCGGCGCATCGCGCAGCAGCGCATCGAGCGCGCGCGCATCGTCGCAACTCGTATCGCCCGCCAGCCTCGCCTGCAGCGCGCGATAATGCTGCAGCACCGCCTCGCCGAGCGCGCTGACCTTGGCCCCGCCGCCGCGGGCGCTGCCGGGGAAGGTCTCGACCAGCGGGCCGCTCCAGCAGCGATTCATCACGTCGACCAGCAGCCACGCGCGGCGATAGCTCATCCCCATGACCCGCGCCGCGCCCGAGATCGACCCTTCGCGCGCAATCGCATCGAGCAGGTCCGCCTTGCCCGGCCCCATCGCGATGGCGTCGGCGCAATAGAGCTGCAGCTTGATCTTGATGCCGGGGCGCTGGGTCATGGTGCCAGGACTATAGCCGCACGCGCGGCGAAGGCCATCGCTTGCCGTGCCGGGGCGGCCTTGCGCCTCAGCGATAGAATTCGCCCTCGATCTTGGAGAGAGTCTCGAAGCCGTCGCCGATATGGCGGCGCATTGCGGCCTCGGCACCGTCCGCATCGCGGGCCATGATCAGCTCGACCATGGCGCGGTGGTCGGCATTCGCGGTGCGCAGCCGGTCCGAATCGTAGAAGCTCTCGAACAGGAGGCGATGGATCGGCACGTTGAGGCGCTGGAGCAGTTCGGCGATGACCATGTTCCCGGACCCCTCGACGATCACCCGGTGCCATTCGATGTTGAGGCGGCCGAAGCGGTCGGGGGCGCGTTCCTCGACGCACTTGTCCAGCTGTTCCTGCACCGCGCACAGCCGCGCCCTGGCATCGTCGGAGGCATGGCGCGCGAAATCCGCCGCGCAAATCCCCTCGAGGGCCATGCGCGCGCGGTAGATCTGCGCCACTTCCTCCAGCCCGGTGCTCTTTACCGAAGCGCCACGGAACTCCTCGATCTGGACGAGGCCTTCGCCCTCGAGCCGTTGTAGCGCCTCGCGGACCTTGGACCGGCTCGCCCCCATCTGGCGGATGATGTCGACCTCGACCAGGCGCTGGCCCGGCACGAAGCGGCCGGTGCGGATGCGCTCGCGCACCCAGTCTGCAATCTCCACGCCCGTCGGGGCGCGCTTGTCGTCTGCGTCGCTCATGACCGCAGTGATTCCGCGCGCTCACAATATTGTCAACAATTTCGTCCGCCACTTTCCCTTTGCATCTGGGCGGATGATGGCAGATGAAATTGTCAACAATACAGGAGCGGATGATGAAGGCGGCCCAGGTGATGGGAGTTGTGATGGCAGCGTCGGTTGCCATGCCGATCTCGGCGCCCGTCCTGGCGTCGGACTATGCCGAAGTGCAACGGCAGTCGCTCTACGTTCCCGTCCGCGACGGGACGCCGCTGGCGGTGAACCTGTATCGCCCGGCGCAGGCCGGCAAGCCGGTCGACGGCAGGATGCCGGTCATCTTCGTCTTCACGCCCTATCGCGCCCGCTATCGCGACAAGGACGGCAAGGTCCAGGAAGTCGCGCTCGACGACAAGATGGCGCTGCGCTCGCTCATCAGGGCGGGCTACGTCGTCGCCGTGGCCGACATTCGCGGAAAGGGCGCCTCGTTCGGCCATCGCCGCGGGTTCCAGGACCGTACCGAGGCGATGGACGGCCATGATCTGGTGGAGTGGCTGGCGCGCCAGCCGTTCAGCACGGGCAAGGTCGGCATGATGGGTTGCTCGTACCTCGGCGGTACGACCTTTCACACCGCCAGCACGGTGCCGCCGTCGCTGAAAGCGGTCTTCGTCGGCTCGTCCGATCTCGACAAATATGCCTTCGTGCGGCGTGGCGGGATTACCGCCCAGTTCAACACCCGCCCGGACGAGCCGCTGTCGGACGATCTGGCCAGCCTTCCGGTCGACGACGATGCCGCGGGCGTGAAGCTCAAGGCGGCCGTGGCGCAGCATGCCAACAACACGCCGATGGCCGCGCTGTGGTACGGCATGCCCACGCGCGACAGCGTCTCGCGCTATACCGGCAATGCGTTCTGGGAAGAGGTCGGGATCTACAACTACCTCGCGCCGATCCGGAAGGCAGGCATTGGCACGTACTTCTGGAGCAACTGGCACGACGAGCCGACGGCGCAATCCATCCTTAGCGCCGCGAACATGCCGGGGTCCAAGTTCCTGGCCGGGCCGGGCAGCCATTGCGTGCCGCCCCCGGGCTTCGACTTCACCGGCGAGGTGGTGCGCTATTTCGACCATTACCTGAAAGGTGCCGACAACGGCATCGAGAAGGCGCCGCGCGCGACCTATTGGCTCGAGGGGCTGAACGGTAGCGGCGGCTATGTCCGGTCGAACCGGTTGCCGGGCGAGGGCGCCAGGCCGATGCGCTGGTATCTCGATGGCGGACGCAGCCAGACCGCGCGTTCGGTCAACGATGGCACGCTGCGCACCTCTGTCGGCAAGGCCGGCGCCGACCCCTTCACCGTGCGCTACGACCTGCCGAGCGCCGACTACTTTGCATTCTGGGCGCAGCCGATGGACGACAAGGGCCTGAGCTACACTAGCGCGCCGCTGGCCGCGCCGACCAGACTGGTGGGCTATCCCGTGGTCAACCTGCGGGTGAAGGCCGACAAGCCCGACGCCAACGTCTTCGTCTATCTCGACCAGGTGGCCGCGGACGGCAAGGCGGAAGTCGTCGCCTTCGGACGGCTGGCGCTGTCGCACCGCAAGACCGGGACGGCACCGTACAAAACGATGGGGCTGCCCTATCACCCGGGCAAGGCCGCCGATGTGGCGCCGCTGCCGGTGGGCCAGGCCGCGGACCTGGCGATCGACCTGACGCCGGTGTCGCGGATCGTCCCGGCGGGCGCGCGCCTGCGCGTCACGATCACCGGCGCCGATCCGCGCCAGCGCAACCTCAAGGACATCCAGCAGACCCCGGCGCCCGTCATCACGGTCGAGCGCGGCGCGGGCGCCCCATCCTGGATCGAGCTGCCGGTGTCGGACTGACCCCGGCGAAGAAACGACAAGCGGCTGAAGCACGCTGCGAGAGGGAGTGGAACATGAACGGAAACATCGTCGAGAAGGCGGGCTACAAGGCCCTGTTGCGCATGGGCTGCTGCGCCGTGGCGCTGGCTGCCCCGGCTCTGGCCAGCGCGCAGGAGCAGCCTGCGACCGCGGAGGCCGCGACCAGCGCCGAAGCACCCAGCACCGCTGAAATCATCGTGACGGGCAGCCGCGTGCGCGGCGAAGCGCCGGTCGGCTCGACCGTCACCACGCTGGGCCGGGCGGAGATGGAAGCCTCTAGCGCCGTCACCGTCGATCGCATGATCAAGGAAATCCCGCAGGTCTTCGATCTCGGCGTATCCGAAAACTCGCGCGGCCAGTCGGGCGGCAGCGGCAACATCACTTACGGCAACTCGGTCAACCTGCGCGGGATCGGGCCTTATGCTACGCTGGTCATTATCGACGGGCACCGCGTCACCAACAACAGCCGCTCGATCGACCCCTCGGTCCTGCCCTCGCTCGGCGTCGAGCGGGTCGAGGTCGTGGCCGACGGCGCCTCGGCGATCTATGGGTCCGATGCGGTGGCGGGCGTCGTCAACCTGATCCCGCGCCGCTCGCTCAACGGCGGCGAGGTCTTCGCCCGCGCCGGCATCGGTGCGCGGGGCGATTTCCACGAGACCACGCTGGGCGCGGCACTGGGCAAGGTGTTCGACCGCGGCCAGGTCATGGTCGCCTACGAGCATGTCGAGCGGTCGGCCCTGAGCGGCGACAATCGCAGCTTCTTCACCAGCGACCAGCGCCGCTTCGGCGGGGGCGACTATCGCATCGCCCGTTGCGCGCCGGGCAACATCAACGCCAATGGCACGACCTATGCCATTCCCGCCGGCGGCGTGACCCAGGCGACGGCCGGATCGCTGACGGCCGGCACCGTCAACCTGTGCGACGAATTGGCCAACCAGGATCTGATGCCCCGGCAGAAGTACGACTCGGTCAACAGCACCGGCCGGTTCGAGTTCAACGACTGGTTCAGCGTCTTCTATGACGGGTTCTATTCGCGGCGCGAATTCTATCGCCGCTCGGCCTATTCGAACGCGCGCCTGACGGTGCCGCAGACCAACGCCTTCTTCGTGCGCCCGGCAGGCTTCACCGGTTCGAGCTACACGCTCGACTACAACTTCCGCAACGACGTGCCGACCAACGACAGCTACGGCTATGCCCAGAGCTGGCAGATCACGCCGGGCCTGCGCGTCAAGCTGCCGCACAACTGGGAGTTCGAGGCGCTCTACGGCTATGGCAAGACCAACGACTTCTCGGGCTCGTACTATGGCATCAACAACGCCGCGCTGAATGCGGCCTTGGCCAGCAGCGATCCGGCGACCGCCTTCGACCCCTACAACGGGGGGCGCACCAGCAGCGCCGTGCTCGGCACGATCGCCAACCAGATCTTCCTGGCGCCCACCAACGGCCGCCTCAAGACCTACGAGGCGCGGCTCAACGGTGCGCTGTTCCACCTGCCCGGTGGCGACGTGAAGCTGGCGACGGGCTACGAGCGGCAGGACTTCACCGTCGGGCTCGGTTCGGCGCGCGGCGGGCCGACCACGCCTGTCGTGTTCCGCAACTTCGGGCGCAAGGTCGACAGCTTCTACGGCGAACTCTACATCCCGATCTTCGGCGCGGACAACGCCACGCCGTTCTTCGAACGACTCGAGATCAACGCCGCGATCCGCCACGACAAGTACAGCGACGTCGGCGGCACCACCAACCCCAAGTTCGGCGTGAACTGGCAGCCGGTGCAATGGCTCAAGCTGCGCGGCAGCTATGGCGAATCCTTCCGTGCCCCGACGATCCCCGAAATCTACGGCAACTCCAACAACCTGTTCGGCCAGAGCTACCAGAACCCGGCCGGCGGCGCGCCGCTGCAGGGCTATGCGCTGTCGGGCCCGAACCTCGACCTCAAGCCCGAGACGGCGCGTTCGTGGTCGGTCGGCGCGGACTTCGAGCCGACCCGCCACTTGCGTTTCGGCGTGACGCTGTGGGACGTGAAGTACAGCAACCAGGTGCTGGCGAACCTCTCCAACCTGGCAATCCTGGGCAACGAGGCGCAATATGCCGGGACCGGCATCATCCTTCGTGGCGATGCCGCGGCCCAGCGCGTGCAGCAGCTGGTGGCGCAAGGCGTGGCGCTGGCGGGCGGCTCGTTCCCCGGCGGCAACCCGGCCAACGTCACCCTGTTCGTCGACGGGCGCAGCCAGAACCTGGGCGTCTCGATCACCCGCGGCATCGACTTCACCGGCAGCTGGACCACCGACAT
This sequence comes from Novosphingobium sp., assembly GCF_036803765.1. GTDB lineage: Bacteria > Pseudomonadota > Alphaproteobacteria > Sphingomonadales > Sphingomonadaceae > Novosphingobium. The sequence continues at coordinate 27,589 of NZ_DAIRTS010000025.1, forward strand.
CGGTTCGAACGATCGCCTGACGTTCAACCTGTCGGGCACCTACCTCACCAAATACAACGTCGCGGTCACGCCGACCGCGCCGCTGGTCGATCGCCGCAACGTCATCTTCAACCCGCTCAAGTTCAAGGGACGCGCCAGCGCCAACTGGGACCACGGGCCAATCTCGGCGCGCGTCGTGGTGACGCATGTGGGCGGCTACACCAACAATCTCGCGCCGCAGGTGCAGATGGTGAAGAGCTACACCCCGGTCGATCTCTCGCTCAACTGGCGGATCGGCGATCCCAAGGAGAGCGGGTTCTTCGAGCGCGGCTTCACGCTCGGGTTCGAGATGCGCAACGCCTTTGATACCAACCCGCCCTATGTCAACCTGGCGCCCAGCGGCAACGGCAGCGGCGGGTACGATGCGACGGCGAGCGATCCGATCGGACGGCTCTTTGCGGTCAGCGTCCGCAAATCCTTCTGACGACGGAGACGACAGGCGTGGGGCGAGGTGCCATTTCCATCGTGCTGGCAGGCGATCTGGTTCTGGACGAACCCGACGGCGCCTGGTGGCTGAGCGGCATCGCGCCCGCGCTGCAAGGCGCCGACCTGGCGGTCGGGCATCTCGAGGTTCCGCACACCCACCGGGGTGCGGAACTGCAGGGTGACGTGCCCGCCCCCGGGGCGCCGCCCGAAAACCTGGCGGCGATCGCGCAGGCCGGCTTCGCCATGCTGAGCCTGGCGGGCAACCACATCGCCGATTGCGGCGCCGAGGGGATCGCCGACACGACCGCCGGGCTCGGCGCCCTCGGCGTGGCGCATTGCGGTGCGGACCTGACACTGGAGACGGCACGCAGGCCCGCGATCGTCGCGCGCGACGGCTGGCGCATCGCGTTGCTCAGCTACAACTGCGTCGGCCCCGAGGCCAGCTGGGCGACGGCGGATCGGGCCGGCTGCGCCTATCTGCCGATCGCGACCGCGGACGGCGCACCGATTGCGCCTGCGGCGAACCTTGCGGTGTTGACGCAAGCGGCCCTGGAGATCCTGCGCCACGACATTTCCGAGGTGCGCGCGCAGGCGGACCTCGTCCTCGTCGCGCTGCACAAGGGCATCGTCCACACGCCGGCGCGCCTGGCGCCCTACGAGCGGGCCTTGTCGCACGCTGCGGTGGAGGCGGGGGCCGACGTGGTGATAGGCCACCACGCGCATATCGTGCGCGGCATCGAATTCCACCACGGCAAGCCGATCTTCCACGGCCTTGGCAATGGCTGCGTGGTGACGGGCGCGCTCAGCCCGGCGCAGGATCATCCCGCCCGCGCGGCGTGGGCCGAGCGCCGCAAGGCGATGTTCGGGTTCGAGCCCGACCCGCCCTATACGCTCGCCCCGTTCCATCCCGAAGCCGTCAACGCATTCCTGGGCACGGTCGCCGTGGACCACGAGGGCACGATCCGCGCCGGGATCATCCCGGTCGATGTCGAGGCGCCGGGCCGCCCAGTTCTTGCCGAACCGGCGCGGGCGATGGAAATCCGCGACTATGCCGAGCGCATCACCGAGACGGCCGGTCTGCCGCCGATCATGATCGCGCACGATGGCCTTGTGACGGAGGTCCGCCCATGACGCGCGCGCAGACGATCATGGTGTGGACGGGCGGGACCGCCCTCGTCACGGCCGCGTCGCTCAATGTCCTGGCGGTGATCGGGCGGCATACCGGCCTGCCGCTCAAGGGCGCCATCGAACTGGTGCAGGTTGGCGTGCTCGTCGCCGGATCGCTGGCGCTGGTCATGGCGACACTCGCCCGCAACCATGCGCGGGTGCATCTCATCCTCGATCGGCTGACCGGCACGCGCCGGGTGGTGGCGGACCGCATCTGCACCGCACTTTCGATCGTGTTCTACCTCCTGCTGCTGAGCGGATCGCTGTGGCTCGCGCGCGACCTGTGGGGCAGCCAGGAAGTCAGCGAATTGCTCGACGTGCCTTGGCGCTGGATGCGCGGCTTCCTCAACGCCGCGCTGGTCGTCGTGATCGCGCTGCTGGTGCGGCAATTGACGGAACGAGCCAAGCCATGATCCTTGCTACGCCCGAAACCGGCCTCGTCGGCTTGGTCCTGCTCTTCGCCATGCTGCTGTGCGGCGTGCCGATCGGCGTTTCGCTCGGTCTGGTCGGGATCGGTGGGCTGGTCTTCGCCCTCGGCCCGGAAGCGGCCGTCGTGAAGGCTGGCGTCGTCGTGGTCGAGACGCTCACGCGCTACGAACTGGGCACGCTGCCGCTGTTCATGCTGATGGCGCACCTGTTCTTTTCGGCCAACGCCAGCCGTGACCTGTTCGACGCCGCGGCCAAGATGGTCGGCCATCGGCGCGGTGGCCTTGCCTATGCCTCGATCGGCGGGTGTGCGGGCTTCGGCGCGATCAACGGGTCGAGCCTGGCGACGGCGGCCACCATCGGCCTTGTGGCGCTGCCCGAGATGCGCCAGCGCGGCTATTCGGACGCCCTGGCCACGGGCACCGTCGCCGCCGGCGGAACGCTGGGGCAGATGCTGCCGCCATCGGGGGCGCTGATCGTCTATGGCATCATCGCCGAGCAATCGATCGGCAAGCTGTTCACCGCCACGCTGATCCCCGGCATCTCGCAGATGCTGTTCTACTGCGTCGTCGTCTGGCTGCTGGTGCGCTGGCGCCCGTCGATCGCGCCGGTCGGCGAGCGGGCGAGCTGGGCCGAACGCGGCCGCGCGCTGCTGCGGATCGCGGACATGATCGCCCTTCTGGCGGTGGTGCTGGGCGGGATCGTGCTCGGCTGGTTCAGTCCCTCGGAGGCTTCCTCGATCGGCACCGCCGGCGCGCTGCTCATCACCGCATGGCGGCGGCGGCTTACCCGCGAGGTGCTGTTCCGCGCCTTTTCGGAAACGCTGCGGACCAGCGGCCTCATCTTCCTCGTCATCATCGGCGCGATCATCTTTTCGGTGTTCATCAGCGTTACCGGCCTGACCGACGCGGTCGGGCAGGCGGTGACGGCGATGAACCTCGGCACCATTCCGACGCTGCTCGTCGTGGCCGGACTGCTGCTGCTGCTGGGTTCGGTGCTCGACGGCCTCGCGCTCATGCTGCTGACGACGCCGATCCTGCTGCCGATCGTTGAGGGCGTGGGTATGTCGCCGATCTGGTTCGGCATCTTCATCACCCGCGCGATGGAAATCGGCTTCGTCCATCCGCCGCTCGGCATGAACCTCTACGTCATCCAGGGCGTCGCCAAGGACGTGCCGCTCAACCGCATTTTCCGGGGCGTGCTGCCGTTCCTGGGAAGCGACCTTGTTCACCTGCTGCTGCTCATCCTCTTCCCGGCGATGGCGCTGTGGCTGCCCACGATGTTCGGACAATGACCATGATAGCCTATGTCGGCCCCGACCTGCCTCACGATGTGCTTGCCGCGACCGGGCGCTGCTCCGGCCCGCTGGGCTGGAACGTCGATCGCGCCATGCCCGCCGCGGATCGCTGGCTGGAAAGCAAGTTCCCGCTCTGGGCCCGCTCGATCCTGCAGGACTGGGCCGATGGCGCGCTCGACGGGGTCGAGGCCGTGGTGTTCTCGCGCGGCGACGATGCGGCGCAGCGGCTCTATTACTACGTCTGCGAGTTGCAGCGGCAGGGCGCGATCGCCGGGCCAGAGCCGCTGATCTTCGATGCCTCGACCATCGCGCGGGCCAGCAGCGGCCGCCATGTCGAGGCGGCGACGCGCAGCCTGGCGCAGCGTCTCGGTGTCGACGCGCCGGCGCTGGCGCAGGCCATCGCCCGGACCAACGCCCGCCGCCGCGAAGCCGCGCCTGCACTCGGCGAGGGACCGCTGTGCCTGATCGCGGGGACACCGCCGCCCGACCAGCGGTTGCACGACGCCGTGGCGGCGGCCGGCTGGCGCGCCGCGGGGCCGACGCTGACGCAGACCTGGACCGCACTCGGACCCCCGGTCGAGGAAAAGGGCGATCCCTTTGCCGCCGTGGCCGCGCAATTGCACGGTCATGCGCAAGGGGGCCGAGGCTTTTACGATCGCGCCGCAGCGCTGACCGACGCCGTCGCGCAAACGGGCGCTGCGGCGGTGGTGCTGTGGTTCGCGGAAGAAGACGAGGCGCGCATCTGGCACTTGCCGGCACAGCGCAAGGCCCTCGAAGCGGCGGATATTCCCGCCCTCGTCCTGACGCGCCGGGACTGGCGCGCGACTGGTGGCGAGGCCGCCGAGATCGACGCATTCCTGAAGGGAATTTCGCAATGACGCCGCTTGATGGACATCGGGTCGCGGTGCTGGGTGGCATGGCGGAACGGCCACTCGCCCGCTATCTCGCCGCGCTCGGCGCCGAGCTGGGCGGACCGGTCGAGGGCGCCTCGTTCGTCATCGACGACATCGGCCTCGAGGGTTTGGGCGACGTCGCGATCCCCGCCGGTGCCGTGCACGTCTCGGTCACGACCTTCGGGTCGGGCGGCCCGCGCAGCGGCTGGAAGGGCGGCGAGTTCGTCGCCTCGGCAATGGGCGGGGCGCTGCGCGTGACCGGGGAGCCGGACCGGCCGCCGGTCAAGGAAGCGGGGGAGGCCTGCATCTTCCACGCCGACATGGTCGCGGCCAGCGGCGCGATGGCAGCGCACTATGCCCGCGGCACGCACGGGCAGGGCCAGCATGTCGACGTCTCGGTGCAGCAGGTCGCCTTCAGTCGCAATTTCAACGGCATCCTGTGCTGGCAGTTCGACCGCCGCAAGCTCGCCCGCGTCGGCGGCGCGCTCGCCTATGGCAAGGCGACGGTGCGCGCGATCTGGAAGCTGGCGGACGGCTGGTGCTTCCATTCGCTGATGACCGGACGGCTCGGCGCACCGGCCAACCAGGCGCTGTCGGACTGGATGGACGAGGCGGGCGTGCCCAATCCGCTGCACGGCACCGACTGGCTCACTTACAACCGCTCCACCCTCCCAGCCGAAACGCGCGCGATCTGGGAAGCGGCGATCGCGGCCTTCTTTGCCTCGCGCACCAAGGCGGAGATCGCCAGCGAAGGTCTGCGCCGCGGCATCAACGCCTGCGTCGCCAACGAGCCGGCCGACGTGCTGGCCGACCGCCATCTGGCCGCGCGCGGCTTCTTCGATCCGCAGACCGGATTGCCGAAGCGCTTCGCTTCGATTCGCGAAGGCGCGGCCGTCGCCGCTGCGCCGGCGATCCACACCGGCGCGCGGCCCGGGCCGCTGTCGGGCGTCAAGGTGCTCGATTTCGCCTGGGCGCTGGTCGGGGCGATCTCGACCAAGACGCTGGGCGATCTGGGGGCCGAGATCGTCAAGATCGAGAGCCGCACCCGCCCCGATCTGGCGCGGCTCGACGTGCAGGTGGCCGCCTCGAAGCCCGGCAACTGGGACGACAAGCCGTGGTTCGCGCACCTCAACACCTCCAAGCGCAGCCTTTCGCTCAACATGAAGAAGCCCGAGGCGCGGGAGCTGATCGACCCGCTGATCGACTGGGCCGACGTGGTGGTGGAGAACTTTTCGCCCGGCACGATGAAGAAGCTGGGGCTGGACTACGACACGCTGGCCGCGCGCAATCCGGGCATCGTCATGGTCTCGGGCAGCGTCTTCGGCCAGACCGGCCCGCTGGCGCAGGAATGGGGCGTCGACGGCACCGGCGGCGCGCTGTCGGGGCGGACGTTCCTCACCGGCTATCCCGATGGCGATCCGGTGATCCCCGGCGCCGTGCCCTATGGCGACGTGATCGTGCCCTATGTCATGGCCGGGGGCGTCGCGGCAGCGCTGCAGCATCGCCGCGAGACCGGCCGGGGCTGCCATATCGACGCCTCGATGTACGAGATCTGCGTGCAGCAGATGCGCGACACGCTCATCGCCGCGCGCCGCGGCGAACACCCGCAGCGCTTGGGCAACGCCGACCCGCGTGTCTTCTTCCAGGACGTGTTCCCGGCCGCGGGCGAGGATCGCTGGGTGGCAATCAGCCTGGCCGGCGCTGAGGATCGCGCCCGGCTGGAAGCCATCACCGGCACCGACGTCGCCGCGTGGACGGCGGCCCGGTCCGATCACGCCATCGTCGCGCAGTTGCAAGCCCACGGCATCGCCTGCGGTGTGGTGCAGGACAGCGAGGACATGATCGACAACGATCCGCAGCTCGCCGGGCGCGGCGCGCTGGTCACGCTCGACCATCCGCTGCTCGGTCCCTTCGGCCACATCGCCACGCCGTTGCGCTTTTCGCGCGATGCCTTCCGCCCCTTCCGCGCGCCGGGAATGGGTGAGCACGCCCACGCCATCGCCCGCGACCTGTGCGGCCTTACCGACGCCCGCATCGCCGAACTGGACGCGGCAGGAGTATTCGAATGACGCAGACGACCAGCGCCTCCACCGAGGCTTCCGCCGCCACGAAATCCAGCGGCCAGCGCAGCCGCAAGGATCTGGCCTGCACCGCCGCGGCCAGCGCCTATCAGAAGCAGTTCGGCGCGGACCTGCGCCGCCGCGTGGTCGACGAGGGCGAGCCCTTCGCGATCGTCCAGGCCGATACCCCGCACGAGCTGTTCCACGTGATGGACATCCCGATCATCACCAACCAGTGGTGGTCGGCCTACATCTCGGCCAAGCAGCTATCCAACCGCTATTTCGAGGTCATGGCCGAGCATGGCTATCCCGAAAACGGCTGCAAGTACTGCTCGCTCGGCCTCGCCTGCACGCTGGCCAACGATCCCAAGACCGCGCCGTGGGGCGGGCTGCCCAAGCCCACCGTGCTTGTCGCGCGGCTGACCTGCGACTGCATCCAGCACGTCTTCGGGCAGTGGGCGCAGGCGCTGGGCACCGAATTCTTCCCGATGGAAGCGCCGGCGTGGGAAAAGAAGGACGCCAGCTGGTTCGAGCGCAGCCGCACCGAGTGGCGCTCGGTCTACGATGCCGACCGCATCGCGCTGATGGTCGAGGAAATGCGTGATCTCATCGCGCTGCTGGAGAACCGCACGGGTCGCAAGTTCGACGAGGCCAGGCTGCATCACCTGATGGAGCGGATCAACGAGCAGGAAGGCTACATCTGGGAGGCGGCGCAGGCGATCGGCAACGCGCGGCCGTGCCCGGTCTCGATCGCCGAGCAGATGCCCAACACCATGATCCCGCAGTGGCACCGCGGCTCGGACTGGGCGGTGGCCCACGCCAGGCGCTTCCGCGACGAAGTGCTCGAGCGCGTCGCCGCAGGTGCCGGGGCGGCCAGCAATGAAAAGCTGCGGCTGATGTGGATAGGCGCGGGGGTGTGGCACGATCCCGGCTTCTATCAGGCGCTCGAGGAGCGGATGGGCGCCGTCTTCGTGTGGTCGATGTACATGCCCTTCGCCGGCCCGCAATACATCCGCGAAGTGCAGGGGCAGCCGATGGATGCCCTGGCCAGCCGCATCTGCTCGATGAACGAGGTGCTGCACCTGCCGCCGTGGATGAACGGGTGGATGACGAGCGAGGCGGAACGCTGCGGGATCGATGCCTGCGTCGTGCTGCTGCCGCCCGACAATCGCCTGGCGCAATCGGGGACGAAGCTCACCGCGCTCTCGCTCGAGGCGGCCGGCGTGCCGGTCCTGTCGATCGATGCCGACATGGTCGATGCCAAGAACTGGGACCACGACCGCATGGTCGGCATGGTCGCGGACTTCCTCACCGCGCGGGGCCTCGCATGAAGCTCGCCGCGCTCCTGCCGCTGCTGCTGCTCGCCGCGTGCGCGCGGCCGCTGCCGCAGGGGGTGACCGAGCTGACCTATGCCACGCCGTACAGCCCGAACCATCCGTTCAGCAAGGCCGACCAGGCGTGGATGCGGTTCGTGGAAAAGCGCTCGGGCGGGCACATCCGCATCCGGCCGATCTGGTCGGGCGCGCTGCTGTCGTCGGACATGTCGATGGAGGAATTGCGCCACGGCGTGGCCGATGTCGGCCTCATCACGCCGATCTACGTGCGCGGCGGCACACACCTGATCCGCATCCAGACCGGCTTCTACAGCGGGGCCGACAGCATCGCCTCGCAAGTGGCGCTCTATCGTTGCATCGCTGCGGCGAGCCCGGAAATCGGCAAGGAACTGCACGGGCTCAAGCTGCTGGCGGTGCAGGGCGGTTCGCTGGCCGGCATCGTCACCACCGACCGCCGGGTGCGCCGCCTCGAGGACTTGCGCGGCCTGCGCCTGCGCGCGCCCACCGAATTGCTGACGGTGCTCGAATCGCTCGGCGTCGATGCGGTGAACATGCCGATGGGCGATGTCTATTCGGCGATGGCCAAGGGCGTGATCGACGGCGTGATTGCGCCCGGCGACACCTTCCGCTCGCTCCATTTCGCCGAAGTCTCGCGCCACTACAACACGCTGGCCATTCCGCGCGGTGCCTATCCCGCGCGCGCCATGGGGCTGGCGCGCTGGAACAGCCTGACCCCGCAGGAGCAGGCGATCCTCAACGAGTCGCAAGGCGTGTGGGAAGCCGCGCTCGAGACCGAAATCCATGCCGCGCTGGAAAAGGGCATGGACGAGGCGCGCAAGCAGGGCGTCACCATCGACGGCATGTCCAGGGCCGAGCAGGCCCGGTTCGACGCGCTCTATCTGCGCGATTCCGAACAGAACGCCCGCAGCCTGTCGCGCTTTGGCATCGATGGCCTGTCGCCGTTCCGTGCAGCGCGGGCCTCGGTGCGCGCGCGCGACCAGATCGAATGCAAAGGAGGAAGCGCATGAGGCAGATACTCTTGCTCACGGCCCTGCTGGCGAGCGCGGCCAGTGCCGAGCCCATGACGCGGGTGATCGGTGCACCCGCCGGGTCGGGTCCCTGGCCTGCGGTCGCCGAAGCGCACAGCGATGCGCCGGGCTACACGATCTATCTCCCGGCACGGCCGCCCCGGGGCAAGCTTCCGCTCGTGCTGTGGGGCAACGGCGGGTGCCGCAACAACGGCGTCTCGGTGAGCCACTTCCTGCGCGAGATCGCCAGCCACGGCTACGTCGTCGTGGCGAACGGCGCGCCCGCCGAGGAAACGCCAGCGCTCACCGCCTTGCCGCCGCCCAAGCCCGCGAGCGCATTCACGCCGCCACCGGCCAAGGCCGACGAGACCAGCGTCGCGCAGTTGCTCGGCGGCATCGACTGGGCGGCCAAGGCCATGCCGGCGCAGGTCGACACGCAAAGGATCGCTGTGCTGGGCCATAGCTGTGGCGGGCTTCAGGCGATTTCCGCCGGGGCGGACCCGCGCATCGCCACGGTCATGGCGTTCAACAGCGGGGTCTACAACCGCCCCGGGGGCGGGGTGACCGGCACCTGGGTCAGCAAGGCGGACCTGGCAAAGCTGCATACCCCCATCGCCTATATCCTCGGTGGCCCGACCGATATTGCCTACGAGAACGGCAGCGACGACGTCGCGCGGATCGAGCATGTGCCGGTGTTCTACGGCAACATCGACACCGGCCACGGTGGCACCTTCTCGCTCGTCAATGGCGGAGCCTACGGCCGCGTCGCGGTGGGCTGGCTCGACTGGCAACTGAAGCACGACAAGCGCGCGGAGGCGATGTTCGCCGGCCCCGCCTGCGGCCTGTGCACCGACCGCGCATGGACGATCGTGCGCAAGCATCTCCCGGAGAAACCATGACCCAGCCGCTTGCGGGTATCCGCATCGCCGATTTCAGCCATGTCATGGCCGGCCCTTATGCATCCCACCTGCTGAGCCTGATGGGCGCGGAGGTCATCAAGATCGAGCCGCCGCATGGCGACAGCTTTCGCAACTATGGCGCCGACCAGAGCCTGGAGGGTCTTTCGCCCGCGTTCATCGCCGCCAATGCGGGGAAGAAGTCGATCGCGCTCGATCTCAAGAAGCCCGAGGATCTCGACACGGCCCGCGCGATCATCGCCCGCTGCGACGTGCTGATCGAGAACTTCCGTCCCGGTGTCATCACCCGGCTGGGGCTGGGATACGACGCGGTCAAGGCGCTGCGCCCCGACATCGTCTATTGCTCGGTCTCGGGCTATGGCCAGGACGGACCGCAGCGCGACTGGCCGGCGATCGACAACATCGTCCAGGCAACCAGCGGCATGATGATGCTGAGCGGCGAGGAAGGCGACCCGCCGGTGCGCGTCGGCTTTCCGCTCGTCGATACCCTGACCGGCCAGACCGCCGCGTTCGCGATCCTCTCGGCGCTGATCCGGCGCATGCAGGGCGGGGGCAGCAGCTACATCGACGTCTCGATGTTCGAGGCCAGCCTGTCGTTCATGACGTCGGCGGTGACGCCGTTCCTGGTTACCGGGCAGGCGATGTCGCGCATGGGCAATACCGGATACAGCGGCCTGCCCACCGCCTCGCTCTTCACCGCGCGCGACGGGCGGCAGATTTCACTGGGCGTAGTCCAGCCCGGCCAGTTCGCCGCACTGGCGCGCTATGTCGGCCGCGAGGACTGGCTGGACAATCCGTTGTTCGCGACACCAGAGGCGCGGCGCGCCCATTTCGACGCGATGAAGGCCGAATTGGCGGCGGTCATCGCCGAACGCGATGCCGCCGACTGGGAAGCGGGCATGAGCGCGGCGGGCATCCCCTGCGGCATGGTCCGCCGTGTCGACGAGGCACAGTCCCTGGCCCGGCCCGACGCCGTGATCGCGCTCGAACTCCCGGGCCGTGGCGGATCTTCGGGGGCGGTCAAGGTGCCCGGGGTGGGCTTCCGTCTGACGCCAGGCGAATATGGCACGATCACCCCGCCCAGGCTCGATGGCGACAGGCAGGCCATCCTCGACTGGCTGAGCGCGGACTGACATGCCACGAGCCTCCCGGTACCGTGCCGTTCGGCATGGACAGGCCGCAGTTCTGTCCGTCAACGCCTTGAACAGGTTGCCTTTGTCGACCCGCCATGATGTATTGCCATCCATGAAGCGGCTCACTCCCTTTGGCGCCCTGCTGGTCTGCGCAGCGATCGGTCTCCTCACACACAAGTTCGGGCTGTGGTTTCCGATCGGAATCGTGGCCTTCATCGTCGTGAGCGTCGCACAGAACCGGCGGCAGGGCTGAGGCACGGTCCGGCCGCGCCGAATCGCCCTGCGGACGGAGTGGTTGACGCAGGCGCAAAATCCCGTAAATGCGCGGCTTCCCCGCGAGGGGGCGGTTAGCTCAGTTGGTAGAGCATCTCGTTTACACCGAGAGGGTCGGCGGTTCGAGCCCGTCACCGCCCACCATTTCCGGGGCCACCATGCACGGGGCCACCATTTCAGGTGGCCGCCATGCCGTCAGCGAGGCTGACGCTCAGGCCCCGGCCGATTTCACCAGCGCTGCGGCTTCCGGCCCGTTCCAGTCGAACGCCCCCACCACGCGGCCCACTTCCTTGCCGGCGGCATCGTAGACGATCGTCGTGGGCAGGACGCCGGTGTTGTAGTGGAACGACAGGTCGTTGTCGGGATCGAGCAGCGGCGTGACATGCGTCAGCGCGTGCTCGGCGTGAAACGCCTTGACCTTGTCGGCCATGCCTGCGCTGTCCTGCGAGACGGTGAGGACACGCAGGCTGCCGGCCTTGGCCGCCGCCAGCTTGTCGAGCGTGGGCATCTCGATCACGCAGGGGCCGCACCAGGTGGCCCAGAGGTTGAGCAGAACCGGCTTGCCCGCGAGGTCCCCGTTGGCGACCTTCTTGCCGTCGAGACCGGCGAGCGCGAACGTCGGCATGGCCGAACCCTTGTGCGACAGGTCCACCTTGCCGGCCGCGGCATCGGCGCCCGTTGCGGGGGCGGTGCCCGAAGACGCGCTGGAAGGTTGCGCGTTCGAAGGTTGCGCGGGGGGGCTTGCTTGCCTATCGCACGCGGCAAGCGCGGTGCAGGCCAGCGCGCCCAGGACGAACGGCAGATAGGGCGGACGAGCGGACATGAGCGGCAATTCGAGCTCCAACCAGATGTGGGGCGGGCGTTTCGCCGCCGGGCCTTCGGCCATCATGCGTGAGATCAACGCCTCGATCCCGTTTGACAAGGCCTTGTGGCGGCAGGACATCGCCGCGTCAAAGGCCCATGTGGCCATGCTGGCCGCGCAAGGCATCGTCACGGCCGAGGATGCCGCGCTGATCGCCGGCGGGCTGGACCAGGTCGCCGCCGAATACGAAGCCGACGGCGTGCCCGAGAACTGGGACCTCGAAGACATCCACATGACCACCGAGGGGCGGCTGGCCGAGCTGATCGGCCCCGCCGCCGGACGCCTGCACACCGCGCGCAGCCGCAACGACCAGGTAGCGACCGATTTCCGCCTGTGGGTGCGCGATGCGATCGACCAGATGGATGGCGGGCTCAAGGCGCTGCAGGTCGCGCTGGTGCTGCGCGCCGGCGAGCATGCCGAGAGCATCATGCCCGGCTTCACGCACCTCCAGACCGCGCAGCCCGTCACGCTCGGCCATCACCTCATGGCCTATTACGAGATGATTGCGCGCGATCGCTCGCGCTTTGCCGATGCGCGCGCGCGGATGAACCGCTCGCCGCTGGGCGCGGCGGCGCTGGCGGGCACCGGCTTTCCGATCGACCGCTTCCGCACCGCCGAGGGGCTGGGCTTCGACGGGCCGACCGACAACAGCCTCGATTCGGTCTCGGACCGCGACTTCGCGCTCGATTACCTGATGGCCGCGGCGCAGTGCTCGCTGCACCTCTCGCGCCTGGCCGAGGAATTCATCATCTGGGCAAGCCAGCCGTTCGGCTTCGTGACGCTGCCCGACAGCCTCTCGACCGGCAGCTCGATCATGCCGCAGAAGAAGAACCCCGACGCGGCCGAGCTGGTGCGCGGGCATTCCGGGCGGATCGTCGGCTGCCTGACCAGCCTGATGATCACGATGAAGGGCCTGCCACTCGCCTATTCCAAGGACATGCAGGACGACAAGCCGCCGGTGTTCGAGGCCGCCGGCCTGCTGGCGCTGTCGGTCGCGGCGATGACCGGCATGGTCGCCGAGGCGAAGTTCCGAACCGAGCGCATGCGCGGCGCGGCCGAGCTGGGCTATGCCACCGCCACCGACCTCGCCGACTGGTTGGTGCGCCAGGCCAACATTCCCTTCCGCGAGGCGCATCACATCACCGGCAGCGCGGTAAAGCTGGCGGAAAGCCGCGGGGTCGCGCTCGACCAGTTGAGCCTTGCAGACCTGACCGCGATCGACGCGCGCATCGACGATCGCGTCTATGCCGCGCTTTCGGTCGAGGCCTCGGTCGCGGCGCGATGCAGCCATGGCGGAACCGCGCCGGTCGAGGTAAGGAAGCGTGTGGCCCAGGCACGCGAAGCCCTGGGTATCGAGGAGTAATCGCTTGATCCGTCCCACTGCCCTGCTGCTCGCCGCCACGGCCGCGCTCGCTCTCGCCGCCTGCGGGAACAAGCGTGAGCTGAAACCGGCGCCGGGGTACGGGTTGCCGCCCGCGCCCTATGGCCGCGAGGCAAGCCGGGGCGGGGACGCGCTGCTGCGGGCGCCGATCCAGGCCAAGCCCGACCGCAACGTCGAGCTGCGCAGCCGGTCGCAGGAGCGCGAGGACGATCCGTTCGACCTCCCGCCCGAGGACTGACGCGCCCTTCTTTTCGATACTTCTTTTCCGAGAGTCGCCATGGACCACTTCCACTATGCTGACGGCGTGCTTCACGCCGAGGATATTGCCCTGCCGGCGCTGGCCGAAGCCGTGGGCACCCCGCTCTACGTCTATTCGCGCGCCACGCTGACCCGCCACGCGCGCGTGTTCCGCGATGCGCTCAAGGTGCTGCCGCGCGTGAGCCTCGCCTTTGCGGTCAAGTCCAACCCCAACCTTGCCGTGCTCAAGGTGCTTGCCGCCGAAGGCTATGGCGCCGACGTGGTCTCGGGCGGGGAAATGGAACGCGCGCTGGCGGCCGGGATGCCGGCGGCGACGATCGTGTTCTCGGGCGTGGGCAAGACCGCGGCCGAACTGGCGCGCGCGCTCGAGGCGGGGATCGGGCAGTTCAACCTCGAGAGCGAGGAAGAAGGCCTCGAACTCGCCGAGATCGCCAGCGCGATGGGCAAGGTCGCGACCTGCGCGCTGCGCGTGAACCCCGACGTCGATGCCGGCACGCACGGCAAGATTTCCACCGGCAAGGCCGAGAACAAGTTCGGCGTGCCCTACGACCGGGCTGCGGCGATCTACGCCCGGCTGGCCGGGGCGCCGGGGCTGGCGATGCGCGGGCTGACGCTGCACATCGGCAGCCAGCTGTCGAAGCTCGATCCGCTCGAGGCCGCGTTCGAGAAGATCGGCGCGCTGATGCGCACGATCCGCGCGGCTGGCCATGCGGTCACGCACATCGACTTCGGCGGCGGCGTGGGCGTGCCCTACAAGGCGGGCGAGGTCTTCCCGTCGCCCGAGGACTACGCCGCGATGGTCGCGCGCGTGACGCAAGGCTGGGATGTCACCGCGATGTTCGAGCCGGGCCGCGTCATCACCGGCAATACCGGGCTGCTGCTGACACGCGTGATCCGCGTCAAGGAAGGCGTCGGCGCGCCGTGGGTCGTGGTCGATGCTGCGATGAACGACCTGGCGCGGCCCGCGCTTTACGATGCCTGGCACGATTTCGTGGCGGTCACGCCGGAGGGCGAAACGATGGACGCCAACATCGTCGGCCCGATTTGCGAATCGAGCGACACCTTCGCCATGAACCGCACGATCGACCGGGTAAAGCGCGGCGACCTTGCGGTGTTTCGCACCGCGGGTGCCTATGGCGCGACGATGGCCAACACCTATAACTCGCGCCCCCTGGTGCCCGAGGTGATGGTCGATGGCGGGCGCTGGGCTGTCGTGGCCGACCGGATCGAGCCGGCGACGATCCTTTCCGCCGAGCGCGTGCCCGACTGGCTCGCCTGATGCTGTCCGCGCTGCCCCTGTTCCATCGAATCGCCGGGCAACCGGTGGTGGTGCTGGGGCAGGGCGCCATGGCCGAGCCCAAGCGCCGGCTGGTCGAGCGCGCGGGCGGGCTCATCATCGACGATCTCGCGCAGGGCATCGACATCGGCGCGCGGCTGGCCTTCATCGCGCACGACAGCGCTGCGGCCTGCGAAGCGGATGCCTTGCGCGCACGCGGGGCCGGGCTGCTGGTCAACGTGGTCGACCGGCCCGAGCTGTGCGATTTCACCACGCCTTCGCTGGTCGAGCGCACGCCGCTGCTGGTCGCCGTGGGCACGGCGGGCGCCTCGGCGGGCCTGGCCAAGCACGTCCGGCTGCGCCTAGAGCGGTTGCTGCCGCAAGGACTGGGTGCATTGGCCGAGGCGCTGTTTGCCGCGCGCGGGCCCTTGCGTGCGCGTTTTCCCGACGGCGCGGACCGGCGCCGGGCGCTGGATGGCGCGCTGGGGGAGGGCGGGGCGCTCGATCCCTTCGCCGACCAGCCCGCCGATGCGGTGCAACGCTGGGTCGAGGGCGCCGCCGGGGTGGACGCGGCCCATCACGTCGTCGTCCTGCGCTCGGCCGACCCCGAAGACCTGACGCTGCGCGAGGCACGGCTGCTGGGCATGGCGGACGCGGTGATCGCCGGGCCCGAAGTGCCCGCCGCGCTGCTCGCCCGTGCGCGGGCGGACGCGCAGCGTTTGCCGCCAGGGGCGCCGGTGCCCGAAGGCCTGACGGTGGAATTGCGGCTGGGGTAACGGGGGAAGGGGCATGCCCCTCCACCACCGCTTCGCGGCGGTCCCCCTCCCCGCCTGCGGCAGGGAGGATGTCGATCCTCCCCATCAACGATGGGGAGGTGGCAGGCGCGGCACGCGTCTGACGGAGGGGCTGTTACGCTGCCTTCACCGCCGAAAGCTGGAAATTCATCCAGCAGCTGGCGATCGGGGCGGTGCCGTCGCCCTGCCAGGCCTCGATCCGCACGTTGGCGATGCGACGGCCGGCGCGCAGCACTTCGCCGCGGGCGAAGACGCGCTGGGGCAGGCCGTTGCGCAAATATTCGATCGAGATGTTGATCGGCTTGAACCGCGCCTCGATGCCCCGCTGCGCGAGGTCTGCGTGGAGCGCGGCGAAGCCTGCCATCTCGAGCAGCCCGCCGATCGCGCCGCCGTGCAGGTAGCCGGGGCGGCCTTCGGACTTTTCCGCAAAGTCCATCGCCACGACCGGTGCTCCAGGCGCATCACGGTCCAGCACCAGCATGCCCATCGCGCGGGCATAGGGCGGCAGCTCGAAGCCTGCGGTCATGCCGTGTCTCCCGTGGCCATGAAGATGCCGGCGGCATGGGCCACCGGATCGGATGTGTCGCCATCGTGCGCCAGCCCGCGCACGAAGGCCAGCGCGCCGCGGATCTGGTAGCACTCGGCGCGCGCGATCACGCTGCGTCCTGGGACGGCAGCGCGCACGTAGTCGATGCGCAGGTCGAGCGTGACATGCGGCACGAAACGCTGGCGCCGTGTCCAGATCGCCATCGCGGTGCAGTTGTCGAACAGCGAGATGATCGGGCCGGAGGCCAGCACCCCATTGCCGCCGGCACCGACCAGTTCCTCGCGCCAGGGCAGTTCGGCCTCGAACCAGTCGGTGCCGTGGCCGCCGTACCGCATGCCGAGAAAGCCGCCGTGGCCGAGGCTGCCCAGCACCTTGCCCGCCGCCTCGGGATCGAAGGGGCCATCGACCCGCCAGCCTTGCGTCTTGTCCTCGCTCATCGTGCCTTCCTGCCGTATCGCCGCGCCGGATTCAATCGTCCGATTAAATTACATCACCGATCCTGCGAGCGCGTCGATCGCGGCCTGCAGGATCAGCGCGGCGGCATGCGAATCGATGCGCACCGCGCGCTTGGCGCGGCTGAAGTCCTGCTCGATCATCGCGCGTTCGGCGGCCTGGGTCGACCAGCGCTCGTCCCACATCAGCGTCGGCAGCGCGAGGTCGGCAAGATTGCGCGCCATTGCCCGCGCCGACTGGCTGCGCGGTCCATCGCTGCCGTCCATGTTGAGCGGCAGTCCGATGACCAGGCCGCGCACGTTGCGCTCGGCCACAATCGCGGCAAGCTGCGCCTTGTCCTGCGCGAACTTGGCGCGGCGGATCGTGCTCCCGGCAGTGGCGAAGCGCCAGCCCGCGTCGCACAGCGCGACGCCGATGGTCTTGGTGCCGGGGTCGAGACCCATGAGCACGCCGCCCATCGGCAGGGCGGCGCGAAAGTCGGCGGTACTGAGCGTGATCATCCGGGTTCTCCTGCCGCCACGGCCTCGGGATGGCGGCGATACCACCCCGCCGTGCGCCGGATCACGTCGGCGCGCAAGTTGGCCCAGAACAGCGGGATGTCGTAGACGTGGTAATTGTTGCCCGGCAGCACGAACTGGCCGGTGCGCGGCGCGCGGTCGAGTACCAGCAGCCCCCGCGCATCGCAGGCGGCGCCCGCCTGCGCCGGGACCATCGGCCCGGCGCGCTCGGTCAGCAGGTCGGCCTTGTCGGGCAGGAGCGTGCCGCGGTTGGCGCTGGCGGGCATCGCCTGGCGGTCGCTTCGGCCCGACAGGGGATTGACGCAGACCAGCGTTGCATCGGCCGGGGTGCCGTCGGGAAAGACGTGATAGCCCAGCAACAGCAGCGAGGGATCAGCCGGCGCGGCGAAGCTCATCCAGCTGACCAGGCATTGGGCCTGGTCGGGCTGCGCGCAAACCGGCAGGCCGAGCGCGGGCGGCGCGAGGCGTGCAGCCATGGGCCAGCCGATGGCATAGGCGGCGGCAACGCGCCGTGCCAGCGGCGTGCCGCGCACACGATCGCGGAGCAGGCGCGCAACCAGCAGCGCGCCCTGGCTGTGGCCGGCGATGACGATCGGCATCTCGGCCGGCGTCTGCTCGACGAACAGGCCGAACGCTGCGGCAACATCGCCATAGGCGACGTCGATCGCGCGCTGACGGTCGGGGCCGGTGCTGAGGAACGCACCAAGCGCGGCCTGCCGATAGCGCGGGACCCAGACCGGCCCTGCGCCAGAGAAGGCGCTGGCGGTGGCGGCCGTCAGCAGGCCGGCGCGTCGCTGCGAATCCGCGTCGCTGATCGGGGCATTCCATTCGGCGCGGCTAAGATAGGTCGTCGAGTGGACATAGAACACTGCGGCGCGCGGCGGGGCGGCCGATCCGGGAGCGGCCGTCGTCTCGCGTTGGACCCCGGCCGGCAACCATTGCGCCGGATCGTCGCGCAATCCCGGCCGGGCGAGCCAGAGTTCAGGGCCGGCATAATCGCGCGCCGCGAGCGCGGGCTGGGGCGCGAAGGCGCGGATCGGCGCAAAGGCCATCTGCCATACCTCGCGCGAGCAGGCGTTGAGCACGCCGAACATCGTCAACGCCAGCAGCACGAACAATCCCGCCGCCTGCGTCACCCGCAAGGCATGACGGCGGCCGAACCGGGGTTCGTCGTCGTCAGCCACCGGGCGGTGTAGGGGCTTCGTCGTTGCGCGCCGCCTGCCGCTCCAGCGCGATCTTGATCATCGCGACGATCGGATCGGCCAGCGCCAAGCCGAGGATGCCGAACAGCACGCCGAAGATCAGCTGCGCGCCCAGCACCATGGCCGGGGCCAGGTCCACCGTCTTGCGCGCGATCATCGGCACCACGATGTTGCCGTCGACGGTCTGCACCACGAGATAGACGATGATGCAGTAAAGCCCCATGTCGTTGCCGCCCGAGAACCCGACGAGGATCATCAGCAGCCCCGAGATCGGCGCGCCGATGTTGGGCAGCAGGACCAACAGGCCGGTGAGGATGCCGAGCAGGGCCGACATCGGCACCCCGTAGACCGCCAGCAGTGCCCAGGTCGCCGCGCCCTCGGTGACCATGCCGATCATGCGTCCGAACAGCAGCATGCGCAGCGACTTGCCCATCCGCTGCATCGTGCCCTGCACGTGCGGCCGGCTTTCCAGCGGCAGCATCCACGCGAGGCCCCGGCGATAGATGTCGGGCTCGAGCACGAAATAGATGCCGAGGATGACGATGAGGAACACCGTGGTCATGCCGCCGAAGATGCCGCCCAGCGCCTGGGTAACCGGGCCAACACCGCCGATCAGCTGTTCTGCCACCTTCGAGATGTCGGCTTGGCCGACCTCGATGCCGTGGGTCTGCAGGAAACCCATCGCCCTCTGCGCCTGCATTTCGACGATATGGGGGAACTGCGCCGCCTGGGCCGCGATCTGGTTGCCCGCGAAATAGACCAGCCAGGCAAGGAACGCGACCGTCGCCACCAGCACCATGACGATTCGCAGCGCGCGCGGGCCGGGTACGATGCGCCCGAGCAAGCGTTGCCCGCCCTCGATCGCCGCGGCAAACACGACGCCGCCGAAAATCACCAGCAGCGGTTGCGCCAGGAACACCGTCAGCACGACCAGCGCGGCAATGCCGATCCAGACGAACGCCTTCTTGGCCTCCTGCCGGATTGTGCGGTCGGCGATGTCGGTCGGCCCGGGCGCGTGGGCCTTGGTTGCAGGTGCGGCGACGTTTTGGGTCGCGACGGGAAGCGTGGAAGGCGCGGCGGTGTCGGTCATCGGCGGGTCGTTACCCTTGCAAGGCAGGTTGTATCAGGAACCGGGAACGGCCGCGCGGGCGTCCCGTTCCGGGCGCAACGTCCCCCAGGCACGACCGCTGCGCAAGGCCTTCCACCAGGTGCGCGGATCGAGGGTCTCGCTACCGTCGAGCGACAGGGTGACGAATTCGGCCCGCCCGCCGACGTCCGACAGGGGGACGGGGCCGCCAAGCCCTTTCAGCGCGAGCGGCTCGCGGCTGTCTGCGGAATGATCGCGGTTGTCGCCCATCAGGAAGACATGGCCCGCCGGCACGGTCACTTCCGCGTAATCGTCGAGCGGCTGCTGCTCGTGGTCGATGATCCGGTACGAGGCGCCGTTGGGCAGGGTCTCGCGCAGGATGGGCAGCTCGCAGAAGCTGCGGCCGGCCGCATCGCGAAAGCGCAGGCCGGGAAAGTCCGCCGGATCGCAGGGTTCGTTGGCGTCGACCGCCAGGTCCAGCGGCGGCTCGACCACCTGGGGAACCGGCTTGCCGTTCAGCACGATCTGGCCGTGGATCACCGCAATGCGATCCCCCGGCAGCGCGACGACGCGCTTGATGTAGTCCTCGTTGCTGCCGCGCGGCACGACGATGACGATATCGCCATATTGCGGGGTCGCAGGCAGAAGCCGGCGGTCCGACCGGGGCAGGACGTGCAGCGATGGCGAAACCCACGACCAACCGTAGGGATACTTGCTCACCACCAGCCGGTCGCCGACCAGCAGGTTGGGCATCATCGACATCGAGGGAATGTAGAACGGCTTGGCGACGAGGGTATGGAACACGACCACGCCCAGCAGCATGACGATCAGCCCGGCCAGTTCGCCGCCCCAGTTGACCCGGGCCTTCGCCGTCGGCGCCGCCGGATGCACCGGGGCGGGGCAGTCGCCCGTCGGCGCTGCGGGAACGCTGCTCAAGCCCTCGCTCACGCCGGGTTCCCGCCGGCGAGCGGTCGTGCCTCGATCACCACGAAGGCCTGGGCCCAGGGATGGTCGTCGGTCATCGTCAGGTGGACGATCGCTTCATGCCCGGCCGGCGTGATCGCCGCGAGCCGCGCGGCGGCACCGCCCGTCAGCGCCAGCGTCGGCGCGCCCGAGGGCGCATTGACCACGCCGATGTCCTTCATGAACACGCCGGCGCGAAACCCCGTGCCGACCGCCTTGGAATAGGCTTCCTTGGCGGCAAACCGCTTGGCCAGCGTGCCGGCGCGGGTGAACGGGCGCCGGGCGGCCTTGGCCTGCTCGACGGGGGTGAACACGCGCTCCACGAAGCGGTCGCCGAAGCGGGCGAGCGATTGCTCGATCCGCTCGATATTGCACAGGTCCGAACCGAGGCCGATGATCACGGGCAGGCAAGTCCTTGGTTTAGCGCGCGTCGTCCATTAGGCTGCGCATGCGTTGCACCGCCGCTTCCAGGCCGACGAAGATCGCCTCGCCGATCAGGAAGTGGCCGATGTTGAGTTCGGCCAATTGGGGGATGGCGGCAATCGGCTGGACGTTGTCGTAGGTCAGGCCGTGCCCGGCATGCGGCTCGATGCCGTTGCGCGCGGCCAGCGCCGCCATGTCGCTCAACCGCTTGAGCTCGACCGCCACCGCTTCGCCCTCGGCGTGGGCATATTCGCCGGTGTGCAGCTCGACCACCGGTGCGCCGAGCTTCATCGCCGCCTCGATCTGGCGCGCCTCGGGCGCGATGAACAGGCTGACGCGTATGCCGGCATCGGCGAGGCGCGCGCAGATCGGCGCCAGGCGGTTGTGTTGGCCGGCGGCGTCGAGGCCGCCCTCGGTGGTGCGCTCCTCGCGGCGCTCGGGCACGATGCAGCAGGCATGCGGCTTGTGGCGCAGCGCGATCGCCAGCATCTCGTCGGTCGCGGCCATCTCGAAATTGAGCGGCAGGCTGGTCGCCGCCTGGATGCGCGCGATGTCCTCGTCGCGGATGTGGCGCCGGTCCTCGCGCAGGTGCGCGGTGATGCCATCGCCGCCCACGGCCGCCACGATCTGGGCGGCGCGCACCGGGTCGGGATGCTCGCCCCCGCGCGCGTTGCGGATCGTGGCGACGTGGTCGATGTTGACCCCCAACCGCAGGCGCGGCGGCGTGACCGGCAAGGTCATGGCAATATCCTTCGACTGGTTCAGGGCTGCGCGCGGCTGCCGGGCTTGATCGCCGGCGTGGCGGCCAGCTCGGGCGGCAGTTCGTCGGCGGCATAAGTCGGGAAGTTGAGCGCCACCAGCGGATAGAAGGGCACGCCGAGATCGACCGCCCCGGCCGAGCGATCGACCAGCGCCGCCTCGGCGATGACCACGCCGCCGGCTTCCTCCACCGCGCGGATCGCCTCGCGGCTCGACAGGCCGGTGGTGACGACGTCCTCGACCATCAGCACCTTTTCGCCCGGCTCCAGCGAGAAGCCGCGGCGCAGTTCGAATGTGCCGGTGGGCCGCTCGACGAAGATCGCCTCGGTGCCCAGGGCGCGGCCCATCTCGTGGCCGATAATGACCCCGCCCATCGCCGGCGCGACGACTTTGGTGATCTGCTGGCGCACGTCGCGCGGCAGCTTGGCGGCCAGCGCACTGGCGAGGCGCGAGGCGCGCATCGGGTCCATCAGCACGCGCGCGCATTGCAGGTAATGGGCCGAATGGCGGCCGGACGAGAGCAGGAAATGTCCCTCCAGCAGGGCTTGGCTGGCGCGGAATTCGGAAAGGATCTCGTCGTCCTGCATGATCGTCGTCTTGGTTCCGGAAAATGGCGGTATCGGTCGGACGGACGGCACCGCGACGGCGCCGGCCCGCGTTCGTGCCATGAGCGTTCGGGGCGCGCCGGGCAAGGGTTTTTAGGGGAGTCCCTTCCGGCCCGGCGCCATGATACGGGGCGCCGGCGCCTGTCCGAAAGGTCAATCGGCGCTCGCGCATTCGGTGGCAGTGACAACTTGTCGCCAGCGACAAGCCCGCGTATAGCCGTGCGCAATCGAGGGAATGACAATCAGTGCACGCGGACCTCGAAACCGTCGTGTACGCGGGGAAGAGCGGAACAATCGACGATGAGTCCATTCGAATTCGTCCGCCGTGCGGGCACAGCGTTTCGGACCGCCGGTCACATCATGGCAGGCATGGCAGCAACCGCCGCGATTGCCGCGCCGGCCCTGGCGCAGGCTGCGGCCACCTACGTTCCGGCCAAGCCGGTCGAGGGCAAGGGCCAGCCGATTTCCGGAGCCTATACCTTCCAGGACCAGTATTCGCCGATCGGGCAGGAAGCCCTGAAGATGCACGACTACGTGCTCATCCCGGTGATCACCGCGATCGTCCTGCTGGTGCTGATCCTGCTGATCGTGGTCGTGGCCAAGTTCAACCGCCGCGCCAATCCGGTCGCGTCCAAGACCAGCCACAACACCGTGATCGAAGTGATCTGGACGCTCGTCCCGGTACTCATCCTCGTCGTGATCGCGGTGCCGTCGATTCGCCTTCTCGCCCATCAGTACGAGCCGGCGCCCAAGGGCGCGCTGACCGTCAAGGTGACCGGCTACCAGTGGTACTGGGGCTATACCTACCCCGATAACGGCGGCTTCGAGGTCATCTCGAACATGCTGCCGCCGGCCGAGGCGATCAAGCGGGGCGAGCCGCCCCAGCTCGCGGCCGACAATCGCATGGTCGTGCCCGCCGGCGTGCCGATCCGTCTCCAGACCACCGGTTCGGACGTGATCCACTCGTTCGCCGTGCCCTCGCTGTGGTTCAAGCTCGACGCCGTCCCCGGCCGCATCAACGAGAAGGTGCTGATGGTGAACAAGCCCGGCGTCTACTACGGGCAGTGCTCGGAACTGTGCGGCGCGCGCCACGGCTACATGCCGATCGTCGTCGAGGCGGTGACCAAGCCGCAGTTCGACGCCTGGATCAAGAGCCAGGGCGGCACGGTCGGCGGCGCTGCCCCGGCCGCAGCCCCTGCTGCAGCCGCCGCCCCGGCCGCATAAGACAATTCGGAAGAGGATAGACCGTCATGGCCACCATTCCCGCCGATCATGAAAGCTTCGATGCGCATCACGATCATGCGCACGACCACGATCACGATCACAAGCCCAGCTTCTTCGCGCGTTGGTTCATGTCGACCAACCACAAGGACATCGGCACGCTCTACCTGATCTTCGCGATCTTCGCCGGTGTCATCGGCGGTGCGGTCTCGGGCATCATGCGCGCCGAGCTGGCGCATCCGGGCATCCAGTACCTCGCGTTCTGGACCAACTTCGTCGGCGGCGATGGTGCCGACCTCAACCAGACGCTCCACATGTGGAACGTGCTGATCACCGCACACGGCCTGATCATGGTGTTCTTCATGGTCATGCCCGCGCTGATCGGCGGGTTCGGCAACTGGTTCGTGCCGATCATGATCGGCGCGCCGGACATGGCCTTCCCGCGCATGAACAACATCTCGTTCTGGCTGACCTTCGCGGGCTTCTGCTCGCTGATGATCTCGCCGTTCGTGCCCGGTGGTACCGGCCATGGCGCGGGTACCGGCTGGACGGTCTATGCGCCGCTCTCCACCTCGGGTTCGGTCGGTCCGGCGGTCGACTTCGCGATCTTCTCGCTGCACTTGTCGGGTGCGGGCTCGATCCTCGGTGCGGTCAACTTCATCACCACCATCTTCAACATGCGCGCGCCGGGCATGACCCTGCACAAGATGCCGCTGTTCGTGTGGTCGGTGCTGGTCACCGCGTTCCTGCTGCTGCTCGCGCTGCCGGTCCTGGCGGCCGCGATCACCATGCTGATCACCGACCGCAACTTCGGCACGACGTTCTTCGATCCCGCCGGTGGCGGTGACCCGATCCTTTACCAGCACCTGTTCTGGTTCTTCGGCCATCCCGAAGTGTACATCATGATCCTGCCGGGCTTCGGCATCGTCAGCCAGATCATCTCGACCTTCTCGAAGAAGCCGGTGTTCGGCTACCTCGGCATGGCCTACGCCATGGTCGCGATCGGCCTGGTCGGGTTCATCGTGTGGGCGCACCACATGTACACCACCGGCCTCGACGTGAACACGAAGATGTACTTCACTGCCGCCACGATGGTCATCGCGGTGCCCACCGGCATCAAGATATTCTCGTGGATCGCAACGATGTGGGGCGGCTCGATCGAGTTCAAGTCGCCGATGGTCTGGGCGATCGGCTTCATCTTCCTGTTCACCGTGGGCGGCGTGACCGGCGTGGTCCTCGCCAACGGCGGCATCGACGACAATCTCCAGGACGGCTACTACGTCGTGGCGCACTTCCACTACGTGCTGTCGCTGGGCGCGGTCACCTCGCTCTTCGCCGGGTTCTTCTACTGGTTCCCCAAGATGAGCGGCCGGATGCACTCCGAGTTCCTCAGCCACCTGCAGTTCTGGGTGTTCTTCGTCGGCGTGAACCTGATCTTCTTCCCGATGCACTTCCTCGGGCTCCAGGGCATGCCGCGTCGTTACCCGGACTACGCGCCGGCCTACGAGTACTGGAACCACATCGCGACGATCGGTTACATGGTCATGGCCGTGTCGATCGTGATCTTCGTGATCAACATCGCCTACGCCCTCCTCGCCGGCAAGAAGGCCGCGCCGAACTACTGGGGCGAAGGCGCGACGACGCTGGAATGGACGCTGTCCAGCCCGCCGCCGTTCCACCAGTTCGAAACGTTGCCGGTCATCGGCGACGATTCGCACCACTGATCGATCGACCCAGGTCGAGAGCCAAAAACCCCGCAGCGCGAGCTGCGGGGTTTTTCTTTTGCGCCGTTTCCACCCCTGATTCTCCCCTCCCGCTTGCGGGAGGGGCCGGGGGAGGGCCTGTTCTTCACGCGGCGCAACGCCGATTCGCCATATCGTTCCCGCCTGATTTCACAAAAGTGCCATGCAAAAGTGCCGATGGTTGCTGGGTTTTGGCGGGTTTGGGGTGGCTTGTGGAAAAATCGGTGTTGACCGTGTGGGGCCTCGTCCATATATGCCGCTT
>NZ_DAIRTS010000026.1:0-42481 GCF_036803765.1 Novosphingobium sp.
CCGTTACC
Organism: Novosphingobium sp.; assembly: GCF_036803765.1. Taxonomy (GTDB): domain Bacteria; phylum Pseudomonadota; class Alphaproteobacteria; order Sphingomonadales; family Sphingomonadaceae; genus Novosphingobium. Next base: position 9 of record NZ_DAIRTS010000026.1, read on the forward strand.
GTGGCCTTCAGCGCCCCCATCCAGCGCGATGGCGGCCCGATCGACAGCGTCACCGTGCGCAAGCCCAAGGGCGGGGACCTGCGCGGCACCAAACTGACCGAATTGATGGCCGCCGATGTCGATGCCGTCGCGAAGCTGATCCCGCGCATCACCAGCCCTTCGATCCAGCATCACGAGTTCTTCGGCCTCGATGCCGATGACCTCGCCGAGCTGATCGGCACGGTGGTCGGTTTTTTTCTGAACCGGGCGCAGCGCGAGGTGCTGCAGACGATGACCGGCACCTGACCGTCGAGGCGCTGATCGCGGACATCGCCGCCGTCTTCCACTGGCCGCTGTCCGATCTCTCCAAAATGGATCTTTCCGAGCTGATCGACTGGCGCCGCCGCGCGGTCACCGCGTAGAACCGCATGCACAACCCGGAGTGAGCCCGTGGCCGACAACAAGCTGTCCCTGATCGTGTCGTTTATCGGCAACGACAAGCTGTCGGGGGCGCTCCGCAACATCATTGGCCTCGGCAAAAGCGGCGACCAGGCGCTCAAGGGCCTGGGCCGTAAGGCGGGCCGGCTGCGCGGGGCGATGAAGGACGTCGAGCGCGAACTGGCCTCCGCCACCGGCAACGTCACGCCGCTGATCGACCGCCAGCGCGATCTCGCTGCCGAGCTCGATCGCGTGAATGCCCGCATCGCCGAGCAGCGCCGGCTCAATGAACGCAGCGCGCGCACCGCCGCCATCGCCGGGCGCGGGCGCGAGCTGCGCAGCGCCGGCGCCGAGAACGTCGTCGGCGGTGTCGCCATGGCCGCGCCGCTGGTGCTGGCCGCCAAGTCCGCGATGGATTTCTCCTCGGGCATGGTCGACATCGCCCAGAAGGCCAACCTCACTGCGGCGCAGACCGACGCCATGGCACAAGGGATCCTGCGCGCGGCCGACGCTGCGCACCAGATGCCCGAGGCCATGCGCTCGGGCGTCGATGCGCTCTCGGGCTTCGGCATCGATCCGCGCGACGCCATTAAAATGATCGGCCCGATCGGCCAGCTCGGCACCGCGATGAAGGTAGACATCGCCGATGGCGCTGCCGCCGCCTCGGCCAATCTGCAGAACCTCAAGGTGGGCCTCTCAGACACCGGCAAGGCGCTCGACATCATGGCCGCCGGCGGCAACGTCGGCGCCTTCGAGGTCAAGGACATGGCCCGCTACTTCCCCAGCCTCACAGCGCAAGCGCAGGCGCTCGGGCAGTCGGGCCTCGGCGCCGTGGCGGACCTCACCGCCGCGCTCGAGATCGCGCGCCGCGGCGCGGGTACCAGCGAGGAGGCCGCGACCAACGTCGCCAACCTCCTCGCCAAGGTCAATTCGCCCACCGTGCAGAACGCCTTCAAGAAGAACTTCGGCGTCGACCTCCCCGCCGCACTCAAGGCCGCCTATGCCAAGGGCAAGACGCCGATGGAGGCGCTGGCCGAGATCACGCAGAAGGCCACCGGTGGCGACCTGTCGAAGCTGGGCCTCGTGGTCGAGGACATGCAGGCGCAATCGGCGCTGCGCACGCTGATCCTCAACATGGAGGACTATCGCAAGATCCGCAGTGATCTCGGCAAATCGAGCGGCACGGTCGAGGCCGCATTCCGCCAGCGCGAGGCGCAGGACGCGTCGATCGCATGGGAAAGCTTCAAGGGCACCGCCAGCTCGCTCGCCATCACGCTGGGCGCCACGCTTCTGCCGGCCGTCAGCCAGGTGCTGGGTCAGATCGGCGCGGGCGTCTCCGCCGTCTCGCGCTGGGCGCAGGCAAACCCGGAGTTGGCCAAGGGCATCATGACGCTGGTTACCGGCTTCATCGCCGGCAAGATCGCCTTGGGCGCGCTGCAATATGGCTTCGGCTCGATCCTCTCGACCATCGCCGGGGTGCGCAACGCCTTTGCCATGGTGCAGACCGCTTTCGCCGTGGTTGGCCCGGTGATCGCCGCGATCGGGCTGTGGCCCATCGTCATCGGCGCCGCGCTCGCTGCCATGGCTTACCTCGTCTACACCAACTGGGACCGCATCAAGGGCTGGTTCACGGCCGGGTGGCAGGCGATCCAGACCCTGCTCGGCGCCGCGCCGGGCTGGCTCAAGTCGCTGGGCGGCATGATGATGGAGGGGCTGCTCGCCATGCTCGATCCCTCGCGCCTGGTCGTGCGGCTGCTGCAGGTCGCGCGCGCCGGCGTGACCGCGTTCAAGAACTACTTCGGGATCAAGAGCCCTTCGCGCCTGATGATGGAGATGGGCGGCCACATCGCCACCGGCCTGGGGCATGGCATCGACGGCAGCGCCGCCCGCCCCATGCGCGCGATGGATCGCATGGCCGCGCGCGTCGCCGGCGCGGGCGCCCTGTCGCTCGCCAGCCCCAGCTTCGCCCCCGCCGGCGGCGCCTCGCGAACCGGCGCCGGTGGCGCGCAAGCTGCCGCCGCAGCCGCGCCCATCACCATCCATATCCACCAGCAACCCGGCGAGAGCGCCGAGGCGCTGGCCGATCGCGTCATGCGCCTGCTCGAACGGCGCGACGATCGCCGCGCCAGCTACGCCGACGACTTCTGAAGGCCCCTCCCCCATGCTCTTTGCCCTCGGCATGTTTGTGTTCGACAGCCAGACCATGCTGCCCGACCGGATCGAGCGCGACCGCGCCTGGCGCCATGCGCGCGACGATCGCTTCCTCGCCCCCGCCGCCTCGCAATACGTCGGCCCCGGCGACGACAAGGTCACGATCTCTGGCGTGCTGGTCCCAGAGCTGGCCGGCAGCGCCTCGGCGATCGAGACGCTGGCCGAGATGGCCAACGAGGGCGAGGCCTACCAGCTGATGGACGGTACCGGCACCCTGCTCGGCTGCTACACCATCGAGCGCGTCGCCAACGGCGGCTCGAACCTCCTCGACACAGGCCAGGCCCGCAAGATCGACTTCGTGCTCGAGCTGATGCGGGTGGCGCCATGATCGATCCCGCCGGCACCGCGCCTTACGTCCAGCCCCGCGCCGCCTGGCGCGTCACCCTCGATGGCGAGGATCTGACCGCCACCCTCGCCCCGCGGCTGATCTCCCTGCGCCTCAGCGAGAAGCTGGGCGAGGAAGCCGACACGCTCGAGATCGTCGTCCACGACACCGACGGCCTATTCGAGCCGCCCCGCCAGGGCGCGCGCATCGCCGTCCAGCTGGGCTGGGAGCGCGGCACCGGCGTCCCGCTCGGACTGGTCGACAAGGGCAGCTTCGTGGTCGACGAACTGACCTGGAGCGGCCCGCCCGACCGCGCAACGATCACCGCGCACAGCGCCGACTTCAAGGGCAGCTACCGCACCCGCAAGACCCGCGACTGGCACGGGCAGACGCTGGGGGCGATCATAGCGCAGATCGCGGCCGGCAACGGCTTGCGGCCCGCCTGCCATCCCGATCTGGCTGGGCTTGCCGTGGCCGCCGCCGAGCAGCACAACAAGAGCGACATGCAGCTGGTGCGTGATCTGGGCCGGCACTTCGATGCGACGGCGACGGTCAAGGGCGGCACGCTGATCTTCGCGCCGCGCGGGGCTGCCACGACCGCCGGCGGCAAGGCCATGTCCAGCGTGACCATCACGCGGCAGCAGGTCAGCAGCGTGACCTGGCGCCGCGCAGCGCGCGAGAAGGCCCCGAACGGTGTCGAGGCGCAGTGGCATGATCAGGATGAGGGTAAGCGCAAGACGGTGACGGCCGGCGGCAGCAATCGGCGCCGGCTCAAGCGTGTCTATCCCGACGAGGCATCAGCTCGCGCAGCGGCAGAAGCGGAGACTGGTCGCCTCGGTAGAGCGTCTGCGACCCTGGAGCTTTCGCTGCCCTATGGTGATGCGCGCATGGTACCCGGCATGCGGGTCGAAGTCTCGGGGTTTCGGGAACACATTGACAAGGCGGATTGGCGGTCGACTGCCGTCGACCACGAGCACGGTGCGATCGGGTTTGCATGCCGCATCAGGCTAGATGCAGAAGGCGGACAGTAGCGCGGCGCTAGAGAGTGCTGGAAAATTACGCCAAAATGGGGGAATTAGTAAAACACCCCAGATAACCCAAAGATCTTTACCTTTCCGATCAGGACAGGTTCGCGCTCTGTCCTCGACCGTTGACCTAAACCGTTGATTCCGCCTAGTCGTTAACCGACTCGGGGGGGCAGGTAATGACCAGTCGCGCGTTTACGCTATTTCACTTCAGCATGATCCCGATTGTGCAGGGGACGTTGACCATGCGCCGGGATTTGGATCGGCAGGAATGGCTCCGTTACGCTCTCCAGGATGTGTTTGAATTTGAACATCGTGGGGGGTCAACGTTGCATTGGGTTCCGCAAGGAGCAGCCGATGAGTGCATGCTCGGCCTTATCCAAAAAACAAAGATACACCAGTTACATGAGCCGCCAGAAAAGGGTGGCCAAGAAATCACAAGGGAAGAGTGGCAGGGCGCCTATGTAATGATCGACCCAACACACCATGACGAGGGCCAACGTATCGCCGTTGAAAATGACGTGGTGGGTAAGCCCAATGCTCTATTAAAGTCACTTGCTCAACACCTAAACCTTCGTGAAGATGCTCCGTACCAAATCGAAATCGAGCCTATCTGGGATGCTTCACGGTTCTGGGCTTTTTCGAATGCTCATAACAACATGATGCAAAAAATTGAGTTTGACTTCGTCGTTCCCAACATGTGGTCGACTGAAACCGATCTGGATCACGATCTGCGCGACACCGGCGAGAAAACCGGAGCAGAGCGAGTGAGTGTCGCGTTCCGTTCGCAACACGGTGTATCCACTAATAATTCTAAGGTTCGTCAAGGTGTTAAGTACGCTGAACGTGGTGCCGGAACATTGTCCGCACGAGCGATGGATGGAACTCCTTTCCGCTCGACAAAGACGATGCTTATTTCTAAGATTCCTGCGGTGAAAGCCGGGGCCGAGGCCATGGCAGCCTACTTCGCCGGGTTGAAAAGGACCATTTTGCAACGTGGCAAAGGCTCTGCCCTGGACGATCCTGGCAGCGATTTTGGCGAGCCTGATAACGGTTAGCTATTTATGCCCGGACATTCTCGATGATCACAATAAATTCTTGGCTGATTTCGTCGGGAGTGACCTTCTCAGCGTCCTAGGATTTATCGTGGCTGTGACGTTAGCGTCGGCTGCAAGTGTACATTTTGAATTAAATAGGCTGGAGGATGCAACCGGCCTCCCTTTCAAAAGAACGCGCAAATCTTTGAAATATTCAGCTTATTCGTTAATTATAATATTCGCGATAGCTACATTAATTGTTATAGCAAAACCTGCCATGCAACAGAGTTCGTTTAATGAAGCAGCTTTTAATTCCATTGCAATATGCACTATTTTATTTAATCTGTCAGTGATGATGGATTTAACTAGAACAATATTTAAAATTCCTTCGTTGCGGAAAATTAATAACCAAACTGATGAGTAGAATATTGTTCTGACATCAGCCGCGCCAATAATGCACGAGTTCAAAGTAACTTGGGATAAAGCTTCTTCAGCAAATTAGCCGCGCGCGCATCTATTCCGGGTTCTATTCCATATGCCTTGCATACTGAATGCAATTCGCTAATCGCCTGCTCTTTCTGCGAATTGGACAATGCGCTATCGAGATCTACCCTAACAACGTCCAAATCACTCCCTAGGCTCATAATTTGTACATCTTTTACAAACCAGATTGACTTTATAGTATTGATAAAAGATTTTTCGACATTTTCTAGGGTAAAGAAAAAACTATCGTCTTTGAATATATCCCAATTCGAAATATCTAAATCATCCCGACTTCGATAGAACGACCTTGCCGGCATTCTATTTCTCTTATACAAATTCGACACCTTATCATCAATTTCGTTTAGACGATCTAAAACAGCCTTGTCGAACGACACCTCTCGAACCTCTGGTTGAATAACATCGACAACCACCGCGCCGAGAAATGGCTTATAATTCCCTTCCTGCGCATGCTGATAAATTTCAACCAACTCCGATTCAATGATGGAAAAGAAATTTTCCATGTCGATTATATTTAAGTCGTCGGGATATTTGCGAACTTCAAAATCCCTAATATCAAACGGGATAATCGAATTTTCATTCGCCACAACGATTGTTGGCTTTTTAGTGGCCAAGCGGAGCCCTAGTTCCAACATAACGTTTGGATTCAAATCGGAAATGTCGGCTATGACCATTTCCATATTAAAAATATTTGAGATTATTCTTTCTGAAATGCGGTCTTGGGACGAGTTCTTCCACACATCTGCTGGTATAAAACCCGCTTGCCTTACCACCCGATGAAGCAAATCTCGTACTCGACGCCAATATGCTTCAGAATGATTTGTAGTTTGTGAAATTGGCATGATTATGCCGCATTTGGCAGTTGCTATTCCAGATGTTTCAACATCTTGCGTCTGACTATTAGCCATCTCACTGATCTCTCGAATGATTGATGTAATCTACGCTTTGCGGAAAAAGGCTACAACGCGGCCGAGGACGTGCAATTCGCCATCGTATGCCGTGATCGGTGTGATGGCGGGATTGTCGGAGAGCAGCAGCCAGCCGCCGTCGTTGGTGGGGCGCAGGCGCTTTACCGAGCCGAACCCGCAATAGCTGACGGCCCAGATCTGGTCGGTCAGGCGTGGGGCGTTCTGGGTTGTGTCGATGAGCAGGAGGTCGTTGTCGTGTAGGGTCGGCGTCATGCTGTCGCCGGAGCCTTTGGCGATCAGCAGCTGCTCGGCGGGCGCGCGGGTATATAGGTCGAGCCATTCGCGGGGGAACAGGCGCTGGACCTCACCGACGGGCTGATCGAGGTACGAGGCGCCCATACCGATTGCCAGGTCGACCTCCCTGACGGCGACCATTCCCATTTCTTCGGCGACCACAGAAGCGGACGGCACTACCACCTGGCGCTGATCCATTTCGCTGGACTCGCCAACCAGATACTCGGGGGCCACGCCCAGCGCACGGGATAGCTCGAAGATATGAGCGGATTGGCGGGCTTCACCCCGCACCAGTTTGCCGATCATTGAAGAGCTTAAGCCAGCCCGGCGAGCCAGCTCGGATTGGCTCACGCTGGCAGCTGTCATTGCAGCGCGAAGTCGGTCAGGCTGTATCACTAGACCAACCTACAACTAAGGTTGCAACTCGCGAAGGTTCAATATGGTGGTTGACTGCCACCATAGTAGCGAGCATATGGCAACCATGGTTGCAAAGCTGACACCCTTCGAAGCATTGGAGGCTGCTATCGCAGCGGCAGGCTCTCAGTCTGAGCTGGCTCGGCGCTGTGGCGTATCGACCACGGCTGTATGGAAGTGGGCGCAGTCTTCGAAACGCCTTCCCGCCGAGCATGTCCTCACCGTTGAAGCAGCCACCGGCATTCCCCGTCACGTCCTGCGCCCCGACATCTACCCGGCAGACCTCGGCCCTTCGCCGCTCTGGACGGGTGTAGATCGCGGCGCGCATCGCGTCTCTTTCAATGGGTGCAGCACTTTGCAGGGGCGCGCAGCATGACCAAACGTCGCGATCCTCTCACCTTCCACCGCGCGCTCACGGTCATTGCCGGGCGCATCGGGTGGGACAAGTGCGCCATGATCGTCGGGCGCAGCGAGCGCCTGGTGCGCATGTGGTCCGATCCCGAGGCCGACAGCGAGATCTCGATCATCGACGCGCTGCGGCTCGACCAGGCGTTCATGGCCGCCGGCGGCGATCATGGCCCGCTACACCGCGTCTATAGCTTCCAGATCGAGCTGGAGGCGAACACCACCGATGTCGACATGACCCGCGCCGCCGCGGTCGCCGCCAAGGAAAGCGGCGAGGCCGTCGCCGCGCTGATCGATGCCGCGCTCAACCCCGGCAACCCGGAGGCTCTGCGCCGCGCGCGGCAGGAAGGCGAGGAGGCGCTGGCCGCGCTCACTGATGGTCTGGCCGCGCTCGGCCGCGTCGAGAGCGAGGCGCGTTGACCGTGGCCTCAGCCCCTGTCCCCTTCCCCGATTTTGACGACAAGATCGAGCGCGCCGGGCGCCTGCGTTGCCCGCACTGTAATTCGGTCGCGCGCTGTCGCACGAGCCGGCTCATCATGCCGACGCACCGCGACATCTACTACCGCTGCATCAACCTGTTCTGCGGCCACACCTGGAAGGCCGTGGAAAGCTACGAATACGGCATCGTGCCCAGCGCCATCCCCAACCCGCGCGTGACGCTGCCGCTGCGCACCGTCACGCGGCAGGACGCGATGGAGATCATGCGCCCGCGCGATGCCGCCCAGCCCGAACTGTTCGACGGCGCCAGCCCGCCCGAACTGCCCGGCTGAGCCGACCCTTCCAGACCGCCGCCCATTCCTGACTTCCCCGCCGCCGGGCCCGTTTCCGGCGACGGGTGCCCTTTGCCCGAAAGGATCGCCCGATGCGTCTTTCCGCCCCTGTCACCCTCGTCTGCGAATGCAGCACCGAGTTTCGTTCGGCCGATGGCCACATTCCCGCAGGCTGGACCACGCGCCACGGCAAATGCTGGTGCGCCGACTGCACCAGGGCCGGCATCCCCGTGCGCCAGCTGCTCCACGGCGGCACGCGCCAGCGCCGGAGGGCCGCCTGATGCCCCCGCGCCCCGCCCCTGCCCACTTCCCTTATGCCCATGGCTCGCTCGCGCAGAACGACACCCGCGACCCGCGCGCCTGGCACCTCGCCAACAAGGCCAAGTTCGATGCGTTGTACCCGATCCCGGACGAGCGCACCGGCCGCTGCGTCCACCCCAAGGACCGCGCCGCCGGCCTCGCCGCCGCGCGCCAGTGGCGCATCGACAACAAGGCGCGCTTCGATGCGCTTTACGGTCCGGAGAGCCGCGATGATGCGTGACCGCTCGACCGCCACGCAGAAGTGGCTGCTCGCCGCCGGCGCCGCCGTCGCCAACCTGCTGGTGTTCCGCGTGATCGCCCCGCCACTGGTCATGGCCCCGTCGGACGGCGTCCAGCTCGTCGGCGTGCTGCTCATGGTGGCCACCGCCGCGATGAACGCGATCGTGCTGACCACCCTCTTCGACGAACGGAGCTGACGCCATGCCCCTGCGCTCCAACCGCGCCGCGCGCCGCATGGCCCGCGAGCACATCCGCTACCAGCACGCCACGCGCCGCCTCGCGCAGCACGCCGACACCGCAGCCGATCTGGCCGACACCTCCGGCAAGGCGGGCCTGGTCATTGCGCTGCTCGGCTTCGCCTGGATGATCGCCCGCTGCGCGCCCACCCTCCTGCCGGGACTGTTCCCATGAGCGCCGCTGCCAGCGACCAATACTTCATCCCCGTCGACCTGCCCGAAGCGCACCGCGACGCCGACGATCGCCTGCGCCTCCTGATCGAGCGCATCGAATGCCTCGAGGAAGAGAAGAAGGGCATCAGCGACGACATCCGCGACGTCTACGGCGAGATGAAGGCCGCAGGCTACGACGCCAAGTGCGTCCGCCAGATCGTGCGCCTGCGCCGCATGAAGCCCGACGATCGCCGCGAGATGGAAGCCATCCTCGACGTCTACAAGAATGCGCTGGGGATCGATTGACCCGCGCTTGACCTCGCCCACAAAGGAACTGCCCCATGGTCCGCCGCGCCGCGAACCCGATCCCGCTTGAAGCCTTCGACATCCACGTTATCGCGCGCCCCGAACGACAGCTTCGCCGTGCCGAAGTCGAAATGATCACCGGCCTGTCAGCCAGCTCGATCTATCGCCTGCTCGATGCTGGACGGTTCCCCCGCCCGCTCCGAATCACCCCGCGCTGCGTACGCTGGCTCGAATCGGAAATCGCCGAATGGCAGGCGTCACAAGTCCGAACCGGGGTATCCAGCCTGGGGAATTGAGTGGGGTATCCCCCGCATTCATCCGCACAAAAACCGCAGAAAACTAGGATTAAACATGCGCTGTCCGACAGTCACCCCTTCCGCCACCCGATCCCAGCAGATCCTGCTGCACCGGGCCATCAGTCCATCATCTTTGCCGCGTCATAGCGCATCTGCGCCTGGTGCATCGCCGGCCCATGCGTCAGCGACCACGTGTAAAGTGCCGCGAACGGCTCTCGCAGCGAGGCGCCGAGGGCGGTGATGGCATATTCGACGCCGATGGGCTGGGTGGGCAGGACTTCGCGGCTGATCAGCCCGTTCCGCTCCAACCGTTTGAGCGCATCAGCGAGTGCCTTGTGCGTGATGCCATCGAGCCGTCGCCGCAAATCGTTGAATCGTGCGGGTTGCGTGCAGAGCACGCTCAGGATCAGCACAGACCACTTGTTGGCGATTTGCTCGAGGATCGGACGCGTCGCTGCGACATCAAGCGGCAGATCGAGGGCGGCGGCGGCCATGGGTATAGAACTCCATATCTACGCTCTATCAGGTGCGTTCTTGTGACCAGATATAAACAATATACTCAAGCGTCATCATTCATGATGTGAGGACGCATGAACAGGTTCACAGGAAAAATCGTGGTCGTTATCGGCGGGTATGATGGCATCGGAGGCGCGATTGCGGAGCGCTTTGCGGTCGAAGGCGGGACTGTCTTTACGACGAGCCGCCGGGCGGTCGAAGAAGACCGAACCCATGGGGCCGGTCAATTGCGGGCACGACGCGTCGATGCGTTGGACATTACCGCCATTCAAGGCTTTTTTGAAACGGTTCAGCATGAGGCGGGACGGATCGACGGTCTCGTGATCAGCGCGGGTCTGGCAGACTACGCCACGCTTGACATGGTCGATGCAGATCACTTCGATCGGGCGTTCGGCCTCAATGTGCGTGCGCTCGTCTTCGCCGCGAAGGCCGCGAGCGCGATGATGCCGGAAGGTGGCTCGGTCGTGCTGGTCGGTTCGATTGCTGGAGAGATCGGTACCAAGGGCTACGGCGTCTATGGAGCGACCAAGGCGGCGGTGCGCGCTCTCGCCCGTACATGGGCCAACGAACTCGCTCCGCGTGGCATCCGCGTCAACGTCGTGGCGCCGGGGCCGACGGATACGGCGATGATGTCGGCCGCATCCGAAGACATCCGGGCATCTTTGCAGCAAGTCATCCCGCTCAGCCGCCTGGGACGCCCGGAGGAAATTGCGGCGGCCGCGCTATTCCTGGCGAGCGAAGACGCGAGCTTCATCACCGGGGTGGAATTGCCGGTCGACGGGGGTATGGCCCAGGTCTGAAAGACTGACGTCGAGGGCAAGGCGAAGGGATGTATGCCCCTCTCCTTGCCTTCGGCGGTAAAGACGTCATGGTTTCATGACCGCCATGTAAGTAAATGTTGCAATGCAACGCCGCCGTCTTGAAGCTGTCCGAGGCGTCCCGTATCTGCGGGCACCACGGTACAGCGAGGACTTCCATTGGCAGGCGAGCGTTTCGGTCTGCGGCATGCGGCCGCTTGGCTTGGCGAGATAGTCGGGCCCGACAAGGGCTACGTCAACGTCGGCATCGTCTATACGTTGGCGATCACGCTGCTTTCGCTGGCAACGCCGATCTCGGTGCAGCTGCTGATCAACTCGGTGGCGCGAACGGCACTGGCGGCGCCGCTGTGGATCCTCTCGGGGGTGTTGCTGGTCCTGCTGCTGCTGGTCGCGTGCCTCAGCGCGCTGCGGCTCTACCTGCTGACCATGTTCGAGCGCCGCATCTTTGCGCGCGTGGTGGCCGAGGTTACGGTTCGCGCGGTTCATGCCCAGAACCCGTTCTTCGCCGACGAGAGCCGGGGCAGCCTGTTCAACCGCTTCTTTGACATGGTCATCGTCCAGAAGTCGGTGCCGAGCCTGGTGATCGGCGCGTTCACGATCATCCTGCAGGGCGCGGTCGGCCTGGTGGTGACGAGTTTCTATCACCCGTTCTTCCTCGCCTTCAACATCGTGCTGGTCGTGGTCTGCCTGATGATCTGGATGATCTGGCGGCATGGTGCGATCACCGGCGCGATCGGCGTGTCGCATGCCAAGCATGAGGCCGCGCACTGGCTCGAAAGCGTCGGCGCCTCCAACGGCTTCTACAAGTCGGCGCGGCATCTCGATTTCGCGATGGACCGGTCCGAGGCGGTCACCGCGAACTACATCCGCGCGCATCGCCGTTTCTTCCGCTACAGCTTCGCGCAGGCCCTCGCCTATTTCCTGGTCTATGCCCTGGCGGCTGCGGCGCTGCTCGCACTTGGCGGCAATCTCATCCTCGCCGGCGAGCTGTCGATCGGGCAACTGGTCGCAGCCGAGCTGATCCTGTCAGGCGTGTTCTACGGCATTGCCCAGCTCGGCTGGTATCTCGACACCTTCTACGATCTCGTCGCAAGCTCCGAGGAACTCTCGCAAATCTTCGCGATCCCGCAGGAACAGGCGGGCCGCAACGGACAGGCCCCGCCCGACGGCGCCTTGCGCTTCCGCCAGGTCGAGCTGGATGGTGCGCGCTTCGATTTCGCGGTGAGCAGCGGCGAGCAGGCCGTCGTCGTGGCCGAGCCCGGGATCGAGAACCAGATCGCTCTGCTGCTCAAGCGGCACGTGCATCCCGATCGCGGGCTCCTGACCATCGGTGGCAGCGATCTTGGCAGCTTCGACATGTATTTGCTGCGCTCGGCGGTCATGGTGCTCAACCGGCCGACGATCGTCGATGTCACCATTCGCGAATACCTGACCATGGCCGCCGGCAGTGATGGCGACGGCAGCATGATCCTCAAAGTGCTCGACACCGTCGGACTGGCCAACCGTATCGCCAGCCTGCCCAAGGGCATCGACACGACGCTGGCGAGCTCGGGCTCGCCGCTGTCGATCCTTGAGGTCATGCAGCTCAAGCTCGCCAGTGCCCTGATCAGCCGGCCCAAGGTGCTGCTGCTTTCGCAACTCTATGACATGATGCCCACCGGGCCGCTCTATGCCACGCTGCGCATGTTGCGCGGACATGGTACCACCGTGTTGCTGTTCACCGGCCGCCCCGAGGCGCTCGATGGCGACAGCTACGTGTGGCTGGGCATGGATGATCAGCACCGCTTCGCCGACCAGGCGGCGCTGGCCCGGTTCCTGGGTGAGACGGAGGCCCGGTCGTGACCATCAACGCCAGCCAATTGACCCATTTCCGCTCGCTCGCCAGCCTGAACCCGCCGCGCGTGGTGATCGTCATGGCCTGGCTGATCGTCGTGGGCATCGGCGTCGCCATCGCGATCCTCTTCGTACCCTGGCGCCAGACCGCGCAGGGCGGCGGACAGGTCATCTCGCTCTCGCCCAACGACAGGCCGCAGCAGATATCCTCGCTCGTCGATGGCCGGGTGGAGCAGTTCTTCGTCCAGGACGGGCAATTCGTGAAGGCCGGCGATCCGATCGCCAAGATCGTCGACGTCGACCCAAACTTTCTCGAGCGGCTGGCCGCGGAGAAGGCCGAGGTACAGGCGCAGATCGCCGCGATCGAGCAGGCACGGGCCGTTGCCTCGATCGACGTGGGGCGGACCGGGCAGCTGTTCTCCGAAGGGCTGGCAGCACGCCGCGACTACGAGCAGACGCAGATCAAGGTCGCCGACGCCAATGCCAAGCTGGCCGAAGCGCGGGCCAAGCTCAAGCAGATCGAGACGAAGCAGGTCCGGCAATCGGCGCAGACCGTGACCTCCCCCCGCGATGGCCGGATCCAGACGCTCAACGCGGCCGCCGGCGGCGCGCTGATTTCCGCAGGCACGGTTCTGGCGACCGTGGCGCCCGAGCAGATCGAGCGGGCGGTGGAGCTTTATGTCGATGGCCGGGATATCCCGCTCGTCGACAAGGGCAGGCCCGTGCGTCTCGAGTTCGAGGGCTTCCCCGCCTTCCAGTTCAGCGGCTGGCCGGCCTTCGCGGTCGGGATCTACGACGGGCAGGTGCGCTCGGTCGATCCCACGCCGCGCACCGATGGCTTGTTCCGTGTACTGGTCGAGCCAAGGCCCGGCACCCCGGCCTGGCCCGAGCGGCGTTTCGTTCGCCAGGGCGGCAAGGTGCTCGGCTGGATCCAGGGCGACAACGTGACCGTAGGGTATGAACTCTGGCGCCAGCTGAACGATTTCCCGCTCAACTTCGGGCAGGACGCCGTCGCGCAGAAGACGCAGGAGAAGGCCGACAAGGCCGACAAAAGCTCAATCGAGAAGAAGAAGAAGTGACAATCGGGCCGGTCATGCGAGGGATGGTTGCGCTGACGGCGATGGCGCTCGGCATCGCGTCGATGTCGGCGCCGGCATTGGCGCAGGGCGTTACTGCGGTGTCGGACCCGGCCCGGCCCGTTCCCGCAGGGCCGCTGACCTTGCGCGAAGTCCTGGAATCTTCCGCCCGTTCAGGTCCGGACATCATCGCCGCGCTTGCGCGCAATCGGCAGGCAGAGGCCCGCGCGGTGACGGCGCAAGGGGCGTTCGACACGGTCTTCGCCGTGGAGGCCCGCAGCCGGGTTCTGGGGTACTACGACGGCACCGAGATCAGCGGCAAGGCCGAGCAGCCGCTGACCGACAACGGCGGCTATCTCTACGGCCAGTATCGCGCCTCGCGCGGCAATTTCCCGATCTACGAGGACAAGGCCTATACCAACGAGCTTGGCGAGCTGAAGGTCGGCGCGCTCTATTCGCTGCTGCGCGATCGCCTGATCGATGCCCGACGCTCCGAATTCCGCATGGCCGCGAACGACATCGATATTGCGCGTTTCGAGGCCAAGGCGACGCGCATCGGCGTCCAGGCGCGTGCGGTTGAGGCTTACCAGAAGTGGGTCGCGGCCGGATTGAAGCTCAAGGCTTACGCCGATCTCTTCGCGCTGGCAGGCGGTCGGACCAGCGGCATCGAGCGGCAGGTCAAGCTCGGCGCGAAGCCCCACATCCTGTTGACCGAGAACGAGGCCAACCTCGTCAAGCGGCAGGCCTATCTGGTCGAGGCGCGGCAGGACTTTCGCGCAGCTGCGGTCAAGCTGTCGCTCTATTATCGCGACGCGGCGGGGCAGCCTGTCGTGGTCGACGAAGCGCGGCTTCCCGCCGATGCGGGGGCGCTCGACGGCATCAGGACCGACACGGCCTTCAATCTGGAAGGCCGGCCCGACTTTGCGATCACGCTCGAGGAAATCGACAAGGCGACGATCAAGCTCGCGCTGGCGCGCAACGACCTGCGCCCTCGCCTCGACCTCGGCGGCGAACTGGCCAAGGATTTCGGCCCGATCGGCCCGGGCGGGCGCAGCCGCACGCCACTCGAGGCGATCGTCGGCCTGAGGTTCAAGGTCCCGCTGCAGAACCGCAAGGCCAAGGGCAAGCTTGCCGAGACGGAAGCCAAGATCGACGAACTGACGATCAAGCAACGCTTCCTCGCCGAAAAGATCCGTGCCGAAGTGACCGGCATCGGGATTGAGGTCGAGACGGCCCGCCAGCTCGTGGCAACCACCGAGCGCGAGCGCGTGCTGGCGCAGCGGCTGGCCACTGCCGAGCGCCGCCGCTTTGAGCTGGGTTCGAGCGACTTCTTCCTCGTCAACCAGCGCGAAGAGAGCGCCACGAGTGCCGAGGTCAAGCTGATCGAGGCGCGCGCGCGTGTCGCGGCAGCACGGGCCGAACTCGCCGCCGCGACGGCCGATGAGGACGCCTTCGGGCTGACCGGGTTCGCCATACCCGACTGATCCCGACGAGGTGCGGGATTTGAACAGAGCTTGCAAAAAAGCGCCGTGCGGGGCGGCATCGGCAGGGAAGGCTGCGCAAGGCGCGGAAAGCATGATTAAAGCAGGGACGACAATCTGCGGAGAATTGCATGCGCCTCGAACCCATCGCGCCCGATAGCCTGAACGACGAGCAACGTCCGCTGTACGAAAGCATGCGCGAAGGCGTTGCGGCCAAGTATCAGACCTTTGTCACCGCGCGCCCGGATGGTGCCCTCCTGGGGCCGTGGAACGCCTGGCTCCACGATCCCGCGATCGGCGAGGGCATGTGGCATCTGTCGCAGACCATGACTCGCGAGCGGCGCATTCCCGACCATGCCCGGCAGGTCGCGATCCTGGTGACCGGCGGTCGCTTCGGTGCCGGTTACGAGATCTACGCCCATGGTGCGGTCGCGATCGCGGCTCACGGCATGACCCAGGCGCGGGTCGACATGATTGCCGCCGGAACTAAGCCCGACGACCTCGACGAAGCGGAAAGCACGGCCTTCGACGTGGCCAAGGCCTTGAGCGGCGGCGGCGTGCTCGACACCGCATTGCACGACCGCGCGATCCGCGTTTTCGGTCGCGAGGGAGCGGCCGAGCTGTTTTACCTCGTGGGCTATTACTGCCTCGTCGCCGTCACCCTCAACGCGTTCGACATTCCCGTCCCCGAATGACGGCGCGCAGGTGCCCGTCGCACCTCAGGCGGCAATCGCGCGAACCAGCCTCGCCTGCGGCACTGGCACCTGCGGCCCGATACGGTCCACCGCGCGGACGAGATCGGGCACCGTGCGCATCTGCATCTTGCGCATCAGGCTGGCGCGGTGGAGTTTGACGGTGATCTCGCTGATTCCCATGTCGAAGGCGATCTGCTTGTTGAGCAAGCCACGCACCACGCCGGCCATGACCTGGCATTCGCGCGGGGTCAGCGTGGCAAAGCGATTGCGTAGGACGCAGGCCTCCTCGGCAGCGGCCCGCCGCTCTGCTGCCGTCGCCAGCGCGGCATGGACGGCCTCAAGCATGTCCTGTTCGCGATAGGGCTTGGCCAGGAAATCGACGGCACCGGTTTTCATCGCCTCGACGGCCATGCCGATGTCGCCGTGCCCGGTCACGAAGATGGTCGGAATATCGTTGCCGCGGGCGAGGAGCTGGCGATGGCATTCGAACCCGCCCATGTGCGGCATCCGCACATCGAGGACGAGGCAGGTCGGTGCGTCGGGCAGCGCGGCGTCGAGCAGGGCGCGGGCGGAATCGAAGGGCAGGACGTCGATCCCGACCGATGCCAGCAGGGCATCGAGCGCAAGGCGCTGGAGCTCGTCGTCGTCCACCACGAGGACGATCGGCCTGCTGCATCCCGCGTCTGTCTTGGTCATCGCCGCCGCTCCTTTCACCCGCGCAAGGAGACGACGTTTGCGACGAACCTTCAAGCCCCATGCGGGGTTACGCAAATGCCCCGATCAGGGGGCTTGCCTTGCGCAACGCCGCGGGTTCAGCCGTGGTCGACGCGGAACAGGTCGGGATAGAGCCGTGGCTGGGAGCGCAGGTACTGATCAGGTGCCCTCACCCGCCCGCCGAGGGCGGCGGCCGCATGCCACGGCCAATGCGGATCATAGAGGATGCCCCGTGCCAGCGCGATGAGGTCGGCATCGCCGGCGGCAAGGATCGTTTCGGCCTGGGCCGGCTCGGTGATGAGGCCAACGGCGATGACGGGGACCGACACCGCCCGCTTCACCGCCCGGGCGAACGCAACCTGGTATCCCGGGCCCACCGGAATGCGCTGCGCGGGATGGAGGCCCCCGGTCGACACGTGGATCGCGGTGCAGCCGCGCTCGGCGGCCGCCGCGGCAAAGGCGACGGTGTCCTCGATCGTCACGCCGCCTGCGACCCAATCGGTGGCGGACACGCGCAGCACGAGCGGCTTGTCTTCCGGCAGTTCGGCACGGACGGCCTCGATGACCTGCAGCGGGAAGCGGAAGCGGTTCTCACGGCTGCCGCCGAAGGCGTCGCTCCGCCGGTTCGACAGCGGCGAGAGGAACTGGTGCAGCAGATAGCCGTGAGCTGCGTGGATCTCGATCCCGTCGAGGCCGATCGCGAGGGCCCGCCGCGTCGATGCAACGAACGCGTCGCGGATGCGATCCATGCCTTCCTGCGTCAGTTCCACCGGCGCGGCATCCCCCTCGTGGAACGCGATCGCAGAGGGTGCGACGGTCTGCCAGC
The DNA here is from genome assembly GCF_036803765.1 of Novosphingobium sp. Classification (GTDB taxonomy): domain Bacteria; phylum Pseudomonadota; class Alphaproteobacteria; order Sphingomonadales; family Sphingomonadaceae; genus Novosphingobium. The sequence continues at coordinate 17,806 of NZ_DAIRTS010000026.1, forward strand.
CTCGCGGCTGGTCGGGCGCGATCTGCGCCCCGCCCGCCCACGGCACGTCGACCGAGGCCTTGCGTCCCGCGTGCGAGAGCTGGACCAGCATCGGCACGCCGGCCAGCGCTTTGACGCGGCGCAGCACGTCGGCGGCCGCCGCTTGCGTGGCGTCGTCCCACAAACCGACGTCGCGGTCGGAAATGCGCCCCTCGGGAAGCACGGCCGTGGCCTCGATCGTGACATAGGCGGCGCCGGACAGCGCGAGCCGCGACAGATGCGCGAAATGCCAGTCCCCCATCTGTCCATCCGTGGCGGAATACTGGCACATCGGGGCGACGACGATCCGATTGGGCAGGCGCAGCGGCCCCAGATTGAACGGCTCGAACAGCATGGCCATGGGATTTGCCTCCAGGGGTCGCGGCGGGGGGAAACGGAGCAGTTACCGCGTTCGTGGCAGCGCTGCCTTCGATGGACGGTGCCGTCAACACTGTCGGCGACGAGTCACCCTTTTGGGGGGCCGATCGTTGCCTCTGCGAACGACCCAATGCCCGGCTTCCCCTCCCCGGCGCCACGGGCTAGAGCCGCCTTCATGCTACGCGTTACCGAAATCAAGCTGCCTCTCGAGCACGAACCCGATGCCATGCTGCCAGCACTTGCGGCGCGGCTGGGCGTCGATCCCGCCACGATCCTGCGCTATGCCGTCGCCAAGCGCGGCAATGACGCGCGGCGCAAGAACGCGATCCAGCTGGTCTATGCCGTCGACGTGACGCTGGCGCCCGACGTTGAACAGGATGCGCTGGCCCGTCTTGCCGGCGACGCGCACGTGCGCCCTTCCCCCGACACGAGCTATCGCTTCCCGGTCTTGGCGCCCGCCGGCTGGTCTCCGGCCGAGGGCGACCGCCCCGTCGTGATCGGCGCGGGCCCCTGCGGCCTGCTCGCAGCCCTGATCCTCGCGCAGATGGGCCTGAGGCCGATCATCGTCGAGCGTGGCAAGGCGGTGCGCGAACGGACCAAGGATACCTGGGCGCTATGGCGCAAGTCTGTCCTGACGCCGGAATCCAACGTCCAGTTCGGCGAAGGCGGCGCCGGGACCTTTTCCGATGGCAAGCTCTACAGCCGCATCAAGGACCCGCGTCATCTCGGCCGCAAGGTGCTGGTCGAATTCGTCAAGGCCGGTGCTCCCGACGACATCCTGACCGAGGCCCATCCGCATATCGGTACGTTCCGCCTCGTCACCATGGTCATGTCGATGCGCGAGACGATCGAGAAGCTTGGCGGCGAATACCGCTTCGGCACGCGGGTCGACGACTTCGAGATCGCGACGGCCGCGGACGGGGAGCGCCGCCTTGCGGCCCTGCACCTTTCCGATGGCACGCGCCTGCCGGCGCGCCACGTCATCATGGCCGTCGGTCACTCGGCGCGCGACACGTTCGAGGTGCTGTACGATCGCGGCGTGCACATCGAGGCCAAGCCCTTCGCCATAGGGGTGCGGATCGAGCATCCCCAGAACCTCATCGACGTCGCGCGCTATGGCGCCTGCGCCAAGCACCCGGCGCTCGGCCCGGCGGCCTACTCGCTGGCACACCAGTGCAGCAACGGCCGCGCGGTCTACAGCTTCTGCATGTGCCCGGGCGGCCGCGTTGTCGCGGCAGCCAGCGAACCCGGCCGCGTCGTGACCAACGGCATGAGCCAGTATTCACGCGCCGAGTTCAACGCCAATTCCGGCCTCGTGGTCGACATCACGCCCGAGCGCGATTTTCCCGGACATCCGCTGGCGGGCGTTGCCCTGCAGCGGCATTGGGAGGAGCGCGCCTTCATTGCCGGCGGATCGACCTACCAGGCGCCGGGCCAGACAGTGGGCGACTTCCTCGCCGGACGGCCGAGCACTGCGCTGGGCGCAATCACGCCATCCTATCAGCCCGGCGTCATGCCGACGAGCCTGGACGAATGTCTTCCGGACTTCGTCATTGCCGCCCTGCGCGAGGCCCTGCCCGTGTTCGGCCGCCAGATGGCCGGGTACGATCACCCCGATGTCGTGATGACCGGCGTGGAGACGCGGACGTCATCGCCGGTGCGGATCACGCGCGGCAAGGACTTCCAGAGCCTCAACACGCGGGGCCTCTACCCGGCGGGCGAAGGCGCGGGCTATGCGGGCGGCATTCTCTCGGCAGCGGTCGACGGGATCCGCGTGGCAGAGGCGCTCGCGGCAGAACTGCTGGGCTGAGAACCACCCGACTCGGAAGTGCCGTGATTCGCCGTTAACGCGTCGGTAAACGTCGGTTGCACCGCATTTCTGCGAGATTGCGATCACACACGCGGATCATGCATACCTTTGCGCAGTTCATCGCTGGTTGTGATTTAGGCCGATCACTGGCCGGCAGGATGGTTGCGCTATCATGAAACTGAAGTGATGTCGGGCACTTGCTCATTCCGGTGTCAACGGAAACCGGTTGACGAAAATTTGCGGTTGAGGTTTTTGCATCTGGAGCGGCGTGAAACGCATTTGCCGGTCGTGCCGCAGTGCGTCATTCCGAACAGGCCTTTCAGGCATCCTCTCCCAAACTTCAAAAGGGCCGACCGGTTAATTCCGCTCGGCCCCTTTTTTTCGTCTTCGCTGACCAAGGCGATGCGGGATTTTGTATGCAACACATACGATTTCCCCTATGGACCGTGATGCGTTGACAGTGCCAAACGGTACACGACGCTGCGGCATGGGACGAGCATCGCCCGCCGTGATCGCCCGACCGGGATGAAAGGGAGAGAGATGACAAAGGATCTGTCATGGCCGCGCTGATCGATGGAAAGGCAATCGCCGGCGCTTTGTCGGAGCGGACTGCCGCCACGGTGGCCGAGATCGTATCGGCCGGCGGACGCCAGCCCGGGCTCGCCGTGGTGCTGGTCGGCAACGACCCCGCCAGCGAGGTCTATGTCGGCCGCAAGATCAGCCAGTGCGCCAGGGTGGGCATCCGCTCGGTCGAGCATCGGCTGGCCGCCGATACCGCCGAGGACGTGGTTCTTGCCCTGATCGCCACGCTGAACGCTGACCCGACGATCGATGGCATCCTCGTGCAGTTGCCCCTTCCCGCACAGATCGATGCCGGCAAGGTGCTCGATGCGATCGACCCGGGCAAGGACGTCGACGGCTTTCACCCGGTCAACGTCGGCCGTCTGTCCACCGGGACCGGCGGGCTGGTGCCCTGTACCCCGCTCGGTTGCATGCTCCTGCTCGATACCGTGATCGACAGCTATCGTGGCCTCGACGCGGTCGTGATCGGCAAGTCCAACATCGTCGGCAAGCCGGTGGCCATGCTGCTGCTCGAACGTGAATGCACCGTGACGGTCACGCATATCGCCACGCAGGGCCTGCCGGACATCGTGCGCAAGGCTGACATCGTCGTGGCGGCAGCCGGTGCGCCGGAGCTGGTACGCGGCGACTGGGTCAAGCCTGGCGCGGTGGTCATCGACGTCGGGATCACACGCGTCACCGCGCCGGACGGCACGACCCGGCTGGTGGGCGATTGCGCATCGCAGGAAATGGCCCATGCGCGCGCGGTGACGCCGGTTCCGGGCGGCGTCGGACCGATGACGATCGCCTGCCTGCTGAGCAACACGGTGCAGGCGGCGCAATCGCGGAGCGCGGCGGACTGATCGAGCCGTTCGGTCGAGATACAAAAAACGGCCCGGGAGCGCTCCCGGGCCGTTTTTCGTTCAGGCGCCGATGCGCTTGCGTCAGCGCGTGGCGGCGGTGCGGTTTGCCCAGAGCGCGACGATCGTGCCGATCGCACCCGAGAGCAGGTAGGCACCCGATGCCAGCAGGCCGTAATTGGCCGAGAGCCACAGCGCGGCATAAGGCGCAAAGCCAGCGCCGAGCAGCCAGGCAAGGTCGCTGGTCAGCGCCGAGCCGGTGTAGCGGTGACGCGTCCCGAAGGCATCGGCGACCGCGCCCGAGGATTGGCCGAACGCCAGGCCGAGCAGCATGAAGCCCGTGAGCATGAACGAGATCTCGCCGGCGATGCCGATGCCGAGCAGCTGGGGCGCGAAGCCCGAGAACGCGGCGATGGCGGCGGCCGAGAAGCCGAGCAGCGTGCGGCGACCGACGCGGTCGGCCACGAGGCCCGAGATCACGATCGCGCCCACGCCGACGGCAGCAGCGACGGCCTCGATGGTGAGGAAGCGGGTCGGTTCTTCCGAGGTGAAAATGAACACCCACGACAGCGGGAAAACGGTGACCATGTGGAACAGTGCGAAGCTGGCGAGCGGCGCGAAAGCACCGATCACGATGGTCTTCCACTGTTCGCGGATCGTGACGATGGGGCGTTCGGCGACGAGGTCACGCGATTCGAACAGGCGCTGGAATTCCGGGGTCACCACGATGCGCAAGCGCGAGAACAATGCCACGACGTTGATCGCGAAGGCCACGAAGAACGGGAAGCGCCAGCCCCACGACAGGAAGTCGTCCGCGGGCAGCGATTCGGTGAAGAACGCGAAGAGCAGGCTGGCGACGATGAGGCCGAGCGGCGCACCCAGCTGCGGGATCATGGCGTACCAGCCACGCTTGCCCTCGGGCGCATTCAGCGCGAGCAGCGAGGCGAGGCCGTCCCAGGTGCCGCCCAGCGCGAAGCCCTGGCCAAGGCGCAGCAGCGCGAGAAGCAGGACCGCATCGCGGCCCATGTCGGCATAGCCCGGAAGGAAGGCGATGGCCGCCGTCGAGCCGCCGAGCCCGAACAGGGCCACGGTCAGCTTGAACCCGCGACCGTAGGCACGGTCGAGCCACATGAAGAACAGCGAGCCCAGTGGCCGGGCGATGAACGCCAGCGGGAACACCGCGAACGAGGCCAGCGTGCCGTTGAGCGGGTCGAGATAGGGGAAGAACACCTTCGGGAATACAATCACCGAGGCGATCGCATAGACGAAGAAGTCGAAGAACTCGGACGTGCGGCCGATGATGACGCCGATGGCTATTTCGCCCGGCGAGATCGCGCCATGTCCGGTGCCATCGTGGGAATCAGGGCCCATCCCTGCGTTATAGTCGACTCCGGCGGCAGTCATGATTGACGCAAACTCCTTGGATTTCGGGCGCATTCCAGCAAACGCGCCGAAGGGCCGGCCGCCATGGCGGACGACCTGTCAATAGCGCCCTATTGTCTTTGTGCGACCGCGAAGGGGATTGGACAAAATGTCCTATCGTTTGCACCCCCTGCCGCATCTAGGTGCGCAGCATGCGTGCGAAACTCCTGAATCGGGCGCGCCTGCTGCGCTGCGCCATCGTCTCGTCCCTGGCCCTGCCGCTTGCCGGCTGCGACTGGGTGGTTCTCAACCCCGCCGGCGACGTGGCGCGCCAGCAGGCCGATCTTGTCGTGATCGCGACCGTGCTGATGCTGCTGATCGTCATTCCGGTCATGGCGGCCGTCGTCATCTTTGCCTGGCGCTATCGCGCCACCAATACCGAGGCGAAGTACGATCCGGAATGGAACCACTCGACCCAGCTCGAGCTGATGATCTGGGCTGCCCCGCTGCTCATCATCATTGCACTTGGTGCGGTGACCTGGGTGGGCACGCACCTGCTCGATCCCTACCGCACTATCGGCCGGATCGACGCCAAGACGCCCGTGGCCGCAACCGCTGCGCCGCTCGACGTCGAGGTGGTGTCGATGGACTGGAAGTGGCTGTTCATCTACCCCGAGCAGAACATCGCCACGGTCAACGAACTGGTCGTGCCGGCCAACCGGCCGCTGCGCTTCCGGCTGACTTCGTCGACGGTGATGAACACGTTCTATGTGCCTGCGCTTGCCGGCATGATCTATACAATGCCCGGCATGGAGACGAAGCTGCACGCCGTCTTCAACCAGGAAGGCACGTTCAAGGGCCTGTCCGCGCACTATAGTGGCGCCGGCTTCTCCAAGATGCACTTCGTCACCCGCGCTGTCTCGGACCAGGGCTTTGCCCAGTGGGTCGCCGGCGTGAAGGCCGACAAGGCCGCCACCGTACTCGACCGCCCAGGCTACATCGCGCTCGATCGCCCGAGCATCGGCGAGCCGGTCCATCATTACGCCAGCGTCACCCCGGACCTGTTCAACGCGGTGGTCGACCTCTGCGTCCAGCCCGGCAAGATCTGCTCCAGCCAGATGGCCATGCTCGATGCCAAGGGCGGCGTGCCCAAGGAGGCGGCCATGCTCAACGTCGCGGCGCTGACGTACGACAAGAACGGCCGCGTCACCGAGACCCCGGTGCTGCCCGGCAGCGTCGTCGCCCAGACCGATCGCTTCGTGAAGGCCTACTGCAGCGACAACCGGCCGATGTCGGCGGCGCCCAGCGACCTGGCTGCCCCGCGTTCGCTCGACCGTCTGCGCGGCGCCGGGATCAACCAGGCCAGTGGCCCGCACGTCAGCCTCGCCGCACCGCTGATGGCGCCTGCCTCTTGATGCAGGTTGCCGGCGGCCGACAGGCCACCCCAAATTTCGATACGTTCCTGTTTTTCTGACCGATGGACACCGCGATGACCGCAGTTCCCCTTCCTGCCACCGCTGCACCGCAGTGGTCACCGCTTCTGGGGCGGATATCCCTGGACCAGTTGCCATTCCTGCACGAGCCGATCGTGGCCGCGACCTTCGTGGGCGTCGTCCTCGGCGGCATCGGCCTGCTCGGCATCCTCACGTACTTCCGCCTCTGGGGGTACCTGTGGAAGGAATGGTTCACCAGCGTCGACCACAAGAAGATCGGGATCATGTACATGGTCCTCGGCCTCATCATGTTCATGCGCGGCTTTGCCGACGCGATCATGATGCGCCTGCAGCAGGCCATGGCCTTCAACGGCAGCGACGGGTACCTCAACGCCCATCACTACGACCAGGTCTTCACGGCGCACGGCGTCATCATGATCTTCTTCGCGGCGATGCCCTTCGTCACGGGTCTGATGAACTACGTCGTGCCGCTGCAGATCGGCGCGCGCGACGTGTCGTTCCCGTTCCTCAACAACTTCAGCTTCTGGATGACCACCGGCGGCGCCGTGCTGGTCATGGCCTCGCTGTTCCTGGGTGAATTTGCGCAGACCGGCTGGCTGGCGTTTCCGCCGCTGTCGGGCCTCGCCTACAGCCCCGGTGTCGGCGTCGACTACTACATCTGGTCGCTGCAGGTGGCGGGTGTCGGTACCACGCTGTCGGGCATCAACCTCATCGCCACAATCATCAAGATGCGCGCGCCGGGCATGACCATGATGCGCATGCCGGTCTTCACTTGGACCGCGCTGTGCACCAACGTCCTGATCGTCGCCTCCTTCCCGGTGCTGACCGCCGTTCTCGTGCTGCTCTCGCTCGACCGTTACGTGGGGACCAACTTCTTCACCAACGACTTCGGCGGCAGCCCGATGATGTATGTCAACCTCATCTGGATCTGGGGTCACCCCGAGGTCTACATCCTGGTCCTGCCGATCTTCGGCGTGTTCTCGGAAATCACCTCGACGTTCTCGGGCAAGCGCCTGTTCGGCTACACCTCGATGGTCTACGCGACCGTCGTCATCACCATCCTGTCGTATCTCGTGTGGCTCCACCACTTCTTCACGATGGGTTCGGGCGCCAGCGTCAACAGCTTCTTCGGGATCACCACCATGGTCATCTCGATCCCCACGGGCGCCAAGCTGTTCAACTGGCTGTTCACGATGTACCGCGGCCGCATCCGCTTCGACCTGCCGATGATGTGGACCGTGGCGTTCATGCTCACCTTCACCATCGGCGGCATGACCGGCGTTCTGCTTGCCGTGCCCCCGGCCGACTTCGTTCTGCACAACTCGCTGTTCCTGATCGCGCACTTCCACAACGTGATCATCGGCGGCGTCGTGTTCGGCACGTTCGCGGCGATCAACTACTGGTGGCCCAAGGCCTTCGGCTTCAAGCTCAACGCGTTCTGGGGCAAGGTCTCGTTCTGGTGCTGGGTGCCGGGCTTCTGGCTCGCCTTTACCCCGCTCTACATCATGGGCCTGATGGGCGTGACCCGCCGGACCCGCGTGTTCGACGATCCCAGCCTGCAGCCCTACTTCATCGCCGCGCTGCTCGGCGCCCTGCTGATCGCCGCCGGCATCGGTGCGATGATCGTGCAGTACGGCGTGTCGATCTGGAAGCGCGAAGAGCTCAAGGATGAGACCGGGGACCCGTGGCATGGCCGCACCCTCGAATGGGCGACCAGCTCGCCGCCGCCGGCCTACAACTTCGCGTTCACGCCGCTGGTCAACGACATCGACGCGTGGGACGACATGAAGCGTGCCAACGTCGGTCGTCCGCTCGAAGGTTTCCGTCCGATCCACATGCCCAGCAACACCGGCGCGGGCGTGGTCATCGCCGGCATCAGCACCGTGCTGGGCTTCGCCATGATCTGGCACATCTGGTGGATGGCGGGCATCAGCCTTGTCGGCCTCTTGGTTGCTGCGATCGGCCATACCTTCAACTACAAGCGGGACTTCCACATCCCGGCCGATGAAGTTGCCGCCACCGAGGCGAAGCGCACGGCCCAGCTGGAACGCCTTGCCCACACCCAGGGAGCCTCGGCATGAGCGAGACCCATCACCACCCGGCGTCGGCGGCCCTGCCCGCCTCGCTGACCAAGCTCGGCAAGTATTGGGATCTCGACGAGCACGACCATCCCGAGGGTCACAGCACCATGCTGGGCTTCTGGATCTACCTGATGAGCGACTGCCTCATCTTCGCGATCCTGTTCGCCGCGTTCGGCGTGCTCGGCGGCAACTATGCCGCCGGCCCCGGCCCGCGCGAGCTGTTCGAGCTGCCGCTGGTCGCGGTCAACACCTCGATGCTGCTGTTCTCGTCGATCACCTACGGCTTCGCCATGCTGGCGATGCAGCGTGGGTCGGTCGGCCAGACCCAGCTCTGGCTGCTGGTCACTGCCGTGTTCGGCGCGGCCTTCCTGTCGATCGAGCTTTACGAGTTCGCCAACCTCATCCACGAGGGCGCCACGCCGCAGCGCAGCGCGTTCCTGTCGGCGTTCTTCACGCTGGTCGGCACACACGGCCTCCACGTCACGTTCGGCCTGATCTGGCTGTTCACGCTGGTCGTGCAGGTGTCGCGCAAGGGTCTGATCCAGGCCAACCAGCGCCGCCTCATGTGCCTGTCGCTGTTCTGGCACTTCCTCGACGTCGTGTGGATCGGCGTCTTCACCTTCGTCTATTTGATCGGGATGGTGCGATGAGCGCGAAGAACTACAACGACCTGGCGCACCAGCACGCGCACGGCGAAGCCAATCCCCACTCGATCGGCCATCACGAGCACGAAGCCCACGGGTCGATGCGCGATTACGTGATCGGCTTCGTCCTCTCGGTCATCCTGACGGCGATCCCCTTCTGGCTGGTCATGGGCGGTGTCATCGCCGACAAGAGCACGACGGTGCTGGTCGTCGCTGCCTTCGCCGCCGTGCAGGTGGTCGTCCACATGATCTTCTTCCTGCACATGAACGGCAAGGCCGAGGGCGGGTGGAACCTGCTCGCGCTGATCTTCACCGGCGTCGTCGTGCTGGTCGTGCTGTCGGGCACGCTGTGGGTCATGTACCACATGAACCACAACATGATGCCGATGCAGCACATGGAACAGATGGACTGAACCATGCAGACGGGCAGCACTGTGCGCGGCTCCGCCACGGGTCGAGCCACACGGCGCGTGCTGCCCGTCCTGCTCCTGCTGGTGTTCGCAGCCGGCTTTGCCGCGCTCGGCATCTGGCAGGTCCAGCGCCTTGCCTGGAAAGAAGCGCTGATTGCCGACGTGGCGCGCGCCCTTCGCGCCGCCCCGGTGCCTCCCGAAGCGCTCCCACGCGGCGACCTTGCCGCCCTCACCTATCATCGTGTCGTCGTGAACGGAGTGTTCGACCCTCGCGGCGTCGTCCTCGCCACCGCGACCAGTCCGCTCGGTAACGGCTATTGGGTCATGGTGCCCGTGAGCCGCGGCGCGGCACCCGCGATCTGGGTCAACCGCGGGTTCGTGCCGCTGGGCACGCGGCTCGAGGCGGCGCGCGCCGCAGTGCCGACCGGGCCGGTTCGCGTGGTCGGCCTCGTTCGCCAGACCGAACCGCGCGGCACGCTGCTGCGCGCCAATCGCCCCGAACAGGAGCGCTGGTACGCGCGTGACCTGTCCGCCATGACCATCGCCCGCCGCCTGCCGCCCGGCGAGACGCGCTATTTTCTCGATGCGCAGACCGAAACGCCGGCGCGCACGCTTGCACCCGTCCCGGTGCCGGGCCTGACCGTGGTCCAGTTTCCGAACAACCACCTGGCCTATGCGCTGACCTGGTTTGCCCTTGCAGGCCTCTCGCTTGCGGCGATATTCGTGGTAGTGCGCAAGGCGCGATGAGCGCCACGACACCCCATCCCGCCTCGGCACTATCCGACCCGCAAGCCGAGGCGCAGTCCCGGCCGACCTATCCTGCCGGCAGCGCGCGCAACATGGCGCTCCTGGTGCAACTGCGCTGGCTTGCGGCCGCCGGCCAGCTCGTCGCGATCTGGGTGAGTGTGCATCTGCTCGGCGTGCGTCTCGACATCGCGCCGCTGATCGCCGTGCCTGCGCTGCTGATCGTCATCAACGGTCTGACGCTGCTGCTCGACCGCGGGCGCGCGGGCTATACCTATGTCGAACTTCTCGGCGCGCTGACGCTCGATATGCTCGCCCTGGCCTGGCAGCTCTATTTCAGTGGCGGCACGTCCAACCCCTTCACGTTCCTGTTCCTGATGCAGATCGTGATCGCCGCCATTTTGCTGCCGCCGAACTGGAGCGTGATCGTGGCAGCAATGGCCGGGGTGATCGTGGCACGACTGGCCTTTGCGCACCGGCCCCTCGACTTGCCCGGCGGGATGTTCGACGGGGCGATCGAACTGTTCCAGCTGGGTAATCTCGTCTGCTTCGTGCTGGTGGCGGCGCTGCTGGTCTTCTTCGTGATCCGCATGGACCGCAATCGGCGGCAGAGCGAGGAGGCGCTGGCCGTGCTGCGGCAACAGGCCGCCGAAGAGCAGCACATCGTGCGCCTGGGTCTGCTCGCGTCGGGCGCGGCGCATGAACTGGGCACACCGATGGCGACGATGTCGGTGATCCTTGGCGATTGGCAGCGTCACCCCGCGATTCAGACCGACCCTGACCTGCGCGACGAAGTGCAGGACATGGCGTCCGAGCTGCGTCGCTGCAAATCGATCCTCTCGGGCATCCTGATGAGCGCCGGCGAGGCACGCGGGGACAATCCCCGGATCACGACGCTGGGCGAGTTCCTCGAGACCATCGCCGCGGAATGGAACGAGCGCGCCGGAGGCGTCGTTCGGCTGCATGATACCGTACGCAGCGACCGCCCGATCGTCGCCGATCCGGCGCTGCGCCAGATCATCGGCAACGTGATCGACAACGCGCTCGAGGTGTCGCCCGAATTCGTCGAACTGCGTGCCGAACTCAACGGCGGGGACATCGTCCTCACCGTGCTCGACCTCGGCCCCGGTTTCGCGCCGGCCATGCTGGAAACCTTTGGCCGGCCCTACAACTCGACCAAGGGGCGCGACGGCGGGGGGCTCGGGTTGTTCCTTGTGGTCAACGTGGTGCGCAAGCTCGGTGGCCGGGTCGAGGTGGAGAACCGGTCGGCTCGCGGCGCACTCGTACGATTGACGATCCCGATGGCGTCGCTGGCCTATCGCGCCGGTACAGACGCAGGAGAAGACCATGCCGCCTGACGCGGACGCGACGACCGATTCCACGGCGACCGATTTGCCTCGCCTGGTGATCGTGGAAGACGATCCGGCTTTCGCGCGCACGCTTCGGCGCTCGTTCGAACGGCGGGGCTATGCGGTCGATCATGCCGCCAGCCCCGAGGATCTCGAGACACTGCTCGACGACAACGATTTCCAGTTTGCCGTGGTCGATCTGAAACTCGGCAGCGGCTCGGGGCTGACCTGCGTCCACATGCTGGCCGATCGCGATCCCGATACCCGGATCGTCGTGCTGACGGGCTTCGCCTCGATCTCCACCGCGGTGGAGGCGATCAAGCTCGGCGCCTCGCACTACCTCGCCAAGCCGGCCAACACGGACGACATCGAGGAGGCGTTCGGCCGGGTCGCGGGTGACCCGACGGTGCCGCTCGATACGCGCAAGAGCTCGATCAAGACGGTGGAATGGGAATACATCCATTCGACGCTGGTCGAATGCGATTTCAACATTTCCGAAGCGGCGCGGCGGCTCGGCATGCATCGGCGAACGCTGGCCAGAAAACTGGAAAAGCGACCACTGCGCTAGGCTGATTGTACTGTTGGGGGCTTGCCAGGCAATGCGCTGCGCCTTTCGTTGCCCCATCTATGGGCAAATTGCCTGTTCCAAGCGTGATATGATGCGCGCATGGAACAGACCGCGCCCTTCGCCCGCTTCGTCACGCCGCTCGCCGGCCAGTCGCCGCTCCGTCAGGCGATCACCGCGGCGACTCGGCGGGACGAGCGCGCCTGCGTGACCTCGCTCCTGCCCGCCGCGACCCTGCCCGCCGACTTGGTCGAGCCGGTTCGTGCCACGGCGGAATTGCTCATCACCCGGCTACGGGCGAGCGCCAAGCCGGGGGCGGTGCAATCGCTCGTACAGGAATATGCGCTCAGCAGCCCCGAGGGCGTGGCGCTGATGTGCCTGGCCGAGGCGCTGCTGCGCATACCCGACACGGCGACCCGCGATGCGCTGATCCGCGATAAGATCGCGCAGGGTGACTGGCGCGGCCACCTCGGCAAGGATCGCCCGGTCTTCGTCAACGCCGCCTCGTGGGGCCTGCTGCTCACCGGCAAACTGGTCGGCGCCGAAGACGAGGCCGGCCTCGGCGCGAGCCTCACCCGTCTCATCGCGCGGATGGGCGAGCCGGTCATCCGCCGCGCGGTCGATGCCGCGATGCGCATGATGGGCGAGCAGTTCGTCACGGGCGAGACCATCGACGAGGCCTTGAAGCGCGCCGCCCCGCGCGAGGCCAAGGGCTTTGCCTTCTCGTACGACATGTTGGGCGAGGCCGCGATGACCGCCGCCGACGCCGACCGCTACAATGCGGCCTATGTCGAGGCGATCGAGGCCATCGGCCGCGCCTCGGCCGGCCGTGGCATTCACGCGGGGCCTGGCATCTCGATCAAGCTGTCGGCTCTGCATCCGCGCTACGTGCGCGCGCAGGCCGGGCGCGTGAAGGCGGAACTGCTGCCGCGCGTCAAGGCGCTGTGCGTGCTCGCGCGCGGGTACGACATCGGTCTCAACATCGATGCCGAGGAAGCCGACCGCCTCGAACTCTCGCTCGACCTGCTCGAGGCGCTGGCCACCGATCCCGATCTCGCCGGGTGGAATGGGCTGGGGTTCGTGGTGCAGGCATACCAGAAGCGCTGCCCCTTCGTGATCGACTGGATCGTCGATCTGGCCCGCCGCAGCGGCCGCCGCATCATGGTCCGCCTGGTCAAGGGCGCGTATTGGGATGCGGAGATCAAGCGCGCGCAGGTCGATGGGCTGGCGGACTTCCCGGTCTATACCCAGAAGGTCCACACCGACCTCGCTTACGTCGCCTGCGCGCGCAAGCTGCTCGACGCACGCGACGTGGTGTTCCCGCAGTTCGCCACGCACAACGCGCAATCGCTGGCCTCGGTGCTGCATCTCGCCGGACCGGACTTCAAGCTGGGCGACTACGAGTTCCAGTGCCTGCACGGCATGGGCGAAGGCCTTTACGACCAGGTCGTGGGCGCCGACAAGCTCGACCGGCCCTGCCGGGTCTATGCACCCGTCGGCACACACGAGACCCTGCTCGCCTACCTCGTCCGCCGGCTGCTCGAGAACGGGGCGAACTCCTCGTTCGTCAACCGCATCAACGATCCCGAGGTGAGCATTTCAGAACTGGTCACCGACCCGTCGGCGATCGTGACGGCAAGCAACGATCTGGGTGCGCCGCATCCGGCCGTGGCCTTGCCGGGCAAGCTCTTTGCCGAGCGCCGCAACTCTGCGGGTCTCGACCTTGCCGACGAGACCGTGCTCGGCGCACTGCCGGCCGTTTTGCAGGCCTCGGTCGGTGCTACCTGGCAGGCTGGCGTGGTCCAGCCCGATGCCGCGCCGGGCGATGCGGTGCGCAACCCGGCGGACCACCGCGACGTCGTCGGCCATGTCTGGCCGGCAAGCGCGGCAGAGGCGCGTGCCGCCGTGTCGCGCGCGCTCGATGCTCTCGCTGCCTGGGCGCAGACGCCGGTGGCCGCGCGCGCGGCGATGCTTGAGCGAGCCGCGACTTTGCTCGAACGCCAGACGATGCCGCTGATGGGCCTGATCATGCGCGAGGCGGGCAAGACTGCAGCCAATGCGGTGGGGGAAGTGCGCGAAGCCGTCGATTTCCTGCGCTATTACGCGGTCGAGGCGCGGGCCACGCTGGCCCATACGCGCCCGCTCGGGCCGGTCGTTTGCATCTCGCCCTGGAACTTCCCGCTGGCGATCTTCACCGGGCAGATTGCCGCCGCCCTCGTCGCGGGCAACCCCGTGCTGGCCAAGCCGGCGGAGGAAACCCCGCTTGTGGCCGCCCGCATGGTCGCGATCTTCCACGAGGCGGGCATCCCCGCCGAGGCCCTGCAGATCCTCGTCGGCGATGGCGCGATCGGCGCGGCGCTCGTCGAGGCGGACGGTGTCGCCGGGGTCATGTTCACCGGCTCGACCGAAGTGGCGCGGATCATCCAGCGCACGCTTGCGGCGCGCACCGATGCCGAAGGCCGTTCGATCCCGCTGATCGCCGAGACGGGCGGGCAGAACGCGATGATCGTCGACTCCTCGGCATTGGCCGAGCAGGTGGTGGCCGACGTCGTCGCCTCCGCCTTCGACAGCGCCGGCCAGCGTTGCTCGGCGCTGCGCGTGCTGTTCCTGCAGAACGACGTGGCGGACCGGACGCTGGCCATGCTGCGCGGGGCACTGGCCGAACTGGTGCCGGGCAATCCCGACCGCCTGTCGACCGACATCGGCCCGGTGATTTCCGCAGAGGCGCGCGATACGATCGAAGCACACGTCGCCGCGATGCAGGCGCGAGGCTTCCCGGTCCACCGGCTGCCCCTCCCCGTCGATTGCGCCGAAGGCACGTTCGTCGCGCCGACGATCATCGAATTGCCCGGCATCGAGGCGCTGGGCCGCGAGGTTTTCGGACCGGTGCTACACGTCGTCCGCTATCAGGCAAGCGATCTGGAAGCCGTGATCGCCGGCATCAACCGTACGGGCTATGGCTTGACCTTCGGCCTCCATACCCGGCTCGACGAGACTGTGGCGCGGGTCACGGCGGCGGTCGAGGCCGGCAATCTCTACGTCAACCGCAACACGATCGGCGCAGTCGTCGGCGTCCAGCCGTTCGGCGGACGCGGCTTGTCCGGCACCGGACCCAAGGCGGGTGGGCCGCTCTACCTGTCGCGCCTCGTGCGCGGCCAGCCTGCGCCTTCGCCCACCTTTGCCGGCCTTGCGGGTCGGACCGATCCGGCTGCGGTCCTCTTCGCCGATTGGCTCGAAAGCAAGGGCGACGGTGAGGCCGCACGCCTCGTCCGCGCCGACATCGCCGCCTCGCGTTTGGGTGTAGCGACGAATCTCGCTGGGCCGGTGGGCGAGACCAACCGCTACTGCCTCGAACCGAGGGGAACCGTCGGCCTCTACGCCGCGACCGAGGGCGGTCTGTGGCGCCAGATCGGCGCGGCCCTGGCGACCGGCAACGATGCCGCCATCGTCCACGCCCGCATCGAGACGCTTCCGGCCGATTGGCCAGCGGCGGTTGCCAGGCGGGTCAGTGCACTGGGTGCGGGTCGCCCCATCTGCGTCGCGCTGGTCGAGCAGCGCGGGGAAGCCCTCGGTGCCATCGCGCGCAGCCTGGCTGATGCCGAGGGCATGATCGTGCCGGTCCATGCGGCCGAAGCGGGTGCCTACCCGCTCGACCTGCTGCTCGAGGAAACCAGCGTCTCGATCAACACCACCGCGGCGGGCGGCAATGCCAGTCTGATGGCGATGGTCTGAACGGCGAGCTCAGGCCGGCACTTCCGCCAGAGTGGCGCGCAGCGCCAACGGCGTGACCGTGCCGGCCAAAGCCGCAGCGAAGACCAGCTTTGCTGCCAGCGCGAGCGCCCAGGGCAACAGCGTAGCGCCCGTAGCGCCAAGAATGGCGGCCGCAGCGGCCGTGCCGATGGCAGCGCCAATCAGCCCGAGCAGAACGGCCCGCATGACCAGAAGGCTGGGCAACCATGGGCGACCGGGGCCCTCAATTCCGACAAGCTTCCCCTGTCGCATGGCCTTTCTCGTCAGCAGGGAAGGCACGAGCGTGCCCATGAACGCGACCATGAAGCCCTGCGGCAGAAAGTCGAACACGTAGGCTCCCACGCCCCAGACCGGCACCACCGGCGCCATGCCGAAGACGAGCAGGAAAAAGACCAGGGTCAAAATGCAGTTGATCCCGGCGCTGATCGCGGTTTCGCGGCGCAGATAGGCAGCAGTTTTTGCGGAATACGGCGTTCGCGTGTTGACCATGACCCCATGGCTACCGTGCCTCCGTCCCTTGCGTCAACGGCAGGAGCTCGGCATGTTACGGCCGTAGATGTGATGGGGGCGGCCCCGCCTGATCGCGGGGCCGCCCCTTGTCACGCATCGCGCCAAGCGCGCGCTGCTATGTGCGATCCTATGCCGATTAGAACACGATCACGCTGCGGATCGACTTGCCCTCGTGCATCAGGTCGAACGCGGTGTTGATCTCCTCGAGACCCATGACGTGCGTGATCATGGGGTCGATCTCGATCTTGCCCTGCATGTACCAGTCGACGATCTTGGGCACGTCGGTCCGGCCCTTGGCGCCGCCGAAGGCCGTGCCGCGCCAGTTGCGGCCGGTCACGAGCTGGAACGGGCGGGTTGCGATCTCCTTGCCCGCCTCGGCCACGCCGATGATGATCGAGGTGCCCCAGCCACGATGGCAGGCCTCGAGCGCGGTGCGCATCACTTCGGTGTTGCCGGTGGCGTCGAAGGTGTAATCCGCGCCGCCATCGGTGATCTCGACGACCTTGGCGACGGTTTCCTCGCGGCTCAGGCCCTTGGAATTGAGGAAGTCGGTCATGCCGAAGCGGCGGCCCCACTCCTCGCGGTCGGGGTTGATGTCGACGCCGACGATCTTGCCGGCACCGGCGAGCCGCGCGCCCTGGATCACGTTGAGGCCGATGCCGCCGAGGCCGAAGACCACGACGTTGTCACCGACCTGGACCTTGGCGGTGTTGACCACCGCGCCCACGCCCGTCGTCACGCCGCAACCGATGTAGCAGCTGGTCTGGAACGGCGCGTCTTCACGGATCTTGGCGACCGCGATTTCGGGCAGGACGGTGAAGTTGGAGAAGGTCGAGCAGCCCATGTAATGGTAGATCGGCTGTCCCTTGTAGGAGAAGCGCGTGGTCCCGTCGGGCATCAGGCCCTTGCCCTGCGTGGCGCGGATCGCGGTGCACAGGTTGGTCTTGCCCGAGAGGCACGATTTGCACTGGCGGCATTCGGGCGTGTAGAGCGGAATGACATGGTCGCCCGGCTTGACCGAGGTGACGCCCGGGCCGACCTCACGCACGATGCCGGCGCCTTCGTGGCCGAGCACCGAGGGGAAGATGCCTTCGCTGTCGAACCCGTCGAGCGTGTAGGCATCGGTGTGGCACACGCCGGTCGCCATGATCTCGACGAGGACTTCGCCCGCCTTGGGCCCTTCGAGGTCCAGTTCGACGATTTCCAGCGGTTTCTTCGCCTCGAAAGCGACAGCGGCACGGGTCTTCATGCGGGGTTCTCCTCTTGGTTCGGCGTGCCTACAGCATTGCATGGCGGGCACAAAGCGCGCATTTACGCAAAAGTTTATTGCATGCTCGGGATAATGAAATGTCGGACTGGAACGGTCTGGAGGAGCTTGTCGCGATCGCCGAGAACGGCAGTTTCGCCGCAGCGGCCCGCAAGCTGCGTCGCTCCACCTCGCATGTCAGCCGCGCCATCGCCAGCCTCGAGCATCGCACCGGGGCGACGCTGCTCCATCGCACCACGCGCCTCGTGGCGCTGACCGCTGCGGGCAAGGAATTGGCCGAGCGCGGGCGTCGCATCATCGACGAGCGCGATGCGGCCCTCGCCGTGGCCAGCGGCGACCCCGGCCTTCGCGGCAGCCTGCGCATCACCTGCCCGGCGGCCTTGGGCGAATACTTCATCGCCCCGCTGGCGCTGCGCCATGCGCTGGCGCATCCCTCGCTCGCCGTATCGCTCGATTTCAGCAACCGCGTGGTCGACATCGTCGCGGAAGGCTTCGACCTCGCCATCCGTACCGGCCCGCAGACCGACCTGCGCCTGGCTGCCCATCGTCTGGGGGAGCGGAACGTGGTGACCTGTGCCGCCCCGTCCTATCTGGCGGAACGAGGCCGGCCCGAGCGGATCGAGGATCTCGATCGCCACGCCTGCCTGATCGGGTCGGCGCCGGTCTGGCACTTCCGCCGTGATCAGGCCGAGACGACGTACCAGCCCGAAGCGCATTGGCGATGCAACAACGGCCCTGCCGTGACCGCTGCGGCGATCGCCGGGCTTGGCGTGTGCCAGGTGCCCGATTTCTATGCGGCACGGCCATTGGCGCTGGGCCAGGTCGACGTTGTTCTCGACGATGTCCGCGCCACGGCCGAGCCGATCTGGGCGATGCACCCGCGCCGTCGCCTGGTGCCGCGCAAGGTTGCCGATTTCGTCGCGCTGCTGGTGGCCGAATTGCCGGCCGCCATGGCCCGCGGGTTCACCCCGCCAGAGGATCGACACGCCGCGTATCGCTGAGCATCAGGCCCGCCACCAGCGCGACCGCAGCCAGCGCCGTCACATACCAGTAGAAGCCGCTCTCCAGCCCCGCGCTCTTGAAGGCCAGCGCGACGTTCTCGGCCGTGCCACCGAACAGCGCATTGCCGATGCCATAGGCGAGTCCGACGCCCAGCGCGCGGACATGGACCGGGAACAGCTCGGCTTTGAATACGCCGCTGACCGAGGTGTAGAAGCTGTTGACCACCAGCCCCGCCATGACCAGCGCGCCCGCGACCCAGAACGAGTGCGCCTGCGCCAGCCAAGTAAAGATCGGCACGGTCAGCGCCATCGCCAGGGCGGCGAAGATCAGGATGTTGGCCCGCCGCCCGATGCGGTCGGACAGCGCGCCCATCGCGGGCTGGATCACCATGAACAGCACCAGCACCCCGGTCATCAGCAGCGTGGCGTCGGGCTTGGTCATGCCGACCGTCAGCACCAGGTATTTCTGCATATAGGTGGTGAAGGTGTAGAATGAGAGGCTGCCGCCCGCCGTCAATGCGACGACGATGAGGAACGGCCGCAAGTGCTCCCCGAGGAGGCTGCGCAGCGATCCTGCCGCGTCCGTCTTGGCCCCGCCCGTCTCGTGCATGTGCCGTCGCAGCAGGAGGATGAGGCCGGCCCCTGCCGCGCCGATTGCGAAACCGATGCGCCAGCCATAGGCTTTCATCGCCCCCTCGCCCAGCAGGTGCTGCAGCGCGAGGATGACCAGGGTTGCCAGCAACTGCCCGCCGATCAGCGTGACATACTGGAACGAGGACCAGAACCCGCGCCGCCCGCGCCCGGCAATCTCGCTGAGGTACGTAGCGGCAGTCCCGTATTGACCGCCGGTCGAAAATCCCTGGAGCATCCGGCCAAGCAGCAAGAGCACGGGCGCGCCGACACCGATCTGGCCGTAGGGCGGCAGCACGGCGATCAGCGCCGAGCCGATCCCCATCATCAATACCGAGGCGACCATGGCGCGCTGGCGGCCGTGCCGATCGGCGAACCGGCCGAAGTACCATCCGCCGATCGGGCGCAGCAGGAATCCGACCGCGAAGATCCCGCTCGTCGCCATGACCTGCACCAGCGGATTGCTTTCGGGAAAGAACTCCGACGAAAAATAGAGCGCCGTGAAGGCGTAGATGTAGAAGTCATACCATTCGATGAGGTTGCCTGCCGATCCCGCAAGGATTGCGCGCAGGCGGGCCCCATCGCTCAGCGCCGCGTCAGCCTTCATCGCGCGGCGGCACCGCTGCAGGCGTTACGCGCGATTGCCCAGTCGAGCGCGTTGCCGAGCATCGTGCGATAACGTGTGTCTGCGTAGCCTTCGGGCCGGTGGCCGATGGCCGAATAGAACATGCGGCCGCGGCCGATGCAGCGGGTCCAGGCGATCGGATGGTCACCCATCGCCAGGCTTTCGCCAGTCATGCCCTTCGGCGAATAGGTCTTCTCGTCCAATGTCGCGACCACTTGGGCGCCCGTGCGCCGCGGCGAGGCTGCGAACGAATACCATTCGTCCTGCCAGGTCCACTCCCTGGGCAAATCCGCCGAAAGCGTGGGGTCGCGGGTCTCCATCACGATCCGCGCATCCTGGAACTGCGGGTTCATCGGATGACCGACGAACGTCGCGCCGACCAGCGTGTCGCGATACCACGGCCAGAACGTCGCCGGATCGCCCGAGGCGCTGTGTACGCCGACATAGGCGCCGCCCCGCTCGATCCAGGCTCGAAACGCTGCGCGCTGGGACAGCGTGAGCAGGTCGCCCGAATTGTTGTTCCAGATGACCAGGTCGAAGCCGCGCAGGGTGGCCGGTGTGAAGGCGCCGGCATGCTCGGTCGTCACGACATCCCACCCGCGCGCGTCGGCCAGCGCGACGAAGGCACGGTGTGCAGCCTCGATCGCGGGGGCATCGCGGAAGCCGACATTCTTCTCGAACAGCAGGACATGGCGGCGTCCGTTGGCCGGGGGTGCGGCGACCGGTTCGCCATCGTAGCGGGCGCAGCGCGCGATCCGGTCCTGCGCGGTCACCGGCAGGGTCTTGAACGCCGCGCCGATGCGGGCGAGTTGCGCGGGCTTGATCCCGAGTGCGGGCGCAATGCCTTCCAGCGTCACGATCGCGGACATGCTCGGCGCCGCAGGCTTGAGCATGCCGCCGAACGGATGACCCGAAAAGTCACCGGCCTCGCGCCTGACGATCGCGCTGGCGCGCGGGCTGAGTAGCACGTCCATCAGCGGCGACTGTAGCGAAAAGGGCCGGTCGCGCAGCGGGCAATCGCGCACCGGGCTTGCGAACGCAGGCACGGCCTGAAGTGCTGCCGCAAGGGCGATGCAAAATGCGGCCGCTCGCGTCATCGGCCCTCTACTGCGCTTCATCGTTCCTGCTCCCCGGCGTCGGTGGACGCGTGTCAGCGTGCTTATCGCGGGGCCGTCCGAACGAGAAGGTCTAATCGCCCCGCGCTTAATTCATGGGATCGATCAGCACCTTGCACTGGTGGGTGCGCTTGCGCAGGCTTTCGAAGACATCCGGGGTGTCGCCCAAGCGGATGGTATCGGTCACCAACATCCGGGGCTCTGCCGCCCCGCGATCGAGCGCGTCGAGCGCGGCCTCGTATTCGTGCGTGGTGAAGAAGGCGGAGGTGACCAGCCGGACTTCCTTCGACAGCATCGCAAACGTGTTCAGCGTATCGGGCCGGGTGCAGAGCCCGAGCAGGACGATGGTGCCGCGATTGCGCACCTGCTGCACGGCTTGTGCGATGAGGCCGGGCGCCCCGACGCATTCGAAGACCAGGTCCGCCGGGCCACCCAGGGCCCGGACAGCGGCTTCGACGGGTTCGGCCGGTGCCACCACGAAGTCATGCGCCCCCATGGCCAGCGCACGCTCGCGCTGCCATTCGGCGATGTCCTGCACCACGACGCGGCCTGCGCCGTGCTGTCTCGCCCAGAAGGCGACCGCTAGGCCGATCGGCCCCGCCCCAAGCACCAGTACCTTGTCGCCGCGGCGCAGGCCCGACAGGCCGATGCCATGAAGCGCCACGGCCAGTGGCTCGATGATCGCGCCATCGGCCAGGCTTGCGGTGGCGGGCAGGCGGACGCACTGGTTGGGCCGCGTCACGGCATATTCGGCATAGCCCCCGCCCTGCAGGCCGAAGGCGCTGCACCACTGGACCTCGCCCGCGTGGCAGGCCGGGCAGTGACCGCAGCTCTTGAGCGGGCTGACTGCCACGCGGTCGCCCAGGCGCCACCCCTCGACGCCCTTGCCCAGCGCAACGACTTCCCCGGCGAACTCGTGCCCCAGGATCGAGCCGGCGCCCTGGCCATAGGCCTCGTCCTCGGTCATGTGCAGGTCGGACCCGCAAATGCCGCAGCGGCCAACCCTGACGACGAGGTCGCCCTCGCCCGGCGTCGGATCGGGCACGGTTTCCAGTGCGAGGGGCCGGTGCAGCCCCTGCATGACGACGGCGCGCATTACTTGTACTTGCCCAGCATCATCCCGCCATCGATCACGACATGGCTGCCGGTCATGTAGTCGGACGCGTCGGACGCCAGCAGCAGCGCCAGCGGCTTGATCTGGTCCGTTTCCGCCAGCTTGCCGAGCGGCACGATTGCATCCCAGGCTGCGCGGGCGACAGGGTCCTTCTTGAGCCAGCCGCCGCCGATGTTGGTGACAAACGGCCCCGGCGCGATCGCGTTGACGCGGATGCGGAACTCGGCAAGCTCGAGGCCCAGCGCGTGCACCATGTGCAGCACCCCGGCCTTGGCGGGCATGTAGGGCAGGCCGACGATCGGCTCGGTCACCAGCCCGGCATTGGACGCCGTGCAGATGATCGAACCGCCGGTACGGCCATTGGCGCGCCCGTCCTGCTTCATGATCCGCACGGCGTTCGAGATCGTGTGGAAGACGCCGTTGAGGTTGACGTTGATCGACTTGGCCCACCGCGCCGGGTCGTAGGTATCGACCTGTCCGTCGGGATTGCGATGTCCGGCGGGGTTCCAGAATCCAGCGCCCGCGTCGATCCCGGCATTGGCGAAGCAGATATCGAGCCCGCCATAGGCCTCGGCATGCGCGTCGAAGGCTGTGGCCACCGCGTCGAAGTCCGACACGTCGCAGTGCGCGGCACGGGCGGTATGGCCTGCGGCGGTGAGCCGCGCCGCCTCACGCTCGGCCCCTTCCAGGTCGATGTCGGCCAGCGTCACCGCGGCGCCGGCTTCGGCCATGGCTTCGGCATAGGCAAGGCCGATGCCGCTGGCCGCGCCAGTGACCAGTGCGCTGCGCCCCGCAATGCTGAAGCGGTCGAGAATGGACATCGTATCGTCTCCCATGATGGTGGCCGCTCAGGCGGCGCTGTCTTGGTCCTGCCCGCGTTCACGGGCGATCAGGCGCTGCAGCATGCGACGCGCACGGATGCCGCCACCATCGCCGTTCAGCACCCACGGCTTGAGGTCCCAGAAATCGTGCCCGCGCATCAGGCGGTGGCTATCGCGGATGATCGGCATGTCCTCGCGCTCGAACGCATGCTCGAGCGCGCCACGCATCGCCTCGGAAAAGCCGGCATCGCCCAGCGCGAAGTCGCGGCCCGTGGCCCAGACGTAATGCGTGGTGTCCGGCGTCTCGGGCGTGAAGGCGTGAAGCGAGGGCAGCAGCGTGCAAGCCTCGCGCGGGGTGCCCGGCGGCCCGGCGATGAAGTCGAAGCGCAAGACGGCCGGGGCGTGCCAGGTTACTTCGCCATAGAAATCCTGCAGCTCGCCCACGCGACCGAGCATCGCGCCGATGCCTTGTGACAACGGAGCGCCCATCTGCACATATTCTGCGTGAACGGTGTCGCCGTCCTGCCAGAAGCGCCGCTCGCCTTCGGTGAAGGCACTGGCAACGAGTGCGGGATGGACGAAGTTGGCGTGGCTGAGGTCGAGAATATTATCGCTGTAAAGCTCATAGTGCCCCTCGGCACGCGTCGCGCCGCGCACCACGTCCCACGCCGGATCGGCAAGCCAGCCGAAATCGGGAATGGCCGCCGGGTCGGCGTGGGCGGCATCGCCCATCCATATCCACAGCAGGCCATGGCGCTCAACCAGCGGGTAGACCGGCAAGCGCGCGGCCGGCAATTGCCCGCCGGGATGGGGATTGAACACGCAGGCGCCCGTCCCATCGAAGCGCAGCCCGTGATAAGGACAGGCCAGGGTGCCCTCAACCACCCTGCCCTGCCCGAGCGGCGCGAACCGGTGCGGGCAACGCCCACCCACGGCATGCGCCACGCCCTGTTCATCGCGAAACAGCGCGACCGGCTCTTCGAGGAAGACCCGGTCTTGCGGCTCGTTGCCCAGCCTGTCGGCCCAGCCGGCAACGTACCAGCACGCCTTGAGGTAGGCCTCGCGCGGGGCCGGGCCCAGCCTGGGAACGCCCTCGCGCATCGGATCAGAGATACAGCTGCTTGTTGATCGCGATGCCGTTTTCGCGACAATAGGTCTCGTAGTGGTTCATGAACCACCACACATCGAGCGTCTCGACGTGATTGCCCTCGGCGTCGAAGAACTCGTTGGCGCCCTGCATGTGGAACAGCGCCTTCATCCCGTTGGGGTCGTCGGTCACCAGCGTATGTGCGGTGCCCGGCGTCTCGGTGATGAACTCGCCCGGCTTGCACACCCAGTCGTATTCGAGGTAGCGGAACGAGCCCTCGAGCCCGATCGCCCAGACCCGGCCGCGATGCTTGTGCGTGCCGATAACGCCCGGCCCCTTGATCCACAGGATGTTGACATAGACGTTCTCGCGCACGTCGAACGCCAGATGGCGGATCGCCGCATTGTCACCGAAGGGCACCCACGGGCTTTCCGCTTCGCCGGCGCCGACATAGGTGCCTTCGACGCCGCGCGCGCGGATGAGATCGCCGTAGAGTTCGGGAACCTGGACGATCTCGTAT
>NZ_DAIRTS010000027.1:0-41328 GCF_036803765.1 Novosphingobium sp.
AATTTTAGACGCCGATCACCCCGCTAAGGGGGTCAATTTTGCACGCCGCTCCACACCGACCTTCTCACCACCCTTCACTTCCTGGCGCCCAAGGTGGCTATAGGTCGAAACCAGCCCGCCGCCATGATCGACAACAACGTAAAGACCTGATCGCGCGTCCTGCCCTGTCGCAACCACTGTGCCGGGCGCGATAGGCGTAACTGACGTGCCCTCCGGCGCAGCGAAGTCGACGCCGTTGTGAGCGCGGCCGCCGGGCCGAGCCGCCCCAAACGCATCGGTGATATGCCCATTTCGGACCGGCGGTGTAAACTTGGCACTGGATGACGCGGCCGGGACCGGCCCACCAACCGCAATTGCGGCTTGCGCATCCGAATAGGCTTGGCGGTTTTGCGCTGTTTCCTTGAGGGCCCCCATGATGGCGGTCTGGTCGCCCAGGTTCATCCTATCGAGATGAGCCTTGGCATATTCAAGGGCACCATCGTTCTCGCCGCCGGCGAACAGCATTTCAACCGTGCCGCGGTGAACGGCGCTCTCATAATCCTTTACCGATTGGGCCACCGCCTCCGGTGATTTGCCCAGCAACAGCGCCTGCTGCTCAGCTGCATTTCGTCCGATCTGAACTTGAGCAGCAACCGCCTGAGGGTTTTGCCATTGCTGTGCCGCTGCCTGGCGGGCCGCGTCGGCCTGCGCCCCAAACGTATCACCTGCCGCGGCGAAAACTTGCTGCGTCTCGTGCTTTGCGAGATCGGCGCGATAGCCGACCAGATAGGCGTCGGTCTGTTGCTTGATCAATTGCCGCGCCAGAGGCGAAGTTGCCCCGCCAATCAACTTCTGCTGCACCTCCCGCAAGGCCTCGTCTGCAGACTTGTGCGCAGCCTGCGCATTCAAACCGCGCGCGGTCGTCGCCTCCGCCATGATCGCGCCGGCCTGATCCTGAAAGGCCAGCGCGGCTTCACCACTAGCGGTTCGGGCGGCCAGTTCGTCCCGCTTAGCCTTGTCGGCCGCGAATTGCTGAAGCGTTTCCGCCGCCCCCATAAGCGCCGCGGCCACCGGGCCCGTTCGCATTTCGGGTGCCTGGAAGCGCGCGGCCACCGGCTGAACGCCGCTGGTGGCCTGCTGATATTGCGGGGCGCGCATCGTTGTTACCCTTGCCAGCCAGAAGGTGGATAGCTCCGCGCATTGCGCAGGGTGTACGTGCCGGCCGGGAGCGGGTCCTCGTCCTCACGGAAAACACCAGCGATCGCACGCCCTGCGTTTGCCGCACGCACCCGCTCGGGGTCCGCGACCGACGTGAGCCAGTTTGCCCTAGCCTTGGCTTCCAAAGGTTCGAGCGTCCAATGGGCCGGGCCCGAGTAAACGACCTGATCACCAGGAAGCCACATCAGCCCTTCCGGCGATTGGCGCTGAACGAGAACGCGGTGTGTTTCCATGATCAGGCCTCCGACGCCGGAGCCAAGGTCTGGAATGCCGCACGTACCTTGCCGGCTCGCAGATTCTCGAAAGCCAACGCATCGCCACCTGCGAAAGCTTCGGCACGACGCTGGCCACCCGATGCCACCTGAACGCGGTTCTCCGCGAAGATCGACGCAGCGAGAATCGGCGCCGTCCAGGCGTTCGGGTTGACCGCTTGCTCCACGCCGAAGATACGGTTCTTCAGTTCGCCAGCAGATCGGCCTGAGGCGGCCGAGCCTGCGATCCGCACGATCTCGCGACCTGCGTCGGCATAGGCGTTGAGCGCGGCGCACAGGTCGGCGGCAGCCTTTTCGACGACCTCCACTGCGTCACGCCGAATGGTAAGCGCAGCTTCGACCCGATCCACCGCGCTAGCGAAGCTCTGTTGCTTGATGCCGGCCAGCTCAGCTGCAAGATCCGCCTCCGCTGCCTTTTGGGCTGCGTCCAAGTCCGAGAGCTTGCCGCGCAGCGCATCGAGGTGCACCTTGGCAGCATCTACATCGGCATCAGTGCCGGCGCCGGTCAGCTCCTTGAGGCTGGCAGAGGCATATTCATCCTGAGCCAGGGCGATGCCGCGCTGAAGTTCGGCGCGGCGGGCGTCAAAGTCCGCTTTCGAGATTGCCATCGGTCGTTCCCTCGGGACGCGGCGCCAGCACCATTGCCGCCGGCCGCGTCGCAAGGCGACGATGTGCCACGTTTAGTGGTCCGTGAATCGCAAACGCACCCCATCCTCGAGAACCAGAAATGCCTCCTCGACGTCGGAATGGAGCACGCCTTGCGCCCCTACGACATCGGCCAGGTATTCTGCCTCGGTCCTGGTATCGCCGCGCCGCTCGAGTTCAGCGGCAAGCAAATGCCGATGACTGGTCTTGTCGGCATAAAGCTTGGCATGCCACGCCCTGCATGTAGCATCCCAGCGCTGGATGTGATCGACAAGGCGCGCATCGTCAGGGTTCTGAAAGCGCTTCAGCGTGCTATCGGTCATCGCCTGCCAGCCCGCATCGCGCGGCATGTCAGCCAGCTGAAGCAGGAGCTCGCCAATCTCGCGCAATTCTGCAGGCGTGCCGGTCCGAAGTATGTTTGCGAGGTTCATGGTCGTCCCTTTCGATTGGCCACGCCCGACAAGATCGCAGCGAGGCGAGAAGTGATCTCTTCTTGGGTGAGTTGGCGCGAGCCAGGATCGGCGCTCCCGTGTCTCAGTGACAGGGCATCGCCATAGCGCTTGGGCGCGAGCTTGGAGGCCAGCCACTTGCGGCTATCAACCCGCAGGCGGGCGCGCTGGACGTGCTCCGCTTGGAATTGTGGGCCATCCTCACCGACCGCGAAGTCCCCGGCCGCATCATCCGCGATCTCAAGGATTTCGTCTGCCAGCGTCTCGGCCTGAAAACTCTTGGCCAGCGAATAGGCAGCGCGGAAATCGGCATTGCGAGCAAGCCATTCGAATACCGTCGACTGCGCGGGCATGTGCTCATCAGCGCAGATCTTCCGGACGCTCTGGCCCGCCATGATGCGCTGGCAGATTTCCATCTGTTGGGCAGACAGCGGACCTTGCGACAACGAAGCGGCGCCGGTCGAAGGTAACTTGCCCTTACGCCTCGCGCGCGGGCGCGCGTCATGCTCCGGTCGAGGGGAGCGCGGTTCCGTCACTGCATTCGCCCCTGTTGCGCTTCAGGGCCGACAAGCTGCCCAGACCGCTCCAAGGCAAAGGCCACATCGGACCAGTCGAATTGCCGCTCAAGACACGAAAGGACCCAGCGCTGTTTGGCGTCCAGCGCGTCACGATCGGGTGCAAAAATCTCCACCCCACAAATCGCGCCGCGTTCGTTCAACTGGGCGCTGACTGTGCCCCCAAGTTCGTTCCACTGTCTCAGCCACTGGCAACGCTTTTCAGCCCAGCGCTCATATTGTTCCGATGAGATTTGCAAGCTCACGCCTTGTCCCCCGCAGTCAGCAGGACGGGCGGGACAAAGGGACAACCCCTAAAGGGTGTTGTCCCACTTGTCCCGTTGTCCCGGTGTTGTCCCGAAATTCGTCCCACCTTTGCTCCAAAGCTCAAAAACTCGCAGAATTGCGCCATTTCATTTGTCCCGATTTTCGTCCCACCTTCGTCCCGGACCGGGACAAAACCACTCGTCCCGCCGAGGGTAAAAATGGGGCGGTTTGTCCCGGTCAATTGAGCCAAATCCATTCCCCAAAGCTGCCGATCACACCCAGCGATTTGAGGTCTTTCAGGGCGCGATTTGCGTTGCGGCGGGAGTTGTCCCGGCGCTTTTCCTCGTCACCGTCCTCGAGCGCGTAGAACTCGTTTTTGAGGCGCTCGCTAACGGCAGCAGCATCGACGGCCTTCCATGTCCGGTAGCGATCAATGCTATCTGTAGGGATCTCGCTGGGTGGGTTCACGCCACTGCGCTCGATGATATCCTCAATAGTCCGAAGCGCGGTCTTCTTATGCCCGGACAGGCCCGCGCGCTTGACATCCATGGGGTGTTTAGGCGCCGGCGCTGCGACGCCATCCACGACATGGGTTAGGCAAGTGCTGATCTCCTTACCGCGCTTGTCGACGCCGATCACGACGCGCTCCAGCTTGAAGCGCACCGCAACGTTATCCTCGCCGTCCTTCTGTTTGAGCGTGGTCGCCGTCTTGATATCGCCCGCCTCGACAAGGATCATGGTTTCCAAGCCACCACGCAGCGACGAGTGCCCCCGTAAATCCCTGCTCTCCCCGTCTTTGGGCCGATGGTGTACAATCACGGTCAAGCAATCGAACGCCGAGGCGACGCGTTGGCAGTTGGCGACGTAGCCGGCCATATCGTCGGTGTTTTCTTTGCCCGCACCAAACGTCTTGGACAGGGTATCAATCACTAGCATTGCAATGGGCAAACCAGCTTGATCGGTCGCCGCGCGGATCGTCTCCAAGAGCGATGGCAAGTCGCCATCGGGTGCCTGCATATCGATCGGCGTCGGGATGAAAGCGAACGGCGCATCGCGTGCGATCTGACCAGCCTGTTGCATAGCAAAGAGGCGATTGCGAAAGCCTGTTTGGCCTTCCGCCACGACATAGAGTACCAACCCGCGTTCGACGTGGCGCCCGGCCCAAGGCGACCCGCTGGCCACATGCGCAGCCATATCGAGAGCGAGGAAGCTTTTTCCTGTACCTGGGTGGCCATAAACCGCAGCAATGCCTTGCTTCGGCAACCACTCGTCAATCAACCACAGCCCGTCCAAGACAGGGGAAGTGCTTCCAGCCCACTCAAACGGCAGGATCGGCCGAGGCTCTGCGCCCTTGGCCCCGCCTCGCATCTGCTGCCGATCATCGACTTGGGCCAGACTAAGCGGCACGCGGCGCGACCTCCATGGGCGGGAGAGCTGCATTTCGAACGAGGGCGTTGCGTAGCCGATTCCGCAGTTGGCCATCGGGTAGTTCGAGCGCGAGTTCCCCGCGCAGCAGTTCCCAACAATGCGCAGGCGCCGCCCAATCAAGAATGCAGAGCGCTTGGCCGCCAGCCTTCAACCAGTCAAACGGAGTGGGCACGACTCTCAAAGGTGCATTCTGGCCAAGAAGGCCGGAGCCCAGCGCCCAGGCGCTGCCATCGCGCCAAAGCCAGCGCGTGGGCTCGGCCGATCGAACAGCGATCAAGTCAACAATCGCTATATCGTCGATCGACAATCCCTGAATATCCCTTGTGATCGGCTTCGCAACCGGCACGATCAAAGCCGGCCGACCCACTGGCGACGGCTCGAAAAGGGAACCCTCAAGTTCCTGAACGCCCAGCACCCCGAAAGGCGGCTGTACCTGGCCCAGGCAGGCCAGCGCGCCGGGCGACACACCTAACGCTCGAAGATAATCCAGGTGCGCTTGCCTCACGTTCCGGACGGATGCGAAGGCTTCTTGCATCAGGTCAGACGCCGAAGCGAAAGCCGTGTGGCTTGTTCGATTCTCGCCAGTCTGATAAGTACCCGCTTGGAACTGTCGAAAATCATGTGAGCGCCCGGCCTCGGCAAAGGCTGGGCGTTTTCGTTTAGCGTCTCGCATGGAGACCTCCCGATCCCAAAGTGACGTTCGAACACCGCATTTGGTGCACCGTCTAGACAGCCGATCGGAACGCGGCCTCAAGCTCCGACTTTCGAAAATACAACCGCCGCCCCTTCCGGATCACAGGCAACAACCCCTTTTCAGTCATGTGATAAACGGCTCGAGGAGTTTGCCCGATGTAAGCCGCAGCTGCCTTCGCGCCGTTCAACAGGTCTGAGTTAAGCATGGAAAACCTCACAATACGAGGATCAATCCTCGTCTTCCTAGACTTTCCTGCGGCTCCGTGCAAGGAAGATGTATGTTTCGTCTTCTTGGGGGTTTGAGGTGGTCCAGCTTTCCTATGCCGACGTGGAGGCTACCCTCGTTGCCCTCAATCACATTTCCGAAGAAAAACGCGTAGCCTTCAGGGCTCGGCTAAAGCATTTCCAACGCCTGGGATTTCCCCAAGGGGCAAATACTGGGACCGGAAAGCGTGCAGTATATTCCGCTAAAATGTTTATTCAGCTCTGCTTTGCCATTGAGTTTTCCCAAATGGGAATGACGCCATCCAGGATCGTCCAAATATTAAATGATAATTGGGATGAGTGCGAAGCTTCTTTGTTATTTGCCATAACCCCTGAGCAAGCTACAAGTTATTGGAGCGATGATATTCCCTTGTCAGATCTTGCATGGATATTTAGTCCAGAAGCCCTTAGAGATTTAACGTTGGAAGGCGAGGGTAAATTTGACTACAAGGAATACATTTCAGTTTTACCAATCGACAAAATTCCATCGATAATGAAAGAAGAGATAAACTACTCTCCCGTTGTTGGCGAAATTCATCGCCACTTCATAATACATTTGAGACCATTTCTCATTAGAGCAATGGAATTACTGAAGTATGTCCGCCCGGAATTTGATCACATGAGTGTTTTCAAATCGCTCGAAGCCAGCGTCGTGGCCCGCCAGGCTGACCTTAAGCGGTTCATGGATCATATGGACGGTTTCGCGAAACGGTAGCTTTAGGAGGCAAGGCAAGCATCTATGTCCATCCGTAAGCGTACATGGACAGCACCCGATGGTTCAACCAAGACCGCGTGGTTGTGCGATTACCGAGACCAGACCGGAAAGCGCCGCGCAAAGCAGTTCGCTCTAAAAAAGGCGGCCGAGGCTTGGGCCACGAACGCTCGTGCCGAAGTCCAGCGTGGCATCCACACCCCCGATAGCACTTCGATCACCATCGAAGCCGCGGCGAAGATTTGGCTCGATACGGTCCGTGCGAATGGACGAGAACCAACAACGATTGCTGCTTATGACCAGCATGTACGGTTACACATCGTGCCAAAGTGCGGCGCTACCAAGCTCAGCCAGCTGACCGCACCCAAGGTGCGCGCGATCCTCGACGAATGGATGATGCACCAGTCCCGGCCGATGGCGTTGCGGCTGCTGCGATCACTCAAAGCCATAATTACCGAGGCCCAAGAGCGCGGGCTGGTAGCTCAAAACGTCGCCCTGGCGGTTAAGCCGCGGAAGATGAGCCGGGAGAAACCCAAGGCCATACCTCCGACCAAGGCCGATCTGCGCGCCATCCTGCTGGCTGCAGAGAAGGCCGACCCGAAAGCCCGTGCGCTCGTCGAGCTAGCTATATTCACCGGCCTGCGTGCCTCAGAACTGCGCGGGCTCACCTGGTCATCCATTGATTTGAAGCGGGCACGCCTTACCGTTTCCCAACGCGCAGACGCCCAAGGGACGATCGGCCCGCCTAAGTCTGAAGCTGGGCACAGAACAATACCGCTCCCCCCACGCGCGGTGACTGCACTCAAGACGTGGAAGAAGGCTTGCCCCCAGCACGAGCTAGACCTTGTATTTCCCAGCGAGAAGGGCCGCCCCCTATCGCACCGCGTCATGACCATCAGTCTTGTCGGCCCAGTGCAAATCGCCGCAGGCACTGTAGATCCGCTGCCGAAAGATGCGCCCGAAGACGCCAAGCCGGATGTGCGCTACGGCATGCATGCTTTCAGGCACGCCGCGGCATCGCTGTGGATCGAGCAAGGCCTTAACCCTAAGCGAGTGCAGGCGCTCATGGGGCACAGCTCAATTCAAATGACATTCGATACCTACGGCCATCTTCTCGAGGAGGCACAGAAGGATGCCCAAGACGCCGGCGCAATTGAACGAGCGCTATTTGCCGATGCAACATAGATGCAACACAGACCGCCAAAACTATCGGATTTGCTGGTCACAAAAAGGATTCTGATTCCGTCTATCGAGGTTCGAATCCTCGCGGGGCATCCAAGGGACCTTCCGACATCGTGATCTACCCAGGCGACCGGCGCGCAAAAGCGCTGTCGCCACGCACATTGCTGCGCGCAAGCCGCGTGCTTTTCGGATCGATACTGCGTGGATCGAGCGGCCCGCGACAGCGATGCCGGCGCCTAGCTCAGTGTCCGGCGAGGATCAGCGCCAGCGCGCAGCCCAGCACGGGCAAAGACCACAGCGCTTCGCGCGCAAGGGTGTTGAGCGGGCTCAGCGAGGTGCTGGCGAAGGAGAGAGCGCGGGCCATGGTCGCTCCATGGCCCGGCACCCTTTAACGGTCGGTAAAAATGCAGGCTCGGGCAACGCCCCGCGATCAGCTCTCGCGCGTGTCGATCCATTCGAGCAGCGCCGCGAGGCATTCGCGCGCCAGCAGCTTGCTGCGTTCGGGGCTCCAGCCGAACAGCGGATCGGGCAGGTCGGCGTTGTCCTTGAACGGCATTTCCAGCGTCATCGCCACCGCGCCGAAGCGCTCGGCGACCTGGTTGGTGGACATCGACAGGTTGCCCTGCCCCGGGCGCGTCTCGGGATAGCCGCGGCGGACCTGGAAATCGGGGGTGCGGCGATCAAGGATCGCGCGATAGCGCTGGTACCCGGCCAGCTGCGCGTCGGTGAGCGAGGGGATGCCTTCGAACCCGGCGAGGAACACCGCGGGGATCGCCTCGTCACCGTGGACGTCCATCGCGAAGTCGACGCCTGTCGCGTCCATCGCATTGCGGATCGCGAGGACTTCGGGGGCGCGCTCTGCGGTCGGCTCGTGCCATTCGCGGTTCAGGTTGACGCCGACCGCATTGGTGCGCAGGTGGCCGCGCGCCGAGCCGTCGGGATTGCAGTTGGGCACGATGTGGAACGTGCACGCCTGGCGCAGCGCGCGGCCGTGCGGGTCGGCGGGATCGGTCAGCGCCTCGAGCGCGCCTTCCATCCACCATTCGGCCATGCTCTCGCCCGGATGCTGGCGCGCATAGAGCCACACCTGCAGCGGGCCTTCGCCCAGGTCGAGGCAATCGATCGGCTGGCCGTCGAGCGACAGGCCGAGCGTGCGATGCACGACCCCGGGGCTGGCCGCAGCCTCGCTGACGAGGTCGTGATGGCGGTCCATCGAGTAGGGCGCGAAATAGGCGAACCAGACGACGTCACCGGCCGGGCGATGGCGGATGTGAAGCGTGCCGCCGTCACGCCCGCGATCGAAGTCCGAAGCGGCGCGGGTCCACAGCTGGCGATCTTCCGAAACGCAGGCGGAGTAGCCCGGCCAGCCGTCGGGATAGGCGGAGGTGTTGAGCCCCGTGATCGCGAGATCCAGCTCGCGCCCCGCCACGCCGCTGACGCGGAAGTGGAACCACTGGGCAAATTCGGACTGGTTGTCGCGGCGGATGGCCAGCGTGGCACGCGTGCCGTCGATCGACAGCACCTCGATGTTGCCCGAATCGAAGGCGGCGTTGACGAGGATCGGAGCGGCGGTGTCGGGGGTCTGGTTCATTTCACCGTGATAGTCGTGCCCGACTGGCCGGGGAAGCCCGCAAACAACGCGCGCGCGAGGCGCGGGGCCAGGACATCGGCGGAGGCTGCCCGACTGCCGCTCTTCTCGCTGTTTTCGGCGCGGCCTTCCCAGATCGGCTGGCCGCTGACACGGTCGCGCAGGATCACGCGCACCCGCGTCGCATCGAGCCGGCGCGGGCCTCCGCCGAAATTGAAGCCCAGACCCAGCCCAAGGCCGCCGCCATAGCTGCCCGTGGCACCGCCCACGCCGACGCTGACCGGGCCGCGGCTGCCGCTGCGCCCGACCGTCTCGCGCTGCACGTCGACTTCGGCGACGACATCGGCCGCACCCGGCGTTGCGGCACCATAGCCGAGGCTGGCCAGTTCGCGTTGCACCGCCGCGATCCATGGCTGGTCGGCCAGGCTCTGCGGGTCACCACCGCTGACCGAGACGACCGCGGCCGCCCCGTGCCCGACGCGCGTCGCAACGTCGGAGGCCGCGAACCGCGTCACTTCGATCGGGTTGGCGGAGGCGAGCCCCGGCACCGCGAGGGACAGGAGGGGCGTGGCGATCAGGGCGACGATGGCCGAACGGCGCATGGCAGGCATCCTTGTTGTCGATATCTTTTGCAGCAAAACGAAACCGGCGCCCTGCCGGTTCCCCGCGCCATGGCCGCCGCCTGCCCAATCAGACTGTGTCCGGATCAGGGTGTGGGCGCGCCCGTCGCGGCATCGGCCATTACGACCTGGCCCTCGGGGAAACGGGCGAAGAGCGCCTTGGCGAGGCGCGTCGCCATGGCGCCATCGTCGAGGCCGCCCTCGCCCTCGCGCGCCATGCCCTCGGCGTGGCCTTCCCACAGCACGCGGCCGCTGGCCTTGTCGCGGATGCGCACGTCCATGCGCGTCGACACGATCGCCTTGGCGGGCTTCGACAGGTCGACCGCAAGGCCGAGCGCGACGCCCGAGCCGCGGTTGCTGACCATCGTGCTCATGGCGCCGCTGACGGGCGAGCGCTTGATCTCCTCTGGCACCACGACCTGGTGGCTAACCGCGACCTCGGCGATCTGCCCCGCATCGGTGGCGGTCTGCGTATCGTAGCCGTGCCCGACCAGCGCATCGACCACCGCGGCCTCGTAGACCGGCAGCTTGTCGGGGCTGGGCGTGTCGGCACCCTGCTCGAGATCCTCGGCGGGCGCGTCGACCCCGGCGATGACGATCTTGCCCTTGCCCAGAAGCGCCAGCGCATCGGCGCTGCGATACGAGGTCACGTCGATCCGGCTGGAGGGCTGGCTGCTGCGCGATGAGGCGCGGCCCGGCCCGCCGATGCCACGGCTGCCATAGCCATCCCAGCCGTAATCACCCCCGCCATAGCCGCCGAAGCCGCCACCCCACCCTTGCGCCATGGCGGGCGCCGCCGTCACGCCGATGCCGGCCGCAGCAAGGGCCAGCACTCCGAAAGTGCGCAGGACGGAAAAGCGGGCGGTGGGACGAGACATGCGACAGATCCGATCACAAAGGGCCGGCAGTCCGGACAAAATACGTCGGAGCCGGTGGGCAGGCATGGCGGCAGGCGAATTGCCACCGCCTGAACCATTGGCTTAACGCGGGTGGAAGCCAAGCCCTGCGCGATGGTTTCGGCGATTTGGGAGCAATTAGCGGATTTCCCGTAAGCTCCATGCTGCTAGTGCGAAGAAGACCGTCAGCCACAGGTGATTCGCAGCATGAGCAAGGTTCCCGTCCTCGTCACCGGCGGCGCCGGCTACATCGGCAGCCACGCGGTTCTCGCGCTGCAGGATGCCGGCTGGCCGGTGGTGGTGATCGACAACCTGGTCACAGGATTTCGCTTTGCCGTGCCCGATGGCGTGCCGTTCTATCAGGGCGACATCGCCGACGAGGCCCTGCTGCAGCGCATCTTCGCCGAACAGGGCATCGGTGCGATCATGCATTTCGCCGGATCGGTGGTCGTCCCCGAATCTGTCGAGAACCCGCTCAAGTACTATCACAACAACACCGCGCGCACGCGCAGCCTGATCGCCGCGGCGGTCAGTGGCGGGGTCAGGCACTTCATCTTCTCGTCGACCGCGGCGACCTACGGCATCCCCGAAGTGTCGCCGGTGACCGAGACGTGCCCGCAGCGTCCGATCAACCCCTATGGCATGTCCAAGCTCATGAGCGAGATCATGCTGGCCGACACCGCGCGCGCCCATCCGCTCAATTACTGCGTGCTGCGCTACTTCAACGTCGCGGGCGCCGATCCGCAGGCTCGCACCGGGCAATCGACGGCCGGCGCCACGCACCTCATCAAGGTTGCGGTCGAGGCGGCGCTGGGCAAGCGCGACACGGTCGGCGTGTTCGGCACCGATTTCGATACGCCCGACGGGACCGGTGTGCGCGATTACATCCACGTCAGCGACCTGGCCGAGGCGCACGTTCTGGCGCTCGAGGCGCTGGTGGCGCAGCCGACGCAATCGCTGACGATGAATTGCGGCTATGGCCGCGGCTTCTCGGTGCTCGAAGTGCTCGACGCGGTCGACCGGGTCACCAACCGCCCGATCGAGCGCGTGCTGCAGGG
The DNA here is from genome assembly GCF_036803765.1 of Novosphingobium sp. GTDB lineage: Bacteria > Pseudomonadota > Alphaproteobacteria > Sphingomonadales > Sphingomonadaceae > Novosphingobium. Next base: position 11,826 of record NZ_DAIRTS010000027.1, read on the forward strand.
CCGTCGCGCCGGCGATCCCGATTCGCTGATCTCGGACAACAGCCGGATCAAGGCCACGCTGCCCTGGACCCCGCGCTATGCCGATCTCGATGTCATCATCGGCCATGCGCTGGCATGGGAACGGCGGCTGACCGAACTGCGCGACGCGGCCCCGGCCGGGGAAATGCCCGCTGGCGGTTGACTTTCCGCAGGGGCGCCACTAACCGCGCACCTTCAGTTTTGTGCCCGGTCGGATTCGGGCAAAGGGAAGAGCCATGAAGATTCGCAACAGCCTGAAGTCGCTCAAGGACCGTCACCGGGACAACCGCGTGATCCGCCGTCGTGGCCGGACCTACGTGATCAACAAGACCCAGCGTCGCTTCAAGGCGCGCCAGGGCTGATCCAGCGCGTGCGGTCGGCGGGGCCCAGCTCCGCCATCCCCGCGCAGCACGGCCCCCGAGGCCAAGCCAGCCCGCTCCCCGGCCCGGTTCGCCGCTTTATTGCGGTCCCGGTCCGGGGAGCGGGCTGGTTGCGTTTGTGCGTCCGATCCATCGGGGCGGCCTTGTCGAGGCGCTGGGCACTGGCAGACGCATTGCCATGGCTCTGTCGCATCGTTGCGGCAGGGCATCCGTGTGCGTCGCGAGGCGCCCCCTGAAGGAGCAACCGATGCCCGCCACCACCGCCATTTCCGGCGCCATTTCCGGCGCGACCTCTCCTGCCCCGACCGTCGTGGTGTGGGACGTCGGCCGCGTGCTCGTCGAATGGGACCTCGGGCTGCTCTACCGCGACCTGATCCCCGATCCGGTCGAACGGGCCGCCTTCGTGCGCGACGTGGTGAGCGAAGACTGGCACGCGCAGCACGACGCGGGCGTGACCTGGGCCGAAATGGTGGCGACGCGCAGCGCAGAATTCCCGCAGCATGCCGCGCTGATCGCCCGCTATGCCAGCCACTGGCTCGACAGCATTCCTGGCCCCGTCGCAGGCACGCACGACCTCGTCCGCCAGCTGGCTGGCCGCGGCGTGCCCCAATACGCCATCACCAACTTCGGCGAGGAAGCCTGGGCCCTGTTCCGCCCGACCTTCCCGATCCTCGACCACTTTGCCGACATCGTGGTCTCGGGTGTCGAGCGCATGGTGAAGCCCGACGCGGCCATCTTCGACCACGCCGCCGCCCGCTTCGGCCAGGCGCCCCAGACCATGCTGTTCATCGACGACAACGCCGCCAACATCGCCACCGCGCGCGCGCTGGGCTGGCACGCGCATCACTTCGTGCAGGGCGCAAAGGCGCTGGAAGCGGACCTCCAGGCTCACGGGCTGCTCTAAGGCCCTCCACCCCCGGCTGCGCCGGCGGTCCCCCTCCCCGCCTGCGGCAGGCAGGACCTCAAGATCCTCCCCATCTCGGATGGGGAGGTGTCAGCGCGGCACGCGCTGACGGAGGGGCGGAGCTAGAGCGATACCCCTCCACCACCGGCTGTGCCGGCGGTCCCCCTCCCCGCCTGCGGCAGGAAGGACCTAAGGATCCTCCCCATCCCCGATGGGGGAGGTGGCAGCGCGGCACGCGCTGACGGCGGGGCTTAGAACATTCCCCAACCTCAAAAAGGAAAAGGCCGGGAGGTTGCCCTCCCGGCCTTTCTAACCGTTTGACCTGAAGCGGTCGATCAGCCCTTGAGCACTTCGGCCAGGGTCTCGCCCAGCAAGCTCGGCGAGGGGCTCACGCGGATGCCCGCGGCTTCCATCGCGGCGATCTTGCTTTCCGCATCGCCCTTGCCGCCCGAGACGATCGCGCCGGCGTGGCCCATGCGGCGGCCCGGAGGGGCCGAGCGACCGGCGATGAAGCCGGCCATCGGCTTCTTGCGGCCACGCTTGGCCTCGTCGATCAGGAACTGCGCGGCCTGCTCTTCGGCGTCGCCGCCGATTTCACCGATCATGATGATCGACTTGGTCTCGTCGTCGGCCAGGAACAGTTCGAGCACGTCGATGAAGTTCGTGCCGTTGACCGGGTCGCCGCCGATGCCGACCGCAGTGGTCTGGCCGAGGCCGATGTTCGAGGTCTGGAACACCGCTTCATAAGTGAGCGTGCCCGAGCGCGAAACCACGCCGACCGAGCCCTTCTTGAAGATCGAGCCGGGCATGATGCCGATCTTGCACTCGTCGGGCGTCAGCACGCCGGGGCAGTTCGGGCCGATGAGGCGCGACTTCGAGCCCTGCAGGGCGCGCTTGACGCGGACCATGTCGAGCACCGGGATACCCTCGGTGATCGCAACGATCAGTTCCATCTCGGCGTCGATCGCCTCGAGGATCGAGTCGGCGGCGAACGGCGGCGGAACGTAGATGCACGAAGCGGTCGCACCGGTGGCGTGCTTGGCTTCGGCAACGGTGTTGAAGTTGGGCAGGCCGATGTGCGTCGTGCCGCCCTTGCCCGGCGTCACGCCGCCGACCATCTGCGTGCCATAGGCCAGGGCCTGTTCCGTGTGGAACGTGCCGGTGGCACCGGTCATGCCCTGGGTGATGACCTTGGTGTTCTTGTTGACCAGAATGCTCATGGATCAGGCGACCTTCTGCACTTCGGCGACGATCTTCTTGGCGGCGTCACCAAGGTCGTTGGCCGGAACGATGGGGAGACCGGAGTTGGCGAGGATGTCCTTGCCCGCCTGGACGTTGGTGCCCTCGAGGCGCACGACCAGCGGAACCTGCAGGTTCACTTCCTTCGCCGCGGCGACGATGCCCTCGGCGATGATGTCGCACTTCATGATGCCGCCGAAGATGTTGACGAGGATGCCCTTCACCGCCGGGTCCGAAAGGATCAGCTTGAACGCCGCCGTCACCTTCTCCTTGTTGGCGCCACCGCCGACGTCGAGGAAGTTGGCCGGGAACATGCCGTTGAGCTTGATGATGTCCATCGTCGCCATGGCGAGGCCAGCGCCGTTGACCATGCAGCCGATGTCGCCGTCCAGCTTGATGTAGGCGAGGTCGTACTTGCTCGCCTCGATTTCGGCCGGGTCTTCCTCGGTCTCGTCGCGCAGGGCGACGACGTCGGGGTGGCGATAGAGCGAGTTCGAGTCGAAGCTCATCTTGGTGTCGAGCACCAGGAGCTTGCCGTCCTTCGTTTCGACCAGCGGGTTGATCTCGAGCATGTCGCAGTCCAGCGCGACGAACGCGGTGTAGAGCTGCTGCGCGATCTTGGCGGCCTGCTTGTTGAGGTCACCCGACAGGTTCAGCGCGAAGCCGACGGCGCGGCCGTGGTGCGGCATGAAGCCCTGCGCCGGATCGATCGTGATCGTGGTGATCTTCTCGGGCGTCGCGTGGGCGACTTCCTCGATGTCCATGCCACCCTCGGTCGACACGATCAGCGCGACGCGGCCGGTGCCACGGTCGACGACCAGCGAGAGGTAGTATTCCTTGGCGATGTCGACGCCGTCGGTGACGTAGAGGCGGTTGACCTGCTTGCCCGCGTCGCCGGTCTGCACGGTGACAAGGGTGTTGCCGAGCATTTCCTTGGCGAAGGCCTCGACTTCCTCGACGCTCTTGGCGAGGCGCACGCCGCCCTTGGCGTCGGGGCCGAGTTCCTTGAACTTGCCCTTGCCGCGGCCGCCTGCGTGGATCTGCGCCTTGACGACGTAGAGCGGCCCGGGGAGCTGCTTGGCAGCGGCAACGGCCTCTTCGACGGTCAGCGCGGCGATGCCGGCCGGAATGCCGACGCCGTACTTGGCGAGCAGTTCCTTGGCCTGATATTCGTGGACGTTCATGCGAGATCCCCGCTTACGTATGAGTGGAGGGATGGCTTGCGCCGAGATTTTCCGCGCTGCCCTAACCAGACGCGTTCGCGGTTGCAACGCAATTCATGCGGTTCTTGGTGCAGCGCGCAACGGACTGCCGGGATGGGGTGCGCGAGCGGGAAACCCTTGCGCCCCGGCGCCGCAATCCCCAGAAGCATTGTCGAATGATAGATCCGCAAGCCATCCAGGCCGTTGCCGAAGAGGCCGGCCGCATCGCGCTTGGCATGTGGCCGGGTGCCGGACATGCACCGCGCTGCTGGGAGAAGGCCCCGGGCAACCCGGTCTGCGAGGCCGACATCGCGGTCGACGGGTTCCTGCGCGAATCCCTAGGGGCGCTCTTGCCCGAGGCGGGATGGCTGTCCGAGGAAACGGTCGACCATCCCGAGCGCCTAGACCGTGGCCTGTGCTGGCTGGTCGATCCGGTCGACGGGACGCGCGATTTCGTGGCGGGGCGTGCGGGCTGGGCGGTGTCGATCGCGCTGGCCAGCGCCGGCCGCCCGATCCTGGGCATCCTCGCCGCGCCCGCGCGGGGCGAAACCTGGATCGCGCGCGCTGGTGCAGGCGCGACGCGCAACGGCCATGCCCTGGTCGCCAGCAACCGCACCACGCTCGAGGGCGCACGCATGCCGATGGACCAGCACCCGCCGGCCGGCGTTCCTCTGGTGCCGGTCGCCAAGCCCAACTCGATCGCGCTGCGCATGGCAATGGTCGCCAGCGGCGAGGCCGACCTGCTCGCCACCTGGCGCTGGGGCTATGAGTGGGACATCGCCGCAGCCGCGCTGATCGCCGAGGAAGCCGGCGCGCTCGTCAGCGACTCGCACGGCGCGCCGCTCGCGTTCAACAAGCCCGACCCACGGGCCTTCGGCGTGCTGGTTTCCGCACCTGCCATCCACGAAGCCGCACGGGCCCTCGTCGCGCCCGCCACCGCCAAAGCCCTGCGCGCCGGGACCGTGAAGCGCGGCTGAGGCGGCTTCCGTCTCGAAGCCGCCCCGACCATCGGTCCTCTTCAGGCCGCAGCGAAGTCCTCGGTATCGATCGTCGGCAGCATGCCGCTGGCATAGCGGTGGCCGGACACGGTCCGCTGGTTGATCAGCGCATCGACCGCCGCCATCGCATCCGCCGGAATCGTCCAGTCCCAGCGCGCGATGTTCTCCTCGAGGTGCGCGACCTTGGCCGTGCCGGGAATCGCGACGATGTGATCGCCCTTGCCCAGCACCCAGCCCAGCGACAGCTGTGCGGGCGTGACGCCATGTTCGGCCGCGATGGCGTTGAAGCCGTCGATCAGCGTCAGGTTGCGCGGCCAGTTTTCACCCATGAAGCGCGGCATGGCCTTGCGGATATCCCCCTCCTCGAGCGCCTGCGGATCACGCACGCCGTTGGCCAGCGCGCCGCGCGCCACCGGGCTGAACGCGACGAACGTCGTGCCGACCTCGCGGCAAGCCTCGAGCACCGCGATCTCGGCCTGGCGGGTCCACGGCGAATATTCGGTCTGCATGGCCGCGATCGGGTGGATGGCGGCGGCGCGGCGCAGCGTATCGGCCGACATCTCCGACAGGCCGATCGCGCCGATCTTGCCCTCGGCGATGAGGTCCGCCATCGCTCCCACCGAATCCTCGATCGGCACGGTGAAGTCACGGCGGTGCATGTAGTAGAGGTCGATGTGATCGGTCTGCAGCAGCGTCAGCGACTTTTCCAGCTCGGCGCGGATCGTGTCGGGATGGCAATCGACGCCGCGCTTCTCGCCCGTCGCGAAAATGCCCATCTTGCTGGCCAGCAACACCTTGTCGCGCTTGCCCACGAGCGCCTTGCCGACCTGGGTCTCGTTATGGCCCTGGCCATAGAGGCGGGCGGTGTCGAAGTGATCATAGCCCAGGTCGATGGCGCGGTGCAGCAGGGCGATGCCGTCCTCGTCGCTAGGCCGGCCGCCATAGGCCCAGCTCAGCGACATGCAACCCAGCCCGACGGGATTGATCGTGCGTCCGGCGAGGGCGCGGCGGGTGACGGTGGGGATCGCGGACGTGGCGGACATTGGGGGAATGCTCCTGCTTCTCGGTTCGCACCGGCCCTTCGCATCGAGGCCGGCGCGGGATCGGCGCCGGGATGCCAGCAGCGGGCCCTGCGCGCAACCGCAGCATGAAAAAGGGCCTCTCCGCCTGCGCCGGCGAAGAGGCCCTCCATGTCAACGCTCGCCAGGCGAGCGCGGGATTACATGCCGCGAGCGCGCGCCACGTCGTCCTGCGTCACCGGCACGATCTTGATTTCCACGCGGCGGTTGGCAGCGCGGCCTTGGTCGGTGGCGTTCGAGGCCACGGGCTGAGTCTTGCCGTAGCCCTGCGCGCGCAGGCGCTGCGGGTTCACGCCGCGCGACGACAGGTAGTCAGCGACGGCCTGTGCGCGGTTCTGCGACAGGGTCATGTTGTAGGCGTCCGAACCGGTCGAGTCGGTGTGGCCGTACACGTCGATCAGCGAGTTCGGGTACTGCTGCAGCGACTGCGCGACACGGTCGAGCGTGTCGCGGAACGCCGGCTTGATCAGCGTGCTGTCGGTGTCGAAGGTCACGCCGTTGGGCAGGTTGACGAGGATCGCCTGGCCATTGTCGGTCGGGGTCACGTCGACGCCCGAGCCGGCGGTCTGCTCGCGCAGCTGGCGGATCTGCTTGTCCATGGTGTAGCCCACCGCCGCGCCGGCGATGCCGCCGATGCCCGCGCCGACGATGCGGCCGGTGCCACCACCGATCAGGCCGCCCAGCAGCAGGCCGCCCAGCGCACCCGCGCCGCCACCCAGCGCCGTGCGCGAGATCTTCTGCTGGCCGGTGTTGGGATCGGTGACGCACGCCGAAAGGCTGACGAGCGAGACCGCGCAAAGGCTGGATACGGCGAGACGCGAGAGCTTCATTGGACTTCCCCTTCAGACAATTCGTTCGATCGCTTGCGTGCCGAGGGTGAACCGCCGGCTCCGACATGATCGGAAAAGATAGGCCCTCGCAATACACGGCCGACACCTGAATGGTTCCCGAACCAGTTCCCGCCGCCCTACGCCCTGGCGGGGGCCGGGAAGGTCTTCGCGGCGGCGCACAAATCTGCTAGGCCTCCGGGCGTGACCCCATTTCCCTGGCCAGACGCCCTTGTCATCGTGGGCCTCGTCGTCCTCAACGGCCTGTTTTCCATGTCGGAACTGGCGATCGTCTCGGCACGGCCGGCCCGCATGAAGGTGCTGGCCGAGGCGGGCAAGGGCGGTGCGCGTGTTGCACTCGACCTTGCCGCAGACCCCGGTAAATTTTTGTCGACCGTCCAGATCGGCATCACGCTCGTGGGCATCGTCGCCGGTGCCTATTCCGGGTCCAGCCTCGGTGGCCCGGTGGGCGAGCGGCTTGCCGCGCTCGGCCTGCCCGCGGCCTACGCCGCCGAGGCCGGCTTCGTCCTGGTGATTGCGGTCACCACCTATCTCAGCCTCGTGGTCGGCGAACTAGTGCCCAAGCAGCTGGCGCTCAGCGCGGCAGAGCCGATCGCGGTTATCGCGGCGCGGCCGATGGTCATCATGTCGCGCATCACCGCGCCGTTCGTCTGGGCGCTCGATCGCTCGTCCAGGCTCATCCTGCGCCTCCTGGGCCTGGGCAAGGGCGGCGAGCAGGACGTGACCGCCGAAGAGCTGCAGATGATCTTCGCCGAGGCGACGCGCTCGGGCGTGATCGAGGAGGAGGAGCGCGCGCTGATGACCAGCGTGATGCGCCTCGCCGATCGCCCGGTGCGCGAGGTCATGACCCCGCGCATCGAACTGCACTGGATCGAACTCGACGCCACCGACGAGGATCTTGCCGCCGCGATCGAGGACAGCCCGCATTCGTTGCTACTGGTGGCCGATGGCTCGGTCGATCGCATCGTCGGCGTGGTCAAGGTGCGCGACGTTCTCGCCGCCCGGCTGCGCGGCACGGCCCCCGGGCTTGCGGCACTGATGCGCAAACCCGCGATCGTGCCCGACCAACTCGACACGATGGACGCGCTGCGGGTGATCCAGCAGGCCGAAGTCGCGCTTGCCCTGGTCCACGACGAATACGGCCATCTCGAGGGCATCGTCACGCCCGCCGACCTGCTCGCCGCGATCGCCGGCAATTTCGTCGGTCACGGTGATGTCGGTGACGGGCCGATGATCATCGAACGCGAGGACGGATCGCTGCTCATCGCCGGCGCACTGGCGGCCGATGCCCTCGCCGACCGGCTTGGCCTAGACCTGCCCGAGGATCGCGACTTCGCGACCGTCGCGGGCTTCGCGCTCTCCGTGCTGCGCAAGCTGCCGGTCGAGGGCGAACACTTCACCGAACAGGGTTGGCGCTTCGAGGTCGTCGACATGGACGGCCGCAAGATCGACAAGCTGCTCGTGTCGCGCGCGAAGTCCGCGCCCGCGTCCGGTGAACTCGACGGCTGATCACCGACGGGTGAGGGGTCGGGCCGCGCCGAATTGAATCCTGCCTGCGCCTGAAGTCGGTGTGCCGTTGATCGTCCGCGCGCCGAGCATCTGGGCCAAAACATCCGGCCTTCCGTATGCAGTGCCATTCAGTCGGTTACGCACTCGAGGTCACACCGCGCCGGTATCGATCTCCCAGTTCCCCGCCGCATGGGGCTACAGCTTGGGGCAAGGCAACGGCAGCCCTCACTGCCCCGTGGCATTGCAGAGAAACTATCCGCGAGGCCGATCGCTCGCGCAATGTAGCCCATCCGATGCCTGCGCCTGACGGGACGGTTGTCCGGCAAGCCGATTACCCTACCCCAGCGTTGGGATAACGCGCCGGGCATCGTGATTGCACCCAACCTCCGTTCGCCCTGAGCTTGTCGAAGGGCGCCAGAGCGCTACCCTCGCGGCACAGCACTCAGGCCCTCCCCCCGCCAGCAGGACGACGCCGATGTCGTCGCAGCATCGGTCGCGATGACGCGGAATGTCAGCCCGTCCCGATGGGCGGCTCGCCGCCATGGAATCTCCCCTGGCTCAGACCAAGCCCACGCCCCCTTCGCAGCCCTCGGGACCCATCTCATCCGGGCACGAAAAAGGGGCGGATTGCTCCGCCCCTTGATCTGGGTTTCCGACCTGTGTCGGACCCTGTGCTGCGTCAGCAGCGTGTCAGTTCGACGCCTTCCCGAAGGTGGCGAAGTTTTCGTTACCGACGAACCCGAACTTCGTCACCTTGGAATCGGTGATGATCTTCAGGATGCGGTTGGCCGTTTCGTAGCTGGAGTAGGCTTCCGGCTGGAACTGCAGTTCCGGCTCCGGATTCATCGCCTTGGTCGACTGCAGCAGCGAAACCAGGTTGCCTTCGTTGATGGTCGAGCCATTCCAAAGGATCTGGTTGGTCTGCGTCAGAACCAGCTTGTTCTTCACAGGGTCGACAACCGGGTTGTTCGTAGGCGGGCTCGCCTGCGGCAGGTTGACGTTGACCGAGTGCGTGGCCACGGGGATGGTAATGATGAACATGATGAGGAGCACGAGCATGACGTCGATCAACGGCGTCGTGTTCATTTCCATCATCGGCGCGCCATCGTCCTTGCCGCCGCTCATTGCCATGGGTGTTACTCCTGTTCGCCGTGCGCGCCCCTTGCAGGGCGCGCCCCGGTCAGTCGGTCCGGCTTAGCCGTTGGGATCGACCGGGGTGGAGATGAAGCCGACCTTGGGATAGCCCGCGGCCTGCACGTTGTAGATCGCACCGGCGATGCACTTCCAGGGGACGTTCACGTCGCCGCGGATGTGCACTTCAGGGATCTTTTCCGGGTCCATGTTGGCCGCGCCGCCTTCACGCTTCACGATCGCGTCGAGACGATCGAAAGCCTGCTTGTACAGCTCGGTGTTGTCCACCGGGGTCACGTTGTTGAAATAGACGCGGCATTCGCCGTTGCGGCTCGAACCCTGGTAACCGGGTTCGCGAGGGCTGCGGCCGGCATCGTCGGTCGTGACGACCGCGAGGAGCAGGTTTTCAACCTTGTCCTGGGTTTCTTCCGAGGGAAGAACCGGAACCTTGAGCTTCTCGACGGTCTGGATCGCAACCGGAACCGCGATGAGGAAGATGATCAGCAGCACCAGCATCACGTCCACGAGCGGCGTGGTGTTGATGTCCGACATCGGGCGTTCTTCTCCGCCAGCGCCGCCTACAGACATTGCCATTGGTTACATCCTATCCGTTTCAAGCCGCGAGAGGGCCAGGTTGGGTGTTGAGGGCCACCCTGGCCACGACCCGCGGAGTGCGGACAAGGCCGGCGACGGTCGTGCCGCCGGCCTCGACTGGCAGATTACTTCTTGATCGGGGCAGCAGCCGGGGCAGCCGGCTTGACGGCCGGAGCCGGACCGACGGCGGGCTTCACGGCGCCCTTCGAGGTGATGTTGGCAAGAACGTCGGTCGAGAAGCCCTGGAGCAGCTCGGCGATCTTCTTGTTGCGCGACTGCAGCCAGTTGTAGGCAAGCACGGCGGGAACGGCGACGAGCAGACCCAGCGCGGTCATGATCAGAGCTTCACCGACCGGACCGGCGACCTTGTCGATCGAGGCCGAACCGGCGAGACCGATGGCGATCAGGGCGCGGTAGATGCCGACCACGGTACCGAACAGACCGATGAACGGCGCGGTTGCACCGACGGTAGCGAGGAAGGGCAGACCACCGGCGAGACGCGCGTTGATCGAAGCTTCCGAACGAGCGAGCGAGCCGTGCAGCCAGTCGTGCGCTTCGAGGGCGTCGGTCATCTTGGCGTGCTGGTCTTCGGCGGCGATGCCGTCGTCGACGAGCTGGCGCCATGCGCTGTTCTTGTCGAGCTTGGCAGCGCCTTCACGCAGGGTCGGGGCGCGCCAGAAGTTGGCGAGCGCCTTGTACTGGCCGAGGATCTTCGCCTGTTCGAAGTACTTGGTGAACAGGATGAAGAACGAGCCGAACGACATGATGCCGAGGATGGTCACCGTGGCGTACGAGATGAAACCGCCAGCCTGCAGGGCTTCGACGAAGCCGAACTTGTTCTGCGGCGCGGCGTTGGCCGCAGCAGCGGCAAGCGTCTGGATAAACATTCGGGTCTTCCTCTCAAGAATTCGATAGCAAGTGCAAAAGAGCTGCTGAGGACGAAAAGGCGTCCTGGGAAGCGAAGGACATCAGTCCTTCGGGATCTCCCAGCGCACCGAACTGCTGTAAACACTACCGACGGGCTGGCCGTCACGCGTGCCGGGCTTGAAGCGCGCACGGCGCATCAGGTTCTGGCAGGTCGCATCGTCAAGGTCAGGACTGCCCGACGAGCGCGTGATGGTGCAGTTGGTCGGCTTGCCGGTCGCGTCGTATTCCAGACGGAAACCGGTGGTGCCGGTGCGCTCTTCGCGCAGGGCCCGCGACGGATAGTCGTTCGTCGTCACCCAGCTGCCCGGATTGCCCTTGGGCGTGCCAGGAACCGGCGGCGGCGGAGCCGGCGGCGGCGGCGCAGCGGGAGCGGGCGGCAGAACCACGGGAGCCGGCGGTGCAACGACCGGCGGCGGCGTGTTCACCGTCTGCACTTGCGGCGCAGGCGCGTTGAACGTGATCGGCGGCGGCGGCGCGACGATCGGCGGGGGCGGCTGATCGGGCTGCTTCGGGGGCGGCGGCGGCGGCTCCTTCGGCTTTTCTTCCTCGATCTTGACCGCGGTGGTCACGTCCTTGATCTTCTTGAACGCCGAGTAGGCAAGGCCGGTGACCAGCGCATACCCCACGACGACATGAAGAACAGCAACGATGATGAGCGCGGTGATCTTGTTACCGCTCATCTGTTGGTCAGCGTATGCCATTCAGCTCCATTACTCCTGAACGTCCGGACCAGACCCGACGCATCGCCGTATGGCAACACCTATCGCGCCCGGAAAGGACCGACGTCCGGAATCACCGTTCCGGCCGACGAGACAATCCAGCGATTTTATTCCACCCTGCCGAACAACCCGGACCGCCGACATCGGACGCAGAGGGACCGGCAGCGGCACAAGTTCGAGCCTGGTTTTTTCTTTGCCCGAACGTCCCGGAGCATTAACGCCGAACCGAGGGGTACGCAATTGCTTTATCGGTTAACCCCCGATTCAGCCGTGCGTCCCGCATTCGCAAGGAATTGTTAGGAAATTTGCGGCGCCCCGCCGCTGGGAAGGACGAATATGCCCAAAACTGCACGGTCGATGCGAAATTTTGTCGCAGCCACCCTGGCATTCGCCTGCATTTCGAACCCTGTTCACGCCCAACCGATGGATTCGACGATTCGAGCCGTTGACAACAATGGGTTGACCTACGCCGATCTTGTCGACCTTTCCTTGCCCGCGCGGGTCGTCGTGCGTGCAGTCATTACGCGGCAGGAGAACCTCGCCCCCGAACTCAACGCCGGTGTCGCCCCCGGCCGCGTGCGCCTGTTGCTGACGGCCCAGACCCAATCTTTGCTGGTCGGTCCCGACGTTTCGCCGATGCTGCAGTTCCTCGCCGACGTCCCGCTCGATGCCCGCGGCAAGGCGCCCAAGCTCAAGAAGCAGATCGTGCTTCTGCTCGGCGTCCCGGTGGCCGGGCGCCCCGACATGATCAAGCTCGTCGCGCCCGATGCCATGCTGCCTTGGTCGCCCGAACTGGAGACGCGGGTTCGCCCGATCCTGACCGAACTGGTCAATCCCGCGCTCCCGCCGCGCGTGACCGGGGTGCGCGAGGCGATGCACGTGCCCGGCAACCTCGCCGGCGAGGGCGAGACGCAGGTGTTCCTCGCCACGCCCGACGGCAAGCCGGGTGCCATCTCGATCGTGCGCCGCCCCGGCGAGCCGACCGTGTGGGGCGTGAGCTTCTCGGAGATCGTCGACCAGTCGGCCCGTCCGCCGCGCCCCGACACCATGGCCTGGTATCGCCTGGCCTGCGGATTGCCGGCGAGCCTGCCGCCGCGCAGCCTGATCAGCGGCACGCCCGAGGATCGCCGCATCGCCGCCGAGGACTATGCGCAAGTGATGCGCGATCTGGGTCGCTGCACGCGAACGCGCAACAGTCGCTAAGATTTGATGCCAAGTCTGGCAATGATCGTTCAATTCGCCTAGGGGCTGGCGAAAGCCCCGTAACTTCGACAGGCAATACTGGAATTCTCATGAGCGAACCCTTGCGCATCGCACTCGCCGGCCTCGGCACCGTCGGCGGCGGCGTCATCCGGCTGATCGAGACCAACGCCGACCTGATCGCCCGCCGGGCCGAGCGGCGCATCGAGATCGTCGCCGTCGCCGCGCGCGACCGCAGCAAGGATCGCGGCGTCGATCTGTCGCGCTATGCCTGGGAAGACGACATGACCGGCATGGCCGGCCGCGATGACGTGGACGTGGTCGTCGAGCTGGTGGGTGGCTCCGACGGCCCGGCGCTGACGCTGGCGCGCAACACCCTGGCCGCGGGCAAGGACCTGGTCACCGCCAACAAGGCGATGATCGCGCACCACGGCCTCGAACTGGCCGCGCTGGCCGAGAAAGCCGATGCCGCACTCAAGTTCGAGGCGGCGGTCGCCGGCGGCATTCCGGTGATCAAGGGACTGAAGGAAGGCGTTGCCGCCAACGAGATCCAGCGCGTCTACGGGATCCTCAACGGCACCTGCAATTACATCCTCTCGACGATGGAGGACACGGGCCGGGATTTCGCCGACGTGCTCGCCGAGGCGCAGGCCAAGGGCTACGCCGAGGCCGACCCGACCTTCGACATCGACGGCATCGACGCCGCGCACAAGCTGTCGATCCTGTCGAGCGTCGCGTTTGGCACGCGGATCGACTTCAAGGCCGTGACCACGCGCGGCATCCGCCGCCTGCTCGCCGCCGACATCGCTCAGGCCGATGCGCTGGGCTATTACATCCGCCTGATTGGCATGGCCGATACCGAAGTCGACGCCGGTGGCCAGCGCCGCCTCGTGCAGCGGGTGCAGCCTCACCTGGTCCACCGCGATCACCCGCTCGCCCATGTCGACGGCGCGACCAACGCCGTCGTGGCCGAAGGCAATTTCGTGGGCCGCCTGCTGTTCCAGGGCGCCGGCGCCGGTGACGGGCCGACGGCCAGCGCGGTCGTCGCCGATCTGATCGACATCGCGCGCGGCGACATCGGCGCGCCGTTCTCGATCCCCGTCGCCGAACTGGGCGAGGCGCCGCCGGCCGAGACCGGCAATCGCATCGGCAGCGCCTATATCCGCTTCAACGTGGCCGACCGGCCCGGCGCCCTCGCCGAGATCACCGCCGCGATGCGCGATGCCGGGGTCTCGATCGAGAGCCTGATCCAGAAGGGCACGCCCGGCGCTGTCGCGGGCGATGCCGATACCGTGCTGGTCCACATGGTCACCCACGACGGCCCGGAAAGCGCAATCGGCCGTGCCATGGCACTGCTGTGCGATTCCCCGTGCCTGACCGAGCCGCCGGTGGTCCTGCCGATCCTCGAGGAATGAAGAAAGGCGGGCATCGCGACCTGTGTGCCGCGATGCCCGCCCCTGTTTAGAAATCTGAAGCTGGCTGACCCTTAGTAGGTCGCCGGCGGATCGCTGGCCGGGAAGCTTTCATCGACCACGTGGTCCTGCTTGTCCCACTTGGGCGAGTCCGAAGCCATCGATTCACTGCCGGCCGAACGCACCTTGGCGAAGTTGTCGCCGGGCACGTCGCCCGCGGCAAAGGCGGCCGGGGATTGCGGGTCCGCCTGCTTCTGGCGGAACATGCGGTAGAGGGCGTAGCCAGTGGCGGCCGTTGCCGCCAATCGAAAAAGTCCCATCGTTCCTGCTCCATAGCGGCGCCCATCGGGCACCAGACACAGAGAGCCAAACGATCAGGGGCGCGATTGGTTCGCGCCCCTGTCCTATTTTAAAATGTCGGCCGAGACGCCATCCCCGGCAGGGGCCGTACGGCGGTCAAACCTGCCCCGTTACGCACTCGGTGCGCAGGGGCCAGGTACCACTCCTCACACCATCAACTTCGTCATTCCCGCGCAAGCGGGAACCCAGCTTGCGTGATAAGGTGCCGGAACATCACTAGATTCCCGCCTTCGCGGGAATGACGGGTGAGGACCAGGAGGGCGGCAATCTATCCGTCAATAACCCTGCCAGTCCTGCGCCCGGCGGTCCTGCGGCTGCTGCCGCGGCGGACGGCTGCGGCCCGTGGCGCGGTCGAGCAGGTCGTCGCTCGCCGCCGAGGGCGCATTGCGGCTCTGGCCGTTGCGCGGCCCGACGGGGCCGGTGCCCAGCCCGTCCTGGTCCACCGGGATGGCATCGTCGGGGGTGCGACCCTGCGGCCCGCGACCGCCGGGGCCTTGTCCGTTCGACCCGGGGCCATAGCCGCCCAGCCCGTCGCCCTGCTGCCCGTCGACGACGTTGCCGTTCTCGTCGGTGTAGTAATAGTCGTCGGGGTTGTTGAGCAGCGCCTCGTCGTCGGGCTCCAACTGCCAGTCGGGCAGCTTGAGCTGGGTATCAAACTGCTCGACCGGACGCTTGGCGGTCATCACCCGCATCGCCGAGGCGAAGGCGCGCGCCGGCGCCGTGCCGCCCTGAAGCCCGGGCACGGGGCGCGCATCGTCGCGGCCCATCCACACGCCGGTGGTCACGCCCGAAGAGAAGCCGAGGAACCAGCCGTCCTTGTTCGAGCTGGTCGTACCGGTCTTGCCCGCCACCGGTCGGCCGATCTGCGCGGCGCGGCCGGTGCCGATGTTGACCGCCGTCTGCAGGAGATCGGTGATCTCGGCCGCGACGTAGTCGGGCACCAGCTGCTGCTGCGGATCGGGGCGATGGCTGTAGAGCACCTCGCCGTCGGTCGTGGTGATCTTGCGGATGCCGTAAGGCGTGACGAGCTTGCCCTTGGCCTCGACCGAGGCGAAGGCGCGCACCATGTCGATCACGCGCACGTCGCTGGTGCCCAGCACCATCGAGGGCAGTGTGTTGATCGGCGTGGTGATGCCGAAACGGCGCGCCATGTTGGCGACCGCGCCGAAGCCCACTTCATTGCCGAGCTGTGCCGCGACGGTGTTCTTGGAATAGGCGAAGGCGGTGCGCACGTCGATCTGGCCGGCGTAGCTGCCGCCCGAGTTGCGCGGGCTCCAGCCGTTGATCGTCACCGGCTCGTCGACCACGCGGTCTTCGGGGCGATAGCCGCGTTCGAGCGCGGCGAGATAGACGAACAGCTTCCACGCCGAGCCGGGCTGGCGCATCGCGTTGGTTGCACGGTTGTAGTTCGAGGTCACGTAATCGGTACCGCCGACCATCGCCAGCACGGCGCCGTCGCGATCCATGCTGACCATCGCGCCCTGCGCGCCCTTGGGCACCTGGCTGGCGATTGCATCGGTCGCGGCGCGCTGCGACGAGGGGTCGAGCGTGGTCCAGATCTCGATCGGCTGGTCGTTGTCGGGCAGCAGCACGTCGAGCTGCGGCAGGACCCAGTCGGTGAAGTAGCGTGCCGAGTTCTGGCCTTGCTCGGCGGCGAGCTTCACTGCCTTGAGGTTCACGTCGGCGGCCTCGGCCGGGGTCAGCGTGCCGGCATCGACCATGGTGTCGAGCACGACCTTGGCGCGATCGACCGCGGCCTGCGCGTCGGCCGTGGGCGAATAGTGCGAGGGCGCCTTGACCAGGCCGGCGATGATCGCCGCCTCGCCCAGCGAGAGCTGGTCGCCGGGGTGGCCGAAGAACTTGCGCGCGGCGGAATCGACGCCATAGGCGCCGCCCCCGAAATAGACCTTGTTAAGGTAGAGCTCGAGGATCTGGTTCTTGGAGAACTTGCTCTCGAGCGCCAGCGCCAGGATCGCCTCGCGGATCTTGCGATCGAAGGTGCGGCTGTTGTTGAGGAAGATGTTGCGCGCGAGCTGCTGCGTGATCGTCGAGCCGCCCTGCCGCCAGCGTCCGCTCTGCGCGCGCACCATCACCGAGCGCACGATCCCCACGGGGTCGACGCCCCAGTGCTCGCGGAAGCGACGGTCCTCGACCGAGACGAGCGCATCCTTCATCGGCTGGGGGATGCGGCTATAGGGGATCCACTTGCCGTAGCTGGGCCCGAGCGTGACGATCTCCGAGCCGTCGTTGGCGCGGACGACCACCATCTGGCCGGCCTGGCTCGACTTCAGGCGATCATAGTCGGGCAGCGAGCGCGCCGTGACCAGCACGGCACCGGTGATGACCAGCGCCAGCAGCAGCGCCAGGCCTGCGCCCCACACCAGGATGCGCCGGACCCAGCGGCCGAGCATGGACGATTCGCGGCGGTGCTGCGCGGAGCTTTCGCCGTCCTGCGAGCGGCGGGGCACATCCCGTCTGGCCATCGGTGGTAACCGGCTTCCTGAATTGGGCGCTGAACTGCGCCGGGGTTGGGGCCACGCGCCCTTGCCCCGGCGATTTGTAACGCAGGGTTAATGACGGTGCCGGGCCGCGTCAGGGCGCCTGCCTTGGCGCAGCCCTAGCCGATCAATCCTCCGGCGTGAAGTCGAGCGCGGCGCTGTTCATGCAATAGCGCAGGCCGGTCGGCGCGGGGCCATCGGGGAACACGTGCCCGAGGTGTCCGTCGCAGCGCGCACAGCGCACTTCGGTGCGGACCATGCCGTGCGAGGTGTCGCGGTGCTCGTCGACTGCAGTCTCGTCGACCGGATGCGTGAAGCTCGGCCAGCCGCAGCCGCTATCGAACTTGGTGGCGGAGGTGAACAGCGGCTGCCCGCAGCCCGCGCAGGTGTAGTCGCCCAGCGCCTTGTTCTTGTCGTACTTGCCGGTGAAGGCACGCTCGGTCCCCGCCTGGCGCAGGATCTGGTACTGCTCGGGGGTCAGGCGCTCGCGCCATTCGGCATCGGTCAGGTTCAGCTTGTCGGTCATGGAATTCTCCCGGCCGCCCCTGTGGGGGCAGTTCTTTGCCGGGGGGATATGGGGTCAGTGATCGCGCGCGACAACAAGCACGGTACCCTCGAGTGCGGTGACCCGCATGCTCGTGCCGACGGGTGCATCGCTGCCCCGCGCCAACCACTCGCTGTCGCCCAGCCGCACCCGCCCCTGCCCTTCGCTGATGGCCTGGGTGACCACGACGGCCTGCCCGACGACCTGCGCCGCGCGATTGTTGAGCGACTGCTCGCCCCCCGCGCCGCCGCGCCGCGCCATGACCGCGCGCCCGGCCGCGACCGCCGCCAGTGCCAGCACGGCGAAGGTCACGGCACCCGCTTCGAGCCCCAGTCCCAGTGCGCCGGTCAGCAGCGCGGTCGCCAGCGCCGCCGCAGCGAGCCAGATCAGGAAATACCCCGGCACCAGCATCTCGGCGATGGCCAGTACGAGACCCGCCGCAGCCCAGAGCCACAGCGGCGGCCAGGACAGGATCGTGCTCACGCCCTTCCCGCCGGCTTGCCGCCATCCTTGGTTCCCCCGGCCACGCCATCACGGATCAGCTCGCCGATCCCGCCCAGCGTGCCGATCAGCTGCGTCGCTTCCACCGGGAAGAGGATGGTCTTGGCGTTGGGCGAGGTGGCGAACTGCTGCACCGCCTCGACGTATTTCTGCGCGACGAAGTAATTGAGCGCCTGCGTGCCCGAACTGGCGATCGCCTCGCTCACCACCTGCGTGGCGCGGGCCTCGGCCTCGGCGGCGCGCTCGCGGGCCTCGGCATCGCGGAACGCGGCCTCGCGCCGGCCTTCGGCCTCGAGGATCTGCGCCTGCTTCTGCCCTTCGGCGCGCAGGATCTCCGAGGCGCGCAGCCCCTCGGCCTCGAGCACCTGCGCGCGCTTCTCGCGCTCGGCCTTCATCTGGCGGGCCATGGCATTGGAGATGTCGGCCGGCGGGCGGATGTCCTTGATCTCGACGCGGGTAATCTTGAGGCCCCACGGCGAGGTGGCGTGGTCCACCACGGTCAGCAGCCGGGCATTGATGTCGTCGCGGCGCGACAGCGTCTCGTCGAGGTCCATCGATCCCATGACGGTGCGCAGGTTGGTCGTCGTCAGCTGGCTCACCGCGAGATAGAGGTTCGATACCTCGTAGGCCGCCTTGGCCGCGTCGAGCACCTGGAAGAACACGATTGCGTCGACGCCGACCATCGCGTTGTCGCGCGTGATGATTTCCTGGCCCGGGATGTCGAGCACCTGCTCCATCATGTTGACCTTGTGGCCGACGCGATCGACGAACGGGACGATCAGGTTCAGCCCCGGTTGTGCCGTGATGGTGTATTTGCCGAGTCGTTCGATCGTATAGACATAGCCCTGGCGGACCACGCGGACTCCGGTCACGACATAGACCACCACGAGACCGACCAGCAGAATCAGAACACCGCCCATCGGGCACCCCCTTTGTCAGGCCCCACGGGGCGATGACATCATCGTGGACATCACCGGCCGCAGGACCACCATCCGTTTTCGGCCGTTATGGACCATCACATTTGATACAGCAGTTTCGTGAAAAAGCTGATACCGTCAAGAATTGCCAATGGGTCGATGCACATGATGAAAGACACTTCCTGCGATCTTGCGCAGTGCGGCCTGCCCGTCGCACTCGAAGTCATGGGCGAGCGCTGGTCGTTCATGATCCTGCGCGCGGCGTTCAACAATGTGTGCCACTTCGAGGATTTCCTCACGCTGCTCGGCATCGCGCGCAACATCCTCTCCAATCGGCTTGCCCGGCTGGTCGATCACGGCATTCTGGCGCGCGATCCTTGTGCGGATGACCGCCGCCGCGTGGAATATCGCCTGACAGCCAAGGGCTATGACCTGCTCCCTGCAATGCTGGCGCTGCGCCAGTGGGGCGAGAAGTGGGGCAGCACACTGTGCCCCGACCAGGTGCTGTGCGACGAGCGCGACGGACAGCCGATCGCGCCGATCCTGATCCGTGCGCACGACGGGCGCTTGCTGGGGGTGCAGGACCTGGTGTGGCGCAGCCAGAGCGAAATCGCCGCATCGCGCAAAGCGGCCGAGACGCAGGTGGCCTGAGCGCCGCGCCGGACGTCTCGTTTTCTACCAAGGTAAAAAGACTTCGGGGCAGGATCGCCGGTGGAAACGGCGACCCTGCCCCGCTTTCCGCACGGGGGACTGCGCGTGCGGCAAGTGCTTGTCTGGGCCTGTCAATCTGAACGGCACGAAAACGCATCCGTTCAGGTTCGTTCAGGAACTCAGCGGCTGGCGAGGACCTGTTCACGGGCCAGCGCGACCTGGACCTTGCCCTGGCGCAGCGCGCCGCGGAAACAGGCCTGGGCATCGCGGGATTCACCCAGCGTCAGGCGTTCGGTGCCGATGGCGCAGGCGCTGCGCGCGGCCATCCGGACGCGCTGGTCGGCGACGGTGCGGCCCTTGACCGTGCCGAGGTCGAGGTCGGCGAGGCTGACCGGGACGCGGGTCACGGTGTAGCTGGCATCCTGGGGCGCAGCCTGCGCGAAGGCCGGCACGGCGGCCGCGGCGCAGAGGGGAGCGAGAGCGAGAGCGATCTTGCGGGCGTCAAACATGGGGGCGTTCCTTTCGGTGGTGGGCGAAGGATGGCCTGATGGCCAGGCGGGGGAATGGTGGGCAACGGCGGCAGGGTGGAGACAATGTTGCGGTTCTAAGCATCAGTTCCGGGTCCATCCCGGCTATGTCCCTGATCTACCCCGATCCGCCCGGCCCGGCGCGCCACGCTCGACCAGCCATCGCGCCCGACCGACCAAGTCCGCCTGCCCCCGACGAACGACCATCCCCGCCCGTTCAGTGACGGGCGCCGGTCGTTTGTCGGCGCGACTCGCCCGATCCTGCCTGCGGTATGGCCAACCCACGCACGAACGGCATCGCGCGGATCGCGCAACGCCAGCGGTTCGTCGCCATTGCGGATCATTGCGCAGCATGGCCTTTGCGCGCCGGCAACAAAGGCGCACTAATGAGGCGATCATGGCGGTCGCGGTCATCTTCGTTCTGGGCATCGTCAACTTCGCGCTCAATCGCGCGGTGATGGCGTGCAATCACCCGGTGCTCCGGGCGATGCCACCGGTGCTCAAGGCGATGAACCAGCGTTTCTCGCTGGTGATCGAGTACCTGATGCTCGTGGCAGGCATGCTGCTGACGGCGCAGGGTTTCGGGTGGGGCGCGGTCGGCTATGGCCTCTACAGCATGATGAACGGCTTCTCCGCCTGGCTGATCCTGTCCGGGCGGGTCTGACTGGCCCCAAGGTAAGGACCCCGGCCAAAAGGCGCCGGGAACAGGCACCGGCGCTGCGCATTTGGCGGGCGGAAGGACTTTCGCCATGACCACCATTCCACTCTGGCTTGTCGTCAATCCGGCCAGCGGCAGCAATTCCGAAGCGGCCGTCGCCGAGCTTACCGCCGCCCTCGCCGAGCAGGGCGATGCCCCCGCGCGCGTGATCCGCCTGCCCGACGAGGACCTGCCCACGCGCGCCCGGCTCGAGGCGGCAGGCGTCGCCACGCTGGCGATCTTCACCGGCGACGGCACGATCAATGCGCAGGTCGCCGAGTTGCATGGCTGGTCCGGCGCGGTCCTCGTCTTTCCCGGCGGCACCCAGAACCTGCTCGCCAAGTCGCTGCACGGCGATGTCGACGCGCCCACGATCGCACGCCGCCTGGGCGAGACGGGTGCCGCGCGGCGCATCCAGCGCACCGGCGTCGCCACATCGGCCGGAATGGCCCTGGTCGAAGTGCTGGCCGGCCCGGCCGCCAGCTGGGCGGACGTGCGCGAGGGCGTGCGCGACATGGATCTCGGCACCATCGCCACCGCGCTGGGCGAGGCGGTGCGCCGTACCGCGAGCGGCGCCGGCGTGACCGTGACCGAACCGGCACGCGGCAAGCCCGAGGGCTATCGTGCGGTGCGGCTCGACGCCGATGACGGCACCCTCACCTTCGACGGCTATCACGCCGAGGACCTGGGCGATGTGGCCGCGCACGGCTTGTCGATGCTGGTCAAGCGCGACTTCCGCCAGGGCCCGCACGAACCGCTCGGCACCGCCGACCGCGTGGTCTGCACCAGCGAGGAGCCGATCGTGTTGATGATCGACGGCGAGCGCCACGACGGCCACGAGCGCGAGGAATTCACCTGCGTGACCGTGCCCGTCGACTTCATCGCAACCGTCGCCGACGAGGCTGCAGCGGCCGAGGTCGCGGCTTGACCGGCACGGCGGTAGCGGGGATGAGGCCGGCATGACCCGCCTGTTCCATATCAGCGACATCCACTTCGGTCTCGAGGATCCCCGCGCGCTGGCGTGGCTGGTCGATTGCGTCGAGCGTGAAAAGCCCGACGCCGTCGCCCTCACCGGTGACCTGACGATGCGCGCACGCCACCACGAATTCGCGGCCGCATGCCGCTGGATCAGTGCCCTGAAGGTGCCGGTGACGGTGGAAGTGGGCAATCACGACCTGCCCTACTTCAACCCGATCGAACGCTTCCTCGATCCCTACCGGCGCTTCCGCTCGATCGAGCATGTGGTCGAGCGCCCGCTCGACATCGACGGCATCGCCATCGTCCCGCTCAAGACCACGGCGCGCGCGCAGTGGCGCTTCAACTGGTCCAAGGGCCACGTCGGAGAGCGCGCGCTGGCCGAGTGCCTGGCGCGGATCGATGCGCTTCCCGCCGGCACGGTCACGCTGGTGGCCTGCCATCATCCGCTGGTCGAGGCGGGTACCAAGGGCAATGCCCTGACCCGCAACGGCGGCAAGGCGCTGGCCGAACTCGCGCGGCGCGGTGTCGCGGGCGTCCTGTCGGGTCACGTCCACGATGCCTTCGACCTTATCCATCCCACGGCCAACGGCCCGGTGCGGATGATCGGCGCGGGCACGCTCTCGCTGCGCACGCGCTCCACGCCGCCCAGCTTCAACGACCTGACGATCGAGAACGGCCACATCGCAGTGACGGTCCGCAACCTCGAGGCCGTGCCGACACCGGCGATGCAGATCGACGACGTGCCCGAAAACGCCCTGCCCCCGCGCCAGCCGGGCGAGCCCGTGGCCCCAGTCGCCGCCGTGCCCGCGGTCGACCCGCCGGTCCACTGACGCGGCGGGTCATTGCGGCTGGCAATCAGGCCAGCAGATCGGCCCATTCGGGATGGCGGCGGAATTGCGCCGCGACATAGCTGCAGGCGGGCACGATCTTCCAGTCGCGCGCGCGGGCATCGTCGATCAGCGCATCGACCAGCCGCGCCGCCACGCCGCGTCCGCCGATCGCGCCTGGCACGAGGGTGTGATCCGCAGCCACAACGCCGGGTGCCGCCTCGCGCCAGGTCAGCACGCCCTCGGCGCTCTCACCCTCGACCCTGGCGTGATAGACGCCGTGGCTGCCCTGGTCCTCGTGGCTGATGGTGATCGTGTCGGTCAAAGTCCCGTCTCCTCTTCGCACCGCCCGCGTGGCGCACCATGCGTAGCGGGCCATGAACGTGGTTGACCCGACAACGGCCTTGCCGCCATGGCGTTTCCATGCACTTCTTCTCCGACAACGTCGCCTCCGTCCATCCGCGCGTCTGGGCTGCGCTGCACGCGGCCGACGTGCCCGATTTCGGCTATGACGGAGACAGCTTGAGCCGCGCGCTCGACGAAGCCTTTTCCACGCTGTTCGGCCGCCCCTGCGTCGCGCTCTGGGCGGCGACCGGCACTGCCGCCAATTGCCTCGCGCTCGCCGCCATGGTGCCGCCGCACGGCGCGGTGGTCTGCCACCGCGAGGCGCATATCGAGGTCGACGAGGGCGGCGCGCCGGGGTTCTACCTCCATGGCGCCAAGCTGATCCTGGCCGAGGGCGACGGCGCGCTGCTCAGCCCCGAGACGATCAGCGCCGTGCTCGCCCCGATCCGGCGCGATGTCCACCAGGTCCAGCCGCATGCGATCTCGATCACCCAGGCCAGCGAATACGGCTGCGCCTATCGCCCGGCCGATGTCGCCGCGATCGGTGCGCTGGCGCGCCAGCGGGGTCTTGGGCTGCACATGGACGGCGCCCGCTTCGCCAATGCCGTCGCATTCCTCGGCTGCACGCCGGGCGCGGTCACGGTCGATGCAGGCGTCGATGCGATGACCTTCGGTTTCGTCAAGAACGGCGGCATGAGCGCCGAGGCCATGGTGTTCTTCGATCCCGCGTTGGCGGACGTGGTCCGCTATCGCCGCAAGCGCGCGGGCCACCTGCAGTCCAAGGGCCGCTATCTCGCGGCGCAGATCCTCGCGCTGCTCGACCGCGACCTGTGGCTCGAGAATGCGCGCATGGCCAACAGCGCCGCGCAGGAACTGGCGCGCGCCTGCGCCGGCCGGCTGATGCACCCGGTCGAGGCGAACGAACTGTTCGTGCTGCTGTCCGATGCCGAAAAGACCGCGCTGCGCAGCGTCGGCTTCGATTTCTACGACTGGCCTGCGCCTGAGGGCGCCGCCGGTGCGGCCCGGCTGGTGACGGCGTGGAACAGCGATCCGGCGCACGTCACCGCGCTGGCGCGCGCGATCACCGCGCTCTGACCGCGACTATGTCCACCGCGACCAGACCCGACGCAACCATACCTGGGGAGGCCGCACCCGAAAGCCTGCTGCGCGCCGGCGTGATTGTACCGTTCATCGCCGTGGCGCTGATCTGGGGCTCGACCTGGCTGGTCATCAAGACCCAGCTCGGCGTGGTGCCGCCGGCCTGGTCGGCGTGCTGGCGGTTCGTCGTGGCGGCGGTGGGCATGTTCGTGCTCGCCATAGCGCGCCGCGACAGCCTGCGGCTCGACCGCACCGGCTGGCTGGTCGCCGCCGGCCTCGGCATTGCGCAGTTCACGATGAACTTCCAGTTCGTCTACCGCGCGGAGCAATACATCACCTCGGGTATCGTCGCGGTGCTGTTCGCGATGCTGATGGTGCCCAATGCGCTGCTCGGCCGCGCCGTGCTCAAGCTGCCGGTCAGCCGCGGCTTCATCGGCGGATCGCTGGTGGCGCTGGCCGGCATCGCGCTGCTGCTGCTGCACGAGGTGCGCATGGCACCGGTGGGGCGCATGGCGGGCCTGGGCATCGTGTTCACGCTCTGCGCGATCGGCTCCGCCTCGTTCGCCAACGTGTTGCAGGCGACGCCGGCCGCGCGCGCCCGGCCGATCACCACGGTGCTGGCCTGGGCCATGGCGATCGGTGCGCTCGCCGATGCGCTCGTCGCGCGGGTCCTGTCCGGCCCACCGGTCATCGACTGGAGCGCGCCCTACATCGCCGGGGTGTTCTATCTCGCCATCGTCGGCTCGGTCTTCACCTTCCCGCTCTATTTCGGGCTGGTCCGCACGATGGGGCCGGGCCGCGCCGCCTACAACGGCGTGCTGGTACCGGTCATCGCCATGGCCCTGTCCACGCTGTTCGAGGGCTATCGCTGGTCGGCGCTGGCCGCATCGGGCGCCGCGATCGCGATGCTCGGCCTCGTGCTCGCACTGAGGGCGCGCAACCCCTCGCGATAAGTGGGATAGCGGGGCCGCCAGCCGAGCACCCGCTGTGCCTTGCCCGCCGCCACGCGGCGATTCTCGGCATAGAACGCGCGCGCCATCGGCGACAGCGTCTCGACCGCCACGAAGGGCGGGGGCTCTAGGCCGAGCAGCCGCGCCGCCTCCTCGACCACCACGTTCTGGCTCGCCGGCTCGTCGTCGGCGAGGTTGTAGACCCCCGCCGGCCCCGCCATGCCGGCGATCACCCCGCCGGCGATGTCGTCGACGTGGATGCGGCTGAACACCTGCCCCGGCTGGTCGACGCGGTGTGCGCAGCCCTCGCGCAGCCGGTCGAGCACGCTGCGCCCCGGCCCGTAGATGCCGGGCAGGCGAAACACCCGCACATCGCCGCGCAGCGCCTGCCAGGCAAGGTCCGCCTCGGCCCGTGCACCGCGCCGTCCGCCGCCGATCGGCGCGGTCTCGTCGACCCAGGCGCCGCCCGCGTCGCCATAGACCCCGGTGGACGAGAGATAGCCGGTCCAGCCTCCACGCCAGGCTGCCAGGTCGGCGCCATAGGCCTCGAGCACGGGATCGCCCCCGCTGCGCGCCGGCGGCACCGAGGACAGGACATGCGTCGCGCGGGCCAGCGCTGTGCGCACCGCATCGGCATCGGCGAAATCGACGCTGCCGCCCCGGCCCGTACCCTCGACGCGCCAGCCTTCACCGCGCAGCATCGTGGCCAGCACCCCGGCGCTGTAGCCCATGCCGAACACGAACAGCGTGCCCGTCGTTCCGCTCCTCCGCTCCATCGCCCGCTCGCTTTCCAGAAAGAATGCCCGCCTTATGCCGGCTTTCGCAGATCCTCAATTGCCCCGAGGCCAGTCGCTTCCTAAGTCAGGGGCATGAAGGACGCCATCAGCTCTCCGCCCGCCGTGATCCATCGCGCCGATTACCAGCCGCCCGTGTGGCTGGTGCCCGATATCGCGCTCGATTTCCTGCTCGACCCGACCGAGACGGTGGTGACCGCCACGCTCGACGTCGAACGGCAGGGCACCGGGCCGCTGCGGCTCGATGGTGACGGGCTGACCGCGGTGAGCGTGCTGCTCGATGGCGAGCCGTTCGACGCCTGGCGCATGGAGGGCAGCGAACTCGTCGTCGACCTGCCGGGCGATGCTCACCAGGTCACGGTCGAGACCCGCATCGACCCCACTGCCAATACCCAGCTTTCGGGGCTCTATGCCTCGGGCGGGCTGCTGTGCACCCAGTGCGAGGCGGAAGGCTTCCGCCGCATCACCTTCTTCCCCGACCGGCCCGACGTGCTCAGCCGCTACACCGTGACGATGACCGCGGACAAGGCGCGCTTCCCGATCCTCTTGTCCAACGGCAACCCGATGGACAGCGGCGAGGACGACGACGGCGCGCATTGGGCGATCTGGCACGATCCCTGGCCCAAGCCCTCGTACCTCTTCGCGCTCGTCGCCGGCGACCTCGTCGCCACGCGCGACACCTTCACCACCCGCTCGGGCCGCGAGGTCGACCTCGCCATCTGGGTGCGCGAAGGCGACGAGACCCGCACCGACCATGCCATGCGCTCGCTCATCGCCTCGATGGCGTGGGACGAGGAAGCCTATGGCCGCGAGTACGACCTCGACCTGTTCAACATCGTCGCGGTGTCGGACTTCAACGCCGGAGCGATGGAGAACAAGGGCCTCAACGTCTTCAACACGCGCTACATCCTCGCCGACCCGGAAACCGCCACCGACGGCGACTACGACGGCGTCGAGGGCGTGGTCGCGCACGAATATTTCCACAACTGGTCGGGCAACCGCGTGACGTGCCGCGACTGGTTCCAGCTGAGCCTCAAGGAAGGCTTCACCGTGCTGCGCGACCAGCAGTTCTCTGCCGATCGCGGCTCGGCCCCGGTCAAGCGGATCGAGGACGTGCGCATCCTGCGCGCTGCCCAGTTCCCCGAGGATTCAGGTCCCCTCGCCCATCCGATCCGCCCTGATTCCTACCAGGAGATCAGCAACTTCTATACAGCGACGGTCTATAACAAGGGCGCCGAGGTCATCCGCATGATGACCGTGCTGGCCGGTCCCGAGCGCTTCCGCGCCGGCACCGACCTCTACTTCGACCGCCACGACGGCGAAGCCGCGACCTGCGAGGACTTCGTCAAGGCGATCGAGGACGGCGCGGGTCTCGACCTCACGCAATTCCGCCGCTGGTACGAGCAGGCCGGCACGCCGCGCGTCGACGTCATGCTCGATCACGATGCCGCCAGCGCCACCGTCACGCTCACGCTGCGCCAGACCGTGCCCCCCACCCCGGGCCAGCCGGTCAAGCAGCCGATGGTGATCCCGCTGCGCACCGCGCTGTTCGATACGGAAACCGGCACGCACGGCGGCGAGGAGCTGCTGGTGCTGACCGAGACGGAGCAGAGCTTCACCTTCAGCGGCCATGCCCGCCCGCCGGTGCTGTCGATCAACCGCGGCTTTTCGGCGCCCGTCGCGATCGTCGCCCCGCAGAGCGGCGCCGACCTCGTGTTCCTCGCCGCGCACGACGACGATCCCTTCGCCCGCTACGAGGCGATGCAGCAGCTGGTCGTCCAGCATCTGGTCGCGGCGGTCGAGGACAAGCTCGACGACGCGGGCCGCGCGCAAGGGCGCGCCGCGATCGGCGATGCCATGGCCGCGATCCTTGGCGATGCCGCGCTCGACGACCTGATGCGCGGCGAACTCGTCATGCTGCCGGGCGAAAGCTACCTCGCCGAACAGCTCAACCCGGTCGATCCGGCGCGGGTGCGGGCCGAGCGCGAGGGTCTCAAGGCCTGGCTCGGCGCGACGCTTGCCGCCGAGTGGGCCGCGCTCCACGACCGCTGCAGCGCCGTGCCGTTCAGCCTCGATGCCGCCGCGCGCGGTGCCCGCAAGCTCAAGACGCAGGCGCTGGTCTATCTCGCCGCCGCCGATCCAGCCGGCACCGCGGCGCGGGCACAGGCGCAGTACAACGCGGCCGACAACATGACCGACCGCCAGGGCGCGCTCATGGTGCTGTGCAGCCTCGACACCCCCGAGCGCGACGCCGCGCTGCGCGACTTCCACGATCGCTTCGCCGACAACCGCCTGGTGATAGACAAGTGGTTCTCGCTGCAGGCCGGCGCGCTGCACCCCGACGCGCTCGACCATGTGCGTGCGCTGGCCGAACACGCCGACTTCACGCTGACCAACCCCAACCGCGTGCGCGCGCTCTACATGGCCTTCGCCGCCAACCAGAACGCGTTCCATGCCGCCGATGGCGCGGGCTATCGCCTCATCACCGACCTGATCCTGGCGCTCGACCCGATCAACCCCAATGTCGCTGCACGCTTCGTCGCGCCGCTGGGGCGCTGGCGCCGGATCGAACCGGGCCGCGCGGCGATGATGCGCAGCGAACTCGAACGCATCGCCGCCAGCCCCAAGCTGTCGCGCGATGTGCGCGAACAGGTCAGCAAGAGCCTGGAAGACTGACGCCGATGGTCGAGGTCCTCACGCACCCGGCGCTGGCGGGCACGGCGCACGGCTTCCTCGGGCGCCGGGGCGGGGTCTCGACCGGGCTGCACGCGGGGCTCAACGTCGGCTGGGGCAGCGAGGACGATCCCGCCGCCACCGCCGAGAACCGCCGCCGCGCGGCCGAGGCGGTGCTGCCCGGCGCCACGCTGGTCTGCGCCTACCAGGTCCATTCGGCCGACGTCGTCACCGTCACGGAAAGCTGGCCCGAGGCCGATCGCCCCCGCGCCGATGCGCTGGTGACCGACCGGCCGGGTCTGCTGCTGGGCGTGCTGACCGCGGATTGCGCGCCGGTGCTGTTCCATGATCCCCATGCCGGGGTGATCGGCGCGGCCCACGCCGGCTGGCGCGGTGCGTTCGACGGCGTGACCGATCGCACGATCGCGGCGATGGAAGCGCTCGGCGCCGAGCGGGGCGCCATCGCCGCCGTCGTCGGCCCCTGCATCGGGCGCAAGAGCTACGAAGTCGACGCCAGTTTCGAGCGCCGCTTCCTCGAAGCCGCCCCGGCCAACGAACGCTTCTTTCGCGCCGGCCGCGAGGGCCATGCCTGGTTCGACCTGCCCGCCTATGTCGCCGCCCGGCTGCACGACGCGGGCGTCGGCGTGGTCGGCCTGCTGGACGAGGACACCTACAGCCAGCCCGACCGCTTCTTCTCGTACCGCCGCGCGACGCACGCCGGCGAACCGGGCTACGGCCGCGAGATCTCGCTGATCGGCTTGGGCCAAAAACCCTCTTAAAATCCCTCACCCGCTTGCGAGAGGGGTTGGATCAAGACTCTCCCTTCCCGCTTGCGGGAGGGGCTGGGGGAGGGAATGTTCCATCTCCACCTCTCGCGGCAACGAAAGTGTGCTTCCCCTCCCCCCCTCCGACCGCCTGCGGCGGCCACCTCCCCCCGCAAGCGGAGGGAGGATCGGGGGGCACGCCGTCATCGCCAGCCCACC
>NZ_DAIRTS010000028.1:0-14163 GCF_036803765.1 Novosphingobium sp.
GTGTAGAGCGCGTCGGTGGTCACCGTGACGCTGTCGCTCGGGCGGTACTGCAGCACGACGGTGCCGCCGATCCGCTCGCGATCCTCGCGCGTGACCTTGCTGTCGAAGTTCTGCGGGATGAAGATGTTGCCCTGCGGGTTGCTGCTGCTGACCGTGCCCTTGCCGCCGTTGACCTGGTCGGCCGGGACGGCGGGATTGACGAGCCAGCCGTCGGTCTGCGCCTGCTTCAGCCGCGTGAAGCGGTGCTGGTAGCTGCCCGAGACGAGGACGCCGAGCTTGCCGTCCGCCAGCGTGTCCGCGAACAGGAACGAGCCGTCGGGCGCGCCCTTCTTGGCGTTGCTGTCGTAGTTGGCGTCAACCGTCGCGGAAAACTTGCGACCGTTGTAGTCGAAAGGGCGCGCGGTCTTGATGTTGACCGTAGAGCCGACACCGCCCGACTGGTAGCGCGCGGTCGAGGACTTGTAGACTTCCACGCCCGAGACCAGTTCCGACGCCAGGGTGTCGAAGGAAAAGGCCCGACCCGAGGCCTGGCTCGGGTCGGTAGGGGTGGCAACCTGGCGGCCGTTGACCAGAACCGTGTTGAATTCCGGGCCGAAGCCGCGAACCGTGATGAAGGCGCCTTCGCCGCCCGAGCGGTCGATCGACACGCCCGTGATGCGCTGCAGCGATTCCGCGAGGTTGGCATCGGGCAGCTTGCCGATGTCCTTGGTGGAGATGGCATCGACGATGCCCGACGAGGCGCGCTTGATCCCGCGCGCGCTGTCGAGGCTGGCGCGCAGGCCGGTGACGACGATCGCCTGTGTGGCGGGTTCCTCGGCCGCCGTCTCGGCAGCGCGCGGTGCGGCGGCGGGCTCGACGGCTGCGGCTTGGCTGGCGAGCGCGATCTGCGGCGCGGCGAGGGGGCTGCGCGCGGCCGCCGGACGGGCGACGACGGCGAAGGTCGCCGGGCCGGTCTGGCGCGCGGCGAGGCCGGTGCCGGCAAACAGCCGGTCGAGCGCGGCTGAAACGGTCAGGCGGCCGCGCACTTCGTTGGTGCGCACCGCGCGGGTCAGCTTGCGCGAGGCGATGATCTGGACGTTGGCCTGATGGCCGAGAATGCCGATGGCGGTTTCTGCGGGCTGCGCAGGGATCGCGAACTGACGGACTTCGGTGGTGGCCTGCGCGGAAACCGGCATGGTCGCCATGCACACGATTCCCGTCGACGCAAACAGAACGCCACGTAATGTGGTCGTTGTCATAGTTATCCCTCCCATCAGGATTTCGTTACGCTTCAGACCGTATCAGTCCGTATTCGCCTAGAGACACGGGCCGCGCATTTTCCTTCCGCGCGCGCGAAATTTATTTCGCCGGATTTGGTTCCACCGCGCGCTGAATGCGGATCGTGCGCGGATCGCTGGTGTTGACCGAGACATTGAGCGTCGCTTTGAGCGTCTCGGCAAAGCCTTCCGGATCGCCGATGCGGAACAGGCCGTCGAACTGCTCGGCGGCCACGTCGGGGTCGGCGATTACGATCTGCCGCTGGTTGTAGCGGTTGAACTCGTCGGCCGCCTCGCGCAGCGTTGTGCCGTTGAGGTCGATCATCCCGTTACGCCAAGCCAGCGCCCGATCGACCGGCGCGGTCTCGCTCGCCTGGTAATGCACCAGCGCGCGGGCATTGATCATGGCGCGCTCGCCCGCCATCACGCGCAGCTTCTGTGTCGCATCGGCGGCGGTCCAGGTCTCGACCACGCCTTCGGTCACCAGCACCTCGACGCCTTCCTCGCGCTTGCGCACCGAAAAGGCCGTGCCGATCGCCTGCGCGCGCACCGGCCCGGAGGCGACGACGAAAGGCCGCTGCGCATCCTTGGCAACCTCGAACCAGGCCTCGCCCTGCGCCAGTTCCACCTCGCGCGCGTGCTGCGTCAGGTTGACCTTGAGCTCGGTGTCCGAGTTGATCGTCATGATCGAGCCGTCGTCCAGCGGCACACGCCGGATCTCGCCGAGCCGGGTGATGTATTCAGCCCCGCTGGTCAGCGCAAAGCGCGTGCCGACCACCGCCGCGGCACCCGCAGCGATCATCCCGCCGAGCACGCCGCGCCGCCGCCAGCGCGAGCGGGTGTCGTTGGCAGGTTCGGGCGCGGGCGCGGCCTCTGCCTCGGCTGCCGGTGTCGTCACGTCGGGCAGCAGCCATGCGGCCTGCGCCTGGAGCAGCAGGCCATGGCGACGCGGATCGGCGCGCAACCATGCCTGGAGCGCGGCCTCGTCGCCGGCGTTCCAGTCGGACGCGTCCATGCGCGCCACCCACTGGGCAGCCTCGTCGCGATCGCCACGCGGGGTGGAAGTGCGGTCGATGGTCATAGTGCCAGGCGCCCCGTCACGATGGTTTCGGGCTCGTCGTCGAGCCGGTCCCAGGCCTCGCGGATCGCGCGTACGCCGACCCATACCTGCTTTTCGACGGCCTTCTCGGTCATGCCCATGTGGGCAGCGATTTCCTTCTGCGACCAGCCCTCGAACTTGCGCAACTCGACGACGCGGCGGCAGCGTTCGGGCAATTGCGCCAGCAGGCTGCGCACGCGATCGAACGCCATGCGCGCGGCGACCTGCTCCTCGGGCGAGGGCAGGCCGCTGTCGCGATAGCTCTCGATCTCGCTGATCGCCTCGAACGGCGCGATCTGCTGGCGCTTCAGCCGGCGGGCGAGGAGGTTGCGGCAGATCGAGAAGAAGTAGGCATGGCCGCAATCGATATGATCGACGCTGTCCAGCATGGCTACGCGGCAATAGGCGTCCTGCATGAGTTCATCCACTATATCGGGCGCAATCCGCCGCTTCACGAACCAGGCGCGCATGCGCGGCTCGTGCGGCATGATCTCGCGCGCCACCCACAGTGCCAGGGCGCGGCGGCGCTCGAGTTGCGCTCGCAAATCCGGTCCCGTCCCATCCTCCATCGGCTTTGGGTTTTCCCTCTTTCGCCTGTCCTAGAGACACGGCGCCCCCATATCCTTCCGTCCTGCGCGAAAATAATCCGCCTGCCTATCCCCCGGCCGAGAGCAGATGGCGCAGCGTGCGGTCGCGCTCGGCATCACGCATGCTCGGCCCGGGGCGTTCGGCCAGTTCGTCGAGCGTTGCCAGGGCCATGGCACGATAGGCCGGCAGCACCGAGGGGCTGGCGGCGCGCAGCGCGTCGAGGTGGCCTGCGATCGTCCCGGCGTCGCCGCGCAAGAGGGGGCCGGACAGCGCCGCAAAGCCATGCGCCAGGCTGTTGCCGAGCGCGGCCTCGACCAGCGGTGCCATCAGTGCCCGCGGTTCCGCCACCCCGGCCGCGGCAAGCGCTTCCTCGGCCCCCGCGATCAGCGTCACGAGATGGTTGGCCGCGTGGCACAGAGCGGCATGGTAAAGACTGCGCTGCGCCTCCGCGACGGGCACCGCCACCCCGCCAAACAGCGCGACCAGCGCCTCCGCCCACGCCTGTGTCGCAGCATCGGGGGCGGTCACGGCAAAGCACGCGCCCGCCATGCGCTGCGCCTCGAGCGCAGGGTCGCCGGTAAAGGTCATCGCCGGATGGATCGCCGCGGTCCGTGCGCCCGCGTCGCGCAAAGGCGTCAACACGTCGGCGCCGCTGCGACCACTGACATGGAACACAAGCCGCCGCGCCGGTGTGCACGCGCCCAAGGCCGGAACCAGGGTTTCGATAACCGCAGGCAAGGCATCGTCAGCAACGCAAAGCGCGAGAGCGTCGCACCACGCGACCAGCGCCGCGAGATCCGCCTCGACGTCGGCGCCCGCGATCATCGCCACGGCATCAGCCGCCTTTTCCGGCGAACGGGCATGCAGCCGAACCGGAAGGCCCGCTGCGCACAGGCGCCACGCCAGCGCCCGCGCCACGCGCCCGCTACCCAAGATACCGAGGCGCTGGAACGGGGGCGACACGCTCAGCCCGCGCGGAGCCTGAGCACCGCCTCGTCGCGCGCGATGAGCGGGAGCAGTGCCTTCATGTCGGGGCCGTGGTCCTTGCCGGTGAGGGCCTGGCGCAGCGGCAGGAACAGTGCCTTGCCCTTGCGGCCGGTCGCGTCCTTTAGTGCGGCCGTCAGCGTGGGCCAAGGGTCGGCCCAGTCGAGCGTCGCGGCAAGCTCGGCGGCCTGCGCGAGGAAGGCCGTTGTCTCGCTGTCGAAGGGCGGGGGGCTGACCGGGCCGGCGATGACCTGTGCCCATTCCGCCGCTTCGGCGGTGTGGCCAAGGTTGGGGCGGATTGCCTCCCACGCCGCCGCGTCGATGCCGTCTGGCAGGAGATGCGCGACGCGGGCGTAAGGCAGGCGATGGACGACCGCGGCGTTGACGCGATGCAGTTCCGCCTCGTCGAACCGCGCCGGCGCGCGGCCGAAGCGCGACAGGTCGAAGGCGGCGGCGAGGTCGGCGGCGGACAGCACCGGGTCGACCGGATCGGAGGTGCCGAGCCGCGCGAGCAGCGCGACCAGCGCCTCGGGCTCGATCCCCGCCTCGCGCAGGTCGGCCATGCCCAGCGAGCCGAGCCGCTTCGACAGCTTGCCCTCGCTGCCGGTCAGCAGCGCGGCATGGGCGAAACGCGGGGGGGTGGCGCCCAGCGCGGCGAACATCTGCACCTGCGTCGCGGTGTTGGAGACGTGGTCCTCGCCGCGGAGCACGTCAGTTACGCCCATGGCGATATCGTCGATCGCACTTGGCAGCATATAGAGCCACGAGCCGTCGGCGCGGCGCACCACCGGATCGGACATCTGGCGCGGGTCGAACTGCTGGGGGCCGCGAATGCCGTCGTCCCAGGTGATCGGGGTGTCGTGATCGAGCTTGAAGCGCCAGTGCGGACGCTCGCCGGCGGCGGCGCGCGCGGCATGGTCGGCCTCGGTCAGGGTTAGCGCGGCGCGATCGTAGATCGGCGGCAGCCCGCGGCCGAGCAGGATCTTGCGCTTGAGGTCGAGTTCCTGGGCGGTTTCATAAGCGGCGTAGAGGCGCCCCTCGGCGACAAGGCGCTCGAACGCGGCTTCGTAAAGCGCGCCGCGTTGCGACTGGCGCTCCTCGCCCTCGGGATCGAGACCGAGCCAGGCGAGGTCTGCGCGGATCGCCTCCACATGCTCCTCGCGGCTGCGCTCGGCATCGGTGTCGTCGATGCGCAGCAGGAACCGGCCGCCGTGCTTCTTGGCCAGGAGCCAGTTGTGGAGCGCGGTGCGGATGTTGCCGACATGGAGCCGGCCGGTGGGCGAGGGCGCGAAGCGGGTGATCACGGTCATCGCTGGCCTATAGCGCGATCCGCGCGCAAGGCCATGCCCGAGCGCGGTCCGGCCCAACAGGGTCAGGCGTAAAGTTTGGCGCTCAGCGCCCGTGCGTCGGCATCGGGCAGGCGGATGCGGAACGTGTCGGCGATCGCGCTGCGCCAGGCGTCGGGTGTGTCGAGCGCATGGGCCTCGCGCCCGGTGCTGCGCTGGATGCTGACGGCACGGTCGCGCAGCGCGGCAAAGCCGTCAGGCAGGACGATCGAGACGATGCAGGCGCTGGTAAAACGGGTCTGCGGGCGCGTGCCGGTCCAGTGATTGGCCATGGCCAGATCCGCTTCCGCGACTTCGGTGAGGTCGAAGCCATATTGCGGCTCCCATGGGCTCGCCGCGCCGGCGGCCTGACGTTCGAGCAGCCATTCGCCGCGCAGGCTGCCGGGCACATCGGCGCGGCGCAGGCGGTGCGTGAAGCCATCGGGCGTTTGCGCCGTGGCGCCATCACGCAGCGGCAGCGGCGGCACCCAGGCGGCACCGAACCCGGCATCGCCGAGCCACATTTCGTCGCCGATCGAGACCAGCCGCAGCGTGTGCGTGCGCGGCGGGATCGTGCTTGGCTCAGCGCCGAGCCAGACGCGGCCGAGCAGCGGACGGCTGGGAAGCCCCATCTCGGCCAGCATGGCACCGAACAGGCCGTTGTGTTCAAAGCAATATCCACCGCGGCCGGCATCGACCAGCTTGGCGCGGATCGCCGCCGGGTCCAGTTCGATCGGCCGGCCCAGCATGGGGTCGAGGTTCTCGAAGGCGATCGCCTCGCGGTGCGCGCGTTGCGCCCGGGCCAGCCCTTCGGGCGTGGCGGAAACCGGGCCGGAGAGGCCGATGCGGGCGAGGTAGGCGGAAAGTTCGGGCGTCATGCCCCAGGCTTAGCCACCGATCATCGGCATCACCAGCCCCGGTCCAATCCGGCCGGCATCGGTGCAGCCGCATTGCGCCATCGCCAGCGCGAATTCGGTGCGCAGGATGTGCAGCATGTGCGCAACGCCCGCCACCCCGCCGACGGCCAGCGCATGAAGCTGCGGCAGGCCGACCATGACCGCGTCGGCGCCCAGCGCCATGGCCTTGAGTGCATCGGCGCCACTGCGCACGCCGCCGTCGAACAGCACGGGATAGTTCGGCCCCACCGCCGCGCGCACCGCGGGCAGGCAGGGCAGCGCTGGCGCCACGCCATCGAGCACGCGGCCGGCGTGGTTGGAGACCACGATGCCTTCCGCCCCGGCCTCGCGCGCGGCCCTTGCATCGTCGGGATGGAGCAGGCCCTTGACCACCAGCGGCAGGCTCGTCGCTTGGCGCAGCTGCGCGATCGTGTCCCAGGTCGGCGCTTGCCGGGCCAGTGCGCTGCCAAAGACCAGCGGGCCGGCCTGGGCCTCGGCGCGATGGGGTGCGGGCGCCGCGACGGCAGGATCGACGAGGTTTGCCGCCACGATGCCCGGTGGCAGCGCGAAATCGGCGCGCTTGATCGCGGCGTCCACCGTTACGACCAGCACGCCATATCCCGCATCCTCGGCACGGCGGACGAGCGCCAGGGTTTGGTCGGGATCGGGCTGGCAATAGAGCTGGAACCACTGCGGCGGGACCGGCAGGCCCAGTTCCTGTGCGGCCGCGCGGGTTGCGGCGGCGATGTCCTCGAGCGTCACGCTCGACAGGGTGCTGGCGACGAGTGTTGCCCCCATCGCGGCGGCGGCCTGTGCCGTGGCGATCTCGCCGGCGGGGTGGACCAGCCGGTGATAGGCGACCGGCGCCAGCAGCAGCGGCGTATCGTGGCGCTGGCCAAGCAACACGCGCGCCGTGCTGCCTTGCGCGATCGGCGCCAGCGGACGCGGCAGCAGGCCCCAGCGGCCGAACGCCGCGCGGTTGGCGTGCGTGGTCCCTTGCGCGATGTGCGCCCAGGTGGCGGGATCGATATGCGCGGCCGCGTGGCGTTCGTAGTCGGCCAGCGTCGCGATGTCGGCCGGCAGGGGGGCGGCGTGGCTTGCCGTCACGGCTGCGACCAGCGGCGCAGCAGGTTGTGATAGACCCCGGTCAGCGCCGCGACGGAAGGGTGATCGGGCTGCTCTGCCGCAAGGGCCTGGATCGCCTGGTCCATCTCGAACAGACTGCGGCGGTCGGCCTCGGCGGGGACCAGGCTCTGCGTCCAGAAGAAGGCGGCCAGCCGGGCGCCGCGCGTCACGGGCGTGACGAAGTGGTGGCTGGTGCCGGGGTACAGCACCATGTCGCCGGCTGGCAGCTTGACCCGGTGCGCGCCGAAGCTGTCCTCGACCACGAGTTCGCCCCCGTCGTATTCGTCGGGATCGGAGAGGAACAGCGTGCAGGAGATGTCGCTGCGCACGTAGTCGTCGGTGCCGGGCACGCGGAACAGCGCGTTGTCGATGTGGCGGCCATAGGTGCCGCCACCCTCGTAGCGGTTGAAGCGCGGTGGCAGCACGCGGCGCGGCAGCGCGGCGGCGATGAACAGCGGGGTCTCGCCCAGCCGCTCGAGGATGCGCTGGCCGACGGCGGCGCCGATCGTACTGTCGAGCGGCAACTGGTGGTTGGCCTTGACCCGGCGGGCGAGCGGGCCGGCGGTCGCATCGCCGTCCTGCCAGTCGGCCTCGCGCAGCAGGGCACGGGCCCGTTCGAGGTCCGCCGGGCCGAGTACGCCGGGAATGTGCAGCATCATCGGGATCGAGGCCGTGTCAGCCCTGCAGCACGAAGGGAATGCGCACGGTGCCTTCGACGATGGCGGCGACGCCGTTCTGGCGCAGCGGCGTCCAGCGCCAGCGCTTGACCGCGGCGAGGGCGGCGCGATCGAGGCGGTCGAACCCGCTCGACCGGGCAATGCCGATGCCGGCGACACGGCCGTCGGTGCCGACGGTCACGGCCAGTTCGACCGTGCCCTGTTCGCGCGCGCGGCGCGAATCGATAGGGTAGCGGGGCGGATCGGCTTCGACGAGATTGGCCGAGAGGTCCCGCCCCCGCGCGATGGCCGGGGCAGCAGGCGCGGCGGGGGCTGCCGGTGCCGGAGCGGCGACCGGAGCGGGGGCGGCGATGACCACGGGCGCCGGCGCGGCGCTGGCAACCGGCGTGCTTGCTGGCATCACGATCGGTGACGGCGGGGCAACGATCGGCGAGGCGGGCTGCGCGGCGACTGGCGCCGCAGCGGGTTGCTGCGGCGTCGGACGGGATGGCGGCGGGGGCGGCGGGGTCAGGTCGGCCGACAGGCGCACCGCGGTAAAGGTTTCGGCCTTGGGCTTTGTACCGATCACGCCGAGCGAGAGAAAGGCCGCGAGCAGGACGCCGACCGCAGCGCCCGCGCCGGTCACCGCGACAAGGCGCGATCGGCGGCTCGGTTCGTAACGCGAGGGCGTCCACGTCGCCGGGCGCAGGGGGACGACCGCCCCGCGCGGAGCGGCGGGTGTCGATGAAGGCGTGGGCGTCGACGGGGCCGCAACCGGAAAGCGGATGGGCGAAGCGTTGGCAAAAGTCATGGCTTGGCTGCTCACGAATACGACCCCGGACCGGTTATTGCGAGGCATTCGCATAGCGTGGTCTAGTGCGGGAGTCGAGAGAATAGATCGCAATAGCAGATGCTCGTCAGTGCCCATCCGTGCCACTCCGTGTGCCTCTCCCGCCCGGATTGCGATCGAGACCGAGGCCAGAAGGGCTGACAAACACCGTAGGCGCCCAAAACGCCGCTTCTTTGATCTCAAACAAATTTACAGCGAATCATTATCAATAGCGTTGCAGTTGCGAAAGATTCGCATTAGAGGCGGTCTCGAACAGGGGCACGGCAGCGCTCGCCGAAAGGCGGGGGGATGCGATGGCCCCGCCGATCCGGCCGACGCGGGGCAAGGATCAGGTCATCGATCACGCCCCGCGCAAAGGAATATCGAGTGAGGGATCTGTCCGACCGCACCGCCGCTGCAGGCGCGCCCCGTTTCCTGGCCCTGGGCTGCATCGGTCTCATCGCCGCAGCCAGCCCGGCGCTGGCGCAGGATGCCGGCAGCGCGGCGGGTGAGGCGGGCACCGCGCCTCGCGTGCTCGGCGCCGTGACGGTCACCGACAGCGCCATCACCGAGGGCAGCTACAAGACCGAGCGCGCCGCCTCGCCCAAGTATACCGCGCCGCTGCTCGACACCCCGCGCACCGTCACGGTCATTCCCAAGCAGGTGCTGCAGGACAACGCCACCGCCTCGCTCACCGACGCGCTGCGCTTCGTGCCGGGCATCACGCTGGGCGCCGGCGAGGGTGGCAACCCGCAGGGCGATCGTCCCTTCATCCGCGGGGCCGATGCGCAGAACAGCCTGTTCCTCGACGGCGTGCGCGACATCGGCGCACAATCGCGCGATGTCTTCGCGATCGACCAGATCGAGGTGGTCAAGGGCTCGGACAGCACGATGAACGGCCGCGGCAGCGTCGGCGGGGCGATCAACCTCGTGTCGAAGCAGCCGACCGACGAGCGCATCGTCCAGGCCGCGCTCGCCACCGGCACCGCCGAATACAAACGCGTGACCGCCGACGTGAACCAGCCGATCGGCGATTTCGCTGCGGTGCGCGTCGCCGCGATGGTGCACGACCAGTCGCTCGCAGGGCGCGATGCGATCTGGCAGAGCCGCTGGGGCGTGGCGCCGTCGGTCAAGTTCGGGCTGACCGGGCCGACCTCGCTGACGCTCGACTACTATCACCTCGAGAGCGACGAACTGCCCGACAGCGGCATTCCCTATCTCTACACGCAGAACAACGCGCCACTCGGCTATAGCGAGACGACCGTGGCCAAGACGCCGCGCACCGCGTTCTACGGCCTGGCCGATCGCGATTTCCGCCGTAACGTGGTCAACATCGGCACCGCGCGCATCGAGCACACGTTCGGCAACGGCCTGACGCTGCGCAACACCGCGCGCTATGGCGTCACCAGCCAGTCCTATGTCCTGACCCAGCCCGACGACAGCCAGGGCAACGTGGTCAAGGGCCTCGTCTGGCGCCGCGCCAACAGCCGCTACAGCCGCACCGAAGGCTTCATCAACCAGACCGACTTCTTCGGCAGCTTCGACGTCGGCGGGATCAAGAACACCTTCGCGATCACCGGCGAGATCAGCCGCGAGCTGGCCGATGTCGGCAACTACGTCTCGAACGCGGCGACCGGCGCTGCGATCTCGACCGGCACCACGCTTGCCGATCGCTGCAGCCCGGCCAACATCGCGCGCTACAACTGCACCACGCTGGCCAATCCCAACCCCTACGACCCGTGGGTCAGCTATGCCGGCGATACCTCGACCACGCCGGCGGCGATCCAGCGTTCGGCCCCGCAGACCTGGACCCGCTCGCGCGCCAACACGCAGGCGATCTCCGCCTTCGATACGATCGCCTTCAGCGAGGCCGTGCTGCTCAACCTCGGGCTGCGCTACGACCACTACGTAACCCGCGTCAGCCCCGGCCTTGCCGCCACCGCCCCCAACGAGGACGGCCGCCAGTGGTTCAGCCGCACCGACAATATCTGGACCTGGCAGGCGGGCCTGACCTACAAGCCGGCGCCCAATGGCAGCATCTATGCCTCGGCCTCGACCGCCGCGACGCCGCCGGGCTCGTACCTGGGCAACGGCAGCGAAAGCAATGCGCTCAACACCACCAGCCAGGCGCTGACCGACGCGCTCAAGGTCGAGCGTACCCGCAGCTATGAAGTCGGCACCAAGTGGAACCTGTTCGGCGAAGGCCTCGCGCTGACGCTGGCGGCTTTCCAGACCGAGACGAAGAACGCTCGCGCCACCGACGCCAACAACACCGTCAGCTTCATCGGCGAGAAGCGCGTGCGCGGCATCGAGGTGACCGCCAGCGGCAACGTGACCGACCGCTGGAACATCTTCGCCGGCTACACCTACATGGACTCCGAGATCGTCAATGGCGGGAATTCGGCCGTGACGCTGGCGGGCAAGACCTACATCATCCCCGCGCCGTCGACCGGCCGCCAGTTCCCCAACACGCCCGAGCACAGCTTCACCGCCACCACGACCTACAAGGTGACCGACAAGGTCACGCTGGGCGCCAATGGCCTCTACATGAGCCGAGTCTATGGCGGCTATGCGGCCGGTATCGACGCCGGCGGCAACGTGGTGCGCACGCTGGCGCGCTACGTGCCTGGCTACTGGCGCTTCGATGCCAACGCCAGCGTGCAGATCACGCCGCGCTTCGGCTTGCAGGTCAACGTCAACAACCTGTTCGACAAGCGATATTACGACAAGGCCTTCGCCTCGCACTTCGCGAGCCAGGCGGCGGGCCGCACCGCCATCCTGACCGCCAACGTCAAGCTCTGACGGTGATGGGGCTGCCCTGGCGGAAATCTTGCCGCCAAGGCAGCCCCTCCGGGATCCCCCGCAGGGGCGCAACGCGCAGAATTAAGCATCCGGGCCTAGCAGGCGAACGATCGACTGCTGGGGATTTACCGGATGATCAGCACCAGGGCACGCCGCGCGACGCGCATCATCATCGGCACGACGATCGCCGCCATCCTCGCGGCCACGTTCGTCGTCGGCCAGATCCGCTTCGGCGGGCCGATGCACCGGTCGGCGCTGCTGCAGGACGAATTGCTGGCAGACATCCTGCCCCCGCCGTGTTTCGTCGTCGAACCCTACCTCCATACCACGCTGATGCTGACCGACCCGGCGCACATGGCCGCACCGATCAAGGCATTGGCCCAGGAAGAGGCGGACTTTGGCAAGCGCCGCGCGTACTGGCAGCAGGCCGCGCTGCCGCCTGCCATGCGCCCCGCCGTCGACGCCGTGCTCGAGGCCGAGGTCGCATTCTGGAAGACCGTGGACGATGCGTATCTGCCGGCAGCCCGGCGCGGTGATCTTGCGGCGATGCGCGCGATCCACA
Organism: Novosphingobium sp.; assembly: GCF_036803765.1. Lineage (GTDB taxonomy): Bacteria > Pseudomonadota > Alphaproteobacteria > Sphingomonadales > Sphingomonadaceae > Novosphingobium. Next base: position 12,123 of record NZ_DAIRTS010000028.1, read on the forward strand.
ATGGCGCGCTGACCGGGGCCTATCGCCGGCAGCACGATCGCGTAGACGAACTCGTCGCGCTGTCGAACACGTACCGCGCCCGGATGCTTTCGCAGGGCTATACCCATGTTGCGCTCTCGCTCGGAATCGTCGCGCTGCTGGCGCTGAGCCTGCTCGGCATGGTCGCCTGGATGGCCCGGGCGCTGCGCCGCGATGTCGTGGCGCCGCTGGTCGAGACCGCCGACGGCATCATGGACATGGCGCGCGGCGATAACGCCCGCATGCTGGAGGGGGCCGATCGCCAGGACGAGATCGGCCAGATCGTGTGCGCGATGGAGGTGTTCCGCGAGGCAACGACGGCGCGCGAGGAGGATCGCCGCGTGCAGGCCCATGTCGTGACCGCCCTGTCCGGCGGGCTGGCGACGATCGCGGCCAAGGACCTCGAGCAGCACATGACCGAGCCTTTCCCGCCCGGCTTCGAGGAACTGCGCCTCAACTACAACACCGCGATCGTCGCCATGGCCGAGGCCCTTCGCGCGGTGCGCGTGGGTGCGGCGCAAGTGTCGCGCGCGATCGCCGAGATCCGCAGCGGCTCGGAAGACCTCGCGCAGCGCAACGAGCGCCAGGCCAGCAGCATCGCCGCGACCGCCCAGGCCCTGGACCAGGTGACGCGCAGCATCGGCGATACCGCCGACCGCGCCGCCCACGCCCAGGTGGCCGTCGACCAGGCCCGCGAGGAGGCAGAGGCCGGCGGCGCGGTCGTCACCCGCGCGATCGAGGGCATGGCCGCAATCGAGGACTCGTCCGCGCGCATCGGCCAGATCATCGGGGTGATCGACGGTATCGCCTTCCAGACCAACCTGCTCGCGCTCAACGCCGGCGTCGAAGCCGCGCGGGCGGGCGATGCCGGCCGCGGCTTTGCCGTCGTCGCCAGCGAGGTGCGTGCGCTGGCCCAGCGCAGCGCCGACGCGGCACGCGACATCAAGCAACTGGTTGGCGAGAGCAGCACGCAGGTCAGCCAGGGCGTCGCGCTCGTCGGCGAGACCGGCAGCCGGCTTGCCGCGCTCGCGACCCGGGTGAGCGGGATCGGCACGCTCGTCGGCACGATGGCCGATGCGGCATTGGCGCAGGCGGACCAGTTGCGCGCGGTCAATGCCGCCATGGGCGAGATGGACCGGATGACCCAGCAGAACGCCGCGATGGTCGAGCAGTCGTCGGCTGCGACGCGCAGTCTTGCCACCGAAGCCGAGGCCCTGGCGCGTCTATCGGCACAGTTCCGAACCCGTGATTCAGGGTTGCGGCCGGCCCACGTCGCCGCGCCCGGCACCCTGCGCCGCCAGTCGATGCTCGAGCCGGAACAACCCGGCCCGCGGCTGGCACTCGCATCGAATTGAAGCGAAGCCTAAAAACAGTGGTCAGCGGCAGGGCCGCGGGTTAACTCTCGACGCAATATCGGTGCGTGCCAGGCAGGCATCACGCTTGTCGAATATGCCCCGCAGGAGATTGCCTTGGTGTCTGGAACGATCCTGCGCACGCTTGCCGCTGCCGCCCTGCTGCTGATGGGTGCCGGGCACGCCGCGGCCCAGGACACCGCCACCCAGCCGCCGGCGCAGGACGATACCGCAGCACCGGCCCGCGTGCCGGCGCCAATGGGGCCGGGCCTGCCGACGCTGAGCGATGCCGATGGCACCAACATGGCCCAGCGCATCATCACCGGCAGCCAGGCCGCGCGCTGCCGCCCGGGCCGACGCGCCGATGGCACGATCATCGTCTGTGGCGGCAAGGAAGCGAGCGAGGCGGAGCGGCTCCCCTTGCGCGACCAGAGCGACGCCGCCCGCTCGATCGACGACGGCGTGCCGCGTGCCCCCAACGTCCTGGGCCTGCCGCCGTGCAAGGGCAACGGCGTCTGCAAGGGCTTCGGCAGCGTGCCGCCGCCGATGTACTATTTCGACATCACCGCCCTGCCGCCGCCGCCCGCCGGCTCCGACGCCGACCGCATCGCCAAGGGCGAGATCCGCGCGCCGTAGTGGCCGGGGATCCTCCCTATGCCGCAGGCATGGGG
>NZ_DAIRTS010000028.1:14263-39720 GCF_036803765.1 Novosphingobium sp.
AGGGGGACCGCCCGCGCAGCGGGTGGTGGAGGGGTTTAACGTCGCTTTGGCCTTCAACCCCTCCGTCAGCCGCTGACGCGTCTGCCACCTCCCCATCGGGGATGGGGAGGATCGAGGAATGGTGTTGGCGCTCTCGATCCTCCCTGTGCCGCAGGCATGGGGAGGGGGACCGCCCGCGCAGCGGGTGGTGGAGGGGTTTAACGTCGCTTTGGCCTTCGTCCCCTCCGTCAGCCGCCGACGCGTCTGCCACCTCCCATCGGGGATGGGGAGGATCTGCGAAAAGTTGCCCTTGGATACGAAAAGGTCGGCGTCTCCCTCAGGGAAACGCCGGCCTTTGTGCCGGAATGCCGGGTCGATCAGCGCAGGCGGATCGGCACGTAGATCGGCGGCTGGCCGCGGCGCTGGACGCGCAGCAGCAGGGCTTCCTGGTTGGCAGCCTTGGCCTGGCGCACCGCGGCGTCGAGGTCGGCGACGCTGGTCAGCGCGCGGTAGCCGGCCGACAGGATGATGTCGCCGCGCTGCAGGCCCTTCGAACCGGCGTCCGACGCACTGTCGACACCGGTCACGACCACGCCGCGCGTGTCCTCGGTCACGCCGAGCTGGCGCGCGATCTGCGCGGTCAGCGGGACGGCCGCGATACCCAGCGACTTCTGCAGGGCGGTACCCATCTGCTGCTGCTGCGGGGTGGTGCCGCCGTTCTGGCCGAAGCCGCCGTCGTCCTGCTGGTCGGGATCGAAGCTCTGCTTGGCGAGATCGTCGTCGCTGGGGCGCTTGCCGACCACGGCGTTGACGGTCATGCGCCTGCCGTTGCGAACCAGTTCGATCGGCACGGTCTTGCCCGGCGTGGTGTTGGCGACGATGAACGAGAGCGTCTGCTCGGGCGTCACGTCCTTGCCGTCGACACGCACGACGACGTCACCGGCCTGGATGCCCGCCTTGGCCGCGCCGGCCGAGGGTTCAACCGACTGGATGAACTCGCCGCGGTTCTTGGGGAGGCCGAGCGAGGCGGCAAGGTCGTCCGACATCGCCTGGATGCGAACGCCGAGGTAGCCGCGTTCGATCGCCTGGCCGCTCTTGAGCTTGTCGACGATCGGCGCCGCGATCTCTGCCGGAATGGCGAAGCCGATGCCGACGCTGCCGCCGGTGGGCGAGTAGATCGCGTTGTTGATGCCGATGACGTTGCCCGCCATGTCGAACATCGGGCCGCCCGAGTTGCCGCGGTTGATCGCCGCGTCGGTCTGCAGGTAGCGGTCGTAGGCGCCGCCCTGGCCGGTGTTGCGATAGACGGCCGAGATGATGCCCTGCGTGACCGTGCCGCCGAGGCCGAACGGGTTGCCGATGGCGATGACCCAGTCACCCACGCGCGCCTTGCGCGAGTCCCCGAACTTGACGAACGGGAAGGCCTTGGTGCCGGTAATCTTGAGCACGGCGAGGTCCGACTGCGCGTCCTTGCCGACGAGCTTGGCGGGGTATTCGGTGCCGTCAGGGGTGGTGACCGAGATCGACTCGACCTCGCCCTGGCCATCGGCGGTGATGACGTGGTTGTTCGTCACGATGTAGCCGTCGGCCGAGATGATGAAGCCCGAGCCCAGCGACTGTGCCTCGCGCGTGGTGGTGCCACCGCCGCCGTTGGGGCCGCCGAACAGGTCGCCGAAGGGCGTGCCGGCAAACGGATTGTTGACCTGGACCTTGACCCGCTGGCGGGTGGAGATGTTGACCACGGCGGGCTGGAGCTGCGCGGTGAGATCGGCGAAGCTCGACGGCGCGCCCTGGCGCGGCGTGATCGCCTGGATCTGCGAGCTGTCGTTCTGGGCCACTTGCGCGCCGGCGGGGAACCCCGTCGCCAGCGTGAACGCGCTGCCGGCGAGAAGCAGTGCGGTCGTCACTCCATAAGCATATCGCACGTGCATTTATCCTTTGTTCGGGTGTTGCGGGGGCGCGCAACTGGGGGAAATCGGCGCCCGATCCGGGTGTGTTTTCACGCTTCGTCGCATGAACGGACTTTGAATGGAACGTATCCCGTCATTGCCCCCGGAATTGCTTCAAATAGCGGTTATCGGGCGAAAGGACGATCGCGGTATTGCTGTCCTTTTGCGAGAAGGTGGCGTCGTAACTCTGCATGGCCCGGTAAAAGTCGTAGAATTCCGGGTCCTTGCCGAAACTGGCGGCATAAGTCCTTGCAGCTTCCGCTTCAGCCTCGGCGCGCATGATCTGCGCGGCCTTCTGGCCCTGGGCGCGGATCGTCGCGGCTTCCTGCGCGCGCGCGGTGGCCATGCGGGTGAACGCGGATTCGAGCGGGGTGCCATCGGGCAGGTCGGCGCGCTTGATCCGCACGTCGATCACTTGCGCGCCATATTCGCGCGCCTCGCGGTCCAGCCCCTCGCGTATGCGCGCCATCGCCTGGCCACGCTCGGGGGTGAGCAGCGAGGCGAAGGTGCGCTTGCCCAGTTCCTGGCGCAGCACCGAGTTGAGGATCGGCTGGAGCTGCTCGGCGACCTTGTCGACGGTGCCGGCGGTCCGGTACATCTTGATCGGGTCGATCACGCGGAAGCGGGCATAGGCATCGACCTCGAGCCGGCGCTGGTCGAGCGAGGTGACCTGCTGGCGCTCCATGTCGACGTCGAGCACGCGCTTGTCGATCCGCACCGCCTGTTCAAGGAACGGGATACGCCAGACGAGGCCCGCCCCGGTCTGGCCGAAATCGGCGTTGGGGCGAAAGCGGTTGATGACGCGGTTGGGATCGCCCAGCCGGACGATCACGACCTGCTGAGTCTCGGGCACGACGATCAGGCAACTGGCGATGACCACCAGCAGGATCGCGATGGCCGCGATGGTGCGGCGCTGGGCCATGAGCAGCTGTTCCATCAGTTCTTGCCCCCTTGCGCCGCGGAGCCCCGAACGGTCTGTTCATCGGTCTGCTCGCCAGTCGATGGCGTGTCGGCGCTGCGGCGCGTCTGCAATGCGGGCAGCGGCAGGTAGGGCACCGTGCCCGGCGCCTCGACGATCACCTTGTCGGTCTTGCTCAGCACGCGTTCCATCGTCTCGTAATACATGCGCCGGCGCGTCACGTCGGGGGCGAGCCTGTACTGCTCGTAGACCTTGTCGAAGGCGGCGGCCTCGGCCTGCGCGGCGGCGATCTTCTGCTGGGCCCAGCCTTCGGCGCCGTTGACTGCGCTCTGCGCATCCTGCTGCGCGGCGAGCACGTCCTTGAAGGCGTCGACCACCTTGGCCGGCGGGTCGATCTTCATGATCTCGACCCCCTGCACGGTGACGCCGGCGTGATAGGCATCGAGGATGCGCTGCATGCGGTCACGCACGTTCTGCTCGACCATCGCGCGGCCCGCGCCCATCGCATCGTTGAACGTCACCTCGGCGACGGCGGCGCGCATCGAGGCCTCGGCCACCTCGCGCACGGTCTGGCGCGGTTCGGCCATCTGGTAGGTATAGAGCTTCAGATCCTTGATGTTCCAGCGGACCAGGTACGTCAGGTTGACCAGGTTCTGGTCGCCGGTGAGCATCAGGCGTTCGCCCTCGCCCTCGGGAATGGTCTCGCGCTGGATCGAGGTGACGTCGAGCGTCTGCACTGACTGGATTGGCCAGGGCAGCGTGAACGAGACGCCGGGCTGAAGCGTGCGCGAATAGGAGCCGAAGGTGGTGACTACCCCCTGCTCCTGCGGCGAGAGGCGATGCGTGGTCGAGATGCCGAGCCACAAGAGCGCCACCGCAGCGATGCCGATGGGCCACCACGACTTGCCATCCGGGCGCTTCGGCAGGCGAAACTCGGGCGTGCGGCCGTTCCACAGGGGATTGCCGCCGCCCTTTCCGGGGCCACCGGGGCCGCCGTTCTTGCCACTGCCGGGGCCACCGCTGCCCTTGTTGCCGCCTGCGCCACGGTTGCGGAAGATGTCGTCGAGCCCCTGCGGCCGGCGCGGTTCGCCGGCAGGGGGCAGCCACGGGTTGCGGGGGCCAGTTGTTCCAGAATCGGCCTTGCCAGGGGCGGGTTTTTCACGGTCGGGCTTGGCTGCGGCATCCTCTGCCGCAGGTTCTTCGCCCGAGACCGGGTTTCCGCTTTCGGGTGTGCCCTGGCCGGGAGGGGTGTCGTCCGGGCCGCCCCATGGGCTCTTGCGGTCGCTCATGAGCGAGGGGCCGGGGTGCGCGCGCCGGCGCGGGGGGACAAGCCACGGATTGCGATCATGCAGGTCTTATAGGAAGCATGGACAGCGAAAAACAGGGTCTCGCTCCCAAATTTCGTCTGCTAGGGCGGCGCGTGAACCAAGGGACAGGACACTCGTGACCATCGATGAGACTACCGTTCGTCGCGCCATCGTGCAGGCGCTGGTGCAGGCCGGGACTGAGCAGGGCAGCGGCCCCGGAGCCGGCCCGGACGGGCGACTGCAGGTCTTGCGGATCAGCGGCGATACCGGGACGGCAGTGATCGACGCCAGCGGGCTGGGCGAGGCGGCGCGGACCGCAATCGAGAGCGCCGCGCGCGATGCCGCGCGTGCCGCCGGTCTTGCCGACCTGCGCGTGGCCCTGACCGCCGAGAAGCGCACCCGGCGCATCCTGGCGGTGGGGTCGGGCAAGGGCGGTGTCGGCAAGTCGACGCTGTCGGCCAATCTGGCGGTGGCGATGGCGCGGCAGGGCCGCCGCGTCGGGCTGGTCGATGCCGACATTTATGGCCCGTCGCAGCCGCGCCTGCTCGCCACCGAAGGGCGCAAGCCCGAGGCGCGCGACAAGACGATGATCCCGATCCAGAGCCCGTGGGGCGTGCCGATGCTGTCGATGGGCCACCTGGTGCAGCCGGGGCAGGCTATCGCCTGGCGCGGGCCGATGGCGGGCAGCGCGCTCGGCCAGCTGATCGAGGCCGACTGGGGCGACACCGATATCCTCGTGGTCGACCTGCCGCCGGGCACGGGCGACGTCCAGCTCACCATGCTGCAGAAATACAAGCCGGCGGGCGCGGTGATCGTCTCCACCCCGCAGGACCTGGCGCTGATCGATGCGACCCGCGCGATCGGGCTGTTCGACCAGGGCCGCGTGCCGGTGCTGGGGCTGGTCGAGAACATGGCCGGCTACCTGTGTCCGCATTGCGGCCAGGTCAGCGATCCCTTCGGCCATGGCGGTGCCGAAGTCACCGCGCGCGAACTGGGCCTGCCGTTCCTCGGCCGCGTGCCGCTCGACATCGCGATCCGCCAGAAGAGCGATGCGGGCGAACCACCCGCCGCCGGCGAAGGCCCGCAGGCCCAGGCCTTCGCGGCGATCGCCCGCGCGGTACTGGCCGCGCTCGACGCCGGCCCGGCACCCGCCGGGGCCTGACCCCCGCATGGCGCGGCGGCCACTCCTGCCCGATCGCCTCAAGCCGACGCGGCGCGCGCTGCTGATCGGCGCGGGCGCGGGCGGTGCGCTCGTCGCCGGCTTCGCGCTCGTCCCGCGCCACTATGCGACCCCACTGGTGGCGGCGCGCGGCGAGCATGTGGTCGACAGCTTCCTCAAGCTCGCGCGCGACGGCTCGGTGACGGTCGCGGTGCCGGCCTGCGAGATGGGGCAGGGCGTGACCACGCTGCTGGCGCAGATCGTCGCGGTGGAGCTGGGCGCCGACTGGGGGCGCATCGCGGTCGAGCCCGCGCCGCTCAGCCCCGCGTATGCCGATGCCGTGCTCGCCGCGCACTGGGCGCCTGCGTGGCTGCCGGCCTGGCTGCCCGTCCCGGCCGATGCCGCCGATCAACCCGGCGACGCGCTCGCGCGCCTGCGGGCCGAGCGCGGGCCGATGATGCTGACCGTAGCCGGCACGACGCTGGCGCAGTTCGAGGCCCCGCTGCGCCGCGCCGCCGCGGGCCTGCGCGCCCTGCTGATCGCCGCGGCCGCGCGGCATTGGGGCGTCGCGACCGACGGGCTCGACACCGCCGGCCATGGCGTGGTGCAGGGCAAGCGCCGGCTCGATTTCGCCGCGCTGGTCGAGACCGCGCTCGGGCTGTCACCGCCCGCGGACCCGCCCTTGCGCGCCATGCCGACGCGCGAGACACCGGCGGCGCATCCCGCCGGATCGCGCCCGGCCTATCCCCGCCTCGATCTTCCGGCCAAGCTCGACGGCAGCTTCGTCTTCGCCGCCGACGTGCGCCTGCCGGGCATGGTCCACGCCGCCATCGCGCATGGGCCGCAGGGCGATTGCGTGCTGTCGAGCTGGGACGCCCCGGCGGCGGCGCGCGTGGCCGGGTGCCTCGGCGTGGTCCATGCCCATGGCTGGGTCGCGGCGATCGGCCGGACCTGGCACGCCGCCGACCGCGCGGTCGCCGCGATCGAGCCGCGCTTTCGCCCGCGCCGCGCCGCCGCCACCGATGTCGCCGACAGCAACACCATCGACGCCGCGCTCGACACCGCTTTGCGCAAGGGTACGCCGCACCGCCTCTGGGCCGAAGGTGATCCCGCCGCCCTGCTCGAAAAGCCCAGCCTCACCGCACGCTATGATATAGAGCCGGCGCTCCATGCGCCGCTTGAGCCCCCCACCTGCACCGCGCGGATCGAGCATGGCCAGCTCGAGCTGTGGCTGGCCACGCAGGCGCCCGAGGCTGCCCGACGCGAGGGTGCGCGCGGCGCCGGCATGGCCGAGCGCGACGTGGTGGTTTACCCGCTCCATGCCGGCGGCAGCTTCGATGCCCGGCTCGATGCGCGGATCGCAGGCGAGGCGGCGGCCTTGGCGCGCGCCACGGGCAAGCCGGTGCAGCTGACCTGGTCGCGCTGGCAGGATTCGCTGGCCAGCCTGCCCCGCGCGCCCTTCGCGGCGCGGATGGAGGCGGCGATGAGCCCCGACAAGCAGCAGCTGCTCGGCTGGCGCGGGCGCATCGCCACGCCTGCCACCTTTCGCGAGACCACCGCCCGCGTCCTCGACGGCGAGGGCGCAGCCAGTGCGCGGGAGCGCTGGCAAGCCACCGCCGACCCGCTGGCACTGGTCGGCGCCATGCCCGCTTATGCGATCCCCGAGTGCGCGATCGACCATGTCCCCGTCACGATCCCGCTGGCGACGGCGCGGATGCGCGGGGGGGCTGATGCCGTGACCGCGTTCCTCACCGAAAGCTTCATCGACGAATGCGCGCACTTCGGCGGCGCCGAGCCGCTGTCGTTCCGGATCGCGATGCTGGGCCACGCCCCGCGCCTCGTCGCTTGCCTCCAGGGGGTGGCGCGGCTGGCCATGTGGGGCGGCGGGGCCGATGCCTCGGGGCAGGGCATCGCTTGTCACACGCTGGCGCTGGCCGCCCCCGAAGGCCGCCGCGAGGGGCACATCGCGGTCGTTGCCACCGCCCGCGCGGTCGACGGCGCGATCCGGGTCGAGCGCCTGTCTGCCTGTGTCGACATCGGCCGCATCGTCAACATGGACATCGCGCGCCAGCAGATCGAGGGCGGGCTGGTCTTCGGCATGGGCCTCGCCATCGGTGGCAGCACCGGCTACGCCGCCGGGCGGCCGCTCGCGGGGCATTTCAGCCAGCTCGGCCTGCCGCTGCTGGCCGATTGCCCCAAGGTCGAGGTTGTGTTCCTGGACAGCGGCGCGCAGCCGTTCGATCCCGGCGACCTGGGGGTGGTGGCGGTCGCGCCGGCCATCGCCAACGCCCTGTTCTCGGCCACGGGCCTTCGCCTGCGCCGCCTGCCCCTCCTGTCCGAAGGCACCTGATGACCGCTGCCGCCGCCCCGCATGCCTGCCCCGCGCATCTGCCCGCCGACCATCCCCCCGTCGCAACCGGGCGGATCGGGGTGCTGCTGGTCAACCTCGGCACGCCCGATGCGCCCGACCCGGCCTCGGTGCGGCGCTATCTCGGCGAATTCCTCTCGGACAAGCGCGTGGTCGAGATCCCCGCGTTGCTGTGGCAGCCGATCCTGCGCGGGATCATCCTGCGCACGCGCCCGAAAAAGTCCGCCCATGCCTATGCCCAGGTGTGGAGCGACGAAGGCTCGCCGCTCGCCGCCATTACCGCGCAGCAGGCGCGCGCGCTGCAGGCGCGGCTGGGCGAGGGCGTGGTCGTGCGCCACGCCATGCGCTACCAACAGCCGGCGATGGCCGCCGAACTCGACGCGCTGCTCGCCGCCGGGTGCGAACGCATCCTCGTGGCGCCGCTCTATCCGCATTACTCGGGCGCGACGACGGCCAGCGCGCTCGATGCCGTGGCCGACTGGATCAAGGCGCGCCGCCGCCTGCCCGCGCTGCGCACCCTGCCGCCCTATCACGACGACCCGGTGGCGATCACCGCGCTCCACGACGACCTCTCGGCGCAGATCGCGGCGCTCGCCTTCGTGCCCGAAGTGCTCCTGCTGAGCTATCACGGCATGCCCGAGCGCACGCTGCATCTGGGCGATCCCTATCACTGCCATTGCCGCAAGACCTCGCGCCTCCTGGGCGAGCGCTTTGCCCAGAGCCATCCCGGGCTGCGCCTCGTCACCAGCTTCCAGTCGCGGTTCGGGCGCGCCAAGTGGCTCGAGCCGGCGACCGACGCGACGCTGGTGGCGGAGGCACGCGGCGGCGTGCGGCGGCTGGCGATCGCCGCACCCGGCTTTTCTGCCGATTGCCTCGAGACGCTGGAGGAACTGGCCCTGCGCGGACGCGACGATTTCCTCGCCGCCGGCGGCACCGATTTCGCCGCGCTCTCGTGCCTCAACACCTCGCCGGCCGGCATGGCCATGCTCGAGGCGCTGGTGCGGCGCGAGCTGGCGGGGTGGATCCCCGCCTGAGCCTGAGACTGCAGGGTTAAGAAGTGGCCAGGGGCGGGGCCGGGACGGGGCTTGCCAGCGCCGCGCCGGCCTGTCATCCCTTGTCCCGTGCCAGGATCGGACAACGACACGATCCGGCAGGGGAGAGATGATGGCCACGATGCCGACCAACGCCACGAGTGTGCCCGATGCCGGCACGATCCTGACTGACGTTGCCCTGACAGACGGTGTGCGGGCGGGCACGACGCCGCCCGCCTTTGCGCTGGAGGGCGCCGCACACCCGGCGGAGCCATCCGGTCCGACCTCGCTGTTCGATCCCCTGCGGCTCGATGGCGCCGAAGCCAACCGGCTGGTACTCCACACGCTGGCCGACCAGTTCGGGCCCGCGGGCGCTGCGGCTTGGCCGCATGACGATGCCCTGCCGGTTGGGCGCGATCCGCTGGCCGATCCTGCCCGCGGGCCTGCGATCACCGCCGCACTCGATCGTGCCCTGGCCCAGGCGCTGGCCGCATGGCGCCCCGGCACGATCCGCTTCCAGCCTGCCATTGGCCTGGCCCTGGCGCGCGCGCTCGCCTCGGCGCTGACCGGGCACACGCCGGGGAGCGGCACGACCGAGCGGCTTGCCTCCGCGCTCGCCACGCTCGAGGCCGCGCCGGGGCTGTGGCGCCGCTCGATGCCGCGCGGGCTGCCCTCCTCCTCGTTCGGCGCACGCCGCGCATTGCTGCAGGGGCTGGCGGCGCCCCAGTCCAGTGCGTCCGGTGATGCCGGCGTGCTGCTGGCCGCGCTGCGCCTCTCGGGCGCGACGCTGTCCACGCTGGTCGCCCACCTCGCCGACAACCCCGACTGGCAGGACACCCTGCGCGCCGGTCAGCGCAGCGGCAACGGCGAGGATCTGGTCGACATGGCGATCGACGAGGCGATGCGGCTCATGCCCGGCCTGCCGCCGGTCCTGCGCCAGGCGCGCGCCGCGCAGGTCATCGGCGGCAGGGCCGTACCGGCCGGTGCGATCGTCGCGCTCGATCCCGTGCGCACCCATCGTGATCCCGAGGTCTGGAGCACGCCGGCGCGATTCGATCCCTTGCGCTTCACCCCCGCGCGCGTTGCGCTGCGCGATGGCGGTGCGTGGATCCCGCCGGGTGGCGGTTTGCGCACCGCGCCGGAAAGCGCACTGGCCCGTCTGGCGGTGCGCTTGGCCCTGGGGCATCTGCTGGGCCGCTTCGCCATTGCGCCGGGGTCTATGCCGGCTTGGCGCAGCGAAGGCGTGGCCCGTGCACGCGATGGCTTGCGCCTTGGGCTGCGTTCGGCCTAAGCGCGTGGCGGCGGCGGGCCTTGCAGCGCGTCAGGGTACGAGTTGCCTTGACGATTCGCGGCGGGCCGGTTAAGGGCGCCGCTTTCCGGCGGGCTCGACAGGCTTGTCGAACACGTCGCAGCACCAGGAATTTTCCCGGTCTCCCGCAGGGGCAGGCCGTCAGAGGACAGAAACAGGACAGACATGGCCAACACGCCGCAAGCCCGCAAGCGCATCCGTCGCAACGAACGCCGCGCCGAAATCAACGGCAACCGCCTTTCGCGCATCCGCACCTTCGTCAAGAAGGTCGAAGCGGCCCTCGCCGGCGGCGACAAGGCCGTTGCCGCCGAAGCGCTCAAGGCTGCCCAGCCCGAGCTGGCCCGCGGCGTGGCGCGTGGCGTCGTTCACAAGAACACCGCTGCCCGCAAGCTGTCGCGCCTCAGCAAGCGAGTCGCTGCTCTCTGATTCGGACCTTCGCGCTTCCCCTCAGGGAGGCGCGTCAGGGATCGATACGGCTTTGGCCGGCGTCACAAACGCCGGCCATTTTCGTCTCCGCCATCCGCGACAGTTCGATGACAGAGGCCGCCGCGTTAAGTGGCGGATTCGTCGCGATTCGCGATTCTGGAAATCTGTAAGCCTATGATTTTCAATGACTTTGCCAATTAAGGCGGAGTCATCGCGTCAAGGCTAATTATTTCAGAAATTTTGCGGGTCACGGGCTTGCGCTGTCGGCGCAGTGCCTCATAGACATGGGCTCACGCCGGGTGCCGGCCAACTTGCGTCACGCAGCCGTCTTATCGTGCGGCTGCCGATGCGGGGGCGGTCGATGCCCGGTGTCACGGAACATCGCTCAAAAACGAAGACCTGCGGCGCGCTCATCGCGCACCAGCAGGCGGGGAAGTGTTGTCGGACGCGGGTCACGGCAGGCTTTCACGGCACATCGGGGGCATCGGCGGACCATCGGCGTCACGCTGGAATAGAACGTGGGACAGCGAAACGTGAAAATGGATCAATTCGTGAGTGCAGGAAGCAGCGCGGGTGGCGGTTCCGCCGCGGCCGCGCGCACCGGCACCGCCCGCAAGGGCCGGGAAGGAACGCGTGATGGCGGCATGACCGAGGATCAGGACGCCCTCGACCTCGCGGCCGACTGGGCCGACATCAGCCAGGGCCTCAAGAAGGACCTCGGTCCGCAGCTGCACACCCAGTGGATCAAGCCGATCCAGCTGGGCAGCTTCTGCAAGGAGACCGGCACGCTCGACCTGTTCCTTCCCACCGAATTCTCGGCCAATTGGGTCGCGGACCGCTTCGCCGACCGCCTGTCGCTGGCGTGGAAGATCGCGCGAGCCGAAGTGCGCCAGGTCCGCATCACCGCCCACCCGCGCCGCCGCTCGATGCCCGAGCTGCGCGTCGGCGGTGCCTCGGGTGCAGGTGCCGGCACGGTCATCAACCTCGCCGCCGTGCGCGATGCAGCGGGCAGCGACGCCGCCAGCCGCAGCGCACCGGCCCCTGCCGAGCGCAAGGCCGTGGCGCCTGTCGCCGGGTTCGATCCCGCCGCCTCGGGCATCGACCCCTCGCTGACCTTCAACGACTTCGTGCCGGGCAGCGCCAACGTGCTCGCGCTCAACGCCGCGCAGCGCATGGCCGCGCTCGAGACGCCGCAGTTCGCACCGCTCTACCTCAAGGGCTCGACCGGGCAGGGCAAGACGCACCTGCTGCACGCGATCGCCAATGCCTTCGTCGCCAATCGTCCCGGCGCACGCATCTTCTACTGCTCGGCCGAGCGGTTCATGATCGAATTCGTCCAGGCCATGCGCCAGAACGAGATGATCGAGTTCAAGGCCCGCCTGCGCAGCTTCGACATGCTGCTGGTCGACGACATCCAGTTCATCATCGGCAAGGCGAGCACGCAGGAGGAATTCCTCCACACGATCGACGCGCTGCTGAGCGCCGGCAAGCGCCTCGTCGTGGCCGCCGACCGTGCGCCCCAGGCGCTCGACGGGGTCGAGCAGCGTCTTCTTTCGCGCCTCTCGATGGGGCTCGTCGCCGATATACAGGCCGCCGACATCGAGCTTCGCCGGCAAATTCTCGAACACCGCCTGTCACGCTTTACGAGCTCGCAGGTGCCGCAGGACGTGGTGGAATTCCTCGCCCGTACCATCAACCGCAACGTCCGCGAACTGGTCGGCGGCCTGAACAAGCTGATCGCCTTCGCGCAGCTGACCGGGCAGCAGGTCAGCCTGCAACTGGCCGAAGAGCAGCTGACCGACATCCTGTCGGCCAACCGCCGCCGGATCACGATCGACGAGATCCAGCGCACGGTCTGCCAGTTCTACCGCGTCGACCGCACTGAAATGGCCTCCAAGCGCCGTGCTCGTGCCATCGTCCGGCCGCGCCAGGTGGCGATGTACCTCGCCAAGGTGCTGACGCCGCGCTCCTACCCGGAGATCGGCCGCAAGTTCGGCGGGCGCGATCACTCCACCGTGATTCACGCTGTTCGCCTGATCGAACAGCTGCGCACGCGCGATGCCGACATGGACGGCGACGTGCGCACGCTGCTGCGTCAGCTCGAAGACTGATCCACCGCGTATTCACTGGCAATCCACCCCCGGCACACAGGTTGTGCCGGGGTTATGCACAGCCTTGCGCGGAAGGTATGGATCGCCGCGTTTTCCAGCGACGATCCCCTGCTTATGCCGGGCTTATGCCAGGATTGTGCGCAGGTTATGCGCGGACTTTTCCACAGGCGCTGGCGGTGTCGTGCCAGACGCCGCCTTGCGCGGTGCATTGGTGCTCGGCCCAGCGGCCCTTGCCCCACCAGCCGGCGACGATGCCCAGGAGCAGGGCGAGCACCAGCACGATCCAGATGCGATCCTTCATCGGTGGGTTGTGAACCCGGGCCGTCGGTTTGCAAAGCCCCGGCGCAGGCCCTACCTGACGGGGCATGACGCTCGCCAACCCTGCCGCCGCCCCTTCCATCGCAGTTCCTGCTGACCGGCTCGGCCGTTTTGCCCGCCATATCGTGCTGCCCGAAGTGGGCGGGGCGGGGCAGGCCCGGATCATGGCGGCGCATGTCGTGCTGGTGGGCATGGGCGGCATTGGCGCGCCAGCTCTGCAGTACCTTGCCGGTGCAGGGATCGGGCGGCTGACGCTCATCGACGACGACGTGGTCGACGCCTCGAACCTCCAGCGCCAGACGATCTTCACCGCCGCCGACATCGGCCGCGCCAAGGCCGAGGCGGCAGCCGATTGGGTCGAACGCTTCGATCCCGCGCTGCAGGTGACCGCGCACCGGGCGCGGCTCGATCGCGGCAATGTCGCGGCGCTGATCGCCGGGGCCGACGTGGTGCTCGACGGCTGCGACAACTTCGCCACCCGGCTGGTCGTGTCCGACGCTTGCGTGGCGGCCGGCATTCCACTGACCAGCGCGGCGATCGCGCGATTCCAGGGGCAGGTCGCCAACTTCGCCGGGCATCGTCCGGGTCATTCCTGCTACCGCTGCTTCGTGGGCGATGCGTTCGACGCCGACGACTGCGACAGCTGCGCCGCGCAAGGCGTGCTGGGCGCGATGGTCGGGATGGTCGGCACGTTCGGCGCCATGGCGGCGCTGCGCGTGATCCTCGAAGGCGTGTCGGCGCTCGGCGATCCGCAATGGGGGCAGCTTCATGTCCTCGACGGATTGAAGCCCGCCTTGCGCACCATGCGCATCGCGCCCGACCCGGCCTGCCCGGCCTGCGGCGCTACGACGCAGGGTTGAGCAGCGCGTCGACCCAGGCCGGCACCAGTTCGGTCGCGGGGCCGAGGCGCGTCTCATCGAACCAGCGCCAGCCTTGGCTGCGTTCCAGGTTGAGCTCGAGCGTGGCGGCGCCGATCTCGTCGGCCATGCGCACCAGGCCGGCGGCGGGATAGACCGCGCCCGAGGTGCCGATCGACACGAACAGATCGGCCTGCGCCATCGCCGCGTGGATGTCGTCCATCCGGTAAGGCACTTCGCCGAACCACACGATGTCGGGCCGCAGCGCGCACGTACCGCAGGCGGGGCAGGGTGGGCGATCGATCAGGGGCTCGCGCCAGTGATGCCGGGTATCGCAGGCGGTGCACCAGGCCGAGAGATGCTCGCCATGCATCGCGATCAATGCGCGCGATCCGGCGCGGGCGTGCAGGTCGTCGACGTTCTGCGTGACCAGCGTGACGTTGCCCCCCGGCACGCGCTGCGGCCATTCGCGCTCCAGCCGGGCCAGCGCAAGGTGCGCCGCATTGGGCTGCTTGGTCTGGATCGCGGCGCGGCGCATGTCGTAGAAGCGCAGCACCAGGTCCGGGTCGCGCGCAAAGCCCTCGGGCGTGGCGACGTCTTCGACGCGGTGCTGCTCCCACAGCCCGCCCGCGCTGCGAAACGTGTCGATGCCCGATTCGGCGCTGACGCCCGCGCCGGTGAGGATGACGATGTGACGGGGCAGGCTCATGCCCCGTGCTATGCGCGATTTGGCTCTGCGGGCCAATGGGGCGACGCTACCCTGCGCCCCCAAAGGGCGGGCATTGGTGTCACGCTGTGGTCATCACCGCTTTCTAGCCCGCCGCTACGTCCTCGTCGTGAAAGTGTCATGCATGCCCCGCCTTACCCGCCGCTCCGCCCTCGCTTCCGGCCTTGCTTCCGTCCTCGCCACCGGGCTGGCCGCGGCCCTGCCGGCCTCGATCGCGCGGGCTGCCGGGATCGGCCCGGACGTGCGCACAGGCACGCTGCGCGACGTGGCGCACGTGGTGATCCTGATGCAGGAGAATCGCAGCTTCGATCACTATTTTGGCACGCTACGCGGCGTCCGCGGCTTTGGCGACCGGCTGGCGATCCCAGTGCCCGGGCCCGACGGCACGCCCCGTCCGGTGTGGCAGCAGCATGACGGCGCGGCGCCCGAAGGCAGTCGCACCGTCGGCCCGTTCCATCTCTCGACGCGCGCCGATTTCGACCTCATGCGCGTCGAGGGCACGCCCCATGCCTGGGACAATGCCCACGCGGCGTGGGACGAGGGGCGCATGGCGCGCTGGCCCGAGGCCAAGACCCGCCGCACCATGGCGCATTTCCGGCGCGAGGACCTTCCCTTCCAGTTTGCCCTGGCCGAAGCCTTCACCATCTGTGACGCCTATCACTGCTCGACGCAGACCGGCACCAACACCAACCGGGTCATGCTGTGGACCGGCGGCAATGACCCGGCGGCGCGCGCGGGTGGGCCGGCGATCGGCAATTCGCACGATTCGCTGCCTGCCGACGGGGGCTGGGCGCAGGGCTATGGCTGGACGACCGTGCCCGAACTGCTGAGCGCCGCCGGGGTGACCTGGCAGATCTACCAGGACATGGCCGACAACTTCACCGACAACCCGCTGGTCGGCTTCGATGCCTATCGCGCGGCGGCGGCCGGTACCGGCGATCCGGCGCTGCGCCAGCACGCACTGACCACGCGCACCCCGGCAGACCTGCGCGCCGACGTGCTGGCCGGCACGCTGCCGCAAGTCTCGTGGATCGTTGCCACGGCCGAAGGGTCGGAACACCCCGGTCCATCGAGCCCGGCACAGGGCGCAGACTATACCGCGCAAGTGCTCGACGCGCTCACCGCCAACCCGGCGGTCTGGGCGCGCACCGCGCTGCTCGTGATGTTCGACGAGAACGACGGTTTCTTCGATCACATGCCGCCGCCCGCCCCGCCCTCGCGCCGCGGCGAGACGCTTGCCGGCGGCACGACCGTCGATCTCGACGGCTCGTACCACGTGCATCCCGCGCCGGGGGAGGCGCGGATCGATGCGGCGGCCTATCGCGGCCGGCCCTATGGGCTTGGTCCGCGCGTGCCGCTCTATGTCGTCTCGCCGTGGAGCCGCGGTGGCTGGGTCAACTCACAGGTGTTCGACCACACCTCAGTCATCCGTTTCCTCGAGGCGCGCTTCGGCTTCACCTGTCCCAACATCACCCCGTGGCGCCGCGCGGTCTGCGGCGACCTGACGAGTGCGTTCGATTTCCGCCAGACCGACCGGCGCGCGCTGCCCGCCCTGCCCGCCACGGCGGAGACCGCGCATCGCGCGCGCGCCATCGCGCACCAGCCCGATCCCGCCGCGCCCGCAACGCCGGCACCGCTGTTCCAGGAGCCGGGCCTGCGCCCGGCACGGCCCTTACCCTATCGCCTCGAGGTGACCGAGCGGTGCGAGGGCGAGGATCTGGTGCTGCGCTTCGCGGCCGAGGGGGCGGCGGCGGTCTTCCACGTCCATGATCGCAACCGCCTCGCCGAGGGGCCGCGCCGCTATACCGTGGCGGCCGGGACCAGCCTCGCGGACCGTTTCGCGCCCGACGCGCGCGGCGCCTTCGATGTATGGGTGCTGGGGCCCAATGGCTTCCATCGCCACTTCGTCGGGCCGCTGCCCGCCACCGCGCCGCTCGCTTGGCGCGTCGGCGGCGATGCCCTCACCCTCGATGTCGCGCGCGGCGGCGTGGTGATGGAATGGCTCCTGCCCGGCGGCGGCAGCCGGCGCGAGACCCTGCCCGCTGGCCGGCGGCGCGTGTCGCTGGCCCCGGCGCTCGGATGGTACGATGTCCGGTTCAGCCATCCCGCACTGCCGGGCTGGACGCGCCGGGTCGCCGGCCGCGACGACCTGGCCGGCCGCGCCACCACCAGCGATCCCTTCGTCGAGGCGTGAGGCGTCCTGCCATTTTGGGGTGGCCGACCGCCCTCGGCCCCGCCTAAAGGAGGCCGATCGCAAGCGAAAAGGACCCCCCTCGAATGGCACGCATCGGCATCATCGGCAGCGCGGGGCGCATGGGGCAGGCGCTGGCTGCTGCCATCACCGAGGCGGGCCACGTGGTCTCGGGCGGGATCGACCGCGATGGCGATGCTGCGGCGCTGGCGGGCGACAGCGACGTGCTGGTCGATTTTTCCGCGCCCGAGGCGCTCGAGTTCACGCTCGATTCCGCGATCCATGCCGGCACCCCGATCGTGATCGGCACCACCGGCCTCGCCGAGCGGCACCACTGGCTGATCGACGCCGCAGCGGTCTCGATCCCCGTGCTGCAGACCGGCAATACCTCGCTCGGCGTCACGCTGCTGGCGCACCTGGTGCGCGAGGCGGCCGAGCGGCTGGGCGAGGATTGGGACATCGAGATCGTCGAGACGCATCACCGCATGAAGGTCGATGCCCCCTCGGGCACCGCACTGCTGCTGGGTGAGGCGGCTGCGAAGGGCCGGCGCGTCGACCTGCACGATGCAGCGGTGCGCGGGCGCGATGGCATCACCGGGCGGCGCGAGGCCGGGACGATCGGCTTTGCCGCGCTGCGCGGCGGCAGCGTGGCGGGCGACCATACCGTCCACTTCCTCGCCGATGCCGAGCGGCTGAGCCTGTCGCACATGGCCGAGAACCGCGCGATCTTCGCCAAGGGTGCGATCCGCGCCGCCACCTGGCTCCAGGGCCGGGCGCCGGGACGCTACACGATGCCGCAGGTCCTCGGGCTCGAAGGCTGAGCGCCTTGAAGAAGGACCAGATCTTCGAGTTCTTCCGGCGTCTCGCCGAAGCGAACCCCGCGCCCGAGACCGAGCTGGCCTTCGGCAACACTTACCAGTTGCTCGTCGCCGTGACGATCTCGGCGCAGGCCACCGACGTCGGTGTCAACAAGGCGACCAGGCGCCTGTTCGCGCAAGTCACCACCCCGGCGCAGATGGTCGCGCTGGGCGAGGAGGCCCTGAAGGACCACATCAAGTCGATCGGGCTGTTCAACACCAAGGCGAAGAACGTCATCGCCCTGTCCGAGATGCTCGTGCGCGAACATGGCGGGGAGGTGCCGGCCGATCGCGATGCGCTGACCGCGCTGCCGGGCGTCGGGCGCAAGACCGCCAACGTCGTGCTCAACACCGCGTTCGGGATGGAGACCTTCGCGGTCGACACGCATATCTTCCGCGTCGGCAATCGCACCGGCCTTGCCAAGGGCAAGACCCCCGAGGCGGTCGAAGCGCAGCTCGACAAGAAGGTTCCGGCCCCGTTCCGGCTGGGGGCGCATCACTGGCTGATCCTGCACGGCCGCTATGTTTGCAAGGCGCGCACGCCCGAATGTTGGCGCTGCGCCGTGGTGGACTTGTGTGGCTTCAAGGGTAAGGTATTGGAAAAGGGCGCCAAGCCGGCCACGACTCCCAAGACGCGGGCGACATCACGCAAGGGTGTCGCACGCGCCAAGGGCCAGGCGGGCAAGCCGGCAGCCCGACCGGAAGGAGAGCCGTCATGATCCGTGCCTCGCGTCCCGCCGTCCTTGCCTGCGCACTTATCGCCGGCACGATCACCTCCGGCCTGCTCGCGGGCTGCACGCCCGCCGGCAGCGCGGCGTCCGGTCCCCGCACTGCGGGCCTCGACGGCCATTCGCCCAAGACACCGGCGGCAACGCCCGCCGGGCCAGCGCGCAACTGCATCCCGATCGCGCAGATCAGCGAAAGCCGCGTGCGCGACGACTGGACGATCGATTTCCGCCTCGGCCGGCAATGGTACCGCAATACCCTCCCGCTGCGCTGCAACAGCCTCGGGTTCGAGCGGACCTTCGGTTACGCGACCTCGCAATCGCAGCTGTGCAACGTCGACATCATCACCGTGCTGCAGACCGGCGGCGGCGGGGCCGGCCCGCGCGGCTCGTGCGGCCTCGGGCAGTTCCAGCCGGTGACACTGGCGAAGTAGCAGGACGGCCTGCCAGCCACTCCGTCACCCCGGGCGCAGACTCGGGGTCCCGCTTGTTCGTCGTGTGGACGCCAGCGTCGCTTGCCCCGTGCAAAGCGGGACCCCGGGTCTTCGCCCGGGGTGACGGGATGTATTACTGATAGTTCGGAGAGGTCGGCGGCCGCATCAGCCGCCGATGCTTACGCGCTTTCGTCGAGGTGAAGCCCGCGGCGGCCGTGCTCGGGCGTGTCGTGCGGCGGCACCGGCTCGGGCGCGTCGGGGTCCATCGGCACCTGCAGCATGCCTTCCCAGCGGGTGATGACCGAGGTGGCGATGGCGTTGCCCACCACGTTGGTGGCGGTGCGGCCCATGTCGAGGAAGGTGTCGACGCCCAGCAACAGCGCGATGCCCTCGACCGGGAGGCCGAATTGCGTGAGCGTCGCCGCGATCACCACGAGGCTGGCGCGCGGAACGCCGGCGATACCCTTCGAGGTGACCATCAGCGTCAGCAGCATGGCGATCTGCTGCCCGATCGAGAGATGGATGTTGTAGGCCTGCGCGATGAACATCGTCGCGAAGCTGGTGTACATCATCGAGCCGTCGAGGTTGAACGAGTAGCCCAGCGGCAGCACGAAGCCCGAGATGCGGCGCGGCACGCCGAAGCGGTCGAGCTGCTCGAACAGGCGCGGCAGCGCGCTTTCCGAGCTGGCGGTGGAGAAGGCCAGCAGGATCGGCTCGCGGATGTAGCGCGCCAGCATGATGATGCGCTTGCCCAGGAACAGGGCGCCCATCCCGAACAGCAGGCCCCACAGGACCAGCAGCGCGAAATAGAATTCCGAGACGAACACGCCGTAGGTGACGATGATGCCGAGGCCCTTGGTCGCGACCACTGCGGCCAGCGCGCCGAACACGGCAAAGGGCGCGGCCTTCATCACGTAGTCGGTCATGGTCAGCATCAGGCTGGCCAAAGCCTCGCTGGCGCGCACCAGCGGCGCCCCCTTCTCGCCCAGTGCCGAAAGCGCAAGCCCCGCGAACAGCGAGAACACGAGGATCTGCAGCACGTTGTTCTGCGCCATCGCGTCGAGCAGGCTGGTCGGCACGATCTGCAACACAAAATGGTGCACGGTAAAGTCAGCGGTATCGAGATCGCCGACCTTGGTGGCGGCATCGAAGCGCAGGCCCGCACCGGGGCGGAACAGGTTGACCAGCAGCAGGCCAAGGCTGATCGAGATCAGGCTGGCGGTGATGAACCAGCCCAGCGCGCGCCCGCCGATGCGCCCCAGCGCCTTGCTGTCGCCCATGCCGGCGATGCCCGAAACCAGCGTGGCGAGGATCAGCGGCGCGATGATCATCTTGATCAGCCGCAGGAACACGTCGGGCAGCAGCTTGAGCGTTTCCGCGGTGGTCGCCAGCGTCGTGCTGCCGGCCGGCAGGGCACGGTTCAGCGCATAGCCGGTGGCGATGCCCAGGATCATGGCGATGACGATGTACAGCGTAAGGCGCCGGGCCAAGTGATGCTCCCTCGAAGTGACTGGCGACGGCTCTACCCGCCCAGCGCCCATCGGTACAGCCTTGCCGCCCCGGAGTGCGATCCTTAGGCGGCGTGGACGAATTCCACAGCGCCACGGCTGGAGGCAAAAACCGCCAGTTTAAGGAGGTGAGGAAGCGCAATATCGGGAATATTGCGCGACGAGCCGACGCGGAAATGGCGGTTTTTGGTCCAGCCCCGAAGGGGTTGCCTTGTAAAAGGCCCTGGCAGCGTTGCTCGTCCTTGAAGGAGGCCCACTCCTTCTGCGTCCTCGCGCCTCACCAGGGCCTTTTACAAGGCAACCGTGGCGTTGTGGAATTCGTCCACGCCGCCTAAAGCACCGGCATGGTTTCGATCGCCACCTGGAACATCAATTCCGTCCGCTTGCGCGCCGATCAGGTGACGCGTTTCCTCCAGCAGGAAGCGCCCGACGTGCTGTGCCTGCAGGAGATCAAGGTGGCCGAGCACCTCTTCCCGCACGAGGTGTTCGAGGAGCTGGGCTATACCCACCGCGCGATCCATGGGCAGAAGGGCTATCACGGCGTCGCCACGGTCAGCCGCATCCCCTTCCGCGACTTCAGCCGTCACGACTGGCAGGACAACGGCGAGGCACGCCACATCGGCGTCGAATTGCTCGGGCCGGGCCAGGGCATGATCCTCGAGAACGTCTACATCCCCGCCGGCGGCGATGTCGCCGACCGCGAGGTCAATCCCAAGTTCGGGCAGAAGCTCGACTTTCTCGAGCGGATGACCCGCTGGGCCGAGGCGATCGACCGCCCGACGCTGATCGTCGGCGACTTCAACATCGCGCCGCTGCCCGAGGACGTCTACGATCACAAGGCGCTGCTCAAGGTCGTCAGCCATACCCCGCTCGAAGTCGACACGTTGCAGCGCTTCGCCGATGCGCATGGCTGGGTCGACCTCGGGCGCAAGCACCTGCCCGCGCCCGAGCGCAACTATTCCTGGTGGTCCTATCGCTCGTACTGGCGGCAGAAGGACCAGGGTCGGCGGCTCGACCATATGTGGGCCTCGCCCGAGCTGGCCGCGCAGTCGACCGGGCATCGCTTCGTCGAGGAAACGCGGCGCTGGGACCAGCCGTCCGACCACATCCCGCTGATTTCCGAGTTCGACCTGTGACGACGCCGGCGGCCGCCACGCGCCGCGTGTCGCGCGCGCTCGATGCCTTGCGCCACGGCTGGGCGATCCGGGTGACTGACGAGGGCGGCGGCTACGACCTGTTGCCGGCCGAGACCGCCTTCACTCAGCCCGGCGTCTATGCCGCGCAGATGCTGGTTTCGGCGGCGCGCGCGGCCACGCTCAAGCTCGCCAACCAGCGCGAGGCAGCGGTGCCCGAGGCGCCGGTGCTGATCCATGGCGCCGATCCGTTCAGCCTGTCGCGCGCGCGCGATCTGGCCGACCCGGCGCGCGATCTCGCCAGCCCGATGAGCGGCCCCTATCGCGCCGACCCGATCGAGGCGGTCGAGGCGGCGCGCGCGGCGATGGAACTGGCGCGCCTTGCCGGCATCCTGCCCGCGTTCCTCGTCGCGAGCGGCGTCGAAGTGGCCGAGAGCGTCTCGGCGCAGGATTTGGCGGCGTTCAAGGACCCGCTCAACCTCACGGTCCAGGCACGGGCGCGCCTTCCGGTCGAGGCGTGCGAGGAGGCCGAGATCATCGCCTTCCGCGCGCGCGATGACCTGCGCGAGCATGTCGCCCTGGTCATCGGCCAGCAGGACAACGCCGTGGCGCCGCTCGTGCGCCTGCACAGCGAGTGCCTGACTGGCGACATCCTCGGCAGTCTCAAGTGCGATTGCGGCCCGCAACTCCAGGCCGCGCTGGCGCGCATGGCCGAGGAAACCGGGACCGGCGGCTGGGGCGTGCTGCTCTATCTGCGGCAGGAAGGGCGCGGGATCGGCCTCATCAACAAGCTGCGCGCCTACCAGTTGCAGGACCAGGGGTTCGACACGGTCGACGCCAACGAGCGGCTGGGCCTGCCCAGCGAGGCACGCGACTTTCCCGTCGCCGCGCGTATGCTCGACCTGATCGGGGCACGGCAGATCCGGCTGATGACCAACAACCCGGCCAAGGTTGCCGCGTTGCAGGAACTGGGGATCGACGTGGTCGAGCGGGTCGCGCACCAGCTGCCGCCCAACCCGCACAATGTCCGCTACCTCGCCACCAAGCGCGACCGCACCGGCCACATCCTGACCTGATCGCGCGGCCCGCGCGCCGGTCAGGCTTTGACTGTCCTCAGGCTTGGGCAGGCCGGCGCTTGCGGCCAAGCATCAGGCCGCCAAGGCCGATCGCGAGCAGCAGCAGCATGCCGGGTTCGGGCACTGCGGTGCCGCCGCTGCTGCCTGAGCTGCCGCCCGATGTGCTGCCACCCGAACTCGACGGCGGAACCGCAGGATCGGTCGGAACCGTATAGCCGCCGGCATAGGTGCCGATGTGCATCTCGCCGTCCTGCGTCAGGCTGCCGAACACCGCCGAACCCTGGATATAGTTGTAGGTGTGCGCCGCTGCCTTGGGCGCCAGCACCGATCCGCCCCACGCGGTCGTCAGCGTCAGGTCGGTCGCGTCGGGGAAGTTCCAGATGACCTTCTGCCCGAGATTGGCCGTGCCACCGAGGAAGTTGTCGTTCAGCACAACGTTGGGGCCGGAGACATTGACGATGACGGTATCGGCGCCGTTGGTGTTGAACTGGATCTCGCCGATCGCGTTGAGGTTCGCGGCGGTGATGTTGAACACGGCCACGCCGTTCGCGTCGGGCTGGGCGGTGAAGGTGCCGCGATTGCCGCTGATCGCGATCGTGCTGTTGGGCGCCTGCTGCGACAGCTGATACGACAGCTCGTTCATGCTGGTCTTCATCAGGCTGCCGTCCTGCTGAAGATTGGCGACGAACGACGGGTTGGTGGTGCCCAGGTTCGACTGCACCGTGTTCGAATTGACGTTGGTGTTGCTGATCGTGCCGCCGACCTGCACCGTCTGCGGCGACCCGTTAAGGTTGAACCCGCTCGCCACGCTGCCGCCAACCACCGCGCCAGCGCCGTTGTTGAGGTTCTTGATCCCGCCGGTGACGTCGCCGACCACGACCAGCCCTGCGCCGGTATAGCTCGACGCCGGCAGCGCCGCGATCTGGTAGTTCGACGAATTGCCGGTGAGGTTGCCGCCCACGAAGGTGCGCCCTTCGACTTCCGACGACGAAGTCAGGTCCCCCAGGACGACGAGGTTGTAGACCTTGAGCGCGTCGATCCCCACCGGCGTCGATGCGGCGAGCGCATGGCAGGGCAGGGCCAGCGCCGCGGCCAGCGCGATCATGCGACCCATCGGCCGGGCCCGGACGGAGGCGATACGAGAGAGTGCGGTCATGGGGGCTGCTTCCGGTTGTGTCGGGCGCCATGGGACGCGCGCGCGTGAGATGCGGCCGCCTTGGCGGGTTCCGTTACGCGACGCAACGGCTCCGGTCGAACCGTGCCTTGTTGGGACAGGGCGCCGCGCCAGAGTTAACGCGCGCGCCCCGCGGCATCAGCTCCCGGCGCGTGCGCTGAGGATGTCGACTTGCGCGCGAATCGGCGAGACGTCGTAGCCGGCCTGCGCGGCCTTGGCGGCGATTTCGTAGGGGTTCGCCCCGGCCGAGGCCTGGGCCAGCGCCCAGAGCAGCGTCGAGCGGGTGCCCGAGCGGCAATAGGCCAGCACCGGGCCTTCGCCGGCCTGGGTCAGCGCCTGCTGCAGTGCCGTCACTTGCGGCATCGAGAACCCGGCATGGGTGACCGGGATCGCGAGATAGGCGATGCCCGCCGCCTCGGCCGCAGCGGCGATCGCGTCGCCGGGCGTCTGGTCGTCCGATTCGCCTTCGGGGCGGTTGTTGACGATCAGCGTCACGCCCAGCGCCTTGGCCTCGGCGACGTCGTCCACCGTGATCTGCGGGCTGGCGAGGAAGCGCGGGTCGATCTGGCGGAACTGGGACATGGGTAAACCTTTCGGGCCGGTGCGCCGGCGCTCGGTGCCGGGCGTTCGGTGTTTAAGCCTTGGCAGCCGCCTCGCGGCGGCGCCGGCTGACGATGTTGAGCAACTCGACGAAGATCGAGAAGCCCATCGCGGCATAGATATAGCCCTTGGGGATGTGCACGCCAAATCCGTCGGCAAGCAGGACCAGTCCGATCATCACCAGGAAGGCCAGCGCGAGCATCACCAGCGTCGGGTTGCGCTCGATGAAGCGGGCGAGCGGATCGGCCGCGATCATCATCAGCGACACGGTCGTGATGACCGCCGCGATCATGATCGGCACCTGGTCGGTCATGCCGACCGCGGTGAGAATCGAATCGATCGAGAACACGAGGTCGAGCGCGATGATCTGTGCGATCGTCGCACCGAAGTTGGCGGCCACGACCTGGCTCGCCGACGTGCCCTTGGCGGTTCCGGAATGACCGCCGGCCTCGTCGCCCGCCGGATCGATAGTGTGGTGGATCTCGCGAGTCGCCTTCCACAGCAGGAACAGGCCGCCCGCCACGAGAATGAGATCCCGGCCCGAGAACGCGGTTTCGAAGCTGGGTTCGCCATGGGGGCCGGGGGCGCCCGACAGACCCAGATCGAACAGCGGCGCCTGGAGCGTCACGATCCAGCCGATCAGCGAGAGCAGCGCGAGCCGCAAGACGAGCGCCAGCGCCAGGCCGATGCGGCGGGCGCGGGTTTGCTGGTGCGCGGGCAGCTTGTTCGACAGGATGGCGATGAACACCAGATTGTCGATTCCCAGCACGATCTCGAGGAGAACCAGGGTCACGAAGGCCGCCCAGGCCTGTGGGTCGGAGACGAGCGCGATGATGTGGTCCATGTCCGCGCTTCTGCCGGATCGTTCATGTGCGGGCAAGGCGCGATCAGCGAAGAAACGCGGCCTATTTGTCACAAATTATGGCTACATCGCGCGTCGGGCAATGAATTGCGCGATTTCGGTCGATTCCGTTCGCGCATCGGCTTTTTCTCCGTTATAGTCTTTCGCGCAATGGAGAGGGCCGGCCCAACAACCCGGCGTGTTCCTTGTAGCGTTTCTGGTCTCCGCGTCCGGCCAGGGGCGACAGGAAATTTGGGCGGATTGTAAGGTTTATCGGGTTTTATGGGTTTTGACAGAGGGCGGCGTGGTCGCGGACGCGACAAGCGCGACGGTTTCGGCGACGACGGTTTCGATCCTTACGGCGGCGGCGGTGGTGGCGGCGGCTTCGGCGGCGGCTTCGATCGTGGTGGCTTCGGCGGCGGTGACCGCGGCGGTTTCGGAGGTGGTCGTAGCGGCGG
>NZ_DAIRTS010000029.1:0-35154 GCF_036803765.1 Novosphingobium sp.
CCCCTTACCCGCCCGCCGAGTATCGACCTCCCCCAGGCCCGATCCGCTGGCCTGGCGCCTGCCGCCGGCATCCGGCGTGTTGCGAGCCGGGCCATGGCAGATCGCGCGCCGGCTCGGCTGGCTGCTGGCCGTGCTGGTCGTGCTCGTGGTGATCCTGTCGCTCCAGTCGATCGCGCGCAGCGTGACCGATGATGCCGGCGTGATCCTCGCCCTGGCCTTCGTGACCGTGGTGCTCGCCTACGGCGCCTATGCCCTGCTGGTGCGCGCGGGCGAGAACCGCGCGCCTTGCGAGCTGGCGTTGCGCCGCGCGCCGCGCGAACTGGTCGAAGGCATCGCGATCGGCGGTGCGATCATGGGGGCCACGGTCGGCGTACTGGCGCTGACCGGCCTGTACCAGGTGACCGGCGGCGAGTGGACCGATTGGGCGCACGACATCCGCGAATGCCTCGGCACCGGCCTGCTCGAGGAACTGCTCGCCCGGCTGGTGATCTTCCGCATCCTTGCCAGCGCGCTGGGCGTACGCTGGTCGCTCGCGCTATCCGCCGCGCTGTTCGGCGGTGCGCACCTCGCCAATCCCGGCGCCACGCTCGGCTCGGCGCTTGCCATCGCCGTCGAGGCGGGCCTGACGCTGGCGGCGTTCTATCTCCTGACCGGCCGGATCTGGACTGCGGTCGGCGTCCACGCCGGCTGGAACTTCGTGCAGGGTGCCGTCTTCGGCGCGACGGTATCGGGCATGCCGGCCAGCGGCAGCCTGCTGGTGAGTGTCCCGGCTGCCGGCGCGCCCGCCTGGCTCAGCGGCGGCCGCTTCGGCCCCGAAGCCTCGCCGGTGGCGGTGGTGATCGGCCTCGCCGTCTTCGTCCTCGTCATCCGCCGCGTGGCGCGCGAGGCAGGAGCGCTGGATCTTGCGCCTGCAAATTGATGGGGGCCTAGTCGAGTGGCAGCGTCGCGGTCAGTGCCGTGGCGTTGATCCGGGCCAGGTCCTGCTGCAGGCGCGGCATCACGAAATCGAGGAAGCTGCGAGTCTTGAGCGGCATCGGCCCCGCGCCGGTGTAGACGATCGACAGTGGCAGGGGATCGGGTTCGTAATCCGGCAGGAGCACCTGCAAGCGGCCAGCCGCCAGTGCGGGCGCGGCGTGGTAGAGCATCACGCGAGCAAAACCGACACCGTCTGCCGCCGCGTCGACTGCCCCCTCGCCCGAGTTGACGAGAAGACGCGGCCCTATGCGCACGGCAGCACCGTTGAAATGCCAGAGCGTACCGGGTTCGTTGGTGTCGATGCCAATGCAGGGCATGGCCGCCAGGTCGGCCGGCGCTCGTGGGACGCCCGTCGTCATGATGAGGCCCGGACTGCCGACGACCACCCAGCGCATCGGCCCGACCCGCCGTGCGATCAACTGGCTGTCGGCCAGGACGCCGATCCGCACGGCCAGGTCGATGCGCTCGCCCACCAGGTCGAGCTGCTGGTCGGTCAGGATCAGGCGGGCCGAGATCGCGTCGTGCCGGGCCAGGAATTCGCCGACAAGCGGCAGCACGTGACGGCGGCCGAACGAGGTGGGTGCGGTGACGACGAGCGCGCCGCGCGGCGTGCGATATTCGCCCGTCGCTTCGCGCTCCGCCTCGCCCACCTGCTCGAGAATGGCACGCGCGGAAACGAGATACGCCGCGCCCGCGGCGGTCAGCTCGAGCCGGCGCGTTGAACGGTTGAGCAGGCGGACACCGAGGTGCGCTTCCAAGTCGGCAAGTTTGCGGCTGATCGTGGGCAGCGGCATGCCGCGCTTGCGCCCGGCGGCAGACATGCTGCCCGCATCCACCGTTTCGACCAGCAATGCCATGGCTTCAAGGCGGTCCATCACCCTCTCATATTCCGGAATGGTAACTTGCTCAATGCCTGGCTTATTGCATCGACATGAGAGGCATAGATCCGGCTGGCAAGCACGGCACACCACCATGTGCCCGTCAGGAGACCTCACATGGCACTGAAGATCTATCCGCTGAAGTACGGCCAGATGGAAATCGACTCGAGCATCATGGTGATGTTCCGCGACCCGGGCAAGACCGTCACGATCCCGGTTCTGGGCTACCTCATCCTCGGCGGCGAAGCGCCGGTGCTGGTCGATACCGGCCCGCGCAGCGAGGCAGACGTCAACGCGCTGGGCTATCCCTACCGCGTCGCTCCCGAGGACGAACTCGACTATCATCTGGCGCAGCACGGTTTGAAGCGGTCGGACATTCGCCACATCGTGCACACCCATGCCCATCTCGATCATGCCGGTGGCAGCTTCAATTTCCCGATGAGCACGCAGGTCAGCCTTACGCGCCAGGAAATGCAGTTCATGGCCTCGGGCATCATGGGCCCGGGCATGTATACCGCCGACGATACCAAGCACTTCATCGACCGCCTGCACACCAAGGGCGCGCTGCGCCTGTTCGATGTCGACGGTACGTTCGAGGAAGAGATCATTCCCGGTGTCGCCGTCCAGATCTCGGGCGGGCACACCCCGGGCTCGATTTCCGTCCTGGTCGAGACCGAGGAGGGCATCGCCAACATCTGCGGTGACATCGCCTACGATTTCACTGACCAGATCATCAATCCCGGGCTGGACATCGCGGCGCACGAGCCGACGATCACGGGCAACCACGCGATGAGCACGCTGGCCGAAAAACGTGCGATCAAGCGGGCTCTGGCGATCAGCCGCTTCCTGCTGCCCGGGCACGACCTCCCCGCCCTGGTGCAGGGCGGCAAGATCGTCGGCTTTGCGCACGACGCCATCTCCAACCCGCTTGCCGACGTGACGAAGGCCAGCAGCTATACCCCGCTGCTGAAGGCGTCCGGGTTCGGACTGTTGGCGTGAGCACACCGGTGCCATGGGCCGATGCAAATACCGTGAAGGCGGGCGCACCGGTTGCGCCCGTCCTAACCGGCGGGGCCCTGGTCACGGTCGGCCTGGCCTGCGCGGTCTGCGTCGCGAATGCCTATTACGGGCAGCCGCTGCTCGCAGACATTGCACGCGGGCTGGGTCTGTCCCCGCGCCTGGCGGGACTGGCGCCGACGATGACGCAGGCGGGGATCGCGCTGGGCATGGAGTTCCTGTTGCCGCTGGGGGACCGGATCGACAACCGCGTTCTGGTCACCACCCTGCTCAAGGTGCAGGCGCTGGCGCTCGTGCTCATGGCGCAAAGCACAGATGCGCCCGTCTATCTCGGCGCTGCGCTGCTGGCGGGGACGTGCGGCATCGTCACCTATCTGCTGCCTGCCTATGCCACCCGGCTCGTCAGCCCGGACAGACGCGGAAGCGTGACGGGCGCCTTGGGCGCCGGGATCATGCTTGGGATCACGCTGGGGCGATCGATGGCGGGTATCGCCGGACAAGCGCTGGGCTGGCGGGGGGTATATGCCGCTGCAGCCGTCGCAACGCTGCTCGTCGCGCTGGTGTTGCAGCGGGTCATGCCGCGCACCCCGGCGCTGGTCGTGGCTTCTTATCGATCGCTGTTGGCGTCGCTGGCCACGCTTGCGCGCACCGTGCCGTTGCTGCGGCGGGCGACCGTGCTGCTGGCACTGAGCTTCGGGTTGTTCAACGCGCTGTGGATCGGCCTGGCACTGCGTCTGCAACAGCCGCCCTTCGGCCTCGACACGCGGCGCATCGGATTGCTCGCGCTGCTGGCGGTCAGTTCGGTCGTGGCGGCACCCCTTGTCGGGCGGTTGGCGGACCGCGGCGGCATGCGGCTTGCGCTGCGCGGGGCGACGGTCATCACGCTCGCCGGGTGGATCGCGCTAGTGGCGGGGGGAGAGACCTATACCGGCGTGGTGCTGGCCATGCTGCTGTGCGGCACGGGCGCTACGGCGAGCGACGTGGTGTTGCGTAGCGCGATCTACGGACACGCGCCGGAACAGCGGATGCGGATGAACGCAGTCTATTCGACCGGCACCTTCATCGGTGGCAGTGTTTTCTCACTCATCACGCCGCTCGGTCTGGGACAGCTTGGCTGGTACGCGGTGGTGGTGGGCGGTATCGCGGTCGCATCGCTGTTGCTGGCACTGTCGTGGCGCGCCCTGCCCGGGCGGGACCGACCGGCGCCGAAAAGCGAACTCAGGTCAGGATTGTCCTGATCGCTGCGATGAGTTCGCCCGGCGAGAACGGCTTGCGCAACAGCCGGCTGACACCGGCACTGCGGGCGCGGCGCTCGAGGTCGGGGCTCGGGAAGCCGGTGACGAGGATCACCGGGAGCGTCGGCGTCAGCCGCTCCGCCAGTTCGAGCCCCGATGTGCCCGGCATCTGCATGTCGGTGATGACGCATGAGGGGGGCGTCGTGGGCGGTTGATCGAGATAGGCATCGGCCGACGCAAAGGTCTGGCCGACGCAACCGATGCTGTCGATCAGCGCGGCTAGGGCGGCCCGCACGTCGTCGTCGTCTTCGACGATCGCGATCTGGGGTGGCTGATCGAGGCCGGCTTCAATCCAACGGTCGGGCACGCTCGAGCTTCCCCTCGTGTTACTTCCATCTGTTCCACGCCCAGCGGGGCTAGCGATCGGCCTTGCAATTCCCATGGTGGAATCGGCAGGCCCGCTTGTGCCGCAGCCCTGCGGATGCTTGCACCTCTATACGCACCAGAACCCGATTTGCTGCATCATCCCGGCCCATCCGACGGGAAACCCATACTCGAGTATGAGCCATCGGCGGGGCCGGTCGTCTGGTCAAGTCGCGGAACGCGCGGTAAAGTACTAAGAGCGGCTATCACGCCCCGAAGGTGCCCCCATGACCCTTGCACGAATGACTGCCCCCACGGGAACACGTGCCCCTTCGGGCCAGAACGCCCCTTCCCCCATCAAACCTGCAAGCGGCGCGGTCGGTTCCGGCATGGCCGCAGAACCGCCCCTCGTGCTGGTCGTGGACGACGACCCCGACGTGCGCGAAAGCCTGGTCGACATGTTCGCCTCAGTACGAATCGAGGCGCGCGCCTTCGAGTCGACCGCCGCACTGCTCGCCCACGGTTTCCCCGCGCGTCCCAGTTGCCTCGTGCTCGACCTGCGCCTGCCCGGATCGGGCGGGCTTGAACTTCAGGCGCAGCTTGCCGCGCAGCATGTCGTGGTGCCGATTGTATTCATCACCGGCCATGCCGATGTGCCGACGTCGGTGCGCGCGATGAAGGCGGGCGCGGTCGATTTCCTGCCCAAGCCGTTCCGCGAACAGGAATTGCTCGACACCGTGGCCGAGGCGCTGCGCAAGGACGGCGAGCGCCGGCTCGGCGACGGACAGCGCGAGGCGGTACGCCGGCTCGGCGAAGGGCTGACCCCGCGCGAGACCGACGTGTTGCGCGGCGTGGCGCGCGGCCTGCTCAACAAGCAGATCGCCTACGAGATGGGCATCTCCGAAATCACCGTGAAGATGCACCGCTCGAGCGCGGGGCGTAAGCTCAAGTCGGTCTCGGTCGCCGACATGATCCGCAAGATCGAGTTGCTCGACATCTGAACAACCGCCTGCCGCGACGGCAGGCTTTCCGATCCCATCCCCACCGCAAGACACGGCTGCGCACGCGTGCCCGTCGTCCGTGCCACCCGGCCATCCGGCGCCATACGCATGTATGGCTGTCGGCCGCAGGGCCCGGGCCATAAACCTTGCGCAGCCTGACAAGAGGAACGACCATGCCCGCCATCAGCATCAATGGAACTGCCCACGAGGTCTCCGTCGATCCCGACACGCCGCTGCTGTGGGTCCTGCGCGATACGCTGGGCATGACCGGCACCAAGTTCGGCTGCGGCATCGCGCAGTGTGGCGCCTGCACCGTCCATGTCGACGGCCAGCCGGTGCGCTCCTGCCAGGTGCCGGTGGGCACGGTGGGCGACAGCAAGGTCGTCACGATCGAGGGCATCGGTGCCAGCGATCCCGGCGCCCGCGTGCAGAAGGCCTGGCTCGACCTCGACGTGATCCAGTGCGGCTACTGCCAGTCGGGCCAGATCATGTCGGCCACCGCGCTGCTAACAAGCACGCCCAACCCCACCGATGCCGACATCGACGGTGCCATGGCCGGCAACATCTGCCGCTGCGGCACCTACGTTCGCATCCGTGAAGCGATCAAGGCCGCCGCTGCCCAGAAGACTGCCGCCAAGAAAACTGCCGACGCCGGCGAACAGGGAGCCCAGGCCCATGCATGACACCACGCTCACGCGCCGCAACCTGCTGCGCACCGGCGCCATCGGCGGCGCCACGTTGCTGGTCGGCGTCAACCTGCGCACCGCCGCCATCGCCGCAGCCGGTCCTGAGGCAGGTGCGATCTCCGGTGCCGCTTTCGCCCCCGATGCCTTCATCCGCATCGGCACCGACGGCAAGGCCACGCTCATCATGCCCCAGACCGAGATGGGCCAGGGCATCTACACCGCGCTGGCAATGATCATCGCCGAAGAGCTCGACCTGCCGCTCGATGGCGTGACGCTCGAGGCCGCGCCGGCGAGCGACAAGCTCTATGGAAACCCGATCTTCGTGGTCCAGGCGACCGGCGGCTCCACCTCTGTCCGTGGCTACTGGATGCCGCTGCGCAAGGTGGGCGCCAGCGCCCGCGCCATGCTGGTCCAGGCCGCCGCACTCCGCTGGGGCGTCGCGCCGTCGAGCTGCCGCACCGAGGCGGGCCGCGTGCTGCACGACGCCAGCCAGCGCCAGGCTACCTATGGCGAGCTGGCCGCCGCGGCCATGCGCGAAACGCCGCCGGCCAGTCCCGTGCTCAAGGACCCGGCACAGTTCCGCCTCGTCGGCCATTCGCGCCATCGCATGGACACGGCCGACAAGGTGAACGGCGCGCTCAAGTACGGCATCGACGCAATGCCGACCGGCGTGCGCTATGCCTCGCTCATGTCGACCCCGGTGCTCGGCGGGAAGATCGCCAAGGTCGACGATACCAAGGCCAAGGCGCTCAAGGGCGTTTCGCAGGTGATCGTGCTCGACGACATGGTCGCCGTGATCGGTGAGACCACCTGGGCCGCGATCCAGGGTCTCGCCGCGCTCGACGTGACGTGGAACGAGGGGCCGATGGCGGCCGTCTCCACCGCCACGATCCGCGACGCATTGCACAAGGCGGCGCAGCAGGACGGCCTCGTCGCGCTCGACCAGGGCGATGCACTGGCCAAGCTGCGCGATGGCGCGGTCATCACCCAGACTTATGAACTGCCGATGCTCTCGCACGTGGCGATGGAGCCGATGAACTGCACGGTCAGCCTCAAGGGCGGCAAGTGCGAGGTATGGATCGGCACGCAGGTCATGACGATGGCGCAACGCGCCGCCGCCGAGGAAGCCGGTCTCGCCCCCGACCAGGTCACGGTGTACAATCACCTGATCGGCGGCGGTTTCGGTCGCCGCCTCGAAGTCGACATGGTGCGCCGCGCGGTGCGCATCGCCAAGCACGTCGACGGACCCGTCAAGGTCACCTGGTCGCGCGAGGAAGACGTGGCCAAGGCGCCGTATCGCTCGGTCTATGCCGCCGTGCTGCGCGCCAAGCTGGAGGGCGGCAAGCCCGCCGCCTGGGCGCACAAGGTGGTCGGCCCCGCCGTGATCGGTCGCTGGCTACCCCCGGCGTTCGACGGCAAGATCGACATGGACGCCGTCGATGGCGCGGCGGAAACGCCTTATGATTTCCCCGCCCAGCACGTCGATTTCGTGCGACACGAGCCGCAGGGCTTCGTCAACTGCTTCTGGCGCGGCGTAGGTCCGAATCTCAACGTCTTCGCCACCGAGAGCTTCATCGACCGCATGGCGCGCGAGGCGGGCACCGACCCGCTGGCGTTCCGGCGGTCGCTGATCGGCAAGCAGGCGCGCGCCCGCGCTGTGCTCGACCTGGCCGCCGACAAGGCCGGTTGGGGCAAGCCGCTGCCCGCGCGCAGCGGTCGCGGCATCAGCCTGCAATTTGCGTTCGGCACCTATCTGTGCACCGTCGCCGAAGTCAGCGTCGCCGATGACGGTGCGGTGCGCGTGACGCGCCTGACCACGGCGGTCGATTGCGGGACGCCCATCAATCCCGATGGCATCGTCGCGCAGATCCAGGGCGGCACGCTGTTCGGCCTGTCGGCTGCGCTCTATGGCGAAATCACCATGGCCAACGGCCGGGTCGAACAGAGCAACTTCAACGACTACCGCGTGGTCCGCATGGACGAGACGCCGCAGATCGAGGTCCATGTCGTGCCCAATGGCGAGGCACCGGGCGGCATCGGCGAGCCGGGCACGACCTCGGTGCAGGGTGCGGTGGCCAATGCCATCTACGCTGCCACCGGCGTTCACCTGACGCGCATGCCGATCGACCCTTCGCTGCTCGCCAAGGGCAAGGGCATGGGCAAGGGCAAATCCGGGGCGACCAAGGCATGAAGCGCGCCGCGCTGGTCGTCACGGCCGGGGTTCTGGCCGCCGCCGGCGCGGTGACCGCGCGCATGGTGTTCCTGCCGGGCGCGCTCGACTTTGCCGGCGGCACCCAGGTCGACCTCGCCCGCTATGCGGGTGCCTCTCCCACGGGCGTGCCGGCCGAGATGGCCGGTGCCGACCCGGTGGCCAAGGGCAAGTACCTGACCGAAGCCGCCGATTGCGAGGCGTGCCACACTGCCAAGGGCGGCAAGCCCTTTGCCGGCGGGCGCGCCTTCAAGCTGCCGTTCGGGACGATCTACACGCCCAACATCACGCCCGATCGCGAAACCGGGATCGGCGCTTGGAGCGATGCCGAGTTCCTGCGCGCGGTGCACAAGGGCGTCGGCCGCGATGGCGCGCGGCTTTACCCCGCCTTCCCTTACGCCTCGTACACGCAGCTGACCGACGCCGACGTGCTCTCGATACGGCACTATCTGGCGACGCTTCCGGCGGTCAGGCAGGCCAATCTGCCCAACACCTTTGGCTTTCCGTTCAACCAGCGCTGGCTGATGACCGTCTGGGGTGCATTCTTCAATCCCGACCAGCGCTTCCGCCCCGTGGCCGAACGCAGTGCGCAGTGGAACCGCGGTGCTTACCTCGTCGAGGCCGCAGGACATTGCGGCGAATGCCATACGCCGCGCAATCTGATGCAGGCGATGAACACGCGGGCCAAGTTCGCCGGGGGCCAGGCCGAGGGCTGGAATGCCTATAATATCACGAGCGATCGCCAGAGCGGCATCGGTGCGTGGAGCGATGCCGCGCTGGGCCAGTATCTGGCGCAGGGCTTCGCACCGGGCCATGGCGCCGCATCGGGCCCGATGGACGAGGCGGTCCGCCTCAGCACCAGCCGCCTGACGCCGAGCGACACCGCGGCGATCGTCGCCTACATGCGCACGATCCCGGCCATCGCCAGCAATGCCTCCCCGGCCATGGCCGGCCCGGCCTCCGCCAGCCTGAGTGCTGGCCCTGCGGACAACCCGCAAGGCAAGCTGATCTATGCCGGCGCCTGCGCGGGTTGTCATGGCTGGACCGGCAAGGGGGCGATGCCCACCCAGCAACTGACCGGCAACCGCGCGGTCAACGACCCCACCGGGGCCAACGCCGCGCTGATCGTGCTGCAGGGCATGGGACGCTACGGCACGCACGGCGCCTATATGCCCGCTTTCGGCAAGACCTATGGCAATGCCGATGTCGCGGCGGTGGCCAACTACGTCACCGGGCGTCTCGGGGCACGCGCGTCCAGGCTCGATGCGGGCGACGTGGCAAGGCTACGCGAGCAGTAGGGATTTTGCGGGCATATATAATGCCCAAATAGATCTGCTACACCCCATCGTATAGTTCATCGCGTTCGAAATATCCAATACGCTGGCAGGGTGGAGCGATACAAAGCTCCGGCCTATTCATCTCCCAGCACAGGATATTGCCATGACGGAAGAGCTTTCCGCGCTGTCGCACGCCACCGGCGCGCCGGTGAATGACAACCTCAACACCATGACCGCAGGCCCGCGTGGCCCGGCGCTGCTTCAGGATGTCTGGCTGATCGAGAAGCTGGCGCACTTCGATCGCGAAGTGATCCTCGAGCGCCGCATGCACGCCAAGGGCTGGGGCGCACACGGCACCTTTACCGTCACCCATGACATCACGCGCTACACCAAGGCCGCGATCTTCGCCGAGGTCGGCAAGCAGACCCCGATGTTCACTCGCATGTCCACCGTGGCGGGCGAACGCGGCGCCGCCGATGCCGAGCGCGACATCCGCGGCTTCGCGCTCAAGTTCTATACCGAGGAGGGCAACTGGGACATCGTGGGCAACAATACCCCGGTGTTCTTCTTCCGCGATCCACTGCGCTTCCCCGACCTCAACCACGCGATCAAGCGCGACCCGCGCACCGGCCTGCGTTCGGCCGACAGCAACTGGGACTTCTGGACGCTCTTGCCCGAGGCGCTGCACCAGGTCACGATCGTCATGTCCGAACGCGGCATTCCGGCCTCGCTGCGCCACATGCACGGCTTTGGCAGCCATACCTACTCGATGGTCAACGCCGCGAACGAGCGCGTCTGGGTCAAGTTCCACTGGCGCAGCCAGCAGGGCATCGCCAACCTGACCGACGCCGAAGCCGCCGCGATCGTCGCCAACGACCGCGAGAACCATGGGCGCGACCTGCTCGCCGCGATCGACGGCGGCAATTTCCCCAAGTGGACGCTGTTCATCCAGGTCATGACCGAGGACCAGGCGCGCAGCCATCGCCACAACCCGTTCGATGTGACCAAGGTCTGGCCCAAGGGCGAATACCCGCTGATCGAGGTGGGCGAGATCGAACTCAACCGCTATCCGGACAACTACTTCGCCGAAGTCGAGCAGGCTGCGTTCTCGCCCGCCAATGTCGTGCCGGGCATCGGCTATTCGCCCGACCGCATGCTACAGGCCCGGCTGTTCTCGTATGGCGACGCCCAGCGCTACCGGCTTGGCGTCAACTTCAACCATATCCCGGTCAACGCGCCCAAGTGCCCCTATCACAGCTATCACCGCGACGGGGCGATGCGCACCGACGGCAACCTCGGCGCGACGACCAGCTACTGGCCCAACAGCCGTGACACCTGGCGCGGTGCCGAGCCGGCGCTGGCCGAGCCGCTGCTGGGCCTGGACGGCGATGCCGGCCACTGGGACCACCGTGTCGACGAAGACCACTTCGAGCAGCCGGGCAACCTGTTCCGCCTGATGAACGACGCGCAGCGCGAGGTCCTGTTCGCCAACACCGCCCGCGCGATGGGCGATGCGCGCCGCGAGGTGAAGGAGCGTCACGTCGCCCACTGCCTGCGCGCCGATCCGCGTTATGGCGAGGGCGTCGCGCGCGCGCTGGGCATCGACCTGGCCATCGCCGCGGAATGAGCCGGCGATGAGGGCGGGGGCGGCTAAAGTCAGCCGCCCCCGCCTTCGTGCCTCGCTTCCTGCTTGGTCGGCCTCCTACTTCGTCGGATAGTCCTTGGCCTCGTCCTCGACCGGCAGCGTCACCGCGCCGGTGGCGGCCCATTCGGTGCCGCGCAGGATCAGGGTCTGCAGCGGCTGGAAGTGCAGCGACACCTCGTCATGGCCCAGCGTGATCGAGAACACGCGGCCCTTGCCATAATCGGCGGTCCAGACCTGCGGATGGTCGGCGTCCATGCCCTTCATCTTGGCGAGCTTGTCGGGCGTATAGGCGGCGAAGGGATACTTCGGCCCGGTCAGGCGCGGGTCGTAGCTGGCCGAGGTTTCGTGCGCGGTCGCCAGCACGTGGATCTTCGCCTCCGGATCCATGCTCATGTTGGTGTACATGTCGTCGTTGTAGGTCCACACGAACTCGCGCATGCCCTTGGTGATCGGGTGGTCGCGGTCGATGATGTGCACCGGGAAGGCTCCCGGAGGTGCGCGACGGCTCTGGCCGGGCACCATGGCGGCGCCGATCAGGCGCTTGTATTCAGGAATGTCACGGCCCCAGGTGAAGGCGGAGTGATAGGCGACGAGCCCACCGCCTTCACGCACGTACTGGTAGAGCGCCTTGAACGCCGCATCGGACCACAGGTGCTGGTCGGGATCGGCATAGTTCCAGCGGCTCGAATAGTTGAGCAGCACCACGTCGTAGGCCTTGAGCATGGCGAGGTCGCCCTGGTCGAAGTCCTCGGTCACGCGCAAGTCGAAGCGCTTGGTGTCCTGCATCATCGTGCGCAGCATGTTGTTCACGCCGGTCCAGTCGTGCTCGTAGCTGTTCTGGCCGCTGATGATCAGCACCTTGAGGCGCTTTTCCGTGGGGTTGGCAGGGATCACCACGCGCTGCACGGTCTCGGGCGGGCGGTAGGGCACGGTGACGATGACCTGCGCCGAAGCGATGGACGGCAGGGCGGCGGCGGCCATCAGGCCGGCGGTGAGAAAGCGACGCATCAGGTATCTCCCGGTTTGTTTATCGTTGGGGGCGAGCAAGTCAGGCCGCGCGCGCGGCGATGTCCGCGCGGATGGTCGCGTGGAGGCCGTCCATCGGCCAGGACCAGGCGACGCCGGCCTGGACAGCCAGCAATACGGCCGTGCCCGCGTAGTAGAACCAGCGGATCGCCGCGGCAGCGCCCGGCGTCACGGCCTCGGCGCGATAGGCGACTGCGGCGAGCAGGAAGGCGATGCTCGCCGAACCGATCGCCATGCCGACCTTGGTGGCAAGGCTCACGCCGGCCGAGAGGATGCCCTCGTTGCGCGTGCCGAAGCGCCACTCGTGATAGTCGACCGCGTCGGCGACCATGTTGTAGGCCGCCGTGATCGTGATCGAGCTGGCCAGCATGGCGCCGAGGTAGCAGGCGATGAACGCGGGCGGGCTGGCTTCGAGCATCGGGAGCACCAGGAACAGCGCGGCGGCGAGCAGCAGCACGGTCACGCAGCCGCGGCGCAGCCCGAGGCGGCGGAACACCGAGGGTGCGACGAACGAGGACAGCAGCAGCATCCCCGCCACCGCCGGCAGCATGATCGAGATCATCCAGGGCCGGTGCAGCACGTCGATCGCGAAGTAGGGCGTGGTCGCCATCATCGCGCCGAAGCGGATGAAATAGACGAGGCAGAACGCGAACGAGACCAGCCAGGCCTTGTTGCGCACCATCGCGCGCACCACCGGGCCGACCGCGGCCTTGGGCGCGCCGACGAAGCTGACCCGCTCCTTGCAATTGCGGAACAGCGCGAAGACCGCGACCAGCGAAATGCCCGCGAACAGCACCGCCACCGCCTGGAAACCGCGCTGCTCGTTGCCGCCGCCGAACAGGCCGACCAGCGGCATCGTCGCTGCGGTGCCGAGCACGACCGAGACCGACGTGCCGACAGAGCGCATGCCGCTGAGGCGGATACGGTCGTCGGGACGCGGGGTCATCATCGGCATCAGCGCGGTATAGGGAATCGAGCCCAGCGACATGATGATGCCCAGCGCCTTGAAGGTCAGGAAGGCGTAGGCAAGGCGGACGAACTCGCTGCCCGCCGGCACCATGAACAGGGCCACGAACAGCACGGCGTAGGGCACCGCGGTGAAGAGAAAGTACGGACGGGTCCGGCCCCAGCGCGTGTCGGTGCGGTCGATCGCCACACCCACCAGGAGGTCGATCACCGCGTCGAGCAAGCGCGCGGTCAGGAAGATCGTGCCCACCCCGGCGGCCGGCAGATGCGCGACGTTGACGTAGTAATAGAGCAGGAAGGCGCTGGCCATGTTGTAGGGCAGGCTGAAGGCGATGTCGCCCATGCCATAGCTGAGCCGCTCGGTCAGGCGCAGGGGTTCGGCGGTCGTGGCAGTCATCGGCCTTCTCTCCCGTGGATGCGCCCGGCCATTGCTGCACAGGTCGCCAAGCTGGGGCGCGCACGGAGAATCGACATTGCCAGTGCGCGCCCGCTCATCTATTAGAACGGAAATTACTATTACATATAAGAACGGTAAACGGGCTTTGGCAACGGGAATCTGACCCACGCCTCCAGCACCGCGGGAGAGACTTGTATGCGCAGATCGACGAGGGTGCCGGGCACCGGCGGGACCATATCATTCGCGGTCTTGGCACTGGCCGCAATGACGGTTTCATCCGTCATGCCGGGGAGCGCCATGGCCAAGGCCCGCCCGCCTGCAGCAGCGCGGGCACCGGAATTCGCGCGAGCACGCGAGACGGCGCGCAACCGAGTGATCGTGACCGATTTTGCCCGCCTGTTCTACACCGAGCGCAACGTGCGCACCGCATTCGCGCGCTATGTTGCGCCGGATTACATCCAGCACAATGCAGGCATGGTCGACGGGCGCGATGCGGCGGTGGCGGCGCTGGCGCCGATGTTCGCCGCGCCCGGCTCGCGCTTCGCAATCAAGCGGATCCTCGTCGATGGCGACATGGCCGCAATCCATCTCCACGGGCGGGGCGGCGCGGAAGGTCGCGGCGCGACGGTGGTCGATCTCTATCGCCTCAGCCACGGCAAGATCGTCGAGCACTGGGACGTGCTGCAGCCGATCGATGCGCAAACGGTCAACCCGCACCCCTATTTCTGAACGCGATCCGGTCTGCCTCGACGGCGCCAAATCCGCCGGCAGGGCCGTGGACGGACACGGTTTGGCACGACGTCGCGAAATTGGAATTAGCATTCTTGACAAGCCGCACAGAAATATAGAACATACATTCCAATAACCCCGCATCGATTCGATGCAGGCAAGAATCCGGCGCCCATGGCGCACGAGAACATGAGAGGGAGGAATCGCCGATGATGAACCAGGCTCTTCGCACCATCCTGCTTGGCACTGCCTGCAGCATGGCCGTTGCTGCACCCGCTTTCGCGCAGCAAGCGCCGGAAGACACCACCACAGCCGCACCCGAAATCATCGTTACCGCGCAGAACCGCCGGGAAAGCCTGCAGAACGTCCCCATCGCGATCTCGGTCGTCACGGGTGAAGCGCTGGCCTCCAGGGGCGTGACCGACTTTACCTCGGTCCAGAAGGTATCGCCGGTGCTCAACGTCACCAGCGACACCAACAACACCCGCGTCTCGGTGCGCGGCGTCGGCTCGCTGACCAACAACGAGGCGCAGGACCAGTCGATCGCGGTCAACATCGACGGCGAATACATCAACCGCCCGACGATCCTGAACGCCGCCATCTTCGACCTCGACCGCGTCGAAGTGCTGCGTGGCCCGCAGGGCACGCTGTATGGCCGCAACTCGACCGGCGGCGCGGTGAACTTCATCACGCGCAAGCCCGGCGACAAGTTCGCCGCCAACGGTTCGGCCACCTACGGCAACTACAATGCGGTGCTGGTCGACAGCGGTATCGACCTGCCGTTCGGTGACATCGGTGGCGTGCGCGTGTCGGGCTTCTACCGCCGCCATGACGGCTATACCCGCAACACCGGCACCGTGTTCAGCCCGACGCCGGCCTTCGTGCCCAATCGCGCGGCGCGCAGCGACGACGACAACACCGGCGGCGGCCGTATCAGCCTGCGTCTCAAGCCGACCACCGGCCTGACCATCGACGCGGCGGTCGAGCACATCGTGCAGGATCTCAAGATCTCCACACAGGCGTGGCAGGACATGACGGCACCGGGCAACAACCCGGGTACTAACCCGGCTGCCTGCTCCAACGGCTGGACCTCGATCGGCACCGTGCCCGGCGGCATCCAGTGCCTGCCGACCAACACCAACGTGCTCTCGAAGATCGACCGCGAAGCCTATGCCTCGCCGTTCACCGGCACCGGCACGCTGCACCAGGAATCGACTGCGGTGCGCGGGCGCATCGCCTATGACCTGGGCGGCGCGACGCTGACTTACACCGGCGGCTATCGCTACACCCTGAACCGCGGCGGCAACGCCCTGTCGCCGGCGTTCTACTTCACCAACTTTGGCGCCAACGTCGCCACGCAAAGCCACGAGTTGCGCCTCAACGGCGTGACCAGCGGCGTGCAGTGGCAGTTCGGCGGGTTCTATTTCCGCGAGAAGCAGAACACCAACGGCGGTCTCTACTCGCCGTTCATCGCCGCCAACGGTTCCTACGTGAACTACTTCCGCCACCCGACCCTGTCGGACAGCGCCTCGCTGTTCGGCCAGGTCGAAGTGCCGGTGACCGAGCAGCTGACGGCCGTCGTCGGCGGCCGCTACACCTCGGACAAGCGCAACGCGCAGTTCCAGAACTACTTCTTCGCCTTCAACAGCGGCCCGATCGAGCTGACCAACCAGCCGAGCGCGACCACCCCGCTGCACTACTCGGGCTCGAAGTTCACCTGGTCGGCGGGCCTCAACTACAAGC
Source organism: Novosphingobium sp. (assembly GCF_036803765.1). Lineage (GTDB taxonomy): Bacteria > Pseudomonadota > Alphaproteobacteria > Sphingomonadales > Sphingomonadaceae > Novosphingobium. The sequence continues at coordinate 16,148 of NZ_DAIRTS010000029.1, forward strand.
CCAACAGCGACGTCCTGGTCTATGGCAAGGTCTCGACCGGCTACAAGGCGGGCGGCTTCGACGGTGCGGGCACGAAGTTCAATCCCGAGAACAACACCGCCTACGAAGCCGGCACCAAGCTGACCTTCGGCCGCAACACGCTGAACCTCGCGGGCTTCTACTACGACTACAAGGACCTGCAGAACGACGTCCTGCTCAACCCGGTCGTCGGCGCCCAGACGTTCAACGCCGGCAAGGCGCGGATCTACGGCCTCGAGGCCGAAACCGTGCTGCGCCCGAGCAGCAACGACACGATCACCGCGTCCGCCAGCCTGCTGCACGCCAAGTACGTGACGTTCCTTGCCAGCGTGCAGTCGTACAACATCGGCAATGCGCCCACCGCGCCGCAGACGATCAACCTCGCCGGCTACCGCATGCCGCAGGCGCCCAACTTCGTCTTCACGCTGGGCTGGGACCACGTCTTCGACATGGGTTCGGCGGGCACGGTGACGGCCTCGGCCTTCACCCGCTACAAGGGCGACTACTTCCTCGATTTCTACAACTACAACGACTCGCACCAGAAGGAGCGGACGCAGACCGACTTCAGCCTCGAGTACAAGCCCGAGAACAAGCGCTTCAGCGTGCAGGCCTTCGTGCGCAACATCGAGAACTATCGCTCGATCGCCTATGCCGGCAACACCGTCGTGCCGGGCGTCGCCAACATCTACAACTGGCAGTTCAGCCCGCCGCGGACCTACGGCGTGCGCCTCGGCTTCGACTTCTAAGAGGTGGACGAATGCGCCGTCTCCCGCCTGCGGGGGCGAGTGGGGGACGGCGCAACCCTTTTTTGTCGTTCGTTGTGCCAGGTCATTTGTCGACAGCCCTGGAACGAACGGGCGACCTGACAAAATGCTTTTCTGGCGGGTCTTTACATCAAACCCGCTCGCGCTGAGCCTGTCGACGCGCCAATCCAAAAGTATGCTGAACTATCGATGCCCCCTGCGTTCCGCCCCCCGATCGAGGTCCCCCGCATGACCCATTTCCCGACCTGGTCCCGACGCGATGCCATCCGCATGGCCGCATGGCTTACCGCCGCTGCCGGAACCCCGGTGGCAGCGCGCAGCGTCGTGCGCAAGGCTGCGCGAGGCGGTCCCGTACTCAAGGGTGATTCCGCGTTCCTCGACGCCGTCAGCCAGACCATGATCCCGCGCACCGCGACGCCGGGCGCAGGCGATGTCCATACCGGTGCCTTCGTCGCCATGGCATTGGCGCACGGCCTGCACGGTGCGCGCCAGCCACTGGCGGCCGACACGACCTCCGCGCTTCGCGCTTATGCCCGCCCCGACGGCAGCCTCGATCACATCGCCTGGCTGCGCGGCGCGCTGGATCGGCGCGCGGCGCCCTCGTTCCTGGCCGCCACGCCGGCAAGACGCCACACCGCCTTGGCGGCACTCGATGCCGAAGCTTTTGCGGCCGGTGGCGACCATCATCCGTGGCACGTGGTCAAGGCTCTGATCCTGACCGGCTACTACACCAGCGAGGCCGGCGGCTCGCAGGAGTTGCGCTACGAGGCGGTCCCCGGCCGCTACGATCCCGACCTGCCGGTCACCCCCCAGACCCGCGCGATCAGCAACGACTGGACCGCGGTCGATTTCGGCTGAGGAAGGCCATACCCCCATGGATTTCGATGCAATCGTCGTCGGCTCGGGCATCACCGGCGGCTGGGCCGCCAAGGAACTGACCGAGGCCGGCCTCAAGGTGCTGATGATCGAGCGCGGGCGCGAGATCGTGCACGGGCAGGACTATACCACCGAGATGAAGGACCCGTGGGACATGCCGTTCCGCGGGGAGGGCGACAAGGCCCTCTATGACCGCGAATACCAGGTGCAGAGCCGCAACCGGCATTTCACCGAATATACGCAGAACCACTTCGTCAACGATGCGCAGAACCCCTACGTGATGGGAGATGGCACCGACTTCACCTGGTTCCGCTCGTATCAGCTGGGTGGTCGTTCGCTGACCTGGGGGCGCCAGACGTATCGCTGGTCGGACTACGACTTCGGGGCGAACAAGCGCGACGGTCACGGCACCGACTGGCCGATCCGCTATGCCGACCTCGCGCCCTGGTACGACAAGGTGGAGCAGTTCATAGGCGTGTCGGGCGCCAAGGAGGGGCTCAAGCAGCTGCCCGACGGGCAATTCCAGCCGGGCATGGCGCTCAACGTCGTCGAGCAGCATGCCCGTGGCGCCATCGCCCAGCGCTGGCCCGAACGCGTGCTGACGATCGGGCGCACCGCCAACATGACCGAGGCCAAGCCCGACGAAGGGCGGACCGCCTGTCAGAACCGCTCGATCTGTGCGCGCGGCTGCTCGTTCGGCGCGTACTTCTCGACGCAATCCTCGACGCTGCCCGCCGCACAGAAGACCGGGCGCCTGACCGTGATCACCGATGCGGTGGTCGAGGCGCTCGACCATGATGCCGCCACCGGCCGCGTGACCGGCGTGCGCTACATCGACACCAAGACCAGGACGCGCCGCACCGCGACCGCCAAGATCGTGTTTCTCAATGCCGGCTCGTTCAACTCGGTGCAAATCCTGCTCAATTCTGGCGGCGAGCGCGGTCTCGCCAACGGCAGCGGCGTGCTGGGCACGCACATCATGGACCACGCCAACACGCTGTCGGCCATGGCCATGATGCCGGGCTTCGAGGGGCATACCACGTTCGGCAACCGCCCCACCGGCGTCATCATCCCGCGCTACCGCAACATGGATACGATGGACGGCGTCGGCCACACCCGCGGCTTCTCGTTCCAGGGCGGCGCGCTGCAAAGCACCTGGACGCAGGGCAATCGCCTGGCCGGCATCGGCGAGGACTACAAGGCCAAGCTGCGCCAGCCGGGGCCGTGGCGCATGGTGCTGGTCGGTTTCGCCGACTGCGTCCCGCGCGAGACCAACCGCCTGACGCTCGACCGCAGCCGCACCGATCCCAATGGCCTGCCGTTGCTCAAGGTCGACTTTGCCTTCGGCAAGGAAGAGCTGGCGGCGCTGGCACAGGCCAAGGCAGAGGCAAGCGAGATGCTGACCGCCGCGGGCGGCAAGGTGATGATGGGCTTCGACCGGCCCGGCCCGGGCGGCACCGCGATCCACGAGATGGGCGGCGCGCGCATGGGCCACGACCCCAAGACCAGCGTGCTCAACAAGTGGAGCCAGGCGCACGAGGTCCCCAACCTCTTCGTCACCGACGGCGCCCAGATGAGCTCGTCGGCCTGCCAGAACCCCTCGCTCACGTACATGGCGCTGACGGCCCGTGCGGCCAACACCGCAGTCGGCATGCTGCGCGAAGGCAAGATCTGAGGTGATCGCGCCCGAGACCATGACCGAGCGCCAGAAGACCCTGGCGCTGCTGACGCTGATCATCGCGTTGGTTCTGGAGATCATCGACACCACGATCGTCAACACCGCGCTGCCGCAGATCAAGGCCGGTCTGCACACCAATGGCGAGGAAGCGCAATGGATCGTGGCCGGCTATTCGCTGGCCTTCGCGCTCCTGCTGATGGCGGGTGGACGCCTCGGCGACAGCTACGGGTATCGCCGGATGTTCCTGATCGGCGTGACCGGGTTCTCGCTGGCATCGCTGGGCTGCGGCCTGGCGACGAGCGGCACGCACCTGGTGATCGCGCGCCTGCTGCAGGGCGCCACCGGCGCGATGATGGCCCCGCAGGCGATGGCGATGATGCAGGTGCTGTTCGCGCCGCTGGAACGCGTGTCGAAGATGGCGCTGTTCGGGGTGATCGGCGGGCTCGCCGCGATCGCGGGGCCGATCATCGGCGGTCTGCTGCTGCAGGCGGACGTGTTCGGGCTCGGCTGGCGCGTGCTGTTCCTGATCAACTTGCCGGTGGGCATTCTGGCGGTGATCGCCGGGCGCGCATTCCTGCCCAGCGCCCGGTCGAGCCATCCCGCCGGCAACGACTATGGCGGGATCGCGCTGTTCGGTGCGGCCATGGCGGGCCTGCTCTGGCCGCTGATGCGCGCCGAGACTCACGGCCTCAATGCCATGGCCTGGGCGAGCCTCGTGGCCGTGCCGCTGTTCGGCTGGGCCGGCTGGCGCCATGTCTCTGCCCGCGTCGCGACCGGGCGCCCTGTCCTGTTCGCGCCTGCGCTGTTCACGGTGCCGAGCTTCCGCCTCGGCCTGACGATGTCGATCTCGGCGTCCGCCGCAAACGGCGGCTTCCTCCTTGTCCTCGCCTTCGCCCTGCAATCCGAACGCGGGCTGAGCGCGCTCGCCACCGGGCTCTACCACATGCCGTTCGGCCTCGGCGTCATGCTGGGCATCGGCTTCCTGGGTCGCAAGCTGTTGCCGCGCATCGGCCGCTGGATCCTCGTCATCGGCGCCGGGCTGATGGCGACAAGCGGCACGTTCGCGCTCGCCGGCGTCACGGCGATGGGTCTTTCCGACACCTGGCTGGCGCCCTGGCTCGTACCGTGGCTGGTGCTGTGCGGTGCCGGCATGGGCATGACCGCAGGCTGCATCGGCCCGGTCACGCTGGCCCAGGTCGATCGCGACCACGCCGGCGCCGCCAGTGCCCTTCTCAAAACCGCGCAGCAGCTCGGCATCGCGTTGGGCGTGGCGCTGGTCGGCAGCATCTATTTCGCTGTCGCCTCCGCCGGGATGGCAGCCCCCTCGCTCGCCGCAGCGCTCGGTGTCGACGCGCTGCTGGCCATCTGCCTGCTGGCAGCGCTGCGCCTGCCCGGAAACATTTTCGCGGCTCATTAGGCGGCAAACTTCCAACCCTCCCCTTGTCGCGGCAAAGGCCGGGTGCATGGGCGCCGAAGCGTCGTGTACAATGCGTGACCCATCCATTGGCATCGCTGGCTAAGATGTGCGGGGCGCGATATGTGTCATCGCGGAAAGAAGCCGCCATGACAGGTGGTTGGAATCGGAGCGGCATGACGGATCGACGGCAGGATGGCTGGCTGCCAGGGCATCGCGCGCAATGACGGGCGCCGCCCTGCCACTCGCGCTGGCGTTGGTCACGGGCGTGGCGGCGGGCACCTGCGGGACGCTGTGGTACGGCCAGCGCCGCGTTCGCGCGATCAAGTGCGCTCTGGAGCGCAGCCGCTCCGAAGTGGAACTGTTCGCCAACTCGGTTCCGTTCGTCTTGTGGCGCTCCAATCCCGCCGGGCATATCCAATACCTCAACCAGAGCTGGACGCGTGTTACGGGACTGGACCGCTGGAGCGTGCTGGCCGACGCGCGCTATAACGATGTCGTCCATCCCGATGACATTGCGATTCTCAACGAAACGGTATCGGCCGCCATAGCCAATCAGACGCTGACCGATCTCAAGGTTCGCGTCCGGCAGGCTGACGGCAGCTATCGCTGGATGCAGATCTACGACACTCCGGCCGTGTCGCCGTTGACCGGCGAGGTCGAGCGGTTTGGCGGTCTGTCCGACGTCCACGCCGAAGTCATGGCCAAGGAAGAGTTGCAGGCCATGCGGCAAAAGCTGGAGAGCAGCCAGGCCGAACTGGTGAATTTTACCGATTCGGCACCGCTCATCCTGTGGCGGGCCGATATCGACGGGCGGATCGATTTCTGGAACCGGCGCTACGGCGAAGTGACCGGTCGGGCCTTCACCGGTCCGATCGCGGTCGAGGATTATACCGAGGACTTTCATCCCGAAGACCGTGCCGGGTTCATCGAGCGGCTGCGCGCTGCCTTTTCCGTTCAGCACGCGCTGCATGCCAGCGTCCGGCTGCGCCACGCCAACGGGGCCTATCGCTGGATGGCAGTGGTCGGCAGGCCGGCTTTTTCCGCCAAAGGTTCAGGCGAGGTGCGGTATTACGGCTGCATCTTCGACATCCACGACGAGGTCATCGCGCAACGCCGCCTGCGCGAATTGAACGAAACGCTGGAACAGCGCGTCACCGAGCGGACCGAAGAACTGATGCAGACCGAACTGCGCTATGCGCGGCTGTTCGAGGTCAGCAACATGACCTTCGCGGAAATGGATTTCAGCGACGCGCATACCATCCTGGACGAGATGCACGCCAATGGCGTGACCGACCTGCGCGCGCACATGGCGGCCCATCCCGAGGATCTGGCACGCGCGCTCGGCGCGGTGCGGACCACCCGCGTAAATGCAGCGCTGGCCCGGCTGATGGGATATGCCAGCGTCGAGGAACTGGTCGAAAATCCTCCGCAGGCCAATGCCGATGACGGCGCCGAAGTGCTGCTGCGCCAGCTGGAAATGGCGTTCTACGGAACAGAACAGATCGATGGACGCACCGTGCTGACCGGGCGCGGCGGGCGCCGCATTCCGATCTATTATGCAGTCATGCGCTTGCCGGGCGGGTTGCACCTGTCGAGCCACATCGATCTGTCGGAGCAGGAACGGATCGAAGGCCTGCGTCGGGCAACCCAGGCGGAATTGGCGCGGGCCAACCGGGTCGCCACCGTCGGCGCATTTTCCGCCTCGATCGCGCACGAGCTGAACCAGCCGATCACGTCACTGGTGATGGACGCCCAGACCGGCCTTCGCCTGATTGCGCGCGGAAACCCCGACACGGACGCGCTGACGCGAATCCTCCAGCGTGCGGAACGCACCGCGCAGCGCGTGGCCGCGATCGTCCACCGCACGCGCGAGACGATCATGGCGGGCCGCCGCGCCGTCGAGGTGATCGACGTCTGCCAACTGGCGAATGAAACGCGCGATTTGCTGGCGCTCGATCTGTCGCGGGCCTCCGTCGAACTGGAGATCCTTTGCGACACGGGCCTGGCCAAGGTCGCCGGCGACCGGGTCGAGCTGCAGCAGGTGTTCGTCAATCTCGTGACCAATGCGGCGGACGCGATGCGCGATCAGCCAGCGGGCACGCGGCGCATCACCATCACGATCGTCATCGAAGGCGAGATCGTGCGCGTTCGCGTGGTCGATGCCGGCCCCGGCATCCCCGAGGCGCATATCGAGAAGCTGTTCGACCCGTTCTTCACCACCAAGGCGGCGGGCATCGGGATGGGGCTGCAGATTTGCCGTTCTGCGGTCGAGGCCATGGGCGGCCAGCTGACGGTGGCCAACGCACCGGATGGCGGGGCCTGCTTTGCCTTCGACCTGCCGCTGATGGCCGATTAGCGAAAAATCGGCCTTGTCGGCCTTCGCCCAATAACGCCCCACCCACCTTGCGGCGGGCGAGGCGCCATCGACGTGGCCTGTAATACGATCAGCCGTTCACGCCTTCGACCGCCGGAAAATCGACGTCGGTGCGCGTGACGTTGTTGATCATGTTGGTCAGGAAGCTCTTGGCGACATTGGCGACGATCTCGAGGATCTGGCCATCGTCGTATCCGGCATCACGCACTTCGGCGAGGTCGGTATCGCTGACGCGGCCGCGCGTCGCGGCGACGGCGCGGGCGAAGCGCAGCGCGGCATCGAGCTTGGCATCGTCGGCCTGGCCCAGCTTGGCCGAGGCGATGTCCTCGGCGCTGAGGTGCGCGAACTTGTGGCCGGTGTAGGTATGCGCGGCGGTGCAGTATTCGCAGCCGTTGACCCCGGCGGTGGTGAGCGCGATGCCTTCGCGGGTCTTGGCATCCAAGGTCTTGCCAAGGCCTGCCTCGAGTGCGCCGTTGATCGCCATCACCGCCGGGCTGTTGGCCAGCACCGCGAAGAAATTGGGCGTGAAGCCCAGTTGGCGCGTCACGCCGTCCAGCGTCGGCTGGGCGGCGGGGGGCGCATCGTCGCGGCTCATGATCTTGAGGCGGGCCATCTTGGTTCTCCGAGTGATATGCTGTCAGGCATTGGACGAAAGGGTGTGCCGGGCCGGTTCGCGGTGCGTTTGTACGGGGTCGGCACCACGATCGGGGCGGGGGACAGAGACCGGCCCGGACGCTGTCGAAAGTGCCTCCGCAAAGGGGCGCGCGACAGGTCTATCTAGGTGTATCGCTCCCCTCCCTTGGTAGGGTCTACGGCTGGAAAAGAAGGGCCGGGCATCAGGGGATACGCCACAATCGGCGGCTATCAGGAGGCAGGACGCCCCATCATCGTCCCAAGGGCATCGATCAGGCGCTCGGAGCCGAACGGCTTGCGCAAGAAACAGTGCACGCCCGCCGCATGGGCCTGCCGCTCGATCACGGGTGTCGCAAATGCGGTGATGAGGATCGACGGGATCGCACGGGACTGAAGCACCTGGATCAATTCGATCCCGCCCATGCCCGGCATTTGCAGGTCGGTGATGACGCCCGCCAACTCGCTGAGCCCGGCAAACGCCAGCAGCGCTTCGGCCGATCCGAACGCCCGGGTGGCATAGCCATGGCTTTCCAGCATGGCCTCGAGCGCGCTGCGCACGTCCTCGTCGTCGTCGACGATCCCGATCGTGAACGCGTTGCAGAAGGATGCCGCGGGGCCAAGTGAATCGACGCTGCCCTGGTCGGGAGGCGGGGCGCTGGGCACTGACATGATCCTTTCGTCACGGATCGTTCCGAACGGTGCTGCGGCATGCCAACGCATGAAATCGCATCTTAGGTTCAGTCCTTGTCCGCTACTATTTTGCCCATGGATAGACAGCTTTAGGGCGGACACCCCTTGTGCCGGGCCATACATACCGAGGTATGAGACGCCGCCGGCGCGGCCCTCAGAACCGGCGCTCCAGTTCCAGCCCGAACGTGCGCGGCGGCGCCATGTTGCCCAGCGCGCGGCTGGCGTCGAGGTCGCCGGTGATCGAGATGTTGGTGAAGACGCGTGCGTCGGTCAGGTTGTCGACGAACAAGGCCGCCTGCCACCGCGCCCCCGCCGGCAGCAGCGTGGCACGCGCCTTCAGCCACCAGAACGCAGGCTGGGTGTCGCGCGGATCGCGAAATGCGGAAAACCAGATGCGATCCTGCCAGCTGGCATCGCCGCGCAGGCGCAACAGCGTTCCCCCGCCAAGCGCCAGGTCCTGCTCGGCATGGGCCACCAGCCGCCAATGCGGTGCCTGGGGCAGTGGATTTCCCGACAGATCCTGCACCCCCAGCGCGGGCTGCTTGGTGTTGATCGTCCGATACCGCGAAAACCGGGCGTCGAGCCAGGTGGCACTGGCGCCCAGCCGGGTGCGCGGAGTGATCGCGGCGTCCACGTTGATCTCCGCACCATCGACCCTTGCGCTGGCGGCGTTACGGATCAGCACCGAGTTGGCGTCGACGTCCTGCACCTGCAGGTCGGTGTAGTCATAGTGGAAGCCGCTGGCGGCCAGTGTCCAGCCGGGTCCGTGCAGCTTGACCCCGCCCTCCCACGACCAGATCAGTTCGGGCGCGTAGGCCGTGTTCTGGGTGCTGCCGAGATTGAACCCGCCGGCCTTGTAGCCACGCGTGACCGAGGCATAGATCAGGGCGGTCTCGCTCAGCTTGCGCTCGACCAGCGCGCGCGGGGTGAAGGCCGCGAACGTCACGGGTGCCAGTGCCGCATCATTCAGCAGTTGCAGGCCGGTGAAATCGAGCAGGTTGCGCCCTTCGCGCCGCTCATGGCTCCAGCGGCCACCCAGCGTCACCGTGGTCGAAGCGCCGATCGTATGGCCCAGTTCGGCAAAGACCGCGTCGCTGCGCGTGTGCTGGCTGCCGTTGGCGCGCAGCACGCAGCAGTCCTCCCGCCCTGCCCCGCCCAGATAGGTGGCGAGAAACGGGATGAAGAATTCATTCTGCACCCGGTTGCGCTCGGCATAGTGACTGTAGCCGATCATGCCGCGCCAGGGTGCATCGGGCGCGGTACGCAGCATGAGGTCGCCGCTCCACTGGCGCGCGTTCTCTTCCTTGAATTGAGTCTCCGCCAGGACGGTGCTGTTCGACATGTCGTTGTAGTTGCGCGGATGGGTCGTGCGCCACGCCACGCTGGCTGTGAGCGTCGCGCCCCGGCCGAGGTCGGCCTCGGCCCGGGCCATGACGCCGCCACTGACCGGCCGGTTGTAGGGCCGGATCGAGGAGGCGATGGCGCGCGTGCCCGGCGGGGCCATGATGCCCGACCCGACGCGCGCGAGGAACAGCGGATTGTTGGCATAGCCCGGCCCGGCGACGTTGAACACGACCGCCCGGTCGTCAGCGCGATAGACATCGCCCGCCAGCGTCAGCCGCAGGCCGGGCAGCGCCTGCCAGTCGAGCCGCAGCCTTGCCTGCTGATCGTGCTGGTCTTCGGTGCGACCGGGCACCCCTTGCGCGCCGGGTGCGCGCAGCACGCGGGTATAGCCGGTGTGGTTGCCTGCCCCCACGGCGAGGCGGATCGACACACGGTCCCCGAGCGGCCCCGAGACTCCGGCCCGCACGTCGGCGCGCCCATAGTTGCCCACCACGACCCGCGCATCGCCCTGCCAGGTCCGGGTCGGCGCGCGCGTGACGATGTTGATTGCCCCGCCGGTGGCATTGCGGCCATAGAGCGTGCCCTGCGGTCCTTTCAGAACCTCGACCCGCTCGACATCGAAAAAGGCGGGTGCGAAGGCCGCCGGCCTGCCGAGATAGACCCCGTCGAGATTGACAGCCACGCTGCTGTCGAACCCGCCCAGGAACGTCACCGCACCGATTCCGCGCACGAAAACCTGGCTTTCGCCCTGGTACGCCGAAATCTGCAGGCTTGGTTCGACCTGGGCGAGATCGGCGAAAGCGCGGACCGATGCCGCATCAAGCCGGGCGCGCGGCAGTACGGCAAGGCTTGCCGGCACGGCGTCCACCGGCAGAGGCCGGCGCGTGGCCGTGACGATGATCGGCGCATCGACCGGCTCGCTGGCCCACGCTTGCGCCGGCGCTGCCAATGTCAAAGGCACCAAAAACGCCTTGGCCGAAATCCGTACCGTTCGTGTCCGCATGATCGTCTGATTCAAAAGGTCGCCGGGCGCCCCGGCTTGCCGTCTTTATGCCCGGACATCTTGGTCGTGGCGCCCGATACTCTGGTAGTGATGGCTGCAAGCTCGGGCCGCCGGCACAGTATCGTCGCATGGCGTCGTTCGCGCAGATCGGCACGCGGCAGCGCAGTTCTCCCGCCACGCGAGAGAAACACTCCCGGCCCTGCAGGCTAATGCCCGATAGTGCCTTGCGATAGTTATGCCTCGAAAGCGTTGACCAGCGCCCAGCCCGTCTCGCGTCGGAAAACCAGCCCAGATGTTGCACGATGACAGTCTTGCCGCCCCCTTTGGCCCCGTGCGCATCGCCCGCGCACGGGGGCGCGGTGGCGCATCCCCCCCCAGCCCCGCACGAGGGCGCTGGCAGCGGCGGCTGGCGTTCATCGGGCCGGGGTTCCTCGTCGCCGTAGGCTACATGGACCCGGGCAACTGGGCGACCGACATCGCCGGCGGCTCCGCCTTCGGCTACAGCCTGCTTTCGGTCGTCTTGCTGTCCAACCTCGTCGCCATGGTGCTGCAGGCGCTGGCGGTGCGGCTCGGCATCGCCTCAGGCCTCGATCTCGCGCAGGCCTGCCGCGAGCACTACAGCCGGCCGGTGACGATCGGGCTCTGGCTGCTTGCCGAAGTCGCCATCGTCGCCTGCGACCTTGCCGAAGTGCTTGGCACCGCAATCGCGCTCCACCTGCTGTTCGGCCTGCCCTTGCTCGCCGGCGTCGTCCTCACCGCGCTCGACGTGCTCGCCATCCTGGCGCTGCAGCGCTTCGGCTTTCGCAAGGTCGAGGCCTTCATCATTGCCCTGCTGGCGCTCATCGCCGGATGCTTTGCCTTCGAGTTGACGCAGGCGCCGGTCGATGGCGGTGCCGTGCTGGCCGGACTGGTGCCCCGCGCGGCGATCGTCACCGATCCGGCGCAACTCTACCTCGCGATCGGCATCCTTGGCGCGACGGTCATGCCCCACAACCTCTACCTGCATTCCTCGCTCGTCGGCACACGGCCCTATGCCAGGACCGGTGCCGGCCGCGCCGAGGCCGCGCGGCTTGCCACCTGGGACAGCAGCATCGCGCTGGCGCTGGCGTTCTGCATCAATGCCGCGATCCTGATCCTCGCCGCCGCCGTGTTTTATGGCGCGGGGCGCACCGGCGTCGCCGACATCGAGGAAGCCTACACCCTGCTCTCGCCGATGATGGGCGTGGGCGCGGCCAGCGCGGTGTTCGGCGTGGCGCTGCTCGCCTCGGGCCAGAACTCGACGATCACCGGCACGCTCGCCGGGCAGATCGTGATGGAGGGCTTCGTCAACCTGCGCATGCCGGCCTGGGCGCGTCGCATGGTGACGCGGCTGCTCGCCATCGTGCCGGCGGTGGCGATCATCGCCGCGATGGGCGATGGCGGGGCGACGCGCCTGCTGGTGTTCAGCCAGGTCGTGCTGAGCCTGCAACTGCCCTTCGCGGTGATCCCGCTGGTGCTCCTGACCGGCCGCGCCGACGTCATGGGCCCGCTTGCCAGCCCGCGCTGGCTGCGCGTGCTGGCCTGGGTCATCGCCGCGCTGATCGTGGTGCTCAACTGCGTGCTGCTGTGGTCGATGGCCTGAGCATGACCGCAATGTGAGCTTTGCGGCAGATCAGTCCGCCACGGCCGGTTCCTTCACCTGCCAGGCCAGCCGCAAGCGTCCCGCACTCGCGCCCGGTTGCGCCTGCCCACCACGTGCCGCGATGCCGCGGGCGACCGACTGTCGCAGCGCCGCCGTTCCGCCCTCGACCAGAACCGTCCGGTCAAGCCGGGCCGATGCCCAGCCGGCCAGGTCCAGTGCCGGCCCGTCGACGACGCCCTGCTCGACCGCCACGGGTGGCAGGGTCGCGTCGCCTGGCGGGCTCATTGCCACGGTCCATCCCGGCAAGGCGTGCCCGGCGCGGGCCTCGAGCGCGCGATAGCCTTCGAGGCCGAGGCCGGGCAGCGCCGCAGCCGGGGCACGCAGGACGCGGTTTTCCTCGTCGACGATGACCTTGGCCACGTCGGTCCCGGCCAGCAGGGCGAGGGTTTCGGCCGCGCGCGCCTGTCCGCCCGATCCCTGCCGGTTCGCTTCCTGCGCCCGTGCGATCTGGGCGACTTCGGTTGCGCCGGTTTCGACCGAGGTACGCACCTGGTCGACGTGGAAGTCGACTGCGCGGCCGATGCGGGCCTGGAGATCGCTGGCCAGCACCCGGTCCGCGCCGGGCACGGGCACCGGGGTCAACATCACCGCGCGGACCTGGATGGGTTTGCTGGCAAAGTCGATGTCGACTTGCGAGAGCCGCGATCCTTGCGGGAAGCGCGCCTGCACCGTGTCGCGGATCTGGCGCTGCGCCACCGCCTCGAAGGCGATCTGGTGGAGTGCGGCGCCGAGCGGGATGGACAGGACCCCCACCGCCACCACGAACAGGGCCAGTTGCCAGCCGGTGTGATGCGGCGAGAGATGCCGGCCAAAACCGTAGCCGCGCGCGACCAGTGCAGCCGTCAGGGCGATGGTGATGGCATTGGTCAGGAACAATAGCAGCGCGCCGGAAAAGATTGTCCAGTTCCAGGTGGCGATGCCGAAGCCGACCACCACCAGCGGCGGCATGAGCGCGATTGCGATGGCGACGCCGACCACCGTGCCCCCACGTCCGCGGATGAGGGCATAGGCGCCGGCGATCGCGGACAGCAGCGCCACGAGCAGGTCGAACAGCGTTGGCTGGGTGCGGCCGGCGATTTCGCTGGTGATCGTCTGCACCGGGGAAATGAACACCAGCAGGACGGAAAGCGCGACGGCGATGCTGGCGCCTGCGCTCAAGGCGAAGGCCGCACGGCGTATCTCGCGAAAATCGAGGGTTGCGATGCCGAAGCCCAACCCGATGATCGGCATCATCAGCGGCGAGAGGAGCATCGCCCCGATCAGCACCGCGACCGACGGCATGAGCAGGCCGAGCAACGAGATCGACGCCGAAATCAGGATCAGGAAGGCATAGCGCCCCGACCACCCGCTATCCTCGGCAATCTGCCGGATCACGGCCGCGTGATCGACGCCGCTCACCACCCAGACGTTCCACCATCTCCGCCATCGGGCCAACAACCCGGCCCTGCCTTCACGCTCGCCTGCGACCACGCATTGTCCTTCAACCGTTTATCCCACCATCACAGGGTAGGACGAACCGGGCGGCGGGCGCAACCCGCCGCTCCCTCAGGCGACGGCCATGGCCAGCGTCAGCACGCCCAGCCCCGTTGCCATGGCCACGCGCAGGCGCAGCCAGCCGGCTGGAAAGCTGATCGTGCGCGCAAGGTGGCGGTCGGCCAGCGGGCTGGCGAGCAGCGCCAGTGCCAGTCCGACGAGCGAGGGTCCGGGCCAGGTCGCGCCGAAGCACCAGGGCAGGAAGGTCGCCCAGGCGAACAGGCTGGGCAGCACGGCCAAGGCCATGATCCCAGGCTCGGTGCGGCCCGCCAGCAGCGCCGCCATCCACCACAGTCCGCCAAGGAACGAGAGGATCACCGCCGCATAGGCGCATCCCGCCGCCAGCGCGATCCAGCGCTCGGGCCCGCCATGGACGACCAGCGCGAGGCAGATCGCCTGCGGGGCGATGCCCGACAGGCCGAGCAGGGCGAACGAGCGGGGCAGCCGCGCGGCGGGGTTCGACGACATAGACACCATGCCTGCCCTTGTTCTTGGGCCGGCGCGCGCCGGCAAGCTGGCCTTTGAGGCGCCCGTGGCTTGCCCGCGCACCGCTTCGGCGATAGCGCCGCGCGGCGGGGACGGCGCAAATGCGACAAGGGAACACCGGCACGATGACGAGGGCAGGATGACGGGGGCAGGCATGGTCAACACCCGCGCATGGCGCGCAGAAGCGATCCGGCGGATCGAGGCGGACTATACCCGTTCGGCCGACACCCATCTCGTCCGGGTGGACCTGCCGCGCGCGCCGGGCATCACGCTCTACCTCAAGGACGAGAGCAGCCACCCGACCGGCAGCCTCAAGCACCGGCTGGCGCGCTCGCTGTTCCTGCATGCGCTGTGCAATGCCTGGATCGGCCCGCAGACCTGCGTGATCGAGGCCTCGTCGGGCTCGACCGCGGTCAGCGAGGCCTATTTTGCGCGGATGCTGGGCCTGCGTTTCATCGCCGTGGTGCCGGCCAGCACGGCCGCGCCCAAGCTCGACGCGATCCGCTTCCATGGCGGCGAGATCCACGCGGTCGACGATCCGCGCGCGGTCTATGCGCAGGCCCAGCGGCTGGCGGCGGAGACCGGTGGCCATTACCTCGATCAATTCACCTATGCCGAACGCGCGACCGATTGGCGCGGCAACAACAACATCGCCGAAAGCATCTTCGCGCAGATGGCCGCCGAAGAACATCCGATCCCCGAATGGGTGGTCTGCGGCGCAGGAACGGGCGGTACCTCGGCCACGATCGGGCGCTTCATCGCCTATCGCCGCCACGCGACCCGGCTCTGCGTGGCGGACCCGGAGCACTCGGTCTTTCACCGCCATTATGCCGACCGTGCGATCAGCCAGCTGCCGCCGGGGCCTGCGCCCTGCATCGAGGGCATCGGCCGGCCGCGCGTCGAGCCGAGCTTCCTGCCCACGGTGATCGACCGGATGATCGCGGTGGACGATGCCGCCAGCATCGGCGCCATGCGCGCCCTGTCGGAGCGGCTGGGACGCCGCGTCGGCGGGTCGACCGGCACCAACCTGATCGCCTGCGCCGCACTGATCGAGGAAATGCGCGCGGCGGGGCGGCAGGGCTCGATCGTCACGCTGCTGTGCGACGGCGGCGAGCGCTATGGCTGCACCTATTACGACGACGCCTGGCTCGCTGCGCGCGGCCTTGCCTGGCACGATGCCGCCCGGCGAATCGGCGACCTGCTAGGTTCGTAAGCAAATCGCGCTTCGTCGGCGTCTTGTGAAACGCGTGTTTCACGCTAGGCAATCCATGCGCCCAGATTGAAACATCATTTCGCGCAGGTCTGATACTGTCGGACCATGGCACTTGACAGCGCACATGCCGCGACACCCCCGCCCGGCGCAGGGCCCGACTGGACGATCCCGCAGGACTGGGCCGCCTATACCCCGGCCGAGCACGCGATGTGGGATCGCCTGTTCCAGCGCCAGTCCGCGATGCTGCCCGCGCGCGTCGTGCCCGCCTTTCTCGACGGGCTGGACATCCTGCGCATGGATCGTCCCGGCATCCCCGATTTCGAGGCCTTGAACGAGAGGCTCATGCGCGCGACCGGCTGGCAGGTCGTGGCGGTGCCGGGGCTCGTACCCGACGAGGTGTTTTTCGAGCATCTCGCCAACCGCCGCTTCGTGGCCGGCCGCTTCATCCGCACGCCCGAGCAGATCGACTACCTGCAGGAGCCGGACGTCTTCCACGACGTGTTCGGCCACGTCCCCCTGCTCGCCGACCCGGTCTTTGCCGATTACATGCAGGCCTATGGCGAGGGCGGCCTGCGCGCCGCGCGGCTGGGGATGATCGAGGCGCTGGCCCGGCTCTACTGGTACACCGTCGAGTTCGGGCTGATCCGCGACGGCGGCGCGCTCAAGCTCTATGGCGCGGGGATCGTCTCGTCCTACGGCGAAAGCGTCTTCGCGCTCGATCACGCCTCTCCGCACCGCATCGGCTTCGATCTCGAGCGGGTGATGCGCACGCAATATCGCATCGACGATTACCAGCAGGCCTACTTCGTCATCGACAGCTTCGCCGATCTGCTGCGCCAGACCCGCGATGCCGATCTCGGCCCGCTGTACGAGCGGCTGCGCGGCCAGAACCCGATCCCCGTAGGCACGCTGGTGCCCGGCGACACCGTCATCCACGCCGGCACGCAGGACCATGCCAGCGCACATCATCCCGCCTGATCCGACAAGACCACCCGAGAGGAATCCGCACGCCATGACCCTTTTCGACAACCCCATCGGCCTCGACGGTTTCGAGTTCGTCGAGTTCAGCGCGCCTGAGAAGGGCCTGCTCGAACCGGTGTTCACGGCCATGGGCTTCACCCTGATCGCGCGGCACCGGTCCAAGGACGTGCAGCTCTGGCGCCAGGGCGGCATCAACCTGATCGCCAATTACGAACCGCGCAGCCCGGCCGCCTATTTCGCCGCCGAACACGGCGCCTCGGCCTGCGGCATGGGCTGGCGGGTCAAGGACGCGGCCAAGGCCTATGCCCTCGCACTCGAACGCGGGGCCGAGCCGGTCGGGGTCACCACCGGCCCGATGGAACTGCGCCTGCCCGCGATCCGCGGCATCGGCGGCTCGATCATCTACCTCGTCGACCGCTACGAGGGCGAGGACGCGCGCGAGGGCCAGACCCCGCTGTCGATCTACGACATCGACTTCGTCTACGAACCGGGCGTCGATCGCCATCCGGTGGGCGCGGGCTTCCGCCTGATCGACCACCTGACCCACAACGTCTATGGCGGGCGCATGGCGCACTGGGCCAGCTTCTACGAGCGCGTGTTCGGCTTCCGCGAGATCCGCTATTTCGACATCAAGGGCGAATATACCGGCCTGACCAGCAAGGCGATGACCGCGCCCGACGGCAAGATCCGCATCCCGCTGAACGAGGAGGGGAAGGCCGGCGGCGGCCAGATCGAGGAATTCCTGCGCGCCTACAACGGCGAGGGCATCCAGCACATCGCGCTGCTGTGCGACGACCTCATCGCCGCGTGGGACAAGCTCAAGGCCATGGGCACCCCGCTGATGACCGCACCGCCTGCGACCTATTACGCCATGCTCGAGGAGCGCCTGCCCGGCCATGGCGAGCCGGTCGAGGAATTGAAGATGCGCGGCATCCTGCTCGACGGCTCGACCGAGGCGGGCGACCCGCGCCTGCTGCTGCAGATCTTCGCGCAGCCGCAGATCGGCCCGGTGTTCTTCGAGTTCATCCAGCGCAAGAAGGACGAAGGCTTCGGCGAAGGCAACTTCACCGCCCTGTTCCAGAGCATCGAGCGCGACCAGCTTGAGCGGGGCGTGCTGACCACGGGAGAACCGGCATGAGCGAGACTGCGACAGCAACCCCAACACAGACGGCCGCCCCCCAGCTGCAGCGCATCCACCATGTCGCCTATCGCTGCAACGACGCGGCCGAGACGGTCGAGTGGTACGCCCGCGTGCTGGGCATGACCTTCACCACCGCGTTTGCCGAGGACACGGTGCCCTCGACCGGCGAGCATGATCCCTACATGCACGTGTTCATGGATTGCGGCGGCGGCAACGTGCTGGCCTTCTTCGAGCTGCCCAACCAGCAGCCGATGGGCCGCGACCCCAACACCCCGGCCTGGGTGCAGCACCTGGCCTTCGAGGTAGCCGACGAACCCGCGCTGCTCGCAGCTAAGGCACACATCGAGGCCCAGGGCATTGCGGTGCTCGGCCCGACTTGGCACGGCGTGTTCAAGTCGATCTACTTCTTCGATCCCAACGGGCACCGCGTGGAACTGGCCTGCAACATCGGCACCGCCGACCAGTATGCCGAACTCGCCCGCGTCGCCCCGCTGATGCTCGAGGAATGGAGCCGGACCAAGCGCGCACCGCGACATGCCGAATGGCTGCACCGCGATCCTTCCAAGGAAACGCCGCAGGAAACGTCTCAGGAAACCGGGGCGTGAAGCTCGCCAGCCTGAAGGGCGGGCGCGATGGGCGCCTGGTGGTGGTGTCCGACGACCTTGCCACCTGCGTCGATGCCACGAGCATCGCGCCCACGCTGCAGGCCGCGCTCGACGATTGGGCGACCCTTGCACCGCGGCTCGAGGCGCTGGCGGCCGATCTGGCGCGCGGCGCGGCACCTGCCATGCCGTTCGACGAGGCCGCCGCCGATGCCCCGCTGCCGCGCGCGTTCCAGTGGGTCGACGGCTCTGCCTACGTCAACCACGTGGCGCTGGTGCGGCAGGCGCGCGGCGCCGAGATGCCGCCCAGCTTCTGGCATGATCCGCTGGTCTACCAGGGCGGATCGGATCGCTTCCTTGCCCCCCATGACCCGATCGGGCTTGCCGACGCGGCGTGGGGTGCGGATTTCGAAGCGGAAGTCGTGGTCGTGACCGACGACGTGCCGCAAGGCGTGACGGCAGAGGCCGCGCGCGGGCTGATCCGCCTCGTCGGGCTGGTGAACGATGTCTCGCTGCGCGGGTTGATCCCGGGCGAACTGGCCAAGGGCTTCGGCTTCTACCAGTCCAAGCCGG
>NZ_DAIRTS010000030.1:0-34649 GCF_036803765.1 Novosphingobium sp.
CCCCCGGCTTCCGCCCCCGATGCCGCCACCACTCCCGGCACGGGCCTGGCGCAGCCGCGGGCGGGCGGTGCCCTTGCCCCGTTCGGCTACCCCGCCTTCCGCGCGATCTGGACGGCCAACCTCGTCTCGAACCTGGGGTCGACGATCCAGGCCGCCGCCGCCGCCTGGCTCATGACCGAACTGACCCGCAGCCATGTGCTGATCGCGCTGGTCCAGGCCTCGTCCACCCTGCCGATCCTGCTGCTCGGGCTGTTCGCCGGCGCCATTGCCGACAATTTCGACCGGCGCCGCGTGATGATCGCGGCGCAGACCGCGATGCTGGTCGTCTCGGCGGTACTGGCGGTGATGGGCTATCGCGGCGCGCTCGGCCCCGTCTCGCTGCTGGTCCTGACGCTGATGGTCGGCATGGGCACCGCGATCAACCAGCCGGCATGGCAGGCCTCGGTGCGCCTGCAGGTGGGCAAGGCGGACCTGCCGCAGGCGATCGCGCTCAATGCGATGTCCAACAACCTGGCGCGCAGCGCGGGGCCGGCGCTTGGCGGGGTGATGATCTCGATCTGGAGTGTCAGCGTCGCCTTCGCCGCCAATGCGCTGAGCTATGTCGGCATGCTGGTGGTGCTGGCCCGCTGGCGCCCCGAGGCGCGGCGTCCCGATCGCCAGCCGATGCTGCAGTCGATCAAGGTCGGCCTCGCGTTCTGCGCGGGGTCGGTGCCGATCCGCAAGGTGCTGCTGCGCGGTGCGATGTATGGCTTCGGCGCCTCGGCGCTTACCGCGCTGATGCCCGCGGTGGCGCATGACACGCTCGCCGGTACCGAACTCGACTATGGCCTGATGCTTGGCTCGTTCGGCGTCGGCTCGATCGTCAATGCGCTGTGGGTATCCAAGGCCCGGCGCCGCTACGGTGCCGAGGCGGTGGTCTCGGGCGCGACCGTGGCGTTCATCGTCGCGCTCATGCTCATGGCCCGCTCCACCGCCCTGCCCGCCGCGCTCGTCGCCGGATTCGCCGGTGGCTCGGGCTGGGTCGCGGCGATGACCAGCCTCAACGTCGCGATGCAGTTGCGCTCGCCCGAGGCGATCCTCGGGCGCTGCCTGTCGCTGTATCAGGCGGTGACCTTCGGCAGCATGGCGATCGGCGCCTGGGTCTGGGGCGCACTGGCGGACCAGGGCGGCCTTGCCTTCGCGCTGCACATGGCGGCCGGCTGGCTCGGCCTCAGCCTGCTGATGCGCGTCGTCGCCCCGATGCCCCGGCGCGAGGAGGGCCGCGTCGACGTGGTGCAGGAGCCCGGCCAGTCGGTGAGCCAGTCTTCGAGCCCGGCATCGGCCACACCCACCACTCCCGAAACCGGCAAGGCTTGAGACCCGGCAATGGCATCTGACTCTCCCACCCCGCTGCGCTCGGTGCTGTACATGCCGGCCAGCAATGCGCGCGCTGTCGCCAAGGCGCGCGGCCTCGATTGCGACGCGGTCGTGCTCGACCTCGAGGACGCGGTCGCGCCGGCGATGAAGGCTTCGGCACGTGCCGCACTGGTGGCCGAGGCGCAGGCCGGTGGCTTCGGGCATCGTCGTCTGCTGGCGCGGATCAACGCCCTGGCGGATGGCGGCGAAGACGATCTGGCGGTGCTGGCCGCCGCCCCGCTCGACGCCGTGCTCGCCCCAAAGGTCGATGACGCCGCCGATGTTGCCGCCCTGTCCGCAGCGATGGATCGCCTCGGCTACGCGCCAAGGGTCGCGCTGTGGGTAATGATCGAGACGCCGCGCGCCGCGCTGGCGGTGGAGCGCATCGCCGACATGGCCGCCACGACCCGGCTGGCCGCGCTGGTGCTGGGCCTCAACGATCTCGCCAAGGATACCGGCATGGTCCAGGCGCCGGGCCGGGCTGCCTTCGTGCCGGTGCTGAGCGCCACGCTGCTGGCCGCACGCGCCAACGGGCTCGTCGCGCTCGACGGGGTCTGCAATGCCATCGACGACGGGACCCGTCTCGAAGAGGAATGCGCGCAGGCGCGGGCCTTCGGCTACGACGGCAAGACGCTGATCCACCCCAGCCAGCTGCCGGTGGCCAACCGCGCCTTTGCGCCGAGTGCGCAGGACTTGGCCGAGGCCGAGGCGATCGTCGCCGCATTCGCCGATCCGGCCCATGCCGACGCCGGGGCGCTGCGCGTCAACGGTCGCATGGCCGAGCGTCTGCATCGCGACATGGCGCTGCGGCTGATCGCGCAGGCCGCTGCCATCGCTGCCCGGTCCCCTGCGCCACCCCACGCGGAATCAGGTCCTTCGATTTAAAGGCTTCTTCACCATGTCGCGCCAAAACCGGGAGCCTGAACGGCAACCAGGGGTGCCATACGATGGACAGCGTGCGCGGATTTGAGGAGGACCGGGAGGTCATGCCGTTCTTCGGCATCGACCATGACGATCTCGACGATCCCGTGGACCTGTTGCCCCCGCTCGTGGGGTCGGACGAGCGCCGCATGCAGGTGCGTGCCTACAATTTCTGGGCCAGCATGCTCGGCCAGTCGCCGCTGCCGCTGGTCAATCCGCTGCTCGACGGCGCCTGGCCCGACTTTGCCGCCAATTCGGTACTGCTGCGTTTTGAGGACGGGCTGGACGATCCCGCGATCGCCTTCGTCGGCCAGGCGCTCATGGCCGATTGCGATGCGGACAAGCCGCTGCGCCGCCTCAGCGATGTGCCGGGCCGCTCGATCCTGTCGCGCATCACCGACCATTACATGCAGATCGTCGCCAATACCGCGCCGATCGGGTTCGAGGCCGAATTCGTCAACCAGCAGAACCGCACCATCCTCTACCGCGGGATCCTGCTGCCGTTTGCCTCCGACGGGCATACGCTCGACCATATCTATGGCGTCATCAACTGGAAGGAACTGGCGGACCAGGCAACGACCGACCAGCTCATGGCCGAGATCGGCGCCGTGCTGCACCGCGATGGTCCCGCCGTCCGGCGCCGACCGGCAGCGCCCGTTTCCACCATGCCTGCCCTGCCGATGCCCGCCTTCGCCGAAGAGACGACCACGGCCGCGCCGGAGCGCGAGAGCGAGCAATGGGGCAGCCTTGCGCAATCGCTGGGGCAATGGGCCGACGGTCCGGTTCGCGATCGCCAGGCAGACGGCGACGCGCTCGAACTGGGCACGGTCGCCGTCGAGATATTGCCCGCGCTCGATGGCGCCCCTGGCAATCCTTCAGAGCCGGAGCCCGAATCGCTGGCCGACTGGCTGGCTTCGGCCCGCACAATGGCCGCGCAGGCATCAGGCAGCGAGGACCGCACGCGCCAGGCGCTCTACGATGCGATCGGCCGGGCCTGGGACTTCGCCCTTGCCGCCGAGGCCGAGCCCGACGAGCTTGCCGCGCTGGTCAGCGCGGCCGGATTGACCATGCAGGCCCGCGCGCCGCTGATCCCGGTGGTCAAGCTCGTGTTCGGCGCCGGGTACGACAAGACGCGCCTGACGGAATACGCGACGGCGCTGGCCCATGCCCACCGGCTCGGCCTGTCGCGCGGTGAACTTGCGCCCTTCCTGTGCGCGACACCGGGCGGGCTCAAGGGCGTGGTCGCGGCCGAGCGCCGGCTGCGGCGCAATGACGAGGCCGGGTCACGCCACGATCCGCGCGCTGCGCTGGAATCTGCGCTGCGTACCCTGCCACCCTCGACGCTCGATGCCCTTCCCGCACAGGGGCCGGAGTTCGCGCTGGTGCTGGTGCGCCGCCTGCCCGGCGGGGACATTGCCGTGCTCGGCGAAGTCCACGACGACGAACCGCTGATCGAGCGCGCCGCACGGCGGCTGGTGTCCTGATCGCGACGGCCGGCCGACAACGCCGGCTTCGCAAGCCCTCGCACCGGTGCTAGGCCACCGGCGATGGTACTAAACCGATGGATGATGGCGCTGGGCGGCAGCGCCCTGGCGGGTCTTGCAGGCCATGCGCTCTATCGCCGCGCGCTTGCCCGCAATCCCGTGGCCGTGCTCGATGCCGCCGACCGGCTGCTGCATGGCGGCAAGACCGGGGTCGAGCATGTCGCCACCGCGCGCTTCGGCCCGGATCCGGCGCAGCGCCTCGAAGTCCACCGCCCTTCAGGCGCCGCGCCCGATGCCGCGCTGCCGATCGTCGTATTCATCCATGGCGGTGCGTGGGACAGCGGACGACCGCAGGACTACCGCTTCATCGCCCGCGCGCTGGCCCCTGCCGGCTACCTCGTGGTGCTCGCGGGCTATCGCCTGCTGCCCGAGGGACGCTGGCCGGTCATGCTGCAGGACGGCGCGCGCGCCATTCGCTGGGTTCACGAGCGCTGCGGCGCACTGGGCGGCGATCCGGCGCGGATCGTGCTGATGGGCCATTCCGCCGGGGCCTACAACGCGCTCGCGCTGACACTCGATGGCCGCTGGCTCGCGGCCGAAGGCCTTGCCGCGAATGCCCTTGCCGGCGCAATCGGCTTGGCGACACCGGCGGATTTCCTGCCCCTCGACGATCCCGCCTCGATCGCGACCTTCGGCCATTGCACCGACCTCGCGACGACCCAGCCGATCCACCATGCCCATGCCGGTGCGCCGCCGCTGCTGCTGCTGCACGGCGCCGATGATCCACGCGTGAAGCCGCGCAACAGTCTCGCACTCGCCGCCGCAATGACAAACGCGGGCCAGCCGACCACCGCACAAATCCTTGGCGGCATCGACCACGAACGGATCATCATGGCCTTCGCCCGGCCGTTCCGCCGCGAGACCCGGCCGCTCGCCGCGGTGCTCGCCTTCCTCGCGCGGGTAAGCGCTTCACCAGCCGTTCATTCCTGGCCGCGATAACCGTATCGTGCCCCGCTCCCGCCCGTTCCAGCGCCCCCGCTCGACGCTTCATCGTCGCGTCGCGACGGCCACCTCCGGCGCGATCGCCGCCGTGGCCGCGTTCGCCCTCGCCGTGCCCGCCGCCAGCGCCCAGGAAGTGCTGCGCGATGCCGAAACCGAGGCGCTGTTCCGCGACATGTCGGCGCCGATCATCAAGGCCGCCGGGCTCGATCCGCGCAACGTCGACATCATCCTGCTCAACGACGGGTCGATCAACGCCTTCGTCGCGGGCGGACAGGCGGTCTATGTCCATTCGGGCCTGATCGGCGCGGCCGACAACATCAACGAAGTGCAGGGCGTCGTCGCGCACGAATTGGGCCATATCACCGGCGGCCACGTCATCAGCACCGCCGGGTCCAAGCCCGCGACCGGGATCACTCTGCTCTCGCTGCTGCTCGGCGGACTGGCCGCGGCGGCAGGCTCGCCCGATGCCGGCATGGGCGTGTTCATGGCCGGCCAGCAGGCCGCTTTGGGCAGCTACCTGGCGTTCAGCCGCGCACAGGAAAGTTCGGCCGACGCCGCCGGCGCGCAATACCTCTCGAAGGCCGGGATCTCGGGCCGCGGTTCGCTCGATTTCTTCAAGAAGCTGCAGAACCAGGAGTTTCGCTACGGCTTTACCCGCAATAGCGACACCGAGTTTTATTCGACGCACCCGATGACCGCCGACCGCCTGACCACGCTGCAGGACACTTACGAGCACGACCCGGCGTGGAACACCCCGATCGATGCCGGCCTGCAAACCCGGTTCATGCGCGTGAAGGCCAAGCTCTACGGCTATCTGGCCGAGCCGCAGGCGACGCTCAACGCCTATCCCGACTACCTCCAGGATGCGCCCGCGCACTATGCCCGTGCCTATGCCTACCACAAGGAAGCGCTGATGGACAAAGCGCTGGCCGAAGTGGATGCGGTGCTGAAACAGGTGCCCGACGATCCCTATGCGCTGGAGCTGAAGGGCCAGGTCCTGCTCGAATCCGGGCAACCGGCCGCCGCGATCGCGCCCTTGCGCCGCGCCACGCAGTTGACCGGCAACAACCCGCTGATCGCCACGACCTTCGGCCACGCGCTACTGGCGACCGAGGACAAGGCCAACTTTGCCGAGGCCGAGCGCGTGCTCAAGGCCGCGGTGGCCAAGGACCGCGAAAATCCGTTTGCCTGGTATCAGCTGGGCGTGGTCTACGAGGCCGAGGGCGACACCGCCCGCGCGCGTCTCGCCAGTGCCGAACAGCAGCTGATGCAGATGCAGCTGCCCGAGGCGGTGCGCAGCGCGCAGGCGGCCGAAGATGCTTTGCCCAAGGGCACCCCGGACTGGCTGCGCGCGCAGGACATCCACATGTCCGCGCAGGCCATGCTGGAACGCAAACGAAAGAAGAAATGACCGCATGACCACTGCCGCCCCGTCTCGCCGCCCGCTTCTCATCCTCGCGGTGCTGGTGGCCCTGGTGGTCGCCGTGCTGGGCGGCTGGGTCTGGTCCAGCCGCAATCGCCCCGCCGCGGCGGACGCGGCACCGGCGATGAGTGAGGCGCAACTGGCGCGCACGCTGGCCGATGCGGGCATCGACCCCAGGCAGCGCGCGGCGTTCGAGGCGCTGGTCCGCCAGACCTTGCTCGACCATCCCGAGATCCTGAGCGAAACCGCCGAACGGCTCGAGGCGCGCGAGAGCGCCGGCCGCGTCACCCCCTTGCGTGGTGCGCTGGAAACACCGTTCCCCGGCGCGGTGCTGGGCAACCCGCAGGGCAAGGTCACGCTGGTCGAATTCACGGACTTCGCCTGTACCTATTGCCGCGGCAGCGTCGCCGACGTCGAGGCGCTGATCGCCGCCAATCCCGACTTGCGCGTCGTGGTGCGCGAACTGCCGATCATCGCGCCCGAGAGCGTACCGGCGGCGCGCATGGGCCTCGCGGCAGCGGCGCAGGGCAAGTACGCCGCCTTCCACAAGGCGATGTTCTCGGGCGAGCGCCCGAGCGAGGCGAGCATCGCGGCCGCGGCCGGCAAAGCCGGGCTCGACGGCACGGCGGCCACCGCCTTTGCCGCACGGCCCGAAACCGCGCAGGAGCTGAAGCGCAACCTCGAGCTGGCCCGCCAGCTCGGCGTCAACGGCACTCCGGCCTGGGTCGTGGGCGACCAGCTGCTGAGCGGCGCGGTCGGGCAGGAGCGGCTGCAGCAGGCCATCGCCGCGGCCCGAACCGCCGCCCGAACCGCCGCATGATCGCCCGCGCGCTGCTGGCCCTGGTGGCGGCAGCGGCGCTTCCGCAAGGGGCCACTGCGGCGCCCCCGCCTCTGCAACCGGCAGACGAAATCCAGCGCGGCGACCTCATCGTCCAGAGCCTCGGCTGGCGGCTGGCCCGCGCCAATGCCGGGTATTGCGCAAGGGTGGCGCCAGGCGTCGGCGTGATGATCCAGGATGCGCACACCTTCGCCGACCCGGCTGCCGCGCGGGCGGTTTATGGCCTGACCGGCGACATCGGCGTGGGCGCGATGGCGCAGGACGGCCCCGCCGCGCGCGCTGGCCTGCCGCTCAATGCCACGCTGCGCGCGGTGGACGATCTTGCGGTCGACAGCTTGCCCGTGCCCCGCCCCGGCCACTGGGACCGCCAGATCGCGCTGCAGAACGCGCTCGAGGCGGGCGTCGCGACGCATGGACGCATCCGCCTGACCCTCGCCGATGGCACGCATCAGACCATAACCGGCGAACCGGTGTGCCGCGTGCGCTTCCTGATGGACGACAGCGCGGGCAATGCCGGTGCCAACCGCGACATCGTGCGCATCGGTCGCCGCATGGCCGAAGTGGCGAACTGGGACGAGGCCGAGATCGCCGCGCTGATCGCGCACGAGATGGCGCATGCCGTGCTCGATCACCAGACCTGGCTGGCGCAGGGGGGCTCGGCGCGCAAGACCGAACGCGAGGCCGACCGGCTTTCCGTCTGGCTGCTGGCGAACGCCGGCTTCGACCCGGCCGCAGCGATCGCGTGGATGCGGCGCATCGGCCCGCGCTATCAGGTGCTCTTCCTCGCCTCCCCCACGCACGGGTCGTGGCAGCGCCGCGTGGCCGACATGGCGGCCGAGATCGAGGCGATGCGCGCGGCCGGCGGCAAGGACTGGCCCCGCCTGTTCCGGCGCGAGCCCGGGGCGCCCGCGATGCCGGCGCGGTGATTCAGGCGTCGGGGGCGGCGTGCTTCGACAAGCTCAGCACGAACGGAGGTTGGGGGAGTCTCAAGCCGGTCGATAGCTAGCACCATCCCCCACCCCCCGTTCGCCCTGAGCCTGTCGAAGGGCGCGAGCGCCCCCCTTGCCGCCATGCGCTTCGACAAGCTCAGCCCGAACGGAGGTTGGGGCAGTCGCAAGCTGGTCGATAGCTAGCACCATCCCCCACCCCCGTTCGCCCTGAGCCTGTCGAAGGGCGCGAGTGCCACCCATGCCGCCATGGGCTTCGACAAGTTCAGCCCCGACGGGACGGGACATGGGCCCACTCCTACCGCCCGCCACCTGACACCCGACCGACGCGCGCGCCATTTTACCGCCGTGGGGGGTGCATTCGCGCACGAGACCGCCTAGAACGGGGGTGACATGGCTATGCTGCCGCTGAGACCCACGCCGTTCTTCGGCAACAAGAACCGCGCCTTCTGGCGCCTCCAGTTCGCCGGCTGGGGCGGCGCCATGCTGTTGCGCGCGATGTCCAGCATCGCCAATGCCCAGCCGTGGTCGTTCCTGCTGATCGTGCTGATCGCCTCGGTTACCGGGTTTTCGATCTCGTCGATCCTGTCGGTGATCTACCGCGCGCTGATCAACCGCCGCCCGATCATCACCTGGGGTGCGACCGCCATCGTCCTGTCGATCGCGGTCGGGCTCTATGCCTTCATCGATGCCTGGGTCATCAGCCTCTATCGCCCCGGCAACGACGCTGGATTCGCGCAGCTGTTCCTTGGCGTGTTCTACATCGACCTCACGCTGCTGGGTGCCTGGTCCGCGCTCTATTACGCGATCAACTTCTACATCCAGGTCGAGGAACAGAACGACCAGCTGATCCGGCTCGAGGCGCAGGCCACCTCGGCGCAGCTGGCGATGCTGCGCTACCAGCTCAACCCGCACTTCCTGTTCAATACGCTGAACTCGATCTCGACGCTGGTGCTGCTCAAGCAGACCGAGCCGGCCAACGCCATGCTCAGCCGGTTGTCCTCGTTCCTGCGCTATACGCTGATCAACGAGCCGACCGGGCGCGTCACCGTGGCGCAGGAGATCGAGACGCTGAAGCTCTACCTCGACATCGAGCGGATGCGCTTCGAGGAACGCCTGCGCACCGAGTTCCGCATCGACGATGCCGCGCGCAATGCGCTGATGCCGTCGCTGCTGCTTCAGCCGCTGGTGGAGAACGCGATCAAGTACGCCGTCAGCCCGCTCGAGGACGGCGCGCAGATCATGATCGATGCGCAACTCGTCGGTTCCACGCTGCGGGTCACCGTGTCGGATACCGGGCCGGGCTTGCCAGCGGGCACCGATCCCACGACCCTGTTCGGCGTGCACAGCGAACCCGATCCTGCGCCCGCGGCGAAACCCGGCTACCCCGTCTCGACGGGCGTTGGCCTGCCCAACATCCGCGACCGCCTGCTCCAGGCCTATGGCAGCCAGCAGCGGTTCGAGGTGGGCAACCGCCCCGAAGGCGGCTTTGCCGTGTCGATCGAACTGCCGTTCGAGGCCAAGGTCGATCCCGCCATCGCGCGCGATGCCGCCCTGCGGCTGGCGCGCGCGTGAGGCACTTATCCGACCCGGTCCGGGAACTTCCGGGCCTTGTCGCAATTGTCACGCGGGGGCAGAAAAACCGCAACAGGGCAGACGCTCCAGACAAAGGTAGCAAATGACCATCCGTACGATCCTCGTCGACGACGAGAAACTCGCCATCCAGGGCCTCCAGCTGCGGCTTCAGGCCTTTCCCGATGTCGAGGTGATCGACACTTGCTCCAACGGGCGTGAAGCGATCCGCAAGATCAAGACCGAAAAGCCCGACCTCGTTTTCCTCGACATCCAGATGCCCGGCTTCGACGGCTTTTCCGTGGTCAAGGGCGTGATGGAGATCGACCCGCCGCTGTTCGTCTTCGTCACCGCCTATTCCGAGCATGCGCTCAAGGCGTTCGAGGCCAATGCCGTCGACTACCTGCTCAAGCCCGTCGAGGAAGACCGCCTGGCCGACGCGCTCGATCGCGCGCGCACCCGAATGGCCGAGAAGCGCGGGCTCGAGGAAGTCGAAAAGCTCAAGAACGTGCTGGCCGAAGTGGCACCCGATGCCATGCCCGAACTGGAAGACGACGGCGAAATGGCCGCCGGCCGCTTCGAGAAGCTCATCAACATCAAGGACCGCGGCCAGATCTTCCGCGTCGACGTCGACAGCATCGAGCGCATCGAGGCCGCCGGCGATTACATGTGCATCTATACCGGCGACAATTCGCTGATCCTGCGCGAGACGATGAAGGACCTCGAACGCCGGCTCGACCCGCGCGTGTTCCAGCGCGTCCATCGCAGCAAGATCGTCAACCTCGACCAGGTGCGCCAGGTGCGCCCCCATACCAACGGCGAATGCTTCCTCGTGCTCGAATCCGGCGCCGAAGTGAAGGTCAGCCGCAGCTATCGCGACGTCGTCGCCCGCTTCGTCCACTAAAACGTCGGCACTGGTGCCGGCGCCGCCGCGTGCTATCGTGAATATCGGTGATATTCACGATGGCCGGGGGCGGGCAGGATGGCGAAGAAGTCCAAGCAGGGCAGCAGCAAGACCGGCTTTGCCGGTGACGTGCGCGCAATGACCATCGCCATGCTCGAGGATGGCGATGTCACCCGCTTCGAAATGACCGTCGACAAAGCGCTGGGTCTGGCGCGGTTGCGCG
The DNA here is from genome assembly GCF_036803765.1 of Novosphingobium sp. Classification (GTDB taxonomy): domain Bacteria; phylum Pseudomonadota; class Alphaproteobacteria; order Sphingomonadales; family Sphingomonadaceae; genus Novosphingobium. Next base: position 10,710 of record NZ_DAIRTS010000030.1, read on the forward strand.
TCGTGGGCGCCGACGGGCGCGTGACCACGCGCGAGTTGCTCGGTGCAGGGCTGGACCTGCCAGCCCTGCCCGCCAGCGGCGATGCCGCCGCCGATCGCACCGCACGCAACGCCGCGATCCTCGCCTGCCGCGCCAAGGGCCTGACCCAGGCGGAAACCGCGCGGCTGCTCAATGTCTCGCAACCCCTCGTCTCCAAGGTGCTGCGCGCCGCTAAAAATTGAAGGCCCGCCCCGCCATGCGCGGGAACGGGCCTTGGCCTTCTCGCGTCAGCCGGTGATGCCGGCTGCGGCCAGCACCGCCAGCGTCAGCAGGTCGGGCGCGTTGGCGGTCATCGGGGCGATCTGCACCGGCTTTTCCATGTTCAGCAGCATCGGCCCGATCATGGCGTTGCCGCCCAGCTCGCGCAGCAGCTTGGCCGAGATGTTGGCCGACTGCAGGCCGGGCATGATCAGCACGTTGGCTGGGCCCGAGAGGCGGCAGAACGGATAGGTCTGCATGATCTTGGGGTTGAGCGCGGCGTCGGGCGCCATCTCGCCCTCGTACTCGAAGCCGGGCTGGCGCTCGTCGAGGATCGCCACGGCATCACGCAGCGCATCGAGCCACTTGCCGTAGGGGTTGCCGAAGGTCGAGTACGACAGGAATGCGACGCGTGGTTCGTGACCCATGCGGCGGGCGACGGCGGCCGTCTCGATCGCGATGTCGGCCAGCTGCTCGGCATCGGGGCGCTCGTTGACGGTCGTGTCGGCCAGGAACACGGTCTGGTTCTTGCCGACCAGCAGGTGCACGCCGAACGGCAGGTGGCCCGGCTTGGGCTCCAGCACGCGGCGGATTTCCTTCATCGTCTGCGCGAAGGGGCGCGTGGTGCCGGTGATCATCGCATCGGCATGGCCCAGCGCCAGCAGCAGCGAGGCGAAGACGTTGCGGTCGTTGTTGACCATGCGGCGAACGTCGCGCTCCAGATACCCGCGGCGCTGCAGCTTGGGGTAGAGGTAGCCGACCATGTCCTCGACCAGCGGCGACACGTTCGAGTTGTGGATCTCGAAGCTCGAGGGGTTGGACACGCCCAGGTCCGACAGCTTGTCGAGCACGCCCTGCGTGCGGCCGACCAGCACCGGCGTGCCATAGCCGAAGTCGCGGAACTGGATCGCGGCGCGCAGCACCACTTCCTGCTCGGCCTCGGCGAAGACGACGCGCTTGGGTGCCTGCTTGACGCTGGCATAGACGTTGGTCAGCACCGAGGTCGTCGGGTTGAGACGCGCCTTGAGGCTTTCGCGATAGGCCTCGAAGTCCTCGATGTCCTTGCGTGCCACGCCCGATTCCATCGCCGCCTTGGCGACGGCGGACGAGACGCGCTCCATCAGCCGCGGATCGAACGGCGCGGGAATGATGTAGTCGAGGCCGAACTGGTGGTTCTTGCCATAGGCGGCGGCGACTTCCTCGGGCACCGGCTCGCGCGCCAGTTCCGCGATCGCCTGGGCGGCGGCGATCTTCATTTCCTCGTTGATCGCGGTCGCCTGCACGTCGAGCGCGCCGCGGAAGATGTAGGGGAAGCCGAGGACGTTGTTGACCTGGTTGGGGTAGTCCGAGCGGCCGGTGGCGATCACGCAGTCGGGGCGGACGGCCTTGGCGTCGTTCGGGTTGATCTCGGGATCGGGGTTGGCCATCGCGAAGATGATCGGCTGCGGCGCCATCTTGCGGACCCATTCGGGCTTGAGCGCATTGGCCGCCGACAGGCCGAGGAAGATGTCGGCGCCGTCGAGCGCCTCCTCGAGCGTGCGGGCCGGGGTATCGACCGCATGCGCGCTCTTCCACTGGTCCATGCTGTCGGTGCGCCCGCGCCAGATCGTGCCCGAACGGTCGCACATGATGACGTTGTCGTGGCGCACGCCCATCGCCTTGATCAGTTCGGTGCAGGCGATCGCGGCGGCGCCGGCGCCATTGACCACGACCCGGACGTCGGCCAGCGCGCGGCCGGTCAGGTGGCAGGCATTGACGAGGCCGGCGGCGGTGATGATCGCAGTGCCGTGCTGGTCATCGTGCATGACCGGGATCTTGAGGCGTTCGCGCAGCGCCTGCTCGATGATGAAGCACTCGGGCGCCTTGATGTCTTCAAGGTTGATCCCGCCGAAGCTGGGCTCCATCAGCGCGACGGCGTCGATGAAGGCCTGCGGGTCTTCGGTAGCCAGCTCGATGTCGATCGAGTCGACGTCGGCGAAGCGCTTGAACAGCACCGCCTTGCCTTCCATCACCGGCTTGGAGGCGAGCGCGCCGAGATTGCCCAGCCCCAGGATCGCGGTGCCGTTGGAGATCACTGCGACGAGGTTGCCCTTGGCGGTGTAGTCGTAGGCGGTTGCGGGATTTTCCGAGATCGCCAGCACCGGCACGGCGACACCGGGCGAGTAGGCGAGGCTGAGATCGCGCTGCGTCGCCATCGGCTTGGAGGCGATGATCTCGATCTTACCGGGGCGGATCGTGTTGTGGTAGAAAAGCGCCTCACGTTCGGTGAAACGGACGTTGCTTTCCTCGGACATTTACGAACTCCCGGCAGACGATGGTGTGATGGTCGCCCCTCGCACATTCCCCAGCGCGAGGAAAGAACCGTTGATCAGGTCGTCACAGCCCTTTGGGCTGCCACGTCGAGAAACCCAGCGGGCGCACGGCGAAGAGCAGGCTGCGCCCCTCCTGCCACACCAGCCGCAGGCGCGGATCGGGGCTGCGAGGCAGGCCGGTGCTGATCAGCCAGACATAATCGACCCGCTCGATCGGCGCGAAGCGCAGCGCGACGTCGATCGAGCGCAGGCGTCCGCCCTGGCACTTGCGCGACCAGACGAACTCCGACGGGTCTGCGGCGAAATTGCGCGCGGGGCGGAAGCGCGGCACGACCATGTGCAGGCCCGGCACCGCCCAGTTGTCGTTGACCCAGGCCTGGCGATAGACGCTGGCGAGGCTGGCGAGGTGATCGCGGCGCGCGTCGCGCCAGTCCTGCTCGATGCACGAATGCTCGACGAAGGTCAGCACGCGGCTGCCCGGCTCGATATGGTCGAGCGCCGAGAGCTGCTGGCGATAATCGTCGGCATAGTCGGCGAAGCTGGCCGCAGTGACCACGGTGCGCAGCCCCAGCAGCACGAGGCCGGTGATCGCCACCCACTGTGCGCGGCGCCCCTTGGCGCGGCTCCAGTCCTGCAGGCCGAGCAGCAGCATCATCGCCACCGGCAACAGGCGCACGTCGACGAAGGCGCTGCCGTTGATGTCGCTGGGAATGATGACGTAGAGGATGAGGACCAGAAGCCCCGGCAAGCCGCGCTGCCAGTTCCACCGCCCGCCCAGCCAGTAACCGCCGATCAGCAGGACGAACCCCGCGATCGTGGTCACGGCATCGAGCAGGAACGACTGGTCGCGCACCGTCGTGACGAGGAACACCGCCTTCTGGTCCCAGCGCCACATGTTGAAGGCGCGCGCCGGCTCGGGCGAGAACAGCTTCCACACGACGATGGTGATCACGGTCGCCAGCAGCGGCCAGCACAGCACGGTCATGCGCCGCGCAGCGGCCTTCCAGTCGTGCGTGCGCAGCACCGTCCGCCGGTTGGCCTTGCGCCACCAGCCGGCGGGCAGCAGGTCCATCTCGCGGCCCAGCGCGTTGGCGCCGACCATCACCGCCAGCAGCAATCCGCCGATGGCGTGGCACAGCATGGCGATGGGCTGGAGCAGCACCAGCAGGATCGCGCGTCGGCGCGGGTGATTCTCGAGCCGGATCGCCAGCGCGAAGGCGCAGAGCGAAAGCCCGGCACCCAGCACGTAATTGAGGAATCCCGTCAGCAGCGGGAAGGTGAAGAGGTACATCAGCGCCCAGGCCGCGCCATGCCCGCCCTGGCGGTTGGCCATGCGGATCGTGGCGAGGCAGCCGCCTGCAAACAGCGCGGTGGCGATGACCGTGCTCCACCACCCGGCCGCGAGGACGCCGAACTGCGCGCCCAGCACCTTCATCAGCACGTCGCCGCCGATGTTGAGCGTGAACACCCACTTCCAGCCGAGATACTTGACCAGCGGGCTGTTTGGCCCGGCCGCCTCGATCGCGGCGGCGCCCATATGCCCGGGCACGTCGATCAGCGGCGGCACGTCGACCAGCAGGAACGGCAGACACATCAGCAGCGTGCCGAGAACGACGCCGGGCCATGTCAGCCACGGCAGGCGACGATACCAGTCGAGAGACAACCGCTGGGCAGGGACGTTCATGGGCCTCTTTGCGATACGCGCCCGTGCGGCGGGCCGACCGGCATAAGTTTTGCGCAAGCCGGCTGTTCATATCCGGCGCACACGGTTTGAGAAACGGCGGCGCTTGGGCTAGCCACCTCAGCCGTGATGTCCCATGCCCCAACTCCGATGATGGCGCAATATCTCGCGCTCAAGGACCAGGCCGGCGATTGCCTGCTGTTCTACCGCATGGGCGATTTCTTCGAGCTGTTCTTCGACGATGCCCGCACCGCCGCCCAGGTGCTCGACATCGCGCTGACCAGCCGCGGCGAACATCAGGGCACGCCGATCCCGATGTGCGGCGTGCCGGTCCATTCGGCCGAGGGCTATCTCGCGCGCCTGATCCGCGCCGGCTGCCGCGTCGCTATCGCCGAGCAGGTCGAAAGCCCCGAGGAGGCCAAGAAGCGCGGCGGCTCCAAGGCGCTGGTGGCGCGCGACATCGTGCGCTTCGTCACCGCCGGGACGCTGACCGAGGAGGCCCTGCTCAACCCGCGCGAATCGAACGTGCTGGTGGCGGTCTGTCCGTTACGCGACCGCGTCGGCATCGCCGCCTGCGACATATCGACCGGCCGGGTCGAGCTGGAGGAATGCGCCGTGGACGGCCTGGGCGCCGCGCTCGCCCGGCTCGCCCCGCGCGAGACCGTGTGCCCCGAGGAGTGGCCCTCAGCCCCGCTCGAGGCCGTAGGCCGGCCGGCGCACGGCTTCGACAGCGCGGGCGGCGAGGCGCGGCTCAAGGAGATCCACGGCGTCGCGACGCTCGACGGGTTCGGCCAGTTCGGCCGCGCCATGCTCGCCGCCGCCGGGGGCCTCATCGCCTATCTCGATCATGTCGGCCGCGGGCGCCTGCCGCTGTTGCTGCCGCCCGTGGCGCGCGGCGGCGATGCACACATGGCGATGGACGAGGCGACGCGCGCCAGCCTCGAGGTGCTGGTCTCCTCGACCGGCACGCGCAAGGGCAGCCTTGCCGAAGCCGTCGATCGCTGTGTCACCGGCGCGGGCGCGCGCCTGCTGGCCGAAGACCTCTCGGCCCCGCTGCTCGACCTTTTCGCGATCCGCCAGCGGCTCGAACTGGTGCAGTGGCTGTGCGAGGACCCGCTGCTGCGCGGCGACTTGCGCGGCGTGCTGCGCGCCGTGCCCGACCTTGGCCGCGCGCTCGGCCGCGTGGTGGCGGGGCGCGGTTCGCCGCGCGATCTGGGCCAATTGCGCGACGGCCTTGCCGAGGCGCGCCGGCTGCACGACAGCCTGGCCGCGCGCGGCGCCCTCCCGGCCCTCGCGCAGGCACTGCTGCCCCGCCTCACCGGCCATGGCGCGCTGGTCGATCTCTACGCCCGCGCCTTGGTGCCCTCTCCGCCGACCGAGCGCGGCCAAGGCGGCTTCATCGCCGAGGGCTATGACGCCTCGCTCGATACCTTGCGCGCCGCGGCGGGCAATTCGCGCCGCGCCATCGCCGCGCTGGAGGCGAAGTACCGCGACGAGACCGGCGTCGCCGCGCTCAAGATCCGCCACAACGGCGTGCTCGGCTATTTCATCGAGGTGCCCGCGCGCCACGCCGACCGGCTGATGCAGCCCGATTCGGGCTTCACCCATCGCCAGACCATGGCGGGCGCGGTGCGCTTCAACGCGCTCGCGCTGCACGAGGAGGCCAGCCGCATCGCCGAGGCAGGCGGCCACGCGCTGGTGGCCGAGGAAGCCCACTTCGAGGATCTCATCGCCCGTGCGATCGACGCGCGCGAGGCCATTGCCGCCACCGCCGCCGCCCTCGCCCGGCTCGACGTCGGCGCCAGCCATGCCGAGCGCGCGGCCGAAGGCGGCTGGAGCCTGCCCCGCGTGGTCGACGAACCCGTGCTCGCGATCGCCGGCGGGCGCCATCCCGTGGTCGAGGCCGCGCTGGCCCGCGCCGGCGAACGCTTCGTCGCCAACGACTGCCGTCTGTCCGACGCCGATCGGCTGTGGCTGGTCGGTGGCCCCAACATGGGCGGCAAATCGACCTTCCTGCGCCAGAACGCGCTGATCGTGCTGCTGGCGCAGGCGGGTAGCTACGTTCCCGCCGAAGCCGCGACGGTCGGTCTGGTCGATCGACTGTTCAGCCGCGTCGGCGCCAGCGACAACCTCGCGCGCGGACGCTCGACCTTCATGGTCGAGATGGTCGAGACCGCCGCCATTCTCCAGCAGGCCGGGCCGCGCAGCTTCGTCATCCTCGACGAAGTCGGGCGCGGCACCTCGACTTACGACGGCCTCGCGCTCGCCTGGGCGGTGGCCGAGGCGGTGCACGAGACCAACCGCTGCCGCTGCCTGTTCGCCACGCACTATCACGAGATGCAGCGTCTGGCCGAAACCTGCCCCGCGCTCTCGCTCCATCACGTCCGCGCGCGCGAGTGGAAGGGTGACCTCGTCCTGCTGCACGAGCTGGCCGAGGGGCCGGCGGACAAGTCCTATGGCCTGGCGGTCGCCCGCCTCGCCGGGGTGCCCGATGCCGTGGTCAAGCGCGCACGCGCCGTGCTCGACAAGCTGGAAAAGGGCCGCGCCGCGACCGGGGGCCTTGCTGCAGGCCTCGGCGACTTGCCACTGTTCGCCGCCGCGATCGAGGCGGCCGAGGACAAGGTCGATGCCTTGCGCGAAAAGCTCAACGGGCTCGACATCGATTCGCTGTCGCCGCGCGCCGCACTCGATCTGCTCTACGAGTTGAAGCGCGAAGCCAACGCCTAGAGAACCTGCCCCAACACCACTTGCCAACACCCTTTGGCCTTGCCATCGACGGTGTGTGATCAATCTGAGCGAATCCCTGCGAAAAGTCCGCGTTGCGCTGGCCCCTGCCGCCACCGCATGCCTGGCACTGCTGATGCCAGCGCTGGCGCAGGCCCACGCGATCCATCTGCCGCCGCCGGGCTGCGCAGGTCCAGCGAGCGACACCTGGCTCAACATCACGATCGACAAGGTGCGTTCCGATCGCGGACCGATCGCGGTCACGGTCTATCCCGACGACGCGCGCAAGTTCCTGATCGACGGCGGGTCGCTCTACGTCGCGCGCGTGCCGGCGCATCCCGAGAAGACCAGGATGTGCCTGTTCCTGCCGCATCCCGGCGTCTACGCGCTTGCGGTCTATCACGACGAAGACAATTCGGGCGCGCTCAACCGCGTCGGTCCCATGGGCATTCCGGCCGAAGGCTTCGGCTTCTCGGGCAATCCCAACTCGATCGAGAGCCTGCTCGAATTCCGCTCGGTTCGCCTGGCGGTGCCGCGCACCAACCTGTCGACCCGCATCCGCCTCCGCTACCCGTAAGCCGGGTGCGCCGCGCGCGCGGGTGGGGTATGCCTCCGCCATGACCGACGATCCGCGCCCCAGCGTTCTGTGCACCGCGCCCTTCGCGCCCGACATCATGGCCCGGCTCGACGCCGCCTTCGCCGTGCAGCGGCTGGCCGACGGCCTGCCCCCGGACATCGCGGCCACGATCCGTGGGCTGGCGACCAATACCCTGCATGGACGACTCGGCGCAGACCTGATGGACCGCCTGCCGGCGCTCGAGGTCATCGCCAACTTCGGCGTCGGCTATGACAACATCGACGTCACCGCCGCCGCGGAGCGCGGGATCGTCGTGACCAACACGCCGGGCGTGCTCGACGAGGAAGTGGCCGACCTCGCCCTCGCGCTGCTGCTCGCCACGGTCCGCCGCCTGCCGCAGGCCGAACGCCATCTGCGCGAAGGCAAGTGGCCGCAGGGCGCCTTCCCGCTCTCGCCGACGCTACGCGGGCGACGGATCGGCATTCTGGGCCTCGGCGCGATCGGCAAGGCGATCGCGCGGCGGCTGGCAGGCTTCGACGTAGACCTCGCCTATAACGGGCGCCACCGCCAGCCCGGCGTCGACCTGGCCTACTATCCCACCGCCGAGGCGCTGGCCGCGGCGGTCGATGTGCTCGTCGTGGTCGTCCCCGGCGGCGCGGCCACCGCCGGCATGGTCGATGGCGCGGTGCTGAGCGCGCTCGGCCCGCAGGGCATCCTCGTCAACGTCGCGCGCGGCAGCGTCGTCGACGAGCCGGCGCTCGTTGCGGCGCTGCAGAGCGGTACGATTCTCGGCGCCGGCCTGGACGTCTTCGCGCACGAGCCACACGTGCCGCCGGCGCTGCTCGCGCTCGACAACGTGGTGCTGCTGCCGCACATCGGCTCGGCCTCGGTCGCGACGCGCAGCGCGATGGGGAACCTGATGGTCGACAACCTTGTTTCATGGTTTGCCGTCGGACATGCCCTGACCCCGGTTGCCGAAACCCCGCAGCCGTCGGTGAGGATCAGGTAACCGACGGTTCCAGAACGGTTCGTCGCACCATCCCGCCACCGGCGCGAACGCTTGCAATAGTGTCGCGGATTTGCAACGTGGCGGTTCACCAACGATAAGGGATGTCTGCCCATCATGAATTCCATCCAGACGGCCCGCCTCCCGCTGCATCAACGATTGCTGCGCAAGGCGGAGCGGGTGCTTGGCCCGGCAGGCATATTCTTCAAGGGCTTCGTCAAGCATCCGGTGATGGTGGGTGCGATCGTCCCGTCCTCGCGGCGCACGATCGAGCGCGTGCTCTCGAAGGTCGACTGGGAGGCGTGCGACCTCTTCGTCGAATATGGACCGGGCGTCGGCACGTTCTGCCGGCCGGTTCTCGACAAGATGCGCCGCGATGCCCGGCTGATCGTGATCGACACCAATCCGGATTTCATCCGCTATCTGTCGCGCACCATCGGCGACAGCCGCTTCGTCGCCGTGCACGGCTCGGCCTCCGAGGTCGAGGCGATCATCCGGGCGCACGGGTTCGAGCATGCCGACTACGTGCTGTCGGGCCTGCCGTTCACCACGTTGCCGGAAGGCGTCGGCCCCGCGATCATGGCCGCCACGCACCGCGTGCTGCGCCCCGGCGGTGCGTTCTTGGTCTATCAGTACACCGCCCGCGCGCGCGAGTTGATGGGGCGCTATTTCCCGCGCATCGACAAGGGCTACGAGCCGATCAACGTGCCGCCCTGCGTGATCTCGTGGGGCTGGAAGGACTGAACGGAAGGGCCAAGGCCCGTTGCGACCGCCGCGTTCCTGTCAGAGGAAGGGACGCGGCAGGTCCTTGGTCAGCTCGCCATGGATCGCGGCGAGCATGACGACGAACCAGGTGTAGCCCGAGGCATAGAGCACCGCCGAGAACGCCTCGGCGATCAGCCGCGCGGCCTGCGCATCCTTGCCCAGCACCAGCGTCGCCAACAGGCCGACCAGCATGGTCAGCAGGTTCGAGACGATCAGGAACGCGATCGCAGCTAGGCCGAGGAAGGCCATGATCCGCGCGGTGTTGCCCTTGGTGAGCGCAAGGCTGGCGCGGATCGCCATGATCGGGTTGCGCGTCTTGCCAACGCCCAGCACCGGCCCGACCATGATCGTGCGCAGCATCGGCCAGATCATCGCCGCCAGCCCGAACACCGCCGCGATCGGCGCCGGCACGCGCAGGGCCATCAGCACGCCGGCCACCACCACCAGCAATCCCACCGCGACGGCGCCCGTCAGCAGCTGCGCCCCGAGATAGGCCGGCACGCGCACCGCGCAGTTGCGCAGCGCCTCGCCCACTGTCGGGCGGGTGCGATCGAGGATGCCGACCAGCATGGTGATGAACCCGACCATCTGCAGCAGGGACAGCGGCAGGAGGTAGGGCAGGTTGCGCGTGTAGTAGGCCTCCAGCACTTGCGCGACCTGCTCCTGCGTCATGTCGGGCGTCGCGTCGATCGGCGGGATGAACACCGCCCAGACCAGCATCGGCAGCAGAAAGAACACGCCGGCGATCGCCAGCAGCACGTCGGAATTGGCCGAAACCAGCCGCTGCGTGGTCTTCCACGCGGCGCTGCTGTCGAACGGGGCAATAAGCGGTGCTGTCACGCAGGGTTCCTCGGGTCTTGAACGAAGCGCGCTCTAGCAAAGCCGCAGAGGCTGCGCACCCGGTTTAAGCCAGGCGGCCCTCGTCCCTCTTGCATCGTGGCCGTGGCAGGGCCAAGTCCCGTCGCATCATGACCGACCTTTCCACCATCGAGATCCGCCGCGAGGCCGAGCCCGTGCCGTACCGCGAGGCGCTCGAGGCGATGACCGTGCGCAATGCGGCGATTGCCGAGGGCAGCGCGGGCGACCTGCTGTGGCTGCTCGAACACCCGCCAGTCTATACCGCCGGCACCAGCGCCGATCGCGCCGAACTGCTCGACCCGCGCTTCGAAGTCGTCGAGGCCGGGCGCGGCGGGCGCTATACCTATCACGGGCCGGGCCAGCGCATCGGCTACGTCCTGCTCGACCTGCGCAGCCGCGCGCGCGACGTGCGCGGCTTCGTGCACGCGGTCGAAGGCTGGGTGATCGACACGCTGGGCGACTTCGGCGTGCCGGCGTGGCGCGCGCAGGGACGCATCGGCATCTGGTGCCAAGGCGCGGACGGGCGCGAGGCCAAGATCGGCGCCATCGGCGTGCGCATCCGCCGCTGGGTGACGATGCACGGCTTTTCGGTCAACCTGTCGCCCGACCTCGCGCATTTCGGCGGGATCGTGCCCTGTGGCATCGAGGAATTCGGCGTGACCAGCCTCAAGGACCTGGGCAAGGACGTGTCGAGCGCGCAGTGGGACGAGGCCCTGCTAGCGCGTTTCCCGGCCTTCCTGGCCCAGCTCGACGTAGCCTGTCCCGCGCCCGCCGTTTCGCAGGAGACCCCATGATGAAGCTGTCCCTCGTCGCCCCCGTCGCGTTGGCCTTGATCCTGCCACTGGCGCTCGCGGCCTGCAACAAGGCGCCCGAAACCGGGGCGACGGCGGCGGCCGGCGGTGAAGTCCTGCCCGGATCGGTGAGCGACGCGATGATCGACCTCGACGGGGCGACCGGCACCGCGCCGCTGCAGCCTGCGCCGCGGGTCAAGCCCAGCGAACGCGCCGTGGCGAGCGAGGCCGCACCCGCGAGTGAAGCCGCCGCCCCCGCCGCAGCCGCTCCAGCTGACTCGACCAGCGCCGCGCCGCCGCAGTAACGCCGCGGGTCAGGCGGCCCGGTCGGCGCGCAGGGCCTTCGCGGCCCGCTCGGCTCCGTCGACCATGCGGTTGAGGCCGAGCCGGTCGGCCGTATCGTACCAGTGTTCGGCCGCCGCCACGATCGGCGCGGTCATGGCGCTGGGCGGCAGTTGCTCGGCCCAGTTGCGCACTGCGTGGGCGTTGAACAGGGCCAATGCCACGCTGCTGCTTGCCAGAACGCCCCAGATCCAGCCCCAGCCGGTCTGCAGCGCGGCATCGTCTTCTTCGGCAAGATCGATCGGGGATTCGCCCCAGGGCAGGCCATCGTCCATCCGCGTCGTCCTAGAATTGGAAATAGATGAAGGGCGCAACGCCGCCGCCGCGCAGGCCCTCGATGATCAATAGCAGCAGCGCACCGCCGATCCCGATCGCCCAGCCCGGCAATGCTGCCATCCGGCGTGCGATATGCTGCACCGCGCGCGGGGGGCCGAAATGGCAGGCCATGCCCGCCGCGATCAGGCCAAGCACCCAAGGCGTCGCCATCGTCGCGGTCCCGCCGCGCAGCGCCGCGATCCCCGCGATATAATCCACCGCGCCATCGAAGGCGGTGCAGCGGAAGAAGATCCATCCCAGCGTAACGATGTGGAACGTGACCAGCACCCCCGCCCATGCAGGCAATCGCGGCGCGGCTTGGGGTCGCAGCTGTTGCCACAGGCGCTCGACCACCAGCACCCCGCCGTGCAGCGCGCCCCAGATCACGAAGTTCCAGCTCGCCCCGTGCCACAGCCCGCCGAGCACCATCGTGCCCAGCAGCACGAGGCAGGTGCGCCACAGCGCCTGGCGCGAGCCGCCGAACGCGCCGATGTATAGATAGTCGCGCAGCCAGCTCGACAGGCTGATATGCCAGCGCCGCCAGAAGTCCTGCAGGCTGGCAGCACGATAGGGCTGGTCGAAGTTGCGCGGGAAACGGAAGCCGAGGAGGCCCGCCAGGCCGATCGCCATATCGGTGTAGGCGGAAAAGTCGCAATAGATCTGCACCGCATAGCCATAGGCGGCGAGTGCGAGGTCGGCGCTCGAATGCCCGGCGGGATTGGCAAAGACCGGATCGACCAGCCCCACCGACAGGTCGTTGGCGATAACCGCCTTCTTGATCGTGCCCCACAGAATGAGGACGAGGCAGGCCGCCGCCTCTTGTCGGCCGAGCCGCGGCGGGTGCGCGAGCTGTGGCAGCAAATGCGCCGGCCGCACGATCGGCCCCGCGACAAGGTGCGGGAAGAAGCTCATCAGCAGCGTCAGGTCGAGCAGCCGCGCGGGGCGGGTGCGACCGTTATAGACGTCGATGACGTAGCTGAGCCCCTGGAAGGTGAAGAACGAGATCCCCACCGGCAGCACGACCTGTCCGAGGCTGAACCCCGCCTGGTCGGCGAGGAAGTTGGCGTACTTGAACCAGCCGAGCACGCCGAGGTTGCCGAGGACCGCCAGCCACAGCAGCGCCAGACGCGCGTGCGATCGCGCGGGGGGCCGGTTGGCGAGCAACCGCCCGAACAGCCAGTTCCAGCCCGAGCTGACGACCAGCAGCCCGACGAACCGCGGGTCCCACCAGCCGTAGAAGATCCACGAGGCGACCAGCAGCATGATGCGCCGCCAGTCCGCCAGCGAACCGCGCAGCCGCGCCAGCGCCCGGTTGGCCGCGAAGACCAGCAGGAAGAACACATGGAAGGTCAGCGTAGGAAAGAGCACGGCGGGCGCGGGCTCAGGGCTGTCGGGCAGGCAGCGCGGCGGCCGCGGCGAACAGGTCCGCCGCGAGGGCAGCGCCGATCATGCGACCACCATCGCGCGAGAAGTGAACGTGGTCGCCACGTTGCAGGCCCGCGGCGGTCCAGGCCATCGTGCTGCAACTGCCCCCCATCGCGCCCTGCCAGTCCCAGAACGCAACGCCAAGCGTGGTGGCCATGCGCCTCTCGAGCGTGCGCATCTGCGCGAGGTGGCCGGGCACGGACCAGCCCGCTGCACAGGCGACCGTATCGGCCGATTGGGGCAGCGCGACGGCGGGGCGGTTGCTGGCGGCATCGGGCGGGCCGAGCAGCAGGATCGGCACTTGTGCGCCGGCCATGCGGCGCACGCGGGCAACCGCGACGCGCAGCGCGGCCTCGGTCTCGTCGAGCCGCAGCGCGGGATCGAACCCCTCGTTGGTGCCGAAGGCGATGATGACGAGGTCGGGCCGAGCCGCGGCCAGTTCGGCGCCGGCAATGGCATCGTCGGCGCGCGCAAGATGCATGAGCCGCGCGCCGACCACGCCGAGATTGGCGACGATCGCCCCCGGCGTGCCAGTGCGCGTCTCCCACGCGGTCAGGCTGACGGGCCGCGTATCGAGCGTCGCGACGACGGCCTGCGTCACCGGCACGGTCGCGGTGCGGGTGAAGCATGCCCCGCCCGACACCGGCGCCGACAGGCTGATCGGCTCAGCCGGCATGCCGTCGAACGTCACGCTCACCGCGCCCGCCTCGGGGCCAGTCACGCCGCACAGCGTAAAGCGGGTGAACCGGGTGGCCGGGCCGTCGGCGGTAAGGCTCATCGCCGCGCCGGGCATCGATGCGGTCTGGGTAAAGCCCGAGAAGCCTAGCGCCGCGCCGTCGCCGCGCCGCTGCGGGCCGAACAGCGCATTGCCCTGCCACTCGCCGCCCTGCCGCGCGGTCATGCCCCAGCTGAGATAGCCCTGATAGGGCTTGCCCGCAGGCATCATGCCGCGCCCGGCGCCGCCGAGCCGCAGTTGCAGGCTCTGGCGCAGGCCCTGGGTGATCATGTCGCCCGCGGTATGGCTGTCGCCGATCTGCACCACCGACAGCACCGCCGCCGGGTCGCGCTGCATCAGCTGGGCCAGGAATGGTGCAATGGCGCGGGCATTGGCGAGTTGCCCGGGCACCGTCCTCGGGGCCATGGGCATCACGGGACCCGGGCTTGGCACCGGCGCGGTCACTTGTGCGTGCGCCGGCCCGCCAAGCAGCGTCGCCGTCAGCGTGGCCATGCCTAGGAAACGTCTCACTGCGTCGCTCCCGCATGGGAAGCCGCTGTGGACAACCCTGTCGATGACCCTGTTGGCACGTCTGTGGGCGATCCTGTGGACGGGGCAGAACCCGTTGGTGCCGGCGTGGAGCGCGGCGTCTCGGCGGATGATGGCGTGGGACTTGGAGTGGGTCGGGGCGCTGGTTTCGCCGTGGGCACAGAATGCGCCGCGCGCACCGGTTTCGGCGTCGGGGGCGCTACCGGGTGATCGCCCTGCCCTGGTTGCGGCGCGGGCGGCGGCGATGCCGGGGCGAACAGCGCCAGGATCGGCGCGGTCATCGGCCGGCTGATAACTTCGTATCCGTGAAACGTCATGTGCTTGCCGTCACTGGCGCGGGCGAGGTATTCGCGATGCGTCACCGGATCATCCAGCCGCTGGCTGAACCGGCGGTTGCGATCCTGCGTCAGCGGCACGCTGTCGGCATAAGGCACGCCGAGCTTGCATGCGACCCGTGCCTGAAACGCGTTGATCGCCTGGATATCGCGGTCGAAATCGGCATCGCGCATGCGTGGCAGGCCGACCCAGCCCACCGCCACGCCGCGCTGCTGGAACAGGCGCACGAGGTCGCCGATCCGTCCGCCCACCGCATCCTGCCAGGCCTGGCCCATGAACGGGGCGGCATGGCCGTTGACGAACAGGCCCTGCGTATCGTTGGCACCGATGCTGATGATCGCGATGTCGATCGGCTGCGCGGCGATGCGCGCGCGGGCATCGGCGAGGAGGTCCTGCGTGCGATAGCGGGTGAAGCCGGTGCCCTCGTGGCTGAAGGCATGGACGGTCACGCGCGGCTGCTTGCGAAAGGCCTGCTCGGTCGCCGCCGCGACACCATCGCCGAACGAATCGCCGAATACGCCGATGTGCAGGCCGCGCCCGCCGGCCAGCGCGGCATCGACGCGGGCACTGCGCGGAAAGGCGCTGCCGCATGCATCGAGACGCGGGGGCGCCATGGCTGCCGCTACGTCACCAGCGCCGGCGCTGGCCCCGGCGAGAGGCGTGGCTGCGTCGTCCATGAACGCGCGCAGCGGCTTGCCGCCGGTGCGCAGCGACAGGCCCAGCACGGTGCCCACGGCGATGCCGATGAACAGGACCGCACCGCGATCCAGCAATTCCAAACCCTTGCGCCTGCGCCTGCCCAACTGCCCGTCCGCCTTTCGCGTCCGGCTCTATGGAGCGGGGCGAACAGCGTCAACGGCTACGCGGCCGGTGGCCCATGCTCAGCGGGCAGGATGCAGCGCACCGCCCGGCTTCAAGGCCAGCAGCGCCTGGAGCCGGGCGCGATAGGCGACCAGCTGTGCCGGATCGACGGCGCTGGTGCGCACCACGCTGCGGATCGAGCCGGGATCGACCACCTGCCCGCCGCGATAGAGTTCGTAATGCAGGTGCGGGCCGGTCGACAGACCGGTCGAGCCGACGTAGCCGATCACCTGGCCGCGGCCGACGCGCGTGCCCGGCGCCACGGCGATGCGGCTCATGTGGCCATAGCCGGTGGCGATGCCGCCGCCATGATCGAGCCGCACGTATTCGCCATGACCGCCGTGCCAGCCGGCGAAGCTGACCACGCCATCGGTCACGGCGTGAATCGGCGAGCCCCAGGCGGCCGCAATGTCGAGCCCGGCGTGGAAGCGCACGTAGCCCAGGATCGGATGGCGCCGATAGCCGAAGCCCGAGGTGATGTTGCCGGCGACCGGGCTGGCCAGCAGCCCCGCATCGGCTGCGCGAGCGCCACTCCCCGTCATCGCCTCGGGGCTCATGAACCCGCCGCCCTCGCCCCAGCGCAGCAATTGGGCGCGCGGGTGCCCATCGCGCGTCACCCCGGCATAGAGCAGATCGCCCAGCGTCCCCTGTCCGTCGGCGGCGCGCCGGGCGGAGACGATGATGTCGAAGCGGTCGGTCGGCGCGATCGCCTCGAACGGCAGGGCGGCATCGATCGCGCGCAGGTAGGCCTGGACTGTTTCCGGGCTGGCACCGGCCGCGCGGGCGGAGCGATAGAGACTGCTGCCGACCGCTCCGGTCAGGCGCAGCGGCGTGGTGTCGACCGGGATCACCCGCCGCGTCAGCGCCAGTCCGCCGCCCTGCCGTACGAGATCGAGCGCAAGGTCGAAGCGCGCGCGGACGCTGAGGCTTTGCAGCGGGCGCGGGTCGTAGGGGCTGGCGTGGGCGCCCAGCGTCATCTGGAACCGCGTACCCGGTGCGATCGTGCCCGCCGGCACGGCGCGGTCGAGCAGCCCGGCCGCCTGCACGGCATCGCTCGGGGCGAGCCCGGAGCGCTGCAACATGCGGGCCAGCGTATCGTTCGCCCCGAGCGTCGCGGTCATCGTGATGCTGGCGCGCTCGGGCGCGGCGGTGAGGCGGGTGACCAGCGGTGTCGCGGCGAAGTGGCGGCCGTTTCCGGCCCCGGCCCGCAGCGGTCGCAGCCCCTGCGCGGCAAATTCGGTGGCGGTCGTCTCGTCCAGCGTGACGAGCGGCGCGGCCTGCAACGGCGCGAAGGCCGGCCACAGCGTCAGCGCGCCCGCGCACAGCACGGCGCAGGTCGCGGCGCCATGGAGCCAGCGCTTGCTGCCGATATCCTGGGCCAGATCGTGGACCGGCAACCAGCGCAACGCGGCCCGCTCCATCGCGAGGCAGGCGCGCAGCCAGCGGCGCGCGAGCGGATGCGCCGACAACCGCCAGGCGTGATCGGGCCGAGGCGTCGGATCAGGCGCTGGAAGGAGCGAATCGGGCACCACGGCGGCGGATGGCATTGTGCGGCCGATGATGGCGGCGCGGCGCTGGCCGAACGCAGGCGCGGCCACGGTGCGCGCGAAGGCACGGGGGGCCGCGCCGGACCCGCCGGTGCTGCCGAAGGCGCTGCCGCCCAATCCCAGACTGTCGCGTGGGCCGTGCACGCCCGCATGCCCCCTTGGTGGTTGCGAAAAGATCCCGTCCCATCGCTCTGCCGCAACAGGGTTAAACGACCGTAAAGCAGGACGCAGGGTTGCACGGCCGGCGCGGCTGTCGCAGTCTGGCACGCGCAAGACGGGGGAAATTTTGCCGTGACGAATACCGTGACCGCGCGTGGCGACGATGGCCACACGCACGAGACCGCCTGCCTCAATTGTGGCACGACGCTGGTCGGCAGCCATTGCCACGCCTGTGGGCAGGCCGCGCACGTCCACCGCACGCTCGGCGCGTTTTTCCACGACCTTCTCCACGGGGTTTTCCACTTCGAGGGGCGCATCTGGCACACCTTGCCGCAACTGGCGTGGCAGCCCGGCCGCCTGACCCGCGCCTATATCGACGGCCAGCGCGTCCGCTATGTCTCGCCACTGGCGCTGTTTTTGTTCAGCGTGTTCCTGATGTTCGCGGTGTTCCACCAGACCAGCGGCGCCGCGAAATGGACGTTCAATCCCTCACCCGACGGCAAGTCCCTGGCCCAGGCCCGCGACGAGGGCGAGGCGAAGCTGGCGAAGCTGAAGGCGCAGCGCGCGCAGCTCGTGCGCGACAAGCAGAGCACCGAGGCCATCGACAGTGCGATCGATGCGCAATCGACCGCGCTCGTCGTGATCGACAGCATGGCCCCGTCCAAGGACGAAATCGCGGGCGCGACCGTCAAGAGCGACATTCCCATCGTCTCGCACCTGCTCGAGACGTTCCGCGCCAACCCCGGCCTCGCGATGTACAAGCTGCAGTCGTACACCTACAAATACAGCTGGGCGCTGATCCCGATCTCGGTGCCGCTGCTGTGGCTGCTGTTCCCCTTCAGCCGGCGCTACCACCTCTACGACCACACCGTGTTCGTCACCTATTCGCTCTGCTTCATGACCCTGCTGTCGGTGGTGGTCATGCTCGCCCAGTCCGCCGGCTGGCGCAGCGCGCCGATCCTGTTCCTGTTCGTGCCGCCGTGGCACATGTACCGGCAGCTTCGCGGCACTTATGCCCTCGGCCGGCTGGGCGCGACATGGCGGACCATGGCGCTGCTGGTCTTTGCCTTCGTCGCGCTGCTGATCTTCGCCGCGGTAGTGCTGGCGCAGACCGGCGGGGAATAAGCCAGCCAAGAATCGGTCAGCATGAAGTGAATTTCGGGCTCGCGCTTTGACCGGTCCCACCCCATGCCCTATGCGCCGCGCCCGACCTTCCGCTCTCGTCAGGAACACTCCGAGTCTCGCCATGGCAAAACGCAAGAATCCGGCGCTGCGGCGCGTGCTGGCGGCGCTGCTGCTGGCGGCGCTCGTCGGTGCGGGGCTGCTGTGGTGGCAATCGCGGGTGTGGCGGCCCGACCGGCAGGCTTTCCCCGTGCAGGGCGTGTGGGCCGACGTGCACGACACCCCGATCGACTGGCGCCTGGCGAAAGGGGACGGTGCCGATTTCGCCTATCTCACCGCCAGCGAAGGGCCCGACCGGCGTGACGATGCCTTTACCGAGGCGCTGGAGCAGGCTCGCACCGCCGGGCTGCAGCTTGGCGCGGTGCACGTCTACGACCTGTGCGCGCCCGGTGATCGCCAGGCCGCCAACTTCGTCACCATGGTGCCGCGCGACGATGCCCTGCTGCCGCCCGCGGTGGCGCTCGACATCGACCAGCGCAGCTGCCCCCAGCCGCCGACCGAAGCCGCGCTGCAAAGCGAGCTGACGACGTTCCTCAACCAGGTCGAGAAGCACGCGGGCAAGCCTGCGATCCTGATGCTCACGCGCGGGGTCGAGAGCCGCTATCATCTGGCCGCGGTGATCGATCGCAACATCTGGGTGCGGCAGGACTACCTGCGCCCCGGATACGCCGGCCGCCCCTTCGTGATGTGGACCGCCACCGACCGCTACCATTCCTCCGCCGCCCCCGGCCCGCTGCGCTGGGTGGTGGTGCAACCATGACGGCCCCTCCCATGAACAATGCACCCGTGATCGACGAAACCGCCCGCGCCAGCCTGATCGCCGCCGCCCGTGCCGCGCGCGAGACGGCCTATGCCCCCTATTCGCACTTCACCGTCGGCGCCGCGCTGCTCTTTGCCGACGGTTCGGTCGTCACGGGCTGCAACGTCGAGAACGCCAGCTACGGGCTGTCGCTCTGCGCCGAGACGGTAGCCTGTGCCAGCGCGGCGCACGCCGGGCGGCGCGGCGGGCTGGTCGCCGTGGCGGTTGCCGGCGGCCCCGAAGGCGTGGATGGCGAGCCGATCACCCCCTGCGGGCGCTGCCGCCAGGTCCTGCACGAGCAGGGCGCGCTCGGCGGCACCGATCCGCTGGTGCTGAGCGCGGGTGGCGACGGCATCGTGATCGAGGAGCGGCTATCATTCCTGTTGCCGCGCGCCTTCGGCCCGGCCTATCTCGGCTGATCTTCCAGACGCATTCCCGCACCGACAAAAGGACCGGCCTTGGCCATTCTCTCCGACAAGTGGATCCGCAACAAGGCCCTGACCGAAGGGATGATCGAGCCTTTCGTCGAGACCCAGCGCCGCGAGGGCTGCATCAGCTACGGGCTGTCGTCCTATGGCTACGACGCGCGCGTCGCCGATGAATTCAAGATCTTCACCAATGTCGATTCGGCGGTGGTCGATCCCAAGGATTTTGCCAGCAACTCGTTCGTCGATCGCAAGACCGACGTCTGCGTGATCCCGCCCAATTCCTTCGCGTTGGCCCGGACGGTGGAATACTTTCGCGTGCCGCGCGACGTGCTGGTGATCTGCCTCGGCAAGTCGACCTATGCGCGGTGCGGGATCATCGTCAACGTGACCCCGCTCGAGCCCGGTTGGGAAGGCCACGTCACGCTCGAATTCTCCAACACGACGCCGCTGCCCGCGCGCATTTATGCCAATGAGGGCGCGTGCCAGTTCCTGTTCCTGCAGGGCAACGAGCCGTGCGAGGTCAGCTATGCCGACCGCGCCGGCAAATACATGGGCCAGCGCGGGGTCACGTTGCCTCGCTTGTGACCGCGCCATCGGCCTGTCCGCAAGGGCAGGCCCAAATGGTCCCATCCGGAGCCGAAAACGGAACCGAGCGCCATCCGCGCCATTGATTGCCCATCACGGGGCGGTCACTGGCACGAAAAAGGCGTAAACCATGAACACGATTGCAGCGCTCGCAGGACGCATCCTGCTCTCGCTTCTCTTCATCATCTCCGGCCTCGGCAAGCTGTTCGACGTGAGCAGCGCGCAGGCCGCGCTCACCGCGGTCGGCCTTTCGCCCGATCTCGCGCTGCCCGCAGGGCTGTTCGAACTGATCGCGGGCCTCGCCCTTGCCTTCGGCGTGGCGACGCGCCTGTTTGCCGTGCTGCTCGCCGGCTTCACGCTCGTGACCATCCTGTTCTTCCACCACAACCTGCTCGATCACCTGCAGGTCGTCGAAGCGCTGAAGAACCTTGCCATCACCGGTGGCCTGCTGGCGCTGTTCGCCCATCGCCAGGTGGCATGGAGCTATGACGGGTTGCGCGCCAAGCGCGATCGCGAATCCGCAGCGCGCGACGCCGAAATGCGCGCCGCCCGTGCCGAGGGCCGCGCCGAGGCCATGGCCGATGTGCCGCGCGGCACGGTGGTGACCGAACCGGTCACCGACATCGACGGGAACCCCACCGGCACGGTCGCGGTCGCACGCCGCAAGTGGTGGCAGATCTGATCGGCCGACCCTCGGCTGGTCAAATTTGACGGAACAGCGACGCGAGGGTCAGGGCCGCTTCATCGCCGCCACGCAGGCAGCCCTGTCCACCTCGCGTCCATCCCCCCGCCGCGCATCGACATAGGTCGCGGTGGGGGCGCCGCCCGACTGCGGCGGATAGAGATAGACGTCGAGGATGCAGGCGGTACCCGACCACTGCAGCTTGCGCGCGTCTTCCTCGCGAACGTCGAGCCGCGGCGCGCCGAACAGGCGGGTCAGCGATTCGGCATTGGCACCGATCACGCCCTCGAGCCCCTTGATCGACTGCACCGTCGGCGCTGGCCGTGCGGGTGTCGGCGGGAGCCGGCCCGGACGCGGAGCCGCGACATGCGCGGGGGCATGAGCCGGTGGCCGGCCGGCCGGCACCGCGCCGCATCCGCTCAGCAGGGCAGCCAGGACGCCAGCCATGCCCCAGGGT
This sequence comes from Novosphingobium sp., assembly GCF_036803765.1. GTDB lineage: Bacteria > Pseudomonadota > Alphaproteobacteria > Sphingomonadales > Sphingomonadaceae > Novosphingobium. The sequence goes on from NZ_DAIRTS010000030.1 coordinate 32,043, forward strand.
GCCCACCGCGCGACGCGCATTGCGGGTAGCGGGACAGGTGACGGGGCGGCCAGGCGCGAGGGTCGAGCGATCATCGCCGGGTGATGGCGCTGGAGCGGGCGCGATGCAACCGGCCTTGCGACCAAACGCTGGGGCGGGTAGGCGCCGGCTTTCCATCCGTTTGCGAAAGATACCATGACCGCCAGCCCCGCCCCGCGCCGTTTCGACGTGATCGCCATCGGCAATGCCATCGTCGACATCATGGCCCCCGCCACCGACGACCAGGTTGCCGCGCTGGGCCTCGCCAAGGGCGGCATGACGCTCGTCGATTCCGACCGCGCCGCCACGCTTTACGATGCGATGGGCCCGGCACGCGAGATTTCGGGCGGTTCGGCCGCCAATACCCTCGCCGGCCTCGCCGCGCTCGGCGCCGACTGTGCGTTCATCGGGCAGGTCGCGGACGACCAGTTCGGCCGCGTCTTCGCGCACGACATCCGCGCCGGCCAGATCGCGTTCGACACCGCCGCGCGCGCCGGCCAGCCGCAGACCGCGCAGTGCCTGATCTTCGTCACGCCCGACGGACAGCGCACGATGAACACCTTCCTCGGCGCCTCGCAGTTTCTCCCCGCCGCCGCGCTCGACGAAACGATGATCGCCGCCTCGCGCGTGCTCTACCTCGAGGGCTACCTGTGGGACCCCGAGGAACCGCGCGCCGCGATGCGCAAGGCCATCGCCGCCGCGCGCGCTGCCGGCACGCAGGTCGCCTTCACGCTGTCCGACGCCTTCGTCATTTCGCGCCACGGTGACGATTTCCGCGCGCTGATCGCCAATGGCGAGATCGACATCCTCTTCGCCAACGAGCACGAACTGGCCGCGCTGACCGGCGAGGACGATTTCCACACCGGCATGGCCAAGATCTGCGCGCAGGTGCCGACGGTGGTGGTCACGCGCGGGTCCGAGGGCGCCCATGCCCGCCGCGATGGCGCCGATGCCCATGTCCCGGCCGAGCCGATCAAGCGCGTGGTCGACACCACCGGCGCGGGCGATCTCTTCGCCGCCGGCTTCCTCTATGGCCACGTCCGCGGCCTGGCGCTCGAGGAATGCCTGCGTCTCGGCGCGGTCTGCGCGGCCGAAGTCATCTCGCACTACGGCGCGCGTCCCGAAGCCGATCTCAAGGCCCTGACCGGGATCGCCTGAGCCGCATACACGCCGCTCACAGACTGCACCGTTTTGACCGCATCGCCCCGCGCCCCCTTGTGAGGTGCGGGGCGCGGCGGCAACGCTTGGCCCCATGGTCGCGCTGGTTGCCACGGTTGCCTATCTCGGGCTCGAAGCCCGCCCGGTCGAGGTGCAGTGCCAGGTCGCGCCTGGCCTTGCCGCCTTTCGCGTCGTCGGCCTGCCCGACAAGGCGGTGGGCGAAAGCCGCGAACGGGTCCATTCGGCCCTCTCCGCGCTCGGCCTCAGCCTGCCGCCCAAGCGCATCACCATCAACCTCTCGCCCGCCGACCTGCCCAAGGAAGGTTCGCACTACGACCTGCCGATCGCGCTGGCGCTGCTGGCCGCGATGGGCGTGGTCGATCGCGAGACGATCGCGGACTATGTCGCGGTGGGCGAATTGGCGCTCGACGGACGGATCATCCCCAGCCCCGGCGTCGTGCTCGCCGCGCTCCATGCCAGCGGTGCCGAAAAGGGCCTGATCTGCCCCGCCCCGCAAGGCGCCGAGGCGCGCTGGGCAAGCGGGATCGACGTCATCGCCGCGCCCGACCTCATCTCGCTACTCAATCACCTGAAGGGCACGCAGCGCCTGCCCCCGCCCGCGCCCGGCGAAGCCCTGCCCCCGGTGCGCGGCGCGGACCTGCGCCAGGTGAAGGGCCAGGAGGTCGCCAAGCGCGCGCTCGAGATCGCCGCGGCCGGTGGGCATAACCTGCTGCTCATCGGACCGCCCGGGGCGGGCAAGTCGCTGATGGCCGCGTGCCTGCCTGGCATCCTGCCCGAACTGACTCCGTCCGAGGCGCTCGAAACCTCGCTCGTAGCCTCGGTGGCGGGTACGCTCGAAGACGGCCGGATCAGCCGCGCCCGCCCGTTTCGCAGCCCGCACCATTCGGCCTCGATGGCCGCCCTCACCGGCGGCGGCCTGCGCGTGCGCCCTGGCGAGGTCAGCCTCGCGCACCTCGGCGTGCTGTTCCTCGACGAATTGCCCGAATTCCAGCGCCCGGTGCTCGATTCGCTGCGCCAGCCGCTCGAGACCGGCGAGGTCACGGTTGCGCGCGCCAATGCCCACGTCACCTTCCCGGCGAGGGTGCAACTCGTGGCGGCGATGAACCCCTGCCGCTGCGGTCATCTCGGCGACCCGGCGCTGGGCTGCAGCCGGGCGCCCAAGTGCGCGGCGGACTATCAGTCACGCGTATCGGGGCCGCTGCTCGACCGCATCGACCTGCATGTCGAGGTCGACCCGGTCTCCGCCGCCGATCTCGCCCTGCCGCCGCCCGCCGAGGGATCGGCCGAGGTCGCCGCGCGCGTCGCCGCCGCCCGCCAGCGCCAGACCGCGCGGCTCGACGGCAGCGGCCGGCGCAACAATGCCGAACTCGACGGTGAGTGGCTCGAACGCTTCGCCACGCCGGACGAGCC
>NZ_DAIRTS010000031.1:0-33553 GCF_036803765.1 Novosphingobium sp.
GATCAGGGGTGTGAGGGGTTGAGGGGGCCTCGGGCGGATCCCACCCATTCGCGCCAAAGCAGCATCAGGGCAGCGACCAGCGCGGGGCCGATGACGAGTCCGATCAGGCCCCAGGTCTCGATGCCGCCGAGAATGGCGAGCAGCACCCACAGGAAGGGGAGACGGGTGGCACCGCCGATGAAGGCGGGTCGGACGAAATGGTCGGCGACGAAGATCACCACGCTGCCGAAGGCGAAGACCAGCGCCGCCGCCATGGCCTGGTCTGCGGCAAGCAGCGATGCCGCGGCGAGGGCCATGGCCACGCCGGCGCCGAGCGGGATCGCCGACAGGAGGCCGGTGAGGAAGCCGAACAGAGCCGCATGGGGCACGCCCGCGATCGCATAGGCGCCCCCCATGACCACGCCCTGCCCGAAGCCGACGACGATGAGCCCGTTGACCGTGCCGCGCACCGCTGTGACGGCCTGCTCTGCCACGCGCAGGCCCGCAGCGCCGAACGCCCGGCGCGTGCCGACGCCGAGCGCCGCGGCGACACGCTCGCCATCGCGCAGGATGAAGAACAGCGTCAGCAGCATGAACACCAAGAGCAAGACCCGGTGGCTGACGAGCCCGAGGATATGTTCGCCGGTCGCCAGCCTGATGTGCGGCGCCTGGCGCGCCAGACGGTCGATCCCCTCGGGCGTCGCCAGCGTCGCCTGCCACCAGGGGACCAGGCGGGCACCGAACGGCAGGTGGCCGAGAATGTCGGGCACCGGGATGCCCTGCGCCTGGGCCTGCTCCACCCATTGCGAGACGGCCATGCTGTCGTGCAGCACGGCACTGGCGACCATGACCAGCGGGATCACGAACATCAGCATGACCGCGCCGGTGAACACCGCAGGCAGGATCAATCCGCGCCCGGCCGGCCAGCGTTGGGCGGCGCGGACGTGAAGCGGCCAGAGCGATGCGGCCAGGATCGCGCCCCAGCCGAGCGCGGGGAGAAAATCGCGGAGCGTATAGATCGCGGCAATCAGCAGGATGCCGACTGCGGCAAGCGCCGCCTTGCCCTGCCATGCGCTGTCCGACCGCACACCATCGGCCCCGGGGCCATCCGACACTCCGTCCTGTTCGGAGCGGGTCCAGGTTCCTGGCGGGGCGGCATGTTCGTCTGGCATGGTCTTCATCCAACTCGGCCGATCAAGCGACGACCCTAGGCAATGTATGGCGATCGTTCAGGCGTGGCCGGTCTGGGCCGCGAGATGGCTGGGATCGATGCCGGATGCGCGCCACGCCTGCGCCCAGCGATCGGCGACCGGGGTGTCGAACAGGATCGATGCGTCCCCTTCGGCCGCGTGCCAGCCGTGATGGTGCATTTCCTCTTCCAGCTGTCCCGCCGCCCACCCGGCATAGCCGAGCGCGATGATCCAGCGCGTCGGGCCACGACCCTCGGCGATGGCGCGCAAGACATCGAGTGAGGCGGAGAGGGTACCCAGCGGCGAGACGGTCACCGAGCCTTCGCCGCCCCAATCGTTCGAATGGAGCACGAACCCGCGCGTCGGCTCCACCGGGCCGCCATGGAGCACCGGGCCGTCGGGCACGTCGCCCGGCTCGATGCCGATGTCCTCGAGCAGGCGGTGGACCGTGATCCCCTCGCGCGTGCTGCCAAGCCCAATGCCGAAGGCCCCGTTGGCATCGTGCATGCACAGCGCGATGACCGCATGGTCGAAGCGGGGGTCCATCATCCCGGGCATCGCCAGGAGGAGCCGTCCGCCAAGGTAGCCAAGATCCTGCATGATCGGCCTCGCTCCTTCTTCAGGCCGCCACGGCCTTGCCCGCTGCCGCCTGGGCAGCGGCATCGGGCCTGCCTGCGGCCAGCGCACCCGGATCCTCGGTCGCCTCGAGCAGGCGCCGCTCGAGCGTGCGCAGCCGGGTTTCGCTCGTCACCTTCTCGCCAAGGATGTCGGTGACGTAGAAGGTGTCGACCGCGCGCTCGCCATAGGTGGCGATATGCGCGGAATGGACCACGAGCCGCGATTCGAACAGGGCATGGGCCAGCCGCCCGAGCAGGGCCGGCCGGTCGCGCGCACCGACCTCGATCACGGTGAAGCGGTTCGAGGCCTTGTTGTCGAAGATCACGATCGGCTGCACGTCGAAGGCTTCGGCACGGGCGCGGGCCGGTGGGCGTGCCGCCAGTTGCGGCATGAGCTTGACCCGGTTGGACAGCGCATCGGCGATGCCGTTCTTGAGGCGCGCGATGTGCCGCTCCTCGTTGAACGGACGGCCGAGCGGGTCCTGCACCAGGAAGTTGTCGATCGCGAGGCCGTTGCGCGTCGTGTGGATGCGCGCGTCGATGATGTTGCCGCCGGCGAGGTGGATGGCGCCGGCGAGCCGGTAGAACAGGCCGGCATGGTCGGCAGCCAGGACGGTGACGAGCGTGGCCCCGCGCGCCGGATAGTAGTGCGCCTCGACCGAGAGCGGCTCGCCCTGCGCGGCATCCATCTGCTGCAGGTTGAGGACGATGATGTCCTCGGGCTCGGCGATCCAGTAGGCCTCGCCCAGCTGCCGCCCGACCGTGCCGATGAGGTTGGCGCGCTCCTTCAGCAGCTCGCCCACCGCCTTCTTCTTGGCGGCGATCCGCTCGGGCCGGCCGTGCTGCTTGTGTCCCAGGCGCAGCATTTCCTCGGTCTGGATGAACAGATCGCCCAGCAACTGCCGCTTCCACGAGTTCCAGATCCCCGGGCCCACCGCGCGAATGTCGACGATGGTCAGCACCAGCAGCAGCCGCAGCCGCTCCACGCTCTGCACCTGCGCGGCGAAATCGGCGATGGTCTTGTAGTCGGCAAGGTCGCGCTTGAACGCGGTGGCGCTCATCAGCAGGTGCCAGCGCACCAGCCAGGCCACCAGCTCGGTCTCGGCCGGGGAGAGGCCGAGCCGCGGGCACAGCTTGCGCGCGACCTCGGCGCCCAGCACCGAATGGTCGCCGCGCCGGCCCTTGGCGATGTCGTGCAGCAGCGTGGCGATATAAAGCACGCGGCGCGAGGCGACCTTCTCGACCACCACGCTGGCGAGCGGATGCGGCTCGCGCTCCTCGCCCTTCTCAATCCGCGCGAGCAGGCCGATGGCACGGATGGTGTGCTCGTCGACCGTGTAGTGGTGATACATGTCGAACTGCATCTGCGCGACGACACGGCCAAAATCGGGCACGAAACGGCCGAAGACGCCGGCTTCGTTCATCCAGCGCAGCACGGTTTCGGGATCGTGGCGGCTGGTCAGCAACTCGAGGAACAGGGCATTGGCGCGCGGGTCCTTGCGCACCGCGCCGTCGATCAGACCGGCATCGCGCCGCGCCAGCCGCATCGCATCGGGGTGGATCTCGAGGCCGTGCTTGTCGGCCACGACGAAGATTTCGACCAGCCTTGCCGGATCGTCGGCGAAGAACTCATCGGACGGGACCGAGACCTTGTCGGCGACGATCGGGAAACCCGCGATCTTGCGGCGGCGGCGCTGGCGCAGGGCGGCAAAGAAGCCGGGCTTGGTCCGCGCGAACTGCTCGTCCAGCTGCGACATGAACACGCCGGTGAGCGAGCCGACCTGCGTCGCCTGCAGGAAGAAGAACTGCATGAACCGCTCGACCGAGCTCTTGCCCGGGCGATCGGCAAAGGCCATCCGCGCCGCGACCTCGCGCTGGAGGTCGAAGGTCAGGCGATCCTCGGCGCGGCGGGTGATGGTGTGCAGGTGACAGCGCACTGCCCAGAAGAAGTTCTCGGCGCGGTGGAACGCGCGGTATTCCGCCGCCGTGAGCAGGCCGACATCGACCAGCTCGGACGGGTCGCGCACCTTGTGCACGTATTTGCCGATCCAGTAGAGTGTGTGCAGGTCGCGCAGCCCGCCCTTGCCTTCCTTGACATTGGGCTCGACCACGTAGCGGCTGTCGCCCAGGCGCTTGTGCCGCACGTTGCGCTCGGCGAGCTTCTCGGCGACGAACTGCCGCTCGGTCCCAGCGGCGACTTCGGACCAGAAGCGCTGGGCGCAGGCATCGTAGACCGCGCGGTCGCCCCAGACGTAGCGGCCCTCGAGCAGCGCGGTGCGGATGGTGAGGTCACCCTTGGCCATGCGCACCGTCTCGTCGAGCGAGCGGCTCGAATGGCCGACCTTGAGCCCGAGGTCCCACAGGAAATAGAGCATCGCCTCGATCACCTGCTCGCACCACGCGGTCGGCTTGACCGGGGTGACGAAGGCAATGTCGACATCGGAATGCGGGGCCATCTCGCCGCGGCCATAGCCGCCGACGGCCAGCACCGCGATCCGCTCGTTCGGCCCACGCGTGCCGGCCGCGTGGACGTGGCCGATGACGTAGTCGTGGATCACCCGGACCAGCTGATCGACCAGGAAGGCCTGGCCCTGCGCGCAGTCGTAGCCGGCGGAAGGGCGGGCCAGCAGGCGGCGGGCCAATTCGGCGCGGCCATCGGCCAGCGCGGCGCGCAAGTGCTCGACCACCAAGGGGCGGGCGGCGGCAGCATCGCCCCCGGCCTGGGCCAGCGCCTGCACGACGGATTCGGCCACGGTCCGGCGATCGATGATGGCGCGTTGCTGGGCAATTCGAGGAAGTGTCATGCCGGCCCGATACACGTAAATGCCTTAAGAGACGCCCATCGTAGGGATCGACGCCAACACGGCAAGAGCGAATGCCCGTTTTGGCAATGGGGCCTGGCGCAGACGCCCTTTCTGGTTTGCCAGCGGCTTGGCCCCTGTGCCAGAAGGCGCGCCGATGGCCGAACGCCACCCGCGGCCCTGCGCCGGTTCCGGGCAGGTGGCCACCCTTTGCGATGACCCTATCCCGATGACGGAGCCTGCCGCCTTGTACCTTGCCGTCCTGTCCCCTGCCGTCTTGGCGCAAGCCGCATCGCTCGTTGCGCCCGGCGCCCTGCTGCCGGCGCTCGCCGCCGCAGGCGCAGCCGTTGCTCCTGCGGCGCACATGCCGCTGCACTGGGACCAGCTGGGCCTGTCCCCGATCGCGTGGGACTTCGGCTTCTTTGCGCTGCGCTGGTATTCGCTGGCCTATCTTGCCGGCATCCTGCTGGGCTACTGGCACCTGTCGCGCATGATCCGCCAGCCCGGCGCACCTCTGGCGCAGCGCCACGCCGACGACCTGTTCTTCTATGCGACGCTCGGCATCATCCTGGGCGGGCGGCTCGGCTACGCGATCTTCTATGCGCCCGAGCTGTTCAGTCATCCGGCCGACCTGCTCAAGCTGTGGCAGGGCGGCATGAGCTTCCACGGCGGGCTGGCCGGCACCGTCATCGCGATCGCCTTCGTGTGCTGGCGCAACGGCCTCAGCTTCATCCGCGTGTGCGACTACATCGCGCCCTGCGCGCCGATCGGCCTGCTGTTCGGCCGCTGTGCCAACTTCGTCAACGGCGAGCTGTGGGGCCGCGTTACCACCGCCGACGTTCCCTGGGCGATGGTCTTCCCGGGCGCAGGGCCCAACCCGCGCCACCCCAGCCAGCTTTACGAGGCGCTGCTCGAGGGGCTGGTGCTGGCGATCGTGCTCATCACCCTGTTCTGGAAGACTCGGGCCCGCTGGCGCCCGGGCCTGCTGATGGGCACCTTCGCCACGGGCTACGCGCTGTCGCGCTTCATCGTCGAGTTCTACCGCGAGCCCGACGCCCAGCTGGAGGACTTCGCGCTGCGCACCGGGCTGTCGATGGGCCAGTGGCTGACGCTGCCGATGCTGGCCATCGGCCTGTTCCTGCTGGTGCGTGCGCTGATGCGCCCGCCGGTCGGCACGCCCGCGGCCCCGGCCACGGCCTGATCGCCCCGCAACGGGTAGCACGGCCATGGCCGAGACACTGCTGCAGGTCTTCGCGCGCCTGATCCGGGCCACCGGGCCGATCAGCATCGCGCACTACATGGCCGAATCAAACGCGCGCTATTACGCCACGCGCGACCCGCTCGGCGTGGGCGGCGACTTCATCACCGCGCCGGAAATCAGCCAGATGTTCGGCGAGATGATCGGCCTGTCGCTGGCCGACCAGTGGCACCGCGCGGGCCGCCCTGCACGCATCGCCTATGTCGAGCCAGGCGCCGGGCGTGGCACCCTGGCGCAGGACGCGCTGCGCGCCGCCGCCCGCAACGGCCTGGTGCCCGAGGTGCATTTCGTGGAACCCAGCCCGGCATTGCGCGGCCTGCAGCGCCAGCGTTTCGCCCAGGCGACCTGGCACGACGACGCCTCCACCCTGCCCGAAGATGTGCCGCTGCTGGTGGTGGGCAACGAATTTCTCGATGCCTTGCCGGTGCGCCAGCTGGTCAGGACCGAGCAGGGCTGGCGCGAGCGCATGGTGGGCTGGGACGAGGCCGCCGGCCGGCTGCTGCCCGTCGCCGGCAGCCAGCCCATGGATGCGGCCGTACCCGCCGCGCACGCCGATGCCGCGCAATGCACAATCCTCGAGACCAGCCCCGCCGCCGCCGCCGTCACCGCCGACATCGCGAGCCGGCTGGCCACGCAGGGCGGGGCTGCGCTGTGGATCGACTACGGCCATGCCGAGGCCCGGACGGGCAGCACGCTGCAGGCGGTGCGCGCGCATGATAAGGTCGATCCCTTCGCCCATCCCGGCGAGGCCGACCTCACCACGCTGGTCGATTTTTCCGCGCTCGTGCCCGTGATCGAGGCCGCGGGTGCCCGTGTCGACGGGGTAATCGAGCAAGGCCTGTTCCTGCGCCGCCTGGGGATCGAGGCGCGTGCGGCGCAACTCGCGAACGCAGCGCCGCCGCACGCCGGATCGGTCGCGCGAGCACTGGAGCGACTGGTCGACCCGGCGCAGATGGGCAGCCTGTTCAAGGTCATGGGCTTTGCCGGCGGTGGCTGGCCGGCCGGCGCGGCTTTCTAGGCGAATATACTCATGCATTGCGGCAGCGCAAAAATCGCGCGTTTGGCCGGATAAAATGCCTGTTGGCAAAGCTGCGCAACTGTGGCTATCACCCCTGCATAAGTTACTGGGCCCGGCACGTGCAATTCACGGCGGCTCAGGCGCGCTTGTCCTGCGGCACCATCGCCGCCGCGCGCAAGGAGGGGGATAGTTACCGTGCCCGGTCGTTGCGGCGGGGCGGCAGCAGGCAGGGATTATCAATGGCTGATGAGGCAATTGTGAACGCAAGCGGCACAGATTTGCCCGCCGTGCATGACAGCGCGGACGGGGATACGGGTGTACGCCGGCGCGATTTCATCAATATCGCGGCGGTGAGTTTCGCGGGCGTGGGGGGGCTGGCCGTGCTCGTTCCGCTCGTCTCGCAGATGGCGCCGTCCGCAGACGTGCTGGCCGAAAGCTCGACCGAAATCGACATTTCGCAGATCGCGCCCGGCCAAGCGATCAAGGCCGTGTTCCGCAAGCAGCCGGTCTTCGTGCGCAACCTGACGCCGACCGAGATCGGCGAGGCCGACAAGGTCGATGCCGCCACGCTGCGCGATCCGCAGACGCTGGAAGAGCGCACCAAGGCGGGCAAGAAGAACTGGCTCATCACGATGGGCGTCTGCACGCACCTCGGCTGCGTCCCGCTGGGCGCCGGCGAGGGTGAGGTGAAGGGCGAATTCGGTGGCTATTTCTGCCCGTGCCACGGCTCGGTCTACGATACCGCCGCACGCATCCGCAAAGGCCCCGCTCCCAAGAACCTGGAAGTGCCGCCTTATGAATTCACGTCCGACACTGTCGTGAAGATCGGTTGAGGATAGACCGCGATGAGCTTTCCCTGGGCCAACCATTACAAGCCAAGCCACCCGCTGATGCAGTGGCTGGACGAAAAGCTGCCGCTGCCGCGCTTCGTCTATAACGCCGTCGGCGCCGGCTATCCGGTACCGCGCAACCTCAACTACATGTGGAACTTCGGCATTCTCGCCGGCGTGTGCCTCATGCTGCAGATCGTCACCGGCATCGTCCTGGCGATGCACTACGCCGCCAACGCGGGCGTGGCCTTCGACAGCGTCGAGCACATCATGCGCGACGTGAACTGGGGCTGGATGCTGCGCTACGGCCACGCCAACGGCGCCTCCGCGTTCTTCGTGGTGGTCTACATCCACATCTTCCGCGGCTTCTTCTACGCCTCGTACAAGCCGCCGCGCGAAATGATCTGGCTGCTGGGCGTCACGATCTTCCTGCTGATGATGGCCACCGCCTTCATGGGCTACGTGCTGCCGTGGGGCCAGATGAGCTTCTGGGGCGCCAAGGTCATCACCGGCCTGTTCTCGGCCATTCCGGTCGTGGGCGAGCCGTTGCAGCAGTGGCTGCTCGGTGGTTTCGCGCCCGACAACGCCGCGCTCAACCGCTTCTTCAGCCTGCACTTCCTGCTGCCCTTCGTGATCCTGGGCGTGGTGATCCTGCACGTCTGGGCGCTGCACATCCCGGGCTCGTCGAACCCGACCGGCGTGGAAGTGAAGACCGAATCCGATACCGTGCCGTTCCACCCGTACTACACGGCCAAGGACGGTTTCGGGCTCGGCGTCTTCGCGGTGCTCTACTGCGCGCTGCTGTTCTTCATGCCGAACATGCTGGGCCACCCGGACAACTACATCCAGGCCAACCCGCTCTCGACGCCCGCGCACATCGTCCCCGAATGGTATTTCTGGCCGTTCTACGCGATCCTGCGCGCCTTCACCGCGGACTTCCTGTTCATCCCGGCCAAGCTGATGGGCGTGCTCGCCATGTTCAGCGCCATCCTGGTGTGGTTCTTCCTGCCCTGGCTGGACACCTCGCCGGTGCGTTCGGGCCATTATCGTCCGCTGTTCCGCAAGTTCTTCTACCTGCTCGTCATCGACGTCCTGGTGCTGGGCTATTGCGGCGGCTCGCCGGCGGAAACCAAGTACGTGCTGATCTCGCAGATCGCCGCGACGTACTACTTCCTCCACTTCCTCGTCATCCTGCCGATCGTCGCCTCGATCGAGAAGCCGGCCCCGCTGCCCTTCTCCATCACCGAGGCCGTGCTGGGCAAGGACGACCAGATCGCTCAAGCCCCCGCGGCCTGAGCCAGCGAACCGCAAAAGAGAGAGAACCCCATGGTCCGTCTTTTTGGTCCTCTTGTCGGCCTCTTCTTCGCCGTCGCGCTGCTCTGGTCGTTCGGAGTGGGTGCGATCCAGGCGATCCGCGAGCCCGAGCCGGCCACTGCCGTGCAAATGTACCACCTCGCGCCCAAGGAGCCGGAGCCCGGCTTCTCGTTCAACGGGCCGTTCGGCAAGTTCGATCGGGCGCAGCTGCAGCGCGGCTTCCAGGTCTACAAGGAAGTCTGCGCGAACTGCCACTCCCTGCACTTCGTCGCGTTCCGTGACCTCGCCGCGCTCGGCTATTCCGAAGCCGAAGTGAAGGCGATCGCCAAGGATTGGGGCACCAAGGTCAAGGTCGTCGATCCCAAGACCGGCGACGAGACCGAGCGCGACAACGTGCCCGCCGACCACTTCCCCAAGGTCTACTACGCCGGCACCGGCAACCCGCCGGATCTCTCGCTCGTCACCAAGGCGCGCCACGAAGGGCCGGAATACGTCTACTCGCTGCTGACCGGTTACCAGGATCAGCCGGCGGACCTCGTCAAGAAGTTCCCCGACAGCAAGACGCCCGACGGCCTCTACTACAACCCCTACTTCGCCAACCTGAACATCGCGATGCCGGCGCCGCTGGCGGACGATCAGGTGACGTACGGCGACGGTACCAAGGCCACCAAGGCGCAGATGTCGGCCGACGTCGCCGCCTTCCTGACCTGGACCGCCGAACCCAAGATGGAAAAGCGCAAGCAGACCGGCTGGGCCGTGCTTGGCTTCCTCATCGCGGCGACCGCGCTGGCCTATCTCGCCAAGCGCAACGTCTGGGCCAAGGTCCACTGAGCGCTCGGGGTCCACTGAGCGATTGCGACAGATCGCATGAAAAAGGCCACCGGAAACGGTGGCCTTTTTTGTGGCCCGGAGCCAAAGGCACACGATGACCTCGACAGGAAACCCCGCGATGACGCCCGAAGACCTCAAGGCTCTTGTCCGCACCGTGCCCGACTTCCCGGCCCAAGGCATCCTGTTCCGTGACGTCACCACCCTGATCGGCCACGGCGCAGGCTTTGCCGCCGCGATCGACCATCTGGCGCAGCGCAGCCGCGCGAGCGAGGCCGCGATGATCGCCGGGATGGAAGCGCGCGGGTTCATCTTCGGAGCTGCCGCGGCCGCGCGCGCCGGGATCGGCTTCATCCCCGTGCGCAAGCCGGGCAAGCTGCCGGTCCCGACGATCGGCGTCGACTACGACCTCGAATACGGCAGCGACCGGCTGGAGATCGATCCGACCTCGATCCGCCCGGGCCAGCGCGTCGCCATCGTCGACGATCTCATCGCAACGGGCGGCACCGCGCTCGCGGCGGCGGAGCTGCTGCGCAATGCCGGGGCGATCGTCACCCACGCCTTCTTCGTCATCGATCTGCCCGACCTCGGCGGTGCCGAGCGCCTGCGGGCCGCGGGCGTGATCGTCGATGCCCTGATGGACTTCCCCGGCCACTGAACCTTACGCCGGGTCCGCCAACCGCTCGCGCTTCAGCGCCCGGCCATCGCCTTGGCCTTGGCGAGGTAGGTCCGCCCGATCCGCAGCATGGTGCCATCGGCCAGTTCGGCCGACCACACACCCAGGCCATCGTGGCGCAGGCCGAGAATGCGATCGCGCCGCACGATGGTCGAGCGGTGCAGCCGGATGAAGCGCGCCGGGTCGAGCCGGTCCTCGAGCCGCTGGATGGTGTGCAGCATCAGGTAGCTGCGCGAGCCGACGTGGAGCCGGACATAGTCACGCTCCGCATCGATGCGGTCGATGTCGGTGGCGGCCACGCGCACCAGCTCGCTGCGATGCGGCACCCAGAATTCCTCGATCCACTGATTGGCCGAGGGCTCGGGCGCCGGCGTGGGCGAAGGCGGTGCGATCGTCGCCGCCGCCTCGCCACCCGCACGGCGAGCCAGAGCCCGTTCTACGGCACGCTCCAGACGGTCCTGCGCCACGGGCTTGAGTACGTAGTCGACCCCATCGCAATCGAACGCCTCGACCGCGAAGTGATCGTGCGCAGTCACGAAGATTACCGCGGGGCGCGGCGTCTGGCGCGCGAGCGTACGGGCGACGCCGAGGCCATCCAGCTCGGGCATGGTCATGTCCAGCATGACGAGGTCGGGCGTCAGTGCTTCCACCAGGCGCAGCGCCGCCGCCCCGTCAGCGGCGGTGCCGACGATCTGCAGCGCGGGAATGCGCGTGCACAGGATCTGCATCCGCTCGATGGCCAGCGGTTCGTCATCGACGATCAGGGTACGCATCGGGATAACCTCAGCAGAAGTTGGAAATGATGGGAAGGGTGAGCACGGTGGCATAGCCGCCGGCCGGCAGCGGTCCGCTCTCGATACGGCCCTCGGCACCGAAGCGCGCGGCGAGGCGGTTGCGTACATTGTCGAGGCCGATGCCGGTGCCCCCGCCGACCACCGCGGTGCCAGGCCCGTCGTCGGCCACGGTAAGCACGAGCAGGTCGGCGACCGCCTGGGCGCGAATGCTGATCGTCACCGGGCGCGTGGTGGCCGAGACCGCGTACTTGATCGAATTCTCGACCAGCGGCTGGAGTATCATGCCCGGCACGCAGGCGTGTTCGAGATCCTCCGGCACCTCGAATTCGACGCGCAGGCGATCGGGAAAGCGCACGCCCTCGATGGCCAGGTAATGCCGCTGCAGCGCGATCTCGTCCGCCAGCGGCACGTCCGACGTCGGATCGGCGGCGAGGCTGTGACGATAGAAGCTGGAGATCGTCTGGATCATCCGCTCGGCCTCCTCGGCACGACCGACCATGACCAGCGCGGAGAGCGAATTGAGGGTATTGAACAGGAAGTGCGGATTGACCTGGTAGCGCAGCGAGCGCAGCTCGGCGGCCTTGGCGGCACGGCGATATTCCGCCTCGCGCCATTCGGCGGCACGGCGCTGTTCGGCGTTGCCCAGCGCCAGGTACAGCGCCGCCCAGGCGATGAGCAGGAAATAGCGGCCGAGCGCGATGTCGGTCAGTTCCTGCCAGAACCCGTTGTCCTGCGTTTCCGTCGCAGCCTTGGCCGGCTTGGCGTCGGGCGCGGGTTCCTTGGTCACGATGTGGACGCCCGGCCCGGTGATCTCGGTCGAGCCATCGGCACGATGGCGCACCTCGAACGGCTGGATCGGCGTGGCCGGTACGGCCGGCGATGCTGCAGGCGCAGGCTGTGAAGAGCCTGGAGAGGGCGGGGCCGGAGGCGCTGGAGGAGCCGGAGGCATCACGGGCGTAGGCGGGGCCATGTCGATCAGCACGTTGCCGCCCATGTTGCGCTGGGCATCGCCGCGCGCGGCCTCGGCCTTGTCCTGCTGGTCCCAATGCGCCTCGAGCGGGGCGAAGGCCTGCTGGTTGATCACCGCAAGAAGGACCGCGCCAGGTAGCATGATCGCCAGCGCGACGCCGACGCGCAGGCCCATGCGCAGGTCGTCGAAGCGGCGCAAGACGGGCCAGGCGAGAACGGTGACGGCAATGCCCGCCAGCGTGACCAGCGCCCGCCGCCACAGCAGCTCGATCCAGATCGCCATGTCGCTGTCGGGCGGGCCGACCACGGCCCAGCGGATTGAGACGAGCACGAAATAGCACAGCCACAGCGCCGTGGCCGAAAGCACGACCTGCCGGGCGGTGACATGCCCGGTGCCGGGCGGGAGATGCGTAAAAGCGGAGTCGCGGTCGTCGCGCTGCGTCGAGGCCATGGTTATCGCTAAGCCACCACGCGTGCCCGCGCCAGTGCCGCCGTCGAACGCCATGCGCCGTTGATCGACGGCGGTGGCAGTTCTGGTGAACGCTTGACTGCCACGGGGGCGCGCCGGGCTTCGACAAGCTTAGCCCGAACGGGTGTTGTTTGATGAAACTCGAGCACCGTTCGCGCAGAGCTTGCCAGCGGCTTTGGCGGGCGCGGGATGGGCACCGCGGCGCGCGTGGCTTCGACAGGCTCAGCCTGAACGGATGTCGGTTGTGGAAATCCAACTACCGTTCGCCCTGAGCCTGTCGAAGGGCGCCCAAGCAAGGCTTGCGTACAGAAGATCAGGTTCCTTCCCGCCCGAGCGGGAAGGAGCTGATTGCTCAGTGACGGAAGTGGCGCATGCCGGTAAAGACCATGGCAAGGCCGGCCTCGTCCGCGGCCTTGATCACGTCTTCGTCGCGGATCGAGCCGCCGGGCTGGATCACCATCGTCGCGCCGGCCTCGACCGCAGCCATCAGGCCGTCGGCGAAGGGGAAGAAGGCGTCGGAGGCGACGGCGGCACCCACGGTGCGCGCTTCGCTCCAGCCGTGCGTCTGTGCGGCTTCCTGCGCCTTTGCGGCAGCGATGCGGCTGCTGTCGCGGCGGTTCATCTGCCCGGCGCCGATGCCGGCGGTGACGCCGTCCTTGGCATAGACGATCGCGTTCGACTTGACGTGCTTGGCAACGGTCCAGGCGAACAGCGCGTCGTCGAGTTCCTGATCGGTCGGCGCCCGCTTGGTCACGACCTTGAGGTCCTCGCGCGTGATTGCGCCGTTGTCGCGGTCCTGCACCAGCAGGCCGCCGGCGATCGGCACGGTTACAAGGCCGGCGCGCTTGGCTTCAGGCAGGCTGTCGACCAGCAGCAGGCGCAGGTTCTTCTTGCGCGCAAAGGCCTCGCGCGCGGCATCATCGGCGCCCGGCGCGACGACGACTTCGGTGAAGATGTCGCAGATCGCATTGGCGGTGGGGCCATCGAGCGGCTGGTTGACCGCGACGATGCCGCCGAAGGCCGAGACGCTGTCGCAGGCCAGCGCCTGCGTCCAGGCATCGAGCAACGTATCGGCGCTGGCAACGCCGCAGGGGTTGGCGTGCTTGACGATGACAACCGTGGGCTTTTCACCGACAAATTCGGCGACCAGCTCGAGCGCGGCGTTGGCGTCGTTGTAGTTGTTGTACGACAGCTCCTTGCCCTGGATCTGCTCGGCCTGGGGCAGGCCGGTCACGGCAGGCTTGCGCGGAACATAGAGCGCGGCCGTCTGGTGCGGGTTCTCGCCATACCGCAGCGTGGTGACGAGGCCGTGCGCGCTGGCGAGCGTCGCGGGGAAGTGCTGTTGCTGGTCGACGGTCGCGAACCAGGTGGCGATCGCCGAATCATAGGCCGCGGTGGTGGCATAGGCCTTGGCGGACATGGCACGGCGGAAGGCCAGCGTGGTGGCGCCGCCGGTCTGCTCCAGCTCGGCCGTGAGCGTGGCATAGTCGGCCGGATCGGTCAGGATAGTGACGTAATCGTGGTTCTTGGCGGCGGAGCGCACCATCGAGGGGCCGCCGATGTCGATGTTCTCGATCACCTCGTCGCGGTCTGCGCCCTTGGCGACGGTCGCCTCGAACGGATAGAGGTTGACGACGACGAGGTCGATCGCGCCGATTTCATGCTCGGCCATGCTGGCGGCGTGTTCGGCATTGTCGCGCACGGCGAGGAGGCCGCCGTGGACCTTGGGGTGCAGCGTCTTGACGCGGCCGTCCATCATCTCGGGAAAGCCGGTGAGTTCGGAAATGTCCTTCACCGCAAGGCCCGCCTCGCGCAGCGCCTTGGCGGTGCCGCCGGTCGAAACCAGTTCCACGTCGCGCGCGGCCAGGGCCTGGCCCAGCTCGACCAGACCGGCCTTGTCGGACACGGAAAGCAGCGCCCGGCGGATCGTCACATCGCTCACTTTGGAAATTCCTATCTCATCTTCTTGAGCAGCCAGGAGAAGCTCTCTCCGCTGCGGGGAATCTTGGCGGTGATGACGAGCTGGCGCGTGCCCACCGGACGGCCCTGCCCGTCGGCCCAGAGCGAGTCCTCGATCGTCACCGCATCGCGTCCCGAGCGGAACTGCCAGAGGCCGCCGTCGGGCAGCGCGAGCGTGACGCCGAGGCCGTCCTGGCCCTGCGCCAGCTCGATATGCGGGCCGAGGTGGAAGCGCAAGGCGACACCGATCGTGCCGCGCTTGCCCTTCTTGGCCTGTGGCACGAGCAGGTCCTCGCCGCGCAGCTCGGTGCCGTCGTCGCGCAGGATCAGGATGCGCTGGTGCAACAGGCCATAGCGGCTGACATAGCCGTTGTGGCTCGCCTCGATCCGCGTCGCCTGCCCCGGCCCCGAGGCGGCATAGCTGCCGTCGGTCTGCAGGGTGCGGCGGTCGACCTCGACCTCGGACACGCCGCTGCCGAGCTTGCCGTTGATGAGCACGGCGGTCGAATTGAAATCGTCGATCGTCAGCGTCGAATGCGCGGCCGTGGCGCGCAGGCCCTGTGCCAGCCGCAGCGGGATCAGCCCGCCGGCAAAGGCGGCGCCGCCGCAATTGACGATCAGCCGCTCGGCGCCGTGGCTGAATTCGAACGCCAGGGTCGAGGCACAGCCGTCACGCGCGTGACGGGCGATCGGCGGGGGCGCGGCATCGAGCAGCAGCACCGACTTGCCGGCGCCGACGCGCTGGTAACCCCACTGTCGCGCGTCGCGCAAAGGACGCGTGCGCACACCGCTGGCCTTGATCAATGCGGCGATCTGGTCTGCGCCGACCGCCCCTGCCCCCTGCCAGCTGCCCAAGGCGCCGTCGCCATGCAGCATCGCGAGCAGCGGCGGCACCAGCAGCGACAGGATCGTGTCGATCTGCTGCGGCGGATCGCGGCGCACCGCAGCATAGCAGGCCTTGAGCCGGACCAGCACCGCGATCGCCTCGATCTGGCCGAGCGGGCTACGCGACAGGACGCCGCCGTCGTCGCCGACGAGATCGCCCAGCGCGCGGATCAGCCCGGCCTCGCCGAACAGGCGGCGCGGGCGGCCCTCGGCCATGAGCAGGCCGGCGGCGACGATCGCGGACCAGCCGACCACCTCGGCCAGCTTGTCATCCGCGCGCGTGACGTGGCGGTCGAGCCAGCGCGCGGTCTCGGCCATGGTGTGCAGCATGCGGCTGCGGAACACCTTGTCGTTGCCCGACAGCAGCAGCGGCGCGTGAATCAGCCAGCCGAGCAGGCGGTGCCCGGTGTGGCCGACGTCCCAGGCGGGCCCGGTGGCGGGGCCGGGATTGGCGTTGAGCCACATGCCGAGGATGCGCTCCGCCAGACCGGCGCATTGCTGGCGCGGGCCGCTCGTCTCGAGATCGGCAAGCCAGCCGAAGCCGTGGACCATGCGCTCGAACGGCGGTGGCAGGTGCGGGCCGGAAAAGGCGGTATCCGCTATCGCGGTCTTCATCCCGTGCACTAGGAAATGCCCGGCACGCAGGGCCTTGCCGGCCGCGGCATCGCCGGGCAGCGGATTGGCGACGGTCGCGGTCAGGCGCGGCCGCGCCCGCTTGCGGAACGGTTGCAGCGCCCCGGCGGGGACGCCGAGCTTGTAGGCGAGGCGCAGCAGGCGCTCACCCGCGCTGACCGCCGGCGGCGAAAAATCGGCCAGTGCCAGCGCGCGGCCCGGCTCGACCACCTCGGGCCGCAGCGGCAGGTCTTCCTGCGCGGGCACGGGGGGCAGGGGTGGAAGCCCGCCGGGATTGTCCGCGCCAGTCGTGTCGGCGCCGATATTCTCGGTGGCCGCAACGCGCGGCGCGGGCTGGTTGCGCCCTGCGCGCAGCCGCGGCGTGACTGCATCCTCCAAGCCGAGCGGCAGCGCTGGGCTGGCGTCGTCGCGCGCGTTGGCAGACCCGGCCCCGTCGGAGGCGGCAGGCTTGCCGCGTGCGATGGAGAAGCCGGGTTCGCTCACGGGTTCAGTCGATCCTTTTCAGCGCGGCGATATTGGCGGCGTACTGGTCCGGCCCGCCGCGGAAGCTGGCCGTGCCCGCCACCAGGACATCCGCCCCGGCATCGACGCAGCTGCGCGCCGTGGTGGTGTCGACGCCGCCGTCCACTTCGAGATGGATGGCGCGGCCACTCTTGTCGATCATCTTGCGCACCGCCTCGATCTTGCGGAGCTGGCTGGTGATGAAGCTCTGCCCGCCGAACCCGGGATTGACGCTCATGATGAGCACGAGGTCGATGTCGTCGATCAGGTAGTCGAGCATCTTGGCGGGCGTTGCCGGGTTGAGCGAGATGCCCGCCTTCTTGCCGAGGCCCTTGATCGCCTGGACGGTCCGATGCACGTGGGGCCCGGCCTCGGGATGGACGGTAATAATGTCCGCGCCGGCCTGGGCGAACGCCTCAAGGTAGCCGTCCACCGGGCTGATCATCAGGTGCACGTCGAACGGCTTGGTCGTGTGCGGGCGCAGCGCCTTCACCACCGCCGGGCCGATGGTGATGTTGGGCACGAAATGCCCGTCCATCACGTCGACATGGATCCAGTCTGCCCCGGCCGCGTCGATCGCACGCACTTCCTCGCCCAGCCGGGCAAAGTCGGCAGAGAGGATCGAGGGGGAAATCAGCGGCACGGGCATCGATGTCATCCGGTCAGGCAAGCGTGAACGAGTAGCCCGCCCCGGCAGGTTCGCCAAGCCGGGCGTGCCTGCCGCGCTTACCGGCGGGGAATCGGCGCCACAAGCAAATCTTGCGCGCCGATCCGCATGGCTGATCCGTTTCGGGTCTGAAGCGGGGGCGATGGCCAGCCCTTGCCCTGCCAGCCCTGCCCGGCCGGCTCAGGCCCGCGCCGCCGGAACCGTGCGCCCATGCAGCGCCGCGTCGAGCGCATCGTGGTCGAGTTTCCCCTCCCAGCGCGAGACGACGATCGTCGCCACGGCATTGCCGATGAAGTTGGTCAGGCTGCGGCATTCCGACATGAAGCGGTCGACGCCCAGGATCAGCGCCATGCCCGCTACCGGCACGCTGGGCACGATCGACAGCGTCGCCGCCAGCGTGATGAAGCCCGCCCCCGTCACCCCGGCCGCGCCCTTGGACGAGAGCATGGCAACGCCGAGCAGCAGCAGTTGCTGCCCCAGGCTCAATTCCACGCCGGTCGCCTGCGCGATGAACAGCGCCGCCAGCGTCATGTAGATGTTGGTGCCATCAAGGTTGAACGAATAGCCGGTGGGCACGACCAGCCCGACGATGCTGCGCGGGCAGCCGGCATGCTCCATCTTCTCGATCAGCAGCGGCAGCGCGCTTTCGGATGATGATGTACCCAGCACGAGCAGAAGTTCGGCCTTGAGATAGACGATCAGCCGCAGGATCGAGAACCGCGCCCACAGCCCGACCGCGCCCAAGACGACCAAGACGAACAGCGCAGAGGTCAGGTAGAACGTGCCGACCAGCAGCGCGAGGTTGGCCAGCGTCGACAGGCCGTACTTGCCGACCGTGAAGGCCATGGCCCCGAACGCGCCCACCGGCGCCGCCTTCATCAGGATGCCCACGACCTTGAACATCGCCATCGCGATGTCCTCCAATGCGGCCGTCACGCGCTCGCCACGCGCGCCGGTCAGCGCCAGGCCGATGCCGAACAGGATCGCCACGAACAGCGTCTGCAGGATGTTGCCGCCGGTGATGGCGGAGAGGAACGTGTCGGGGATGACGCCGAGGAGGAAGCCGACGAGCGTCGTCTCGTGCGCCTTGGCGGCATAGTCGGCGACCTTGCCGGCATCGAGGCTGGCGGGATCGATGTTGAGCCCGGCACCGGGGCGCACCACATTGGCGACGATCATGCCGAGCACCAGGGCCAGTGCCGAAAAGAACAGGAAGTAGCCGAAGGCCTTGGCCGCCACGCGCCCCACCGCGCCCAGATCGCGCATCCCGGCGATGCCGGTGACGATGGTCAGGAAGATCACCGGGGCGATGATCATCTTGACCAGCTTGATGAACCCGTCGCCCAGCGGCTTGAGCGCCTCGCCCGTGGTGGGTGCGAAGTGGCCGATCAGCACGCCGGCGAGGATCGCGGCCAGAACCTGCACGTAGAGGTGCGTGTACCAGTGCCGCGGGCCGGCCGGAGTCGCCGGTGGCGCAGGTGGCGGCACGGCATGGCCTTCGTCGGCGGTGAAATGGACCATGGCGTTCTCCTCCTTGGCCGAGCGCCTAGCCCGATACCCTTCCTTTCCCCATCCGATAGCCGCCGACCACCGATCCGCCTAGACCTCGCAAGGCCTGTTGTTCAATCGCTCAATTAAACTTGGCGACCGCCCAGCGCCGGTGTACGGATCAGGCCATGATCAAGACGCGCTTCACCGAGACCTTCGGCATCGACCATCCCATCGTTCAGGGCGGAATGATGTGGGTCGGCACCGCAGACCTCGTTGCGCCGGTGGCCAATGCCGGGGCGCTCGGCATGCTGACCGCGCTGACTCAACCGACGCCCGAGGCGCTGACCCACGAGATCGCCCGCACGCGCGAAATGACCGACCGCCCCTTCGGCGTGAACCTGACCATCCTGCCCTCGATCAACCCGCCGCCCTACGCCGAATATCGCGCCGCGATCATCGAGGCGGGCATCGGCGTGGTCGAGACGGCGGGCCATCGCCCGCAGGAGCATGTCGAGCACTTCAAGGCGCACGGCATCAAGGTGATCCACAAGTGCACGGCGGTGCGCCACGCGCTCTCGGCCGAGCGGATGGGCGTGGATGCGATCTCGATCGACGGCTTCGAGTGCGCCGGCCACCCCGGCGAGGACGACATCCCCGGCCTCGTGCTCATTCCCGCCGCGGCCGACGTGGTGAAGGTCCCGCTGATCGCCTCGGGCGGCTTCGGCGACGGTCGCGGCCTCGCCGCCGCGCTGGCGCTCGGGGCCGAGGGGATCAACATGGGCACGCGCTTCTGCGCCACGCAGGAAGCACCGCTTCACGCCAACTTCAAGCAGGCCATGGTCGAGGCGGACGAACGCGCCACCGACATCATCTTCCGCACCTACCGCAACAGCGCCCGCGTGGCGCGTAACGCGATAAGCCAGGAAGTGCTGCGCCTCGAGGCTGAAGGGCGCCCGTTTGCCGACGTCGCCCATCTGGTGAAGGGCGCGCGCGGCCACGAGGGGCTGGTCAGCGGCGACATCGACCATGGGATCTGGACCGCCGGCACGGTGGTCGGCTTGATCCACGATGTTCCCACCGTGAAGGACCTGGTGGAGCGCATCGTGGCCGAGGCCGAAGCCGTCATCCGCGACCGGTTGGGCCGGATGCTCGACGCCCGGTCGTAAAAGTTCGGGCGCAGCGCCTCAGCCGCGCACGAAGCCGAAGCCTGAATCCTCTTCGCGGATATCGTAGGAAAACCACTGCGCCGCGGCGTGGTCGTAGATCTGCACGAGGCCGTCGCGCAGTTCGACGGTGAAGTCGGTGCCGCTGGCCTCGTCACGGCCCCAGGTGCGGCCGCCTTCGTGCGCCAGGGTAAAGCCCGACCCGCTGCCGACATCGTGGATCGCGGGCAGCGTCCCTCCGAACGCGCTCTGCCGATCCCCGTCAAAGCCGCGCAGCGATGGTGCCCGGCATTCGGCGGCGATCGCGCGCTCGCGCTTTTCCGCATGATCGTAGAGGCCGGCCACCTTGCGGCCAGTGACGAGAGCATGGGCGGAGGCGGCGGCAAGCGCGCGGATCTGACTGTTCATGGCCACACCTGGCACCGGCACGCGCGAGAAATCAAGTCGCGCGATCCGCGTCGCCGGATGGGCCGGACTGCGATCACAAACCCGTGATTCGGGCCTCCGGTATGAACGACGGCGGGTCGCTGCGAAGGAGCAAACCCCGAAAATCTGCGGTTTTTCTGCACAGCAGTATGAAGAATCGCTGCAGTGCAATATGTTATGGACGAAGCAAGTCAACCGTATTACGCTGCAATTGATTAGTATTACTGAGCATAGTGGCCAAGTATTACGAAGGTCACGACTTGTGAGGGCAGGTGATATGCAGGGCGTGCGCGTTGGCAAGCGAATGATCGGCACTCAGGCTCCGGTGACCATCGGCTGGGAAAATGTCCCGCGGGTCGAGGGCGGACCGGTCAAGCGCGCATTTTTCTCCTGGTTCCAGCCGACCGTGCTCTTCGCGCTGATCCTGTTCTGGTACTACGCGCCAAACTCTATCGCCAAGGCATCGACTGCCATCGGCATCGGCATCGGCTTTCGAGTACTTCTCCTGACGCTCGAATTCTTCTTCCCCAAGCACCAGAGCTGGATGATTACCTGGAAGGAGTTCACCGTCGACCTGTTCTACGTGGGCCTGGGCTATACCATCCTGCGCCTCGTCGACACCTTCATCGGCGACGACGTGATGGTCGGCGCGATCCAGGGTGCGTTCCATTGGGAAAAGTTCGCCTGGTTCACCGGACTGCCGATCCTGCTCCAGGCCTTCATCATCTCGTTCATCTTCGATTTCGGGCAGTATTGGATGCATCGCGGGATGCACAACTGGTATCCGCTGTGGCTGCCGCACTCGGTGCATCACTACATCACCCAGTTGAACGTCCACAAGGGCGCGGTCGGCAACCCGGTGGAACTGTTCCTCATCGGCCTGGGCATCGGCGGGTTCTTCGATTTTGTGCCGCGCGCCTTCCTGCTGGCCGGCGCCATCGGCATGTCGGTCTCGATCTACCAGCACATCAACGTGCGCTTCGACAGCCCGCGCTGGTGGCGCTTCCTGTTCAACACGACCGGGCATCACAGTTTGCACCACTCGCAGGATTTCGAGGCGACGCGCAGCAACTATTCGAACACCTACATCTTCATCGACCGCATCTTCGGCACCTGCCTCGACGGCGAGGCGGAACTGCTGGGCATGGAAGGTGGCCGCCGCATGTCGATCCGCGAACAGATGACCTTCCCGTTCACCGAGGGCTGGAAGTCGATCAAGGAACGCCTCGCCCGCCCGGCCTCGATCGACGCGGTGCCCGCAGAGTGATCGCAGCCGCCGCCAGCCACCGCACCCCCGCTTCCTCCACCGGAGCCGCCATGCAGCCCTCGTTCCTCGCCCGGATCTGGACCATCGAAGGGCGCCTGCCGCTGCCCGAGGGGCAGACCGCGCAGGAGACCTTCGACCGGCTGCGCCCGATGCTGCGCACCAGCGGCACCGCACATCACCAGGACGGCGACACGGTCCAGTTCCGCAAGACCGATCCGGAGGCGCAGGACCCGCTCTCGGTGTTCGACCACGGCACGCTGCGCGTCGAAACCGCCGGCGATGCGGGCGGCCGGGTGCTGCACTATCGCATGGTCAGCCGCATCCTGCTGCTCTGTTTCCTGGCGCCGCTGCTGTTCCTCGGCTTCTCGCAACTGACGGTCTTCGTCGGGCGGATGAATGCACCCACCGCCGAGGACATCGCCAAGGCGGAAAAGGAGCAGAAGGCCAAGGAGAAGAAGATGGTCACGCCGGTGCAGAACCCGGTGGACAAGTTCCTCGGTGCGCCCGCCCCGGAAAAGCCCGGCAAGGACAAGCCCAAGCCCAAGGCCGGGCAGCCCGACAGCAAGAAATACTCGCCGACCCCGGCTTACGTCTTCGCATGCTTCTTCGCGATCCTCTATGTCTTCGGCCGCTGGCTGGAAGCGCGACTGGTCCGCCGCCGCATGGCCCGCCTGCTCGGTACCGATCCTGCCAGCACGAGCGAGGAACTGGCCGCGCTGGCGGTGTCGCACTGACACGCGGGCAGGACGGCATGCGAGGCGCCTGAGCCAGGGCAGATTTCCAGGGCTAATTGCGGCCCCCGGCATTGCAGGATATGCCCTGCGGCGAAACGCGACACGCCGGAGGCCTGCCATCGTGAAACAGGATCGCCCGCTCGACGCGATCGACCGCAGGATCTTATCCCTGCTCCAGCACGATGCGACCCTCAGCCACGCCGATCTGGCCGAGCGCGTCGGCGCCTCGTCGGCCTCGTGCTGGCGGCGGGTCAAGGCGCTCGAGGCGGCCGGCGTGCTGACCCGCACCGTCCGGCTGGTCGATGCCGCAACGGTGGGGCGCGGGGTCAATGTGCTGTGCAGCATCCGCATGCGCAGCCATGCGCGCGAGGCGCGGCAGGCTTTCGAAAGTTTCATCGACGATCGCCCCGAAGTGGTCGAATGCTTCTCGATGTCGGGCGAATGGGATTACCTGATCCGCGTCGTCGTCGCCGATGTCGCCGACTACAATGCTTTCCTGATGCAGACCCTGCTGGGCCATGCCTCTGTTGCAGGTGCGTCCTCGCACTTCGCGCTGTCGATGACCAAGTATACGACCGCAATCCCGGTATAGGTCGCTGAGATCGCAGGACAAGCGGTGCGTGCGGCGGCAACGGCTGTGGCCATACCTGAAGCCGGGTAGGCTTCCCTTTCGGGACCGGGCAGAAAACTGCGGGTTTTACGACAACCAAATGCCGCCTCGCGCGTTCGGGGCATTACGGGATCGCCTGCTGGTGCAGGTCGACCCAGGAAGGACCGCATTTTCATGACCCCCAATCCCGAGACCCCCTCGCCCTGGGCCATGTCCCGGCGTGGCGTGATGGCGTCGAGCGCGGCCACTGCCGCCGTCGCCAGCACCCCCATCGCCGCCGCCGCGCCGCGTACCGACGCCGCCAAGGGCTCCGTCCCGACCGCATCCACCAAGCTGACCGTCAACGGGAAGCAACACAGCCTGACGCTCGACACGCGCACCACGCTGCTGGACACGCTGCGCGAGCACCTGCACCTGACCGGCACCAAGAAGGGTTGCGACCATGGCCAGTGCGGCGCCTGCACCGTCATCGTCAATGGCGAGCGGATCAACAGCTGCCTGAGCCTTGCCGTCCAGCACGACGGGGACGAGGTCACCACGATCGAGGGCCTCGGCATGCCCGATCATCTGCACCCGATGCAGGCCGCCTTCGTCAAGCATGACGGTTTTCAGTGCGGCTACTGCACGCCGGGCCAGATCTGCTCGGCCGTATCGGTGCTCGAGGAAATCAAGCGCGGCATTCCCAGCCATGTCCAGGGTGACGTGGCGGCACAGCCCGCGATCAGCGACACCGAGATCCGCGAGCGGATGAGTGGCAACATCTGCCGCTGCGGCGCCTATGCCAACATCCTCGAAGCGATCAACGAGGTCGCTGGCCGTTCGGGAGACAAGGCATGAGGGCCTTCACATATGAACGCGCCAAGGACCCCGTGGCCGCAGCGCGCGCCGTGGCCGCCAATCCCGGCGCGCGGTTCCTCGCCGGGGGCACCAACCTCGTCGACCTGATGAAAATCCAGGTCGAGACGCCGACGCACCTCGTCGACGTGCAGGACCTGGGCTTCGACAAGATCGAGGCAACGCCCGAGGGCGGGCTGCGCATCGGTGCGTTGGTCAGCAACACCGCGCTTGCCGCCGACGAGCGCATCCGCCGCGACTATGGCCTGGTGACCCGCGCCACCGTCGCCGGGGCGAGCGGCCAGCTGCGCAACAAGGCAACCACCGCCGGCAACCTGCTGCAGCGCACGCGCTGCCCCTATTTCTACGACACCAACCTGCCGTGCAACAAGCGCCGCCCCGGCTCTGGGTGCAGCGCCATCGGCGGCTATTCGCGCCAGCTGGCGGTCGTGGGCACGAGCGATGCCTGCATCGCGACGCACCCATCCGACATGGCCATCGCCATGCGCGCGCTCGATGCGGTGGTAGAGACCGTCAATGCCGAGGGGCAGACCCGCGCGATCCCGATCGCCGACTTCCATCGCCTGCCCGGTGATACCCCGCATATCGAGACGGCGTTGGCGACCGATGAACTGATCACCGCGGTCACGCTGCCCAAGCCGATCGGCGGTACGCATGTCTATGAAAAGGTGCGCGACCGTTCGTCCTACGCCTTCGCCGTGGTGTCCGTCGCGGCCGTGATCCAGCCCGACGGCAGCGGCCGCGTCGCCGTGGGCGGCGTCGCACCCAAGCCCTGGCGCATGGCCGAGGCCGAAGCGGCGCTGCCGCAAGGGGCCAAGGCCGTGACGACGCGTCTCTTCGCCGAGGCGCGCCCCACCGAACACAACCGCTTCAAGCTGGCCCTGGTCGAACGGACCCTCGCCGGCGTGCTGCACGAGACGAGGACGGCATGAAGTTCGACCAACCCGCAGGGACCAACCCGATCGACCGCCTCCAGGTGGTCGGCAAGCCCCACACCCGCGTCGACGGCCAGCTCAAGACCACCGGCCAGGCCCACTATGCCTTCGAGCGCGGGGCCGAGATGCCCAACGCCGCCTATGGCTGGATCGTGCCCGCGGCCATCGCACGCGGCACCATCGCCTCGATGGATACCGACGCCGCGCGCAAGGCGCCCGGCGTCCTGGCCGTGGTGACGGCCAAGGAAGCTGGCAAGCTGGGCCTGGGCAAATACAACACCGCGCCGCTGCTCGGCGGACCGCAGATCGACCACTACCACCAGGCGATCGCCGTCGTGGTGGCCGAAACGCTCGAGCAGGCACGCGCCGCAGCCGCGCTGGTGCGGGTCGACTACAACCGCAGCGAGGGCAAGTTCGACCTGGCCCAGGCGCTCAAGACCGCGCCGCTGCACCCGGAAAAGAAGGGCGGCCCCGAGGAAAACCGCGTCGGCAATTTCGAGCAGGCCTTTGCCGCCGCGCCGGTCACGCTCGACGCACATTACTCGGTGCCCGACCAGTCGCACTCGATGATCGAGCCGCATGCCTCGATCGCGGCCTGGGAAGGGGACAAGGTCACGGTGCTGACCTCGAACCAGATGATCGCCTGGGGCCACGGCGATCTCGCCACGACGCTCAACCTGCCCAAGGAGAAGGTGCGGATCGATTCGCCGTTTATCGGCGGCGGGTTCGGCGGCAAGCTGTTCCTGCGCACCGACGCGGTTCTTGCCGCGCTGGGTGCCAAGGCGGCGGGCCGCCCGGTCAAGGTCGCGCTGCCGCGTCCGGTGGTGCCCAACAACACCACGCATCGCCCCGCCACGCACCAGCACATCCGCATCGGCTGCGAGCGTGACGGCACGATCACCGCGATCGCGCACGAGAGCGGCTCGGGCAACCTGCCCGATGGCGATCCCGAGACTGCGGTCAACCAGACCGAGCTGCTCTATGCCGGCGCCAACCGCCTGACCTCGATGCGTCTGGCGGAGCTGCACCTGCCTGAAGGCAACTCGATGCGCGCGCCGGGCGAGGCGCCGGGCATGATGGCGCTGGAAATCGCCATGGACGAGATGGCCGAGAAGCTGGGGATGGACCCGGTGGCGTTCCGCATCAAGAACGACACCCAGGTCGATCCCGCCAAGCCCGAGCGCAAGTTCTCGCAGCGCCAGCTGGTCGAGTGCCTGCGCCAGGGCGCGGATCGCTTCGGCTGGGCCAAGCGCAACGCCAAGCCCGGCCAGGTGCGCGACGGCCGCTGGCTGGTGGGCATGGGCATGGCCGCGGCGTTCCGCAACCACCTCGCGCTGCCCTCGGGCGCCCGCGTGCGGCTGGAGAAGAACGGCACCGTGACGGTCGAGACCGACATGACCGACATCGGCACCGGCAGCTACACCATCCTCGGGCAGACCGCCGCCGAAATGCTCGGCCTGCCGCTCGAGAAGGTGAAGGTCACGCTCGGCGATTCGGCGCACCCGGTCTCGTCGGGTTCGGGCGGGCAGTTCGGTGCGGGCAGCTCGACCTCGGGCGTCTATGCCGCATGCGTCAAGCTGCGCGAGGCCGTGGCGCAGAAGCTCGGCTACAATGCCGCAACGGTGGTGTTCGAGGATGGCCGCGTGCGTGATGGCAACCGCTCGGTGCCGCTGACCGAAGTGGCGCAGGGCGGCCCGATCGAGGCCGAGGACACGATGCAGTGGGGCGATCTGAACAAGACGTTCCAGCAGTCGACCTTCGGCGCGCATTTCGTCGAGGTGGGCGTCGATGCCTATACCGGCGTCACGCGCGTGCGTCGCATGCTGGCGGTGTGCGCCGCCGGCCGCATCCTCAACCCGGTCACCGCACGCAGCCAGGTGATTGGTGCGATGACCATGGGCGTGGGCGGTGCATTGATGGAAGAGCTGGCGGTCGACACCCGCTTCGGCCTCTTCGCCAACCATGACCTCGCCGGCTACGAAGTGCCGGTCCATGCCGACATCCCGCACCAGGAGGTCGTGTTCCTCGACGAGGTCGACGACAAGGCCAACCCGCTGAAGGCCAAGGGCGTGGGCGAGCTGGGCCTGTGCGGCGTCGGCGCGGCCGTGGCCAATGCCATGTACAACGCGACCGGCGTGCGCCTGCGCGACTATCCGATGACGATGGACAAGCACCTCGATCGCCTGCCCGCGATCGCCTGATCCATCGCCTTGGAAAGCGGTCGATCCCGGCGCGCCTCGTCCTGAAACCTAGAGTATGATGACGTTTCAATGAAACGCCATCATACTCTAGATATTTGTGGTCGTGCGATTTTTGACAAAAACCGGTTCCCACTTTTTGTCATCGGACCTTAGGGCTTGAGCGCGTCGGGATTGCCCAGCACGATCCGGCGCATGACGGTGCGCAAGGCATCGTCGAGCTGGGTGCGATCCTCGACGCCCAGGTCTTCGAGCCAGTCCTCGTACATGTGCGTTCGCTCCTCGCGCACGGTGCCGTAGATCGAGCGGCCCTCGCCCGTCAGCGAGATCAGGCTGCTCTTGCGGTTGCGCGGGTTGGGATCGCGCTGGATCAGCTGGCGCTGTTCGAGGGCGGCCACCGCACGGCTCACTTCCGACCGATCGACAAAGGCCGCCTCGGCGATTTCGGCCGCACTGCACTGGCCCATCAGCGCGACGTGCGAGATCACGCGCCATTCGGCCAGCGACATCGCCGCGCGATCGCGCACGTGCTGCGTGGTAACGCGGTCGATCATCTTGGCCAGCAGCAGGATGCGATAGGGCAGATGCGTCGGCCCGAACAATTGCCAGCGCCGCTCCGATGCCTCGAGCATCGATTGCGCAGGGCTGGGTTCGCCGTCCGGCGACTGCATCGTTTCCATCGCCCCGCCATAGCCAAATAATTCCCACTTGTCATGCCTGACTTGTGGATATATCAACATGTCAGATAGTGAGAAATCAACAACTCACACGACATAGGAGAGGACCGCGTTGGACCAGATCCATCCCTTTGCGCCGCAATGCGAATATGCCTTCACCATCTCGATCGAGCTGACCGGCCTGCGCTGGGTCGAGCCGTCGGTGGTCGGCGCATCGCGCGCCGCGATCTATGCGGCCAGCGGCACGATCGAGGGTCCGCGACTCAATGGCCGGGTGATTCCCATGTCCGGCGGCGATTTCCCGCTGCAACGCCCCAACGGGGTAATCGACTTCGATGCCCGCTACATGCTCGAGGCCGATGACGGTGCGGTGATCTACATGCAGAATCGCGGCTATCGCTGGGCGCGCAGCCCCGAGATCGCCGCGCGCATGTCGCGCAACGAGGAAGTCGGCTCCGACGATTACTACATGCGCGTCGCCCCCCGGTTCGAGGCCCCCGAAGGCCCGCACGCCTGGATGAGCCAGCACATGTTCCTCGGCGTGGCGGAAAAGATCCCGAACGCCAACCGCATCCACTACTTCGTGGTGCTGTGATGGGCCCAGCGCTCCTCATGCGCGCCGGGGTCGACCCGCACGGCGCACGGGGCAAGCCGCCCCTGCCCCCGCTGGCCTATGCACAAGAGCATGACGCCGGCCTGCTGATCGAGCGCAACGTCGCGATCCCCTTGCGCGACGGGGTTCGCATCTATGCCGACATCTATCGCCCCGATGGCGTGGCCGGCACGGTCAACCTGCCCTGCCTGCTGTCGTGGAGCCCCTATGGCAAACATGCGCGCAGCAACCAGGTGTTCTGGCCGCACTCGGGCGTCGATCCCACGTGGCTTTCGCCACAGACCCCGTTCGAGGGCGCCGATCCGATAGCCTGGTGCCCGCGCGGCTATGCACTGGCGGTGGTCGACCCGCGCGGGGCCTGGCTGTCGGAGGGCGATTTTCACCACAATGGCGTGGTCGAGGCACAGGACTGCGCCGACACGATCGCCTGGCTTGCCGACCAGCCATGGTCCAACGGCAAGGTCGGGATGACCGGTGTGTCGTATCTTGCCGCGATCCAGTTCTGGGTGGCCGCGCTGGCCCCGCCCGCGCTGGCCGCGATCAACCCGTGGGAAGGCTTCACCGACTGGTACCGCGAATTCGCGCGCCACGGCGGGATCCTCGAAACCGGGTTCCTGCCGCGCGCCTCGGACAACATCGCCCATTCGCTGGGCCAGGCCGAAGACACCTGGGCCAATGCCCAGGCGCATCCGCTGATGGACGACTATTGGCGCAGCAAGGAAATCGACCTAGCCGCGATCAGCACGCCCGCCTGGGTGGTCGCGAGCTGGTCGGACCATGGCCTGCACACGCGCGGCACGCTCGAGGCGTTCAAGGCCATGGCCAGCGACCAGAAGTGGCTGACCGTCCACGGCCAGAAGAAGTGGGCGCACTATTACCAGCCCGCCAACCAGCGCCGCCGCGAAGCCTTCTTCGACCACTTCCTGCAAGGCCGTGCGACCAACCTGCCCGCCTGGCCGCGGGTGGAGATCGAGGTGCGCGAGGCCCACGGCATCGGGCAGTGGCGTGCGGAAGACGAATGGCCGCTCGCCCGCACCGTGGCGACGCCGCTATGGCTGGGGGCGGACGGCGCGCTGCAGGCCGCAGCCCCGGCCGACGATGCGACCGTCACCTATGATGCGACGACAGGCCGCGCCGTGTTCGACCACCGCTTCGCCGAGGACACCGAGCTGACCGGCCATGCCAGCCTCAGGCTGTGGGTCGAGGCGGACGGCTCCGACGACATCGACCTGTTCGTCGCGCTGCAAAAGCTCGATGCCTCGGGCGCGCCGGTCGGCCAGACGTTCTACGCCTTCTTCGAGGATGGCCCCGTCGCGCTCGGCTGGCTGCGCGCCAGCCACCGCGCGGTCGATCCGGCGCGCAGCACACCGCTCCAGCCGTTTCACCATCACGAGACCGAGGAGCGTCTCGCGCCCGGCGCGATCGTCCCGGTCGATGTCGAGTTCTGGCCCGCATCTACCCGCTTTGCGGCGGGGGAGACGCTGCGGCTGGTGATCCAGGGCCACGACGTGATGACCGAAGGCCTGCCCAATCTGCCCTTCGCGCGGCACGAGGAGACCCGCAATGCCGGGCGCCACATCCTCCATGTCGGCGGGGCGCATCCCTCCCACCTCCTGCTGCCGGTGATCCCGGCGCGAAAGGACTGAGCGATGACGACGCAGGACCCCGATGCCGACCTGGCGCTGCTGACCGAGCACGCCTTCGACATCCGCATCAATTTCGACAAGCGCTGGGTCTGGCCGGTCTCGGGCGGGATGTCGGTTGGCTACACCTCGGTCGGCGCCGATTGCACGATCACCGGCCCGCGGCTCAACGGCAAGCTGGTCGACTTCAGCGGTGCGGACTGGCCGATCGTGCGCGCCGACGGCGTGGTCGAGCTGAATGCGCACTACATGATCGAGGCCGACGACGGCGCGCACATCTACATCCACAACCGCGGCTATGTGCACGGCCCGCTGCGCCCGCCGGGGCTGCCCGACGACGCCGACCCGATCCCGCGCTATTTCCGCTGCACCCCCACCTTTCGTGCCCCGGTCGGCCCCCACGACTGGCTCAACCGCACCGTCCTGATCGGCGTCGGCGCGCGCCGCCCGCATCTCGATCCCGGCGATCCGCCGGATCACTCGCTGTTTCGCTACTACATCGTGCGATGACGCGCGGCGCCGCCCGGCGCCCGCTCCCGCACCTCTGCCAGACCATAACCAGGCACCGGACCAAACCGGGCCGATGAGAGAGGACACCCGTCATGAAGGGATACATCAAGCTCGGTACCGCGCGCCTGCTCGGCGGCGTCGCACTCGGCCTGTTCGCCTTGCCGGCGATCGCCCAGGCGCAGGAGGCGCCGCCCGTCGCCCTGCCCGAAAGCCCCGCGCCCGCAGAGCGCGCCGAACAGCAGGCGATCATCGTCACCGGTTCGCGCCTCGCCAATTCCTCGTTCAACGCGCCGACGCCGGTGACCACGCTGGGCACCGACCGCTTGCAGAAGATGGGCTCGACCAACATCGGCGAGGCGCTGGCCACGCTGCCCTCGTTCCGCGCCTCGTCCTCGCCTTCGAACTCGGTCGTGGGCTCCAACATCAACCCGTCGAACGCCGGCGCACGCATCGCCGACCTGCGCGGCCTGGGGCAGAGCCGCACGCTGGTGCTGGTCGACAGCCGTCGCTTCGCCCCCAGCACCTCGAGCGGGACGGTCGATCTCAACCTTATTCCCACGCTGCTGATCGAACGCGCCGACGTCGTCACCGGCGGCGCCTCGGCGGCCTATGGCTCGGACGCGGTGTCGGGCGTCATCAACATCATCCTCAACAAGCATCTCGAAGGGGTGCGCAGCAACTTCCAGTACGGCGTCACCGATCGCGGCGATGGCAACAACTACGTTGCGCAGATTGCCGCGGGCACCAGCTTTGCCGGCGGGCGCGGCCACGCCGTGTTCGGCGCCGAGTACGACAAGGACGAGGGCGTGGGCGGCTGCTACACCCGCACCAATTGCTCCAACGAAGTCGGCAACCTGACCCAGGCCGCGGGCGTCAACGGCCGCCCTGCCAACAACATCGCCTACAACGTCCACACCGCGACACTGACGCCGGGCGGCCTCATCACCGGCACCGTCAACGCCGCCGGGGTGCGCGCCGCCGCACGGGGCGGCGTGCTGGGCGGGTTGCAGTTCGATGCCAACGGCAACCCGGTGGCGTTCAACTATGGCCAGAACGCCGGCGCGCTGTTCATGGAAGGCGGCACCGGCGCCGGGCTCAACGCCTTCTTCGGCGATCCGGCGCTGTCGATCCCGGTCACGCGCTACAACGCCTTCGGCCATTTCGAATACGAAGCCTCGGATGCCTTCACCGGCTTTGCCGACATGAGCTACGGCCATGTCGCTGGCTATACCAGCGGCCCCGAAGTGCGCGACGGCGGCTTCCCCGGCAATGGCAGCCTGATCCGCATCGACAATCCGTTCCTCCCCGCCTCGATCAGGCAGACCATGCAGGCCAATGGCTATACCGGCCTCGTCATCGGCAAGCTGGGCACCAACTTCGGCCAGATCGACAGCGTCAACACGCGCGACACCTTCCGCTTCGTAACCGGCGCCAGCGGCAAGCTCGGCGGCAGCTGGGGCTACGATGCCTATGTCCAGTACGGCGTGACCGATGCACACCAGTCGACCATCAACGACCGCATCACCGCCAACTATGCCCGCGCGATCGACGCCGTCGCCGATCCGGTCACCGGCGCGCCCATCTGCCGCACCGCGCTGACCGATCCGACCACCGCCTGCCGGCCGCTCAACATCCTCGGCAGCCAGTTCTCGCCCGAGGCCAAGGCCTATGCCTTCGGCACGACGCACCAGCGCACCGAATTCCGCCAGTGGGCAGGCGCGGCCAACGTCCACGGCACGCTGATCGAGGGCTGGGCCGGCCCGATCACCGTCGCGACCGGCGCCGAGGCCCGGCGCGACCGCCTGTCGATCACCGTCGACCCGATCTCGGCGACCAACGGCTTCTACGTCTTCAACGCCACGCCGACGCGCGGCCATGTCGACGTGATCGAAGGCTATGTCGAGGCCGGCGTCCCGCTGCTCAAGGACAGCGCGATCGGCCGCAGCCTCGATCTCAACGGCGCGATCCGCCGCACGCACTACAACACCGCCAACCTCTCGGTCTCCAACAGCTTCAACGCCACGACCTGGAAGATCGGCGGGACTTACGTGCCGGTCGAGGGCGTGCTGCTGCGCGTCACCGAATCGCAGGACATCCGCGCGCCCAACACCTCGGAACTGTTCACCACGCCCGTCACCGGCGTCGGCGCGATTTCCGACACGCGCACCGGATCGCAGGTCTTCGCCAACATCTACACCGGCGGCAACATCAACCTGACGCCGGAAAAGGCCCGCACCTTCACCGCGGGCGTGACGCTGCAGCCGCGCGGGGCGCTGACGGGCCTGCGGCTTTCGGCGGACTTCTACAAGATCCGCATCCGCGATGCGATCGCGACGCTGGGCGCGCAGGTCATCGTCAACACCTG
This sequence comes from Novosphingobium sp., assembly GCF_036803765.1. Lineage (GTDB taxonomy): Bacteria > Pseudomonadota > Alphaproteobacteria > Sphingomonadales > Sphingomonadaceae > Novosphingobium. The sequence continues at coordinate 32,876 of NZ_DAIRTS010000031.1, forward strand.
CAACACCACGGGCGCCGCCGATATCTGCGGGCTGGTGACGCGCAATGGCGCGGGCATCCTACAGTCGGTCTCGGTGCTCTACCTCAACCTCAACCGCCAGGATCTCAAGGGCCTGGACTTCGAGGCGAGCTATCGCATGCCGCTGGGCGATGGCCGTTCGCTCGACCTGCGCGGGCTGGCCACGCACACCATCAAGCTGACCAACAGCGCGGTGCTGCTGCCCGGCACGACCACCCCGGTAAACCGCGCCGGCGACAACGGCCTCAGCGGCGTGCCCTCGTGGGTCGTCGACGGGTTCGCCTCGCTCACGCTCAAGCGCCTGACGGTGAACCTGCAGGGCCACTTCATCTCGGCCGGCAAGTACGATGCCTCGCTGATCGGGCCGGACGATCCCGCCTACAACGTCAACCTCGTCAACAGCATCAACATCAACAAGGTGCCCTCGCGGTTCTACACCAACCTCGGCGCGAGCTTCGACCTTATCAAGTCGGGCGGGCGCACGCTGCAGGTCTTCGGCAACGTCACCAACCTGTTCGACGTGATGCCCCCGCCGCTGTGGAACGGTAACAACAACTCGGTCTATTACGACGTGATCGGCCGGCGTTACCGCATGGGCATCCGCTTCGACTTCTAAGAGGCACACCCGTCCCCCCGGGGCCTGCCGCCCCTCCCATCCCA
>NZ_DAIRTS010000032.1:0-33287 GCF_036803765.1 Novosphingobium sp.
GGCTCGGCTGGCGGGTAAGGGGGGCGGGCTGGCCATCGTGATCTCCTTGAACCCGCGCGTGATGGCACCTGGGGCACAGCCGCGCGATACAGACGAGGGTAGCGTAAAAATGCGCCTCGGCCCGCATCGTGCCGCTGCCGTCCCATACCACGGTAGTGCTGGTCCGGCGCATGCCCCGGCGCCATCTGTCGGCCGTAACGCAGCCATCACGAGCGCGTCGTCCGGCCGCACCATTGCCGCGGCGGCCTGCCCCGCGGAGTGCCGATGAAGCTCTATACTCATCCCGGTGCCAGCTCGCTTTCGGTCCACATCCTGCTCCGCGAGATCGGCGCACCGTTCGATTGCGAGGTGGTCAACGTCACGCGCAAGCAGCGCGCCGACGGGTCGGATTACCGCGCGGTTGCGCCACGCGGCATGGTGCCCCTGCTCGTCACCGACGAGGGCACCACGCTGACCGAGAACATGTTGATCGCGCAGTACCTGTGCGACCGCGCCGGGCGGACCGACCTCATGCCGGCGGCCGGCTCGCTGGCACGGCTGCGCGTGATGGAGTGGCAGAGCTTCGTCGCGGCCGAGCTGCACAAGAGCTTCGTCCCGCTCAACTGGCCGATCGACGAGGCGATGCGCCGGCTGGTGATGAAGCGCATCGAGGGCCGCCTCGGCATGGTCGAGGAAAGCCTGTCGCGGCGGAGCGAGGCCGGGCCTTACCTGACCGGCGCGACCTTTACCGCCGCGGATGTCTACTTCTTCGTGATCGCCAGCTGGACCGCTTTCTACGGTCTGCCGCTTACCGCATTCCCACACATCGCCGGCCTGCTCGAGGTGGTGGCGGATCGCCCCTCGGTCCGCGCCTCGGTCGCCGCCGAGGGCCGGGGCATGGTCAGCCTGCCGACGCCCCATCCCTGACTTTTTCCCTCAATCCTGCAGGATCTTGCACGATGACACACCGTCTCCTGATCGATGGCACTCTGGTCGATGGCGCGCAGGCCATGGACGTGATTGACCCGACCACGGCCGCGCCGTTTGCGCAGGCACCACGCGCAGATCGTGCACAGGCCGAGCAGGCCATCGCCGCGGCCAAGTGCGCGCAGGCGGCCTGGGCGGCGCTGGGCTATGACGGGCGGCGCCCCTATCTGGAGCGCTTTGCCCAAGCGATCACCGACAACCTCGATCGCATTGCCGAGACGCTCACCCGCGAGCGCGGCGGGCCGATCGCCGACTGCCGGTTCGAGGTGGGCCGCGCCCGCGATGCCATCGCCCATTTCGCGACCCAGCGCCTCGAGGATCGCGTCATCCGCCATACCGATGCCGAGCTGATCGTCGAACAGCGCTATGCGCAAGGCGTGGTCGTGGCGATCATGCCGTGGAACCGGCCGATGACGCTGCTGGCGTTCAAGCTGGGTCCGGCGCTGATCACCGGCAACACGGTCATCGCCAAGCCTGCACCCTCGACGCCGCTGTCCACGCTGATCCTGGGCGAGCTGGCGGCCGACATCTTCCCCGCCGGCGTGTTCCAGACGCTGGTAGACGCCAACGATCTCGGCCCGGTGCTGACCGGCCATCCCGATGTGGCGCACGTCAGCTTCACCGGTTCGACGCCGACCGGGCGCAAGGTCCTGGCCTCGGCCGCAGACACGCTCAAGCGCTTCACCCTCGAACTGGGTGGCAACGATGCCGCGATCGTGCTCGACGATGCCGACGTCGAGTGGACGGCCGACCGCATCTATGCCGCCGCGTTCATCAATGCGGGCCAGGTCTGCTATGCCACCAAGCGCGTCTATGCCCCGCGCGCACTGGCCGGCCCGCTCGCTTATGCGCTCGCGGCGCGCGCGGCCTCGGCGGTGCTGGGCGACGGCATGGACCCGGCCACCACGATGGGGCCGCTGCAGAACCGCATGCAGTTCGACAAGGTGCTGGAATTCATCGCCTCCGCGCGCGCCGAGGGCGGCACCTTCCTGACCGGTGGCGATCCCACCGGTGCGGGCTATTTCATCCGCCCGGCGATCGTCACCGACCTGCCCGGCACCGCGCGACTGGTACAGGAAGAGCAGTTCGGCCCGGTGCTTCCGGTACAGGTCTATGACGATCTCGACCACGCCATCGCTGAAGCGAACGCCAGCCCCTATGGCCTGGGTGGCACGATCTGGACCGGCAATGTCCAGCGCGGCATCGCGGTGGCCTCGCGCATCGACACCGGCACGATCTGGGTCAACCAGCACATGGCCCTGCCGCTCGACGTGCCGTTCGGTGGCGCCAAGCAATCGGGCATCGGCCTGCAAAACGGCGCCGAGGGCATGGAGGACATGACCCAGCTGCGAATCCTCAACGCCAGGTTGAGGTGAGTCGGAGGCGCCCACCGCCGTCGTGGGCTACCATACGGGGGTATGGCTGGGCGCAGTCCGCGTGCGCGGGCATGGTCGCGGCCTTGAGCCTGGCATGGTTTCGCTCGCCGTCGGGCCTTTCCTCGACCGACGGAACCGCGCCATGTCCACCTCGCCCATCGACCACATTCCGACTGCCCTCGACGCGGCGATCGACACGCGCGAGGAATTGCTCGGCATCCTCGCCGAGGCGGCGGAGATCGAGCACAACCTGATGTGCTGCTACCTCTATGCCGCGTTCAGCCTCAAGCAGGACGCGGACGAGGGCCTGTCCGACGACGAACTCGCCGCCGTGCGCCGCTGGCGCCGCACGATCATCGACGTGGCGGTCGAGGAGATGGCGCACCTCACCATGGTCGCCAACATCATGGCCGCGCTGGGCGGCACGCCGCATTTCGGGCGAGCCAACTTTCCGATCCCCGCCGGCTATCACCCCTCGGGCATCGTGGTGCGGCTGGCGCCGTTCACGCTCGACACGCTCGACCACTTCATCTTTCTCGAGCGCCCCGAAAGCGTGGCGCTGGCCGACGGCGCCGGGTTCGAGCCTGCCGCGCCCTATCGGCGTGGCCACGTGGCGGGACGCATCATGCCCGGCGCGTGGGACTACGACACGGTAGGGCAGCTCTATGCAGCCATTGCCCACGGGCTGGAGCGCATGGCCGACACCATCGGCGAGGCGGCGCTGTTCGTCGGTGATCCGGCGCGCCAGCTCGGCCGCGATGTCTCGAACTTGCGCGGCATCGCGCGCGTCCGCTGCCTGCGCACCGCGCAGGAGGCGATCGAGGCGATCATCGAACAGGGCGAAGGCGCGCCGGACAGCAGCGAGGTCTCGCACTTCGCCCGCTTCCGCGCCATTCGCGGCGAATACGAGGCGCTGCTCGCCGCCAACCCTGCCTTTACCCCTGCGCGCCCGGCGGCGCACAACCCGCTGATGCGCCCGCCGGTCTCGGCGAGCGCGGATCGCGTATGGGTCTGCGCCTCGCCGGCGGCGGAACTGCTCGATGTCGCCAATGCGGCCTACAACCAGATGCTGCGCCTGCTGCTGCAGGCCTATGCCGAAACGCGCGGCATCGCGGCACAGCGCGTGCTGGCCGATGCGGCGACGAGCCTGATGTACGCGATCTCGCCGCTGGCGAGCGAGCTGACGCGCCATCCCGCCGCCGATGGCGACGACAGCTGCACCGCCGGCATGAGCTTCGCCACGCTGCGCACCACGACCACGCTGCCGCCCGGGCCCGGCACCGACGCAATCCTGGTGGAGCGGCTCGGCGAAATCGCCCGCGCCTGCGCGGCGATCGGCGAGACCCTGCCGCGGCTAGCACCCGTCGCCGCGCAGGTCGACCGCATCGCCCGGCACTTGCGCGAAACGCTGGCGGATCTCTCAGCTACGGACGCTGCGCCGGTTTCCCCTGCGCCGGTCGCCGAGCCGCCGGCCCCGGCATTGCCCGATGCCGACGTGGCCGACGAGGACGGGTTCAGCGCCATCGAGGGCGAGGGGCTGACGCTGCTGTACAACGGAGAGCGCTGCATTCACGCGCGCCATTGCGTGCTGGGCCAGCCCGGAGTGTTCAAGGCCAACGAGCCAGGCGCGTGGATCGATCCCGACGGCGCGAGCACCGAGGCGCTGGTCACGGTCGCGCACATGTGCCCCTCGGGCGCGATCCGCTATCGCCGCAAGGATGGCGGGCCGAACGAGGCCACGCCGCCGATCAATCTGGCGCAGCTGCGCGAGAACGGGCCGATCGGCTTGCGCGGCGACTTGCGCATCGCCGGGCAGTCACCCGCCCTGCGCGCCACGCTGTGCCGCTGCGGCGCCTCGCGCAACAAGCCGTTCTGCGATGGTAGCCATACAGAGGCGGGCTTCATCGGTTCGGGCGAACCCGCCACGCGCCCCTCGTCGCCGCTGGTGCGTCGCAATGGCTCGGTGGACATCCTGCCCCTGCGCAACGGCCCGCTGCAGGTCGACGGCAACTTGGAAATCTGCGCGGGCACGGGCCGCACGGTCGACCGGATCACCTCGATCCGCCTGTGCCGCTGCGGCCAGTCCGCCGACAAGCCGTTCTGCGACAACAGCCACGAGCGCGTCGGCTTCATCGCCGACTGAGGCGCCGATCGCAGCAGGAACGCGGCGCGCTCAGTCCGGCAGCGTGCGCCGCAGCGCGTCGTGCCAGCCGGCCAGCAGCGTCTCGCGCTGGTCGGCGGCCATCGCCGGCTGCTGCGGTTCGCGACCGGTCCAGGTGCGGGCAAGATCGTCGAGGCCGTTCCACACACCGGTGGCGAGGCCGGCGTGGAACGCGGCGCCCATTGCGGTGGTCTCGAGGTTTTGCGGCCGCTCGACCGGGATCTGCAGCATGTCCGCCAGGAACTGGCACAGCCAGTCGTTGGCGGTCATCCCGCCGTCGACGCGCATGGCGGCGGGCGTGGTGCCGCTGTCCTTGGCCATCGCCTCGAGCAGGTCCCACGACTGGTAGGCGACCGCCTCGAGCGCGGCGCGCGCCAGGTGCGCGGGCGAGGTGTCGAGCGTCAGGCCATGGATCGCCGCGCGCGCATCGGGCCGCCAGTGCGGCGCGCCGAGGCCGACGAAGGCAGGCACCATGTAGACGCCGTGGTTGTCGGCAATGCGCGTCGCCATGTCGTTGGTCTGGCTGGCATGGGTGATGATGCCAAGCCCGTCGCGCAGCCACTTGACCGCCGCGCCCGCCACGAAGATCGACCCTTCGAGCGCATAGGTCGTGACGCCGTTGAGGCGATAGGCGGGTGTCGTCAGCAGGCGGCTGCGCGATACCGCGGCGCTGGTGCCGGTGTTCATCAGCATGAAGCAGCCGGTGCCGTAGGTCGACTTGGCCATGCCCGGCGCGAAGCAGGCCTGGCCGAACAGCGCGGACTGCTGGTCACCGACCAGCCCGGCGATCGGCAGCGACACCTCGAACAGGCCGGGCGCGGTGTGGCCGAACACGCCGCTGTTGTCGGTCACCTGCGGCAGGATCGCCATCGGCACGCGCAGCAGCGCGCAGAGGTCTTCGTCCCACTGCTGGCGGTGGATGTCGAACAGCAGGGTGCGGCCCGCATTGGTGGCGTCGGTGGCGTGGACCGCGCCGCCGGTCAGCCGCCACAGCAGGAAGCTGTCGATCGTCCCCATGGCGAGGCGACCGGCCTCGGCATCGGCGCGGGCACCGGGAACATGGTCGAGGATCCACGCCGCCTTGGTGCCCGAGAAATAGGGATCGAGCAGCAGGCCGGTGCGCGCACGGACCAGGTCCTCGTGGCCTTCGTCCTTGAGCGCCTGGCAGGTCGCGGCGGTGCGGCGGTCCTGCCAGACCACCGCGTTGTGGATCGGGGTGCCTGTCTCGCGGTCCCAGATCACCACGGTCTCGCGCTGGTTGGTGATGCCGATCCCGGCGATCGCGGATGCGCCCAGCCCGCTTTGCGCGATCGCCTCGCGCGCGGTTGCCAGGCAATCGCGCCAGATGTCCTCGGGATCATGCTCGACCCAGCCGGCCTGCGGATAGTACTGCGCGAATTCGCGCTGGCTGCTGGCAACCGCCCTCGCGGCGGCATCGAACACGATGCTGCGCGTCGAGGTCGTCCCCTGGTCGATCGCGAGGATATGGCGGGGCTGGGTCATGGTCCTCTCCCAAGTGGACTGGCTTGGCCGCCGGGTTCCGACATTGCCGCGCCGCCGTCAAACAAAAAGTGCGATTTCGAAGATTTGCGCAACGGATCGCGGGTGTGTTTGCGGCAGTTTGACAGAGATTGCCTGAAATGCTGCGCTTGGGGCAGGGGTGGAAGCGCGAAAAGGTTCGTATATTTGCGAATCGTCGCTATATGCAGCTGTGTCGAATCCGTATCCCAGGGGTTGCCATGTCCATCGATCCGTTCGTTTCCGCAGTCCAGAACGCGCCTGATGACGGCCAAACCGACGTCGTCGACCTGCTGATCGTGGGCGGCGGGATCAACGGCACCGGCATCGCGCGCGACGCGGCCGGGCGCGGTCTGTCGGTGCTGCTGGTCGAACAGGACGATCTGGCCGCGCACACCTCGTCGGCCAGTACCAAGCTCATTCACGGCGGGCTGCGCTATCTCGAATATGGCGAGTTCCGGCTGGTGCGCGAGGCGCTGATGGAGCGCGAGCGGCTCTGGGCGATGGCGCCGCACATCATTTGGCCGCTGCGCTTCGTGCTGCCGCAGGCGGGCAGTCCGCGCCCGGCATGGATGGTGCGCCTCGGCCTGTTCCTCTACGACCACATCGGCGGCCGCAAGCGCCTGCCCGCGACGCGCGGGATCGACCTTGGCCGCCATGCGGCGGGCAATGGGCTCGCCCCCGGCGCCAAGGGCCGCGCCTTCGTCTATTCCGACTGCTGGGTCGAGGACAGCCGGCTGGTGGTGCTCAACGCGATGGACGCGCGTGCGCGCGGAGCGCAGGTGCACACCCGCACGCGGCTGGTCAACGCCCATCGCGACGGCGCGCTGTGGCACGCGACGATCGTCGACCGTCATGGCCAGACGCGGGCGGTGCGCGCGCGCGGTCTCGTCAACACCGCCGGCCCGTGGGTTGCCGAAGTGCTTGGCCGCATCGCCGGTGCGCCGCAGGACCGTGCCATGCGGCTGGTGCAGGGCAGCCATATCGTGCTGCCCAAGCTTTATGAAGGCGACCATGCCTTCCTGTTCCAGAACGCCGATCGCCGGGTGATCTTCGCCATCCCCTACGAGCGGGACTTCACACTGGTCGGCACCACCGACGAGGTGTGGGACCAGCCGCCGGGCCGCGCGCAGATCAGCGCCAAGGAAACCGCCTATCTGCTCGACGTGGTCCGCGCGCATTTCGCCCGCCCGGTTGCCGAGGCGGACATCGTCTGGACCTATTCGGGCATTCGTCCACTCTACGACGACAAGGCCGAAAACGCCTCGGCGGTGACGCGCGACTACGTGCTCGATCTCGACCAGCGCGAGGGGCAGGCACCTCTGCTCAGCGTGTTCGGCGGCAAGATTACCACCTATCGCAAGCTCGCCGAGCACGCCCTCGAAAAGCTGGTGCCGTTCTACACGCAGGCGAGCGGGGCCTGGACCGGCGGCGCGAAGCTGCCCGGCGGCGACTTTCCGGCTGAAGGGTTCGATGCGCTGGTCGATGCCCTGGCGGCCGAGCGCCCCGAACTGCCGCGCGACCTGCTGGCGCGCTGGGCGCGCGCCTATGGCACCAGGGCGCGCAGCGTGTTCGGCAGCGCGCGCACGATCGAACAGCTGGGCGAGCATTTCGGCGCAGACCTCTATGCGGCGGAACTGGCCTACCTCGCGCGCGAGGAATGGGCCATGCGCGCCGAGGACGTCGTCGCACGGCGCACCAAGCTGCTGCTGCGGCTGTCGCCCGATGCCGTGGCGCGGGTCGACGACTGGCTGGCCGCGCATCACGCGGGCGATCGCTGATGGCCGACCTTGCCGCGATGCGGCACATCAACCTGATCGAATACCTCAAGGGCGTGCGCTTTGCCGGGGTCGAGGAGCTCGCCAGCGTGCTCGGCGTGACGCAGCAGACGATCCGCAAGGATCTCGACCTGCTCGCCGGGCAGCGGCAGCTGACGCGCGTGCGCGGCGGGGCCATGCTCGAATCGCGGCTCGACAATATCGGCCACGCAGCGCGCCGGGCGATGGCGGCGGCGGCCAAGGATGCGATCGGGCGCCGAGCGGCGGCGCTCGTGCCCGACAACGCCTCGTTGTTCCTCAACATCGGCACCACGACCGAGGCGGTGGCGCGCGCGTTGCTCGATCACGATCACCTGCTGGTGGTGACCAACAATCTCAACGTGGCCGACATCCTCGGCGCCAAGAGCGGGATCGAGGTGATCGTGGCGGGCGGGCGCCTGCGCAGTGCAGACCGCGCCGTGGTGGGCGCCCTGACGGTCGACTTCATCCGGGGCTTCAAGGTCGATTACGCAGTAATCGGCACCAGCGCGCTCGATGACGAGGGCGACCTGCTCGATTTCGACATCAACGAGGTCAAGGTCAGCCAGACGATCATCGCGCAGGCCCGCCGCGTCATGCTGGTGGCCGACGCCACCAAGTTCGAGCGCCAGGCCCCGGCGCGGATCGGGTCACTGTCGGATGTCGACATCTTCGTGACCGACACGATGCCCGATGCTCGCCGTGCCGCGTTTGCCGAGCGCCACGGCGTGGACATCGTGCTGGCGGGCTGAAGCGGCCCCGATCTCAGGTCGCGGGCTTGCCGGCGAAAAAGCGCTGGGCGATTTCCTGCGACAGCCGCACCGGGCGATGCGTGATCGAATCGATGCAGCACCAGCTGCTCTTGACCTCGGCGAGGATGTCGTCGCCGCGGCGGATCAGCGTGGTGAAGAAGGCGCGCGCGCCGACCAGCCGCTCGGCGATGCTTTCCGCCACGATGCCATCCCCCAGGAAGGCCGGGCGGCGATAGGTGATCTCGTGCTTGAGCGCGACCCACAGGTGTTCGCGGACCGCCTCGACCGGGGCGAACCGCTCCCAGTGGGCGATCACCGCGTTCTGCACCCACTTGAGGTAAACAGCGTTGTTGACGTGGCCCATGTGGTCGATCTCGTCGGTCTCGACCTGGATCGGGTGGGCATGGGTATGCGTGCCCTGCTCGGGGGTGGTATCGGTATCGGAAATGGGCTGCGCGCCAGACTCGCCTTGCATTGACCTCGTCCTGCATTGACGGAAGCCGCATCCTACGACATATTGTCAACGATGACAATAGAGGCTGCCTCCGGGCGTCGGCGGCGGCGAACGCCTGATGTTCTGCGCCAAGAAGCGCTCGACGCCGCGCACCGCGTGCTGGTGCAGGGCGGCCCTGCGGCGGTCACGCTCCAGGCCATCGCCGGTGAGATGAACCTGGCGCATGGCACGCTCACGCATCACTTCGGCACGATCGCCAATCTCCAGGCGATGCTGGTCGATCGACTGGTCGCCGAGATCCTCGACGCGGTGCGCACGGGCGTGTCGGACCTGCGCCGCGGCCTGATCGACGAGGTCGCCCTGATCGACATGATCTTCGACCGGTTCGAGGAATCGGGCGCGGGGCGGCTGTTCGGCTGGCTGGCGGCGCAGCGCGATCCCCACCTCGCCAGTCTCTTCGCGCAGTTTCGCAGCCTGCTCGTCGATCTGGAAGCGCCGGCGCGCGGACGCGCCGTGCTGGGTGCGGCCGAATTGCCCGGGGTGATCGCGCGCATCGTCAATGCCGCCTTCGCCGCCTCGCTGATCGGTGATCCGCTTGGCGCCGCGCTCGGCCTGCCCGCGCGCTTCACCCGCGACGGGCTCGCGGCGGACCTGCGCGCCGAGCGCCGCATGGCGCGCCCTCCGCGCATCGTGCGCAGCTGACGCAGCCCTCTGTCGCGCCAAAATCGAAGCTTCGTTCCGATACTTACGGGCCGTTAACCCTGATTCGCTATCGCCGTCGCCGATAACGCTGAAGGTTGACGGAATGCGTCGAGAGGTGATGTCGGGCCGCAAGGCCGCCCCGCTGCCGTATGATACGGATCCGCTCTTCGCCGACGCGGTCGCCCGCGCGGGAATCGGCGCCTGGTCCTGCGATGTCGCCTGCGGCACCCTCTCCTGGACCCCGGGGGTCTATCACCTCTTCGGCCTCTCGCCCGCTGAGCGGCTCGATCGCCGTGAAATCGTCGCGCTGTACGACGAGGAATCCCGTTTGCGGATGGAGCGCCTGCGGGCCTGGGCGATCGCGACCGGGCAACCCTTCGCCATGGAAGCGCAGATCGTGCGGCATGACGGCGAACGGCGCTGGATGCGCCTGACCACCGACGTCGTGCGCAAGGGCGGCCGGGTCGTGCGGCTGCATGGCATCAAGCAGGACATTACCGAGGACCGTCACAGGCTCGAGACCTTGCGCCGACAGGCGGAGCACGACGCCCTGACGGGGCTTGCCAACCGCAGTGTCTTCGAGACCCGTTTTCTGGCTGCTCCTGCTGCCGATCCGCGCCTCGGGCCGCTCGCCGCGCTGATCCTCATCGATCTGGACGACTTCAAGCAGGTGAACGATCGGCTCGGCCACATGGCCGGAGACGCCTGTCTGCGCGTGGCCGCCGAACGGATGACGCACATGTTCCCCGATGCCATGCTCATGGCCCGCATCGGCGGGGACGAGTTCGCCATCCTGGTCCGCGCCGGAATGGCGCCGGCCTCGATCCGGGCGCGAGCCGAGGCACTGGTGGCGGAATTGTGCCGCCCCGTGCCGCGGGGCGATGCATGGGTGCCGCTCGGCGCGTCGGCAGGGCTCGCCTTCATCGACGATCCGCTGCGCTGCGATCCCGAAGTGCTGTTCGCCAGCGCCGATGCGGCGCTCTATGCCGCCAAGGCGGCGGGACGCGGTTCGCTGGTCACGCGCTCCGCATCGAGTATGCGCGCCGACGATCCCGCAGGCGAATTCCCGGGCATGCCCACGCTGGGCTAGCCGCGCCGCAGGGGCGCTGCGTTGCCCGCTTGAAGTCCTTGAACCTCCCCCTTTGGGCAGTGCTCGTGTCCGCTTGCCAAGTGCGTCCTCGTAAGGCAAATAATGGTAGCGCTACAAACTTGGTAACGTCCGTGCACGGCTGATATTCAAATGGAGCTGCACGAACGCCGACCGCGCAAGCAGTTTGCAAGCGGCCAACACCCGGAAAAAGGGTGATACCGCTATCATGAGAGGATATCCGAATGCGCAGGTTCCTGACCGCTCGTCTGCTCGCCCTGGCCTGTTCGCCGCTCGCGCTCGCCACCCCGCAGCTGGGCGCGGCGCAGGCGGCACCTGGCGCGGCGGCCACGCCAGCCAATGCAACCCCGGTCGCCACGTCCGCCCAGACGCTCGAGGCGCCGGGCCTCAGCGTCTTCGTCGAGCACAACCAGTTCAGCCCGATCTTCTTCGACGAAAAGAATGCCGGCATCCAGATGGTGCTGCACGGCGAGCGCATCGCCACCGACGGGCAGGTGCGCCTCAACCCCACGCCCGAGCAGTGGGACCCGGTGCCGACCTTCGGCAAGCGCACGATGGATGCTGCCAGCGGGACGATCGCCGTCACCTCGAGCTATCCGCAGGCCAAACTCGCCTACACGATGAAGGTGACGCCCGAGCCGGGGGGCTTTCGCGTTTCGGTCGATCTCGATGCGCCGCTGCCGGCCGAGCTGGTCGGCAAGGCCGGGTTCAACCTCGATTTCCTGCCGACTGCCTATTTCGGCAAGACCTGGCTGATGGGCGAAACGCCGGGCCTGTTCCCGCGCAACGCCGCCGGGCCGATGAAGGCCGACGGCAGCGGCGATCCCGAGCCAATCGCGGCCGGCGCCACCAGCGTGACGCTTTCGCCCGAAGATCCGCTGACGCGCGTGACGATCACCTCGGATGCACCGCTCGCGCTGTATGACGCGCGCAACCGGGCGCAGAACGGCTGGTTCGTGGTACGCTCGCTGATCGCCGCCGGCGCGCAAAAGGACGCGGTAGTCTGGCACGTGAAGCCCGCTACGATCCCCGGCTGGACCCGCGCGCCCGTCGTCTCGTTCAACCAGGCCGGCTACACCCCGTTGCGCAGCAAGGTCGCGATGATCGAGCTCGACCCTGCCTTCGCCGCGCCCGCCGAGGCCACGCTGGTCAAGCTGACCGCGCAGGGCGAGCAGGAAGTTCTGCGCAGCGCCGTCCAGCCCAAGGGCAAGTTCCTGCGCTACAATTACGCCGCGTTCGATTTCACCAGCTTGCGCGAGCCGGGCCTCTACGCGATCCGCTACGCCGGGCAGATCACCAACCCGTTCCCGATCGCAGCCGATGCCTATGCGCGTATCTGGCAGCCCTCGCTCGACACGTTCCTGCCGGTGCAGATGGACCACGTCACGGTGCGCGAGCAGTACCGCGTTTGGCAGCGCGATTCGCACCGTGACGATGCGCGCCAGGCGCCGCCCAACATCACGCACTTCGATGGCTATCGCATGGGGGCCAATCTCGATTCACCGTTCAAGGCGGGCGAGCACATCCCCGGTCTCGCGGTCGGCGGCTTCCAGGACGCGGGCGACTACGACATCCAGACCCCGCAGAACGCGCAAGTGGTGCGCGACCTGGTCTGGGCGCGCGAGCTGTTCGGGCTGGACTGGGACCAGACCAGCGTGGACGAGAGCCAGCGGCTGGTCGAGATCCGCAAGCCCGACGGCGCACCCGACGCGCTGCAGCAGATCCGCCACGGCGCCTTGCAGCTGGTCGCGCAGTACAAGGTCTTTGGCCACAGCATCGTCGGCATCATCGACCCCGAGGTGCGCCAGTACGCGCATCTCGGCGATGCCGGCTCGCAGACCGACGGCCATGTCTATGATCCCGCGCTGGCGGCGGGCACGATCGCACAGGATCGCTCGGGCACGCCCGACGATCGCTGGGCTTTCACCACCGATTATCCCGCCAACGATCTGGCCGTCGCCGGCGGGCTCGCCGCCGCCAGCCGCGCGCTCGCCGGCTTCGACGATGCCTTGTCGGCCGAGGCGCTGACCATCGCCAAGGCGCTCTGGGCCAAGGCGCAGGGCGAGACGAAGAACGGCAGCGACGGGCGCGACGACGGTGGCTATGCGCCGCAATACCTGACCGTGGCCAAGGCGGCCGCGACCGTGGAGATGATCCTCACCACCAAGGGCGATCCGCTGTACGTCGCGCGCCTGAAGGCGTTGCTGCCCGGCACCGCGCCTGCGTTCGAGCGCATTGGCGGGGTGATCGTGCGCGCACTGCCCTATCTCGATGCCGCCACGCAAAAGAAGGTCGAGGCCATGGTCCGCGCCAGCGTGCCCAAGCTGGAGGCGATGGGCAGCGGCAATCCGTTCGGCGTGCCGATCGCGATGGGCTCGTGGGCCGGCTCGGGCGAGGTTGCCAGCTTCGGCACCACGATGTACCTGATGCACCAGGCCTACCCCAAGCTGGTCGGGGCCGAGCCGACGCTGCGCGCGCTCGACTACATGCTGGGTCGTCACCCGGCGAACAACCTCTCGCTGGTCTCGGCAGTCGGCGGTCGGTCAAAGCTCATGGGCTATGGCCACAACCGGGCCGACTTCGGCTTCATCGCCGGTGGCATGGTGCCGGGCGTGATCGTCATCAAGCCCGACTATCCCGAGCTCAAGGCCGACTGGCCGTTCCTGTGGTTCGAGAACGAATACACGGTGAGCACGACCGCGTCGTACATCCTGGCCGCCCGCGCGGCCGCAGCCGTGGCGGGTGAGAAGTAAGGGGCTTGGCGGGGAGGATCGCAAGGTCCTCCCCGCCCCGTGGCAAGTAGGTAGCGCGCTACCTCAGGCAGCGCGCAAGTAGGCCAGGCACATGCGGCCCAGTTCGCGCTTGAGGTCGCGCCAGTCGTAGTCGTGGACCGATTCCCCGGTCGAGCCGAGGCTCAGCTGGCGCGCGAGCGTCGCGAAGATGATGTGGTAGGACGACAGCGCCTTGCGCTCCGGATCGTCGCCCGCGATCTCGTCGCGGAAGGCCATCATGGCCTCGGTGCCCTGGCTCGCGGCGCGCATGGCGTGGGCCTTGCCGGGGCCGGAGACGAGCGGATCACTGGCGGCCCGCTGCATGCTGAGGCGCAGCAACGGGGCATTGATGCGCAGCACTTCGGCATAGCTTTCGACATAGCGCGGCACGAAATCGCCGAGCGACGTGCATTGCGGCGTCAGTGCGGCCAGCATGGTGGTTTCCTCGGCGCTGATCGCGTCGAGCGCGTCGGCGATGACCGCGCGCACCAGATTGTCCTTGCTCTCGAAGCGCAGGTAGATCGACCCTATCGAGACGTTGCCGCGCTGGCTCACATCCTGCAGGGTGAAATCCTCGTTGCCCCGCTCGAGCATGAGTTCGCGCGCGGCAGCGAGCATGCGTTCGAGCGAGGCCTTGCTGCGGCCCTGTTGCGGCTTGCGGCTGACGTCTTCGACCGCAAGCGATGCGGATTTTTTGGGTTTGGCTGCAGTTTTGGCGGGCATGGACCAGAATAGACGCCACTAAAACGGGAACGTCAATTCTATTTACTGCGTTTGCGAAACGGGCAGCGGGTGCAGGCGGCGGAGAGATGCTGCCACCGCCCCGATCGCCAGCGCCAGCGCGGCAACGCCGGCGACGAAGAACGCGCCCTGCATCGTGCCGGTGCGGCCCGCGATCATCCCCACCACGATCGGCGAAACCGCCTGGCCAAGGAAGAACGCACTCGTCCACAGGCCCATTCCGCGCCCGCGATGCGCGAAGCCGAATTGCGACTGCGCCCAGGCGATCAGCGTGGGCACGGCCATGCCGGCCGCGGTCTGCTGCACGATCAGCGCAAGCTGCAGCTGCAGCACGTCGCGCGCGAGGCCGATGCCGCCGAGGCCCACCGCGAACAGCAGCATGAACACCGCGATCTGCGTCGCGCTCGAATAGCGCGAGACGACACGGAACAGCGCGGCGCCGGCCATGACGAACATCGAGGGCCAGAACGTGGCGCGGCTGACTGCCATCGGATCGCGCACGCCGATCTCGGCCCATGCCAGGCTGCCATTGACGATGAACACGTAGTAGATCAGCCCGGTGACGAACGTCAGCGCCGCCACGCCCAGCGCCGCCGCGAGCGGGAAGGGGCCGTCGGACGCGCTCGTCGGTGCGCGAACCGACGCGGTCGCCGGGTCAGCCACGCCCGGCTTCTTCGGCTCGAACGTGGTGAAGTACATCGCGACGAAAATCGGCAAGGCAACGAGATAGACCAGGAAACCCGCATTCCAGCGGATCGCGGCAACCGCGCTGACCCCGATCAGCACCGCGCCCTGCAGCGCCGGCCCGATCACGCCCTGCGCCATCAGCCAGTTACGCCGGCCCGCGTCGTCCCAGTAGTCGGCGATGAGCGTGTTGACGATGGTCAGGATGCCCGCCTCGCACACGCCAAGGAGCACGCGGCTGACGATGATCGGGGTGAGATCCTCGAGAAAGAACGGCGCACTGCCGACCACGCCATAAGCTAGCGTGCAGGCGAGCAGCAGCCGCCGACGCCCGAAGCGGTCTACCGCGAGGCCCGCGAAGGGCGCGAGGATAGCAATGGCATAGCCCGGCGCCGTCACCATCGCGGGCACGAGGATCGCGGCGTTCGGCACATCGTGGAAATGACCGATGAGCGAGGCGACCACCGGGAACATGGCGATGATCGCGAAGATGGGCAGGAATCCGGCGACGACCATGGTCGCGCCCTGGGGCTTGAGCGTCAGCGACGCATAGAATTCGCGCAGGCGGTTCATGGTTTCTCCCGTGGACCTGCTGCCCCTGTCAGGACGCGGCCCCTCTTTGTCTGGCCTCGCCGTAGCAAAATAGAATTAAGGTTACAATACAGCGCGGCATAGCGTCTCTTGCCAGTGCGGCAGTTTGAATTAGAACCGCGTTCGCAAATGGGAGGTGGCGATGACGGACCGGCGCAATGCAATGAAGTTTCTGGGGCTCGGCACGTGCGTCGCAGCGCTTCCGGGTGCCGGCTCTGCTCTGGCGGCCAGCCCGCGCGCCGGTGCCTCACCCGTCACGCCGCCGGGCAGCACGTGCGCCGCAACCGGGGACCTGCACTGGGCGCGGGGCATCGAAGGCCAGCGCAAGGCCGACCTCGGCAACGGCTCGTACCTCAACCCGATCCTGCCGGGCGACTATCCCGATCCTTCTGTGCTCAAGGACGGCGACGACTACTACATGACGCATTCCTCGTTCGACGGGGCGCCGGGTCTGCTGATCTGGCACTCGCGCGACCTGGTGAACTGGCGCCCGCTCGGCCCGGCGCTGGCCCGCCCGCTGGGGACGGGGTTCGCGGTCGACATCGCCAAGGTCGACGGTCGCTATTTCATCTACATCCCGTTCATGAAGGCGCCATGGTCGCCGCCGCTGAAAAGCTTCGCCAACATCTTCGTGATCCATGCCCCCTCGATGGAAGGCCCATGGAGCGATCCGATCGACCTGGGCATCGGCGGGTTGATCGACCCCGGCCACGTGGTCGGCGAGGACGGGCACCGCTACCTGTTCTTGAACGAGGGCAAGCGGGTGCGTCTGACCGCCGATGGCCTCGCCACCGCGGGCCCGGTCGAAACCGCCTACGAGGCCTGGCGCTACCCCGACGACTGGATCACCGAGGCCTGGTCGCCCGAAGGCCCCAAGCTGTTCCGCCGCGGCGAATGGTTCTACCTGGTCAACGCCGTGGGCGGGACCGGCGGCCCGGCGACCGGGCACATGGTGGTTGCCGCGCGCTCGCGCTCGATCAACGGGCCGTGGCAGCATTGCCCGCACAATCCGATCGTGCGCTCGACGTCGAGCAGCGAACGCTGGTGGTCGCGGGGGCACGCCACGTGCGTGGAGGGGCCGGGCGGGCAGTGGTACATGGTCTACCACGGGTTCGAGAACGGCTATGCGACACTCGGCCGCCAAACCCTGCTTGAACCGATCCGCTGGACCGACGATGGCTGGTTCGAGGCGACCGGCGGGGATCTCTCGCGCCCGCTGGCAAAGCCGCGCAACGGCACCGCCGTACCCCACGGCATGCCGCATTCCGACGACTTCGCCACGCTGCGCCTCGGCACATTGTGGTCGCTCTATGCCAGCACCCCCGACGAGGCGAGGCGCGTGCACGTCGCCGATGGCGCGCTGGTGCTCGAGGCCAAGGGCTCCAGTCCGGCGGACTCGTCGCCGCTGACGCAGCAGGTGGGCGACCGCGCGTACGAGGTGACGGTGGAGGTCGATCTCGAGGACGGTGCCACGGGCGGGCTGTTGCTGTTCTTCGATGACCGGCTCTATCTTGGCATGGGCATCGATGGCACGCGCATGATCTCGTACCGCGGCGGCAAGACCGCCTATTGGCAGGAGCCCGCCCCGCCGGCCAGGCGCATGGTCCTGCGCATCACCTGCATCGACCAGATCGCGACGTTCTATTACAGCCTCGATGGCAAGGCCTGGACCCGCCACGGGGTGCGCAGCGAAGTCTCGGGCTATAACGCCAATACCGTGGACGACCTTCTCAGCCTGCGTCCCGGGCTATTCGCCGCCGGCAAGGGCCGGGTGAAGTTCCGCCAGTTCCGCTATCGCGCGCTGGGCTGAGTTCCTCGAAATTACCGGACGGCGTGGACCAGTTCCACGCCGCCCGGGAGTCTGGATCCGGCTCCGGTCGGGATCGGGTTCTCGACCATCGACAGATTGAAGCCAGGGACCTTAGGCCGCGGGCGCCGGCTCGGCGGTGTAGCGCGGGGCGGGCGTGGCATGGGCCAGGTTGCGCGCAATCGTGCGGCGCTGCGCCTCGTAGGCATCCCACATCGCGCCGTCCTGCAGCGGCGGGATAGTCACGACCTCGCCCATGTCCAGCCCGGCGAGCGCGGCGTCGACCATGGCCTCGGCCGGCATGGTCTGCGGGCTGTTGGCATAGTCGCCATAGCCGGCGATGCCCCAGAATTCGGTGGCGGTGCCGCCGGGCAGCACGGCCTGGACGCGCACGCCCTTGTCGGCCAGCTCGTGCTGGAGCGACTGGGTGAAGGCCAGCACGAAGGCCTTGGTGCCGCCGTAGACGCCGTTGAGGATTTCGGGCCCGATCGCCACGATCGAGGAGATGTTGATGATCGTGCCCTGGCCGCGTTCGGCAAAGCCCGATGCCGCGGCATACGTCAGGCGCATCAGCGCGGTGACGTTGATCGCGACCATCTCGTCCATGCGCGCGACGTCCGAGGCGATCAGCGGCATGACGCTGCCGAAGCCGGCGTTGTTGACGAGGGTGTCGATCGCGACATCCTCGCGCAGCACCTGCTCGACGCGGGCGAGGTCGTCGGCCTGGCCGAGATCGGCGGTGATGATCTCGACGCTGCGACCGGTTTCGGCAGTAATGCGGTCGGCCACCGCCTGGAGGCGGTCGGCGGTGCGCGCCACGAGGACGAGGTCATGGCCACGGCGGGCAAGGCGATCGGCGTAGATCGCACCGATGCCGCTCGATGCGCCGGTAATGAGAGCCTTGGACATGGCGGATTTCCTTTGTTCGAAAAGGGAGGGTTGCGGCGGTCAGGCCAGGGTGATGGCGTCGAGGTCGATCGAGACGACCAGCGGCTGCGCCATCGGCTGGCCATCGGGCTGGCGCGGGAAGATGCGGCGGCGCGTGGGGAAGGCGATGCCCTGCACGGTCACATAGTCCGAGATCAGGTGCGCACCCGCCGTGTTGCCGGCGATCTCCACGTCGTAATCATGGCGGCGCAGCAGGTTGTCGGCGCCGACATAGAGCGTCTGCACCGTGCTGTGCGTGGCGATGTCCGCCGGGAACGTCACCTTCAGCCGGCGCCAGGTCTCGCCATCGGCGTCCCACGGCTCCAGCTCTTCGGTCTCGACGCCGGGGTGGGCGAGCAGGAACGGCATGGTGAGATAGGTCCACATCGCCAGCCCCGCGAAGTAGGCGAGTTGCGCCTCGCTCCACGGCGTCTCCAGCGTATGCCCGGCGAACGAGGCGCGCGGGTCGGGCAGGCTGTCGAGCACGGTGCCGTCGGCAGCGTGCAGTTCGACCAGGCCGGGCGTGAACAGCGTGCGCCGCTGGTCGGCGCCGAAGGGGGCGTGCGAGGCCTTTTCCTGAGTCAGGTCGATGGTGACGGTCGTGTCGTCGAGCAGGCCGGCCTGGCCCTTGAGACCCCACAGCGCGCCGCCCTGGACGAGGTGGGCGCTGAGCGTCGAAAACTGGCGCCAGCGGTCGAGGCCGCCGTGCGCGTCGATGATCGCGGTGGCAAGTTCGGTCATGGGGTGTCTCCCGGTCGTGGCTGGTTTGCGGCCGGATCAGCCGTCGAGGAACTGGCGCAGGTGGGCGAGGAACGTCGCCGGATGCTGGAAATGCGGGGCGTGGCCGGCATCGGGATAGATGATGAGCTGCGCGTCCGGCAGGTTCTGCTGCAGATGGAACGAGTTGATCGTCGGCAGCATGACGTCGAGCGTGCCGTTGGCGACGAAGGTCGGCACGGTGATCGCGGCGAGGTCGGCGAAGCGCTCGCCATGCGGCACGGCCCATTCGCGCCCGGCGGCGACCTGCGCCATGACGGTTTCCATGCCGCTCGGCGGGTCGACGTCTTCGGTGCGTTCGTGGCGGCGCTGCCAGAAGGCGTGGGCTGCGGCGCGTCCGGTGTCGGAGTGGCCGAAGAACAGCCAGGCGAAACCTTCCTCGCCGGCGCTGCCGGTCGCGCGCTTCGACACTTCGGCCTGGTAGGGCGAAGGCTCGCCGCCGCGCGGACTGGTGCCGACCAGCACGAGACGCCGGATGCGCTCGACATGGCGCATGGCATAGGCCTGCGCCACCATGCCCCCCATCGAGAATCCGAGCAGGTCGAACCGGTCGAGGCCAAGGGCATCGACGAATTCCGCGATGCAGTCGGCCATGCCCTCGATCGTGGTGGGCGTCTTGCCGGTGGAGGCGCCGACGCCGGCGTTGTCGACCAGGATGACCTCGCGGTCGCGGGCCAGGCCGTCGGTGAGCAGTGGATCCCAATGGTCGAGGCCACCGGTGAAATGCTGCAGCAGCACGATCGGAAGGCCCTTGCCCGCGCCGAACCGGCGGTAGGCATAGGAAGTCTCGCCCACCACCACATGCTGGGTAGGGGCCGTGTTGTGGGTGTGCATGATGTTTCTCCTGCGTTATGCCAAGGTGGCGCAGGGGACGGCGGCTTTCGATACCCACTCTGGTAGGGGTAGGATGGGCCTCGATATGGGGCCACGCGCGGCCACGCAGGATTCGCAGGGGAATTGGGTGGAAGAGTTGACCAGCGGGCAGGGGCCCGATGGACAGGAGCCCGATGGACAGGGGCCCGATGCCGCGATTGCGCGGCGGGCCGTTGTCCGCAGCGTGCTGGCAGCCTTGCTGGCGATCGGGATCTTCGCGCTGGATACGCTGGCGCCGATCGACGGCGGCTTCGCTATACTCTACCTCGGCGTCCTCGTCCTTGCATCAGGCAGCACGCGGCGCACCTGGGCCTGGGGCGTGCTGTGCGGGATGCTGGCGATCGCGTCCTGGGTGATCGTCCACTTCGGCGGGCGCGATGCCGGCAGCCTGATCCGGCTCGGCTTCGAACTGCTGGCGATCTGGCTGACGCAGGCGCTGCTGGCGCAGCGGCAGGCGGTCCATGCCGTGCAGACGCAGCTGGCGGAGAGCCAGGCGGAAATGGTGACCTTCGCGGACTCCGTGCCGCACATGCTCTGGCGGTCGACCGCGAAGGGCGAATGGGACTTCCTCAATCGCCGCTTCACCGAGATCACCGGCGTCCCGATCGAGGAAGGCATCGCGCGCCAGACCTGGCGCCAATGCGTCCACCCCGACGATATCGGCCCCTTGCGCGAGCGGCTTGAGCGGTCGCAGGTGACGGGCGAAGACGTCTCCGGCCAGGTTCGCCTGCGCATGCAGGACGGCAGCTATCGCTGGATGTCGATGGCGCGGCGCGCCGTGCGCTCCCCCGTCACCGGCGAGATCATCCGCTTCTACGGCGGCGCCTTCGACATTCACGAGGAAGTGCTGGCCCAGCAGAAGGTGCGTGAACTGCTCGAGACGATGGAGCAGCGCGTGGAAGAGCGCACACGGGCCCTCCTCAGCACCGAGGCGCGCTACGCCAGCCTGTTCGATGTCGGCAACATCAGTTTCGCCGAGATGGATTTCTCGGGCACGTTGCCGATCCTCGCCCGCCTGCGCGAGGAAGGCGTGACCGACCTTGTCGCGCACTTGCGCGACCACCCCGACCTTTGCCGCGAATGCCTCGGCCTGATCCGGACCACGCGCGTCAACCGTGCGTTGGCCCGGCTGATGGGCTATGCTGACCTCGCCGAACTGGCCGCCAACCCACCGGCGGACAATGCCGAGGATGGCGAGGCGGTCCTGCTGCGCCAGCTCGACATGGCCTTCACCGGCAAGGACCACATCGACGGCGAGACCATGCTGACCGGCAAGGATGGCCAGCGCATCCCCGTCTACTACACCGTCAACCGCCTGGCCGACGGGCTGCACGTGTCCAGCATCCTGAACATGACCGAGCAGGCGCGCATCGCCGAGCTGCATCGCGCGGCGCAGGACGAGCTGGCGCGGGCCAACCGCGTGGCCACGATCGGCGCCTATTCGGCGACCCTGGCGCACGAGCTCAACCAGCCGATCGCCTCGATGGTCATGGACGTGCAGACCACGCTGCGCTGGCTCCGCGCGCCCGCGCCCGACATTGCCGCGGCATTGCGCGCGGTGGAGCGGCTGACGCGCACCGTCGATCGCATCAGCGGCATCGTCGCACGCACCCGCGACAGCCTGACCGCGCATCGCCGCCGTCCCGAGCCATTCGACCTCGGAGCGCTGGCGGCCGAAACCTGCGAGCTGTTGCGCCCGGCAGCGGGGCGCATGGGGGCCGCGATCGATCTTGCCTGCGCGCCCGGCCTGCCCGAGGTAACGGCGGACCCGATCGAGCTGCAGCAGGTGCTGGTCAACCTCGTGACCAACGCGGTCGAGGCCATGGCGGGTGGGCCGGCGCCGCGACGCGTCACGCTCGTGCTGATGGCCGGCGACACCGGCGTCCGTGTCGAGGTGCGCGACACCGGGCCAGGCATTCCCGACGATCAGCTCGCCCGTCTGTTCGAGCCGTTCTACACCACCAAGGCGGCCGGCATGGGGCTGGGGCTGCAGGTGTGCCGCAACGTGGTCGAGGGCATGGGCAGCACGCTCGAGGCCGGGAACCGGCCCGAGGGCGGCGCGGTGTTTGCCTTTACGCTGCGCCAGGCCGATCCCTAGGGCCTGAAAGCGCTGCTCCCGGCCGGATCGACGGCGGGGCACACGCGGATATGGGCGCTCCGCAACCATCGTATAGGTCGTTCGGCCGGCGGGACTGTGGTCAACACGGTGGCGATGCACCGCGCGCTCCGGCGCCGGCCGCATTCCCACCTTGCCCACGGAGCCTGTCATGCCCTGCACACTGCGCTTGCCGTCGCCCGCCCGGGCGCGGACACCGGCGGCCGCATCATGAGCCGCCCGATCTGGCCCGCGCCGCTCGAGGGCTGGCTGGCGCTCGATCGCCGGCAGATGCTCGGCGGGATCGCCGCCGGCGCCGTTCTGGCTGCCACCGCCGACGTGACTGCGGCGCTTGCCGCCCCTGCCTCCCCCCGCACCGGAGACCATACCATGGCGTTCTTCACCACCACCGACGGCACCGAGATCTTCTACAAGGACTGGGGCAGCAAGAGCGCCCAGCCGATCGTGTTCCACCACGGCTGGCCGCTCAGCGCGGACGACTGGGACGCGCAGATGCTCTACTTCCTCGACAAGGGCTTTCGCGTGATCGCCCATGACCGCCGCGGTCACGGCCGTTCGACCCAGACCGACACCGGCAACGACATGGACACCTACGTGTCCGACGTGCTGCAGCTGGCCGAGCACCTCGACCTGCGCAACGCCGTGCACATCGGCCACTCGACCGGCGGCGGCGAAGCCGCGCGCTATGCCGCCCGCGCTCGTCCGGGCCGCATTGCCAAGGCCGTGCTGGTCGGCGCGGTGCCGCCGATCATGATCAAGTCGGCGCGCAACCCCGGCGGCCTGCCCAAGGACGTGTTCGACGGCTTCCGCAGCGCGCTCGCCGCCAACCGCGCGCAGTTCTACCTCGATGTCGCCAGCGGCCCGTTCTATGGCTTCAATCGCCCCGGCGCGAAGGTCTATCCCGGCACGATCCAGAACTGGTGGCGCCAGGGCATGATCGGCGGCGCCAAGGCGCACTACGACTGCATCGCGGTTTTCTCGGAAACCGATTTCACCGAAGACCTCAAGTCGATCACGGTGCCCACGCTCGTGCTGCACGGCGAGGACGACCAGGTCGTGCCGATCGCGGACTCGGCGCAGCTGGCGATCAAGCTGCTCAAGCACGGCACGCTCAAGACCTATCCGGGCTATCCGCACGGCATGCTGACCACCCACGCCGATGTGCTCAACCCGGACCTGCTCGCCTTCATCAAGGCTTGATGCGTACAGGCGCCTTCCTCTCGGCGCCTGTCAACGGCCGGTGCTCCCCAGGGAGTGCCGGCCGTACTGCGCATGGCGGGCGGGATCTTGACCCGTGCTGCATTGCAGCGTTAAGTCTGCATCCGTTCCCTCGGCGGGCAGACCGATGAGCACGCAAGCCGCCTATCCGTTCTCGCGCGAGGAAGCGCCGCTGTTTCCCGGCGCCCCCTGGTCGCCGCGGCACACCCCCCTCAATCGCGCCATCTATGCGCTCAGTGCCTTCGTGATGGCGATGGCGAGCGGCTTCGGCAACGGACTGATCACCGCCAATCTTGCGTTCACCGCCGGCGACATCGGGCTGACCGTGGCGGAGGGCAGCCTGCTCCTGGCGGTCTACGTGGCGTTCAATGCCACCGCCAATCTCACGCTGGTCAAGGCGCGTGTGCAGTTTGGTATCCCTGCGACGATGCACGTCGTGCTCGGCGCGCTGATCGCGGCGCAACTGGTGCAGATCGCGGTGCCGTGCTTTGCCACCGCGATCGTCGCGCGCGCCGTCAGCGGGGTGGCGGCCGGCGGGCTCAGCACGCTGTCGCTCTACAACATGTTCCAGGTCTTCCCGCTGCGGATGCGCCCCGTTGCCGCAATTCTCGGCTTTTGCCTGCCGCAGCTGGCCATTCCGCTGGCGCGCATGGTGCCACTGTCGATCATCTCGATGCACGAATGGCAGGGCCTGCACCTGATCGAGCTGGCGCTTGCCATTGGCGCCTGGGGGATGCTCAACCTCATGCCCCTGCCGCCCAATTCTCCCGCCCGCGCCTTCGAGCCGCTCGACGTGGTGACGGTTGCGCTGATCATCGTGGCGATGCTGCTGGTCTGCACGGTCATGGCTGTAGGGCGATACGACTGGTGGACCGACACGCCCTGGCTCGGCTGGGCGCTGGCCGCCGCGCTGCCGCTGATCGGCGCGGCGCTGATGATCGAGGACCGGCGCCAGTCGCCGCTGCTGTGGGTGCGCTGGTTCGCCACGCGCGACGTGCTGTTCTTCATCGCCGTTGCCGTCATCATCCGCCTGGCCCTTGCCGAACAGACCTATGCGGCGGTGGGCCTGCTGTCGCTCGGCGGGCTGACCAGCGACCAGTTGCATGGCCTGTTCCTTGGCGTGCTGCTCGCGGAAATCGCCGGGATCGTGGTGGTGTGCATCTTCAGCAAGCCGCATCAGGTCGTGCCGTTGATGTCGATCGCGGCCTTTGTCATCGCCTTCGGGGCCTGGCTCGATACCCATTCCACCAGCCTGACCCGCGCGCCCGAGCTCCTGCTCAGCCAGTCGCTGCTCGGCTTCGGCACGATCCTGTTTCTCGGCCCCGCGCTGATGTTCGGCATCGGCCAGATCATCAAGCGTGGGCCGACCCATCTGGTCAGCTTCATCGTGCTGTTCAGCACGACGCAGAATCTCGGCGGCCTGGCAGGCTCGGCCGCGCTGGGCACGTTCCAGACGATGCGCGCGCGCACCCATGCGCAATACCTCGCCGATGCCGTATCGCTCGGCGATCCGCTGGTGACGCAGCGCCTCGCGCAGTACGCCGGACGCCTGGCACCGCAACTGGTCGATCCGGCGCTGCGCGACCGGCAGGCGCTGGGCCAGCTGTCGCAGGCGCTCAATGCGCAGGCCAGCGTCCTGGCTTTCAACGACACCTTCTGGGTGGTGACTGTGGTGGCGCTGACCGCTGGCATCCTCACCGCCGCCTATGCCCTTCGTGAAAAGGTCCAGCGCGACCGGCTCCAGCGCTCCAGCGAAAGCGTGCCTGCATGACCGACACTTCGCCGCCCCCCTCGTCCCCGGCACAAGCCACGCCCACACCCGCGCCCGCTTTGCCGCCGGTCGCGCCGGTATGGACGCCGCCCGAGCGGCCGTGGTGGATGACGGTGGTGTTCGTCGCTGCACTGGCGCTGTCGATCCTGCTGGTCCTTCTCGTGTGGCGCATCGGGCCGTTCGCCGGCAGCATCCAGCGGACCGACAACGCGCTGGTGCGTGGGCGGACCGTAGTGCTCGCCCCGCAGGTCAGCGGCTATGTCGAACACGTGCTGGTACGCGATTACGACCGGGTCGGTCCCGGACAGCTGGTGGCGCTGATCGACGACGACATTTATCGGGCACGGCTGGCGCAGGCGGAGGCGAACCTTGCCCTCGCCAAGGCCAACCTCGACAACAGCGCCCATACCCGCGAGGCGCGGGCCGCGGCCCTCTCCGCGCAGGATGCGGCGATCGCCGATGCAGCGGCGCAGCTGCAGCGCGCACGCGCCGACATGGCGCGCGCGGCGGACCTCGTCAAAGGCGGCGCGATCTCGGTGCGCGAGCGTGACCAGACCGCAGCCACGTTGGTGCAGGCCGAAGCGAACTTGCGCCGCGCCGGGGCTGGCAGCCAGGTGGCGCGCGAGGACCTCGCTTCGGTCTCGGTGAACCGGGCAGGGCTGGACGCCCAGGTCGCGGCGGCGCGTGCGCAAGTGCGGCTGGCGACGATCGACCTGCTCCACACCATAATCCGCGCGCCGGCGGGCGGGCAGCTCGGTGAGATTCATGTGCGGCTCGGCCAGTTCGTCACCAACGGCACGGCGCTGATGGAACTGGTACCCCCCGACCGCTACGTCATCGCGCTGTTCAAGGAAGCGCAGACCAGCGCGATGGCGGTGGGGCAGCCCGCCAGCTTCACCGTCGATGGCCTGGCCGATCGCCGCTTCGCCGGGCACATCACGCGCATCGCGCCCGCGACCGGCTGGGAATTCGCGGTGCTCAAGCCCGACAATGCGACAGGCAACTTCGTCAAGGTGCCGCAGCGGCTGGGCGTGCTCATTACGCTCGATCGCGGCCAGCCGGCGGCCGCCCGGCTGCGTCCCGGCATGTCGGTGGTGGTCAGCGTCGATACCGCGGGCGGCCCGCGATGAGACGGGGGCATCCGGCGGCCGCCCTGCTGGCGTTGGCACTGGCATTGCCGGCATGCGCCGGGCCGCGCCCGCCGCTTCCCGCAGGGGCGGCACTGGCCGTGCCCGATCACTGGCGGTCGGGTGAGGCGCCCCAGGCTTCGGCACCGATCGCGGCGCAATGGTGGCAGGCACTGGGCGATCCGGCTCTCGATGCGCTGGTGGAGGAGGGGCTCGCCGCGAGCCCCGATCTCCTCGCCGCCACCGCGCGGATCGAGGTGGCCCGTGCGCAGTTCCGCCTGGCCGGCGCGCCCGGGCGGGTTGCGGTCAGCGCCGATGGCGGCGGCGCGACGAGCCGGACGATCAACGCCTTCGGCCAGGGCCTCGACCAGACGCAGGCCAATGGCGAACTCGTCGTCTCGTGGGAGGCGGACCTGTTCGGGCGCATCCGCGCAGCCAGCGACGCCGGCCGTGCGGCGCTTGCCGCCAGCGTCTATGCCCGCGACGGCGTGTCCGTGGCGCTCGCGGCGACGATCGTCACCGGCTACGTCGGCCTGCGCTCGCGCGATGCGCAAGCCGACATCGCCAAGGCGACTCTTGCGGCCCGCGATGCGGAACTGGCGGTGATCCGCCGGCGCGCGGCGGCGGGCTATTCGGCCCGGCTCGAGCTCGCCCAGGCCGAGACCGCGCGCGAGGCCACCGCGCGGCTGGTGAGCGAGAGCGAACTGGCGGTGACGCGGCAGGAAAACGCGCTCTCGGTACTGGTTGGGCGCGCGCCCGGTCCGATCGCGCGCGGTCTGCCGCTGGGCCGCATGGCGGGGCTTGCCGTGCCCTCGGCGCTGCCCGGGGACCTGCTGCGCCAGCGCCCCGACGTGCGCGAGGCGGAGCAGCGCATCGTCGCGGCGGATCGCACGCTCGACTCCGCGCGCGCCGCGTTCATGCCGCGGCTGACGCTGCGCGGTTCGCTCGGCGCTGCGGCCTCGACCGCGCTGGCCGATCCGATCACGCTGTTCTCGGCCGGGGGCTCGATCCTCGCGCCGATCTTCCAGCGCGGCGAACTGCGCGCCAATGCCGATGTTGCCGCCGGCCAGCGCGACATCGCCGCCTTCGCCTATCGCAAGACGGTGCTGACCGGGTTGCAGGAAGTCGAGGACGCACAAGCCGGTCTTGCCCGCTACGACGAACAGGCGGCGATCAGCGCGCGGCAGGTCGCGTCGGCGCAGCAGGCCTATGACCTGGCGCGCAGCCGCTATCGCGAGGGCTATGCCGCCTATCTCGAACAGCTCGATGCGCAGCGCACCCTGCTCGATGCGCAACTGCGCGCGGTGACGGTGGCCGAGGCCCGGCTGGCGGCGCTGGTGGCGCTGACCCGCGGGCTCGGTGGCGGCTGGGTCGCACCGGCGTCTGTTGAGCCGACACGATAAATGTATTGATTAATCACCAACTCTCCCGCACAACCCAACTGCGCCTGCGAAAGTCGGGCGGCCAAGGGCACGGAGCGGCATCATGCCGCCGGAAGGAGAGCGATGCGCGACCAAGCCGACGAGCGGTTGCTGGCGCCCGCATATGGGCGCCGCTTCATCATCATGAGTTTTCTCGTCGCGACGTTCAACTTCGCGGATCGATCGGTGTTCGCGGTCTCCGCGCAGGCGATCAAGAGCGACCTCGCCTTGACCGACTTTCAGCTCGGCATCCTGCAGGGGCTGGCGTTTGCGGTGCTTTACGCGTTGCTCGGCGTGCCGATCGGCCGGCTGGCGGAACGCGTCTCGCGCGTGAAGATCATCACCGCCTCGATCGTGTTCTGGTCGGGCATGACCATGGCCTGCGCGGCAGCCGGCAGCTTCGCGCAGATGATGCTGTGCCGCATCGGCGTCGGCATGGGCGAGGCGGGATCGCAGCCGGCGACCTCCTCGCTGGTGGGCGACCTCTTCGCCCGCAATCGCCGCGCCTCGGTCATGGGGCTGATCCTGCTCGGCTCGCCGATCGGGACGTTCGTCGGCGCATCGGTCGGCGGCTGGGTCGCCGGGCAATGGGGCTGGCGCGCCGCCTTCGTGGCGATGGGCCTGCCGGGTTTGCTGATCGGCGTGCTCGTACTGCTGCTGCTGCGCGAACCGCGCCGCGGGCTGGCCGACGGGCTTGGCGCCGAACCGCGCCCCGCACCCGATTTCCGCGCGTTCCTGAAGGTCATGCGCACCAAGCCGGCGCTGGTCTGCGTGATTGCCGGCGGCGCGCTCGCCGGCTTCGGGATGAGCTCGATCTCGCAATTCCTCGCGGTCTATCTCGCCCGCGCCTATGACTTGCCGGCACGCACGGCAGGCACGCTCTACGGCACGATCTCGGCCCTGGCGCTGGGCAGTGGTCTGCTGATCGGCTCGTTCGGTACCGACTGGCTGGCGCGGCGCGGTGACGGGCGCTGGCCGGCCTGGGGCGCGGCGATCGGGCTGTTCATCGCTCCGTTCGCATACTGGATCGCGCTCAATGCCGCGACGCCGCTGACGGGCACGGTGCTGCTCATCATCGCGGGCTGCTTCCTCCTGCTGTACTACGGCCCGACCACCGGCATGATCCAGAACCTCCTGGAGCCGCGCATGCGCGCCACCGGCGCGGCGGTGTTCGGCATGTTCTATACCCTCGTCGGCTATGGCGGCGGGCCGACGTTCGTGGGCTGGATGAGCGACCGCTTCGCCACGACCGCATTCGGCTCGGCTGATTACCTGACGCGCTGTCCGGCGGCCAAGCCTGGCGCGGCGCTGGCGGCGGGTGCGACCGATGCGCTGCACCATGCCTGCGCGATGGCCGCCGCCAGCGGCCTGCGAAGTGCGCTGATGGCGGCGGTCTGCGTATTCTTCATCGCCGGCACGCTGTTCCTCGTCGCCGCGCGCACGCTTCGCCGGGACTATTACGTCGCGGACGCCCCGGCATGAGCCTGCGCCCCTGGTTCGAGGCCTATCTCGACGCGTTCAACCGCAACGACTTTGCAGGCTTCGGCGCCTATTACGCGCCCGACGTGGTCTTCGTGGGCCAGGCGGCGCAAGTGACCGGGCGTGAGGCGGTGCTGGCGTTCTATCGCACGGTAAAGGCACGGCTCGACGAGACGCTGGAACTCCTGACCTTCGTGGGCGCGGCCGACGGCACCCGGATCGCGGCCGAAGTGTGCACCCGCCTCGTCGCGCGCGAGGACTGGCCCGACATGCCGACTGGGGCGATGCGCGCAGGCGACCGGCGCGAGAGCGTGAACTTCATTCTCTATGACATCGCCGATGCGCGCTTTACCCGCGTTCGCTCGGCCCGCTTCGGCCCGAGGGCCGGCGTATGAGCCCCGAGGCGCGCCTTGCCGCCTATATCGACGCGTTCAACCGCAGCGACTATGCCGCGCTGTGCGAGTTCTATGCGCCCGACGTGCGCCTGGTGATCGGCAACGGCACCGAACTGGTCGGGCGCGAGGCGATCGTCGCGTTCTACAAGCCGGTCAAGGCGGTGACCGCGCGGACCATGGTGATCCGCCAGTGCTTCCACGAAGGCTGCGTGCTGGCGGCCGAGCTGGAGTCCGAATTCCTCGCGCTGACCGATCTGCCCGATTTCCTGTCCGGCCCGATGCGCCGAGGCGACCGGCGCGGGCATTCGAGCGTGGTGCTCTACGATTTCGCAGGCGAGCACTACACCCGCATCCGCGCCGCCGTGATGCACCGCACCTTCACCCCTGCCGCCTGACAGAGAGGCCCCTTCTTTTCAAAGGAGCGGGTTGGGGGTGGTTCGAGGCCTGGCGCAAATTGTCATGAACTTACCGCCGCCCCGGCCAGGCAAAGGCATCGTTCGGCTCGATCTTCGGCGCCTGCGGGCTGAACGAGGCGGCATCGTTGACGTCGCGACCATTGTAGCGCGTCGCCGTCGGGTAGGCGTAGAGCGGACGGCGGCGCAGTTTGCCGTCCTCAAGGCGCGCCACGGCCAGCACGGCATCCGGCGCGCGGCCCTGTTCCACCCATTGCACGACCGCGCCGAGGAAATCCTCGTCATAGGGAATGTAGCCGCCCCGGCAGTGATAGCCGCCGGGCACCGGGAACATGCGCGCGAAGGCGCGGGCCGGGCCAAGC
Source organism: Novosphingobium sp. (assembly GCF_036803765.1). GTDB lineage: Bacteria > Pseudomonadota > Alphaproteobacteria > Sphingomonadales > Sphingomonadaceae > Novosphingobium. The sequence goes on from NZ_DAIRTS010000032.1 coordinate 30,307, forward strand.
CCGCCGGCACGGTCGCGTAACGCCTGGTAGTAGTCGAGCATCCCGCGGGCGCCGGCGGCGTTGTCGGCCATGCCCTGCCACAGGATCAGCCTGCCCCCGCGCGCGGCGAAGGCGGAAAGGTCGGGGTCCGTCGCATCGAACGGCGCGCCGGCCGCCAGCAACTGCGCCAGGCTGGCGCGCGTGAAGCGCCAGTCGCGCCAGCCGAACGTGGCAGGCAGCACCCCCGGCATCAGCAGGCGGGTGATGAACGATTCGGCTGCGAACTTGCCGCCCCCCGTCGCCGCGCCGGGGCCGACCCAGCCAAGCTCGGACCCATAGGGCGCGCCACCGGGAAAGAGCGCGGTGCCATCGGCGTCGTGCGGCCCGCGGTAATAGGCCTGCGCGGCGGCGACCTGGGCGGGCGTCAGGCAATCGGGCGTCCCAGCCTTTTGTGGGCAGCGCAGCGTGGCGGGATCGAAGGCGCAGCGGCGGGGATCGTCTATCTGTCCGTCGGGTATGCCGTCGAGGCGGTCGCAGGCGGCGATCACGCCGCGGTGAAGCACGGCGACCGCGCCCGGCGTGAAGATCGGGTTGCCGGCTGCATCCAGCCCGGCCTGCGCCTCCCACAGGAACAGCTGCATCGCCGCAGGCATCGAGACCGACGAGCCGGCGACGATGCCGTCGAAGTCCTGCGGGTAGCGCTGCGCCTCCATCAGCGCCTCGCGCCCGCCGCCCGAGCAACCGACGAAATAGCTGGCCCTTGGCGCAACTCCATAGAAGCGCGCGACGATCGCCTTGGCGGCGACGGCGGTGGCATGGGTTGCCTTGTGCGCGAACTGGGCGCGCAATTCGGGGTCGCTGGCCCAGGTGGCATCGCCGATCCCGGCACCGAAATGGCCGCCATTGTCGAAGGCCGTGGCAAAGCTGCCCTCGCCCAAGTGGGCATTGCTGCAGGTGGGCGTGATGGTGTCGCCGATCACGCCGCACATCCCGCCGCACCCGCCCTGCAGGAAGCGGCCCTGATAGCCGGTCAACGGCAGGCGCAGCGTGAAGCGCGTTTGCGGCGCGGCATAGGCATCGACCACGCAGGCTGGCGGACGGCCTGCACCGCCGGCGCCCTCGTGCGCGGCGATCACGCGATAGGCGATGTCGCCGGCCTGCGATGTGGTGGGCGTGACCAGCGCGGCGCAGGCCATGACCGGGGCGATCGCCGTCCGCGGCGGCAGGGCCACGAGCGACGCGTCGCCGGCCGCATGGGCGAGTCCCGCGAAAAGCAGCAGGCACAGCGCCAGCGCGATGCGGCGCACCGTCATGCCAGCGCCTGCTCGATCAGCGCCTGCTCCGCGCCCAGTGGATCGGGGCGTGCCGCGCTGGCGCTGTCGAACACCATGGTTGCGCGCCGGGGCAAGTCATAGGCCGGCCAATGCGGGACGGCACTGCCGTTCGGATTGCCGGTGCGGGCGAAATTGGTCCAGGCGGCGCTCATCACGTCGGCCAAGGCCTGCGCGCCGGCAGGATCGGGTCCGAGCAGGCCTGGGGCGGAGGCAACCGTGTCGAACACCAGCGGCAGTTCGAGCCCGTGCGGGCTGCGCATCCGGCCGCCCTGGCCCGGCGCACGCCAATCGATCAGCGCGGCGAAGACCGGGGCGCCCTGGCCTGCGCGCCGCTCGGCGGCGATGCGCGCGTTGCGGCCCATGCCGAGTTCGGTGGTGACCTGGAAATAGACGTCGCTGGCGCTCGCCGCCGGGTGCAGCGCGCGCCAGCCCGCGATCAGCGGTGCGGGATCGCGCACCTTGCCCGCGAGCATGGCGGGCAGCTTCGCCCAGTCGAGATCGAACGCGCCGGGCGGTGCAAAGAGGCCGGTGGTCTCGGTCGCGGTATGGCAGACCAGCAGGGGTACATCGGGCGAGGGCGGCGGCGCGCCGGGTCCGAAGGGGGTGTTGGGCACGACCACGCCATCGGCAACCACGCCCGGCCCCTTGGTGGGATCGCCGCCCGTGACGGCCTGGAGCGCGTCGAGCAGGCGCGCGGCCGGCACCGCGCGCAGGGCCGCGATCGCCCCGGGGGCGCCCGGCGCGAGGCCGAGCTTGCGGATGATCGCGGCGGTCTGCGCCTCGGCATCTGCGGGCGCGATGGTATAGGTCCCGAAGCCGCTCTCGAGGATCGCGCGGTGGAACAGTCCGCGTGCCGCCGGCATGGCGAGCAATGCCGCCACCTTGGAGCCTCCGCCCGACTGGCCGAACACCGTGACATTGCCTGGATCGCCACCGAACGCGGCGATGTTGTCGCGCACCCAGTGCAGCGCCGCGACGCCGTCGAGCTGGCCCGCGTTGGAGATCGCCTCGCCCGCCTTGGCGAGGCTGCCGAAATGGAGATAGCCGAAGGCGTTGAGGCGGTGATTGATCGTCACCAGCACGACATCGCGCCGCCGGCACAGGCGCACGCCGTCGTTGACCGGCTCGTCCCCGCCGCCGAGTGCGAAGCCGCCGCCATGGAACCACACCATGACCGGCCTCCGCGCCATGGCCCCGGCCGGCCGCGACGATGGCAGGCCGGGGGTCCATATGTTGAGGACGAGGCAATCCTCGCCCTGCACCGGGCCGCCGGACGTGGCCGGGGCGCCGGGCGGGGCCAGTTGCGGCGCGCGTGATCCGAAGGCGAGCGCGGATCGGACGCCCCGCCAGCGCGGCGGCGGAGCCGGGGGCAGGAAGCGCCGCGCGCCGCCGGTATCCGCGCCATAGGGGATGCCGCGAAAGACGTGCACGCCGCCATCCACGGCACCGCGCACCAAGCCGCCCTGCGTGCGCACCACGCCGGGTTCTGTGGCAGGTGCAGCGCGGAGCAAAGGCGCGCCCAGGATCAGGGAGCCGCCCGCGGCTGCCCCGGCGAGCAGGCGGCGACGGGCGAGCGAGCCGGTAGCAAGGCGAAAGGGCGGCTGGTGCATCGGCTTCGCTCCGGCTCGATCAGGGAATGGGGGTGGGGCCTGCCGCGATGGGATGGGA
>NZ_DAIRTS010000033.1:0-31368 GCF_036803765.1 Novosphingobium sp.
CGGCGGGGGCGCGATCGATGGGTGCGGGGGCGGCGCCAGCGCTTCGCCGACGGGCAGGCGCACCGGCGGCATTGCGGCATCGGCGCCGATCGCCAGCTCGCAATCGTCGCCGACGAAATCGAAGATGTCGCGCACCGCGCCTTCGTCGACGCTGGCGGGCATGCGGAACGTCCAGCCGAGATAGCCGAGGCCCGGGTCGAGCGCGTCGAGGTGGGGCACCGCGCCTGCATCGCATTCGACGCAGGTGCCGCCCAGCTCGATCACTTCGCGCAGCATCAGCAGCGGTTCGCTGCCATTGCGCATCGCGCCGGCATGGGGGCGGATCTTCACCAGCCATGCAGCGGCGGTATCGTCAGCCGGATCTTCCGCGGCTTCGTCGGCAGTCCCCGCCATCGCGCCGGCGATCGAGTCGAGCATCGAATCGAAGTCGATGCCCATGTCCTCGTCGCTGCCCGTGTCGCTATCTTCGGCCACGGGGGCAGGCGCTTGCGCTGTCACTGCCGGCGGTGCCGCAGGCGCAGCGCCTGCGTTCGCGGCCATGGCGGCGGTCAGCTCGGCCTGCAGCGCGGTGTCGTCGGGCGTCTCGCCGAGCCCGCGTGCGGCCGCGACGTGGTCACTCAGCGTGTCGAGCGCGCGCAGCAGCAGGTTGACCAGCGGTTCGGTCAGCTCAACGGTGCCGTCGCGCACGTCGGACAGCAGCGTCTCGAAGGTATGGGTATAGCCCTGGAGCGCGATGTAGCCGAAGGCGCCGGCGCCGCCTTTGATCGAGTGGACGCCGCGGAACACGGCGTTGACCGTGTCGTCGTCCTGCGTGCCCGCGCGGCAGGCCGCAAGGCCCTGCTCGGCGGCATCGAGCGATTCCTCGCACTCGGCGAAGAAGATGGCCTGGATTTCCTCGGCGTTCATGCGTTCGCTCCGTCGAAGAGATCGGAGTCGAGGCCGATCTGGCGCGCGGCATCGCGCAGCGCCGGCGAAGCGGAAATGACCGCGCCCTCGCCGCTGCGGCGAGCGCTGGCGAGGACCTGGAACATGGCCTGGCCGATATGCGTGCAGGCGGTGCCGTCGATGACGAGGGGACCATTGCCCAGCGCCGCGACCAGTTCGGGCAGCAGGGCTTCGGCAGCGGCGCGATCGCACCGCGAAGGCAGGGTTATCGTGGACATGGCCTGTTCCGTGTTCCCTCGATGGCACGTGGTCGTACTCGCCATCCCTTGCGGCACCGGGCCGGGGGAGAGCGTCCGAGGATGGATTAGCGGGAATGGGACAATGCGGGCTTTCCGTGGCCTTAGGGTGAGATACCTAGCGTGCGGGATGCAATTTGCTCCGGCCTTTGCGCGTAGGGCGGGGGGACAAGATCGATGGCGCCGACGCGGCGCGGCAATGAAGGTGTCCTGACCCATGCACGAAGCACGAGTTCTCGTAGTGGACGATTCCGCGGCCATGCGGGCGCTGTTCTCGGACATCCTCGACCAGACGAAGAACGTCGTCGTGGTCGGCGCGGCATCGAGCGCGGCCGACGCGCGTGCGCAGATCCCGCAATTGCGGCCCAACGTGCTGACGCTCGACGTCGAGATGCCGGGCATGAGCGGGATCGAGTTCCTCGCGGAAATCATGGACACAAACCCGCTGCCCGTGGTCATGCTGTCGAGCCTGACGCAGGCCGGCACCGAAACCTCGCTCAAGGCCTTCGAGCTGGGCGCGGTCGAATGCTTTCCCAAGCCGCTCAAGGCGACGCCCGAGCAGTTCGCCAAGACCGTGGGCAAGCTCGGCAAGATCGTCCTTGCCGCCGCCAACAGCAACGTGCGCGATCGCCAGAAAGCGGCCGCCAAGCGCGAGGCCGCTGCGGCCGAGGCGCCGCGCTTTGCCTGGAACGGCCGCTTCGTCGCGTTCAGCGCCTCGATGGGCGGGATCGACGCGCTGACCACCATCCTGGCCGGCTGGCCCGATGCCTGCCCGCCGACGGTGATCTGCCTTCAGACCGAACCGATGCTGGCCGAAACCTTCATCAAGCGTCTCGACAGTGAGCTGGGCTGCTCGGTCAAGATCGCGCGCGATGGCGCGCCGCTGGCCCAGGGCACGATCCATATCGCCGCCGATCCCGAATGCCATGTCGTGGTCGAACCCGGCCAGCCACCCAAGATCCGCCTGATGGCGCGCGAGCCGGTCGAAGGCGCACGCCCCTCGGCCAACCTGATGTATGGCGCGATCGCCCGCGCCGGCATTCCCGCCGTCGGCGCGATCCTGACCGGGATGGGCAACGACGGCGCCAAGGGCCTCAAGTTGCTGCGCGACAGCGGCATGGACACGATCGTGCAGAACCCGGCGAGCGCGCTGGTCAGCGAGGCGCCGAACGCGGCCATCGCTCTGGGCGCCGCGGCCGACCAGGTGGCGCTCGACGACCTGGGCGCGCGCGTCATCGCGCTTTGCAATCAGGCCTGACCGCCGGGCCAAAAGCAAAGGTCCTTCGGCGCCTGCGCGTCGAAGGACCTTTGCGTGCCTTCAGCCGGCGAGCATGGCCTGGCGTATCTCGAGAAAGTCGTCGCGGATGGTCGCGAGCCGCACGCCGTCGAAGCGCAGCGCGCTGTCGAGCACGCTGCGGCGCGCCGCCTCGTAGAGCTGGATGAGCGCGGCTCCCGCCGGATTGCTGCCGTCCACCCCCATCTGCAACGCCGTCAGCGCCGATAGGGCGCGGGTCAGCGCGGCGCTCTTGGCGGCATTGTCGCCCGTCTCGGCCGCGAAGATCGCGCGGCCGAGCGAGCCGGCCAGCTGTTCGAGGCACAGGTCCACCAGTTGGCGCGGGTTGGCGCCATGGACCCGCGCTTCGAAATCGACGCGGCGATAGGCCTCGCCCGGATCACGGCACGGGCGCACCTCAGTTCGACTTGCCGTTCCAGGCCGAGATCTGGGCCTGGAGGAACGAGAGCGTCGACTGCGAACCCGAGACCTTGGTCGCGAGCGCGGCGTAGCGACCGACGAGTTGTGCGCGCAGCGCTTCCTGCTTGGTCTGCAGGTCGGACAGTTGTGTGCCGAGCGTCTTCTGCGTCTTGCCCAGCGCATCGATCACCCCGCCCAGCGATCCGGGATCGGTGCTGGAGGCCACGGTGCGCGCCATCTTGTCGAACGTCGCATAGACGCCATGGACGCCGTTGGTGAACATCGCGGCGACACCTTCGGGGTTGTTCTTCAGTGATTTGCCCAGGACCATGGTGTCGAGCGCGAAGGTGCCGTCGCGGTTTATCTTGATGCCGAGGTCGCCCATCGTCCGGGGCTGGCCGCTGGGGGCATTGGGCATCACCACCGTGCTCGAGAGCGCACTCAGCGTTTGGCGCAGGCTGCGCGCGCCGGGGCTGGCGTTGAGCGATCCGTTGGTGGGATCGAGGTCCGCAGTCAGCGTCGAGACGATCTGGTTCAGCGCATCGACAAGATCGGTCATCGCGCTCTGGATCGTCTGCCCCGGATCGGAATAGCCGATCGTGGTGGGCGCGCCGGCGTTGGTCCCGGTCAGCTTGAGCGTGAGGCCGGGCGCTGCATCGACGATGGTGTTCGAGGCGGACGTGCGCGCCACCCCGTCGAGCAAATAGGCCGCATCGGTCGCCGTCGCCTTGAGCCGCGAGGCGTCGCCGGCCGGCGTCCAGCCGAGCCCCGCGAGCGTGGTATCGCCGGCATCGGGCGTGGTCTCGATCTGGAAGCCGTTGGCGGCGCCATCCGCACCGCGCAGCACCAGCTGGGCGCCGCCCGTGCCATTGGCGACATAGGCGCTGACCCCGGCGCCCGATGCGTTGATCTTGCGCGCCAGCGTCGACAGCGTGTCGTCTGCGGTGACGGCGATGTCCACGGCCGCGCGGCTGGTATCGGCGGTAAAGCCGGTGCCCGCCACGGTGCCGAAGCGCAGGGTGACCTTGCCGGCGCCGACCGCGCTGTCGGCCGCGGCATACGTGGGCGTGACGAGCGTCTGCCCCTTGGCCAGCGCCGTCACCTCGAGCGTGGAGGTGCCGCTGCCCGATACCGTGCCCTTGCTGACGCTGGCGACCGACGCATTGGTGATCGTGGGGGTGATGGCAAGATCGCCCTCGCGCACGCGGGTGCCGAGCGAGGTCGCCAGCGAGGCGATCATCGACTTGAGCGTCGAGGCATCGGAGATCTGCGTCGTGACCTTCGCCTGCTTGGCCGTCACCGCATCGATGCGCGCGGCGAACTGCGCGGCCGAGAGCTGTTCGGCAAGGCCGGAGCTGTCGATCGTGCTGCTACCCAGCGAGGACAGCAGCTTGGCCGTGGCCGAGGTCGAGGCCGTGGTCGAGGTGGTGCTCGACGAGGTCGAAGAGGTGGTGGTCATACCGGCAAGAACGTCCGTCGCTTGAGGGCTTTAAGGGGTGATCGCCTCGGGGCGGCCCTCTGCGTCGAAGCGCAGCCGCAGCGGTACGTCGATGCGTGGCGCGGGCGGCGCCTCGCCCCGTTGCAGCGACAGCACGAAGGCGAGGATCGCGGCGATCGGGCCGTAAAGCTCCTCGCGGATCACCTGCCGCTCGCGCGTGGTGTAATAGACCGAGCGCGCCAGCGCCGGGTATTCGAGCACGGGCAGCGCAAGCCCGGCTGCTAGCTCGCGCATCGCCAGCGCCTTCTCGCCGCGTCCCTTGGCCAGCACGATCGGCGCGGCGGCCTTGTCGGGGTCGTACGCCAGCGCGACGGCGAAGTGCGTCGGATTGGTGATGACGAACTGCGCCTCCTTCATCGCGCGGTTGACCCCGGCCATGGCGATCTCGCGCTGGCGGCTGCGGATCGCGGCCTTCTTCTCGGGCGCGCCCTCGCTTTCCTTGCTTTCGTCGCGGATGTCCTGAAGGCTCATGCGAAGGCGCAGGAAGCGGCGCACGAACTGCACGGGAAAGTCGATCAACGCGATCACCACCAGGCCAACGGCCAGCAGCACCAGCAGGCCCAGCACCGCGTCCCAGGCATAGGCCAACTGGCCGGCCAGCGCGCCTTGCGTGATCTGCCCGCCGCCCAGCCCGATGATTCCCGCCAGCCGCCCGCGCAGCCATGCGACGGCGAGCGTGCCCAGCAGCGCCACCTTGGCAAGGCCCTTGGCCAGCTCGATCAGGCCCTGCATGCCGAACATCCGGCCAAGCCCCTTGAGCGGGTCGATGCGCGAGGCCTTGGGCGCGAGGTTGCCGGCGTTCCAGCGCCCGGCCGAAAAGCCCAGCTGCGTCGCCAGCGTCACGCCGATCAGCGCCAGCCCGAGCAGCAGCACGGGCGGCAGCGCGCCCATCAGTGCGGCGGAGATGCGCTGGGCCGGATCGAAATGCGCGAGCGTGTCGTGATCCCAGCTGAACCCTGTGCGCACGGTCTGCGCCAGCTGCCCCAGCACCCATGGCCCCGCCAGCCACAGCCAGCCGATGCCGGTGAACACGCCGGCGGCGGTGCCCAGCTCGCGCGAACGCAGGACATCGCCGCCCTTGGCCGCGTCACGCTTGCGCTTCTCAGTCGGGGCGAAGGTCTTCTCGCCGTTCTCGCTCTCGGCCATGCTATCTGGCCAGCACGGCCTGGGCCTGGCCCAGCGCTATGGCGACGAGGTCGGTCATGGCATCGGCCACCAGCGGCGCGGAGACGACCAGCGCGGCGACCCCCGCCAGCATGCCCAACGGCAGGCCGAGCGCGAAGATGTTGAGACTGGGCGCCGAGCGGGCAAGCACGCCGAAGGTCAGCTGCACCAGCAGCAGAAGCAGCACCACCGGCAGCGCGATGGCGATCGCCGAGACGAACATCTGCGTGGCGAAGCCGGCGATCAGGCCCATGCGGTCGGGGGTGAACCAGCCGCCGCCGGGCGGGAAGGCGCGATAGCTTTCGACCAGCAGTGCGAACCACTGCAGATGCGCGCCAAGGCCCAGGAAGATGACGGTCAGCAGCACGGAGAAGTATTGCCCGAGCGCCGGCGAATGCGCGCCCGATACGGGGTCTGCGGCGGTGGCGATCGACAGGCCCATGCCCGCACCGATCATCTCGGCCGCGATCACCGGCGCTGCAAAGGCGAACTGGAGGACGAAGCCGATGGCAAGGCCGATCACCACCTCGCCCGCCGTGCTGATGAGGCCGGGGAGGGAGAACAAGGCGGTCGGCGCGGGGATCGTGGTCCAGTTGCACAGCAGCACCGCGAGGGCGCCGGCCAGCACCACGCGGACTTCCGCCGGCACCTGGTTGCTGCCGAACAGCGGTACTGCGAACAGCGCCGCGCCGCAGCGGGTCATCAGGAACACCATGCGCCAGAACTCGGCCTCGAGCGGGCCGAAGCCGAAATTCATCGCGATCATTGGTGCCCCGTCGCGGCGATCTGGGCAAAGACGTCGGTCATGAAATCGCCGACGAGGCCCAGCATTGCGCCGCCAAGCAGCACGAGGATCAGCGCGGTGACCGCCAGCTTGGGCACGAAGGTCAGCGTCTGCTCGTTGACCGAGGTCGCCGCCTGGATCACCCCGACGACGAGGCCGACGGCGAGGCTGGCCAGCAGCACCGGCGCGGCCACCAGCGCGGTGATCCACAGCATGCGGTCGGCCAGCGCCAGGAGGGATGCGGTATCGTCCATCCCGCGCGCGCCTATCCGAAGCTCGCCGCGAGGCTGCCCATCAGCAATGACCAGCCATCCACCAGCACAAACAGCAGCAGCTTGAACGGCAGCGATACGACGGTGGGCGACATCATCATCATGCCAAGGCTCATCAGGACCGACGAGACGACGAGGTCGATCACCAGGAACGGCAGGAACAGCATGAAGCCGATCTGGAACGCGGTCTTGAGTTCGCTGGTGACGAAGGCCGGCAGCAGAATCGAGAACGGTATGTCGCGCGCGGCGGCATAGTGCGGCGCCTTGGCCATGTCAGTGAACATGGCAAGATCACGCTCGCGCGTCTGGCGCACCATGAAGCCGTGGAATTCCATCCCCGCCGCCCCGATCGCCTGCTCGGCATTGATCTGCCCGGCCGCATAAGGCGCGATCGCCACCGCGTTCACTTTATCGAGCGTGGGCGCCATCACGAACAGCGAGAGGAACAGCGACAGCCCGATCAGGATCTGGTTGGGCGGCGACTGCTGCAGCCCCAGCGCGGTGCGCAGGATCGACAGCACCACGAGGATGCGCGTGAAGCTGGTCATCATCAGGATCAGCGACGGCAGGATCGTCAGCAGGCCCATGATGAGCAGCAGTTGCAGGCTCAGCGACAGGCTGCCCTGCGACTGCGCGCCCGCGATCTGTCCGAACGCCCGGTCGAGTGCGCCGGGAATGGCGGTCTGGGCGTGGACCGAGACGGGGACGATGAAGGCGGCGAGCAATGCTGCCGGCTTCCGCCACACCCCGTTCATTCCGCCACCTCCGGCCGTCGCGGCGCCTCGGCCAGGCGCACCAGACCGTTCTTCGAGGTCGAGACCAGGATCTCGCGGTCATGGAACGCGATCACCGCAAGGCGCAGCGTGGGCGAGAGCATCTGCGTCTCGATCACCTTGATCGTGCGCTCGCCCTGCGTGGTGGCGAACTTGCCCTCGAAGCGCTTGGCGAGCCGCAGCGATCCCCAGGCGAGGCCACCGATCAACGGCAACAGGATGGCGAGTTTGACGAGATACCAGACCATCACGCCACGTCCTTGCGCGGACCCGTGGCAGCGCCGCCCGCCAGTTCGACGATGCGCAGGCCGAAGCGATCACCCTGTGCGACCACTTCGCCACGCGCGATCAGCTTGCCGTTGACCATGACGTCGAGCAGTTCGTCGGTCAGCCGGTCGAGCATGACGACGCTGTCCTCGCCCAGCGACAGGATGTCCTGCAGCTTCATCTCGGTCCGTCCTAGTTCGACGGTGAGGCGCACGTCGACATCCTTGAGGAAATCGAAGCCGCGCGGTTGGAAGGACATGGTGAAAACCCCCTGAAGAATCGAAAAGTCAGAAAACCTGGGCGAGTTGGACGGCAAGGCGATCGTCGACCGCCCCCACGGTGCCATGACCGATGGTCTGCCCGGCGGCGCGCAGCGGCACCGCACGCGCCACCGGCACGGGCAGGACCTGGCCCACTTCGAGCGCGGAGATCGCAGCCAGCGGCAGGCGGACGTCGACCAGCACCGCACTCACCGCCAGCGGCACGTCGGCGAAGGGCGCCGCCATCGGATCGGCCGGTCCATGGTCGTGCGCGGCCGGCGGGCGGTCGCCATTGGCATAGAACCCGGCCAGCGTGTCGAACGGGAAGGCCAGCTCGATCGACCACGGCTTGCGGTCGGCCTCGCGCACCGTCAGCACGAGGGCGGCGATTTCCTCGTCGTTGGCGAAAGGCTGAAGGTGGTCGATGTTGCCCTCGCGGCGCAGGGGGCGGATCGCCTCGGCGTCATCCGCGCCGAGCGCCGCCGCCAGCCGCGCCGCGATCATGCTCTCGAGGCGCTGCACCATGAGTTCGGCCGAGAGCGGCAGTTCGCGCGGTAGGTCCGCCATCGCCGCACCCGACCCACCGAACGCGCGGTCGACCAGTTGGAGCACGGTCTCGCCCGCAACCATGCCGAGCAGGCGCGCATTGTCCGGTCCGGCGCCGTAGAGCGTGTAGGCGCCGAGGTTGCGATGCCCCATCACCTGCATCGTCGCGTAGTCCGAATAGCTGCTGCGTTCGGGCCGGCTGCAATCCACTTGCGGCTCATCGCCGCCCAGAAGCGGGGCGAGGGCCGCCACCAGCTCGCGCGCCAGTCTCTCGCCCGTTCGGGCCAGCGCGTTCACCAGTTCCGCCTGGCCGGGGCCGGGGCGCAACAGCGCCGCGCAATGCCGGGCGACAGGCCGTTCGGCGACGAAGTCGCGCTCGAATTTCATGTCCATGACGCTGTCCGCTCCTGCGTCGTCACTGCACGATGAACTGCTTGAAATAGACCGCGTCGACCCCGCCGAACCCCTCGGTCTCGTTCAGCACCTTGTTGATCGCCGCGGTGAGCCGCTCCTGCAGCTTCTGCTTGCCCTGGGGGGAGTCGATGTCGGCGTCCGGGGTGTCGGCCAGGACCGCCAGCAGGCCCGAGCGGATCGCCAGCTCGTGCTTCTTCATCCACAGCACCACGCGATAGTCGCGGCGCGTCGCGGCCGCGATCGAGACCTGGATCAGGCGGTCGGAGTCCTTGAGGTTCGAGGTGAAATCGTCGGCGAACTGATAGTAGACGGTGCGGTATTCGCTGCCGCCTTCGCCCTCGACCTCCTTGCCGCCGCCGCCTTCGCCTTCACCCTCCTTGGCGGGCGGGGCATAGGGGTCCTCCTCGCCCTTGCGGATCAGCTTGGGCTTGTTGTCCTCGTGGATCACCACCTGCGGGCCGCCGAGGATGCCGGCGGCGAACAGGCCGTAGATGCCACCGCCGCCGGCCGCCAGCATGGCCACCGCCACGCCGATCAGCAGCATCGGTCCGCCCTTCTTCTTTTTCTTGGGCTCTGCGTCCTTGTCCTTCTTGTCGCTCATGCTCGGTCCTTGATGGATGGGGGTGGTGGGGCGGCGGCGTCAGGCGAAGATGCCGCGATCGGCCGGGGCCTCGTCATCGCCGACATTCGACTGCCGCGCGGTCGGGCCCGCCGCTTGCCGCAGGTCGCTGCGGCGGGGTTGCGGTTCGGGCTGGCCCTGGCCCTGACTCTGCGCCTGGTCCTGCGACTGGGCGCGCGGAGAAAGATCGCTGCCCGGGCTTGCGCTCGACGGCGGCTGTGCCTGCACCGGTGCGGGCTCTGCTGCGGGAACCCGGCTGGCGGCAAGAACCGCCGGGGCAAAGCCCGGATCGGCGCTCGCCAGCGTGACCGACAGGCCGTCGTCCTCGTGATGGAACTGCAGCGAAACCTTGCCGAACGCGGCATGCGCCAGTGTCGCGCCGGCGGCGGCACCGCTTTCGCGGGCACGGGCGACGGCCTCGACAAGTGCCGCGACCTGCGTACCGGGGACCGCCATCGCCGCGCCCGGCGTGGACGCGAGCGGCTGCGTGGTGAGCGGTGCGCTGGCCGGCGCCTGCACTACAGCCGATGCGTTAGGCTGATTGACCGGGACGATGCCGGCTTGCGGCAGCGGTGCCTCGCGCTCGGCAATGCCCATGTGCCGTCCCACCGGGACCGGTCCCGTGTCAGGTGCGGGCCGTGCCTCGGGCTGCAGGGGACGGGGCAGCGGGCCTTCGGCACGAGCCGCGACCATGGTTGCCGTCGAAGGCAGAGCGGAGCCTGGCGTCGGCGTCGGCACGGGTGATACCTGGGGCGTCAGCGCCACGACCTGCACGGCGGGCGAGGTGGGCAGTGCGACCTGTGGCTTGTCCGGTTGCCCGGAGTCGGCGGCAGGCTGGGCCGTGCCAACCGGAGCGCGCAACGCGGGCGCGATCGCTGCCGTGATTCGTGCTGCCCCCGTCTGCGCAGGCTGTGCTGCCCGTCCGGGCTGGTCGATTGCCGTCGGCAATCCTGCGACCGCGACAGATTGGGGAAGAATTACCGGGACGGCAGGCAGTGCCTCCTCCTGCGGCGAGGATCCTGCATCGCGCTGCTCGTTGGTGTCGTGACGCCGTTCGCCGTCCGCATCGTCAGCGGTTCGTACCCCATGGGAGCGATCGACGATCTTCGCGGCCATCGTCATTGCCGCCGCCGTCGCGATGTTTTCGGCCACAGAGGGCGCGGCATGAGCGACAGCAGCTTCAGGACCGGCAGGGACAGGTGAGGGCGTTCCCGACGGCATTGCCGGGTCAACCGGCAAAGGCTTGCCGCTTGCCACCAAGATGTCGGGCAAACTCGATGCCGTGGCGGCAATCGGTGCGGCGGTGGGCACGCCCGGTTGCGGTGCAGGGACACCGGGCGTGGATGGCTGCGCCTTCGTGATCGGCTGCACCGCGGCCGCGAAAAGCCCCGCAAATCCACCCATTTCCTTGCCCGCCTGCGTCGGTGCCGCAAGGACCGGGCTTGCCGATCCAGCCGGCACGACCGTGGCGGCAAGCGAGGGAGAGGCAGCAAGAGGAAGCATGGCGGGGCAGTCTCCGGTTGGGTACGGCAAGGTTAATTCAAGAGCCGTGCCAATTGCCCGAAGTCGCCGCAGGTGTTTGCGCGCACGGCGCCTCGTCGCCCGCAGCGGCGCGGGCAGCGCCCAGCGGCGTGGCCTCGCCGGCCTGGCGCACGGCCAGCGTGCGGGCTTCGGCGGCGATACGGTCGGCGACGGCGCTGCGGCGGCGCTCGGCCGCGGCGACATCGGCAGCGCGGGCGTCGGCGATGCGCCGCGCCGTGTCGATCTCGCCGCCGGTCGTGCGGGCGATCTGCCCCAGCCCTGTGCGAAACGCGCCAATCTGGGCCAGCGCCGCCCCGTCGGCGGCATCGGTGCGCGCGGCATAGGCGCCCGCCAGCGTCTCGGTGCGCTGCGCCAGCTGCTGCAATTGCGCGAGCGTGCTTTCGGCAAGGCCGGCCGCGACCATGGCTTCGCGATGGTGGATCGCGCGCATCCGCTCCAGCCGGCGCAAGCGCGCCAGGCGTTGCCGTTGCGCGGTCAGCGTCATGTCAGCCGGCCATCAGCGCGGTAAGGGCCGCGACGCTGTCAGTCATCGGCACGACGGTTCGCGCGGGCTGCATCAGGAACTGCGCCAGCGCCTCGTGCATCGCAATCGCCCGGTCGAGTTGCGGGTCGGCACCCTGCCGATAGGCGCCCATCAGCACGAGGTCGCGGTTCGTCTCGTACGTGGCGATCAACCCGCGCAGGCTGCGCGCGGCGGCCTGGTGCGTCTCTTGCGTCACGTCGCTCATCACGCGGCTGAGCGAGGCGGGAATGTCGATCGCGGGATAGTGCCCGCGCTGCGCCAGATCGCGTGACAGCACGATATGCCCGTCGAGGATCGAGCGGGCGGTATCGACCACCGGATCGTCCTGGTTGTCGCCGTCGGCCAGCACGGTGTAGAGCCCGGTGATCGAGCCCCCGCTCGCCGCCGAATTGCCCGCGCGCTCGACCAGCTTGGTGATCGTCGCCAGCGCGGACGGGGGATAGCCGCGCGCCGCGCCCGGCTCGCCCAGCAAGAGCGCGATCTCGCGCCCGGCGTGGGCCACGCGGGTCAGGCTGTCCATGATCAGCAGTACGCGCCGCCCCTGCGCGCGGAAGTATTCCGCCAGCGCAGTCGCCATCATCGCGCCGCGGATGCGCAAGTTGGGCGCATGGTCGGCCGGCACGGCGATCACGGCGGTATGCGCGCGCTTGGCGCCCGCCATGTGCCGCTCGACGAAATCCGAAACCTCGCGCGCGCGCTCGCCGATCAGGCCGACGATGACGATCTCGGCCTCAGCGCCGTGAGCCACCATGTCCAGCAGCACCGATTTGCCCACGCCCGATCCGGCCATGATGCCGATGCGCTGGCCGACGCCGAACGTGGTCAGCGCATCGAGCGCGCGAACCCCGGTGCCGAAGGGCAGGCGCACCGGACTGCGATCGAGCGCACCGGCCCGCTTGCCCCCGGAGGGCCATTCGTGCCGCGTGGCGATCGGCGGGCCGCCATCGATGGGCCTGCCCTCGCCATCGACCGCCCGGCCCAGGAACGCCTCGCCTACCGGGACCATGCCGGGTCGCCCCTCGGGCCGCACCCGCGCGCCGGGGCGCAGCAGCACTGGGTCGCCCAGCAGCATCATCAGGGTGCGGCCGTTGCGAAAGCCGATGGCCTCGGCGGCAATGTCGCCGGCGCCATGGGCGATGCGGCATTGCGTGCCGATCGGCACCGACAGGCCGGAAACTTCGAGCAGTCCGCCGTCGCAGGCACTGAGCAGGCCGTAGCGGCGCGGCGCGAGATCGGGCCGGGCACCCGCCAGCGTCGCTAGCAGGGGCAGGGCGGGGTGCAGCACCGCCGCCCCGCGAACCGGATCGGCCTTCATCGCGCCAGTGCCTCGTCCAGAGCACGGCGCCATTGCGCGGGGCCATCCTCGACCCCGCCGAGACTGCCATCGACCCGCACGGTCCCGCGTTCCAGCTGCGGGTCCGGCTCGCAGTGCCAATCCTCGGGCAGGGCATGGCCCACGGCGGCCAGGTCTTCGGGATGAAGGCGGATCACCCGCGCATCTTCGGCCCGCGCCAGCATCTGTGCCGCGCGGCGCACGCGCGCGGCCAGCGCGTCGGTGTCGATCGCGGCCTCGGCCACCACGCTCTCGCACAGGGCCAGCACTGTCTGGCGCAGGCGTTGCTCCAGTGCGGCGATCTCGTCGGTGGCCATGGCGCGCAGGGCCGTCTCGATGCGGTGGCGCGCCGCGTCCTGTGCCGCCTGCGTGGCTTCCGCTTCGGACAGCGCCTGTGCATAGCCCTCGGCATGGCCGCGCGCATGGGCCAAGGCCAGCGGATCGGGCGCCTCCGGCTCGGGGATCGCGACGAACGCCGCGTCGGGCGGTGGGGGCACGACGCGGGCAAAGCGGCGATCCTGCAGGAAGCCGCCCGAGTGCGTGGGCACTGGCCCCCAGGCCCGCAGGGCCCGTTGGGGCGGGGGCAGGCGCAGTACCTCAGACATAATCATCGTCGCCCGATCCGAAGACGATCACGCCCTCGGCCGACAGGCGGCGGGCGGCGGTGATCATCGCCTTCTGCGCTTCCACGACTTCGGCACGCTTGAGGCGCCCACGCGCGGCGATCTCGTCGCGCACGCCATCGGCGGCACGGCTCGACATCGCGCGGAAGAAGACATCGCGCTGCGGCTCGTCGATGCCCTTGAGCGCGGCGATCAGCGTATCGCTGTCCACCTCGCGCAGCATCGCGCCCATCGACTGCGGGTCGAGCACGTAGAGGTGTTCGAACTTGAACATCTCGTCTTCGATCTTCTTGGCGAGGAGCTTATCCATCTTGGTGATCTCGGGCATGACCCGCTTCTCCACGCTGCGCACCGCGGCATTGATGATCTCGGCCGCTTCGCGCGGGCCGCCCATGGTCAGCGCGGCGCGGCTGTGGACGGCGACGATGCGCCGGGTCAGCACCTCCTCGAGCATGGCGAGCGCCTCGCCCGAGACCTTGCCCAGCGTGGCGATGCGATGGACCACCTGCGTCTGGATGCCCTCGGGCAGCCCGTGAAGCACGGCGGCGGCGACATCGGGTTCGATCTGCACCAGCAGGACGGCGATGGCCTGCGGATGCTCGCCCTTGACCAGCGGGATCAGCACTTGGGGGTTGAGCCAGCGCGCCAGTTCGAGCGCGGAAGTATCCTGCGCCTTGTCGGGCACGATGCGGTGCATGAGGTTGTCGGCCTTCACCTCGCCCACCGCGCGCGTCATCAACTGGCGCACCTGGCCGACGCGGTCATGCGTGACGAGGCCGAGCCGCTCGGTCCGCTCGACGAAACCGGCGATCGAGCGCGCGATCGCCACCGGGCCGATCTCGCCCAGCGCGCACATCTTTTCGCCCAAGAGGCGCAACTCGCCCGGCTCCAGTCGGCCAAGCAGGTCTGCGGCCTGCTCGTCCTCCAGCAGCATGACCATGACTGCGGCCAGTTCCGGCTCGGTCATGGTGTCGACGGCGATGTCGAGATCGCTTTCCATGTCAGGCCGCGCTCTCTTCTTCGGAGTTCGGCTCGTTCAGCATCTGGCGCAGCACCGCCACGGCACTGTCGGGCTTCTCCTGTACCAGCCGCTGCGCGAGCCCGACTTGGCGGCTCAGCCGCTCGGTGTCGATCGCGCCGCTGTCATCCTGCGCCGGTGCCAGCATCGGCTTGATCAATTCGGTCGTCGCCGAGGGGCCAAGCGCGCGCATGGCCTCGGCACGCGGTGCGGTCTCGATCGCCTCGTCCGCCTCGTCCGTGTCTTCGTCTTGCGCGACGGCAGCAGCCTTGTCGGCAGGGGGCGGCGTCCGGCCATCACGGCGCAGCGCCTTGATTAGCGGGCGCACGCCGAGCAGCAGCGTCAGCAACACCGCCAGCAAGGCCACCCCGTTGCGCACCGCCATCGCGAACCACGGCGTCTCGTAGAACTTGGGCGGCGCCACATCGACCGGGCTGAAGCTGCGTACCGCCACGGCCACCTGGTCGCCGCGCGCCGGGTCGGCGCCGACGGCGGCACTGACCAGCTGCTTGATTTGCTCGATGTCCGCCGGGCGTGCCTTGGCCATCGCGGCAGCGGACAGGGCCACGGCCACGGTCAGCCGGCGGATCTTGCCCGGATGGTTGTTGGTCACCGCCACCTCGCGCCCGAGTTCGTAAGTGCGCGAGGATTCGCTCTCGCCATTGGTCGGTGCGCCGGAGGCGGGCGCCCCGGGCGCGGGCGTTCCGGTGGGTGCCGCGGTCGCGGTCGATGTCGGCGGAGGCGGGGTGTTGGACAGCACGCCGGGCACGCCCACCGCGCCGCTGCCGCTGGTCTGCGAGGTCGATTGCGTTTCGGTGCGGACCGCGCCCTGCTTGTCGTAGCTCTCGCGCGCCGAGGTCACTTGGTCCATGTCGAGATCGACCTGCACCTCGCTGGAAAAGTTGCCCTCGCCCAGCATCGGGGTCAGCAGCTGGGCCACCTGCTCGCGCAGCTTGTCTTCCATCCACCCCTGCAGTTCGAGCCGGTCGGCATCGCCGGGCTTGTCGGCCGAAAGCAAGCGCCCGTGCTGGTCGATCACCTTGACCGCATCGATCGCCATCTCGGGCACCGATCCGGCGACGAGGTTGACGATCGCCGAGACCTGGCTGGCGGCCAGTTGCCGCCCCTTGACCAGGCGCACCATGACCGAGGCGGAGGGCGCGGCATTGTCGCGCACGAAGACCGACCTCTCGGGCTGGGCCAGATGCACGCGCACCGCCTCGACCCCGTCGATCTGCATGATCGTCAGCTCCAGCTCGCGCTCGCGCGCGGCCTGGAGGCGCTGGCCCTCGATCGTCCGGCTGGCGCCCATCGGCAGCTTGTCGATCATCTGCTCGCCGGTCTCGGGCGCGGCCACCGCGCCGTCGGAGGCGGCGACCATGCGTGCCTTGTAGAGATCGTTCTCGCCCACCGTGATCGCGCCGGTGCTGCTGTCGATGCGATAGGCGATCGCCGCCTTGTCGAGTGCGGCGGTCACTTGCGCGCGCTCGCCGTCCGACAGGTCGGAATAGAGCATGCGCTGCGGCGCGGGCGCCATGGTCAGCCACAGCAGGCCGGTGAGGCCCGCCGCCGTGATCCCGCCGAACCACGGCAGCGCGCGGCGCAGCGGCGGCTGGCCAAGGAACGTGCCGATCCGGGTCAGGGCAGGGCCGCCGGCGGGGTTGGTCAGCGGGGCAAGGAGCGAGGGGGGCGGGCTGCCGCCGGCGCCCACGGGAACGAGGTCGGCCATCTATCAGACCCCCATCCGCATGATGTCCTGGTACGCGGTCAGCAGCTTGTTGCGCACTTGCAGCGTCGCCTCGAAGGCCACGCCCGCTTCCTGCCGCGCCAGCATGACCTTGGCGACGTCGACCGTCTCGCCCTTTTCATAGGCGTCGGTCGCGCTGGCGGCGCGGGTCTGGCTGGCATTCACGCTGTCGAGAGCCGATTTCAGCGCCTCGGTAAAGCCGCCCGCCGGGGTGCCCTGTTCGGCTGGAACGCCCGCATCCGGGGTGCGGATCTGCTGGAGCAGTTGCGAGCGGTCGATGATCTGCTGGCGCATGGCCATGATCTGCTGGATGCCGCCGGCGGCACCGATGCCGTTGATGCCGCTCATCGCCGGCCTCCTGCCACCGCGATGCCGGCTTCACGAAAGCTGGCGAGACGATAGCGCAGCGTGCGCTCGGAGATGCCCAGCTGGCGGGCGGCGGCCACGCGGCTGCCGCCGCAGGCGTCGAGCGTTGCGAGGATCGCGCGCGCCTCGGACAGCTGCACGATGTTCGACAGCTTGGCCGTGCCGCCCGGCCCGCGGGCCTCGGTCATCGCCGCATCGACCCCGGCGCCGCTGCGCGCGGGGCGGTCGAAGACCACGTGCTCGGGGCCGATCTCCGCCGCATCGCCCGCCAGCAGCAGGGCGCGACGTACCACGTTCTCCAGCTCGCGCACGTTGCCGGGCCAGCCGTGGCAGCCCAGCATGGCCAGCGCCGCGTCCGAGATCCACGGCAGCGGGCGGTCGGCGGCGGCATGGCGCAGCATCATCGAAACCGCGAGCGGGGCGATGTCGTCGGGGCGCTCGGCCAGCGCGCGCAGAGTCAGCGGGAAGACGTTGAGGCGGTAGAACAGGTCGGCGCGGAAGCGGCCTTCCTCGACCTCGAACGGCAGGTCGCGGTTGGCACAGGCGATGATCCGCACATCGACCTTGATCGGCTGCGTCGCGCCAAGCGGCACGACTTCGCCTTCCTGAAGCGCGCGCAGCAGCTTGGCCTGGAGCGCCAGCGGCATTTCGGCGATCTCGTCGAGCAGCAGCGTGCCGCCGTCGGCCGCGCGGAAGAATCCCTCGCTGGCCGAATTGGCGCCGGTGAACGCGCCCTTCTGGTGACCGAACAGCATCGCCTCGAGCATCGATTCGGGCATGGCGGCACAGTTGATCGCGATGAACGGCTTGGCGCGGCGGGGGCTGGCCATGTGGATGAACCGGCTGAGCACTTCCTTGCCGGTGCCCGTCGGGCCGTTGATCAGGACGGGGATCTCGCTGGTGGCCAGGCGCTCGGCCAGCGCGAGCACCGAGAGGCTCTCGGGATCGGCGGCGATCGGCGCGCCGGCCGGCGTCGCGCAGGCGACCACTGCGGCCAGCGCGCTGTCGGACAGCGGATCGGCATAGCGCACGATGTGGCCGCGCCCCTCGGGCAGCCGTGCCAGCGCCGGCTTCGCCGCCCGCTCGAGCAGGATGGCGCTGCGGCGCGGGTCGGGAGCGGGATCATCGGTCGCGTCGGCCAGGACCGGCAGCGATGCCCAGGGACCATCGAGCACGGCCGCCGCGCGCTGGGTCAGCGCGGCATGCCGGACCGCAGCCCCGGGCGTAACCGGCAATGTCTTGCCGATGTCACGAATCGTCACGTTCAACCCCCACTTTAACCATGTCCACGCGGTCTTTTTTCGCGCGAAACCGTCAAGCGGGCCGAAACTTTAAGCCCGGGGCAGATGCTAAGTGTAAACCACTAGGGCGGTCGGTAACGGTTCGGTGAACCGGCAAAACTTTGCCCTTAAACTGCCGCCTGCTCTGCCGGTCTTTGCCGTGCAGCCAGTCGATCCCTGGACTGGCAGCCCAATGGGGAAACCCGAAAACCGGAGAAACAACATGGCGGTTATCAATACCAACGTCAGCGCCATCAAGGCGGCCAATGCTTCCAACGCAGCGAGCAAGATGGCCGCGACCGCGATGGAGCGCCTCTCGACCGGCAAGCGGATCAACAGCGCCAAGGACGACGCTGCCGGCCTTGCCATCTCGACCACGATGACCACGCAGATCGTGGGCATGGCCCAGGGCGTGCGCAATGCCAACGACGGCATCTCGATGGCCCAGACGGCCGAAGGCGCGCTCAGCGAAGTCACCAATATGATGCAGCGCGTGCGCGAACTGGCGGTGCAGTCGAAGTCGGACACCTACCAGCAGTCCGACCGTGACGCGATGCAGTCGGAAGTCTCGAACCTGACCAACCAGATCTCGGACGTGCTCAACAACACCAAGTTCAACGGCAACGCCGTGTTCAAGGTGGTCGCCGACGCCGCTGCGACCGATGGCAGCGACGACCTCACCAAGTCGATCCAGACCGGTGCCGAAACCGGCGATACCGTGACCATCGTCAGCAAGGCGTTCTCGGGCGGCAACCTGTTCGGCGCCGGCGCGACGGCCTACGACCCGGCGGCGACCGCGCAGTCGCTCGATGTATCGGACACGGGCAAGGCCTCGACCACGATGGACAACATCGACAAGGCGCTGGCCGAAGTGAACGCCACGCGCGCGACGCTCGGTGCCGGCCAGAACCGTCTCAGCTCGGTCGTTGCCAACCTGAACGACAACATCACCAACCTGTCGGACGCACGCAGCCGCATCCAGGACACCGACTACTCGGCCGAAACGACGCAGATGGCCAAGGCCCAGATCCTGGCGCAGGCGTCGACGGCGATGATCGCCCAGGCGAACCAGAGCCAGCAGAACGTGCTCTCGCTGCTGCGCTGATCGATCACTCCACGGCCATCTCCACGCCACAAGCCCGGCGGTTCGCAAGAACCGCCGGGCTTGCTGTTTCGCATCCGTGAAGAATTCAACGTTCCTCGTCGGGGTAGGGGCCTTTGCCGCCCTCGGCGATGAAGCGGTCGATCCGCGCATCGAGCACCGGCAGCGGGACCGATCCGAGTTCGAGCACGGCATCATGGAACGCGCGGATATTGAAGCGCGGTCCCAGCGCGCGTTCGGCACGGGCGCGGCCGGCGACGATCGCCCGCTCACCGAGGTAATAGCTCAGCGCCTGGCCGGGCCAGGCGATGTAGCGATCGGTCTCGGTCTCAATCTCGTGGTCCGACAGTGCGGTGTTGTCGTGCAGAAAGCCTTGCGCCTGCGCGCGGGTCCAGCCCTTGGCATGAATGCCGGTGTCGACCACGAGTCGCGCGGCGCGCCACATCTGGTACGACAGCATGCCGAAGCGTTCGTAGGGCGTGGTGTAGATGCCCATCTCGACGCCCAGCTTCTCGCAATAGAGCGCCCAGCCTTCGCCAAAGGCGGAGATGTAGCCATTCGCCCGCCAGCCGGGCAGGCCCTTGTTTTCGGCCGCCAGCGACATCTGAAAGGCATGGCCCGGCGCGCTTTCATGCAGCGTCAGGGCAGGCAGCGAATAGATCTGGCGCGCCGGCAGGTTCCATGTGTTGACCAGGTACACCCCCGGACCGCCGCGGCCGGCGGTGTAGAACGGGGCGATGTCGTCGGGCACGGGGCGGATCGCAAAGCGCTTGCGCGGCAGGCGGCCGAACCAGTCCGCCGCCTTGCCGTCGAAGCTCTTGGCAATCCAGGCCGCGCGGTTGAGCAGGTCCTGCGGGCTGCTTGCGACGAATTGCGGATCGCTCCGCAGCTTCGCCAGAAACGCGGGCAGATCGCCGGTAAAACCGACCTCGCGCATCACGTCCTGCATCTGCGCGCGGATCGCGGCCACCTCCTCCAGCCCGATGCGATGGATCTCCTCGGGGCTCAGGTCGAGCGTGGTGTATTCGCGGATCTGCGCCTGGTAATAGGCGCGCCCGTCGGGCAGCGATAGCGCGTCGAGCCGGGGCTGCGCATGGGGCAGGTAATCTTGCCGCAGGTATTGCAGCAGCGCCCGGTGCGCCGGCACGACGTCGGCGGTGATGGCCGCGCGTGCGTCCTGGCGCAAGCTCTCTGCGCGGTCGGCGGGGATCGTAGCTGGCAGCGTCAGGAACGGGGCGAACCACGGGTTGGCGTCGACGCTCTTGGCCTCGACCACCGGCAGCAGCGAGGCATCGCGCCCCTGCAGCGTCACGCGCGGTGCGGTAAATCCTCGCGCCAGCCCCGCCTTCATGTTGGCCATCTGCTGCGCGAAATAGCGCGGGATCTGGTGCAGCATGGCGATATAGGCGCGCGCTTCGGCCTCGTTGCGGAAAGGCGTGCGCGCCGTGTCCGCCAGATCGCCCCAGAACGTCGTGTCCGAATTGAGCGGCTTTTCGTATTCACGGAAGTGCTGGGCCGAGAGCAGCGTGGTGATCTGGTAGCGATAGACCGCGTAGTTGACCTGCATCGCCGGCGACAGCCGGGCCGGGTCGATCGCATCCAGCGCCCGGCGCGTGGCCTCCCAGCGTGCGGTGCGCGCGTCCTGGGCTGGAGGGCTGACATCGGGCAGGCGGTAGATGGGGCGATCGCTGTTCACAGCGTAACCCAGTTGCGCCTGCCGCCACGCCCATTCGGCGTCGGCCAGCGCAAGAAACCGCGCGTCGGCACTTGCCGTCGCCACATGCGCTGCCCCGCTGTTGGGGCGCCCCGCGGCCTCAGCTTGTGTTGCCAGCGAAGCGGTGGCGAGAAGGCAGGCAAGTAGGCCGAGCGGGCGAGGCGATACCATCTTACGAAATGCTCCGGTGACTGACTGAGCTGGTAAATGACTGGTCCGGTGTGGCGCCTCGGCCCGGCCGGTGCAAGCGGCCCATCCCCGAACTGGACCGTCTTCCGGGCCGGGGCTATGGACGCGGGATGACAGCACGAGAGGATCAGGCGCGCGCCGGCGCGATGCAGCGCTGGTGGCAGGTCATGCGCCACGGCGCCTGCCCGGCCTGCGGGACGCCGCACATGGTGTGGAGCGGGATCGCGCTGGTCCGCGATACCTGCCGGACTTGCCAGGCCCCGCTTTCCGCGCACGAGGCGACGGGGCGCACGCTCTATCCGGTGATCCTGCCGCTCGTCGTCGTGCTCGTCCTTGGCGCCCTCGCGATCGACGACAAGACGCATGCGCCGCTGTGGCTGCAGGCGCTGGGCTGGGTGATCGTCGTGCCGCTGGCCGTGGCCGGCGCAGTACGCGCGGCCAAGGCGGCCGTGCTGGCGGCCCGCGTCTCGGGTGCCCGCGCATGACCGCGCGGCGTGTGCCCGTCGTCGCGACGATCGTCGTCGCACTGGCGGTGGCGGCGATGATCGGCCTTGGCATCTGGCAATTGCAGCGCAAGACCCAGAAGGAGACGCTGCTGGCGCGCTACGCCGCCGCTTTGACGAACCCGGCGCCCGTGTCGTTCCCGCCGGCGGGCGACGGCGCGGCGGTGCTCTATCGCATCGCGCGCTTCGACTGTCGCGTGCAACCGGGCTTGTGGGATTCAGTCGCCGGCCGGAATGCCCAGGGTGAACCGGGTTATGTCCATATCGCCCATTGCGCCAACGGGGCCGGCCCGGATGCCCTGGTCCAGGTCGGCTGGTCGCGCGATCCGCACCCGCCGGTCTGGCAGGGCGGCGCTGTGACAGGCCGTATCGCGCCCTTTCATCGGCTGACCCGGCTGGTGGCCGTTCCGCCGCAGGCCGGTCTTGCCGCCAGCGCGGCGCCCGATCCCTCGACCATTCCCAACAACCACCTGGCCTATGCCGTGCAGTGGTTCCTGTTCGCTGGCGTGGCGCTGGTGATCTATGCGCTGGCCCTGCGCCGACCCCGGCGCAGCCCAGCGGCATAGACGGCAGCGGTTGTCACGGCGGGCCCGGATCGCTAGGCGCCTCTAGCACCGGCACGACGCATCGCGGCATCATGCCAAATTGGCGTGGCCGCATGACACGACTGGCGTGACAGGTCCGGCATTGCCGCCGGCAGGCGTCGCGGCACGGCAGATTGGGGATTGGTGATGAAGTACATCAGCACGCGGGGCCAGGCAGCCGCGCTCGATTTCGAAGGCGTGACGCTGGCCGGGCTGGCCTCGGACGGCGGGCTCTACGTGCCCGAAAGCTGGCCGACCTTCACCCGCGACGAAATCGCCGCGATGGCCGGGCTTCCCTATGCCGAACTCGCCGCGCGCATCATGGCGCCCTTCGTCGGCGACAGCCTGACCCCCGAACGCCTGCGCGAGCTGACCGGCGCTGCCTATGGCCGCTTCGCCCATGCCGGCGTGACTCCGCTCAAGCAGCTCGACGAGCGCCAGTGGGTGCTCGAGCTGTTCCACGGCCCGACGCTGGCGTTCAAGGACGTGGCGCTGCAGATGCTCGGCCTGCTGTTCGAGGAATTCCTCGGCCGGCGCGACGATCACCTGACCATCGTCGGCGCGACCTCGGGCGATACCGGATCGGCCGCGATCGACGCCGTGGCGGGCCGCGCCAAGGTGGATATCTTCATGATCCACCCCGAGGGCCGCGTCTCCGACGTGCAGCGCCGCCAGATGACCACGGTGCTCGCACCCAACGTCCACAACATCGCCATCGACGGCAGCTTCGATGATGCGCAGGCGATGGTGAAGCGCATGTTCAACGACGCCGCGATGACCGGCACGTTTGGCATCGCTGCGGTCAACTCGATCAACTGGGCACGCCTGATGGCGCAGGTGGTCTATTACTTCTACGCCGCGCTGCAGCTCGGCGCACCGCAGCGCGAAGTTGCGTTCTCGGTGCCGACCGGCAACTTCGGCGACGTCTTCGCCGGCTATGTCGCAGCCAGGATGGGCCTGCCCGTCGGCCGGCTGATCGTGGCGACCAACATCAACGACATTCTCCACCGCGCGCTGTCGAGCGGCGATTATTCGGCCAGCACCGTGACGCCGACCGCCGCGCCGTCGATGGACATCCAGGTCTCGTCCAATTTCGAGCGCCTGCTGTTCGATGCCTGCGGCCGCGACGCCGGCGTGCTCGCTGCACAGATGGATCAGTTCGACACGACAAAGAACCTGCAACTGACCAATGCCCAGCGCGAGGACATCGCCGCGCTGTTCACCAGCGCCCGCTGCGATGCGGCACAGATGGCCCAGGCGATGCGCTGGGCATACGAGATGACCGGCGAAGTGCTCGATCCGCACACCGCGATCGGCCTCCATGCCGCGCGCACGGCCGAGGGTCTGCCCGCCGACATGCCCGTCGTCACGCTCGCCACCGCGCATCCGGCCAAGTTCGGCGACGCGGTCGAGCGCGCGACAGGCGTGCGTCCGTCGCTGCCCGCGCGCGTAGGCGACCTGTTCGACCGGCAGGAGCGCTTCGATCGCCTGCCTGGCACGTATGAGGCGGTCGCGGCCTATGTCGCCGAGCGTGCGACCCCGCGCAATGCCGAGGCGCCGGCCTGATGGCAGACCTTGCCCTCCAGCCGCAGCTGATGGTCGGATCGCCGTGGGGCGATTTCGCGCTCCTCGATTCCGGCCACGGCCGCAAGCTGGAGCGGTACGGCCCGCATCGGTTCATCCGGCCCGAGCCGCAGGCGATGTGGGCGCCGGCCTCGACCGACTGGCGGGCCGACGGCGAATTCGTGCCCGGCTCCGACGAGGATGGCGGCGGGCGCTGGCAGTTCGACCGCCCCGTCCCGCGCGACGGCTGGGATCTGGCCTGGAACGACGTGCGCTTTACCGCCAGCTGCACCCCGTTCCGTCACCTCGGCTTCTTTCCCGACATGGCCCCGGTGTGGGACTGGATGGGGGAGCAGCTGGGCGCGCGGGCCGATGCCTCGACGCTCAACCTGTTCGGCTATACCGGCGTCGGCACGCTGGCGCTGTCGCGCTTCGGGGCGGTGACGCATGTCGATGCCTCGAAGAAGTCGGTCGCGCAGGCGCGGGCCAATGCCCAGCTGTCGGGCATGGCCGATCGCCCGGTGCGCTGGATCGTCGATGACGCGGCCAAGTTCACCGCGCGCGAGGTGCGCCGCGGCAAGCGCTATGACGGGATCATCCTCGATCCGCCCAAGTTCGGGCGCGGCCCCGAGGGCGAGGTCTGGCGGCTCGAGGAAAGCCTGCCGGGCCTCGTCGCCGATTGCGCGAAGCTGCTCGACGACCAAAGTGCTTTCCTGTTCCTGACGGTCTATGCCGTGCGCATGTCCTCGCTGGCGATCGGCGGGCTGCTGGCCGAGGCGCTCGCCCATCTGCCCGGCACGATCGAGCACGGGGACCTGGGCATCGCCGAGGAAGGACCGGGCGGCCGCGTGCTGCCCACGGCGATCTTCGCGCGCTGGCGCAACGCGGCTGCATAAGCCAGCCTGATGCTGGACATTTGTTTGGTGACCTGTCAAACGCGCGCCCGTGTCTGACAGCCTCATCCTCGAAGTCGCCAACGTCGAAACCGACGTCCTTACCGGGATCTATTCCGAAGAGACCGGCCGCGCCCAGCCGCTGCGCATCTCGATCCGCGTGTGGCTGCGTCCGCAGGACCAGTACACGCCCGATTGCCCGCTGACGGCGAGCAAGAACTACATGGACCTGAAGCACGCGGCGACGGACGGGCTACCCCAAGGTGTGCATTTCCAGCTGATCGAATCCGTTGCAGACCACATCTGCGAGACGTTGTTCGTTCAGGATGCCCGGGTGATGCAGGTTGAAGTGAAAATCGTGAAGCTGGCCATCAGCACGGCCGGCGAAGACATCGGGATGACCCTGACGCGCAAGCGCCGAGGATGAGTTCGGCCCCCGCCAGCCCGCGACCGCTGGCGTTGATCACGGGTGGATGGCGGCGCATCGGCGCGGCCATCGCCCGCAAGCTAGCCAGTGCCGGCTGGGACCTCGCGCTGCACGCGCACCATGCCCATACTTTCGATGCCGAATTCGCCGCCGCGCTCGAGGCGGAAGGGGCGGCCGTGTTTGCGCTCGATGGCGACCTTGCCGACCCCGCGCTGCCTGAGGCGATGCTCTCGGATGTGGTCGCCCGCGCCGGCCGTGCGCCGTCGCTCCTGGTCAATTGCGCCTCGCTGTTCCAGGACGACACGATCGCGACCGTAGCGGCAGACACGCTCGACCGGCATTTCGGCGTCAACCTGTTCGCGCCCTTGCTGCTGACGCGCGCGTTCGTCGACCGGCTGGGCAGCGGCGAAGGCGCCGTGGTCAACATTCTGGACCAGCGCGTGCAGAACCCGGTGCCCGACCAGTTCAGCTATACCCTGTCGAAGCAGGCGCTTCATGCCGCGACGCGCACGCTTGCGCGCAGCCTGGCCCCGCGCGTGCGGGTCAATGGCGTGGCGCCCGGCCTGATCCTGCCGACGCAGGACTACGACGCGGCCCAGTGGGAACGGCTCGAGGCGATCATGCCGTTGCAACGGCTGCCCGAGGCCCACGAGATCGCGGACGCGGTGCTCTATCTGGCCATGGCCAAGGCGGTGACGGGGCAGACTCTTTTCGTCGATTCGGGCGCAAGCCTTGAATCCTACCCCCGCGACTTCGTATATCTCGAGCGATGACCCCAGCGCCCCTCGTCGATCGCTTCGCCCGTGCGATCACATATCTACGCCTGTCGGTGACAGATCGCTGCGACTTGCGTTGCACTTATTGCATGCCCGAGCGGATGACTTTCCTGCCGCGGGCCGAGGTGCTGAGCCTTGAGGAACTGTATCAGGTCAGCCGCCATTTCATCGCGCGCGGCGTGACCAAGCTGCGCCTGACCGGCGGTGAGCCGCTGGTGCGGCGCGACATGATGGACCTCGTCCAGGCGCTGGGGCGGCATATTGGCCAAGACGAGAATGGCCGTGGGCTCAAGGAACTGACGCTTACCACCAACGGCACGCGTTTGGCGGAATTCGCCGATGGGCTGCGCGCGGCCGGTGTGCGCCGGATCAATGTCTCGCTCGATACGCTCGATCGCGATCGCTTCGCCTCGCTGGCGCGGCGCGACAGCCTCCCGCAAGTGCTCGAAGGCCTGCAGGCGGCGGGCGAGGCGGGGCTCAAGGTCAAGATCAACGCCGTGGCGCTCAAGGGCATCAACGAGGGCGAGCTGCCAGACCTCATCGCCTGGGCGCACGGTCAGGGCCACGATGTCACTCTGATCGAGGTCATGCCGCTGGGCGAGATCGAGGAGGATCGCTTCGATCACTACCTCCCGCTCGATGTGGTGCGCCGCGATCTCGAGCAGCGCTGGACGCTGACCGCCAATGGCGAGACGACCGGCGGTCCGGCGCGCTATGTCGACATTGCCGAGACTGGCGGCCGGCTTGGTTTCATTACCCCGCTGACCGGCAATTTCTGCGCCGGGTGCAACCGTGTTCGCGTGACCGCCACCGGCCAGCTCTACATGTGCCTGGGCGGCGAGGGCCGCGTCGACTTGCGCGCCGCGCTGCGTTCGGACGATCCCGATGGGCAGATCGCCGACGCCTTTGCCCGCGCGATGGGCGAGAAGCAGGAGCGGCATTCCTTCGCGATCGACCGCACCGGCGCCGCGCCCGCCGTCTCGCGCCACATGTCCACGACCGGAGGCTGACGCCATGGCCAAACTGGTGTTCCTCGGTCGGCTGGAAGATCGCGCCGGCACTGCGGAGATGACCGTGCCTGCAGGCGCGCTCTCCGATATCCTCACCACGCTCGACCCGGCGCTGGCGCTCGATCTCCTGGGCGAACGCGTGCGCATGGCCCTCAACGGCGAGCTCGTCCCCGACAATCGCGCGGTGGTGCTGTCGGAAGGCGACGAACTGGCGTTCCTGCCCCCGGTCAGCGGCGGCTGATCGCGGACGTTCGGCGCAGGCTTCAGGTCTGGCCGAGCAATCCGCGCAGCGCCGGCGTCTCGCGCAGCCGGATGTCCTGCTGCGGGAAGGGTATCTCGATCCCGTGTTCCTGGAACAGGTGCCACAGGCGCTTGAGCACCTGGCTGCGCACGTTGGCGGTGCCGTCTTCCGGGTCGGCGATAGTGACGTAGATCGCCATCTCTATGCCGCTCACGCCAAGCGCGGTCAGCAGCACGGACGGCCCGGGTTCGACCAGCACGCGCGGCGCGGCGCGCGAGGCCTCGAGCATCAGCCGCTCGGCCAGGTCGATGTCGGTGCCATAGGCCACGGTGACGGGGATCGTCAGCATGACCTGGGTGCTCGAATAGGACCAGTTCTCGACCTGCGTGGTCATCAGGATTTCGTTGGGGATCAAATACTCGCGGTGATCGCGCGTGGCGACCGAAACCGCGCGGATGCCGATCTTGCGCACCTGGCCCACGGCGTTGCCCTTGCCGTCGTTGACCGCGATGACATCGCCCGGCTTGATTGACCGGTCCATCAGCAGGATCAGCCCGGCGATCAGGTTGCCGAAGGTCTTCTGCAGGCCGAAACCGATGGCGAGGCCGAAGGCGCCCGAGAACACCGTCAGGGCGGTGAAGTTGATGCCGAGCAGGTCGATGCCGATGAAGAAGGCCATGGCCCAGACGAACAGCGAGACCAGCTTTTCACCCAGTACCCGCTGTGCCGCGTCGAGCCCTGTGGCGCGCGTGAAGAAATAGCGCACCAGCCGGCTGCCGATCCGCGCCAGCATGAACATGGCGATGACCACCAGCACCATCTTCGCGGCATTGAACAGCGAGATGTGGTAATGGCCGATGTCGAAGCTGAAGTCGTCGAGCCAGTCGATCACTTCATTGATCCGGCGGGTGACGGCGCGTTCGGCCTTGTGCTGGGTCCAGCTCATTGCGCGGCACTCCACGCGCCGAGCGCGCGGTCGAGGTCGTCGATCAGGTCGGCGGTATCCTCGAGGCCGATCGCCAGCCTGACGCCGAAGCGGTCCGCCGGGTCCATGCCGGCGGGTGGCCAGGGGCTGGCGGTGCGGATGCCGGCAGGGTCGACCGGTGTCGCGAGGCTTTCGAATCCGCCGAAGCTGTAGCCGATGCCGAACAGGTGCAGCCCGTCGATCAGGGCGTCGCGCGCCGCCGCCGTGCCGCCTGCCAGGATGAAGCTGAACAGCCCGCAGCCACCGGTGAAGTCACGGCGCCAACGCTCGTGCCCGGGCGAACCCGGCAGCATCGGGCACAGCACCCGCGCGACTTCGCGTCGTGCATCGAGCCATTGCGCCACGGCCAGCGCCGAGCGCGTCGCCGCCTCGAGCCGCAGGCCCATGGTGCGAAGGCCGCGCAGCATCAGCGAAGCGTCGTCGGCTGAGACCACCAGGCCCATCCCCTGGCTGCGCAGCCGCACGCGGCGATGCCATTCAGGCCCGGCGGTCACGCTGCCCATCATGACGTCGGAATGGCCGCTGACATGCTTGGTCAGCGACATGATCGTGATGTCCGCGCCATGCGCCAAGGGGGCGAAGCCGAGCGGCGACGCCCAGGTGTTGTCGACCAGCACCGTCAGCCCGGCTGCTTTGGCCGCCGCGATCAGCGCGGGCATGTCGGGCACTTCCATGGTCAGGCTGCCCGGCGCCTCGAGCAACACGGCCCGCGCGCCGGGCGCCAGCGCGGCAAAGGCGGCCGTGTCCATCGGATCGAACCAGACCGTGCGCACGCCGAAGTCGGCGAGCAGCCCGCGTGCCATGGCGCGGCTGGGTTCATAGGCATTGTCGGTCAGCAGCAGCGTGTCGCCGGGGCGCAGCACGGTGAGCAGGGCGCCGGCGATGGCGCTCACCCCGGAGGGGTACAGCACCGTGCCGCCGCCGGTTGCGCCCGGCTCCAGCTCGGTCAGTGCCTCGGCGAGCGCCCACTGCGTCGGCGCGCCGCGTCGGCCATAGTAGAATAGGCCGTCGGCATTGGCGCGGCTGCTGCGCAGCGTTGCCATGTCGGGATAGAGATGCGTGCTGGCCCGCCAGACCGGCGGATTGACTACCGCGCCGGGATGATCGCCTGTCCCGGTCCACTCAGGGCGGCGCCCGGCCGCGACGAGGTGCGTGGCGGCGCGTGCGGCGGGCTGGGGCGGTTCGTCGGACGGCGCGCTCTCGGGCTTTTTCGGCATGAATTCTTTCGGAGATGGCCTTCCGGGCGGGAAGGCGCGCGGACGAATAAGGCGCAGGAGTATGGGGCGCCCGGTCAGTCCACCAGGCAGGCGGCGGGGCCGGTTTCCTTGGGGCTCGCCGGGTCCGCACCCCATTCGCTCCAGCTGCCGTCGTACAGCGAGACGTCATCCTTGCCGAGCAGGTGGAGCGCGAAGATCACGACGTTCGCGGTCATGCCCGAACCGCAGCTGGCGATCACCGGACGCGTCAGGTCGACACCGGCAGCCTCGAAGGCGGCACGCAGCGCTTCGGGCGATTTCCACGTGCCATCGGCGGCGAACAGGCTGGCATAAGGTACGTTGCGCGCGCCGGGAATGTGCCCGCTGGCGAGCGCCGGGTTGGTCTCGGGCACCTCACCGGTGAAGCGGCCGGCGCCGCGCGCGTCCACCAGCTGTTCGGCGTGGCTGGTGATGTTGGCGGTGACCTGCTCTTTCGAGCGCAGCGCCCTGAGATCGCTCCACGCGGTAAAGTGGCGATGGCGCAGGCTTTCGCGGCCTTGTGCACAGGGCCGGCCTTCCGCCTTCCACTTGGCGATCCCGCCATCGAGCAAGGCGACATTCTGCGCGCCGTAGAGCGTCAGCATGAACCAGGCGCGGGTCGAGGACCGGATCGGGCTGTCGTCGTAAAGCACGATGCGGCTGCCATCGCCGAGGCCCAGGCTCTGCATCCGGCTGGCGAACTTCTCCGCCGACGGCATCGAGTTGGGCAGGCCGGTCGCTCCGTCGACCAGATTGCCCAGGTCCATGAATACGGCGCCGGGAATGTGGCACGCCTCGTACTCGCGCAGCGGATCGCGCGCGTGTTCGGGCAAGAAGCAACTCGCATCGACGATGCGCAGATCGCTCGCACCCATCTCGTTGGCGAGCCATTGGGTCGAGACCAGCGGTTCCATGATGTTCTCCTGCCTGCGGATCGACCCGTCTGTCGCGGGTTCGTGTTTTTCCGCAGTGCAAACTAAAGCCACCGTGCGCCGCCGTCGATTCGAAAATGCGCCGGTGTCGCGTGCTAGTGTGCCGCTTTACGCCAGGTTGGGGAGCGGCATGGGTCGCTGCTCGATCCGGTCGAACACGCGCGGACCAAGATCGAGCCGGAACGGCTGAAGGCGCGCGGCCGCATCGCCGGCGACCGCGGGCTGCCCGACCAGGAAGGCGCCGTGGGCGTGCTCGGTGCCGCCATCGGTGGCGCGCGTCGCCCAGCACGTCGCGCGCACGATCGGCACGAAAAGCTGGGCCTGGCCCGCGCGGATCGCCAGCACGGCCGACAGTGGCAGGCGCATCTCGGCCGGCACGGTCACGCTTTCGCCCGGCTCGATCCGCGCAATCGTGCGCAGCGGGGCGAGTTCGGGACCGGCCAGGCCCAGCTGTTCGTCCATCGGGCGCGACGCATGGGCCGAGGTCATGTCGCCCGACAGCGCCAGGTCGACCAGTGGCACGGGCCCGGCGTTGCGCAGCACCAGGCGGCACGACAGCGTCGCATTGACCAGCGTCGCGCCGAGACGGTCGGCTTCGAGCGCGATCGTCAGGCCGGTGGCTGCAGCCGTGACAGGCTCGGCCGGCAGGGCAGGCGACGGTGCGATGGGCGGTGCTGCGGGCGGCGTGGTTTTCAGGGTCGGCGCGGCAGGCGCCGGTGCGGGCGGAGCCGGAGGCGTCGGCCGGGCGGTCGGTGCTGGCACCACCGGAGCAGCCTCCGCCGAACGGCGGCGCATCAGGTACAGCACCGCGCCCGCCAGCAGGGCGATGACTATCGCGCCGGCGATCCACCATCCCGTGGTCGAACTGCCCTGATCGGCGACATTGTCCGACGGCGAATCGCTGGCTGCCACCGTCGCATCGTCCGGCACCTCGGCCGGGGGCGAAGCCAGGGGCGGTGTGACCTCTGCGGACGGCGACTGCGTGGGCGAGGCCGGGGTGGCCGTCGCCTCGGGCGATGGGGATGCCACAGGCGCGGGCGTGGACACCGGCGTTGGCGCGGGTGCCGGCTTGGGGGTCGGTGCAGGGCTCTGCGTCGCCGGCGTGGCGCGCGGCGCCTTCGGCTTGGGGCTAGTCGTCGTGGCGGCAGGCAGGTCGGCCGGCTTGGGCAGCACGATCACCGGCGCCGACGTCGAGGGGACGGCGACGGGAACGGGCAGGCTCGTCGGCACCGCGGAGGGCGTCGTTCCGGTATCCTGCGCGAAGGCGGCGCAGGGCGCGGCAAGAGCAAGCAGAACTGGGACGAGCAGCGC
>NZ_DAIRTS010000034.1:0-30420 GCF_036803765.1 Novosphingobium sp.
TGCTCGACGTCGCGCGCGTGGCTATGATAGGCCATGCCGTGCAGGAACAGGTTGGTCGGGCGGGGCAGGGGCGCGGCCAGCCCTACGTCGGCCGCAGGCCGCAGGGCCCCGCATTCCTCCAGCGCCGCGGCAATGCCCTGCCGGTCCAGCCTTATCGCCTCTTCCACCGTGCGCGCGACGTCGAGCATGCCGCGCGATGCATCGAGCAGTTCGGCAACGGTGGAAGGCAGCCTAGCCGCGTCGGGCAGCACCGCAGCGGCGCGCTGGAAATCGAGAATGCGGGAATCGATCTGGCAGCCGGCTCCACCGCCTGCGATCATCACGAGCTTCATGCACCTGCCCCAGTCTTTATCTAATCGTTGATCAAAAAAGTAACTCGGTTTTATACGTGCGTCCAGTCCCGCAACCTCAAATTTTGATCGACGATCAATTAGGCAGGCTTTCTGTCATGGTATTCGCATCCTGCGTGGTCTGCGGCCGCGCCCGCGCGATGGTAGCCAGGGGCTGACTTTTTGCGGCGAACCCGGGTATGGCGCGACGATGAAGCCTGCCGACATAGCCACGCTCGCCCGCGGTGAACGCACCCGCCAATCGATCCTCGATGCGGCCGAGGCCCTGTTCAGTGCGGAAAACTATGACGCCATTTCGATCCGCAATGTGGCGGATCGCGCCGGGGTAAAGTTCGGCCTCATCACCTACCACTTCAAGAACAAGGAAAACCTGTTCGAGGCCGTGGCCACGCGCAAGTCGCTGGAGATCACCAGGCGCCGGACCGAGCTGCTGGAAGCGCTCGAGGCCCCTGGCGTGAATGGCATCCTCGATGCGTTCATGCGGCCGGTGGTCGAACTCTTGCCCTTGCCCGAATGGCGGCCTTATCTCCGGCTGATCTCGGCGATCGGGGGGGATCCCCGCTGGAATTGGCTGGCCGAAAAGCTGTTCCGCGACAACTCGATGACGTTCGTCGTCGCGCTCGAAAAGGTGATGCCTGGCGTCCCCGAGGAAGCCATCGTGCGCGGCTTCAGCTATGCGCTCTCGGTTCTGGCGGGCATGACCCAATACGGCGCGGCGATGAATGTGCTGACGATCGAATCCTATGCGACCGACGATTACCAGCGTATCTATGCCACCATGTTGCCTTTCGTCACTGGCGGTATGGAGGCCATCGCTGAGGCGCACCGGGCACGGTCCTGACGCGGCCTCGCACGCAAGGCGTCAGAGTTTGCCGTCGGCAATCAGCTGGCGGCAGAACTCCTTGTCGAGGAAGTGATCGGCCGGCGTCCCGGCTTCGTACAGGGCGACCACCTTTTCCATGTTCAGGTTGAGGTAGATGTCCGAATACTTGATGTCGTCGCGCGGCGTATTGAACTGCTGGTAGAGGCCGAACAGGATCTCGGCCTTGGATCCCGAATGCGCCAGGAGTTCGACGCGGTTTCCATCGGGGTCGATGTAGTCCATCGTCAGTTCCGAGCCACCGTGCCGCGCGCTCGCCGGCCAGATGCCGAGCGTGTCGTGAATGCGCTTGGCGGTCACGATTAGGTCGCCGAAGTCGCGGAACTTCCAGGTCGTGTGTTCCAGGCGGCATGCGCGCAGCGGGGCCTTGCGGCCTTCCTCTTCGCTCACCTCCTGATGGGTGTAGGCAATGCCGATCCGGTGATTCTCGTCGTCATGCGTGAGGGCGATGAACTGGAAGTTCGGGTAGTCGAACACGTAGGCGACCCGCATGTTCAGCACGACCTGGTAGAACTCAACCAGGTCGTTGATCCCTGGCCCCACGTGCGAGATTGAGAGGTGTAGCATCTCGATCGGGGCGGGCTTCGCCCGATCCATCGCACCACCAAAAATCTCCGTCTTCTGGGCAACATACCGTTCAGCCATGATCCACTCCCTCGGGCCGCTCGACGATCGGCGGGCCCATCGTTTGACACGGTATTGCACGTATGTGCAGTTTGTGGCAAGACACTTGTGGAACGGCGGTGCAGCCAGGCATGCGGCACGGATCGATGGTGCCGGCGAAATGTCGGGCTAGACGGCCGCGGTGTCGAACCGGATCGGTTTTAGCGCCGGCCTCGCGGCGGGACGTCCGACCGCGAAAACAACAAGGGTAGAGGAACGATATGACCCAGGTGATGGAACGAGAGCCCCAAGTCGCCCAGCGCGTCGATTTCGGAGTGCTGCGCGATACCGCACGAACGATCGCGCGCCTGGCCCGACAGCGCGCGGACGAGACGCAGGCCAATCGCCGCGTCGCGCCCGACATCATCGCCGCATGTTGGGAAAACGGCCTGCTCGCCATGGTGAAGCCGGCGCGTTGGGGCGGCCACGATTGCAGCTTTGCCCAGTTCGCCGAGATTGTTTTCGAGATCGGTAAGGGCGACGCATCGACCGCCTGGTCGTTTTCGGTCCTCGCCGGCCATGCCGCCAACATCGCGCTCTATCCCGAGCAGGCGCAGCACGATGTCTGGGGCGAAAATCCCCACGCGCTGGTCGCCTCCGCCTTTGCCCCCACCGGCAAGGCCGTTCCCGTGGAAGGCGGCTACACGCTGTCGGGCCGCTTCCCCTTTGCCAGCGGCAGCGACCATGCCGACTG
Source organism: Novosphingobium sp. (assembly GCF_036803765.1). Classification (GTDB taxonomy): domain Bacteria; phylum Pseudomonadota; class Alphaproteobacteria; order Sphingomonadales; family Sphingomonadaceae; genus Novosphingobium. Next base: position 2,588 of record NZ_DAIRTS010000034.1, read on the forward strand.
GTACATCGTCGGGGCCATGGCTCTTGGCGCCGACGGGCATCCGTTCCCCCACACGTTCCTGGTCCCCCGCGATGCCGTGGCGATCATCGATGATTGGCGCACGATGGGTTTGTGCGGCACGGGCAGCAAGACGCTCGAGATTGCTGAGACATTTGTGCCCGCCCATCGCGTGATGCTGATCCCGCCGCTGCTTGGCGGCGTCGCTCCGCTGGGCTTGCAAGCCGCGCTCATCGGCTCGGCCTGGGGCGCGCTCGACTATTTCGTGGCGGAGATGCGCGCCAAGCCGGCGAAATGGAACGCGCTGGCTCCGGCTCAATCGGAGCATGTCCAGGTCGCGGTCGGCGAATCCTGGGCCGACATTCACACGGCCTGGTCGATGCTGGCGGGCACGATCGCCCAATGCGACGACCACACCGGCATGAACACGCCCACGTACAGCGACGAGCAACGCCGCCGCAATCGTGCCGCCAATTCGGTCATCAGCCGGCTGACCAACAGCGCCGTCGAACGGGTCATGGCGCTGGCGGGTGGCAACGGGATCTACGATACGCCGCTTTCGCGGGCCGTCCGTGACGTGCGTGCCGGGTCGCAACATATGGCGACGAACACCAACGTCGCCGCGATGGAAATCGGCAAGGCGCTGCTCAACTGAGCGCGTCGCCGGATATGCACGGCGTGACGGCGGACCAGCCGTTCGAGCTGGAAATCGCCGGCACTGACCAACGCATCCTTGTGCCTGCGTCAACGACCGCGCTCGAGGCTCTGGAACGGGCAGGCATCCGCTTGCGCAACGCCTGCCGGCTTGGCGTCTGCGGCGCCTGCCGCACCCGCGTCGTCACAGGTGTCCCGCTGCACCGCGACGACGCACTTAGCGACGCCGAGCGCCACGCGGGCCAGGTGTTCCTCCCGTGTTGCTCGCGCGCAGCCACGCCCAAGCTGGTCATCGCGCTCGACCGGCGGGCGTGACCCTTGCGGAGACCGGGCATCCCGCCTGCGCTGCGGCCTGGCGAACTTGGTCAGGTATGCACAGCTGCGCTCGACCAAATCATCATGGGCCTTGCAACCTCGGGCCTCGCCGCCCGAAAGTTCGCCGGCTAAAGGCTTTCCGAACCCATCGGTTGGGACGTGTACCCCTGGCAGTCGTGCCGGAATCACCCGTATGAAAGCGGGTTATCAGCACAGTTGTGAAATATTGGGGTCTCGTCGCTCCGGCTGAGCCAGTTGACACCACAGCACATGATCGAGTGACAGGCTTCCGCCGCCCTTGGCCAGTAGGGGCAGGAGCAGGCTGGCCCAGCTCAGATGAGTAGGCCAGGCGTCAGGATAGACGAACACCTCGATGACCAGCGTCATGCCCAGCAGGCCTATCGCGCCCACTCGGGTAAACAGGCCAAGGAACAGCAGCATCGAGAACAAATGCTCTGAAATGGTCGCAGCATAGGCGGCGAGGTGCGGCGGCACAAGCGGCAGCGCATAGTCGCTGGCAAAGAGATCAAAGGTGCCGTCGGTGATGGTGAACCAGCCGTCGACCTTGGCGCGGCCCGAAAGGAAAAAGATCGCACCGGCGCCGAGCCTTGCGACCAGCAGCAAAAGCCATTCGGGCAGCAGCCACCGGGCAAGATCGGTGGCGCGTTGGCGAAGCAGGATCAGCGTGGTCATCGGCTCGTCCTTGATCGGTCGGCAGGCGTGGCAAAATAGCCCGGACGATGTGGGTGGCAGCGTCCGGGCACAGGCTGGCGGGGAGGGCCGGTTCAGCCGCGCGGCGTGAGTGAGCCCATGCCGCGGGGCGTCTTGATCGAAGTGCAGGTGCCGATCTTCACGGCTTTCCAGGCGTTGCCCTGGTAGTCCTTGACCGAGGTGCCGGCGCAACTGGTGCCTGCGCCGGCCTTGCAGTCGTTCTTGCCGGCGAGCGCGACGCCATAGCACTTCTCGGTCTTGGGGGCGTCGGCGGCATGCGCGCTCGTGGCGGCAATGGCGGCAACGGAAAGGGCAACGGCGGCGGCAGCTTGCGCGATGGTCATGATGAAGCTCCTTGGGAGTAAATGGCGAGCAGGTGCGTCGCGGGCGGCGATCCCGGCCCGGCCGACAGGGAGCATTTCGGCGCGGGTGGGCAGTCGGTTACACACTTTATTTTTCGTCGATCGGCCGCTCGCGATGTAACCATCGGCGGGTCTGGCGCGAAGCATGGCATGGGAGCCCACATGCAAGCGAACGAAGCCCAGTTGAAAGCGTGGATGATCGGCGGTCTGGAAGGCAACGCGGCCTGCCAGGCGCAATTGCTGCGCGCGCTCGTTCCCCTGCTCGAAGCGTTCTACCGCCGCCGGATGCGCGATCGCCGCGATGACATCGACGATCTCGTGCAGGAAACGCTGATCGCGGTTCACACGCGGCGGGCCACGTTCGACCGCGAGCGCGCGTTCGGCGGCTGGCTGTTTGCCATCGCGCGTTACAAGATGGTCGATCATTTCCGCCGCTGCGGCCGGACCTGCCCGATCGAGGGGCTGGATGACATTCTGGTGGCCGAGGGGTTCGAGGAGGCCAGCAGCGCGCGGATCGATATTGACCGACTGCTGGACATCTTGCCGGCAAAGCAATCGCAGGCGATCCGCGCAACCCGGCTCGACGGGTTGAGTACGCACGAGGCGGCGGCGCGGGAAAGGATGGGGGAATCTGACGTGAAAGTGTCGGTGCATCGCGGCCTGAAAGCGCTCGCTGCCCGCATCAGAGGCGAATTCTAGAATGAAAACCGACGAACTGATCAATGCCCTGGCCAGCGAGGTTACCCCTGTCCCGCGCCACGCCGTGGGGCGCCGTCTCGCGATCGGGCTTGTCGCTGGCGGCGTCGTCACCCTCGCGATGATTGCCTGGCTGCTGGGGTTCAATCCGCAGCTCGGCACGGCGCTGCGCCATTACTCGTTCTGGATGAAGTGGGGCTACACGGTCTCCATCGGCATCTGTGCGGTGCTTGCCACGGCGCGCGTTGCCCGGCCCGATGGCGGCCGGCCGGGATGGCTGTGGCTGATGGTGGTGCCGGTGCTGTTCCTGGTTGCGATCGGTCTGTTCGAAATGAGCCGGGTTCCCAAGGCGGAGTGGCTGGCCATGTGGCTGGGCCATACCTGGAGCGTGTGCTCGGCGCTCGTCTTCCTGCTGTCGGTGCCGATCTTCGGCGGCCTGCTCTGGTCCTTTCGACGCCTTGCGCCGACGCGGCTGCGGGCTGCGGGCGCAACGGCTGGGCTGACCGCCGGCGCATGGGGCGCGACGCTCTACTGCCTGCACTGCCCGGAGGTTTCGGCGATCTTCGTGCTCACCTGGTACACGCTGGGCATCAGCCTTGCCGCGCTTGCCGGCGCCGTCGTCGGTCCGCGCCTGCTGCGCTGGTAATTTTGCGCAGATGTAACCGCGCGAGGCGCCACCGCGAATAGCCTATGCCACTTCCGGCATACGCATTTTCCAGGAGCGCCATGATGAATACTCTCAATTCGGGCCTGAGCCTTGCGGCCACCGCTGCCGTCGTTGCCGTGTCGGCGGCGGCCGTTGCCACCCCGGCCATGGCGGCGAGCGGCACGGCCGTGGTCCACTGCTATGGCGTCAACAGCTGCAAGGGCACGTCGGACTGCAAGTCGGGCAATCACGAGTGCAAGGGCCAGAATGAGTGCAAGGGCCAGGGCTTCAAGGCCCTGTCGGTCAAGGCATGCAAGGCCGCCGGCGGCAGCCTGACCGAGCCCAAGTAAGTCTGTCCAGGTCACGGGCCTGTGCACCGCCGCGCCCCTCCAGGCGCGGCGGCGCACAAGCTGCAGGAGAACGATCGTGCCGCTGCCCCGCTTTTCCGGTTTTGGCCTCGGCCTGCGCAAACCGCATTACGACGACTTTCTCCAGGCCACTGCGCCGGTGGACTTCGTCGAGGTCATTTCCGAAAACTTCATGATCCCGGGCGGGCGGCCGCGGCGCATCCTGCACCAGGTGCGTGCGCGTTACCCGGTGGCGCTGCACGGGGTTTCTCTGTCTGTCGGATCGGCCCATGGTCTGGACGCAGACTATCTGGTGCGCCTGCGCAGCCTTGTGGACGAGATCGAACCGTTGTTCGTGTCGGATCACCTGAGCTGGTCGCGCACGCCGGGTTTCAACGCTCATGATCTCCTGCCTCTGCCCTACACCGCCGAAGCGCTGGATATCGTCTGCGCCAACCTGGCTCATGCGCAGGAGCGCCTGGGGCGGCCGATGCTCATCGAAAATCCGTCGAGTTATCTGGACTTCGCCCAGTCGGACATGACCGAGTGGGAATTCCTCGAACAGGTCTGCGCACGAACCGGCTGCGGCATGTTGCTTGATCTCAACAACGTACACGTCTCGGCGATCAATCACGGCTTCGACCCGCTGGCGTATCTCGCCGGGTTGCCGCTGGACCGCGTGCGGCAGATCCATCTTGCCGGTCACAGCCAGGGTGAAACCCTGCTGATCGACACCCATGACCAGCCGGTGCCCCCCTCCGTCTGGACGCTGTTTGCCCAGGTCATCGATCGCCTTGGCCCGGTCGCGGTGATGATCGAGCGTGATGACAACATCCCCCCGCTGGCCGAACTGCTGGCCGAGCTCGACCAGGCGCGGACCCTGGCGCGGCACGGGGTCGCGGCATGAGCTTGGCCCTGCTCCAGGCCGAATTCGGCAACTGGCTGATGACGGGATCGGATCATGCTGCGGCCCGCTTCGCCCCGACAGCGCAAGCCGGATTGCTGGTCTATCAGAACAATTATCGCGGGGCCTTGATGGCCTGCCTGCGCGAGAGTTTTCCCCAGACGTTGCAGTGGCTGGGGCATGACGACTTTCAGGCCAGCGCCGCCCGCTGCATCGATGACTGCCCGCCCGATAGCTGGTCGCTGGACCACTATACAGCCGTGTTTCCGCAGAGCTTGGCCCGGCAATGGCCCGACGATCAAGAAGTGGCGGAATTGGCTGTGCTGGAACTGGCCTTGGCCGATGCCTTCGTAGGCCGCGACGCCGCTCCGCTCGACAGCACTGCGCTGGGTCTGATTGATTGGGACCGTGCGGTGCTCAGATGGGTGCCCACGGCCCGGTTGCTGCGCCTGGGCACCAATGCGCCGGCAATCTGGTCGGCGCTGGCCTCCAAGGGGGCCGTGCCGCAGGCAGAACGCATGCCGCGCGAGGCCACCGTACTGGTCTGGCGACACACCGAAATCGCCTGCTTTCGCACGCTGGACCCGGCAGAGGCAGAACTGGCCCCGCAACTGCTGGCCGGGATGCCGTTTGCCGCGGTGTGTCACCACCTCGTGCGCGCACATGGCGAAGCCGATGGTGTCGGGATCGCCGGCCACTGGCTGGCGCGATGGGCGGCCGATGGCTTGCTGGATCGGAATGTCATGGCCTGACGCATCGTCAGGTCGCAAGCCGCTGGCAGTCGTACCTGGACGTCCTCCTGTGTTCTACACCCATGACGTTTCAAAAAATGAATGCCATGAGCCGCGCCGTCTCGCGGACCCACACGAATAGGGCTGGGCGCCGCAGATCAGGTGGCCTGCGACGGATCGGCGGCGAACTGATCATAGGCTTCCACCGCTTGCGCCGCATACATCAGGCTGGGGCCGGCGCCCATGTAGATGGCAAGGCCCATGGCATCCATCACCTCCTCGCGGGAAGCACCGTGCCGAACGGCAGCCTGTGCGTGAAATGCCACGCAGCCATCGCAGCGGATCGCGACCGCAATGCCCAGCGCGATCAATTCCTTGGTCTTGCTGTCCAGCGCGCCATTGACTGTGGCGGCGCTGGCCATGGCGGAAAAATTCTTCATCACGTCGGGGGCGCCAAGCCGCACTTGCTTGATCGCGCCCGACAGTTCCTTGGCCATCTGCGGCCAGTCCTTATGCATGACGTTCCTCCTCTCAAGGATTGATCTGTCCAGCCAGAGCATTCAATTGCCACGCGGCTACCATGCGCTGCCCCTCAGCCTCGATGGCGGCGGCATCCGCTGCGGTTGCCTCGCGCTCGGCGTCGAGAACGGCCAGGGTGGGCTTGGCGCCGACCTTGGCTTCGAGTTGAATGCTGCGCAAAGCTTCGGCGGTCGCGGCGGACCGCGCCGCGCTGGCGTCGACCACGCGGTGCGCGGTCTGGAGGCCGGTCCAGGCGGCGATGACCGCAGCATCGATCTGGTCGCGGGCCTCGCGCGCGCGGGCCTCGCTGGCATCGAGCGCGGCGTCGGCCTCGTGGATTTTGGCGGCGGTGCGGCCACCGGCAAACAAGGTCCATCGACCACGGATGCCCACGGCCATCGCATCGGCGCGGTAATCGGGGAAGAACTGGTAGCGAGTGCGGCTCGCCTCCGCAAAGGCGCCGACGGTGGGCAGGCTTTCGGCCTTTGCGCCGCGTAGCCCGGCGCGAGCGACGTCGATGCCCTTTTCGGCCTGAGCCAGCATCGGATTGCCGCGATGTGCGCTGTCCAACGCCTCGTCCAGACTGGGCGGCGTGGCGGGCAGGGCGGGCAAGGGGGCGAGCGCACCCGCTTCATGGCCGGTCTGGCGGACATATTGGGCCTCTGCAGTCACGCGGCGGCCCTGCGCGGCGGCTAGGCCAGCCTCGCCCTCGGCGCGGCGGGCGGTGGCGGCGGCCAGGTCCGAGGCGGGGATTTCGCCGGCTTGAAATCGCAAGCGGGCCTGCCGCTCGACCTCGGCCAGTTCGATGGCCATTTGCTGAAAACGTTTCTCGATCCGCCGCGCCGCCAATACCTCGGCATGCGCCGCCACCGCGCCAACGATCACCCTCGAGCGTGCATCGGCCAGGGCCAGCGTGGCGATCGCTTGCCCCCCACGCGCCTGGTCCATTGCCGCCACCACCCGCCCGCCGGCATACAGTGGCATTTCCGCGCCTGCGCGCACCGCCAGCGGCGTGACAGCGCTGGCGGCAAAGCCAAAGAAGCCGCCATTGTCGATTTGCCCGGCGCCGATCTGCCCCTCGACGCTGACCATCGGGTTGCCCTGTGCCCTGGCGCCGTCGAACCTTGCTCGCGCCTGTGCTTCTCCCGCCTGTGCCTCGGCCAGGACGGGGGCGTGCGCCAAGGCATCGGCGATGGTGGCATTCAGATCCTGCCCTTGGGCAAAGGCAGGCGAGGCCACCAACAAGGGCAACAGCATGATCAGATGACGCATGGCATCAGCCCTTATTTGAACGTGCAGCCCGGCTTCACGCCCAGCGCCCGGAACAGGATGGCGGCGGGACAAAAGCCCGTCACACTGGCCTGAAGCATGTTGGCACCGGCAAACATGGTGAGGTAGATCCATGCAGGGTTCACGAAATGAGCGGCCAATGCGCTGCCCAGAACGACGGCCCCGGCAAAGCGCATCACAGCGGAATCAAGGCTCATCACATGGTCTCCTTGGTGGTTTCTTTTAGCTTGTTGATACCCAGCATTTGCAGGGCGAGCTTTTCATAGAAGGGCTCGCTGACGCCCGAGCGGACCTTCTTGAGGAAGTATTTTTCAAAGCCGACCTTCGCGAGGTGAACCCATTTGCCATGCGACGACCAATTGACGTTGCGCGGCGGGATCTGGGGCTGGGCCACGAAGGCCACGCCGCCATCGCCGAAATCGGCAAGGCACACCGCGTTCCAGCTCGGCACCTCGTTCGGCGCGCTCCCGTCAAGTTCGGTGGCGATATTGTGAGCCACGGCCGTCACCATGCTCTCAATCATAAAACCGGTCTTGGGCACGCCGACCGGAACCGGCGTCGGTCCCAGCGGCGGGATCGCGACGCAAACGCCGAGCGAATAGACGTTCTTGAAATTGGGGTTGCGCTGGTGCTTGTCGGCCAGGATGAACCCGCGCGGATTGGTCAGCCCTTCGATGCCATGCACCGCCTTGATGCCGCGAAAGGCGGGCAGCAGCATCGAGAAGCCGAATGGCAGGTCGTGCGCCTTCTTGACCGCGCCATCCTCACCGACCTCCTCGACATGGGCCATGCCGTCATCGAAGCTGGTGACGCGGGCGTTGGTGATCCATTTGATGTGCCGCTCACGCAACTGGCTTTCCAGCAGGCCCTTGGTGTCACCCACGCCGTCGAGGCCGAGGTGGCCGATATAGGGTTCGCTGGTGACGAAGGTCATCGGCACCTGGTCGCGGATCTTGCGGCGGCGTAGCTCGGTGTCGAGGATGAGCGCGAATTCGTAGGCCGGGCCAAAACATGAAGCGCCTTGCGCCGCGCCAACCACGATCGGCTTCGGGTTTTTGCAGAATTCGTCAAACACGTCGGCGGCATGTGCCGCATGATCGGTCCGGCAGACCGAAACCGTGTGGCCATCGGGGCCAAATCCGGGAATCTCGTCGAATGCCAGTTCAGGCCCGGTGGCGATCACTAGATAGTCATACGACATGCTTGTGCCGTCACGCAGTTCCACGCGGCTCTCGGCCGGATGCACACGGGCGGCACCAACGCTGGTAAAGGCGATGCCCTTCCTGGCCATCACCGGCGGCAGCGACACGCGGATCGCGTCGGGTCCGCGCCACCGCACCGCGACCCATGGATTGCTCGGCACGAACCAGTAATCGTCACTGTCCGACACCACGGATACCTCGGCGCGGCCTTTGGTCGCGTCGCGGATCTCGTAGGCGGCGACGGTGCCGCCGAGACCAGCGCCCAGCACGAGGATGCGGGGCAATGGGTTTGCAGGCTTGGGCATTGATCGGCTCTCCCAGAGATATGCGGCCCCTTTGGCTTTCCGACAGATGGGGACTCCGTATCCGCTTCAATCTCCCTTGACTAATATAACCATAATACAATATAAGCAAGTAATGTTTTTATGGCGTCTGCGGACGCTGCGGAATGGGAGAGCGGATCATGGTCTTTGGCTTTGGAAAATCGGCAAAACACCGGGAGATTGCCCTGCACGAACTGGCGGGCATGGTTGCCGCGAATCAGGTCCTTGTCGTCGACGTGCGCGAGGCGGACGAATTCGCGAGCGGGCATATTCCCGGCTCGATCAATATGCCGCTGTCCACTTTCCAGCCCGGCAGGTTGCCCGCTTCCGGCGACCGGCAAATCGTCCTGACGTGCCTCGGTGGCAAGCGGTCGGGCATGGCGCTCGATCAGTGCGGGGCTGCGCAAGCCAGTGTCGACACCCACCTGGCTGGCGGTTTCGGCGCCTGGACCAAGGCTGGTTTGCCGGTCGAGCGCTGAGCGCAGGCGCCGAGGAACGGGCGCATCAGGTGGGGTACGGGAGATGACAATGGTGAAAGGCGTGCAGGGCCGGGGTTTGACGTCCGGGGCCTTGGGCTTGGTGCTCATGGCGGCATCACTTCAGGGCTGTGGGCAGGACGAACCGGTGCCTGACGCTGCTGTGTCGGCGAAGGGGCCACGCCTGACCGTGACCGCGAGCGATACGCCCGACTGGCAGAGCGTGTCTGCCGAGGTGACCAGCCAGGACCAGGCACAAGTGCTGGCGCGTATTCCCGGCCTGCTGACCAGCCTGTTGGTGCGCGCCGGCGATACAGTGCGGAAGGGACAGGTCATCGGCCGGATTGCCGACAACCAGCTCGCTTATCAATCTGCTGCATATGGCGCGCAGGCTGCCGCCGCACAGGCGCAAGCCGCGCAGGCCAAGGCCGAACTGGATCGCGTCAAGTTCCTCGCCGCCAATGGCGTCTATGCCAAGGCGCGTCTCGAGCAGGCCGAGGCAGGCGCCAGCGCCGCCGCGGCCCAGACACGGGCTGCCCATGCCCAGCAGGCCAGCATGCGCGCGATTGCGGGCAACGGTGCGGTGGTCGCGCCTGCCAACGGCCGCGTATTGCGTGCCGATGTGCCGGCCGGATCGCCGGTGGTGCCAGGGATGGTGGTGGCGGTGGTCACGTCCGGGCCGGTGGTGCTGCGGCTCGATCTGCCCGAGGGTCTGGCCGCCAAAGTGAAAACGGGGTCGCGGGTGCGTATCGAGGGGATGAGCGGCGAGGGTCGCGTGACGCGTATCTATCCGGCGGTGACCGCAGGCCAGGTCAGCGCGGATGTCGCCATGGCGGGGCTGGATGCCAGCCTGATCGGGCGGCGCATGGCCGCGCAGCTGGCAGCCGGAACCCATCGCGGGATCATTGTCCCCCGCGCTTTCGTCGTCACGCGCTATGGGCTCGACTATGTTCAGGTCGCGACGAAAGCCGGCGGCGTGATGCAGGTGCCCGTGCAGACGTCGCCTGCAGCAGACACCAGGAGTGTAGAAATCCTCTCGGGCATCAAAGCCGGTGACGTGCTGATGGGAGGCGCCTCGTGAACCTGGGCATTTCCGGACGCATAACGCGGGCGACCATTGCCTCGCCGCTGACGCCACTGTTCCTGCTGGCGGCGATCCTCGTCGGGCTGATCGCCACGATCACCATCCCACGCGAGGAAGAGCCGCAGATCAAGGTGCCGATGGTCGACATTCGCGTGGCCGCGCCCGGCCTTTCGGCGGCGGACAGCGTGGAGCTGGCAGGCAAGCCGCTGGAGCAGATCGTCAAGAGCATCGACGGCGTCGAGCATGTCTATATCCAGGCGCAAGACAATGGCGTGATGGTGACGGCCCGGTTCAATGTGGGCCAGGACCCTGAAGCGGCCGCCACCCGCGTCGACGAAAAGATCAAGGCGAACATCGACAAGATCCCCGCCGGCATTCAGCCGCCGCAGATCACGGTGCGCGGCATCAGTGATGTGCCGATCGTGGTTTTGACGCTCACCCCCAAAGGACCGGGCTGGGACGAGCGCAGCCTTTACACGCTGGCTGGCAAACTGCGCACGGAAGTGGCCAAGGTGGACGATGTGGGCTTGACCTTCATCACCGGCGGACAGCGCGAGGCGATCCGCGTCGTTTCCGATCCGGCAAGGCTGGCGGCGGCACGGGTGCCGCTCTCCGGCGTCATCGATGCCATTCGCCAGGGTGGCCGCAGCTTCCCCGCCGGCTCGGTCCGCCAGGATGGGGCAGCGCTGGCCGTGAGCGCGGGCGCGCCGTTTGCCAGCGTGGACGAGGTGCGCCGGTTGACCGTGCGCTCCGCAAGCGGCGCGCCGGTGCTGCTGGGCGATGTCGCACAGGTCGAGCAAGGCGGCGCGCAGGATCAGGCGCGCAGCTGGCGCTGGTCGTGGACAAGCAGCGGGTGGCGGCAGGCGCCTGCCGTCTCCATCGCCATCGCCAAGCGCAACGGCGCCAATGCCGTCAATGTCTCTCAAGGTGTCGTGGCGCGCGTCGAGGCATTGAAGGGCGGGCTGATTCCAGCCAGCGTCTCGGTCGATGTCACGCGGGACTATGGCGAAACGGCCAATGACAAGGCCAATGAACTCATCTTCCACCTGGCCCTGGCGACCGTGTCGATCGTCATCCTGATCGGCTTCGCCATCGGTTGGCGCGAGGCGGGTGTCACGGCGATCGTCATTCCCACCACCATCATGCTGACCATGTTCGCCTCGCGGATCATGGGCTTCTCGATCAATCGCGTGTCGCTCTTCGCGCTGATCTTTTCGATCGGCATCCTGGTCGACGACGCCATCGTGATGATCGAGAACATCGCCCGGCATTGGGGCATGAACGATGGTCGCAGCCGCCAGCAGGCCGCTATCGAGGCCGTGGCCGAGGTGGGCAATCCCACGATCATCGCGACGTTGACGGTGGTGGCCGCCTTGCTGCCGATGCTGTTCGTCTCGGGATTGATGGGGCCCTACATGGCGCCGATCCCGATCAATGCCTCGGCAGCGATGGTGTTCAGCTTCTTCGTCGCTGTGGTGATCGCGCCCTGGCTGATGATCCGCTTTGCGCGGGGTGCGCTCGCCCATGGCCATGCGGGCGAGGATGGCGGCAAGCTCGGTGCGCTTTATGCCCGCTACGCTGCCCGTGTGATCGCCACGCGCACCAGCGCCAGGCGCTTTCTGATCGGCGTGGGCGTCGCCACTTTGGTGGCCTGTTCGATGTTCTATCTCAAGGCGGTGACGGTCAAGCTCTTGCCCTTTGACAACAAGAGCGAGGTGCAACTGGTGGCCGATATGCCCGAAGGCACGTCGCTGGAGGAAACCTCGCGCATTCTCGAGCAGGCCAGCGCCATCGCGCGCCAGATCCCCGAAGTAAGAGCAATGGAGGCTTATGCGGGCACGGCGGCGCCGTTCAACTTCAATAGCCTCGTGCGCCACTATTTCCTGCGCAACCAGGCCAATCAGGGCGATGTCATGGTCAGCCTCGCCGCCAAAGGCGATCGCAGCCGGTCGAGCCATGCCATTGCCGTTGATCTGCGTGAACGGTTGCGGGCGCTGTCACTGCCTGCCGGTGGGGTGATCAAGGTGGTGGAAACGCCGCCGGGGCCGCCGGTGCTGGCAACACTGCTGGCAGAGGTCTACGGACCTGACGAGGCGGCACGGCAGAAAACCGCGCTGGTGCTCGAACAGATTTTCAAGTCCGTGCCCTTCATCGTCGATACCGGCAACTCGTTCGGCGTGGCCCGCCCGACGCTGCGACTTGTGCCGGATCGTGACAAGCTGGATCACTATGGCTTGCCAGAAAGCCAGGTGCTCGACAGCATCGGTGCACTGATGGGGCGGCAAACCTTGGCCTACGTGCCGCGCGGCCCCGACCGCGATCCGTTGCCCGTCGAGATCGGCCTCGATCAGTCGCAACGGACATGGTCGGGCATGGGGTCGGGCGCGCTGGCCGCGACACCGGTCGCGGCCACGCCCACGGGGCAATTGCTCAGCCTTGGCGAACTGGTCGATACCAGGACGCAGTCTGGTGGGCAGGCCATCTTCCGCCGTGATGGGCGCGGTGCCACGATGGTGATGGCCGACATGGCCGGCCGCTATGAGTCGCCGATCTACGGGCTGCTGGCGGTGGACAAGGCGGTGGAGGCCTATGACTGGGCGGGCCACGGCCTGACCAAGCCGACCATCCTGATGCACGGCCAGCCCGATGATGAAAGCCACACCTCGATCCTGTGGGACGGCGAATGGGAGATTACCTGGGTCACGTTCCGCGACATGGGAGGTGCCTTCATGGTGGCGCTGCTGGCAATCTATGTGCTGGTGGTGGGACAGTTCAGCAGCTTCAAACTGCCGCTGGTGATCCTGACGCCCGTGCCGCTGACGCTGATCGGGATCGTGGCGGGTCATATGCTGTTCGGCGCACCGTTTACGGCCACCAGCATGATCGGCTTTATCGCGCTGGCGGGGATCATCGTGCGCAATTCGATCCTGCTGGTGGATTTCATCCGCCATACCGCCACGCCCGGCAAGCCGCTGCGCGAGGTGTTGCTCGAGGCCGGGCGCATCCGTGTCAAACCCATCGCACTGACTGCGGCTGCCGCGATGATCGGCGCCAGCGTAATCCTGACCGATCCGATCTTTCAGGGGCTGGCGATCTCTTTGCTCTTCGGGCTTGCCTCTTCGACCCTGCTCACCCTTTTGGTCATTCCCGCCATCTACGTCACCTTGCGGGATGACGGGATTGCCTTATCTGGAGAGGCACTATGAAGCCCACTGACCTTTCCGAACTGAAATCGAATGCTACGCATATGGCAGCGCGGCTCAAATTGATGAGCCATCCCGAGCGCCTGTTGATGCTGTGCCGGATGGACGAAGGCGAGGTCAGCGTGAACGAGCTGGTGGCGATGACGGGCCTTTCGCAGTCAGCCGTTTCGCAGCATCTGGCCATGCTTCGCACCGAAGGGGTGGTGAACGTGCGCATCGACGCGCAGGTCCGCTGGTACAGCCTCAACGATCCCGTCGTCTCGGGCGTGATCCACGCCATGTGCGCGCTTTGCGATGCGGGTGTCGTGGGTCTGCAGACCAAGGTCTGTTGAGACCGTCATCACAGGTTGCCCGCTAGAGACATATGGCCTGATTTGCCAAGGCCAGCATGGCCGGGCGGTGGCTGATCAGGATCAGCCCCGTCCCGGTCCCGTCCAACCAGGCGCCAAGCCTTTGTACGAGGCGGCTTTCGGTGACGGCGTCTAGGCCTTCGCTCGGTTCATCCAGCACCAGCCATGGGCGCGCGGCCAGCAAGGCCCGCGCCAGGGCAACACGCCGTCTTTGCCCGCCAGACAGCCGCGCCCCATCGCCACCCAGCCATTGATCCAATCTATCGGGTAGCGCCTCGATCACGTCGTCCGCGCAGGCGACATGCAGCGCCCGCATCATCGCCTCGCGCGTGAGGCCAAGGCGGGCAAGGCCGAGATTGTCCGCCACGCTGCCCGCGATCAGCGGTGCATCCTGTTGCATCACGGCAAACAGGGGGCGCAAACCGGCCAGGCCGTACTCATGCGGCGCAAGTCCAGCGATGCGCACATCCTGCGGCGCATTATCGCGCAGCCCGATCAGCGTTTCCACCAGCCGCGTCTTGCCGATGCCGGATGGGCCAGTGATGGCAATGCGTGCGCCGGGTCGTACGCTTTGCCCTGCGAAGGTGATCGTGGGGGACTGGGGAAGAGGCTTGTGGTCGGCGGTTTCAATGTTCCCCAGCGCGGCAAGGCGTTGTTCCGCGGCCTCAATGTTGCCTTTTCGCATATCGTGCTGGACAAGACCCGCCCATGCTTCGAGCCCTGCCATGGCCGATAGCACGCCGAGTGCTGTCATCGGCGCGTTGCCCTGGGCAAACATGGCAACCAGCGCAACGACAATGCTGGAAAGAGCGGTTTGCGCAATGGCGATACGGGCTTCTGCGCGGGCCACCGCAAGCTCGGCGTCGGCCTGTGCGGATGCTTTGGCTTCGAGCGCGGCGGCTATCGGCTGGGCCAGATCGTAAACCGCGATATCGGCGGCCGGGCCGGCCATATCGGCGTAGTCGGCCTGCAAACCGGCATGGGCCTGCGCCAATTGCTCCTGCAAATGCGGCAATCGGGCGGCCATGCGGCGCGATGCCTGGCGCATGGCCACCATGCCCACCGCCATGACGATAAGGCTGCGCCAGCCCGACAGGCTGACCAGGGCCAAAGCGGCAATCCCGGCGCTCCACCCGCCGACCACCGCCACGCGGCGGATCGCGGTATCTTCCAGCAGATCGACATCGCGGCCGAAGCGGGCAGCCATTTCACCGCTGCGCAAAGACGCGCGGCCCGCCAGCGCGGCCTTGGCGATGCGGGCGAACAGGTCCATGCGCATATCAGCCAGAGCGAACAGCGCGGCGCGGTGCCCGAGCATCCGTTCGCCATAGCGGGCACCGGTGCGCAGAATCGCGGCGGCGCGAATGCCCGCGCTGGGCAAGAGATAGTTGAAGGCCGAGACCGCCCATTGGCCTGCCGCTCCCGCCAGGGCTGCCCCCACCAGGAACCACCCCGCCATGCCCAACAAGCCGACCGCTGCCAGCGCCGCCAGACCGGCACAGATCATGCCCCAGCGCAGCGCGCCTCTTTGCCGGGCCAAGGGGGCGTCGAGCATGGTCATGCCGGGATCTCCAGTCGCGTAGCCGCCTGCGCCATCAGCGCGACATCATGGGTGGCGACCACCACCATGTGATCGCGCGCCTTGTCGACCAGCAGGGCCCGGATGGCACCGGCCGTGTCTTCATCCAGATCGGCGGTGGGTTCATCCAGCACCAGGATCGGCCGGGCAGACAGCATGGCACGGGCCAGACCGATCCGCCGCCGCTCGCCGCCCGACAGGCCCGATCCGCGATGGTCCAGCACCAAATTCAGCCCGCCGCGCGCGCGCAGCATCGGGCCAAGCTGCATTGTCTCCAGCATGGCGATAATCGCCGCATCGCCTGCCTGGCACCCCGACGAACATCCAAGCGCCAGATTGTCGCGCACAGTGCCGGGGATCAGTGCCACATCTTGCCCCGCCCAGCCTATCGCATAGTTAAGCGCACCACCGATGATCGGCGCGTCATCGGCCAGAACTTCGCCGGAACCCAGCGGCACCTGGCCGATCAAGCCCAGCAGAAGAGACGACTTTCCGCTGCCCGTGGGGCCGGTGATGGCGTGCAGGCCGGGCGTGGTCCAATCCCACGTCAGAGGCCCGATCGCCATCCCGTCGCGGTGGGTAAGGATTACGGCGCGGCCTGCAAGACGCGCAGGCGCCGCGATGGAAGCAGGCGCTTGCGGCACATCGCTTAACGCCTGTTCCATGGCAGCCAAGGCGGCCTCGCCGGTCTGCTTGTCATGATAGCCCGCAGCAAGGCGGCGCAAGCCGAGGTAGAATTCAGGGGCCAGTGCCAGCACGAAGAAGGCACTCCGCAGATCGAGCGGTTCGGGCGCGGGGAAGGGGAGCAGGCCGAGCAGGGAAAAGCCGCAATAGACCGCCACCAGAGCCACGCTGAGCGCCGCGAAAAATTCCAGAATGGCGCCCGAGGCAAAGGCGATGGCCAGCACCGACATGGTGCGCCGCGCGGCCTCTTGCGCGCTGGCGCCCAGATGGCGGGTGATGCGGTCCTCGGCACTGAAGGAGAGGACGGTGGGCAGTGTGCGCACGCGGTCCACCAGCAAGCCCGACAGTCGCTCCAGCGCTTGATGCTGCGCTGCGGCGCGGCGGGCTGCGGCAGTGCCTGCCAGCACCATGCCCAGGATGAAGGGCAGCAGCGTGGCCAGCATGATACCGGCCGCCACGGTGCTGGCTGTCCAGGCCGCCATCGCCACCAGCAAGGGGGCGGCTCCCGCAGCGAGGCGGAGCGGCAGGTAACGCGCCACATAACCCCTCGTATTGCCCATGGCATCCAGCGCCAGATGGAGATCCTCGCCCATCATCCGTCCGCGCATGAGCCGGGTGGGGAGGAGGGCAGGCAGGAGCATCGCTCGCCATATGGATTGCGCGCGCAGGGCTGCGGCCATTCCTGCCTCTTGCGCCTGCCCTTGGGCGAAGGCACGCGACATGCCGCCAACCACCATGGCGGCCAGTCCCGAAACCGGTGTGTCGTGGCCAAACGCGCCGCCCGCGATCACCTTTGCCAGACCGAAGGCCACCAAGATGGCGCCACAAGTATCGGCAATCCACCAAAGGCTTGCCATGCGATCGGGACGGGGGCGAGCAAGGGAAAGGGACTTGACCATATTATTGATCAATCATATTAGCGACATCTGCAATTAGCAAGCGAGTCTGTGCGTACGTGCCGCCTGCCATTTGCTGTGTTGTGCCAAAAAGCGCAGCCTTACCAAGGGGGCATGTCCGATGGATATGGCGGTTGTCGAGTTATCCCGGCTCCAGTTCGCGCTGACAGCCATGTATCATTTTCTTTTCGTACCTTTGACGCTTGGCCTCTCTTTCATGCTGGTCATCATGGAGAGCGTCTATGTGATCACCAAGCGCCCCATATGGCGGGTAATCACGCGGTTCTGGGGCAAGTTATTCGGTATCAATTTCGTGCTGGGCGTGGCCACGGGCCTGACCATGGAGTTCGAGTTCGGCACCAACTGGGCGTATTACGCGCACTACGTTGGCGATATCTTCGGCGCTCCGCTGGCGATCGAGGGCCTGATGGCCTTCTTCCTGGAAGCGACGATGGTGGGCGTGATGTTCTTCGGCTGGGACCGCCTCAGCCGGGTTCAGCACCTCCTTGTCACCTTCCTGACCGCGCTGGGCACGAACCTGTCAGCCTTGTGGATCCTGATCGCCAACGGGTGGATGCAGAATCCAGTGGGCGCGAATTTCAACCCCGAAACCATGCGGATGGAGGTCGCCGACTTCTACGCCGTGCTGTTCAACCCGGTGGCGCAGGCCAAATTCGTGCATACCGTCAGCGCGGGCTATGTCTGCGCGGCGACCTTCGTGATGGGCGTTTCGGCGCTTTATCTGCTGCGCGGCAAATACACCAATATCGCCCGCCGTTCGATGATGGTGGCCTCGGCCTTCGGCCTGGCCTCGGCGCTGTCGGTGGTCGTGCTGGGTGATGAAAGCGGCTACGCGCTGACCGACAACCAGAAGATGAAACTGGCCTCGATCGAAGCCATGTGGGAAACCGAAGCGGCCCCTGCCGCCATCACGCTGGTGGGCCTGCCCGACGTCGCGGCGCGTACCACCCATGGCGCGATCAAGTTGCCCTATGTCATGGGCATCATCGGCACGCGCAGCCTGACCGGCAAGATCGACGGGATCGAGGAACTCGTGCTTCGCGCGGACGAGCGCATCCACAGCGGTATCATTGCCTATGACGCGGTGGAAAAGCTGAAGGTGGATCGCGCCGATGTGCCGGCCCGCGCCGCCTTTGAGGCGCACAAGCGTGACATCGGCTATGCCATGCTGCTCAAGCGCTATGTGGCCGACCCACGGAAAGCGGATGATCGACTTATCCTGAAGGCCGCTTGGGACACGGTGCCCAACGTGCCGGTGATGTTCTTCCTTTTCCGGGGGATGGCGGCACTGGGCTTTGGCTTCATCGCCTTCTTCGCCATGGCCTTCTACTGCGCCTCGGCGTGCCAGTTTGCCACGCGCTGGTTCCTGAAACTGGCGGTGGTGATGATCCCGCTGCCGTGGATCGCGATTGAATCGGGCTGGGTGTTGGCCGAAATCGGGCGCCAGCCCTGGGCGGTCGATGGCGTGCTGCCCACCTTCCTTGGTGCCTCCTCGCTGACCGTGCCGCAGGTTTGGGCGACGATTTTCGGCTTCACCGCGCTCTATGGCACGCTGGCCGTGATCGAGATCCGCCTGATGGTCGCCGCGATCCGCAAGGGGCCGATCGAGCATCATGAGCCCGTAGGCGCTGCGCAGGGCTTTGCCCCGTTGCCCGCCGAATAAGGGGACAGGACATGCATATTCCTCTCGATTATGAAACGCTGCGGGTGACCTGGTGGGCGTTGCTGGGCGTGCTGCTGATCGGTTTTGCGCTGACCGATGGTTATGACCTTGGTGTCGGGGCCTTGCTGCCCTTTGTCGGGCGTACCGATCAGGAACGCCGCCTCGTCATCAACGCCATCGCCCCGCATTGGGAGGGCCATCAGGTGTGGTTCATCCTCGGTGGCGGTGCGATCTTTGCGGCCTGGCCGTTCGTCTATGCGGTCAGCTTTTCCGGCTTCTATCTAGCAATGTTCCTCGTGCTGGCGGCGCTGATCCTGCGGCCGGTGGCGTTCAAGTATCGGTCGAAGCATGCCGATGCCGCTTGGCGCAGCCGCTGGGACTGGGCGCTGTTCGTAGGCGGCTTCGTGCCTGCGCTGGTATTCGGTGTGGCGGTGGGCAATGTGCTGGTGGGCGCGCCCTTCCGCTTCGATAGTGACCTTCGCATGACGTATGAAGGCTCGCTGCTTGGCCTCTTTACGCCCTTCACGCTGCTCACCGGCCTGCTCTCGGTGGCGATGCTGGCGCTGCATGGCGCAGGGTGGCTGGCGGTGAAGATCGAGGAGGGGCCGGTGCTGGTCCGCACCCGGGCCATCGCCCGCATTGCCGCACTGGCCAGCATCGCACTGTTCCTGATCGGCGGGATAATGGTGGCCAGGGGCGGCATGGGGCTGGCCTTGACGGGCGTGGTGGACACACAGGGGCCGTCGAACCCACTGATGTCGGCCAGCGTCACTGCGCCGGGTGGCTGGTTGGCCAATTACAGCGCGTATCCGTGGATGGCGCTGGCGCCGGTCCTGGGGCTGCTCGGGCCGTTGGTTGCACTAGTAGGTATCGCCAAGCGATCCGGAGCGTTGAACCTCATCGGCACCGCGCTGGCGACCACCGGCATCATTGCCACGGTGGGCCTGTCGATGTTCCCCTTCATCTTGCCGTCCTCGATCGATCCGCGCTCCAGCCTGACCGTCTGGAATGCCTCGTCCAGCCATATGACCTTGTTCATCATGCTGATCGTGACGGTGATCTTCCTGCCGGTGGTGCTGGGTTATACGGCTTGGGTGATGAAGATGCTGGGCGGGCGGATCACTCTGCGTGATGTCGAGGCCAACCCAGACTTTTACTGATAGGAACGACCATGTGGTATTTTACCTGGGTGCTAGGTCTGGGCCTGGCGGTAGGCTTCGGCATCATCAACGGGCTATGGCACGAATTCAATTCGCCCATCGACGATGATCCTGCGGTGTGAACCTTCACGGTAAAGGCCTTGCGCAGCAAATCCTCGGTATAGGCCTATCGTAGAGGCTCTGCCTGCACGCGCCATAGGCAATCTGTTCGGGTCGATAGCCTTCAAGGATCAGGTCGCCGGGGACGGATCGCACGCTGCATTCCGGCAAAGATTGTGGCGGGTGAGGGCGAGCCAGCAAACCGCATAACGATCGCGTTACGCGGCGTTCCTGCGTCAGAGCGCGCGCCATAGTCAGATCCGCCTCGGCATTCTCGGCGCTCATGACTCGATGGCCTTGGCGGCCAATCACACGCCAATGCGGCCCTCGCTACCAGGCACGCAGAGAGCTTAGGCCGGCGCTCGGGCCGTCAGGTCAGGGGCAGCTTAGGCTCAAATGTCGGTGTCGCCCTTGAAAGTGCCGTTTCGCTCGACGCAAGCGCGGCTGGCATCGAGTTCTACCGGTGTGTGGGATCTGAGCCTATAGCGACCAACCGCCCTGCGTCATCGCGCCGCGCGCATACATCAGTTAGCCCAAACTTGGGCTAATCTCGGAATGTAAGCGTACGCTGCTTTTTCGAGGTAGCGATAATTGCGACGCCATAGTTTGGTGCCGGCGGGCAAGCCAAGACATAGCAGCCGCTGCTAGTGGTCTGCAAATGGCCGAGCTAGGTCGATTTCGCAGCGGGCGAGCTAGCCTCTTCGCGGATATCTATTGCATATCCGCGAAAAACGAATGGTGCCCAGGAGAGGACTCGAACCTCCACGCCCTTACGAGCGCCGCCACCTGAAGACGGTGCGTCTACCAATTCCGCCACCTGGGCACTTTCGTGTCAGTGAAAGCCGAGGCGTTCACCGTTGGTGGAGGCGGCCAATACGGACAGGGGGCGGGGGTGTCAACACGGGTTTCGCCATTTGCCTCGCACAACTTTTCCACAGGGCGTATTTTCGGGCGGGGGCGGCACCGTGGGCGATACCGGGCATTGAAGCGGCGGGGCGGTCTGTGCCAAAGGCGGGCGTATCGAACTCTGGTGGGCGATGCGGGCGCTGCGGGCGCCGTTCGCCCCGATCTTGAGGACTGGCAGAATGGGCGCAGGTATGGGCAAGGGCACGACGCGGGATCTTGAAGGCAAGCTGGTCGTGCTCGTCGGCGGCAGCGGCTTTTTCGGCAGCCACCTCGCGCAGGAGCTGCTGGAGCGCGGCGCGCGGCTGCGCGTGTGCAGCCGCCATGTCGAGCGCGCCTATTCGATCAAGCCGCTGGGCATCCTCGGGCAGGTTCAGCTGGTCCGCCTCGACTCGCGCAACGAACGCGCGCTGGCGGCGGCGTTCCAGGGGGCCGATGCCGTGGTCAACCTGGTCGGTGCGTTCAAGGGCGATCTCGACCGGCTCCAGGGCCGCGGGGCAGGGACCGTCGCGGCCGTGGCCAAGGCCGCTGGCGTCGCTGCCTTCGTGCAGATCTCGGCGATCGGTGCGGATGCCGGTTCACCGGTCGCCTATGCGCGCACCAAGGCCGAGGGCGAGGCCGCCGTTGCAGCGGCATTCCCCGGCGCGGTGATCGTGCGCCCCTCGGTGCTGTTCGGTGAGGACGATGCGTTCCTCAACATGTTCGCTGGCATCATCGGTCGCTTCCCGGTCGTCCCGGTCTTCGCGCCCGAGGCGAAGCTGCAGCCGCTGTTCGTCGACGACGCAGCCTGCGCGGTCGCGACGATCCTTGCCGATTTCCCGGCGCAGGCGGGCAAGACCTTCGAGATCGCCGGGCCGGAAGCGGTGTCGATGATGGATCTGAACCAGCGCATCGCCCGCGCGCAGGGCCGCAGTCCGGTGCTGCTGGCCGTGCCCGATGCCGGCGCCACGCTGTTTGCGAGCCTGCCGGGCACTCCGCTGTCGCGCGACCAGCTGACGCTGCTCAAGGCGGGCAACACCGCATCGGGTGGCTATCCGGGCCTTGCCGACCTCGGCATCACCGCGCGCCCGCTGGCGCTGTTCCTCGATCGCTGGATGACCCGCTATCGCAAGGCCGGTCGTTTCGGAAAGAAGAGCCTCGCCTGATCGAACGCGGCCTGGATGAAGCCACGGCGCAGCGCGCGCCGGGCTTTATCCGACCGTTGGGTCAGGCGTTAACGTCGGCGTAGTGTGACGGCGGCTGGATCACGTCCATCCGCTCGCTCAGAAGCGGGCGAAAGCTGGGCCGGCTCTTGAACACGGCATACCAGTCGCGTGCCTGGTCGTGGCCGTTCCAGTCGATGCCGCCGAGGTAATCGGCCACGGACAGCTGCGCGGCGGCAGTGAGGTCGGCGAGGCTCATGGTCGAGCCGGCGAGCCAGGGGCGATTATCGATCAGGTGGTCGATATAGTAGAGATGGTCGTGCGCCAGCCGCAGCGCCTCGCGCAGCGCGCGCGAATCGGGTGACTGGCGATAGACCAGTCGCTTCTTCATCCGTTCTTCCAGCAGCGGCAGCGTGACGTCGGCGTAGAAGTTCTCGTCGAACAGCGCCACCAGCCGGCGGATCTCGGCACGGTTGGTGGCTGTACCGTTGATCATCGGGTTCTTGTCGCTGGTTTCCTCGAGGTATTCGCAGATCGCGCGGCTATCGAGCAGCGTGATGGCGCGCGCCTCGTCGCGCAGCACCGGGGTACGCACCGCCGGGTTCAGCTTCTGGAACTCCTCGCGATACTCCCACGGGTTCTCGCGGATCAATTCGTAGGGAATGCCCTTTTCGGCCATCAGCAGGCGGACCTTGCGGCTGAAGGGGCAAAGGGGGAACTGGTAGAGCTGCCACATTTCCGCTTCATGGACGAGGGCGAGGGGGCAAGTCCAGCGCCGCCGCCGCGCCCGCGCCCTATTTTCGGTGGAGCGCCGAATGGCTGGGCAGGATCGCTCAGTGGAACAGGCGCATCCGCTCGCGCAGCACGTCGATGGCGATGCGCTCGATCGCGGCGACCGGACAATCGGACTCGAGCAGGGCTGCCAGTGAGCGCTGCTTTTGCGCCATCAGGTCGATCGCCTGAAGCACGTCCATGTGGCGCACGGCGATGTCCATGTCGGTGCACAGCCGTTCCCCGAGGGCTTCGAGCTCCTGCGCGAGCTCTTCCAGCACTATGGCGATCTGGTGATGGGTGGCATCCTGGGTCATTGGGACGGCTCCGGGGGAAACGGTCGTCGGCATGCGGCGGGCGATCCCGCGCACCGTGAGGCGAAACGTGCTAGGGTGGGAAGCGCGGCGGGCCGGGTCGGGGCGCACCGTCCTTGCGCTCAGGCCGCCTCGGTCATGGTCTCGCTGTCGGCCAGCGCGGCAAGGTTCAGCACCATGACCATCTTGTCCTCGATCGCGGCAAGGCCTTCGAGGAACGGGACCACGGTATCCGCGCCCGAGGCCGGCGGCGGGGGCTGCATCGCCTCGTCGGGCACGGTGACGATGTCGCTGACGGCATCGACGATCCAGCCGCCGATCTGGCTTCCCAGCTGCGTCACGATGATCGCATGGCGCGGCGTCGGTTCGGTCGCGTGCCAGCCGAGGCGCGCGGCGAGGTCGACGACGGGCAGCACCGTGCCGCGCAGGTTGACCACGCCCGCGACGTAATGCGGCACCCGCGGCAGGCGCGTGGTGGGTGTCCAGGCGCGGATTTCGCGGATGGCCATGATGTCGAGGCCGAAGACCTGGCCTTCCACCTCGAAGGTGATCAATTCGCGGATCATGCGGATGCTCCCTTGTTCAACACGGTTTCACGGTCCGTCAGTGCGACACGCGGCGGACGGCGGCGACCAGCTTGGCCGGGTCGAACGGCTTGACGATCCAGCCGGTGGCACCGGCGGCGCGCGCACGGGCTTTCTTTTCCTCCGAGCTCTCGGTGGTCAGCACCAGGATCGGGCGGTCGCGGTGGCGGCTTCCCTCGCGCAGCCGTTCGATCAGGCCGAACCCGTCGAGGCGCGGCATGTTGATGTCGGTGATGACGACATCGACCTCGTTCATCGACAGCCAGTCGAGCGCGGCCATGCCGTCCTCGGCCTGGGAAACGTCGAAGCCCTGGTTCGACAGGGCGTGGTTGAGCAGGGCACGCATCGACGGGCTGTCGTCGACGGTGAGGACTCGCGTGGTGGATGGTGTGGTCATGCCGGGACTCGCTTTTCCATTCAGAACAGTTCGACGTCGCCGAGCGCGCGGGCCGGGCGGGTCGTGGGTTGGACAGGGGGGGCAAGCCGGTCTTCCACCGTGCGGAGGCGGACCTGGCCCGATGCCGGGCGGAAATCGACGCGGCGGGCCTGGGTGCCGCCGAGGTCCTCGCGGGCGAGGGTAATACCTTCGTTGACGAGGAACTTGCGCGCGAACTCGGCATTCACCGTGCCGATCCGCATCATGTTGCGGTTGACGTTGGCACCGCCATAGAGATGCGCCTTGAGGTGGCTTTTGCGCGCGCCCTTGCCGATCATCTCGTTGACCAGCAGCTCCATCAGGTAGACGCCGTAGTGCTCGTCGACCGAGGCGCCCTCGTAGCCTGCGGGCGGCTGGGCGAGCAGGAAATGGTTCATGCCGCCCACGCGGGCCTGCGGGTCGAACAGGCAGGTGGCGACGCAACTGCCCAGCACCGTGGAATATTCCAGGCCCGGGTCCGCGCTGGCAAGCGCCTGTCCCTGCATTACGGTGACGCGGGCGAGATCGCCGCCGGGTGGGAGGATGGCTTTGTGGAACATGGCTCAGGCCGCCTTGCTGAAGGCGCGGCGGGCGATCTGCCCCAGCGGCGCGACGATCCGCGCGGCACCAAGCGAGATCGCGGCGCGCGGCATGCCGAAGACGGTGCAGGTCGCCTCGTCCTGGGCGATGGTGCGCGCACCCTTCTGGGCCATGGCGAGAAGGCCCCGCGCGCCGTCGGAGCCCATGCCGGTGAGCAGGATGCCCACCGCCTGCGCGCCGACGACTTCGGCGACGGACGAGAACAGCACGTCGACCGAGGGCAGGTGGCCCGACACCAGCTGGCCTCGGCGCAGCTTGGCGTGGAGGTTCTGGCTGCCGCCGACGCCGAGATGCCGGTCGTCGCCCGGTGCCAAGTAGACATGGCCGTCGCGCAGAGGCTGGTCGGGCTCGGCCACGACGATGCGGGGTGGGCAGTGCTGGTCCAGCGTCCGCGCCACGGCGGGTGCGAAGCGCGCATTGATATGCTGGACGATGAGCGTGGGCGGGCAATCGACCGGGAAATCGGCGAGCACTGCCTGCAGTGCCTCGACTCCGCCGGTCGATGCGCCGATCGCGATCAGGCGCGGCCGGTCGGTGACGGTGATGCCGGGCTGGCGCGCTGCGGTGCGGGTGGACCGTAGCGGCGCGGGCGCCGGCGCGCTGCGCGGTGCGAAGCGGACCTTGGCGGCGTCGCGGATCAGCTCCGCCAGCCGGCCGCTGTCGTCGAGCGACAGGCCCCCGCCATCGCCGGACTTGGCATAGCAATCGACCGCTCCCAGCGCGAGCGCGCGCGCGGTGGTCTCGTTTCCCTGCTGCGTGGCGCCCGAGACGATGATTACCGGCGTCGGGCGCAGCTGCATGATCTTCTCGAGGAAATCGAGGCCGTTCATCCCCGGCATCTCGACGTCGAGCGTGACCACGTCGGGGTCGAGCTCGCGGATCATCTGGCGTCCTTCGGCCGCATTGGCCGCGGCCGCCACCACCTCGATGTCGGGCTCCTTGGCCAGCCGGTTCATGAGGATCGCGCGCATGGTCGGCGAATCCTCGACGATCACCACCCGGATGGTCATGCTGCCCTCCGTGCATAGATGGTCGGGCCCATGTTGGAGAGCGTGTCGAGCGCCGGACCGGTCACGCGTTCGCTATGGCCGATATAGAGGTGCCCGTTCGGCACGAGCTTGTCGGCGAAGCGCGACACGAGCCGCTCCTTGGTCGGATTGTCGAAATAGATCATGACGTTGCGGCAGAATATCACGTCGAAGGCGCCAGCCATCGGCCAGTCTCCCAACAGGTTGAGGTGGCGGAACCGCACAAGTGCCCGCGCTTCCGGCGCGATCGTGGCCTCGGCGCCGTCGGGCACGGTCCAGGCGCGGCGCAGCGCCTCGGGCACGGGCTTGAGGTCTTCCTGGCGGTAGCGCGCCGCCTCGGCCTTGGTGATCGCGTGCGTCGCGATGTCGCTGGCCAGGACGCGCACGTCGCATTGCGCGATCCGCTGGCCTTGGCTGCGATCGGGGCCGAGCAGGGTCATGACCAGCGACCAGATCTCCTCGCCGCTCGAACAGCCGGCCGACCAGATGCGGACCTTGCCGCCGCGGTTGAGCTGTTCGATCAGCCGGGGGCGCACCTCGTGGGCGAAATGCTCGAAGTGATGCGCCTCGCGATAGAAGAAGGTGTGATTGGTGGTGAGTGCGCAGATCGCGCGCTTGCGCTCCTCGGCGTCCTCGCGGATCCGCAGGACATAGGCGCCGAAGGTCTGGCATCCGGAATCGCGCACCAGCGGGGCCAGCCGTGAATAGACCAGCATGGCCTTGCCCGGCGGCAGGACAATTCCGGCCTCGCGGTGGGCGATCTCGCTGACGGCCTTGAAGTCGGCCGGGCCATAGACTCCGGGGCTGACGCCGGGCAGACCAGTATCGAAGGTGGCGTGCACGGTCATGCCGCTTCCGCCTCCGCCGCCGGGGCGGTGGCCATGTCCAGCTGACCCTGCTCGGCCAGGCTGCGCGCGACGAGGCCGTCGACGTCGATGATCAGCGCGACCCGCCCGTCGCCCAGGATCGTGGCACCCGCCACCCCCTCGACCGAGCGGTAATGCGTGTCGAGGCTCTTGATGACGACCTGGCGCTGGTCGACGATCGAATCGACCAGCAGCGCGGCGCGGCCGGCGCCTTCGGTCTCGATCACGATCAGCACGCCTTCGCTGGGGGCATCGACGGCGCCGAATGCACCGACGGCGACATGCAGCGGCACCACGGGGATGAACTTGCCGCGCACGTTCATCATCGTCCGGCTGGAGCCCAGGCCCTTCACGTCCTCGGGCGCGGGGCGCAGCGATTCGACCACGTTGGCGAGCGGGACGACCAGGGTCTGGTCGCCGACGTTGACCACCATCCCGTCGGAAATCGCGAGTGTGAGCGGCAGGGTGAGGGTGAAGGTCGTGCCGGCGCCGGCCTCCGACTCGATCGTGATGCGCCCGCCCAGATCCTTCACGTTCTGGCGCACGACATCCATGCCCACGCCGCGCCCCGAGATGTTGGAGACCTGCTGCGCGGTGGAGAATCCGGGCGCGAAGATCAGCGCGTCGATTTCCTCCTTCGACAGCTGGACATCGGGGGCGACGAGGCCCTTCTCGATCGCCTTGGCGAGGACGCGATCGCGGTCGATGCCGCGCCCGTCGTCGGCGATGCGGATGAGGATGCGGCCCGAGCGATGCTCGGCCGAGAGCATGAGCGTGCCTTCGCCGCTCTTGCCCGCCGCGATGCGTTCGGCCGGGGTTTCGATGCCGTGATCGACCGCGTTGCGGATCAGGTGGGTGAGCGGCTCGCCCAGTCGCTCGATCACCGTCTTGTCCAGTTCGGTACTCTCGCCCGAAACCTCGAGGCGGACGTGCTTGCCGGTGCTGGCGGACAACTCGCGCAGGATGCGCGGAACGCGGCTGAAGACTGAGCCGATCGGCTGCGCGCGGATCGCCATCGCGCTTTCCTGGATGTCGCGCGTCAGCCCGTCGAGCACGGCGATTTCTTCAGTGGCGGCCAAGCCGTCGCTCGACAGCCGCTGCGCCATCATCGCCTGGGCGATGACCAGCTCGCCGACTGCATCGATCAGCTTGTCCAGCTTCGACAATTCGATGCGGATCGACTGGCCCGGGGCGGGCGGTGCGGGCGGGACACCTTGCGCACCACTGCCGGTGGCAGGTGCCGGCGCCGCGGTTGCTGCCGTCGACATCGACGGCGACGGCGTCGACGAATTTGTCGT
>NZ_DAIRTS010000035.1:0-30240 GCF_036803765.1 Novosphingobium sp.
ACGGCAAGGCGCCTCCGCCGCCGCCCCCCGCGCCGGCGCGCTGACACCCGGCACAGCCGCGCCATCACGATGGCGCGGCTGTCCTTTTGCAGACGTCTGGCCGGGTTTTGACGGCGCTATGACTGGCGAGCGTCCCGGCTGGAAATTTGGTGCATCCTCAAATGAAACCGATTAGCCTGCGGTGCGTATGGCACCCATGCGGGCCGGGATCGTTGGCGTCCCGCCATACCTGCAATCGGAGAATGGGATGTCGCTTATCGTGAATGGGTCGGAGGTGTCGGCCCCAGCCGATCCGCGTACCTCGCTGCTCGACTATTTGCGGGAAGAGCTGCATCTGACCGGCAGCAAGAAGGGCTGCAACCAGGGCGCGTGCGGTGCTTGCACGGTGCTGGTCGATGGCGAACGCGTGCTGTCCTGCCTGACGCTGGCGGTGCAGGTGCAAGGCCGCGCGGTCACGACCATCGAGGGCCTGGCCGACGCCGATGGGCTGCACCCGTTGCAGGCGGCCTTCATCGAACACGACGGCTTCCAGTGCGGTTATTGCACCCCGGGCCAGATCTGTTCCGCGATCGGCATGGCGGCCGAACTGGCGCGCGGGCTACCGAGCCATGTCAGCGCCGACCTGTCGGCCGATGCCACGCTCACCCGTGAAGAAATCCAGGAGCGCATGAGCGGCAATCTGTGTCGTTGCGGTGCGCATAACGGCATCGTCGACGCCATCCATGCGACGCTCGCCGCAGAGATGCCGGCATGACGCCCTTCACTTATCACCGCGCTGTCGATGTCGACGAAGCGCTACGGCTGGGCACGGCGCCCGGCGTCGCGTTCCTTGGCGGCGGGACCAATCTCGTCGACCTGCTGCGCGAGAACGTCGCACATCATGCGCAACTGGTCGATGTCAGCGGCCTTCCCGCGACGATCGAGGAAACCGAGGGCGGTGGCCTGATGATCGGTGCCGCCGTGCGCAATACCGCGCTTGCCGAGCATCGCGCGGTCCGCACCCGCTATCCCATGCTCGCCCGTGCGATCCTGGCGGGTGCGTCGGCGCAGATCCGCAACATGGCGACGGTCGGCGGAAACCTGCTCCAGCGCACGCGCTGCACCTATTTCTACGACACCGAGGGATCGCGCTGCAACAAACGCGCGCCCGGTTCCGGCTGCGATGCGCGCGAGGGCTTCAACCGGATCCATGCCGTGCTCGGCGCATCGGAGGCCTGCATCGCCACGCATCCTTCCGACATGTGCGTGGCGCTGGCCGCGCTCGATGCCGTCGTTCACGTGAGCGGGCCGGGCGGAGTGCGCCAGATCGCATTCGCGGACTTTCATCGTCTTCCCGGCGCCACGCCCGAACAGGATACGACGCTCGGCCATGACGAACTGATCGTGGCGGTGGAACTCCCGCCGCTGGGCCTCGCCGTGAATTCGACCTATCGCAAGGTGCGCGACCGGGCGAGCTATGCCTTCGCGCTCGTCTCGGTCGCCGCAGCCCTCGAGATGGACGGCGACCGCATCGCCGACGTGCGCATCGCATTCGGCGGCGTCGCTCACAAGCCGTGGCGTGCGACCAAGGCCGAAGCGGCCTTGCGCGGGGTGCAGGCCGGCGAGCAGGCCTTCCTCGACGCGGCCGCGGCCGAATTTGCCGACGCACAGGTGCTGCGTGACAATGCCTTCAAGCCGGCGCTCGCCGGCCGGGCGCTGGCCGCCGTCTTGCAGGCGCTGGCGCAGGGAGAAACCGCATGAGCATCATCGACAGCGCCAAGCAGGCCGCCCAGGGGCTGGTCCAGGGAGCGATGGAAAAGCTCGTTCCGCTGGC
The DNA here is from genome assembly GCF_036803765.1 of Novosphingobium sp. Taxonomy (GTDB): domain Bacteria; phylum Pseudomonadota; class Alphaproteobacteria; order Sphingomonadales; family Sphingomonadaceae; genus Novosphingobium. The sequence goes on from NZ_DAIRTS010000035.1 coordinate 1,814, forward strand.
ACCTGACAGCTGGATACCCGGCGGCGTTCCCGATCCGCTGATCGCGCGCAAGCACGGTCTGATCGGCAAGCCGGTGTCGCGGCTCGACGGTCCGCTCAAGGTGACCGGCGGCGCGCACTTCTCGGCCGAATTCCGGTTCGACGGGATGGTCTATGCCGCCCTCGCTTATGCGACGATCGCACGCGGGCGCATCACCGCGATCGACAGCACGGCGGCGGAGGCCGCACCGGGCGTCGTGCTGGTAATGACGCACGAGAACGCCCCGCGCATGAAGGCGCCGCCGGTTTTCGGAGAATCGCCCAGTGGCGTCGGCCCGGCCGATATCGCCATCATGCAGGACAACCGTATTCACTGGAACGGCCAGCCCGTGGCCTGCGTCCTTGCACAGACGCAGGAACAGGCCGACCACGCCGCGTCGCTGCTGCGCATATCGTATGATGCGGAAGACGCGATCACCGCGCTGGCCGAGGCCAAGGCCCGCGAGACCAAGCAGGGCATGTTCATGGGGCACGCGCTGCTCAACGAACTGGGCGATGCCGAGGCCGCGTTTGCCAGCGCGCCGCACAAGGTCGACCGGGTCTATCGCACGCCGCGCCACAACCACAACGCGATCGAGCCCCATGCCGCGACGATGGCCTGGGATGGCGATACGCTGGTCATTCACGATGCCAGCCAGATGGTGTCGCAGCAGGCCGGCACGCTGGCCGAGGTGTTCGGCCTCAAGACCGAGCAGGTCCGCCTGACTTCGCCTTACGTGGGCGGTGGCTTCGGCAGCAAGGGCCTGTGGTTCCACCAGATCATCGGCGCCGCCGCGTCCAGGCTGGCGGGCCGTCCGGTGCGTATCGCGCTGTCGCGCGAGGGGGTTTACCGGGTGGTCGGCGGGCGTTCGCTGACCGAGCAGCGCGTCGCGATCGGCGCGCGCGATGATGGCACGTTCGAGGCACTGATTCACACCGGCCTGACCGTGATGTCGTCGCACAACAACATGCCCGAGCCGGTCATCCTCGGCAGCCAGATCGGCTATGCCGCCCCCAACATCCTGCTGAAGGTCGATGCCACGCGGATGCATTCGCTCGCCAACACTTTCATGCGCGCACCGGGCGAGGCGGTGGGCACGTTCGCGCTCGAATCGGCGATCGACGAACTGGCTGACCAGCTCGGCATCGACCCGGTCGACCTGCGCCTGCGTAACGAACCCGACAAGGATCCGCTGAACGGCCGCCCGTTCTCGTCGCGCCACCTGGCCGAGGCCTGGCGCAGCGGGGCCGATCGCTTCGGCTGGACAGATCGCCGCGCCACGGCAACGCACCGCGACGGCGAGTGGCACATCGGCATGGGCTGCGCGGCGGGTACCTATCCCTATTATCGCATGCCCGGCGCCGAGGCGCGGATCACGCTATCGCGGGACGGCGAGAGCGTGCGCGCCAAGGTCGAGGTTGCAGCGGCCGAAATGGGCATGGGCACCTCGACGACGACGGCCCTCGTCGCGGCCGAGCGGCTTGGCCTGCCGATCGAGCAGATCGACGTGGTCTATGGCGACTCCACGCTGCCCGGCGCGATCATGGCCGGCGGATCGCAGCAGACCGCAGCGATCGGCGGGGCGGTCATCGCCGCGCATGGCGAACTGGTCGCCGAACTGCTCAAGCTGGCCGGCAACGATTCGCCGCTGTCGGGCCTCTCGGCCAAGGACGTCGGCTGTGACGAGGGCGGTATTGCCGCCCTGGCCGATCCGTCCCGCCGCGAGACTTATGCCTCGATACTCGGGCGCGCCCAGCGCGATGCGATCACGGTGACCAAGGCCGGATCGATGCCGCTCGAGACGATGCACTGGTCGATGCATTCCTACAGCGCGCTGTTCTGCGAAGTGGGTGTTAACGCCGTGACCGGCGAGACGCGCGTGCGGCGCTTCCTCGGCTCGTTCGACTGCGGCCGCATCCTCAACCGCAAGACCGCGTCCAGCCAGTTCCGCGGCGGGATCATCATGGGCCTCGGCATGGCGCTGATGGAGGAAACCCAGTTCGACGAACGCAACGGGCGCATCATGAATCCCAGCCTCGCCGAGTATCACCTGCCGGTGCATCTCGACGTGCCCGCAATCGACGTGATTTGGACCGACATTCCCGATCCGCACACCCCGATGGGGGCGCATGGCGTGGGTGAAATCGGCATCACCGGAGTCGCGGCTGCGGTGGCGAACGCGGTGTTCAACGCCACCGGCAAGCGCGTCCGCGATCTCCCGATCACGCTCGACAAGCTGCTGTGAGCCGGGGGCGCGGAAGGGCATCTTCTTGACCGGCGCTGACGCGGCCGTGGGGCAGGACCTGATCGGGCCTGCCCTCTCGGTCATCGCGGCGCGACGGGCCGGACTGCCGGCGGGCAGGCCCCTGGTCGTCGGCATCTGCGGCGCGCAGGGCAGCGGCAAGTCGACGCTGGCGGGGCGGCTGGCGTGTCAGCTGCCGGCGGCTGCAACGCTTTCGCTGGACGACCTCTATCGCACCCGCGCCGAGCGGCAGGCGCTGGCCCGCACGGTTCATCCGCTGCTCGCTGTCCGCGGCGTGCCGGGGACACACGATGTCGATCTCGGCCTCGCACTGTTCGCCGCGCTCGATGCGCGCAGGCCCCTGACCTTGCCGCGCTTCGACAAGGCGATCGACGATCGGGCCGATCGTGCTGCGTGGGAGCGCCACGAGGCGCCGCTCCACACCCTCGTGTTCGAAGGTTGGTGCATCGGCGCACGTCCCGTGCCCGAGGCGGATCTCGCACGGCCCTGCAATGTGCGGGAGCGCGACGAGGACCCGGATGGCGTGTGGCGCCGCCACGTCAACGCGCAACTGGCCGGGCCATACCAGGCGCTGTTCGCGCGCGTCGACCTGATGATCTTCCTTGCCGCGCCGTCGTTCGAGACGGTGATCGACTGGCGTTGCGAGCAGGAGGCCGCCCTCGTGGCCGCCCGGCCTGACGCGCCACAGGCCATGGACCGCGCAGCGATCGAGCGCTTCTGCGCGCTTTACGAGCGGATCACGCGCACTTTGCTGGCCGACATGCCGGACCGGGCAGACGTGATCGCGATGCTCGACCGATCGCGCCGCTGCACAACGCTGCGTGTGCGCCAGATCTAGGCGCGTCCTCAGGTCGATCACGATCGCGCCGTCGACGCGCTTTGCCCGATTGCCTGGCGCGCGCAGCAGCCTATGGTGGCGGCTCTATGTCGACCGCCCCTCTGCCCCCTGCGTCGCCACGTTCGGAACTCGTCGCCATGCTGCTGGCGAGCGCAGAAGGCGACCATGCGCAATTCTCCGAGTTGTATCGGCGGACCAGCGCGAAACTTTTTGGCGTCGTCTTGCGTATCTGCCCGGACCGGGGGCTGGCGGAGGACGTGTTGACCGATGTTTACCTGACAATCTGGCGCCGCGCCGGCGCCTTCGATCCGGGGCGGGCGAGCCCGATCACCTGGATGGCGACGATTGCGCGCAACCGGGCGATCGATGCCGTGCGCCGCCTGCCGCGCGGCGTGCACGTCGATGTCGATGCGGCGATCGGCCTCGCCGACGGAAACACCCCGGCGGATGCGGCCCTGATCGCCGCGGAAGGCGATGCGCGGCTGCACTTGTGCGTGGACCGGCTGGACGAGCCCCAGGCCGGTGCCATTCGTGCAGCGTTTCTGCACGGTTTTACCTATGCCCAGCTCGCCACGACCATGGCCGTTCCGCTGGGTACGATGAAGAGCTGGATCCGGCGTGGCCTGATCCGGCTGAAAGAGTGCCTCCATGCCGACGACTGACCTTCCCCTGTCCGAAGACGACGCCGTGCTCGCCGGGGAACTGGCGCTGGGCGTGCTCGAGGGCGAGGATCTGGCATCGGCCCGGCGGCGCCTGATTGCCGAACCCGCCTTTGCGCGCGAGGTCGAGCGCTGGCGTGATCATTTCGCCGCCGCGGCCTTGCGCGGGCCCGACGTGGCACCGCCTGCCGAGGTGGAGCATCGCATCACGGGCGCATTGGCATCGGAGGCGGGGACGCTGGTCGCGCCTTTGGCGCCCGAACGCCCGGAGAATCGCGGCACGCCGCGGCCCGGCACATGGCGGGCAGGGCTGGGCGGGATGGGCCTGGGCCTGGGATTGGGCGCGGCCGCAGCGGCTTTGGCGTTCGTATTGCTGCGCCCTGCCGCCATGCCGCCCGCGCCGCCCGCGCTCGTCGCTCCCGTCCTGGTTGCCGCGCTCGACGTGCCGAGCGCGAAGGGCACGGTCCTCGCCCGGATCGACGCGGGGCACTTGCGCCTGACCGGTGCGCTCGCCGTGCCCGAGCGCCGCGATGCGCAGGCCTGGTTGATCGACAAGACCGGCGTGCCACGCTCACTGGGCGTGCTGCGCCGCGTCGATGGCAGCCGCCTTGAGACGGTGCCGACCCGTGCCGTGGCGCCCGGCCAGACGCTGGCCATCAGCATCGAACCGCTGGGTGGCGCACCGGGCGCCTTGCCCACTGGCCCGGTGGTGGCGACCGGGACTATCCAGACGATCTGACACGTCGACCGCCACCGCGACGGCGGGGCAAAAATAATTTTGCCCCGCGTGCATCCGACCACCCCCCGCCCTGCGTAGCTGCGCCACTGAAGGACGAAGTTGCGCTGGCCACACTTTCTTGCGGCCTCGTCGAAGAGGGACCGGGCCCGTCCGGTCGCCGCTTCGTCCTTGGTTTGGTAGCAACGAAGGGATGAGGCCATGAACAAGTTCAAGATTGCCGCGCTGGTAATCGCCGCCGGTACGACGTCGCTGGGCGCGATGGTGACGAGCGCGGCTCCGGCCCCCGTCATGGTGGGCGGCGCGCCGATGTACCCGACCAAGAACATCATCGAGAACGCGGTCAATTCCAAGGACCACACCACGCTGGTGGCCGCGGTCAAGGCAGCCGGCCTCGTCGATACGCTGCAGGGTCCGGGGCCGTTCACGGTCTTCGCGCCGACCGACGCCGCGTTCCGCAAGCTGCCGGCCGATACCGTGCCGACGCTGCTCAAGCCCGAGAACAAGGCGCAGCTGACCTCGGTCCTGACGTATCACGTCGTGCCCGGCCGCCTCAGCGGCGCGACCCTGCGCAAGGACGTGATGAAGGGCCATGGCAAGGCCATGCTGACCACCGTGCAAGGCGAGCAACTGACGGTGACGGCCAAGGGTCGCATGCTGATGATCACCGACAGCAAGGGGCAGGTAGCCAAGGTCACGATCGCCGACGTCAACCAGAGCAATGGCGTGATCCACGTCATCGATACGGTGCTCTTGCCCTGAGGGTCGCACAGGGCGGGGGAGGGCGTTCGCGCGCCTTCCCCCAATCCCTGCGCGTGTGAATAGACGCGGCGCGACCCGAGGGCGTCGCCATTCAAAAACGAGATTCGACAAGGCGGGGGGCAATGATCCCGCTTCTTCCAGTGGAGTGAGACATCATGAGGTCGATCTGTTTACCCCGGGCCGCGTGGGCGGTCCTGGCGGGGGTGTCTTCGTGCGCCTTCGCGCTGCCGGCGATGGCGGCCGATAAGACGGCAAGTGCCGACACGGCCGTCGAGGCGGCATCCGCCGATGCCGTTGCCGCATCCGACAGCGCTGGCTCCGGCGACATGGCGTCACCCGGCGAGGCGTCGCACCGCATGAACGCGTTCAGCAACGGCGGGCGCCTGCTGCTGACCGGCGGCGTCTCGACCATCGAGGGCGCGGGCGGTGGCGGCCTGGTCCCCTGGGCGCTGATCGGCGGATATGGCACGCGCGACGAATTCGGCATCCAGTCCTACGTCACCGGCGTGAAGTCCGAGGATTTCGCGCTGCTGTCGTTCGGCGCGGCGATCAACGTCAAGAACCGGCTCGAGGTTTCGGTCGGCCGGCAGAACTTCCACTTGCGCGACGTCGGCAAGGCGCTTGGCCTCGGCAACGACTTCATCATCAGCCAGACGATCATCGGCGCCAAGCTGCGCCTCGTCGGTGATGCGGTGCTCGACCAGAACACCCTCGTTCCCCAGATCTCGGTCGGCGTGCAGCACAAGATCAACGATGACAAGACTGTGGTCGGCGGCGCGCTCGGCCTCAAGCGCACCGGCACCGATTTCTACATCGCCGCCACCAAGCTGTTCCTCGACAAGAACCTGCTGCTCAACGCCACGGTGCGCCTGACCAAGGCCAACCAGTACGGCATCCTCGGCTTCGGCGGGCTCGGCGGCAAGGACCAGGCCTACAAGCCCACGTTCGAGGCATCGGCCGCCTATCTGGTCACGCGCAAGCTCGCGGTGGGCGCAGAGGTGCGCACCAAGTCGAACCGGCTCGAAGGGGCACTCGGCGGGGATTCCTTCCGCGAGGATGCCGCCTTCGACATCTTCGCCGCCTATGCGCTGGGCCGCAACCTGTCGGTGACCGCCGCTTACGCCGATCTCGGGCACATCGCGCTGCAGAACCAGCACGCGGCCTATCTCTCGCTGCAGGTCGGTTTCTGACGCTGCCTCTCTATCCGGAGAATTCCCGATGATGTTTTCGCTTCTCGCGGCCGGCATGATGGCCGTCCACCCCGTACCGGGGACAGAACCCCAGGTGAGCGATCCCGCGGTCAAGCCGCACTATCCAACGCTGCCGGTCATCACCCAGAACGAGCATCTCTACGAGACGTTCGGCGGCAAGGAAGGCCTGACCGCGCTCATGGACGATGCCATGACCCGCTGGCTCGCCAACCCGCGCACCCACGGCTTCTTCGCCAACGCCGATCAGGCGCGGATCAAGGAGCTTCTGGTCAAGCAGTTCTGCGTCATCATGCACGGACCCTGCACGTACGACGGGCGGACCATGGCCGAGGCCCATCGCGGCCTCAACATATCCGAGGGCAGCTTCTATGCGCTGGTCGAGGAACTGCAGGTGGCGATGAACAAGCGCCACATTCCGTTCAACGCGCAGAACCGCCTGATTGCCGCGCTGGCGCCGATGCATCGCGACATCATCGACAACAAATGACGGGCATCGACAACACATGACGGTCTGGGGCCGCGCGTCTTGCCCCTGATCGGCGCGCAGGCCTTCGTGGCGGCGGCTCTCCATCCACGGCCGCCGCCACGTTTTCTGCCAGCCTCTCTCAGGCCGGCTGGCGGGCGTCTAAAAACCGCAGATAGCGTGATTTCGCCTGGGGTGTCGGCACGTTGCCGAACAGGTCGCGATGCAGGCTGTACCCGCCTTCGCCTGCCAGGGCGTCGAGGTCGATGCAGGCATCCACGTGCCAGCCGGGAGCGTCGCGCCGTGCCTGCTGGACCGCGTCCTTCCAGCTGTTTGCCGTCAGGAATCGATAATCGTGTTCCTCGCGGACCGAGCGCGACGAGTTTCGCCCCAGCTCGGCGATGAAAAACGAACCTGCGCCCTCGGGGCGCGGCATGACGGCATCGGCGAGTTCGATCTCGATCCAGCCGTCGAGGTGGGCGGCGCGCATGGCGTTGGCGAAGCGAGCTTGGCAGTCGCGGATCAGCTGCTCTTCGCTGCCCGCGAACATCGCGTGAACCTCGTGACTTTCGAACAGGTTGCCGTCGCGCATGCCGCCGATTTCCACGAGATAGAGCTTCATCACCATCCTTTCACGATCCTATGTTGCCAGATCGCGAAGCGCCCGGTCCTTCGATGGAACAGGCGAGCGAGGGCTGCGTTCCGGACTATATGACAGAAGCGTGTCACGCTTAAGAAGGTCCAGTCCCATCAATACGATCGAACAACGCGCCAGCGGAGAGCGGATTGCCATCATCGGCGCCGGCGCGACCGGCACATATACGCTCCACGCACTGACCAATGCGGCACAGGCCTCAGAGATCGTCGTCTTCGAAAACGGCGATCGTGCGGGCCCCGGTCTCCCTTACGCCGAGCATCTCAACGACCTGCATGCGCTGTCCAACATTGCGGGCATCGAGATCCCGCCGCTGGTCGAGACGATCAACGCCTGGGCCCTGCGCCAGCCGCGCGCGCGGCTCGAGGCCTGGGGCATCGCCGACAGCGCCGGCAATGACCGGGCCTTTTTCCCGCGCGTCGTGCTGGGCGGCTGGCTCGCCGACCAGTTCGCGCTGATCGCGGATCGCAGCCCCTGTCCGGTGACGCTGCGCACCGGCGTCGACGTCGTCGACGTCGTCGCCATGCCAGACGGATGCCGTGTCGAGTGGCGCCGTCGCGGCGGCGCGATCGAGCAGGAGGAATTCGACCGCGTGATCGTCGCGACCGGATATGGCCCGACGGACGACACCGGCTCGGATGCGGCGCAGCGGACCGGCAAGGCCGCGGGCGAGGCTGCGCAGGATGCGGACGCGGCGCATATAGCCGTCCTCGGCTCCTCGCTCTCCGGCATCGACGCGGTCGTGGCCGCGGCGATGACCCGCGGGCGTTTCGAGGAGCGCGAGCAAGGCTTGGCCTACGTCGCCGCCGAGCCCTGGCGCGCGACGATGCTCAGCCGCAACGGCCTGCTTCCCGAAGCGGACTTCTGGTTTCCGCACCCCTTGCCGGACCTTGCGCATTTCACGCCGGCGACGGCGGCAGCGGCCATGCACGGCGAAGAAGGCGATCTCGACAGGGTCTTCGCGCAGTTCGCCAAGGCGCTGATCGCGCAGGCACCGGAGTGGGCCGAAGCCAACGGTGTCGCCGAGGCGAGCGCAGACGACTTTGCCGACCGATACTTCGCGGCACGGCTGGCGCGCAACGCATGGGATTACGCGCGCGAAAATCTGGCCGACGTGCGCTCCTGGCAGGACAATCACCGGACTCCGGCCTGGCGCATCGCGATCCTCAAGGCGCATGAAGTCTTCGCAACCGTGATCCCGTCGCTCCAGCCCGGCGATCTCGCGCGGCTGCATCGCGGCCTCAAGCGCGTGTTCACTGACAACTATGCCGCAGTCCCGCACCTGTCGATCGAACGCATCCTGGCCCTGCACGATGCCGGCGTGCTCGATGTCGTGGCGCTGGGCAATGACTACGACATCCGCCCCGGCGGCGGGCGCAGCTGGTCGATCCGCTCACCCAAATGGTCGGCCGAAGTGCAGGAACTGATCGACGCGCGGGGGCCACAGGCCGCGGCGCTCAACCACTTCCCGTTCCCGACGCTGCGCATGCAGCTGTGCGCGACCGCGCTCGAGGGCGGGCAGGACTGGAAAAGTGGGCTCAATCCCGATGGCGACCTGACCCTGGGCGAACAGGACCCGTCGCTGCGACGCGTACACCTGTGCGCGCTGCCGTTCCTGCTGCGCAACCGGCCCTTCGTGCAGGGACTGGTCGAATGCGCCGAGATGGCGCGTGTCGTCGCGCGGTCGATCGCCGCGTCACAGGCTTGCAGCGATGCACTCGTCCCGTCCGACGAAGACCTGCTCGGCATGCTCGACAAGCCCTCGGTGATCCTCGGCGATGGTGCGGTCATCACGCTGGCGGGCTATGGCAACGCGGCCGATCGCCGCGCGGAGGCGCTGCCGCACTGATCGCCGGATTGGCCCCACCCGATTTCCCGACCTGGACGCCGCGCAATGGCGCCGCCTGCGAAAAGGTGGCACCATCGGTACTTGGAACGGGAATTGAAGACCATGGTCACGCGTCGCGCTTTCGTGTCGGGCTCGCTTAACGCCGTGGCGGCAACCGGCCTCTCGGCGCCCGCGCTGGCCGCCGGTGCCAAATCGGTCGGGGGCCGCACGGTCGAGGTCGCCTATATCAATGCCAAGGTCTGGACGGGCACTGGCCCCGACATGCGCAGCGACGCGATCGGCGTGGCGGGCGGGCATATCGTGGCGATCGGTCGCGACGCGGTTCGCGCGCAATGCGGCCCCAGGACGCGCGTGGTCGATCTTGGCGGTGCGTTCGTCACCCCCGGCCTCGTCGATTGCCACACGCACTTCACCATCGGCTCGCTCGCCTTGAGCCAGCCATCCTTGCGCGATGCGCCCACCCCGGAAGCCTTCGTCGCCAAGATCGCCGCAGCGGCGCGCGCACTGCCCAAGGGCGAGTGGCTCGAAGGCGGCAACTGGGATCAGGATCGCTGGGGCGGCACCCTGCCCACGCGGCAGTGGATCGATGCGGTCACGCCCGACACCCCCGTGGCGGTGATCCGCTACGACCTGCACATGATCCTGTGCAATTCGCTCGCGCTCAAGCTGGCGGGGATCGATCGCAACACGCCCGATGTGCCCGGCGGCGTGATCGTGCGCGATGCCAAGGGCGAGCCGACCGGCATCGTCAAGGATGCGGCCAAGGACCTGGTGCTGCGCGCGATCGCCCAGCCCAGCGCCGCGCGCCTCGACGCTGCAGTCCGCGCGGGCATCGCCCACGGGCTGAGCAAGGGCGTGACCGAAGTTCACGTCCCCGACCTCGACTGGTCGACCTACGAGATCACCCATCGCCTGCGCACGCAGGGCGAGACCAACATGCGGTTCTACCAGTTCACCCCGCTCAAGGACTGGGAGCGCATGGCCGGCATCGTCGCCCAGGAAGGGCGCGGCGACGACTGGGTGCGCTGGGGTGCGTGCAAGGTCGTGTTCGACGGTTCGCTCGGCTCGCGCACCGCGCTGATGTATCTGCCCTATCTCGATGAATCCGGGGCACAGGGCATCGTCGTCACCGACCCCAAGGACCTCAAGGCGTGGATGGCCGGTGCCGACAAGGCCGGGCTGCAGGTGACCGCGCATGCCATCGGCGACGAGGCCAACGATATCGTGCTCGACACGATGGCGGCGGTCACCACCATGAACGGCAAGCGGGATCGCCGTTTTCGCATCGAACATGCCCAGCATTTGCGCGAGGAGAGCATCGGCCGCTTCGCCAGGCAGGGCGTGATCGCCTCGATGCAGCCCTACCACGCAATCGATGATGGCCGCTGGGCCGTGCGCCGCATCGGGCCCGAGCGGCTGCGCACTAGTTTCGCGGTCGGCTCGGTCGTGCGTTCGGGCGCGCATGTCTGCTTCGGTTCGGACTGGCCAGTCGCGCCGCTCGATCCGCTGACCGGGCTCTATGCTGCCGTGATGCGCGAGACCATCGACGGCAAGAACCCCAAGGGCTGGTATCCCGAACAGCGCATCACGCTGGCCCAGGCCCTGCGCGGCTATACCCGCGAGGCGGCTTATGCCGGCAAGGCCGAACACCTGCGCGGCGTGATCATGCCCGGAATGCAGGCCGACTTCGCGGTGTTCGACCGTGACCTTTTCGCGATCGACCCCGAAACGCTCGAGCAGGCCAAGGTGCTGCGCACGGTGGTGGGCGGCAAGGAGCGTTTCACCGCCTGAGTGAGTGCCTTGCGGCCTTGCGGCAGGCCTCAGCGCCGCCGCAAGGCCCAGGCGATCGGTGCGATGCTGACGGCAAGACCACCGGCCGCGGCCAGATCGCGCCAGCCGTCGCCGGCCAGCGCTGCGATCATCCCTGCCAGCGATACGACGGAGATCACCACGACGGGGACGAGGGGATGCGCTTGCCTCATGCTGCCATCACCTGTTTCTTCATGGCACGTTTCTTGGCAGGACGGGGCTTGCCCAGCCAGAGATAGAGGCCGCTGCCCAGCACGACGATCGTGACGAGATCGAGCAGCGCCCACAGTATCTTCATCGCCAGCCCGCCATAGTCGCCGAAGTGCAGCGGCTGTGCGAGCAGCAGGCCCTGCATGTACCACGGCATCGGCGCGACGCCGTCGACCCGCCCGGTGCGGGCATCGACCATCACCGGGGTCAGGAGCTTGGCCGTCAGCGGCGTCGCGCCCTTCAGATAGACCGCGATGTGGTCATGGCTGCTGAACGCGGCGCCGGGGAAGGCGACGAACTGGACATCCATGCCCGGCATGGCCGCGCGCGCGTTGCCCAGCGCGGTCTCGACGATCCCGGGAACATAGGCCTGGATCGGCCCGGTCCGGTCATGTGCCATGCGCGCCAGCGCATCGGCGCGCCACCAGGCGGTGATCGGATCGGCCAGTGTGTTGACCGTGCCGGTCAGGCCGACGACCAGCGCCCAGGCCAATGTCACGCCGCCGATCACGTTATGCCAGTCGAGCCAGCGCAGCCGCGTCGACTTGTTGCGCCGCACCGTGGCAAAGCCCGGCTTGCGCGCAAAGGGGGTGTAGAGCACGACGCCAGAGACCAGCGCGAGCACGAAGCTGACGCCCATGATACCGAGGAAGTATTCGCCTGCCTTGCCGAGCAGCATGTCGGTGTGAAATTCGAGCACCGTGTCCATGATCCCGCCCTGCGGCGGCTCGCCACGGGGAGGCGCCGCGGTGCGCAGGTCGATCGGGTTGAAGCGCATCGCCGCTTCGGCGGCGTCGCCGGTCTCACCGGTGGTGAGATTGACCACCGGGCGATCCTCGTCGAAGCTGAGGTAGATCGGCACCTGGCCCGGCTGGCGCGCGAGCGTGGCGATAATCGCCTGGTCGATCGGCTTCAGCTGCGCCTGCGTCCAGCTTTGTGCGGCGCGCGGCTCGAGCCAGTGGTCGATCTCGTCGTGAAAGATCAGCGGCAGTCCGGTCAGCGTCAGCAGCAGCATGAACAGCGTGCAGACAAGGCTGGACCAGGTGTGGACGCGGCTCCAGACTTTGAGCGTGGCAGGCTTCATGGGCGCAGATCCTGCCACCACGGCGCCGTGGGCGCCATGCCCTCGCGCGCCATTGTCGTGCCGTCGAACGCGATCCCGCCGCGCAGGACCATGGCGATGCGCCGCGCATTGGCGATGTCGGCGCGAGGATCGGCATCGAGCACGACGAGATCGGCGAGCTTGCCGGGCGTCACGCTGCCGAGGTCGTCGGCTCGCCCGATCACGCGGGCGTTGTCGATCGTCGCCATTTCCAGCGCCTCGGCCGGGGTGGCGCCACCGGCGACAAAGCTCGCCATCTCCCAGTGGACGCCGATGCCCTGCATCTCGCCATGGCTGCCGACGCCGACCAGAACGCCGGCGCGGCGCAGATTCACCGCATCCGCGGCGAAGCGTTGCCAGGTCTGGTAGGGCGCCGCGGTCCAGTGGCGGTCGCGCAGCTTGGCGGCTAGCACGAAGGGCGGGGTGAAGCGCCGCAAGCGCGCATCGTCCTGTGGTGCGTGGTTCTCGATCTCGTCGAACAGCAGTGGGCCGCCGCCGTAGGCGACGTTGATCGTCGGCGTGTAGGCGATCTCGCTGGCCTTGAAGAGCCGTGCCACGTCATCGTGGATCGGGGTTATCGGCAGGTCATGCTCGTTTCCGGCAAACCCGTCGATCGCGTGCGTCAGCTCGAGAATGAAGTCGGCGGCACCCTCGGTCGTGGGCATCATGCCCAGCTTGCGCGCGGCGCCGATCATCGCCTGACGCGCCGCGCGGTCGCCGACCATGTAGCTCTTGATGTTGCGCGTGCGATAGGCATCCTTGTAACGGGTCAGCACGTCTTCGGCCACGGCCTGCGAGGTGATCGCGCTGTTGACGAACACCCCCGGCCCGGTGCTGAACAGCCGCGGGCCGGCCGAGAGGCCGGCGTCGATGCGGTCGCCATAGGCGAAGATGTCGGGCGTGAAGGGCTGCACCTCCAGCACCGAGGTCACGCCATAGGCCAGCAGCGCCGGGAATTCCCAGTGCGTGGCATCGTGCACCACGCGCGGGATCGGAAAGAAGTGCGCGTGCGCGTCGATCAGTCCCGGGATGACGAACTTGCCGGCAAGCTCGCGGACTTGCGCACCCTTGGGCAGTGCCACGCTGCCGCGCGGACCGAGCGCGGTGATGCGATTGCCGGTGATGACGAGGTCTGCGTCCTGTACCACCGCGGCGTGATCCATCGTCAGCACCGTCGCGCCGCGCAGCACTTGCGGCCGGGCGGGCAGGGCACGCGCGACACGCACCGAGAGATCGCGCGGCGGGCTCGCCGCCTCGGGGTCGGCCTTCGCCAGCGTCCCGGCATCGGCATGGTGCCAGAACGGCCCCGTCGTCCACGACAGGCCCTTGCCGTCCCAGCGCATGGTATCGGCACCGACGCGGGTGATCTGGCGCGCGCCCGAGGCGGTATCGGCAAGGTTCACCGGCTTGGCATCGGCGGGCGTTGGCAGCAGGTGCAGCTCGAACGCGGTGCGCGCGATTAGCTGTTTGCCATCGGGCGAGATCCGCAACTCGTCGACCGGGCGCGGTTCCTTGACGTATTGCCCGGCGGCGCGCGCGACGATCGTGGCGCGTGACTCGAGCGTGCCGGCGGCGGTGACGCGGGCCAGCGCACCGTCGCTGTTCACGTACCAGGTGCCGTCGTCGGTCTGCTGCAGGTGGCTCAGCCCTGCGCCATGGGCCAGCACGCGCAGGCTCGCACCGCTGGCGCCGAGCGCCACGACATCGACCGGCCACGCCGGCGCCAGCTCGTCCGGCGCGTGAAGCCGGGCGTAGGCCGACGCGCGTAGCGCGACCACGCCGCTGCCATCACGGGCCCAGCGCGGTTCGGACCAGTACGCCCCTTGCGTGCCAAGCGGGCGGGGCGTGCCGCCTTGCGCGGACACGGTCCAGACGCCGCCGCCATGCTCCGCGTTCCAGCGCACGAACGCGATGGTGCGGCCATCGGGTGACCATGCCGGCTGGAAGGCGTCGCCGGCAAACAGCGCGCGCGGCGCACCACCGCGGCTGCCCGCGACATAGAGCGTGCCGAGCGCCGTGAAGGCCACCGTGCGCCCGTCGGGCGAAAGCGCTGCGCCTTCGGCCAGGTGGCTGCGCACGGTCGGCCCGTCCTCGACGCGCTGGCGCACGCGGCTCGGCGGGGCGAGCGCGAGATCGACGGGCGCGGTGAACGGGATCGGCGTCTGCGCGCCGCTGGTGACGTCGATCCGCACGAAACCGCCGTTCCTGGCCGCGATCAGCGCCTTGCCATCGGGGGTGAAGCGGAAGCCCGGCGTCAGGTCGTAGTAATAGCCGCCCTCCTGCCCGTCGTGGTCCATCGGCCAGGCGAGCCAGCGGTCCTCGCCGGTTGCAAGGTTGCGCAGGCGCAGGCCGGTCTCGCTGGTCTCGGCCGTCACGCCATCGCGCCGCGCGGCATAGGCGAGCAGGGTGCCATCGGGCGAGAGCACCGGGCGCATGCCGCCGGGCACCACGGTCTCGACCGCGCCGGTCGCGAGATCCTGGCGCGCGATCGACCAGGTCGGCGGGTCCTTTTCGGTCCAGGTGTGCCCGCGCTTGGTCGCGAACCATACACTGCGGCCATCGGGCGAGGGCGCGGCGCCGAGTGCGTTGATCCGCTCGTCCCAGCCCTCGTTGCCGCCGGGCTGGGCCTTGACGATCAGGGCGGCTGCACCGCCATCGACCGGTACGCGCCACAACTCGTACGCGAGGATCGAATGGACCGCGCGGCTGACGAACAGGCTCTTGCTGTCGGGTGCCCAGGCCGGCGAGGTCATCAGCACGAGCGAGGTATCGTGCGTCAGCGCCCGCGCTTCGCTGCCGTCGCTGCGCGCGATCCACAGCGCGGTGGTGCCCGAGCGGTCGGAGATGAAGGCAATCCACCGGCCATCGGGCGAGGGCACGGGATTGCGCTCGAACGCGGTGCCGGTGAACACGGGTTGCGCCGTGCCGCCGGCCACCGGCATGCGGTAGATGTCACCCAGCAGGTCGAACCAGAGCCAGGCGCCATCGGGGGAAATCGTCGGCTGCGCCCACGTCGCCTCGTGCGCTTCGTAAGCCAGCCGGCGGGGTTGGTCGGCGTGTGCCGCCCCGCCGACAAGCGCGAGCGCCAGGGCAATCGTGGACGCAGCCCTGCGCATCAGAGCGACCAGTCCGCGCGGACGCCGATCGTGCGCGGACGCACGATCGAGCCAGCCGGCGTCACCTGCGAGGTGAACGGCGCGTTGAGGATGCCGAACTTGTCGAACACGTTGTTGGCGAACACCAGCACGCGCACCTTCTCGCCCAGCGTCACGCCGGCGCGCAGGTCGAAAATGTTGAAGTTGCCACGCGTGGCGGTGTTGCCGAACGCCACCGGCGCCGACGACAGGTAGCGGTGAGCGATTTCGAACGTCGGCTTGACCGGCGCATCGGCGAAGTCAAACTTGAGGTTGTTCGCCACCGACCAGCGCGACGAGCCGGGCAGGCGCGAACCCGAGGCGTAGCCGCCGCCGACCGCGAAGGTATCGGGCAGGAACGAGTTGAGTTCGGCATCCTGCAGCGTGGCGCTGGTGCTGAAGCTGGCGAAGGGGGCCAGCTGTGCGGTGGCGCTCAGCTCCACGCCGGTGATGCTCGCGCTGCCGGCATTGGTGACATACGAATAGTACGACGGGGCCGGGCCGAACAGGCGGGCCTGGATGCCCTTCCAGTCGATGTTGAAGACGGTCGCCTCGACATAGAGCCGGTTGTCGATGGCGTGGAATTTCACGCCCATTTCATAGTTCTTGACCCGGTCGCTGTCGTACTTGGCCGGGATGGTCGGCAGGAGGCCGGCATTGGGGTTGATGCCGCCGACGCGGTAGCCTTCGGAATACGTGGCATAGGCCATGAAGTCCTTGGTCGGACGCGCGGTGATCGTCACCTTGGGGGTGAAGCCGTCTTCGTGGTTGGAGACGTTGCCGGTGGAATCCGTGCCGTTGTAGCCGCCCGGATAGCCGCCCAGTGCGCCGGCCTGGTTGGTCACGGTGGCATTGTAGCGATTCCAGAAGTAGCGGCCACCCAGCGTGATCTCGATGTCGCGATGCGGGGCATAGGACACTTCACCGAACACGCCGACGTCCTGGTTGTAGGTGTCGGAGATGTAACCATAAATGCGGTCGCCCGGGGCGAGCACGTTGCCGGCGAAACCGCCGAACGAGGCGCGGTTGGCGTCGATGTAGGCGCGCGCACCGTTCTGGAAGATCTGGTCGTAGCTGAACTTCTTGGCTTCCATGTAGCTGGCGCCGATCAGGTAGCGGAACGGACCATCGCCCTTGGAGGCGAGACGCACTTCGCCGGTCTTGATGTTGGCGTCGGCATTGCCGGCCGAATAGGCCGCGCCCGCACCGGTGGTGACGCCGGTGACGTAGAAGTAGGGATACGAGAACTGCGTGAAGTTGTGCTTCTCGATGATCGAGCCGATCGCGGTCAGTTCCACGCCGCCGAGGTCCTGGTCGAGACGCAGCGAGTTCATCCAGAAGCGCGTACGCTGCGGTTCGGCCCGCGCGGTGACGCGCTCGTAGGGGCGCGACAGGTCGAGGTAGGTCTGGTCCTCGAGGTAGGTGTCCTGCCACGAGGACAGGTAGCTGAGCTTGGTCGACGAGGTCGGCGTGAACACCACCGAGCCGCGTAGGCCGCGCGTGCGGAAGTCGTTTGAGCCGTTGACGCCGGTGCCGGGATTGTCGAGATAACCGGCATCGAAGCGCTGCAGCGCAACCAGGCGCACGGCCAGCTTGTCGGTGATGAGCGGCACGTTGATCATCGCCTTGGCGGCGTAGTTCACTTCGCCATGGCTATTCTTGGTCGAGCCGACCAGGCCCGAGGCCGCGGCGTCGATCTTGGTCGTGTCGGCGGTGTTGACCACGTAGTTAACGAGGCCGCCCAGCGTCGAGGAGCCGAACAGCGTGCCCTGCGGGCCGCGCAGCACTTCGACGCGGTTGAGGTCGAAGGTGTCGACGTCGGGGATCGCGATCGGGAAGCCGGGTTCGACCACGGGCACTTCGTTGAGGTAGTAGCCGACGGTGGTCTGGCCCTGCTCGTGATAGGTCGTGGCGGCGATGCCGCGGATCACCACCTCGGAAATGCCGGGCTGGTAGTCGTTGAAGACGACACCGGGCAGGCGGGCGATGTAGTCGCCCAGGCTCTGCGCGTTGGCGGCGGCAAGATCCTGGCCCGAGACGGCGCTGGCCGAGATCGGGGTCTGGTCGAGCGCGACGTTACGCTTGGTGGCGGTGACGATGATCGTGCCCGCGGCCTCGCTCGCGCCCTCTTCGGCAGCGAGAGCAGGCTGGGCGGCAATTGCCAACGCCGACACGCCGGCGAGGCAGGCAAGGTTGAGTGAAGTCCTCATGGTTTTTTCCCCTGAATGTTTATCGACACTATTCTAATCGGATCGCCCCGGCGGACTATCCTGTGACGTTTTCCCCGTGCGCCGCCATCTGTTCGTCGAGGCGGTCGCCATTGAGCCGGCGCATCCACTTCACCAGGGTCGCATCGCGATGCCCGGCAAGAATGTCCAGCAATTCAGGCAGGTCCTCTTCCTGCCCGAGCTTGAAACGCGCGTCGCTCGCGGTGACCGAGGCGCGAAAGCCGATGATGCGCGACATTAGCTGGGGCAGGCGTTCGCCCGCCTGCTCAACCTGCCACGGTCTCGTCATGCCCGCCTCGACATGATCGGTCAGCACGCGCACGGCCGGGAGAGTGCCGGGGTCGTCGAAGGTCACCTCGACCGCAAAGATCGCGACGGCGAAGTTCCAGGTCGGCGCCCAGTGCGGCTTGGCGACGAGGGCGGGCGAGACATAGCCCTGTGGCCCCATGAACAGGATGTGCGCGCGCGGGTCCACCTGCAGGGCGGCGACCTGGGCATTGCGGCGCGAGCAATGGCCGATCAGCGCGACAACCGCGCCCTCGGCATCCGTCTCGGCGACGAGGGGCAGGGGCGTCGCGTGAAAGCCGTCCGCGCCATGGTTGACGAGCCAGGCAAGGGGAAAGTCCGCGATGAGTTGGGCAAGGTCAGCCCGGGTGCCGGAAGGGAAATCCATGGACACCATCATGCGGCGTGGCTGGCCCGTTTAAAGTGCCAGTTGCGCAATCATCGGGGGACCAGCGGGCGAGCTGGCCTCAGGCCTGGCCCCGCCCCAATGCGCCGAGCGTGCGCACGGCCTGGACGATCTTGTCGGCCGGGTGGCTGGCGAAGCCCAGGCGCAGGCCATGTGGCGCGTCGGGGGCCAGGCGATAGGAAGCGGACGGGGCGAAGGTAATACCTTGCGCCGGGGCGCCTGCCTCGATCCGGGCCAGGGCCTCGAGGTCGCGAAACTCGAGCCACATCGCGAGCCCGCCGGCGGGAAGTCGCGCGCTGACCATCGCGCCAAGGTCCTGCTCCACGGCGACCGCCAGGGCGTCGCGCCGGGCGCCATAGATCGGCGTCGCCTTGCGCGCGTGGCGGCGCACTTCGCCTTCCTCGAAAAGCATCGCGACGGCATCCTCGGTCAGGCTGTTGCCCATGCCGTCGCCGATCGAGACCTGGTGCGCGGCCGCAGCAACCACCGGCGCGGGCGCGACGATGTAGCCGACGCGCAGTGCGGGCAGCAGCAGTTTGGACAGCGAGCCGACGTAGATCACAACGTCGGGCGCATAGGCCGCCATCGGCAGCAGCGGTTGCGAACCGAAACGGAACTCGTGGTCGTAGTCGTCCTCGATGATCGCAAAGCCGAACTGGCGGGCCAATTCGACCAGCCGCAGCCGCCGTTCGGGCGCCAGCGACACCGTCGAGGGGAACTGATGGTGCGGCGTCAGAAAAACCGCGCAGACCTTGTTCTGGCGGCAGGCCCGCTCGACCGCCTCGACATCGATGCCGTCGTCGTCGAGCGGGACCGGCAGCACCGGCGTGCCGGCCGCCTGGAAGGCCGCGACGGCAGGCTCGTACGTCAGCGCCTCGGCCAATGAGACGGCGCCGGGGCGGGCCAGCAGGCGTGCCGCCATGGCGATGCCCATCTGGCTGCCGCGGGTGACGCAGATGTTCTCCGCGTCGACCACCAGCCCGCGTTCCTCGCGCAGCATCGTGGCCAGGCTGGCGCGCAGCGCGTCGCTGCCGCAGGGATTGCGGTAGCCCAGTTGCTGGCGCCGCGCCGCGTAAAGCGCAGCGGTACGGAAGGCGCGCGCCAGCACTTCGGGCGGGAAAAGGCTGCCGTCCGGGCTTCCTTCATCCAGCTTGATGACACGGCCCGGCGGCACGGCGATGGGGCGATCGGGCGGGGCGGCGAAACGGTAGATCGGGCGCCGGCCGATCGGCGGGGAGAGCTCGACGGCCTCGGGCCGGCTGCGGGGCAGGCTGGTCGCGACGGCCGTGCCGCGCCGCCCGGCGGCCTCCAGCCAGCCTTGCGCGATAAGTTCTTCGTAGGCGGTGACCACGGTCTTGCGGTTGAAGCCCAGCTCGCTTGCCAGCTCGCGGCTGCTGGGCAGGGCCGACCCCGGCTGCAGCCGGCCGCGCTCGATCTCGTGGATCAAGGCATGGGCCAGCTGCATGTAGAGCGGCGTCGCGCGATCACCCTTGATGCGCTGCTGCAGGGTAAGCGACCAGCCTCGCCGCATGGACCTCTCGATGCCTCCCGAAACCCGATGTCATCGGGTCCAATCGGGCAGGTCGTGCACGACGTCAAGCGGCCAGCGACACTCAGTCGCTGATCGGCAGCGGGGCATCGGGGTGGACCAGCCCCTGTGCGCGCAGGTCATGCCAGAAGGCGGCGGGGATGACTTCGCGCAATGCGGCCCCGTCCTCGGCGATGCGCGAGGGACGGCTCGCGCCGGGGATGACCGCGACGACCGCCGGATGGGCGAGGGCGAACTGCAGCCCCGCCGCCTTGACCGAGATGCCGTGGCGGTCGGCCAGCGCCTTGATCGCCGCGACCTTTGCGAGAATCTCGGGCTTGGCCGGCGCATATTCGAAGTTCGGACCGCCCACCAGCGCGCCCGAGCTGTAGGGGCCGCCGACGACGATGCCGAGGTCGCGCTCGAGTGCCTTGGGCATCAGCCGCTGCAGCGCGCGGTCGTGATCGAGCAGGGTGTAGCGGCCCGCAAGCAGCGAGACATCGGGGCGCGGGCCATCGAGGTCGAGCAGCAGTTCGATGGCTTCGACGCGATTGACACCGAGGCCCCAGCCCCGGATCACCCCCTCGTCGCGCAGGCGGTCGAGCGCGCGGAAGGCGCCGCGGCGTGCCTGTTCGAACTTTGCCAGCCACTCGTCGCCGTAGAAGTCCTGGGCCACGTCGTGGACGAAGACCATGTCGATGCGGCTGGTGCCGAGCCGCTCGAGGCTGCCCTCGATCGAGCGCAGCGTGCCGTCTTCGGAGTAGTCGTCGATAACCTTGTTGGGCCGGCCGTGCTTGAAGACCTCGCCCTTCTCGCCATTGTCGCGCGCGGCATCGTCCACTTCGTCGAGGACGATGCGGCCGACCTTGGTGCTGATGACATAGTCTTCGCGCGGCTTGCCCGCGAGGGCCTGGCCCATGCGCAGCTCCGCCAGGCCGGCACCATAGAACGGGGCATTGTCAAAGTAGCGGATGCCGTCGTCCCAGGCCGCCTCGACGGTGGCGAGCGCCTCGTCTTCTGGAATGTCGCGAAACATGTTGCCGAGCGGCGCTGCGCCGAAGCCCAGCGCGCCATCGAGAAGGTGCTTGATCGCCATGGTCCTGTATCCTGTTCCGGGTCCGTCCGCCGGGAAGCCCCTGCGGTTGCACCGAATGTAGGCCCGGCGCCGGGGCATCGGTACCCCCGCGCCGGGCCAACCACTTTTGAACCCGAAGCAAAGATCGACCGGGGTCAGCCCGCGCGCCAGCCCTCGACGCGGCCGCGGGTGGCATCGACGCGCAGCCAGTCCCCGTTCCGGGCGAGGGTCAGCGGGTCGCGGTCGAAGTCGGTCATCGACGGGACGCGCAGCACGACGGCGCCGAGGGCGGCCTTGGTGGTGGTGACGTTGAACAGCAGCGCCAGCGGTGCCGTGCCGGCCAGCCGGGTCATGTGAAAGATCGAGGACCAGCCCGACGATCCCTTGGCGCCGGGAAAGACGAGGATCTTGCCGGCAAAGCTGGTGCCGTTGAGTTCGTGCCGGCTTTCGATCACCGTGCCCTTCATCGGATTGACGCCGCCCCAGCCGGAGATGGTGTGCCGGGTGACGAGCGCTTCGCCCTCGATCACGCCGGGCACGACGCAGCGGCCATGAATGACATAGTCGGGCTCGCGCGCGGTTTGCGGTGCAGTGCTCATGCCAGGTCTCCCCGCCAGACGCCGCTGCAGGCCGCGTCGATGCATTCGGCGGTTGTGCCGAACCAGCCTTCGATGCCCATCATCGCGGGCAGGTAATGCGTCTGCTTGGCGCTGTCGAATGCAGCGACGCGCGTGCCGGGCGGGATCGCCTGGCTGATCGCCGAGCAGGTATCGGTCATCAGCCGCGCGCCGGCGGCGTTGAGCGTTGCGGTGTGCCCGCCGGCGTCGGCCATGGTCTTGACCGCGCGGCTGGTGAAGATCCACAGCGCGCTATTGGCGTGCACGCGGCGCCCCTCGATCATGTGGGCGACTTCGGCGATCTGCTCGATCGAATAATGCGGGCAGCCCAGCATCACGAAATCGACCGCAGTGCTCTGTCCCACGCTGTTGAGCGTCTCCCACGTCCGGCGCCTTGCCGCTGCGTCGTAGACGAAGCGCTCGCCGCGCGCAGGCCCGCCGAACGCCATCTCGAGGTCGCGGGCCTCGGGGGTGATGCCGACCATGTGATACATCTCCACCCCGCCCGACGAGGCGGCCGCCGCACCGAAATGCTTGTGCCGGGTCAGCGAGGCCTTGGCGATCCCGCCCGACAGCACGGGGATGGTGTCTTCCACCGCAGCCCCGGTGAAATAGCCGAGCAGTCCCCAGTCGAAGACATCCTCCACCGGCACCTGGACATCGATGGCGTGCTGGCCTCGGCGGAACTCGTCGCGATGGAAGCCCCAGTTGGGGATGCGCTTGGCGAGCATGGCGGCGCTGGTGGACTCGCGGCCCTCGCAGTTGGTGCGCCCGCCGATCACCGAGTTGCAGAACACGACCGCGCTCGACTCCATCCATGCGCAATGCTCGCCCATGACCGGGACGTTGCCGGCGATGTAGGGCGTGCAGGTCTTGAGCAACTGGATGCCGTGCTCGGCCACCTGTTGCTCGTCGTAGCGGAAATTGGCGTTGGCGGCCTCGGTCATGCCCTGTTCGCGCCACAGTTCCGGGTCCATCCCGCCCTGGAGATGGCACGAGAAGGCGTTCATCCGCGGCACGTCGACGACATCGTCGGAATCGAGGTCGAAACGCGAGAAAACCGCGCGATAATCGCCGCCTTCGGCCGCGTAATACTCCTTGATCCATGGGGAGGCGGAGCCGGGCACGCCCGCGACGTTGTTGGTCTCGACGAAGTTCTCGGCACCCAGCGCGTCGGCATACCGGACCAGCAGCGCCATGGCCCTGGCCACCGCTGCGCCCTGTTCGCCGTCGAGCATCGCCTTTTCCTGGCTGGTGAGGGTCACCATCTCGATCTCATCCTCTCGTAGCAAGCTATCTATTTTGGTCATGCCCCGCCTGTGACGCGGCACTTCGGCAAGGCTCAGCGCATGGCGTCGAGCCGGCGCAGGATGTGCGTGAGCACCTCGACGGTGACTGCCAGTTTCTCCGGCTCGATTCCCGACAGGACATCGGCGCGCAACTCGTTGGTGATTGCCATGATCGCCTCGATCGCCGCCTGCCCGGCCGGGGTGATGCGGTTGAGCGTCACGCGCCGGTCCTCGGTGCTCTGCTCGCGCTCGATCAGCCCGTCGCGCGCCAGCGTGTCGAGCATGCGCACCATCGTCGGCCCTTCGACGCTGATGAGCCGGGCCAGTTCGCCCTGGCTCAGCGCGGCGTCGGAATAGGCGACATGGAACAGCGTTTCCCAGCGTGCCATGGTCTGGTCGAGCGACTTGATGCGGTCGTTGGCGACCTTGCGCCACAGGCGTCCGGCGACGACGATCGCGCGGGTGACGCGGAACAGGCCATCATCGGTGCTGTCGCCGCTCGCGCGGCGATAGCGCATCAGGTGGCGTTCGGACTCGTCCAGCGCGAAGCCGCCGGGCAGGGCGATTTCCTCGCGGCGGCGGCTGCCGCGGCCCGTCGAAGGTGCCTTGGGTGGCGCCGCCTTGGGTCCGCGCTTGTGATCGGTGCGGTCCCGTGTCCGCGCCTTGCCGTCGATCCGGCCATCCGTGTCGTCCATCGCCGCGATGATGCCCGAGCCCTGCGCATTTGTATAGTCTGCTACCGAAGCAGGCTCGTCGAGCGTCAACGCGGGCGATGAATGCGGCACCGGTCAGCCCCGTTCGGTCGCGGCAAGGTCGAGTAGCACCGCCCCGGTCGCCATCGGCTGGACGTCGCGGCGATAGACGCCGAGCCAGCCATCGGCGGGGACGGGGAAGGCATTGCCGGGGGCAGGGCGCTGCGCCAGTTCCTCGGCGGGAACCACCAGGTCCATGCGCCGCTGCGCCACGTCGATCTCGATGCGGTCGCCGTCGCGCACCCGGGCGATCGGGCCTCCCACGGCAGCTTCGGGGGCCACTTCGGCGATGGTCAGGCCCTTGAGGCATAGGCCCGAAAGCTGGCCGTCGGTGATGAACGCCACGTCCTTGGCAAGGCCTGCGGCATCGATGGCGAACAGCACGATCGAGGCGCCGCCACCCATGGCCGGCCCGCCCTTGAGACCCTGGCCACGCAGCACGAGCACGTCACCTTTGCGCAATTCGCCGTCTGCGATCGCCTTCATCGCGCTGGCGGTGTTCTCGAATACCCGCGCGGTGCCGGTGAATTCCTCTGGGCGCGTGCCGTCGCGGATGCCGAGCTTGACCACCGCGCTTTCGGGCGCGAGCGAGCCCTTGAGGATCGCGATGGAGGGGCCTTCGGACACCGGATTGCCCAGCGGGCGGATGATCTCGGCGTCGACGACCGCGGCGTCGGCCAGGTCTTCGCCCATGGTCCGCCCCGAGGCGACAAGGACATCGCGATCGAGCACAGGCTCCAGCTGCTTGAGCATCGCACGGGCGCCGCCGGCATCCTCGAAGCCCTCGATCCGCACCGGGCCGTTGGGACGCACGGCGGCCAGTGTCGGCACCTTGCGGCCCATCTCGTCCCAGATGGCAAAGAGATCGGCATCGACGCCGCCTTCGACGGCCGTGGCCTGGAGGTGCTTGATCGCGTTGATCGAACCCGAGACCGCCAGCACCATCGCGGCGGCATTGCGGAAGGCGCCGGGCGTCATGATGCGGCGCGGGGTCAGGTCCTCGTGGACCATCTCGACGATCCGGTCCCCTGCGGCGCGCGCATCGGCGAACATCTTGTCGCTGTTGGCGCGCACCGGCGCCGAGCCAGCGACGCACATGCCGAGCGCCTCGACCACGCAGTGCATGGTGTTGGCGGTTGCCATGCCGGCACAGACGCCGGGGCCGCGGATGGCGTTGCGCGTCACGTCTTCCATCGCGTGCTTGCCCGGCTTGCCGAGGCTTGCACCGACGCCGCCCGAGAACAGGTCCTCGATATCGACATGATCGCCGTCGACCATGCCCGAGGCCTGGTACCCGCCGATGACCAGCAGCGTCGGGATGTTCAGCCGCATCGCGGCCATGAGGTGGCCCGGCGGGGTCTTGTCGCAGCTGGTCAGGCAGACCATGCCGTCGAGCATGGCGGCCTCGACCTGCGCCTCGATGTCGTTGGTTACGAGGTCACGCGCGGCGAGGATGTAGCTGCCCTGGCGTCCGGCACCGGTGATGAAGTCAGAAGGCGCTGTGGTACGCACCTCGAACGGAACGCCGCCGGCCGCGCGGATGGCTTCCTTCACCACCTTGGCCACGCCGTCGAGGTGAGCGAAGCAGATCGCGAGTTCCGACGACGAATTCACCACCGCGATCTTGGGCTTGAGCATGTCCTCCTCGGTGAGGCCCAGCGCACGCCAGTGGGCGCGGCGGACATGCGAGTTGGCGGCGATACTGCGCAACGGCTTGGCGGGTGTCGGGGTGGGTGCGGTCATGGGGGGAGCCTTTCAGGAGACGGGGGAGATGGCAGGTTCGGCAGCGGGCGCCGCCGCAGGAGAGGGGGCGGGGGAGTGGCGCTCGCGGCCGATGGCGATCGCGATGCCGACCGCACAGATCGCCAGCACGATTGGGCAGATCGCAAGGATCGCGAAGCTGGTGACGACCGGCAGGCCCGAGGCGAGCACGAGACCGCCGAGGATCGGCCCGGCGATGCCGCCGATCTTGGCGACCGAGGTGGCCCAGCCCGAACCATTGGCGCGGATCGCGGTGGGATAGTAGATGCCCGCGATCGACAGGATGCCGAAGTGGGCACCGCCGACGAGGCTGGTCGAGACCACTGACAGCACCAGGAACGCCGAGGGGCTGAGCGGCACGAGGCCGATGAGCAGCAGCACGGGAGCTGCAAGCGCGGGGAAGAAGGCCACTGCCATCGCCCCGACACGGTCGGTGAAGCGCATCAGCAAGAGGCCCAGCACCGCGCCCATCATGCCCGAGAACGACGAGACATAAGCCGCGACGTCGCGGGTGAAGTGGAGATCCTCGTAGACGATCGGACCCCAGTTGGCCTTGAAATAGACCGCCAGCGTGCTGGCGATATAGCCCAGCCACAGCAGCGGGGTGATCCAGCGCAGCCGCCCGGCAAAGAGCTGGCCGACCCGGAAGTTGCCCCCGGTCTCCGCCTTTTCGTCGCCAAGCACGAAGTGGTCGTGTGCCTGCGCGTCCAGCCCCGGGTCGATGCGGTTCAAGGTCTGGGCGACGCGGGCGGGGTCGCGATTACGTGCCACGAGGAAGCGGACGGACTCGGGCAGCCACACGAACAGCGCAGCAGCGATCACCAGCGTCGCCGCGCCGCCTGCCAGGAAGACGCCTTCCCAGCCGAAGCGGGGTGCCAGCCAAACGGTGACCGGCCCGGCCAGCGCGGTACCGAGGCTGTAGCCCATCATGATGACGGTCACGACCGTGGAGCGCAGGCGGGCCGGCACGTATTCGATGTTCAGCGCCCAGGCCAAGGGCAGCATCCCGCCGATCGCGAAGCCGTCGAGAAAGCGCAGCACGAGCAGCGCTTCATAGGACCGGGCGAGCGCCGTGGCGGCGGTCAGCACGCCGAACGCGACCGCGGCGAACGCGATGGTCTGGCGCCGGCCGCGCCGGTCACCCAGCCAGGCCAGCGCGAACCCGCCGATCATCATGCCCAGCAGCCCGGCCGAGAAGACGTTGCCCAGCATCGGCTTCGACAGGCCCAGTTCGTCGCGCATGTAGGGCGCGGTGAAGCTGATCATCATCATGTCGAAGCCGTCGAACACCGTGATGAGCCACGACAGCGCGATCAGGCGATAATTGAACGGACCGAGACGACGCGCGTCAATCACGCGGGCGACGTCGATGGTCCTGCTGGCCTTTCCCATCAAGGGATCCTTTCCCGGCTGGCTGCATCCGATCGGTGCGGCCTTATCCTTCGAGATTTGCGGCAATTTTCGATTGGAGCAAGCGCATGTCGACCTGATGCACCGAACCCGAGCCGGCGATCGTCAGCGCATGCGCGGCGGCGGCGCCCATGGCGATGCACGGCCCCATCACCCGCACCGAGGACAGCGCGGTGGAGTCTGCATCGATGCAGCGCCCCACGGCGACGAGGTTGTCGGCGCCGGCCACCGTCAGCGAGCGCAGCGGCACGGTGTGGACATGCTCGGGCCGGAAGGTCTCCCAGACGTAGCCCTCGCGGTTGTGATGCTGCTCGAGCGGCCAGGAACAGCGGGCGATGGCATCGTCGAACTTGGTCGCGGCGCGGACCTCGTCGGTGGTAAGGTGATGCGTGCCGACGATCCAGCGCGTCTGGCGCACGCCCGGCAGGCCATAGGCGCGGACCTTGGCCTTGCCGAAGGCCTCGGGAAATTCCGCGCGGAGGAACACCAGCGTGCGATCGGCCTGTTCCTTGCCGTCGATCTGCTTTTCGGCCGCGTCGAAGGGATCGAGCGGCGTCTCGATGTGCGTCATGTTGACCATCGCGACGTCGGTGCCGGGGAAGGTCGCGGCAAAGCCGTCGCGGCGCATCATGCCATAGTGTTCGCCGCGCTCGGCGATGCGGCGTGCCATGGTATCCCAATCGGGCTTGTGCGCGTCGTCGATGCCCTCGACGATGAGCATCTGCGAGCCGTAGATCTGGCCTTCGGCCTGCACGCGGCAATCGAACCCGGCCTGCCAGGTGAGCGCGGCATCGCCCGAGGCATCGATGAAGCCCTGTGCCCGGATGCGCACGTCGCCGTGGCGGGTCGCGACGTCGAGCGCGGCGATGCGCCGGCCCTCGACGTGGACCTTGCGGATGATCGCGCCGGTCAGCGGGCGGACACCGGCGGCGATGACCGCCTTCTCGACCCAGCGGCCGAGCGCGACCTCGTTGTACATCACCACCTTCATCACCCCGCCTTGGATGATGTGGGCGTTGCCCTCGGCGGTGAGGTCGTGGATGATCTCGTCGGCGATGCCGTGCGTCAGCTGGCGCCCGTCGAGCCCCGGGGTATAGAGGCCGCAGAACATCCCGATGATCGAGTTGACGGCCTGGCCGCCGAGCGAGGGCAGGCCATCGACGAGGATGACCCGGTTACCGGCGCGGGCCGCCTCGATCGCGGCGGAGGCACCCGACGCACCCGATCCGACCACGCAGATATCGCATTCGGCTTCGATCGTGGCGGGGGCGTCGCGGCGGGACACGACGCGGGTGGCGGGATCGAAAGGACGGTCGAGCATCGGTTGGGTAATCCATGTCTGTGGGGGAAAAATCCCCGGGGCGCAC
>NZ_DAIRTS010000036.1:0-30110 GCF_036803765.1 Novosphingobium sp.
CCACCGACGCGCTCTACACCAAGTTCACCAACAAGACCGACACCCGCTCGTACGGGCACTGGTTCACCGCGTCGAACCTGACCAACGTCAAGACCGACGCCAACGGCACCGCGATCGACATGACGCAGGCCAGCGGCATCGCCACCGACTTCCACGACAAGAAGTTCGACAAGCGCACCAACACGCGCGAATTCGGCCTCAACCTCGAATGGAAGATCTCCCCCAACCTGACCGCCTCGCTCGACGGCACGTACTCGCTCGCCAAGGAAGATCCCAATGGCGGCCGCGAAGCCTATCTCGCGCTGCTGGGCTACCTGACGGGTTCGTCGCGCTACCAGTCGGACAGCTCGATCCTGCCGTGGCAGACCGAGACGCTGCCAACCTTCGCCAACCCCGCCAGCCCCTGCGGCAGCGCGGTGACGGACTCGGGCAAGCCGGGCAGCACCACCGTCGTCGGCCAGGGCCAGCCGACCTGCCAGCACGTCATGCTGCTGCGCGGATACGGCATCCGCGACCAGGTCACGCAGGGCCGTGCCGACTTCGCCTACAAGGGTGACAGCGACGAAGGCCTCGTGAACGCGAACTTCGGCCTCTATTACTCGCGCGACAAGAAGGACACCTCGCTCTACTCGAACGACGGCGGCACCGGCTGCACGACCTGCGGCTACAACATCCCATCGCCCGCCAGCGTCGCGATCTCCACCTTCAATGCGGGCAGCGGCTTCCTGTCGGGCATCAGCGGGTCCAACCGCTTGCCCACGCAGTGGCTGACGTTCGACGGCCCCTCGCTGTTCAACGCGATCACCGCACAGCAGCGCGCGACCAACCCCTCGTTCACCTTCGCCCCGCCGCTGGTCAACGACACGATCGTCACCGAGCGCGTGCTCGGCGCCTATCTCGAGACCGAGTTCAAGGGTGACGTCGGCGGCCGTCCGCTGTCGATCGTCGGCGGCGTGCGCTTCGAGGACACCGAGACCAACGTCAACGGCCTCGCCACCGCCTATACTGGTCTGGTCAAGCTCGCCAACGACCAGACGCAGTATGGCTCGGCCTCGTCAGGCACCACGCGCACGCTGGGCAAGTCACACTACCTCGACATCCTGCCCAACATCGCGCTCAAGTGGCAGGTGACGGACGCCTTCACGGTGCGCTTCGCCGCCTCGCAGACGATCACCCGCCCGACGCTCGAACAGCTCTCGCCGGTGACGACGCTCGTCACGCTGCGCCCCGGCAACTTCGCCGCCAGCCGCGGCAATGCCGACCTCAAGCCGTTCAAGTCGAGCAACCTCGACGTCTCGTTCGAGTATTACTACGCACCGGGCAGCTATGTGTCGGTCGGCGCCTACCTCAAGAACGTCAACAACTTCATCGTGCTGAACCAGACCACGGGCACGGTCGCCAATTCCACCGGCGGTCCGCTGCTCGATCCTGCCACCGGCTTGCCGGCACAGTTCACGGTCACCGCCCCGGTCAACGGCCAGGACGCGACGGTGAAGGGGATCGAGGCTGCATGGCAGTACTCGATCGGCGACACCGGTTTCGGCTTCCAGGTCAACGGCACGCTGGTCGGCTCGAACCGACACCTCGATCCGCAGAACCTCAACAACAAGTTCGCGCTGACCGGCCTGTCCAACTCGGCCAACGCGGTGGTGTTCTATGACAAGAACGGCATCGAGGCGCGCGTCGCCTACAACTGGCGCGATCGCTTCCTGCAGTACCTTGCCCCGCCGCCGCTCAACGGCGCCGGCCAGGCCGTGACGCAGGTCCGCCCCTATTCGCAGATCGACGCCAGCGCGACCTATCACGTCACGCCCGAGGTCGCGATCTTCGTCGAAGGCGCGAACCTGACCAATTCCCGCACGCTGAAATATGCGTATTATACCAACCAGTTCCTCTATGCCGAGGACAGCGGGCGGCGCTTCAAGTTCGGGGCCCGCGTCAACTTCTGACCGGGCTGGCAGCGCCGGGGCGACCCGGCGCTGCACCTGTTAAAACCAGGGCACGCTTTGCATCACGCATCGCGTGCCCTTTGCACCGGACGCAGCCGGATGATACCTGCGCATCACGAAGGGGAGACTGGCTGGATGCCCGCAAGCGCGGCCCGTGAAATCGCATCGGTCTGCATCGTCGGCGGCGGATCGGCCGGCTGGCTGACGGCCGGGCTGATCGCCGCACGGCACGGCCCCGACCTCAAGGTCACGCTGGTCGAGAGCGTCAGCCGCGGCACGATCGGCGTTGGCGAAGGCACCTGGCCGACGATGCGCAACACGCTGCGCAAGATCGGCATCGCCGAAACCGACTTCATGCGGTTCTGCCATGCCTCGTTCAAGCAGGGGGCAAAGTTCGCCCGCTGGCGCACCGGCGCACCCGACGATTTCTACTACCACCCGCTGGTCCTGCCCGAGGGGTTCCCCGACCTCGACCTCGCGCCCTACTGGAACGCCGAGGCGCAAGCGGCGAGTGCGGGTGGCCGCAACGGCTTGCCCTCGTTCTCCGATGCGGTGTGCTTCCAGGAATTCCTGTGCGAGCGCGACCTGGCGCCCAAGCTGATGTCCTCGCCGGACTATGCGGGGATCGCCAACTACGCCTACCACCTCGATGCGGTGAAGCTGGGCGAATTGCTGAGCGCACATTGCACCGGCAAGCTCGGCGTCCACCACATCGACGACGAGATCGACGGCGTGACGCGCGCCGACAATGGCGACATCGCCGCGGTGATCGGCCGGCGCAGCGGTGCGATCGCCGCCGACCTGTTCATCGACTGCACCGGCTTTGCCTCGCGCCTGCTGGGCGAGGCGCTGGACGTCCCGTTCGTCGACCGCTCCGACGTGCTGTTCATCGACCGCGCCCTCGCGGTCCAGCTGCCGGTCGAGGCGGACAGCCCGATCGCCTCGCAGACGATCTCCACCGCGCAGAAGCACGGCTGGATCTGGGACATTGGCCTGCCGACGCGCCGCGGGATCGGCTACGTCTGGTCCAGCCGCCACGCCGGCGCCGACCGTGTCGAGGAGGAGCTGGCCGCCTATGTCGGCCCCGACTTCGACAAGCTCTCCCCGCGCGAGATCACCATCCGCTCGGGCCATCGCGAAACCTTCTGGAAGAACAACGTCGTCGCCGTGGGCCTCGCCGCCGGGTTCCTCGAACCGCTCGAGGCCTCGGCGCTGGTGCTGATCGAGCTGTCGGCCGACTACATCGCCACCAGCATGCCTGCGACGCGCGCCAGCATGGATTTCGTCGCCCGCCGCTTCAACACGATGACCCGCTATCGCTGGGATCGCATCATCGAGTTCCTCAAGCTGCACTACGTGCTGTCCGAGCGCGACGACACCGCGTTCTGGCGCGACAACCGCGACCCGGCGACCATCCCGCAGGAGTTGCAGGACCAGCTGGAACTGTGGCGCGACACCCCGCCGGGGGAGCACGATTTCTCGAGCGCGCACGAGATGTTCCCGGCGGCCAGCTATCAATACGTGCTCTACGGCATGGGCTTTCGCACCCGCGTCGGCGCCGGCCAGCTGGCAAAGGCGGACATGGCCGAGGATGCCTTCGCCCAGAACGCTGCCACCAAGCGCCGGCTCGCCGGCATGATGCCCACCAACCGCGCGCTGCTCGACAAGCTGGCGCAGCACCGTTTCCCGCCCCTTTGACCCGTCCTTTTCGCCCCTGATCGCTCGCGAGGCCCGATGACCCTGACCCAGCTTACCCGCGCCGAGCATGGCGCATGGCGCATCGACCCGGCCAAGGCCGCCGCCGCAGCCGCGACCGTCCACCTCGTGCCGCTGGTGGCGGACGAGATTCGCAAGGTCGCGGGGCAATTTCCGGTGTTCCTCGCCAAGGATGCCGACACGGGTCAGTTCTACCCCGCGGCGCTGATGGGGCTGGAGCCGCACGAGAACCTGTTCTGGAACGGCACCGCGCTGGAGGCCGACGCACTGCCGCTCAATCTGCTGCGCCTGCCCTTCTTCGTCGGCGGCGATGGCGAGGAGGCGGTGATCTGCATCGACACCACCAGTGCCGCGATCGACCCGGCCGGGCCCTGCGCGATCCTGGATCCCGAGGGCGAAGACACCGACTACATGCGCGCGATCCAGGCCATTCTCGGCCGGCTGGTTTCGGGGCGCGAGGACACGCGCCGGCTGGTCGACTTCATGCTCGAGCATCGCCTTGTCCGCGAGATGAAGCTCGACCTCACCTTCCATGACGGCAGCACCAGCCTGCTCACCGGCCTTTACGGGCTGGACGAGCCGGCGCTGGAGCGCGCGCGCGCCAAGGTGGGCGAATTTGCCGACCTCATGACGCTGGCCGCGATGGCGCTCTCGCTGGATCATGTCGCAGGACTCGTCCGCCGCAAGAATGCCCGCCTTGCCGCACAGGCCGCCTGGTTCACGCCCGCCGGCTGAGGGATCGGCACCATGATGCAGATCCATCCGGTCACCACGATGGGCACCGAGGGCGTGCCGTTGTGGATGATCGACGCAGCGCACCCTGCGCCCGACCGCCTGCTCGTTGCGGCGTCGCGCGCGGCGTTTGCCGCCGCCAGCGGTGATCTCTATCCCGGCCGCCGCGCCCCTGCGCCGCCGGAATGGGCCGAGTGGCTGCAGACCGCGCTACCGCACTGGCCCGGGCTGTCCGGCGCGAGCCTGCTGCGCGCGGATTTCGCCATCGCCGATCGCGATCCGGCCTCGCTCGCACCGGTGCAGCGCATTCCCCATTTTGACGACAGCGATGGCGCCATCGTGGCGCTGGTCCACTATCTCTGTCATGCGCCCCACGGCGGCACCAGCTTCCACCGCCATCGCGCGACCGGGTTCGAGCGGGTGACCGCCGAGCGCGCGCCCA
This sequence comes from Novosphingobium sp., assembly GCF_036803765.1. Lineage (GTDB taxonomy): Bacteria > Pseudomonadota > Alphaproteobacteria > Sphingomonadales > Sphingomonadaceae > Novosphingobium. The sequence goes on from NZ_DAIRTS010000036.1 coordinate 4,840, forward strand.
TGTGGCGGCAGGCCCTGGCCAGCGACGCCGCGCGCCACGGCATGCCCGGGCCGCGCTACCACTCCGGCGACACCGATGCCTTCGTGCAGATCGGCGGCGCGGCGCTGCGCTTCAACCGGGCGATCGCCTACCCCGCCAACTGCCTGCATTGCGGCGATGTCGCCCAGGGCTGGGCATCGGCCGACCGACTGACCATCACCGCGCTGCTGCGCCTGTGACCGGGCGCCGCGACGCTGCGATCAGAGGGCCTTGCGCATCCGCACCAGCGGGACCGCGACGTCGCCGACCATGGCCTCGATGCGCTCGCACGCGCGATATCCCGCCGCTTCGTAAAGCGGCAATCCGCTCAGCGTCGCCATGAGTTCCGCCTCGCGGAAGCCTTGCGCCGCCGCCGCGCGCTCGCACCCGCCGAGGATCCGGCGCCCCACGCCCAGCCGCACGAACGCGGGGTGGGTGTACATCGCGCGGATCCGCGCCGGGTCGCGCGCCGGATCGAGCAGCACGGGATCGCGCAGCGCCGTGCTGTGATCCCCGCCATAGAGCGTGGCGCGACGGCTCCAGCCGCCGCACCCCGCCAGCACCCCGTCACGCTCGGCGACGAGGTAGGTGCCATCGGCCACGAGCTGCGTGTCGAGCCCCATGACCGCCCGGCTCGCGATCACCTGCTCGGGCGTCAGCACCTCGGCCTGGAGCGTATCGATCGCGAGCGTGATCAGCGCGGACAGCGCCGGCAGGTCGGCCTCGGTCGCCCAGCGCGTGGTCCATGCGTCAGGCGGGGAACTTGGCGTCATGGCCGGCACCTGGGTCCTTCAGGCTGCCATGGCCCGCTGGTGCAGGCGCGTGATGGCATCGATCGAGGAGAGGAGCGCCCCCTCCTGCCAGCAGCCGTAGTACGAACAATGCTCACCCGCCAGCACGATGCGCCCCTCCATGGCGACGAGGTTCTGGTAATGCGCGGCCCGGCTCTGCTCGGTCCATGCCGCGCAGCACCCGAGGATCCACGGCATCCGGTTCCACGCGACGCTGGCGCCCGAGAGGTACTCCTTGCGGTATTCCTCGGGATGGAACGCCGAGCCCTGGTCGAGTGCCGCCTGGATGCGCTTTTCGGGCGTCATACCGGCCAGCATGTAGGCGCCCGCCCCGAACGGATAGGCCCCCAGCAGCACCGCCGGCCCATCGCTGAAGCAACCCGCGCTGGGATAGGAGATCAGCGAGATCGCCTGGTCGGTGAACGAAATGCCGCCATAGATCGCGTGGTCGGTTTCCCAGAACCGGCGCTTCATCTCGAGCCCGATCTTGACCGAGTTGCCATAGGGCAGCGCGCGGATCGCCGCTTTCTTGGCCGCGGAGACCTGGAAGTCGATCTGATTGAGCACCGGGGCCGGGATGGTGCATACCATGTAGTCGGCATGCGTCTCGCCGGTGGCGCCGGTTTTGGTGTCGGTCCAGCCGGCGGTGACGCCCTTGTCGTCCTGCGCGATGCGGGTGACGCGGGTGTTGAAGCGGATCATTTTGCCGACGCGCGCCTGGAAGGCCTTGCCGATGTGGTCCATGCCGCCCTTGGGCTGGAACATCGTCGTCTGCATGACGTGCTCGGCATAGAAACCGAGCGATTGCCACACCTTGCTGTCGAGGGTCTCGGACAGGCTGAACGGGTCGTTGGGAATGGGCGCACCGTTGACGCCGCCACCCGGCGGGCGCTCCCAGCCGCGCTGCGCGCCGACCGCGTCGCTCTTGCTGTACTTCATGTTCTTGTCGAGCACCCCCCACTCGCGCATCGCCTCGGTCAGGCGCGCCTTATCCTCGGCCGTGACTGCGGTATCGAGCGCGCCGGCGTCGAGCGACTTGGCCAGCAGTTCGGAGACGTGCCCCTTCCAGTCGACCATCAGGTCGCGATAGGTCTGGGGCTTGCCGCCGAAGGCCTTGCGGTTGTGGATCAGGGCATTGTGGTTGATCTGCAGGAACGGCTCGAGCTCGACCCCGAACGCCTTGCAGTAATGCAGCACGGTGCGGTGGTGGTAGGGGATGCGCCAGGGGCCGGGATTGAGGTAATTGCCCGGGGCGAACGTCACCTGCTGCGTCGAGCCGATCTCGGTGATCGTGTCGCCGCCACGCACGGTATAATTGCGGCCACCGGCACGGCCCTGGTACTCGAGAATCTGGACCTTGTAGCCCGCCTTGCTCAGCTCGTAGGCGGCCAGCATTCCCGCAAGGCCCGCCCCCAGCACCAGCACGCTGGCGCCCGGCTTTGCCCCCGACAGCGCCGGCGGCCCGGTGAACTGGCTGTCCTTGGCATGGCCCAGCACTGTCATCGCCTGGTACAGCGCGGCGGCCCCTCCGGCCTTGCCGATCAGGGTCAGCAGCTGGCGGCGGGTGGGCGGGGTGAAAACCTCGGTCATGCAAGTTCCTTCGGGAGCAGGGCGAAAACGGTATGGGGTAGTGCGCGGGTATCTGTCGGGCAGGTTCCTGTCGGGTAGTCTGGCCGCAGCCTCAGTGGCCGCAGGTGTTACACTCGGGCACCGGCGGGTCGGCGGTGACGATGCGGTCGATGTCGGCAACGGTCACGGGGTCGTGATAATCGTTGAAATGGCCGCGCACGTACGTGATCACCGCCGCGATCTGCGGCTTGGTCAGCACGCCGTTGAACCACGGCATCCCGCCGCGCCCCTTCATCACCACGATGATCGGATAGTCCTTGTCCGCCAGGTTCTTGTTGCCGGCGAGCGCCGGGATCATCGCGCCCGGCTCGCCGCCGCCCTTGGCATCGGCCATGTGGCAGGCCTGGCAGATCTGCTCGTAGACCTCCTGTCCTTCGGTCGAGACCTCGACGGTCGAACCGCCCGGCCCGGGGCGATCCTGCGCGAAGCCGGGGGTCGCCAGCATGGTGGCACCGGCGAGCGACAGGGCTGCGGCGGCAAGGCCGGCGAGCCGGAACGGGTGAGAGGGCGAACGCGGTCTGGTCATGGCGATCTCATCATGGAGGCGGGAGGATGGGGGGATTTGGGACGAAATCATGCGCGCCACCCCTCGCGCGCATCGCCCAGCGCAGTCGCGAGCGGCGCAAGGAACGCCTCGAACTTGCGCCACTGGTCGAGGCCGGAACGGTAGATCGGCTGGCGCACCTGCTCGGAGCTCACCGTGCGGACGGCGCGGTCGTTCTCGAAGAAGCGCAGGCAGGCCGCGTCGAACGGCAGGCCGAGCGCGGCGAGCAGGGCGCGCACCTGGCCTTCGGTGTCCTCGACCAGGTCTTCGTAGACGATGGTATGGACCGCGCCCGGCGCGGCGGCGTGGAAGTGACGCACGATCGCGAGGTAGTGGCGGTAGTAGGCGCCAAGATCTCCGAGATCGTAGGAGAACTCCTGTCCCTCGGCGAACAGCTGCTTGAACCCCGAGAAGCAGGCCGCCATCGGATTGCGCCGCACGTCGATGATGCGCGCCTGCGGCAGGATCATGCGGGTCAGGCCGATATGGCGGAAATTGTTCGGCATCTTGTCGATGAAGCGCGCCCGGCCGAGCCGCCGGTGGACGCGCGACAGGGCCAGGTATTCCTCGCCCCAGGCACGCAGCTGTGCCGCATCGGCACCGGCGATCCGGGCCGCGCCGCCTTCGCGCTCGATCCGGCCGACGAGGCTGCCGATATAGGGCAGCTCCATCGTCCCCTCGATCGCGGGATGGCTGGCCAGGATCTGCTCCACCAGGGTCGATCCCGAGCGCGGCAGGCCGACCACGAAGATCGGCGCATCGTCCATAGCGCCCTGCCCGTCGCGCGAGGCCAGCATCGGGGCGGTGTAGAGCGCGCGGATGGCCTCGGCCTCTGCGGCATAGTCGCGTCCCGCCCCGCCGAAGCGGGTGCGTGCCAATGCGGCCCCTTGCGCGTACCCGGCAAAGGCGCCGGCGGCATCGCCGCGATCCTCGAGCCGGCGCCCGAGGGCATAGGCCATCCGCATGCGATCGTCGTCGGGCAGCGGTCCGCCGAGCAGGGCACGCAATTGCGCTTCGTCGGCCTCGGTCAGCGTACCGATCTTGAGATTGGCCAGCCCCCACCAGGCCTCTCCGGCACGCGGGGCCAGGATCGTCGCGCGGCGATAGGCGGCGATCGCAGTGTCGCGCAGCCCGGCCGTCCGCGCGGCATGGCCATGGTTGACCGCGATCGCGGCATTGGCGGGATACTTCGCCGAAAGCTCGGCATTGATCGCCTCGGCCGCGTGATCGTCGCCCAGCAGTCCCAGGCAGGCGGCCTGGAGGTTGAGATAGGCCGGGTTGGCCGGCTCGGCCGCGAGCAGCGGGGCCAGTTCGGCCAGCGCCTGCTCCGCCAGCCGCGCGGCGAACAGCGCATGGGCAAGGTCGAAGCGGATGCGCGTGGAGTTCGGCTCGAGCGTGAGCGCGTGGCGCAGCAGCGTTTCTGCGGCATGCACCGTGCGATGGGCGACATGGCAGGCGGCCATCAGCCGCGCCGCCTCGGCATGATCGGGGTGCGCAAGGCAGAACCGCCGCAGGATCGGGTCGGCAGCATCGTGCCGGCCGAGCGCCACCAGTTCGGCCGCCCGCCCGAGATCGGGATCGTCGGCCTCGATCCGGGCGAGCGCTGCCAGCGCACGACGCTCGCGGTCGACCGCACCGCTGGCAAAGGCCCGGTCGGCCATGGCGCGCCACGCCTCGGCAAGGTTGCCGTCGATCGCGACCGCGGCATCCAGCTGCTGGTCGCCCTCGGCACCGCGGCCCAGCGCGCACAGCACCAGGCCCAGTTCGTAGCGCGTACGTGCGGCGCGCGGATAGGCGCGGGCCAGGTCGAGCAGCATCGGCAGCGCCTGCCCGGCGCGGCCCAGCCGCCGCAACGCCGAGGCGAGGATAAGCCGCGGGCGTGGATCGGCGGGATTGTCCGCCACCAGCTTGCGCGCGTCCCGCTCCGCACGGGCGGGGTTTGCAGCCAGGTCCCTGGCCGCCTGGTCGAGCATGTCGTTCATCGCATCAAGCATCGGGACGGGCCCGTTCCACCAAGCAGGATAAATGCCGTTGTTCCGGCCCGAGCCGGCCGGGCTGCCCGCGAACGCATGGTTCGCACACAGCCCGGCCGCTCATGGCCCTGCCGCCCCGACCGTCAGAAGGTGTAGGTCGCGCGGGCGTAGTAGTAGCCTCCGTTGATGCCCCAGGGCGTGAAGGTGATCGGGCCGTTGTAGACGTTGCTGCCGTTGGCCGGGCGCCCGCCGATGTTGGGCACCAGCGGTGCCTTCTTGTCGAACAGGTTGTTCGCGCCGACGTCGAACCGCACCTTCTCGGTCAGCTTGTAGCCGACGTTGAGGTCGGTGATCGCTGCGGTCCCGGTGCGCAGGACGGTGTAGCCGTCGGCCGAGGCATAGCCGCTGCCCGAGTAGCTGGTCCGCTGGTGCGTCGTGCCGTAGATCGTCTCGCGCAGGTTAATCTGCAGCGAGCCCAGCGTGAACAGCGCATTGGCGATGACCTTGACCCGCGGCGTGGCGGTGGTCAGGCCGTCGATCGAATTTGGATCGAGCAACGTGGTCTGTGCGAAGGCCGGATTGACGACCTGCGCGGGCAGCGGGTTCACCTTGAGCAGCTTGGTCTGGTTGTAGTTGAAGCCCAGCGTCCAGTTGGCCTTGTTGCCGCCGCCGAAGTCGCTGGTGTAGTCGGCGGTCGCCTCGACGCCGCGGGTGCGCGTGTCCGCGCCGTTGGTGAAGATATTGATGCCCGAATACGAGGTCGCGTCGGCCAGGCTCACACCGCGCGCGATGAGCGCGTCGATCACGGCCTGCGACACCACGTCGGTGCCCTGGGTGCCGAAGATCGCGGCCGAGGGGACGATGCGGTTCTTGAGCTTGATCTGGTAGGCATCGGCCGTGATCTGCAGGCCGGGCGCCGGGTGCGCGACGAAGCCGGCCGAGTACGAGGTCGACTTTTCGGGCTTCAGGTTGCCGAAGCCGAGCAGGCGCGATGCGGCCGAGTTGGGCGGCAGCTGGCCGAAGGTCGTGCCGGGGCCGACGTTGACCGAGGAGTAGTACGATTCGGCGAGCGTGGGGGCGCGGAAGCCGTTGGAGATCGTGCCGCGCAACGCGAATGCCGGGCTGAAATCGTAGCGGACCGTGCCCTTGCCGTTCCACACCTTGCCGAAGTCGGAATAGTGTTCGTAGCGCCCGGCGAGGTCGGCATGCAGCCCCTCGACCGGATCGATCGCGAGGTCGATGTAGGCCGCCCAGGCCTTGCGGTTGTAGGCGCCGGCATCGGTCGGGGCGAAGCCGGGATAGGACTGTGCACCGCCGCCGAAGTACGACGCGAATTCACCCGACTTGATCTTGTAGCCGTCCTTGCGCCACTGCCCGCCGAACGCCAGCGTCGCCGGCTTGGCGAGGCCGAGGTCGAAGTCCTTGGTCACGCCCGCATCGACGGCCCATTCGCTGTTGATCAGCGTGCCGTCGTAGAAGTCGCGCTGCAGGCCGATCGGCGCGGCGTTCTGCGACTGCTCCTGTGCATAGAGAGTCGGATTGGCCGAATGCAGCGTATAGAGCGCAACGGCATCGCGGCCATACGTCACCGAGAGGTCCCAGTTCCAGCCCTCGGCATCGCCCTTGAGGCCGAACGTGCCCGAGAAATCCTCCTCGCGCAGGCTCTCCTGCGGGTTGAACCCGGCGGTCAGCGGATAGACCTTGAGGCCCGTGCTGGTCGCGCCCGAGACGCGCGTGGCGCGGCGATAGTTCTCGAAGGCATAGGCCGCGCGGTTGCCGTAGCTGCCGAAGGCATAGGCCTGGACATTGTCGGTCAGGTCGTAGCCCGCGTTGACCATCACGTTGTAGAGGCTGTAGCGCGCGTCGCCGATGATGTTGTTGACCCGCGGGAAGTACGGATTGGCCTTCACGCCCGCCTGGTCGATCGGGTTGATGTCGGTGCGAACCGCGCAACCTTGCGTGAAATAGCGGCGATCGCACCCGCCCCGTTGGGTGTAGTTGTGAAACTTGTATTCGCCGGTCACGTTGACGAAGCCGCGATCTCCGAGCCCGAAGCCGAGGTTGAGCGCCGCCGAGGCGGTTTCGCCGTCACCGTCATAATATTGGCCGCCCGTCGCGGTGAGCATGCCGCCCGACGGCTGGTCCTTGAGGATGATGTTGACCACGCCGGCGATCGCGTCCGAGCCGTATTGCGCGGCGGCGCCGTCCTGCAGAACCTCGATCCGGCCGATGGCGTTGGTCGGCACGAAGCTGAGATCGGTCGCGGCCGAACCCGAATAGGGCGATCCGCCCAGCACCGCGAGGTTGGCGGTGAAATGGCGGCGCTTGCCGTTGACGAGGACCAGCGTGTCGTTGGGCGAGAGCCCGCGCAGCGCCGCGGTCAGCGTGAGGTTGGCGGTATCGCCGCCGAAAGCCTGGAAGTTGAGCGAGGGCAGGCTCTGCGCCAGGACCTGCGTCAGGTCCTGCTGGCCGACCGCCTGCATCGCCTGCGTGCCGACCACCTGGACCGGTGCGGCGCTGTCCGCGGCGCGCATGCCGGTGGTGCGCGTGCCGGTGACGATGATGTCGGTGGGCAAGGTATCGGCGTCGGGCGCGCTCGCGGCGGGTGCGCTCTGGGCCATGGCTTCGATCGGCAAGGCGGCCGATGCGAGAAGCGAGGCAATTGCAATCCGGGACAGTGGCGACATGATGAAGGACCCCCATGGAACGATCTGTCCTTCCCGCACCCTCCCCCTCGCGCGGTGGCCGCTCCCGGTCGTCTCTTCCCGGACAAGGCCCCCGCCGGCACCCGCTTCGTTAAGCGTCGCGCGCTGCAAGGCCGGCAGAGGACGCCATGGCGCGAGGATTGCCCATACGCTGATTGTCGTATGACGAACTGTTGCGACCGCCCTAGAGTGACGGCCTGTGCCGGGTCACCGGGCCGGGCACGCGTCTTCCTGCCTTGCCAAGGACTTGCCATGCGTTTTCTGATCGGCTCGCGGCCCGCCTCTTCCGCCCTCGCCCGCGCGGCGCGTACCGCGCTTTGCGCATCCCTTGCCGCAACGCTGCTGCCTGCGGCCGCCGCGCAGGCGCAAGTGACCAAGATCCAGACCAATCCGCAGGCGCTTATCCTCGACGCGGCCGACGTGAAGGCCGGCACCGACATGATCTTCCTGTCCGGCCAGTTGGCCTCGCCGGTGGACACCGCCAAGACCTTCGCCGACGTGAAGTCGGTCGAGGACCTGGGCGACACGCGCACCCAGACGATCAGCGTGCTCACCAAGATCAAGGGCATCCTGGAAAGCCGCGGCTATACGATGGCGGACCTTATCAAGCTGACGCTGTTCGTCGCGGCCGATCCCAAGCTCGGGCATATGGACTTCGCGGGCGCCAACGAGGGCTTTAAGCAGTTCTTCAAGACCGCGGAAAACCCGACTACCGTCGCGCGCTCGACGTTCCAGGTCGCCGCCCTCGCCGGGCCCTATTTCCTGATCGAGATCGAGGCCACCGCCGCCAAGAAGAAGTAGACGGCCGAGAGGCGCCCGGGGGCCGCGGCGATCAGGGTGCGATGACCTTGATCGCCGTGGCGGCTGCAGCCGCGCGGGTTTCCACGCCCAGCTTTTCGTAGATCCGTTCGAGATGCTTCTGCACCGTGCGTGGACTGATGGTAAGAACCTGGCTGATGTCGGGGTTCGACTTGCCGTAGCTGATCCACAACAGCACCTCGGCCTCGCGCTCGGTCAGCCCAAGCCGGTTCTGGAGGCGCTGGGCATCGACCTGCGGGTTCAGCTCGTTGAGCCGGATCAGCACCTCGTTTTCGCGATACCGCGCGATCAGCACCAGTTCGAGCGCGCCGTCGGCCTGCTCGATCCGCAGGCTCGCGCCCGGTGCCTCGCGCGCCAGCAAGCGCTCGACGCTGGTGCGCAGCACGTCGGGCAGCACGGCCTGGTCGCGGCTCCACCCCGGCGCGATCCGGCCGATCGCCTGTTCGGCCAGCGGCGTGCACCACAGCAGGAAGCCCTTGGTGTCGGTCGCCATCATCAGCCGGCCGGTGGCATCGAGGCTGGCCGTGCTCGCCTGGACCGCGCGCGCATTGCCGAGATGCACGCGCACCCGGGCGAGCAGTTCGTGCACGTTCACGGGCTTTCGCACATAGTCCACGCCGCCGACCTCGAACCCCTCGATCACGTGCTCGCTCTCGGTCAGGCCGGTCATGAAGATCACGGGCAAGTGGGCAGTATGGGGATTTTCCTTGATCCGGGCCGTGGTCTCGAACCCGTCCATGCCGGCCATGACCGCGTCCATCAGCACGATGTCGGGCGCGACATGCTGCAGAAGTTCCAGCGCGATCGCACCCGACGTCGCGACGAGCACCTGGATACCCCCGGCTTCGAGAGTATCGGTCAGCAGCCGGAGCGCTTGGGGTTCGTCGTCGACGACCAGCGCGGTATCGCGCCGCGCCCCGCGCCCCGTCCCGGCCCGGTCGTCGGCCATGCTCACAGCCCCTCGAGCCGCCGCGCGAGCGCGGGCATGTCGAAACGGTCGAGACAGCGATAAAGTGCGTCGATCAGCGGCCCGGCGTCGGGCGCGGCCTCGGCAAGGGCCTTGATCCCCGCCTCGACCGCCCGAACGTGGCCGGTGCGCACGCTGTCGCGCAGCGCGTCGAGATGCACCCGCGCGGCCTCGGGCATGGCAGCATCGGTCGTCGTCGCCTCGGGGGCCGGCGCAGTGCGCTTGCCGGTCAGTTCGGTGGCCCGTGCCTCGCGCTGCCATGCGATCCCCAACTGGCGCCCGATCGCGTCGATCATGGCGCCGAGTTCCACCGGCTTGAGCAGGAAAAGGTCATGCGCGGGCTCGCCGGGAGGGCCGTGCTGCTCGTGCGCATTGGCCGAGAGCATGACGATTCGCAGCCCCGTGCCATGCGCGCGGCGCAAGGCGGCGGCGAGGTCCCAGCCGGATTCGCGCTCGAGCCGGATGTCGAGCAGCGCGAGGTCGAAATCCTGGGCCGCACACAGCGCGATCGCCGCTTCGCCATCGGGCACTGCGGCAACCTCGAAGCCGAGGTCGGTGAGCGCCTGGCGCAGGAATGCGAGTTGCCTCACATCGTCGTCCACCGCCAGGATCGAGCGGCGCGGCCCGGCATAGCCGATGATCCGCGCTGCGCGGGGCGCCACGCCGCCGTCGACGGATACGCGCGGCAGCATCAGGCGTACGCGAAAGCAGCTTCCTTCGCCGGGCGTGCTGTCGAGCGCGATATCGCCGCCGAGAATGTGCACCATGGCCTGCGTGATGGCGAGGCCGAGCCCGAAGCCGTTCGCACCGCCCCCGCCGCCGTCCACGCCGCGTTCGAATGGGCTGAATATCCGCTCCCGGTCGGCGGCCGCGATGCCGGGGCCGGTATCGCGGACCTCGATCTGCGCAACTTCGCCTGCACAGCGCACGCGGAGGGTGACGCTGCCTTCCCCGGTGTACTTGATGGCGTTGCCGACGAGGTTGATGAGCACCTGGCGCAGCCGCTTCTGGTCGGTGCGCACGAATTCCGGCACATTGCCCTCGGTCACCAGGTCGAACGCCAGGCCCTTGGCGCGCGCATCGGGAATGAACATCTCGGCGATCTGGTCGAGAAACGCCGGCAGGCGCACCACATCGCGCGCCACCCGGGTGACGCCGTTTTCGACCTGGGAGATGTCGAGCAGCCCCTCGACGAGATCGATCAAATGCTCGCAGCTGCGGCGGATCACGCGCGACGCTTCGACTGAGTCCACGCAGGAGCCGTGCTCGATCAGCTGGGCGTAGCCGTAGATCACGTTGAGGGGCGAGCGGATCTCGTGGCTGAGTGTCGCCAGGTATCGGCTCTTGGCGGCATTGGCCGCGACGGCCGCCGCCAATTCGCGCGGTACGTCCATGTCGCCGGCGCAAGGAGGGGGAGCTGCGGTCGCGGAGGCCTGCACGCTGCCGGTCACCGGTTTCGTACCGCGCGGAACGGACGCCATCCCTTTTGGAAATGACCCGACCCCGAACGCCGTGCCGTTAGCCTGCACGGCGCTGCTGCCCAATCGACGCCAACTGCGGTTGGCGCCCCCATGCACCGACTCGTCATTGTCTTGTAAACGTCCCCGGCCGGGACGAACGATCGCCCCGACACAGAAAGTTTGCACCGCAACATTACGGCAATCAAGCCCAAGCCGCACATCGCGCCAAAGCGGAAGCAACCTGCGTCTTCCATGCCGCAGTGCAACCTGGAGGTACGCCATGCAAACCGCCCGCATGCTGCCCGCCGGGACAGGTCAACACCCCCTTGCATTCGAATTCAACAAGCCTAGAAGGAGGCCACTGATTGCCTGACGGAGCGTGACATTGCCCCAGTATCTCAAGCGCGGCGCCACTGCCGAATCGAAAGCCGCGGCGAACCGGCAGGTTCGTGACTCGGTCGAGACGATCCTTGCCGACATCGAGGCCCGCGGCGATGCCGCCGTGCGCGAGCTGTCGATCCGTTTCGATGGCTGGGATCGCGAAAGCTATCGCCTGACCGACGCCGAAATCGCCGCCTGCATCGACACACTGAGCCCGCAGGACGTGAAGGACATCGAGTTCGCCCAGACCCAGGTGCGCAACTTTGCCCGGATCCAGCGCGATTCGATGCGCGACGTCGAGGTGGAAACGCTGCCGGGCGTCGTGCTCGGCCACCGCAACATCCCGCTGAACGCGGCGGGTTGCTACGTGCCCGGCGGCAAGTACCCGCTGCTAGCCTCGGCGCACATGTCGGTCATCACCGCCAAGGTCGCCGGCGTGCCGCGCGTCGTCACCTGTGCCCCGCCGTTCCAGGGCAAGCCGGCTCCGGCGATCGTCGCGGCACAGGCGATGGCAGGCGCCGATGAAATCTACTGCCTCGGCGGTATCCAGGCCGTTGCCGCGATGGGCCTTGGCACCCAGTCGATCGCACCGGTCGACATCCTGGTCGGTCCGGGCAACGCCTTCGTCGCCGAAGCCAAGCGCCAGCTGTTCGGCCGCGTCGGCATCGACCTGTTCGCCGGGCCCACCGAAACGCTGGTCATCGCCGATGAAATCGGCTGCGACGCCGAAATCGCCGCGACCGATCTGCTCGGCCAGGCCGAGCATGGCCCCGACAGCCCAGCCGTGCTGCTGACCACCTCGGAAAAGCTGGCGCGCGAGACGATGCGCGAGATCGAGCGCCTGCTCGAAATCCTGCCGACCCGCGATGTCGCGCGCAAGGCGTGGGACGCTTTTGGCGAAGTGATCGTGGCCGAGGACGACGCCGAGATGGTCCGCATCGCCGACGAAATCGCGTCGGAGCACGTGCAGGTCATGACGGCCGACCCGGATTACTTCCTCAACGCGATGACCAATTACGGCGCGCTGTTCCTCGGCCGTCGCACCAACGTCTCGTTCGGCGACAAGGTCATCGGCACCAACCACACGCTGCCGACCAAGAAGGCCGCGCGCTACACCGGCGGCCTGTGGGTGGGCAAGTTCCTCAAGACCTGCACCTACCAGCGCGTCACGAGCGACGAAGCCTCGGCCCTGATCGGCGAATACTGCAGCCGCCTCTGCGCGCTCGAAGGCTTTGCCGGCCATGGCGAGCAGGCCAACGTGCGTGTCCGCCGCTTCGGTGGCCGGGACGTGCCCTATGGCGGCGCCGCCGCGCCTTCGGATCTGACCCGCGTCGATGCCTGACGAAGGGCTGCCCCAGACGCCGAGCTTTGCGCTCCATGGCCGCCGCGCGGTGGTCACGGGCGCAGGGCGCGGCATCGGCCTTGCCGCCGCAGCGGCGCTTGCCCAGGCGGGCGCCGCGGTGACGCTGGTGGCGCGCTCGGGAGGAGAGATCGAGGCCGGCGCTGCCGCAATCCGTGCCCACGGCGGGATCGCGACGGCCGCCTGCCTCGATGTGACCGACATTGCAGCGGTGGCGGCCTTCTTCGACGGCCAGCCAGCGTTCGATGTCCTGGTCAACAATGCCGGCACCAATCGGCCCATGCCGATGACGCAGGTCAGCCCCGCCGACTACGACGCGGTGCTCGACCTCAACGTCAAGAGCGCGTTCTTCGTCGCCCAAAGTGCGGCGCGCGCGCTCATCCGCGATGGCAAGGCGGGTTCGCTGATCCACATGGGCTCGCAGATGGGCCACGTCGGCGGTCCCAACCGCTCGTTGTACTGCGCGTCAAAATGGGCGTTGGAGGGCATGAGCAAGGCCATGGCGCTGGATCTGGCCAGCCATGGCATCCGCTCGAACACGATTGCCCCCACCTTCATCGAAACGCCGATGACCAAGCCCTTCTTCGAAAATGCCGCGTTCAAGGCCAGCGTGCTCGACAAGATCAAGCTCGGCCGTATCGGTCGCGTCGAGGACCTGATGGGCGCGATCGTGTTCCTGGCATCAGACGCCTCGGCGCTGATGACGGGGACGAGCATGGTGGTCGACGGGGGATGGACCGCAGAATGACGTTGAAGGAAAAACTGGCCTCGGGCGCGACGCTGGTCGGCACGTTCGTCAAGACCCCCTCGCCGATCGTGGTCGAGGTGCTGGGCCTGACCGATCTCGACTGCCTGTGCCTCGATGCCGAGCACGCGCCGTTCGACCGCATCGCCATCGACGGCTGTGTCGCCGCGGCCCGCGCGGCGGCGATGCCCGTGTTGGTGCGAATTCCGAGCACGTCGCCCGAACATATCCTCAACGCGCTCGACTGCGGCGCGACCGGGATCGTCGCGCCGCATATCCGCTCCGCCGCCGAGGCCGCGGCGTTTGCCCGCGCATGCCAATATGGCGCCGGCGGACGCGGCTATGCCGGCTCGTCGCGCGCCGCCGGGTACACCACCCGGCCGATGGCGGATCATCTGGCAGCCAGCGCCGCCCAGGTGGTCACCATCGCCCAGATCGAAGACCCCGAAGCGATCGAGGACATCGACGCGATCGCCGCAGTGCCGGGGATCGACGCGCTGTTCGTCGGGCGCGCGGACCTGACCGTGGCCTATGGCGCCGCCAGCCAGGATCATCCCCAGGTCGTGGCGGCGGTCGAGGCTGTCTGCGCGGCCGGCCGCCGGCACAACCGCCGCGTCGGCATGTTCCTGGCCCGGATCGAGGACGTGCCGCACTGGACCGCACGCGGCGCCAGCCTGTTCCTGCTGGCATCGGACCACGGCTTCCTGCTGCAAGGGGCGGCAGACCTGCTGCGGCGCGCGCGGCCTTGATCGCGCCCGAGCCCGAGTCCGCGCCCAGCATCGCAGACCTGGCGGACCAGCTCGCATCGGGCGCGCTCAGCGCACGAGCCTTGCTGGCCGCATGCCGCGATGCCGTGGCCGATCGCGATGGCGCGCTCCATGCGATGATCGCGCTCAACCCGGCCGCGCAGGCTGAAGCCGAGGCGGCCGACCGTGCCGCCGCGCGCGGGGAGCGGCTCGGACCGCTTCACGGCATACCCGTCGTGGTCAAGGACAACATCGACGTGGCGGGGATGCCGACCACGTCGGGCTGCATTGGCCTGGCCCGCGCGATGCCGCTGCGCGATGCCGCAGTCGTCACGCGGCTGCGCGCTGCGGGCGCGGTGCTGGTGGGCAAGACCAACCTCTCCGAACTGTCGTTCGAGATCCGCTCGCGCAGCTCGATCGGCGGCGACGTGCTGCATCCCGCAAATCCCGCTGTCACGCCGGGTGGCTCGAGCGGCGGCACGGCGGTGGCGATCGTATCCGGCTTCGCCCTGGCAGGTCTTGGCACCGACACCGGCGGCTCCATCCGCATTCCCGCCGCCTATACCGGGCTGGTCGGGTTTCGCCCGGCACACGGCGCCCTGCCGATGGCGGGGATCGCGCCGCTGGCCCCATCGACCGATACCGTCGGCCCGATCGCACGCTCCGTCGCCGATCTGCGCGTGATGCTGGACGCGCTGGGCCATCCGGTCGATGCGCGCCCGCACACCGGCCTGCGCGTGGGCATCCTGCGCCAGGCGTTCGGCAGCGATCCAGCCATAGCCGCGGCCCTGGCGCCCATGCTCGCCCAGCTTGCCGCGGGCGGTGTGCGCGTGGTCGATCCCGTCGCATTGCCTGACGATGTCCTGCCGCTGGCCGGCGATCACATCGTCGATGCCGAATTCGCCGAAGCGTTCGACGCCTACCTTGCAAGCAACTTTGCGCCCGGCACGGCGCCTGCCTCGCTCGCGGCACTGGTCGAAAGCGGCGCGCATCTGCCCGAATATGCGGCCCCGCTGCGTGCCCGCCTCGCGCGCAAGGGGCAATCGACCGCCATGATCCTTGCCGATCACGACCGGCTGTCGGCGGCCATGACCGACCTCCTGGCCACGGCGGGCGTCGATGTCCTGCTGTTCCCGACCTCGCAGGTCGTCCCGCGATCGCTGGACAACCCCAAGGGTGGCTGGGCGCCCGAACTTGCCGCGCGCAGCGGCTGGCCCGCGATCAGCGTGCCCTCGGGCGCATGCATCGACGGTTTGCCCGTAGGCATCGAACTGACCGGCCCGGCCGGCAGCGAAGCCTTGTTGCTGGCACTGGCGCATCACATCGAAGCGCTGTCGCGCTGAACCGCTGGCCCGCGCTGGGTCGGTCGATCATCTGCACACATAAAAAAGACCGGGCCGGGACGCGCTGTCCCGGCCCGGCAGATGGTGACGTGTGCAAGGGCAGCGCAGACCCGCGGCCACCCGATCGGGGAGGAGTTGCCCCCTCCCCTGCAGGCCATCAGAACTTCGTGCCGACCCGCACGCCATAGGTGCGCGGCGCACCGTACGACACCTGGATGCGCTGGCGGCGACCGATCACGCCTGACAGCAGCACTGCCTTGTTCGACAGGTTGTCGCCATAGGCCTCGACGAAGGTCTTGCCGTTGCTGTGCGTCCAGCGCAGCGAGGCATCGAACTTGTCGTAGGACTTCTGAAAGTCGAGCACGGTGTTGCGGTCGGTGGTGTAGTAGCTGCTCGAGTGCAGCCACGTGCCCAGCGGCGACAGCGTGCCGGCGTCGCCCAGGTCGATGTCGTACGACACCGCCACGGTCGACTTGAACTTCGGCGACTGCGGGATGCGCCGGCCCGCAAGGTTGAGGAACACCGGATCGGTGCCATCGGACAACCCGAAGAAGTTGTTGCCGCTGACATAGGTGGTGTACTTGGCATCCATCAGCGCCAGCGTCGTGTCGATGTGCAGGCCCGTCACCGGGTTGAGGCGCAGCGCCACTTCGCCACCGTAGCTGCGCGCCTTGCCGGCCGAGCCGAAGTAGGAAACGAGCGGGGTGTAGATGTTGATCTGCAGGTTCGAGAACTTGTTGTAGAACGCCGAAGCCTCGATCTGACCCTTGCCGCCGAGGATAAGCGTCTTGATCCCGGCTTCGTAGGCCGAAACCTTCTGCGGAGCGTAGGACACCGGGATCAGCGGGTTGCCGCCGGTATCGTTAACGCCGCCCGAGGCAAAGCCGGTCGAGGCGGTGGCATAAACCATCGTCTCGCGGTTGGGCGTGAACTGCAGGCCCGCGCGCCAGGTCCAGCTGTCGAAGCTGGGCGAACCGCGCGTCACCACGTAAGGCGTGCGGAAGTCGTAGGTGTTCGGCGGCGCGTCGGCGTAGTCGGAGAAGACGAACGCCTTTTTTTCGTGGCTGTAGCGGATGCCGCCGATGACCTTGAGCGTGTCGGGCACCAGCGCATAAGTCGCCTGGCCGAACAGGGCATAGGCATCGGTGGTGATGTCCGAATCCGCCTTGAAGCCGGTGGTGGTGGCACCCGGCGCGGTGATCTTCTGCTGATAGGTCTCGAAGATCGAATCGTGCAGGTAATAAGCACCGACCAGCCACTCGAGCGGCGTGCGCGAGTTGGAGGCCAGCTGCAGTTCCTGGCTGAACGCGTTGGAGCGCGTGTTCGGCTCCTGCACGCCCGAGCCATAGCCATAGGCTTCGAACACCTTGCTCGACTGGTCGTTGTCGGCACTGCGGTGGGCGGTGAAGTGGGTGTAACCGGTGATCGACTTCACGGTGGCGAAGCCCACGTCGTAGGCGATTTCGCCCGAGACGTAGTTCTGCGCGATGTGTTCGAAAGGCTGGTAGTCCCAGTCGTTGGTCCATGCACCGCCCGTGACCGGCACGCCGACATCGCGGCCCGCCACGTTCGGCCGGCCGTTGGGAACCGAGGGATTGACCGCGAGGCCGGCGCCGTTGATCGACTGATAGCCGGTCGCCGGATTGATGAGCGTGCCCGCGACCTTGTACCCGTAGGAGCCGGCACCCGCATCGTCGCGGTGCCAGCTGCCGGCGCGCAGGGTCACCTGCAGGCGGCTATCGGGCTTCCACTGCAGGACCACGCGCTGGGCGTTCTCGTTGAGGTCGTTGAGCACGACATCGGCGACGGTCGAGCGCACATAGCCGTCATGGCGCTGGAACACGCCCGAGACGCGCATGGCCAGGGTGTCCGACAGCGGCACGTTGACGTAACCGTCGATGCGGGCCGAGTTGTAGTTGCCCTTGTCGAGGTTGATCCCTGCTCCGTTTTCGCTCGTCGGGTCGGAATTCACGATGCTGACGTTGCCGCCGAAGGTGTTACGGCCATAGAGCGTGCCTTGCGGGCCGCGCAGCACTTCCACGCGGGCCACGTCGAACAGCGGAACGCTCTGCTGCTGCGTGCGGCTCTGATAGACGCCGTCGACGTAAAAGCCGATGACCGGGTCGGTCTGCGCCGACACCAGGCTGGTGCGCACGCCGCGAATGGCGGGGAACGAGTCGGAACCCTGCGAGCCCCAGGTGAAGCCCGGCGTTGCGAATTCGACGCGCGAAATGTTGTTGGCGTGCAGCTTGTCGAGTGCGTCGCCGGTCAGCGCGGTGATCGCGATCGGCACGTCGCGCAGCTTTTCACTGCGGCGCTGCGCGGTGACGACGATGTCGCCCGGAATGGTGTCTTCGGCCGTCGCGCTCGCTTGCGGCTGGGTCGTCTGCGCAGCGGCCGGCATGGCGGCGAGCGACAGGACCAGCGCGCTGAACGAGCATGCGGTCTTGAGATCGACGTTCATAAGCTCCCCTCGTCTTTATCGGAAGCCGATAGCTATCGGCGGGAACGCTTTGCGTCCACCAGTTTTTGCATTCGAAGTCATGCAATGAAAAATGCCATTCCCGGTATAGACTGCGGCAGATTTCCCGGAGAAATAAGGGATTTGCCGGATAGGCAGGAAAAGTGACCGCCGCGCGCTTTCGGCTTTGCCTGAAATGCGCGGCAAAAATGTCACTGTTTTGTAAAGCCGAATGCAGCGCCCTAATCGCCGAGTCGCGCGGAAGCACCCTCGATGAGCTGGCCCGAAAAGAGCCGCTGTTCGGCAGGCGATGCGCGGTCCTCGATCCGCTCCATCAGCATGGCGACAGCCGCCGCGGTCATTCGCCCGACCGGCTGGCGAATCGTCGTGATGCGATAGCTTTCCCAGGTCGCCGGCCCCGAACCATCGAACCCGACGATGGACATGGTGTCGGGCACGGCACGGTCGAGCGCGATGCGCGCCTCGTCCATCGCGCCGATCGCCATGAGATCGCTGGCACAAATGACCGCGTCGAGCTTGGGGGCAAGACGCACCAGCTCGCCCAATCCCGCGCGACCACTGGCATAGCTGAAGTCGCCCCGCACCATCGGCACGTCCGCGAAGCCGCGCTCGGCCAGCATCGCCAGTGCCGCACCGCTGCGTTCCTCGCCGACATAGCTGTCCTTGGGGCCCGCGATAATGCCGTAATGCTTGTGGCCATTGGCGATCAGCCGCTCCACCAGCATACGCTCCCCGCCGACGGAATCGCAGCGCACCGAGGCGGCGTTGGGCCCGCTGGCAAGGCGGTTGTACATCACCACCGGGATCTGGTGATCGGCGAACTGTTCGAGCTGCTGTTCGGACAGGCGCGCGGCGGAGATGACGCCGTCCACCGAGTGCCGCCAGATCTGGTCAATCACGTCATCGACTTCGCTTTCCGCGCCGAGGCTGAACAGCAGGACGCGCACATCGCGCGCAGTCAGGCTGGCACTGAGCCCTGCAAGCACTTCGGGATAATAGAGATTGGTGAGGTTGGAGATCAGCACCGCCACCAGATTGGTACGCTTGGAAATCAGCGCCTGCGCCAGGGCGTTGGGGCGATAGCCGATCTCCTCCGCCACCTTGAGGATCAGTTCCCGCTTGGCCGGGGCAATCGAGGCATTGGGCGCAAAGCACCGCGAGACCGCAGATTGTGAGACGCCGGCGATTCGCGCCACGTCGTACGATGTCGGCCTGCGACCGGACTGGGCAATGAACGAGGCGGCAGGCGCGCGGGTGGCAGGTCGTCTCGGCATGGTCCTTCGTGCCTCTTGCTTCAGGCCAACCGCCATAACCGCAAAGGTGCGAGGCCGATAGCACGTTTAGGCCAATGACTTTTGCATTCGGATGCATTATGCACCCCTGCAGATGCCCTGCATCGTCGTAGAAAATCGAGGAGAAGCACATGACCGCGCCGCTCGGGTTCGAATCCCGCACCCTCTATATCAAGCAGCCGGAACGGGATCAGATCGCCGACAGCAATGACGTGGCCGGTCTCGTCGCCAAGGTCCTGGCCGACGTCCGCGCCAACGGCGACGCCGCCGTCGCCCGCTACTCGCGCGAATTCGACAAGGCCGATCTCGACCAGTTCGAAGTGTCGGGGCAGGATCGCGCCGCCGCCGTCGCCGAACTGGAGCCGCAGACGCGCGCCGATACCGAGTTCGCGATCGAGAACGTCCGCCGCTTCGCGAAGGCCCAGCTCGACACCATCCTCCCGCTCGAGGTCGAGCCGCTGCCTGGCCTGCATCTCGGCCACCGCGTCATCCCGATCCAGCGCGTCGGCGCCTATGTCCCCGGCGGCCGCTTCCCGCTGCTGTCCGCGCCGATCATGACGATCGTGCCCGGCAAGGTCGCCGGCTGCGACGAGGTCGTCGCCTGCCTTCCGCCCAACGCCCACCGCGCGATGATCGCCGGCTGCCACCTGTCGGGCGCGGACCGCATCTTCCGCATCGGCGGCGCCCAGGCGATCGCGGCGATGGCCTTCGGCACCGAAACCGTTCCCGGCGTCGACAAGATCATGGGCCCGGGCAACGCCTTCGTGAACGAAGCCAAGCGCCAGGTCTTCGGCCCGGTGGGGATCGACCAGCTCGCCGGCCCTTCGGAGATCTTCATCGTCGCAGATTCGACCGGCAACGCCGAACTGATCGCGACCGACCTTCTCGGGCAGGCCGAACACGACGTGCGCACGCGCGTCGGACTCATCACCACCGACCGAGCGCTGGCCGAAGCGACAGTGCGTGAGGTCGCCCGCCAGCTCGAAACGCTCGCGACCGCCGCGGTCGCCAGCCAGAGCTGGCGCGATTACGGCGAAGTCGTGCTGTGCGAAGACGAAGCGGCGATGATCGCCTATTCCGATCATGTCGCGGCCGAGCACCTGCAGGTCCACACCGCCGACCCGATGGCGTTCTCGCACAAGCTGCGCAACTACGGTTCGCTGTTCATCGGCGAAAACGCCAGCGTGGTCTATTCGGACAAGAACGTCGGCACCAACCACACCCTGCCCACCATGGGCGCCGGCCGCTACACCGGCGGCCTCTGGGTCGGTTCCTACGTCAAGATCGCCACGCACCAGTGGCTGGACGACAGCGCCATCGCCCAGGTCGCGCCGCCGGCCATCCGCCAGAGCGGCAGCGAAGGCCTCGAAGGCCACCAGAAGGCCGCGGCGATCCGCTTTAACCGCATGCATCAGCCGGCTTAACGGTAACGGCGCCGCCCTCCGCCGGGGCGGCGCCGGACACGAAAAAGGGGGCGTGACCGTTGCTGGTCACGCCCCCCTTTTTTGTCAGTCGCTGCGGTTCAGGCCGCGAACACCGGGCGTGCCGGGTTGTCGGTGCCGCGCGTCACGAAGACCACCGCGGGCACCGACGCCGTGTTGCGGTACGACCGGTACAGGCCGACCGGCACGCTCAGCGTATCGCCAGCGCCGAGCAACAGCGATTCGTCGCCCCAGCGCACTTCGAGCGTACCGGACTGCACGAACAGCACCTCGACTTCTCTGCGCGCATGCGAGGGAATGAACGCACCGGTCTGGAGCGTCAGCTGGCGCAGGTTGAAGCCGTGCGGCCACCAACCGGCGATCGGCCCGGCCGCAAACCCGTCGTCCGTGGCGCGCGGACCGATGACCCCGGCCTCCTCAACCCCTTCGCCGGCCAGCGGCGAGTCGGGATTGGCCACGGCCGTGCCGGCGCGCACGATACACTCGAGCAGCTTTTCCAGCGGCGGGGTCACCAGTTCCTCGACATTGTCGGTGTCGATCGGCGCGGCCAGCTCGGTATCGCGCAGGGTGTAATCGCCTGCGCTGGTGTCGATCAGCATGCCGTCCTTGGTCAGCTTGAGACCATAGTCGGATGCGGCCTCGAACACCGCCGGCGCCCAGGTCACCTTGCCCGGATCGTCTTCACCCAGCACGGTGTAGAGGAACCCGAGCCCCTGATCGACCTTCTCGAAACCGCGGAACATGCGCGTCGGCACCGACACGACGTCGCCCGGCGCGATGTCGAGCGTGCCGTCCTCGCGATTGGGGCCGAACAGCAGGCGCCAATGGCCCGAATGCACGACGAACACCTCGGCGGTGTCGTGGCTGTGCTGCGAGTTGACGCAGCCGAACGGCTGGCGCGCAGCCCCGATGTTGAAGCCGTGCTTCTCGGTGATGTGCACGAACTGGTCGGCGCTTTCTGACACGCCGGGGCCGATGATCGTGAAGTTTTCCTTCTCGGTCGAACCCGGCGTACGGGTGTCGAGGAAGGCCGTTCGGCAAGGCACGAGATCGGCGTAGCGAACCAGCCGCTGCGCCATTTGCTCGCGAGTCCAATCTGTCACAACGTGCTCCAACCAGTATTGCATTCGGATGCAGGTCTGGTAGGCCAATGTCAGACGTTATGCAAGGCGGCCCGGTTGTACCCATATGCCGCACCCATACGAGAGGCTGTCGGAAGAGACGTGGGCGACCAAGGATTGCCGCTGTTGTTGCTGCCCGGTACGCTTTGCGATGCCAGCGTGTTTGCGCCCATGCTGCCGCCCGGCACACCTGTCGTGCCCGGTGACCTGACTGGCTACGACAGCATCGGCGCTGCGGCCGAGGCCATGCTCGATGCGGCACCGCCGCGGTTCATCGCAGTGGGATTTTCGCTGGGCGGCATCGTCGCGCTCGAGATGGCGTCGCGCGCGCCAGAGCGGATCGCCGGCATGGTGCTGATCGCGACGACGCCGCGTGATGTACCGGTCGAGGCCCATGCCGCGCGGCGTGCGCAGTCGGCTGCCGGAATCGACGTAGCCACGCTCGTCGGCGAAACTCTCTGGTCGCGCTACGTTCACGCTGATCGGCTGGCCGATACAGCCCTGCGCGATGCCGTGGTCGCCATGGCGCGGGGCTGCCCTGCGGATACCGCGCAGCGGCAGACCGACCTGGCGCTGTCGCGGGTGGATCAGCGACCGCTGCTGCCCGGCTACATGATGCCGGTCCTGGTCCTGTCGGGGGAAGACGACGTCGTCGCCCCGATCGAGACGCAGCAAGACCTCGTCGCCGGCCTGCCCAACGTACAGGCCGTCACCATCGCCAGGGCGGGCCATTTCGTCCTGCTCGAAAAGCCGGAGGAATGCAGGCAAGCCCTGGCATCCTGGCTGTCGGATCTTTCGCAGGGCGCATCCGGCCCTATCAAGCAGACAACACACATCATTGGAGGAATCGTGACCGAAAGCAGCAACAAGGCGGCCAAGGCCGTCGAAGCCGGCAAACCCTCGCAAGGCGCGGACTCCGCCGTGCTGCAGGTCGAACGCCGCGATTTCACCCAGCTGGTTCCCGAAGACCGGCCGCGCGTCCAGTCAATGCGCGGCTTCGATCCCTGCTACACCGACATCGTCGACTACATCATCCGCTGCACGCACCGCATCTGGGACGAGCGCGACGTCGGGCTCATCTACACGCACTACACCCACAACTGCGTCGCCTACACCACGATGGGCACGATGTACGATCGTGAGACGCACATCCGCGACACGATCCAGCGCCTCGTCGAATTCCCCGATCGCCGCGGCATGGCGCAGCAGGTCATCTGGCGCGGCAACGACGTCGATGGCTTCTACACCAGCCACATGACGCACGGCCTCGGCCGTCACTCGCAGTTCGGTTCGTGGGGCAAGCCCACCGGCCGCACGTTCTGCACCCGCACCGTGGCCGAGTGCATGATCCTCGAGAACAAGATCTACAAGGAGTGGATCGTTCGCGATAACATGGGGCCGCTGATCCAGATCGGTCTCGACCCCCACGTCTTCGCCGAAGGCATCGCCCGCAAGAAGGTGGAGACCGGCGAAAGCGTCTTCGATCTCGCCGAGAACCGGCGCCTGCTCGGCCAGTACCCGCCCGAAACCGAGGCCGATGTCTCGATCGCCCACAATGAGGGCGAGGCCGAACTGCTGCGCTGGCTGCACCACATCTACAACAAGCGCATGTTCGGCCTGATCCGCGACATCTACGCACCGACCTGTCAGTGGCACGGCCCACTGATGCGCGAGATCAGCGGTCCTGCCGCCGTGCTGCAGCAGACGATGCGCCTCGTTGCGCTGCTCCCCGATTGCGCCTTCGTGCCGCAGCACATCTGCTCGGTCGAAAGCGAAGAAGGCGGGGTCAAGTATGCCGTGCGCTGGACGATGGACGGGCATCACCTCGGCTATGGCAGCCTCGGCGCCCCCACCGGCCACCCGCTTCATGTCATGGGCGTCACGCACTTCCACGTCCGCGACGGCAAGATCGTCGACGAATGGGCCGTCTACGACGAACTGGCCATGCTGGTTCAGCTCAAGATGGCCGCGCTCCAGGCGGCCTGACCACGCACCACGCACACCCCCTGCGCGCCCGCCCGGCATGCAGGGGCACCTTCCCGGCTCTCGACGGAAACAGCCCATGGCCAGCAGCGCGATCTCTCCCCCCGAAGCAGCGGTCATGCCCCTGCGGCTGCCGCGCCAGGTCGGTATCTTCGCACTGCTGCTGGTCTGCGAATTCTTCTATGGCTGGGCTTGGAACACGGTCGACGTGCTTCGTCCATTCATTCGTGAGGCACTCGGCCTTTCGCTGCTTCAAGCCGGTTCGGCCTACTCGGCGCAGGGTGCCGGCGCGCTGGTCGGCGCCATCGTCATTGGCCAGATGGCCGATCGCTTTGGCAGACGGCGCATGCTGGCCACTCTGGTCATCGGTTACGGGGTCATGCTCCTCGCAGGCGTGGTCGTCGGCAGCTATATCCAACTGCTCGCACAGCGCTTCCTGCTCGGCTTTTTCGCCGGGGCATCGTTCCCGGTGGTCGTCGGGATCTACGTCAACCTGTTCAGCCCCACGCTGCGCGGCCGGCTGGCGGGCATGCTCAATGCCACCTTCAGCCTGTCGATCGTGATGCTCGGCGTGGGGATGAGCATGGTATCGGGCGAACACTGGCGCCTGCTGCTTTGGATCGGCGGCATTCCGCCGCTGGCGCTGTCATTCCTGACCTTCGCGCTCATTCCGGCTGGCTCGACCGTCGACCTCGTGCAGCGAGCGACCACGCGCCTGCCGATCGGCGAATTGTTCGTACCGGACCTGCGCCGGCAGACCCTGATGCTGGCGGCCATGACCGGCCTGAACTTCTTCGGCTACGCCGCCTTCAGCGGCTGGCTGACGACGTATCTCACCGGCGATCGCGGGTTCACCCCCGCGATGGCGGGCGAGCTTGTCGCTTGGCAGTTCACCGGCAACATCGTCGGCGGCTTTCTGTGGGGCTGGACCGCGGACCGCTTCGGCCGCCGCTTCAACGCAATCGGCTTCGGCATCGCCTCGCTGGCCATCGTCGGCTATCTGCTGGCCCCGTCCGACCCGATGCTGCTCAAGGTGCTGGGGCTGGCCTACGGCGGCGCGCTCTGTTCCAGCGTGATCTGGGGGCCGTGGATGGCGGAGCTCTACCCGAGCCATCTCCAGTCCACCGCTGCCTCGATCTTCAACTGGGGCCGCATCATCAGCTTCTTCGCGCCGCTCATCACCGCACAGATCGCCGGCACCTTCGGCATGCGCACCGCCATGTTCACCGCTGCCATCGCTTTCACCAGCGCGGCCGTGCTGTGGCTCATGCAGCGCGAAACGCTGGTCCGCCCAACGAAGGCCTGACGGCGCCCGCGTTGGCTGGTATCTGCCAACAAGCACAGCCGCTCCAGCACGCCATTTCGGCATCCCCCCACGGCTATTCTGCCAGCTCCCCCCTATCACTCACCCCCTTTCGTCATGCCGAACTTGTTTCGGCATCCAGCTCTCGGCCATGTTCTGTGTGGGCG
>NZ_DAIRTS010000037.1:0-29373 GCF_036803765.1 Novosphingobium sp.
ATCGTCGCCCCCAGCCAGATTCTTCGCAAGCTCGCCTCTTACCCGCGCCAGAATGGCGTCACCTCAAGCTTTGTACGCTGAACAACGATTTTCCGGACATAATGTGAACATTGGTGTCAGGCAGCGGCGCGAAGGTACTGGTAGAGTATCCGTGATGATCAAGCCTGAGATTGCACCCAGCATCGATCGGCTTTGAGGAGAGCGTTGGCGGTAACGACCATTTTTCGCATGACGGCTGTGATGGCGATTTTGGCTGGCTTTCCGGCGGCAACGAGTTGCTGATATTTGACCTTGAGATCGGGGTTGTATCGGGCGGCGACAAGGGCGGGCATGTAGAGTGCCTGCCTCACGTTGGCGCGTCCGCCACGGATGAAGCTTTTGCCTTTCCACTGGCCGGACTGTCGCGCGATCGGTGCAAGGCCTGCGAGGGACGCGGCATGCTTGTTCTCAAGGCTGCCGAGTTCGGGCATGGTGGCAATGAGCTGATTGGCGGTCAGCGTTCCCACGCCGGCGATGCTGGTCAGGATCTGATGGCGGCGTGTGAGTGCGGCATCGGCAGCGATCAAGCTGGCGATTTCGGCATCGAGCGCCTCGACATGCCGATCGATCTGTTCGAGCCGCTGCCGGCACTGGCGCTTGAGGAAGGTGATCGTAAGGTTCTTCTCGCGGTTCTTAAGCGCGGTCCGATCACGCACCAGGCCGTCGCGGGCATTGATGAGTTCAGCCATCTGGGCCTGCTGCGTGCTTCTGGCAGGTCGGATCGGCGGTTGCAGGGTGGCGGCCATGCGGGCCAGAAGCATGGCATCGATGCGATCGGTTTTGGCCAACGTGCCAGTTGCCTGAGCGAAGCGCCGAGCGCGTTGCGGGTTGAGCTTCACGCAGGGCCAGTCGGCGAGCGCCGCCTCCAGCGCACGGTGATAGGTGCCGGTTGCCTCATAGGCGATCCGTTCGATTGGCCATTGTCGCAACCAGGCTATCAACGCCTTGCGGCCCTTGGCGGTATTTGCGAACTGACGCTCGGCGCCAGCGGGGTGGGCGTGGCAATCGAGGCTCGCTTTGGAGATGTCGATGCCGATTGTCTGTGGTAGATTGTCGCTCATCTTTTCCGGTGTCCCATGCTTGTCGTCCGGGCCGTAAAGCCCCGGTATCCGTTCGGGCCTGAAGGAAAAGAAAGGGGCGATCCTACTCTAACCCGGTCCCCAAACGACCACCGGTTTCGCGATCCGTCCCCTTCCGCCCGGACCGGGGTGGCCACCCCGGTCCGGGCAATCCAGCATGACCCAAACGGACAGCAATGTCATAAGACAAGGGTTTCGCGGCTGATGCCCATGTCGCGCGCTATGGTCGCCTTGCGTTCACCGGCGGCAACGCGGCGGTGCAGATCGGCAATCATCTCATCCGAGAGCGACCGTTTCCGCCCCCGATAGGCGCCGCGCTGCCGAGCGATCGCAATGCCTTCGCGTTGCCGTTCGCGGATCAGAGCGCGCTCGAACTCAGCAAACGCACCCATGACCGAGAGCATCAGATTGGCCATCGGGGAGTCCTCCCCCGAGAAGGACAGGCTTTCCTTCTCAAACTCGATCCGGATACCTCGCTTGGTGAGGCCCTGGACCAGCTTGCGCAGGTCATCCAGATTGCGGGCCAACCGATCCATGCTGTGGACGACGACGGTATCGCCTTCGCGGGCGAAAGTGAGCAGAGCCTCAAGCTGGGGGCGGTTGACGTCCTTGCCCGATGCCTTGTCGGTGAAGGTCCGATCGAGCGACTGACCTTCCAATTGGCGATCCACATTCTGATCGAACGTGCTGACCCGGACATAGCCGATCCGTTGCCCCTTCACTGCGCACTCTCTCCATCAAAATGTCAGGTTGAAATCTATGATACGTAACGAAATTCGTCAACAAATTCCGTTTATCACCCTAATCTGACAGAAACCGCAGTACCGCCCTGACGTCCAGTTAGGCTATACTCCAAGCTGACATCACAAAATCAAATCCCTCAAAGATGGCGTCAATTGCCTTGATGGGGTAAAAACTGGAGTGCTTCCAGGATGGGACATTCGGCAACGTCATCTCCAGTGCATCTGGCTAACGTGGTCGCCAGCGTCACCTCTATCTTCTGCAAATCTGCAATGCGGCGGCGGACATCTTCAAGGTGGAGTTCGGTTCTCGCCATAACCTCCGCGCAGGTTTGTGCACCGGTATCGGTGAGCGACAACAATGACCGTATCTCATCCATTGCATAGCCAAGGTCGCGCGCGCGCAGGATGAACTGCAACCTTTGCACCAGTTCCGGCGAATAGACGCGGTAGCCGTTGGAACTGCGAGGCGGCCCCGGCAGCAATCCCACCTTCTCGTAATAGCGGATGGTTTCGAGATTGCAGCCTGTTTTCCGGGCAAGCTGGGCACGCAAGATGCCGACCTGTTGCTCCATGAAAATACCTCTTGAGTCTGTAGTGGCTACAGAGCCTACACTGCGAATCACTCAGTTGGAACAAGGGATTCAAGCCATGGTCTCAACGCCGGAAGCGGGACAGCCAGCCCTCACCGAAAACCACGAGCCGAAGCAGGCAAACTGGGTTGCGGCGGGCGCATTGATCGGCGCGGGGCTCGCCTCGGCTTGCTGCGTCGTCCCGCTACTGTTGGTTATGCTCGGAATTTCCGGCGCGTGGATCGCCAACCTGACGGCGCTCGAACCTTACAAGCCCTATGTCGCAGGCGTAACGCTCGCGCTGCTCGGCTACGGCTTCTGGCATGTCTATTTCAAGCCGAAACCGCCCTGTGAAGACGGTTCCTACTGCGCTCGTCCACAATCGGCTTGGACCACCAAGGCGGTGCTGTGGCTGGGCCTTGCCGTCGCCATCCTGGCGCTCACCATCGACTGGTGGGCACCCTGGTTCTATTGAAAGGAAATACCCATGAAAAAGACAGTATGTATCGCTATGGCCGTGCTGGCTATGGCTGGCGGCGGGGTCGCCTATGCAGTTAGTGGCACGGCGCAAGATCGCCTCGCGGCTACCGCAACCGCTCAGAAGCAAACCACCTTTGCCATAGAGAACATGACCTGCGCCACCTGCCCGATCACCGTGAAGAAGGCGATGGAAGGCGTCGCCGGGGTAACGGCGGTCACGGTCGATTTCGCAGCCAAGACCGCGCGCGCAACCTATAACCCGCGCCGCACCAATGCTGCTGCGATTGCCGCTGCATCAACCAACGCGGGTTATCCGGCGCGCGCTATTCAAAACTGAGCGGGGCGCCGCCAGCGCCTCAAGAAAGCGATAAGCAATGAACGACTGTTGCAACCGCCCCGGGCAGGAAGGATTTGACGTGGCCGTCATCGGCGCGGGTTCTGCCGGGTTCTCCGCCGCGATCGCCGCTGCCGATCTGGGCGCGAAAGTGGCGCTCGTCGGTCACGGCACGATTGGCGGCACCTGTGTCAATGTTGGCTGCGTTCCTTCCAAGACGCTGATCCGCGCCGCCGAAGCGGTGCATGGTGGGCTTGCCGCCGCGCGCTTTCCCGGCCTTGGGGGCGCTGTCCAGATGGATGACTGGTCCGTATTGGCGGCGTCGAAGGACGATCTTGTCACGACGCTGCGCCAAAAAAAATATGTCGATCTGCTGCCCGCCTATGACGGTGTGAGCTATATCGAGGGCAAGGCACGCTTTGCCGATGGTGCGCTGATTGTCGGCGATGCGCCCATGAAGGTCGGCAAGGTCATATTGGCGATGGGTGCGCACGCCGCCGTGCCGCCGATTCCGGGGATGGACAGCGTGCCCTACCTAACCAGCACATCGGCGCTGGCGCTGGATCGCTTGCCCAAATCGCTGCTGGTGATCGGTGGCGGGGTGATCGGGGTAGAACTGGGACAGATGTTTTCGCGTCTGGGCGTTGATGTCACCATCTGCTGCCGAAGCCGCCTGCTCCCCGAAATGGACCCGGAAGTGAGTGCCGCGCTGAAAAACTATTTGGAAGCCGAGGGCGTGCGGGTTTGCGCAGGTGTCGGCTATCAGCGTATCGCCCAAACACAGAGCGGGGTCGAATTGACCTGCGAGGGGCATTGTGACACCGTCGCGGCGGAACAGGTGCTCATCGCCACCGGACGCCGACCCAATAGCGACGGGCTTGGGCTGGAGGAGCGCGGCATAGTGCTTGCCCGTAATGGTGGAATCGTCGTCGATGACCACCTCGAAACGTCGGTTCCAGGCATTTACGCGGCGGGCGATGTAACGGGACGGGACCAGTTCGTCTACATGGCCGCCTATGGCGCAAAACTGGCCGCGCGCAACGCGGTGACGGGCAACCAATACCGCTACGACAATTCCTCCATGCCATCCGTCGTCTTCACCGACCCGCAAGTCGCCAGCGCCGGCCTCACTGAAACGACAGCACGGGCGCAAGGCCTGGACATCAAGGTTTCGCTGCTCCCGCTCGATGCTGTGCCAAGGGCACTGGCAGCACGCGATACGCGGGGTCTCATCAAACTGATTGCCGACAAGGCGAACGACCGTTTGCTGGGCGGCCAGATCATGGCACCCGAAGGCGCGGATTCGATCCAGACACTGGTGCTGGCGATCAAACACGGCATGACCACCCTGGAATTGGGTGCAACGATATTTCCTTACCTGACCACTGTGGAAGGCCTCAAACTGGCGGCCCAAACGTTTGATAAGGATGTCGCCAAACTGTCTTGCTGCGCCGGGTGATTGCTCGGGGATCAACCGGCAACGAATGGCCTCCCTCCAGTGCAAGCCGCTTTGGTGTCAA
The DNA here is from genome assembly GCF_036803765.1 of Novosphingobium sp. Taxonomy (GTDB): domain Bacteria; phylum Pseudomonadota; class Alphaproteobacteria; order Sphingomonadales; family Sphingomonadaceae; genus Novosphingobium. The sequence continues at coordinate 4,765 of NZ_DAIRTS010000037.1, forward strand.
TTTTGTTATTCGCCTCAGCGGGAGAGCAAAATGGCACGACGCCGACTTCTGACCGGAGACGAGCGCCGGCGCCTGTTCGATCCTCCTGTCCAAGAAACCGCGATCATTGGGCATTATACCCTTTCTGCGGAAGATGTTGAATTGGTTGGGCGCCGCTATGGTCCAGCAAATCGCCTCGGTCTGGCTGCACAAATCGCTTTGATGCGACATCCCGGCTTTGGTCTGCAACCCGAGATCGGGCTTCCCGACGTCATTCTTCAGTACCTCGCGGCACAGTTATTCGTCGATCCTTCCTCCTTCTCTGCATATGGTCAGCGCGCGCAAACCCGTACCGATCATGCCGATCTCGTGGCGCGTTATCTTGGCATACGCCCGTTTCGACGCGGCGACCTGGCACTTGCCCTGAATCTTGCCGCGCAAGCCGCCGAGTATACAGACAGAGGTGAACCGATTGTTCGCGCCCTCATGGTTGGCCTGAAGGGTGAGCGGTTCATTCTTCCGTCAGGCGACACACTGGAACGCGCCGGTCTTGCTGGCCGGGCACGCGCACGCAAAGCTGCCGCAGCCGCAATCGTCGAAGGCCTCAGCTCTGCTGAACTGACACGGCTAGACGAACTCGTAATCAACAACCCGGATTTCGGCATGACACCGCTGGCGTGGTTGCGTAATTTCGAAGAAGCCCCGACTGCGGCCAATATCAATGGCTTGCTTGAGCGCCTGCGCTATGTTCGCGGCATAGGTATCCACCCGGTAGTTGGGGGCGCCATTCCGGAATTCCGCTTTGCCCAATTTGTCCGCGAGGGCGGCGTGGCACCGGCATTCCTGCTTTCGGATTACAGCGTCAATCGCAGGCGGGCGACGTTGACGGCCGCAGTGATCGACCTTGAGGCCAGACTTGCCGATGCCGCGATCCAAATGTTTGACCGACTTATCGGCGGCATGTTCACGCGCGCGCGGCGTGGGCGCGAGCGTCGCTACCAAGATAGTATTCAGTCGGTGGGGCAACTCATGCGGCTGTTTGGCGCCACGATTACAGCACTTGATGAGGCTGTCCAGAATGGCGGCGATCCGCTCGAATTGATTGACGAAGCGGTGGGCTGGCACCGGCTTGTTGCGGCAAAGGCCCAAGTAGATGCCCTTGCTGATCTTGCCGGCGAGGACGCACTGGTAACGGCAACCGAGCGTTACGCCACGCTACGGCGTTTCAGCCCGGCATTTCTGGACGCCTTCACCTTCAAGGCGTCTGGAACAGGGACGGCACTGATCAAAGCCATCGATGTCATTCGCGATGCGAACACACGAAAGTCGCGCGACCTTCCCGATGGCGTTCCACTGCCATTCCCCAATCGGCAGTGGAAGCGTCTCATCACCGAAAGCGGCCGTATCGACCGCCGACGTTATGAAATTGCGATCATGGCAACCTTGCGTGATCGTTTGCGCGCCGGTGATGTATGGATCGAGGGAACCCGCAACTATCAGCGCTTCGATGCCTATTTGCTGGGTCGGCGCGACGCCGCCAAAGTGGCGGATGTGCTTCCGTTCGATTCAAATGCTGCATCCTACCTCGCTGACCGGGCACGAAATCTTGACTGGCGGCTGCGCCGATTTGCCAAGCAGTTGAAAACAAACAAGCTTGAGGGAGTGTCGCTCGAACGAGACCGGCTCAAGCTTCAGCAAATGCCGCCTGTCACCCCACCGGAAGCTGAAGCCCTCGATCGCAAGCTCGATACCCTGCTTCCCCGCGTGCGCATCACCGAGCTGCTGCTTGAAGTCGCCGAACGCACTGGTTTTTTGAACGCATTCCGTGACCTGCGCTCAGGCAAGGAGCACGACAACCCCAGCACGGTACTCGCCGCAATTCTGGCTGATGGCACCAACCTCGGGCTGGAGCGGATGGCCAATGCCAGCGAAGGCGTCAGCTATGCCCAACTCGCATGGACCCACAACTGGTATCTTTCACCCGAGAACTATCAGGCCGCGCTGGCCATGATCATCTCAGCCCATCACGAATTACCCTTCGCGCGGCATTGGGGCGCTGGCACCAGTTCGTCGTCCGATGGCCAGTTCTTCCGGTCGGGGCGGAGCCGTTCAGGGGCGGCGGACGTCAATGCCAAATATGGCGCCGAACCTGGCGTGAAAATCTATTCTCACCTTTCCGATCACTTCGCATCATTCGGATCACGGATCATGTCCGCGACGGCAGGTGAAGCGCCTTACGTGCTCGACGGGCTTGTCCTGGGCGCCGGCAACCTTCCGTTGCATGAGCACTATACCGATACCGGCGGCGCCACCGATCATGTTTTCGCACTCTGCCACCTACTCGGGTTCCGCTTCGCGCCCCGGCTGCGCGATATTGGCGACCGCAAGCTGGGTTCGATCGCTGCGCCATCGACATACAAGGGCATCGAAAATCTGATGGGCCGCACCATCAAAACGGCAGCGATCGAGGCCGATTGGGATGACATCGTCAGGATTGTCGCCTCAATCAAGGATGGCACGGTGGCGCCGTCAGTAATCTTGCGAAAACTTGCCGCCTACAAACGCCAGAACAGGCTGGATTTTGCATTGGCTGAACTGGGCCGTATCGAGCGCACATTGTTCACGCTCGATTGGCTTGAACAACCGGAACTGCGACGTGCCTGTCAGGCCGGTCTCAACAAAGGCGAGGCGAGGCACACGCTTGCCGCCGCCATCTATACCAACCGGCAGGGTCGGTTCACCGATCGCTCGCTGGAAAATCAGGAATTTCGCGCATCTGGGCTGAACCTGCTGATTGCGGCGATTTCCTACTGGAACACGGTCTATCTCGACCGGGCCGCCCAGCACCTCAACGCTGTCGGCACGACGTTCGATGCGGCACTGCTTGCGCACCTTTCTCCGATGGGCTGGGCGCACATCAGTCTGACCGGCGATTACCTCTGGGAGCAGGCCAGGCGACTTCCAGCAGGTGAATTCCACCCACTCAACGAGCCAATGGCGCGGTTGAAGCGTGTAGCGTAGCCCATGTTCCGCTTATGTCCGAGAAATCGTTGTCTGGCGAACAAACCTTGAGGTGACGCCAGAATGAGCTGGCCCTCGCATTGCGAGAGGTGGGCCGCATCGAGCGAACCCTGTTCATGATCGACTGGATTCTTGATGCCGGCCTCCAGCGCCAGGCTCAGATCGGCCTCAACAAGGGTGAGGCCCACCACGCCCTAAAGCGCGCCATCAGCTTCCACCGCCGAGGTGAAATCCGGGATCGATCCGGCGAAGGCCAGCACTATCGCATCGCCGGAATGAACCTGCTCGCCGCCATCATCATATTCTGGAACACCATGAAGCTCGGCGAGGTCGTCAATACCCGGGCCGCCAGCGGTACCCATATCGCGCCTGATCTACTCGCCCACGTCTCGCCGTTGGGATGGGAACACATCAATCTAACCGGGGAATATCGCTGGCCCAAATCCTTAGCGTAGGATTCCGCCCCCTCCCGCAAACGCCCCCTACGATTGAGAAGCGCGGCGGAATCTCTTAGATTGATCGCTGGAGGCTTTGTTCGCGGAGACGCGCACATTGCCTTCTTTTCGTTTTAGGAAGCGCTGCCCTAAGCGACAGAAGCCAGAGCTTTGACAATGCGGCATTCCGCGATGGAGCCGACCATGTATCTTGATCCTATCGGTGCAGACACGCGATGATGGCGGTCACGACGGCGGTGGTTTCCGCGACGTCGCGCACCCTCACTGTGTCGAGGCCGATTTCAGCAGCGGGATAGTCATTCCCACCGGGGAATATCGCATCCCCAATGAACAGCATCCCGTCGAGCGGGACACCGCTCTCGGCACTCAGGTGCTTCAGGCCATAGCCCTTGTCGATCCCTGCTCTGGTCACGTCGATCGATGTCGTGCCACCGAGATTGATCGAGAGCTCCGGCAGCTTCGCGCGCAACGTGGCCTGCAACGCGGTCCTCTTCTTTCGGTCAGGATCCCACGCTTCCTTTTCCTTCAGCGGCGCTGCCTGCCCCAGGCCCGAAAAGGTGATCTGGCTGCCCCGGTCCTCGATCCGTTCGCCCCAGATACGTTCGTCGGCGAGACCGGCATCGGTCAGCGCCTGATCGAAGGCCGTGCGGATCTTCGCCTTCTCCGCGTCGTCGAACAGTTCGGCATAGACCGCGCGCCAAGCGCCATTGATGAACCGATAGAGTTTCGTGCCTGTGGTCGGCATCAACCAGAGACGGTCGAGCGCGACGCCGGCAGGAAGGCGCGAGGCGATCTGCTTTTCGAACTGCGGCCAGTCCCCGCCCGAGATCACCGCCACATCCGTGATGGCGAGCAATCGGGCGAGGATTGCGGCCATATCCTCCGATAACGGCCGCTTGCTCTCGGCAAGCGTGCCGTCGAGGTCGAAGGCGATCAGCCACTTCATGCCGCCTTCCCTGCCGGATCGCGGTAGGCGAGCAGCCTGAGCGCATTGATGACGACGAGCAGCGTCGATCCCTCATGAACCGCCACCGCTGGCCCAATGCCGAGGCCGAGGATGGTAGCAGGCACCAGGAAGGCGACGACACCCAGGCTGACGAAGACGTTCTGCCGGATGATTCCACGGGTATGGCGGCTAAGACCGACTGCGAATGGCAGGTGCGCCAGATCGTCGGCCATCAGCGCCACGTCGGCTGTCTCCAGCGCAACGTCCGACCCCGCCGCGCCCATCGCGATGCCGACCGTGGCGCTTGCCATCGCCGGCGCATCGTTCACGCCGTCGCCCACCATCGCGACCTTGTCTTCGCCGGCGAGCTTCTTGATCGCGGCAACCTTGTCTTCGGGCATGAGGTCGCCCCACGCTTCGTCGATCCCGACTTCGTCGGCGATCGCTTCGGCGACTTTCTGGTGATCGCCGGAGATCATTATCATCCGCGACACGCCCATCTCGTGCAGCCGACGCAACGCGGTCTTGGCAGCTTCGCGAGGCGTGTCCATCAGGCCGATCGCGCCCAGGTCGCGGTCCCCCTTGCGGACCACCATTGTCGTGCGGCCGTTCTCGCGCAGCTTCGCGATTGCGTCCTGCGCGCCCTGCCCCAGCGCCGGAATGCCCTCACTTCCGAACATCTCGGCCTTGCCGATCCACACCGTCTCGCCATCCACGCTCGCGGTGACGCCCCGACCGGTCAGGCTCTTGAGGTCGCCGGCAGTCGGCACGGCACGATCGTTCAGACGTTCGCGGCCGTCCTTGACGATCGCTTGGGCCAGGGGATGGTCGCTCAACGCTTCGACGGCGACAGCCAGCGCCAGCAACTCGCCTTCATCGGCGCCATCGACGGGCACGACATCAGTGATGCGCGGACGACCTTCGGTCAGCGTGCCCGTCTTGTCGAAAGCGATCGCTTTGAGCGACCCGAGGTTTTCGAGCGGTGCACCGCCCTTCACGAGCACGCCGCCCCGCGCTGCACGGGCAACGCCCGACAGGACCGCGCTCGGCGTTGCGATCGCGAGCGCGCACGGGCTTGCCGCCACCAGCACCGCCATCGCGCGATAGAAGCTGTCGCGGAACGGCTCGTCGACGACCACCCATGCGAACAGCAGGAGCACTGACAGGACCAGGACGGCGGGCACGAAGATCCGTTCGAACCGGTCGGTGAAGCGCTGCGTCGGCGACTTCTGCGTCTCCGCTTCGCTCACCATCTTCACGACCTTGGCAAGCGCGCTTTCATTGGAACGGCGTGTCACCTCGATCTCGATCGCGCCGCCGCCGTTGATCGTACCAGCAAAAACCCGGCTTTCCGCGTCGACTGCATCGGGCTTGGCGCGTGCCGCTGCGGCATCTGCGACCGGCACCTTGTCGACCGGGATGCTTTCACCCGTGACCGGGGCCTGGTTGATCGCGCTGGTGCCCTTGATGACGAAGCCGTCGGCAGGCAGGCGCTCGTTCGGGCGGACGATGGCAATGTCCCCGACGACCATCTGCTCGACCGGGATTTCGCTGGTCTGCCCGCCGCGTCGCACGGTCGCGGTTTCGGGCGCGAGCTTCGCCAGCGCCTCGATCGCCTTCTTGGCGCGGCCCATTGCATAATGCTCAAGCGCATGGCCGAGGCTGAACAGGAACAGCAGCAGCGCACCTTCGGCCCATGCGCCCAGCGCAGCGGCGCCGGCCGCAGCGACCAACATCAGCGTGTCGATCTCGAACTTCTTCATCCGGAGGTTGTCGATCGCCTCGCGCAGCGTGAAGAATCCGCCGAAGAAATAGGCTGCGATATAGCAGGCGGTCGGCAGCCATTCGGGCGCGCCAGCGACCAGCCTCTCGATCGCGTAGCCGATCCCCAGCAGCGCGCCACAGGCGAGCGCGAAGATCAGCTCGGTATTGGGGCCGAGAAATTCGGCGTGGCTATGGTCGTGGCCATCGCCGGGGCCGTGCTTCTCTTCGCCCGCGCCGTGGCCCCCGGGGCCGTGGTCGTGGCCGGCATGTTCATCGGCAGCGACCCGCTTGCCCACCCTCACCTTCAGCTTGCGAAGCGCAGCGCGCACCTCCTCTTCGGTGGTTTCGCGGCGATCATATTCGACCCGGACAGACCCGCTGGTGCTGGCGCTTGCCTGGACCACGCCGGGCAAGGCGCACAGCGCATCGCTGACCGTGCGCGCCCGACGTTCGTGGTTGATCCCCGTCACCTGCCAGATCGCATGGCCGTAGCGCTCGGTGATTTCGGCACCTGCGGCGCGCACCATTTCGCGCAACCGTGGCAGCGGCAGCTTGGCGGCATCGAAATGGATGCACAGCGCCGCTGGCGTGTTGCCGTCGAGACAGATCACATGCGCCCGCTCGACACCTTCGCGCTTTGACAGGGTTGATACGAGACGGTCCAGGCAGGCATCGGCCGCGTCAGGAAGGTCCGGCAACAACACTGGAATGTCGAGTTCGAGCTTGTCGTTCATGACGACCTCCTTTCGCTTTTCTTGGTTTCGGCGCGCGCGTCGCGCAGGATTTCGACACCGCCCTTGATGGCGATGATGGCGGTGGCGAAGCCGACCAGCAGGTCCGGCCAATTGGTACCCAACCACAGCACCAGCACGCCGGCGATCAGGATGCCGCCGTTGGAAATGAAGTCGTTGAAGCTGAAGGTGGTTGCGGCCCGGAGATTGACGTCCGGATCCTTGAGGCGCTGGAGCAGCCGCAGGCAGAGGTAATTCACGACGCCGGCGATCGCGGACATGACCATCATGGTAGGTCCGATGGGCTCGCTGCCCTGCACGTAGCGCCGTCCGACATCGATCAAGATGCCGCCCGCGAAGATCAGCAGCATGACGCCCGAAGCGACCGCGGCGCGTGTCTTCCATGTCTGGCCCCGGGTGAGCGCCACAAGGCTCAGCGCATACACAGCCGTATCGGACAGGTTGTCGACGCCGTTGGCGATCAGCGCGCTCGAGTCCGCGAAGAAGCCGGAAACGAAGAAGCCCGCAGCGATCGCCGCGTTCAGCAGCAGGACGATCCACAGTGTGCGGCGCTCCTGCCCGCCATTGTTGTCGTTGCCCGGGATCATCCCATCATCTCCTCAAGTGTCAGCAGGGCCAGGAAGCCGACGAAAAACATCGAGCTGATGAGCGGGGTGTCGGGTTTCTCGTGCGCCTCGACCAGCAACTCCTCCGTGACGAGGTAGAGCAGCGCCATCAGCCCGAAGCTGAGGAAGCCGGCGATCATCACCGGCGACAGCGCGGCGACCGGCACGGCAGCGAGCGCGCCGATCGGCAGCAGCAGGGCCAATGCCGAGACGATCACGATGATGCGCAAGCGCGAGCGATAGGTTTCCGCCAGCTCGTCGGTCAGCGTCAGTCCCAGAAATAACACTTCCAGAGTGAGCGCGATCGTCAGCAGGAGACCTGCCTTCTCGCCCGCCACGAAAGCGAGGCCGAGCACCAGGCCGTCGACCAGAATGTCGATGCCGATCGCGGCGAGTAGCGCCATCGGCCCCTTGAAGCGGGCCTCAAGAGCCTTGAGCCCCAGCATGGTCGCGACGCCCGCCGCCCCGCCGATCAACGTCGCGCTGGGCGATGCCTCATGCTTGACCTGCGGCAGGATTTCGGTCGCTGCCGCCGCGAACACGACGCCGGCAGCGAGATGCTGTAGGCCCGCCACGAGGCCAGGTTTCAACTTGGTGCGGCTCGCGACAATCGCGCCGAGCACGACCGCCAGCACAGGCGCAAGCGTATAGAGCAGTGCCTGCATTTCCTAGGACTCCTCCGGGGTTCGGTGGCAGACGCGGATCTTCCCGCGTCGCGTGAACGCGATCGATCCGCCCGCCACGACAGCTCGCGAATGGTCGCCGCGAAACTCGTCACCGGTTCGCTGCGCGCGCAGGATCTCGGTCCTGCCCTTCGGCAGCCAGGTGACGGCCATTTTCAAGCCGTCATCGATGAAGTCGACATCGGCGCGTGTGCCGTCGTCGCAGTACATGATGCGCTGCGCGATTAGTTTCGACGTCAGATGCTTTTCATGCGCCGGCTCGGTAGGCTGGGTCGGCGCTGGATTACACGCCCCTATAACCGCCCCGGAGACGAGAACGACGCCGAGGCGCGCGATCGCCAGACCGGCCCGATTCAGGCCGCACAAGGTTGTCACATTTGAAATCGACGTGTCAGACATCGGTCTCTTCCGACGAAGCGCCCTGTGGCGTTCGAAGGCAGGGCAGTTCATCGCGTGCCTTCCTGCTCGCAGATCCGGGTACGGCCATCGCCTTCCACGATGGTGAGCTGCGACCCCTTGAAGGTCGCGGTGGCTGTTTCGCCGACATATTGCAGGCCCTGCGCTGGCGCGGTCAGCATCATCGGCGGTCCCCCGTTGGAGCGCCGCAAATCGATCTGCAGGCCGTTGTCCTTGTAATCGACGAACAGCGGTTCCCCGTCGGAACAGCGATATCTATGCCGCCCCATTTCCCCGGTCGCCACGGCGCTGTCGGACGAATGGATCTGCTGCTCCGTTGGCGGGGCTGGCGGCTTTCTTTCCGAGCACGCCGCGAGCCCGACAACGAGGATGACGGCGGGCAGCACCCGCTTACAGTGCATCATCATCGCGCCTTCCTCCTGTAGCGGAAGGGGACGCGCTGACGATTGATAGCCCGGGCAGGCTGACCTACCCGCCAGCGGAGATAGGTTGCGAGGCGATCGTCAGATTCGACCATCAGGGATCGCAGGCGGCGCAACATCATCGCCGCGAACGGCAGGGAGAGCGCCCCGCGCAGCGTGCAGCTATGCGTTAGCCTGGTGCCGCCATCGTCCCCCGCCAGCTCGTACCGCTCTTCGAGCGTGAACAGATAGGGGATGCCGCAGGACCAAGCGAAGGCGTGCGGTTTATCGAATCGATCAATCCGTGCTGGCGTCCGAATTGGCCGGGTGATGCCCTGGATCGCAAAGGTGCATTCTGTGTCGCCGAGCCGGGACGGATCATCGAGAAATACGAGCGGACTCCACGCCCGGCGATGATCCGGATCGGTGAGTGCCGACCAGATGCGCAGTGGCCCGCCGTGAAGCATCGAGCTGGTTATGGTGCGAGGCATATCCCCATCTCCCAGAGATGGGCGGGGCGATCGCGGATCGCCCTGCCCATCCATCAGGCCAAGTTGTTCACGAAGGTCTGACCGTGGTCGTCCCCTTCATGCTCCTCATTGTAGTGCTCGGGTTTCTCGATCACTTTCTGCCCGAACCGGGCATAGAGTGTCGGCAGCACGAACAGCGTAAGAAGCGTCGCCGAGATCAGACCGCCGATGACGACCGTCGCCAAAGGCTTTTGAACCTCTGCGCCGGCGCCTTCGCCCAGCGCCATCGGCACGAAGCCGAGGCTGGCGACTAGCGCGGTCATGATGACGGGTCGCAGACGCTGCATCGCGCCAACATGCGCGGCTTCCTCGCGGCTCATCCCTGATCGGATCAGATCTTGGATCGAGCTGACCATGACGAGGCCGTTGAGGACCGCGATGCCCGAGAGGGCGATGAAGCCCACTGCCGCCGAGATCGAGAAGTCCATGCCCCGCAGGAACAGCAACAGGACGCCGCCCACCAGCGCGAAAGGCACGCCGGTGAACACGATCGCGGCGTCGCGGACCGATCCCAACGCCCCGTAGAGGAGCAGCAGGATCAAGATGAAGCAAGCCGGAATGACCAGCTTCAGCCGTTCGCTTGCCGATTGGAGGTTCTCGAACTGGCCGCCCCATTCGAGATAGGTGCCGGCAGGCAGCCGGAGTTGGCTGCCGATCGCCGCCTGCGCATCCGCCACGACGGATCCGACGTCGCGGCCACGCACGTTGGCTTGCACCACCACGCGCCGCTTGCCGTTCTCGCGGCTGATCTGGTTCGGACCATCGACCACCTTGATCTCGGCGACGCTGGACAGCGGTACATAGCCGCCGCCTGCCACCGGCACCTGCACCTGTTGGAGCAGGCCGATGTCGGCACGCTGCGCCTCCGACAGGCGGATCACCACGGGGAAGCGACGGTCGCCCTCGAAGATCTGGCCCGATGTTCGCCCGCCGATCGTCGCAGTCACGGTGTCCTGCACATCCTGAGCCGTAACGCCCAACCGCGCCATCGCGTCGCGGTTGACGCGAATGTCGAGCATGGGAAGACCGGTCGTCTGCTCCACCTTCACGTCCGCTGCGCCTTGCGTTCTGCGCAGCACCGCCGCGATTTGCTCGGCCGTCCGGTTCATCTGGTTGAAGTCGTCCCCGAACACCTTCACCGCGATGTCGCCGCGCACGCCGGCGATCAGCTCGTTGAAGCGCATCTGGATGGGCTGGGTGATCTCGTAGGCATTTCCCGGAATCTTCGCGAGATTACCCTCGATCCGGCTGACCAGCTCCTCCTTGGGAAGCTCAGGATCCGGCCAATCCTTGCGCGGCTTCAGGATGACGAACATGTCGGTCGCGTTCGGCGGCATCGGGTCGGCCGCCAGCTCGGCGGTGCCCGTCTTGGAATAGACGAATTGCACCTCCGGCTGCTTCGACATCATCCGCTCGATCGGCACCTGCATCGCCTGGCTCTGCTGGACCGACGTTGCCGGAATGCGGAGCGACTGGATCAGCAAATCGCCTTCGTCGAGCTGCGGCAGGAACACCGAGCCGAGCGTAGTGAAAGCAAGCGCCGCCACCACAAGGCTTCCCACACCCGCACCGATCGTCAGCGTCGGGCGCTTCATGGCCCGGTCGAGACCGGGTTCGTAGCGCTTCTTCAGCCACGTGATGATGCGGCCGTCCTTCTCCTCGACCTTCTTCGACAGCCAGATCGCAATCATCGCCGGCACGAAGGTGAGAGAGAGGATGAAGGCGAAGGCGAGCGCGATGATGACGGTCAGCGCCATCGGTCCGAACGTTTTACCCTCCACGCCGGTCAGCGTGAGCAGCGGTACGTAGACGAGGATGATGATTGCCTGCCCGTACACAGAGGGACGGATCATCTCACGCGCAGCGGCTGCCACGGTCGCGAGCCGTTCCTTGACGCTGAGCAATCGGCCTTCATGATGCTGTTGCTCGGCAAGCCGGCGCAGCGCGTTTTCGACAATGATGACGGCGCCGTCGACGATCAGACCGAAGTCCAAAGCCCCAAGGCTCATCAGATTGGCCGAGACCCCAGCGCGCAGCATACCAAAGCCTGTCAGCATCATGGTGATCGGGATGACCAACGCCGCGATCAGGGCCGCACGGAAGTTGCCGAGCAGCAGGAAGAGCACGACGATGACCAGCACCGCGCCTTCGGACAGGTTTTTCGCGACCGTCTTGATCGTCGAATTGACCAGCTCGGTGCGGTTCAGCACCGGCTGAATTACGACGTCAGGAGGCAGCGAAGCGTTGATCGTCTTCAGTTTCTCAGCGACCGCGGTCGACACGATGCGGCTGTTCTCGCCGATCCGCATGATCGCCGTGCCGACGACGACTTCGGTACCGTTCTCCGATGCCGAACCCATGCGGATCGCCTGACCCGTCTTCACAGTCGCAACTTGTTCGACCGTGATCGGCACGCCGTTACGTGTCGCGATCACGGTCCTGGCCAACTCGCTGGCATTGCGAACGAGCGCATCCGAGCGAACAGCCAGACCTTCGCCATTGCGATTGACGAAGCCACCGCCGACGCTGGTGTTATTGCGCTCCAGCGCATTTCCCAGGTCCGTCAGCGTGATGCCGAGCGAGGCCAGCTTCTGCACGTCGGGCACGACGAGGAACTGCTTGGCGTAACCGCCAATCGAGTCGACACCGGCGAGGCCCGGTGTGGTCTTCAGAAGCGGCGTCACGATCCAGTCCTGCGCGGTGCGCAGGTAGGTCGCCTTGTCCTCTTCGGTCGTCAGTCGCTCGCCCTCTGGCGTGATGTAGCTGCCATCGGGCTGTTGGCCCGGTTCACCGGGCTTGTGCTTGTCGTCCTCGCGATGATCGAGACGAACGGTGTACATGTACACCTCGCCCAGGCCTGTCGCGATCGGACCCATTTCAGGGTTCACGCCGTCGGGCAGATTCTCTTGCACGCCCCGCAGACGCTCGCCCACCTGCTGGCGGGCGAAATAGATGTCCGTCGCGTCCGAAAAGACCGCCGTGATCTGCGCGAAGCCGTTGCGGCTCAACGAGCGCGTATATTCCAGGCCGGGGGTGCCGGCGAGCGCGGTTTCGATTGGAAACGACACCTGCTTCTCGACCAGCTCGGGCGAGAGGGCAGGCGCGCGGACGTTGATCTGGACCTGATTGTTGGTGATGTCCGGCACCGCGTCGATCGGTAGCCGGTAGAGGGAAAAGGCGCCGATGGCGGCGACGATGACGGTGAGGAGCAGGACTAGCCAGCGCTTCTCGACCGCCCAGGTTACGATACGGGCGATCATGGCTTAATCCTCGTGGCTCGCTTCGCCCTTGCCGATCTCGGCCTTGAGCGTGAAACTTCCGGTGGTGGCGATCTGTTCGTTGCCGGTCAGGCCCGACCGGACGATCACCGTGTCGCCCGACGCATCGCCGAGCTGGACCGGGGTCGCCTTGAAGCCGGTGGGCGTGCGCACGAACACGACCGACTTGCCCTCGAAACTCTGGACCGCCGTCGTCGGCACGCGGACCGCCCCGCTCCCGCCGCTGCCCGTGAGCTGCACGGCTGCCGTCACAGGCTCGCCGACCCGCCATTCGCCACCGCGATTGTCGAGGGTGGCGAGCGCAGGCACGAGCCGCGTCTGCGGATCAAGCGCCGGCGACACGAAGGTCACGCGGGCGGTCGCCTGACGGCCTGCCGCCTTCACCAGCACCGTATTGCCGGGACGCACCCGGCCCGCATCCTCGGGCTTGAGATTAAGCGCGATCGACACCTGGCTCAGGTTGGCGATGCGATAGAGTTCGGCATCCGCCGCGACCGTTTGTCCCAGCGTCACGGGGCGCGCAATGATCTGGCCCGAGATCGGCGCGGCAATGCCGAGCCGGTTGAGCCCGCCGCCGCCGACACCCGCCGCCGAAACCATGCTCTGCGCCTGCGTCAGGGCGATCCGCGCCTCCGTCGCCGCTGTGCGGGCGGCGATCAGATCCTGTTCAGGGGAGACTCTCTGCGCGAACAGCCGCTGTTCGCGCGCGAGGTTCGAATTAGCGAGCTGAAGCCGCGCCCGCGCCGCCTCGACCTCGCCCTTGATCTGCGCCGCCTCGCGGCTTTCGATGACCGCAATGGTCTGGCCGCGTCCGACCGATTGGCCGAGGTTACGGGTGAGCGCGACCACGCGTCCCGCAATTGCGGCCGAGACGACCTGCGTTCCCTGTGGGTCGCCCTCGATGATCGCGGGCAGCTCGATCGTCCCGGCCCCGCCGATGATCGGCCGTCCGACCTGGACGCCCGCTGTGGCGATCTGGTCGGCACCCAATGTGACGACGCCTTCACCGGCATGACCGCCTTCAGCACCGCCCTTTTCCGTGCCCGCTGCCGTCTCATTGGCAGCTGCGCCTTCGGCAGTTGCCTCGTTTCCGCCATCCTTGCCGCCGCAGGCAGCCAAGAGCAGGGCGAGCGACGCCGCGCCCGCGAGATAAAAGCTCTTCATCACTGATTCCCCCCATTGGGCGCACGAGCGGTCAGTCGCTCCACTTGCGCGCGGGCATTCTGGTAATTGGCAAGCGCGTCGATCGCGGCGACCCGCGTTTCGGCGAGCGTGCGTTCAGCATCGAGCAATTCGAGCTGGCCGAACTTGCCCTCGCGATAGCCGATCCGCGCGATGCGGGCGGCCTCCTGTGCAGCCGCCAGCGCCGGCCCCGACGCCGCACGAGCCGTCGTTGCGGCATTGGCCGCCTGCGCCTGCGCGTCCGTGATCGCCTGTTCGATGTCGAGCGCGGTCACGCGGCGCTGCGCATCCGCCTGGGTCCGCTGCGCGGTCGCCTGCGCAATCGCGGCGCGACCATTGTTGAACACCGGGATCGGGATCGACACGCTGAACACCGCCGCCATGTCGTTGGTCGCTTCCAGGCGGCGGATCGACGGCCCGACGTTCAGGTCAGGCACGCGATTGGCGCGCGCGAGCCGCACGCCGGCTTCGGCAATGGAGAAATCCGCGTTGGCTGCCGCCAGCGCGAGTGTGCCGGTCGTGTTGACCGGTGCCAACGGCCCATAGACGTTCACATCGGGAAGGCGATCGAGCAGCGTGTCATCGAGCAGGCCGTCGATCGGCCGTCCGATCCGACGCGCCAGATTGGCGCGGGCCGCCTCGGCCAAGCGAAGCTGCCGCTCCACATTGGCGTCGGCATTGATACGCGCGACATCCGCGCGCTGTTGCTCGAGTGGCGATGCCCGCCCTGCCTGCACGCGAACGCTCGCGGCCCGCAGCGCATCGCTGGCGATCCGGGCCTGATCGCGGGCTGTCATTACCCGGCGATCGGCCGCGACCGCTTCGACATAGAGCTGCGTTACCTGAAGCCGGACATCCGCCGCGATGATCGCGGCCTGGATCTCGGCCCGGGACAATTGCGCATTGGCGACCGCGACGCGGGCGCCGCGCTTGCCGCCTAGCTCGATCGGGATCGCAAAGCCGACCGTGGTTTCCGCGCTGCGGCCCCCCCGATACGGCCCGGAGCCGATGACATTCTCGACTTGGCCTTGAACCACCGGATTGGGCCGCAAGCCGGCGACTGTGCGACCTGCACGGGCCGCGTCGATTCCAGCTGTCGCCGCTTCCGCAGCAGGGGCCGAACCGCCCGCTGCACTGACCGCTTGGTCAAGCGTGTAGACCGGCGCATCCTGCGCAACAGGCGCGGACGGTCCGACCTGCGCCTGCGCCATCGTGGCGCAAGACGCTGCGGCCAGCATGGCCGCGAGGATACGATTCATGAAAATAGGACTCCTGACGATGATCGACAGGGGCGCGCCAACGCACGCCCAAATCGGACGTCAGGCTTGGGGGGGCCTCAAATGGACCATGCCGGTGCGGCCGTCGAGCGACGCAGAGGCGGAGATTGTCGGCTTGGGCACTGTGAGGACGGGGGTATATTCCATCGTCGTGCGCGCAGGCGCGCCGACGTCGTGTCCGTGACAATAATTGTGATGATGCGGGACATTCTTGTCCGAGTCCGATGGCACCTGATCGATGTCACCGGCGGTATGGACCGTGAACTCAACGCCCGCGATGCTTCCCCCCGCCAGATCGGCGGCATGGGCCATGCCGGAGAAGCTGGTCAGGACCAGCATCAGGCATGTCAGGAAAGGCAAAAAGGCTCGCACTAGCTTGCCTCTATCACGGAAGGGTTTTCATGTCATTGCACTAATTCGAACCAAGGGTCACTGAGCCGGAACCCGAGCGGGATCGGTCGCGCCCGTTCCAGGCGAACCCGACCGCAATGGCGACCGCCATCAGGAGTTGCGCCAGCACCGATTGCCAAGTGGGAAACACGCCGAGCATCGACAGCCGTGGCACGTCCGCGAGCGGTGCGATGTTGATAAGGCCGGCTTCCTGGAGCGCGGCGACGCCTTTACCCGCCAGCACGACGGTCAGGACCGCCATGAGCCAGGAGCTATAGCGGAAGAACTGCGCGATCGGCAGCTTGCGACTGTAGCGAAGCATGGCCCAAGCGATCAGGCTGAGCAGTCCAATCGCCGACCCGGCCCCCGCGAGAAGCATCCCGTTGTCACCTTGCGCCGAAAGCGCGGCATAGAACAGGATCGTCTCGAAGACCTCGCGATAAACTACGACGAACGCCAGCCCGAACAGGAACCAGCCCGACCCGCCCGAGAGCGCCCGCGACATCTTCTCGCGAATATAGCGCTGCCACTGATCGGCCTGCGCCTTGCCGTGCATCCAAATCCCGACCGAGAGCAGCACGACCGCGGCGAACAGCGAGCCAAACCCTTCCGTCAGCTCCCGGCTCGCACCGCTGATCCCGATCGCATAGGTGGCGACCGCCCAGGTGATCCCGCCCGCGATGATCGCGCTGACCCAGCCGCCATGCACGTACCGCAGCGCCTCGCCGCGCTCGGCTTTACGCAGGAACGCGATCATGGCGACAACGATGAGCAGGGCTTCGAGCCCTTCACGCAGCAGGATCGTGAACGCGCCCAGGAACGTGGACGCTTCGGTGGCGGCATCAGGCGCGAGCGCCGCTTCCGCATCGTCGAAAAGGCCGCCCAGTACTGCGACCTTCTCCGCGAGATCATCGGGCGACGCGCCCCGGTCGATCGAGGCGCGGAACTCCCCCATCGCGCCCTCGATTCGACCCATCAGCGTCGCGTCGCGCGCGGTGAGTGTTGGCTCGATCGGCTCGAACCCATCGAGATAGGCCGACAGCGCCAGCTCTTTCGCCATGCGCGCATCGCCGCGCCGCGCAGCCGCCACGCTTTCGGCGAGTTTGGCGCGGGCGACCGCGAGCGAGCCGGGAGCCTGTTGTATCACCTGTTCGGGATGACGACGCAGGAACGCGAGCACTGGGTCAGCCTTGGCGTCGCCGATCGCCGCGCCGAGCGCGGCCGGGGTGAGCGCGACCAGGGTTTTCAGGTCCGGAATGCGCCGGCGAAGGGTCGGGTCGGATTTCCAAAGCCGCTCGCCTTCGCGCGCCTGCGCATCCGTGAAGGCGAAGCTCCCGGCTCGGAATGCTAACGCCCAGCGCTGATCGTTGGGCAGATCGGCGAAGCTCTGCATCGCGGTCCCGTCGATGCCTTGCGTCACCACCTGATAGAGCGCGAACACGCTGCGCTGGCGCGCGCGCTCGGCATCGGTGAAAGCAATCGGGGGCGTAGCGAGCTTGGCGGCGTCAGGGCCACGGCCGTTGCCCGTCATCCCGTGGCAGGACGCGCAGGATTGTCGGAACAGTGCATCGCTGGAGACGAGGTTCGGAGCCTTATCGGGCGCGAGCGGCACCGGGTAGGCGCGCAACAGATCGGCCGCGAGCCCGTGCGCCAATGTTGCCACCTGTTCAGTCGGTCCCTTTTCCGCGATCACCGCCTGGAGGTTGGCAGCCCGCTGGATGAGGGCTTGACGCTCCGGCTTCGCCGGCAGGCCCTGAAGCCGTGTCGAGACCGACGCGGCGAACTCCGTCATCTCGGCATATTCCGACGTGCTCTTGATCCGACCGTTGGCGACCGCGCCGCCATAATCGACGGCCATATAGTCGAGCAGCCGCCATGCGGTTTGCACGTCGCCGGGTTCGGCGATTGCCGCAGCAGGGAACAGCAGCGCCGCGAGCGCGGAGAGCAGCCGCAACGAGAGCATTGCCCGGATCAACGCGAGCAGACGCACTACCGCTCTCCCAATTCGCGCCGAGCGCCAGTGACGATTTCATAAGCGGAGTGGAGGAACAGGAGGGCGATGAGGCCGGCGACGGCGAGGTCCGGCCAGGCGCTTCCTGTCCACGCCACCAGACCGGCCGCGGCGATCACCGCCACGTTGGCGAGCGCGTCGTTGCGGCTGAACAGCCAGATCGCGCGAACATTGGCGTCCCCTTCCCGGAAACGCGCAAGCACCAAGGCGGACACGACATTGATCGCGAGCGCGACAACGCCGATTGTGCCCATCAGTTCGGCATCGGGCGCGGTTGCGTTCAGGGCGCGCCAAATCGCGAAACCGATTACGCCCACGCCAAGCGCACCGAGAAACAACCCCTGCGTCAGCGCGACCTTTGCCCTCGCCCGTGCGGACCAGGCAAGCGCGAGAAGACCGATAAGGCTGATCGACCCGTCCCCGAGAAAATCGAGGGAATCCGCTTTCAGCGCTTGGCTATCGGCGATGAACCCGCCGAACAGCTCGGCGACTCCGAAGCCGAGGTTGAGCACCACGACGGTCAGCAGCGCACGGCGATAGGCCGGATCGGTTTGCGCGCGCGCGGGCTCCCCGTGGCACCCGCAGCTTTCGGTAGAAGCATTCATGCGGCCTTCCTTACCACCTCCAGTCGCTGTAGAAGCAAGCGAAATGTGCGACACGTTCGCATAAGCAAGGATGGCATGATGAAGCCGGTGATGATTGGGCAGCTCGCCAGCGAGACCTCGACGAAGGTGACGACGATCCGCTTTTATGAGTCGATCGGGTTGCTCCGATCCGCCCCTCGCACGGCGTCGGGTCGCAGAACCTACGATGCCAGTGACATTGAGCGTTTGCACTTCATCCGCAACGGTCGCCGGCTTGGCTTCTCCGTCGACGAGATCCGTTCGTTGATGGGGCTGGCGCAGAACCCGGACCAGGATTGTGGTGCCGCCTCAGCTATCGCTGCTCAGCACCTCAAGGATGTGGAGGAGAGACTGGCGCAACTCGCGGTGTTGCGGGATGAGTTGGCAATGCTCAGCCAGAGCTGCACCAAGGCGCGCATGGCCGATTGTCGGATCATGAAGGCGATCGGCAAAGGCCACCCTCAAGCCGATCAATAATAATCGGCCAGCCTGAGCTCGCGCACATCACCCGAGGCCATCGTCAGCTTTACGAGGGTGCCAGCAGGCCGGGAGCGCACTTGCCAGAGCTCCCCACGCGTATAGTTCGCATCGATCGAATGGCCGTTCACCGCCACGATCCGGTCGCCGACCGCCCAGCCAGCCTTTTCCGCGGGACTGTTCGCCGCCACATGAACAACGGTGAGCGCCGTTGGTGAGGCTGCGAGGCCAAGGCCGCTACGGTCCTTCAGCATCGGCAGGCGACGACGAGGACCGAGTGGCCGGAGCCACACGAATCCGGCGGTCACGTCGAACACCACGTCGAATTGAGCGATCAGCGGTAGGCCGACATTGCCAACCGTGCTGGTGGAGAGCCAAGCTCTCATCCCGAGTGTGGGGACGTTCGAGACGCCAAGCCCTTCGATGTTGATGTTCTGGATCGTGAAAGCATCGTTGATACGCACACCATCGACGCCGCCGATCGCCGCGGTCGAGACGAGCTTCCCGTTCAACAGCCCTTGATCGCGGGCATAGGCCGACGAGAGCATCAGCGCGGCCGAGCTGCCAAGATCGATCATCAAGGGCACGGGAGGCAAACCCGAGACGGAAGCTCGAATGAACAGCTCCTGCTTGGCACCGCGCCCGAGCGCGACAGCGCGCCAGTCGGGACCGGCGAGAAACGTGCCTGACTTGACGACCGCCATACGCCTTTTCGCGAAATCGAGCGCGATGCAGCTACCCGTGAACATATCGGCACCGAGGAGGATATCGATCGGTCGTCCGAAGGCCGCCGACACTGAACTCAGATCACCAACGACGGCAAAGGGTAAGCGACGGGTTTCGCGGGCGAGCTGTACGTCGATGTCGCGGACCAGCAGCACCGGGGCCTTGGCGCTCAGCCCGCTAATCATGCGCCGCTCACCATCGTTCAAGCCGAGCTTCGCCGCGAGCGCCGTGCTCATGATCGACGCGCCGCTGCCACTGTCGAGCACCGCCCGCACCGGCACTCCGCGCACTTGTGCCGAAACAAGGAGGGTATCACCCGTGCCGACTTCCAGCGGCTCCCATTCGAGGTGAGCCGCACCGAAGTTCCACGAGCCCGCAGACCGGGAAGTCTGTCGCGCGAGCGTTGGAGAACCGAGCACCAAGCCGGTTCCACAGGCCACCAGCCGCGCCACTAATGAGCGTCGAGACATACCGATTGCTTCAACACGGGCCGTCAAAAAGCCACCTCCAGCCCCCCGTCCGCAGGAGAGCAAATTGCGGTTACATGCTCCAGCCACTGGAGGAGCAAGTGCTTTTGGTGCGCCCGAAAATCCTCAGAAGCGCTTGGAGAACTTTAGATGAAGGATGGTGCAGACCGCTTAGATGCCTTCCCGATAACGAACGGTTCCGGGGGACGCTGGGCCGATCGGGACCGCGAACGGTGTAAACGCTCGCGCTAAGTGGCGGCATTCTGATCGCGCTATTTGTCGGCGAGCGTCGCTACGCGGCTACCGGCTTGGTCTCGGCCGATCGCACATAGGCGTAGAGTTTTGGCTTGGAGATGCCGAGCATCGAGCAAATCTTGGCGATCGGCATCGTGTTCTCGTGGTAGAGCCTGACGGGCAGGTCGCGCTTGTCCTTGCCGAGTGCGGCCGGCCGGCCACCCTTCTTGCCGCGAGCGCGGGCTGCGGTGAGACCGGCCTGGGTCCGCTCGCGGATCAGGTTGCGCTCGAACTCCGCCAATGCCCCGAACAGGTGGAAGGTAAGCTTGCCCGACGTGGTGGTCGTGTCGATCGCCTCGTGCAGGCTCAGCAGCCCGACCTTTTCCTCGTCGAGGTAGGTCATCCATCCGATCAGATCACGGAGCGAGCGGCCGAGCCTGTCGAGGCGCCAGACCACCAGTGTGTCGCCGGCGCGAAGCAGCTCCTTCACCTTTTCCAATCCAGGGCGAGCGGCAGTCGCCCCGGAGGCCTTGTCGGTGATGACCTTCTCGCAGCCGGCAGCCTTCAGCGCATCACGCTGGAGGTCCAGGTTCTGCTCGGCGGTCGATACGCGGGCGTAACCGATTTTCATGCGTAGGGCCGGTGGCGCCCCGATCGGGCGCGGTTTGGGAAGAAAGTCGTCATCGGCAGGTCTATGTTGCCCTAGTTTTCTTTACCGGGTAGATTTACGTCGAACAGGCCGGTTTGGCAACGCGAGCGGACTCGCATGGCGATGGGCAGGCAAATCTCCGTTTTCCTTACCTGCGACACGGACCGTCGGCGGTGACGCATCCGGCGCTTGTCCCGCCGCTGGCGATCGAGCGCTACCGCGTCCTTGAACCGCACCTCGCCGATGGCATCCCGCTCGCGGACCTCGCCCGCACCGGCACGCTGAGCGAGCGGACGTTGCAGCGCTGGCTCGGGCGCTACCGTGCCGAAGGACTTGCCGGTCTCGCGCGTCTGCCGCGCAACGATCGGGGCAGGCTGCACCTGCCGGAACATCTGGTCGAACTGACCCGCACTCTCGCCACCAAGCGCCCGCGACCCCCGGTCGCCGCCATTCACCGAAAGGTGCAGGAACTCGCCATCGCGCATGGACACCGAACCCCCAGCTATGCGGCCGTCGCGCGTGTCGTCAGGGCGATACCGGCAAGCCAGATCGCCGCAGCCTCCGATCCGGCCGTCTACCGCGACCAGCACGAGCTAGTGCATCGGCGCGAAGCCGCGACCTCGAACGAGATGTGGCAGGCCGATCATACCGTTCTCGACATTCTCGTGCTCGATGATGCCGGAACCCCGGTGCGTCCTTGGCTGACCGTCATCGTTGACGATCACAGCCGAGCCATCGCCGGTTACTTCCTCAGCCTCGATGCCCCCAGTGCCCTCAACACGGCGCTCGCCTTGCGGCAGGCGATCTGGCGCAAGCCCAATCCCGAATGGATCGTCAGCGGCATTCCCGAACAGCTTTACGTCGACAACGGCTCGGATTTCATCTCCGAGCATATCGAGCAGGCGTGCATCGCCCTCAAAATCCGCCTCATCCATTCGCTGCCGGGGCGTCCTCGCGGGCGCGGCAAGATCGAGCGGCTGTTCCGCACCATCAACGACATGTTCCTGCCCGACCTGCCCGGCCACCTGATCGCGGGCAAGCCGCTGTCGGCGCCAGTGCTCACGCTCGACGAGCTGCGCGCCCGCTTCGAGGCGTTCGTGTGCGGCGTCTATCATCGTCGCCCGCATGGCAGCACCGGCGAACCGCCGATCACGCGCTGGCAGAAGGGCGGGTTCCTGCCCGCAATGCCCGACAGCCTTGAACAGCTCGACATGCTGCTCGTGCACGTGCCCAAGCCCCGTAAAGTGCTGCGCGACGGCATCCGTCTGATGGGCAGGCGCTATGTCGAACCCACGCTCGCGGCCTTCGTCGGCGAGCAGGTCGAGGCGGTCTATGACCCCCGCGACCTGACCGAGATCCACGTCTACCACCAGGGCCGGTTCGTCTGCCGTGCGCTCAGCTCCGAGCACGCTGGGCACCCGTCGTTGCGCGCGATCCAGCGCGCCCGGCGCGGCGCGAAGGAGCGCGACAAGCAGGTGCCTGCCCCCACGGAGACCTTCGATGGCGACCAAGAGGATACGGCTTCCCGGCCCACCACCTACCGAGGGCTCCGGCTCTACGCCGCTGACGATTGAGTTCCTGGTCGAGCAGCCGTTCCTGGCGACCCGCGAACATGCCCGGTTCGTCGAGTTTGCCGAAGCCTGCGCGCACTACCGCTATATCGGCGTGTGTCATGGCCGGCCGGGCGTCGGAAAGACGCGATCGGCGCGCGAGTTTTCCAGCTTCCCCGACCTGGGGGAATATGCCGCGCTCCGTCCCATTGCCGCGCTCCTTGGCGAAAAGGTCGCTCGCTGCCGCGCCGTCTTCTACACCGTGTCGGTCAGCAACACGCCCAAGACGATCGACGCGGTGTTGGGCCTCAACCTCATTAAGCTGGGCTATGCCCGGCTGACGGTCGCGGGCGGCTCGCAGGACGAAATCACCCATGACGCCGCCCGCATCGCCTGCCCCCTCGTCATCGTCGACGAGGCCGACCGCCTGACCATAAAGTCGCTCGAACATCTCCGCGACATGGCCGATCGCCACGGCTTCGGGCTGATCCTGATGGGTATGCCGGGCTTGGAGAAGCGCCTCGCCCGCTATGCCCAGCTCTACTCGCGGATCGGCTTCGTCCACGAGTTCAACCCGCTTACCGAGACCGAAATGCGGCTGCTGCTCGCGACCCACGCCGGCGATTTCGGGATCAGCTTCGACCCGGCCCAACTCGACGCGATCGAAGCGCAGGCAGCCGTGATCCGCATCACGCGCGGCAACTTCCGGCTCATGGAGCGCCTGTTCGCGCAGATGCGGCGGATCATGACCCTCAACCGCGTCGAGGAGGTCACCGCTGACATCGTTCAGGCCGCGCGCGATTGCCTCGTCATCGGACCCGGCAACTGACAAATAGCGCGATCAGAACGCCGCCATTTAGCGCGAGCGTTTACACAGGATAAGATCCATACCGTTTCCGGAACCACTTTCTTGTTTCCTCTTCGAAATTGGACTGTGCTGATGAGTTTGAGCGATGGTGGCTTCGCTCATACACTACGCGCTACCAGGCCCCTGCCCGTTTCTTAGGCTTAACGTTGTAGCTCAAGACCCCGGGGGCTCAGCCTCCCTTCTCCGGTTCTTGCCGCTGCGCAAATCCCTCGATCTACCTGCCGCCGTCGTGTGGTCGCACGGCATCATCCAAAGACCTATTTAGGCCGTCATGACTAGCCAATCTTCGCCATAAGGCGCCCCGCCGCCCCCTGCTCTGCCGCGAGATTGCGATTATAAGCGAGCGGCATCCGCGGCGACTTCCACCGCAGCGCGTCCATGATGCCGGCCAAATCCTCCCCGCTGGCGAACAGGTCCTGATTGAGCCCGATCCGCGTCGAGTGCGCACTGATCCCCTTCAGCAACCGCGCCAGATCGTCCGCCGTCAAATCGGGCAGCGCGCCACGGTCGAACGCGCGGCCGATGATCGACCGAAAGATTGGTCCGATCGAGCCCGGGTGCAGCGCCACGGTGCCGATGTCATATTCGACGCGCGCCTTCACCGCCGGCTTGGACAGCGTCTTGCGCAGATCCCACGTCTCCCGGCCCGAGATGCTGTCGATCGGCCGACCGCGCACGGCTGCCCGCGCCTTGTAGCGCCGCACCTGCACCCGCCGGAACAGCGGCCCTGTCGTGATCCCCGCCGCTTCGGTCCACGCCGCGATCGCCGCGACGGTGCGCGGGCTGAGGTAGGCGGTCGCCCCGTCCCCGTCTTGATCGCCCTTATGACGCAGAATCTGCAGCAGCCGCGCTTCGGGATCGATCGCCTCCTCAATATGCTCAATGGCGACCGCCACCAGTTCGGAGGCGCGCAGCCCGGTGTCATAAGCGGCCGATAGCAGCGCCCGATCACGCAGCCCCGGCAGATCCTCGCCACAACTCTCGAGCAGCGCGCGGATGTTGAGCCCCCGCGCCTTGTCGCGCTCGACGTCGCGCACCGGGCCCTTGAACCGCAGCGGCCGCGCCTGCTTCTGCGCAGCCCCCTTCTCGCGGCGCACCGTCTGGAGCCGCAGCTTCACCAGCGGCGCCGGCGTCGGATCCTTGAGCTCGAGCAGCTGGTGGATCTTGGCGATCGACGCCTTGTAGCGGGATAGCGAGGCCGGCCGGCTCCCCTTCCCGGCCCGCGCGTCGAGATAATCGGCCACGGTCTCGGGCGTGGCCGGCAGCGCGATCCGGTTGTTGCGCCTACACCACGCATCGAACGCCTCGACGTCGGACTTGAGCG
>NZ_DAIRTS010000038.1:0-25936 GCF_036803765.1 Novosphingobium sp.
TTCCACCGGAAATCAAAGCCGTCCGTAGCTATCTGGCGACCAACCCCGAAACCTCTCTGGCAATCCACCAGAAACCGGTGGAAACCGGCTGCTCCGTGTCGGTGAAGCGGCATATATGGACGAGCTCCCACACGGTCAACCGGGTTTTGCAATTTTGTTTCACTTTTTACGAAACCTCCCGGAAATCCGGCCGTTTTCCGAGCATGCACGAGCACGCGGTGATACTTGATGTTGCGAATCACGCCGCCAGAATCGCCATCGCCCCGAGCCTTCGATTCCCGCAGGCCATTGTAAGCCATCCTTAAGCCCGCGAGGACTAGATCCCGGCAATGCCGTCCACGTCGCCTTCCCATACCGGCCCCCTGCCCGCGCCGCGGGTGGCGGTCATCGTGCCGGCCTATGGCGTCGCCGCACTGGTGGGGCAGGCGTTGACCTCGCTGCAGCGGCAGACTTTCGACGCATGGGAAGCCGTGGTCATCGACGACGGCGATGCCGCGGTCGCGCGTGCCGTCGCGCCGTTCTTGCGCGATCCACGCATCCGTTTCGTGGCCTCGGAGAATCACGGCGTGTCCGCGGCCCGCAACCGGGCGGTGGCCGAGAGCGGCGCCCCGCTCCTCGCGCTGCTCGATGGCGATGACCTGTTCCTGCCCACGTACCTTGCCACCCTGGTGCCGCTGCTCGAGACCGATCCGACGCTGACGATCGCGACCTGCAATGCGCGGATTTTCGGGGCGGTGAGTGCCTCGCGGCTCTGCGTCGAGCGCCCTCACGCCGAGCAGGCCGACTGGCTTGCTGTGCTCGACCGCTCGTTCAACGTCTATATCGGCAGCGTCTTCCGGCGGGCGCACTTCGATGCGATCGGGGGCTTCGATACGGCGATGCACCATGCCGAGGACCTCGACCTGTGGGTCCGCCTGCTGCGGCGTGGCGGCAAGGCGCGCTATGTCGACGCCGCGCTGGGGGAATATCGCGTGCGCGCCGGCTCTGCATCGTCGCAGGCCGCTGCCCTGCTGCGCGGCAGCCTGCGCGTGCAGGAGAAGATGCGCGGCACGGTTGCCCCGGGCTCGCCCGAATCGCACGCCATCGAGCGGTTGATGAACACCACGCGCGAGGCACTGGCCTTCGAGACCGCGATCGATCGCATCGTCGCCGGCCAGGCCAGGGCGGGCATTGCCGACCTCAAGGGGCTGACCCGCCATATCGACGGGCCGGTGTGGCATATCGCGCTGGCGATGTGGCACTGGCTTCCCGCGCTCGCCGCGCCGATGCTGCGCTGGCGCCGCCGCGCGCATAGCCGGGGATCGGCCACCGGCACGCCCGAACCCAGCTTTCTCGAGCGCGAGACCTGAGCGCCATGGCGTCCGTGCCTCCCCGCGCTCCGGCCGTGACCGTCGCCACGGCCATGCGCAATGCCGCCGCGACGCTGCCGCAGGCGATCGAGAGCGTGCTGGCGCAAAGTTTCGGCGACTTCGAGTTCCTGCTGCTCGACGACGGATCGACCGATGCCAGCCGTGCGATGGCCGAAGGCTTTGCGGCGCGCGACCCGCGCGTCCGGGTCATTGCCGCGCCGCCGCAAGGTCTGGTGGCCAGCCTCAACCAGTTGTTTGCGCAAGCGCGCGCGCCCTGGGTCGCGCGCTTCGATGCGGATGACATCTGCATGCCCGCCCGCCTCGAGCGACAGATGGCGTTCCTGAAGGCGCATCCCGAACACGGCCTGATCGGCTGCGAAACGCTGTTCATCGACGAAACCGGGGGGCCGGCCTCCACCCCGCCGATCCGCCGCCCCCACGATCATGACGCGATCGTCGCGGCGCTCGAGCATGGCCCGATCCTGTGCCACAGCGCGGTGATGGTCCGGCGCGACCTGGTTCGCGACGCCGGCGGCTATCGCCCGGCCTATGTCCATGCCGAGGATTATGACCTGTGGCTGCGCCTGGCGGGTCGCACGCGCATCGCCAATCTCGAGGAATGCCTGCTCGCCTATCGCGTCTCCACGACGCAGGTCAGCAGCCGTCACATGGTGACGCAGGCGCACCATGCCGCGATCGCCTGGCTGGCGCATCGCCTTCGCACGGCGACGGGGCGCGACCCGACGGACGGCTTGGCGACCTTGCCCGATATCGACACGCTGGATGCACTGCTCGGCCCGGGCAGCGCGGCCTATGCGCGCAAGCGCGTGATCGATCGCGTGCTCTTTGCGCCCGAGCGGCTTGCCGGCGATGCCTGGCCTGCGCTGAAGGGCCACATCGCCGAGGCCGGGCCTCAGCCGCACTTGTGGCGGGCGGCGCTGCGCCTGTTGCGTAGCGGTCATGCCGCGCGCGGAAGCCAGGCGCTGCTGGCGCTGGTTTCGGCGGGACTGACCCGTCGGCCAGTGAGCGTGCCGGCATGACCCGCGGACGCTCGGCGATCGGCGATCCCGTGCCCGAGATGTCGGTGCGCACGGCGGCGGCCTGGGCATTGGTGTCGCAATATGCCTCGTTCGCGATCCAGTTCGCCACAAGCGTGGTGCTGGCGCGGTGGTTCATCACCCCGGCACAGCTCGGCCTGTTCTCGATCGCCTTTGCCGCGGTCTCGATCGTCTCGTTCCTGCAGGACTTCGGCGTCACCCGCTACGTCAACGGCGAACGCGACCTCAGCGCGGAGAAATTGCAGACCGCGTTCACCGTCTCGGTGCTGTTCGCCTGGGGCGTGGCGCTGCTGGCGCTGGCCTCGGCCGTGCCGGTGGCGCGCTTCTATGGCGATCCGGCGATGCTGCCGGTGCTCCTGGTGGTGGCATCGTCGTATCTGCTGGTGCCCTTGTCGATCGTGCCGCAGGCGACCTGCCAGCGGCGCATGGACTATCGCTCGAACACCATGATCGAGGTCGGCTCGGCCTTGGCGAATGCGGCAACCGCGGTGACGCTCGCCGTGCTCGGCCACGGTGCGCTGGCGCTGGCCTGGGGCGCCTTTGCCCAGCAGGGCGCGCGACTGGTGGTGAGCCAGTGGCGCGCCGGCTGGATGGCGCCCTGGCCGCTGCGGATCGACGGGGCGCGGCCGGTGCTCGAACTGGGCGGCACCAACTCGGTGCTGTCGACCTGCTATTCGATCACGGCGCGCGCGCCCGAGTTGGTGATCGGGCGGATCATCGACAACGCGGCGGTCGGCCTGTTCGCGCGCGCCTCGGGCCTGGCACTCCAGCTGCGTATGCTTGTCGCGGGTGCCGTGACCGGGGTCTTCTACCCTGCGTTCCGCCGCGTGCGCGATGCGGGCGAGCCGCTGGGGCCGCCGTACCTGCGCGTGGTCGCGGCTTATACCGGGATTGCCTGGCCGGCGATGGCGGGGATCGCCACGCTGGCGCATCCCCTGATCCTCACGCTCTATGGCCCGCGCTGGATTGCCGCCGCGCCGCTACTGGCCTGGGTCGCACTGGCGCAATTGTGCTACATCGCCTTGCCGCTCAATTCGGACCTGCCGCTGCTGCTGGGCCACAAGCGGGCGCTGATCCGCCGCAACGTGATCGAGACGATGCTCTCGGTCGCCCTGATCATCGCCACGGCCCCGTTCGGGCTGGCCTGGGTCGCGGTCTCGCGGCTGGTGCACGGGCTGCTCGCCATCGTGATCTACGCGCCGTTCATGCGCCGCATGCTCGACTTCCGCTGGCAGGCGCTGGCGGCGGTCTATGGCCAGAGCCTGGCGGTGACCGTCGCGGCGGTGGCGCCGCTCCTCGCCAGCTACGCGCTGTGGGCCGGTCCGATGCAATGCGGGCTGGCGCAGGCGGCGGGCATGGTCCTTGCCGGGATCGTCTGCTGGCTCGCCACGATGCGCCTCGTTCGCCACCCGTTGCTGGCGGAGATGACCGCCATGCTGGGCGAGATCCTGCACGGCCTGCGCGCGCGCCGCATCGCGCCTTTCGCCTGAGCCGCCGCCCCCGACGGCTGGGTCGCAAGCAAACCACCGTCACAAAATTCGCAGCGCAGCATTGCATTTATCCGTGGCGCCGCCGTTCAAGCAGGCGTAGCGTTTGCGATGGAGAGGATGAAAACGATGAAAACGCTGGCCCGTATCGCGGCCGGCACGATCGGCCCGCTGGCCCTTGCCGGCGCGGCCCTGCCCGTGTCGGCGCAATCTGTCGCACCCCTGCCCGCTGCCGCACATGTTCAGGCACAAGGGGCGCGCGATCCCGTGGCGGAGGACGCCGAGACGCCCGACCTGATCCACCTCGGGCAGGATGCCAACAGCCGCATGACCGTGCCGGTCCACATCGGGGATGTCGGGCCGTTTTCCTTCATGGTCGACACCGGCGCGCAGCGGACCGTCCTGACGCACCAGACCGCCGACCGGCTGGGCCTCGTTCCCAACGGGCAGGTCCGGCTGGTCAGCGTCGCCGGGGTGAAGGAGGTGTCGCTGGTCTCGGTGGCGGAACTGACCATGGGCACCCGGCGCTTCGTCGGGCTGGTCGCGCCGGTGGTGGATGGCCACGAACTCGGCGCCGAGGGGATCGTCGGGCTCGACGGATTGCAGGACCAGCGCGTCGACATCGACTTCGCGCGGCGGCGCATGCTGATCGGGCAGTCGCCACCCGATGCGACGAGCGACAGCGATTTTACCGGCGATTTCGGGCTGGTCGTCAAGGCGCGGCGCCGCTCGGGCCAGCTCATCATGACCGAGGCACTGATCGACGGCGTGCGAGTCGATGTGATGATCGACACCGGGGCCGACAATTCGATCGGCAACTTGGCGCTGCAAAAGGCGCTCAACCTGCGCCGCACGTCCGAAAGCGCGGACCTCGTCGCGGTGACCGGGCAGACCATTACCGCCGCGATCGGTCGTGCGAAGTCCATGCAGATCGGCGGCATGCGCATCAACAACCTGATGTTCGCCTATGCCGATGCGCCGGCCTTCGCCTATCTCAAGCTGAACCACCGGCCCGCGCTGATGCTGGGGATGCGCGACCTTTCGGCCTTCCGGCGCATCGCGATCGACTTCGCGCGGCGCCGCGTCATGTTCAACTTCGGCGCGAAGCCCGAGACGCTGGCGGCGCGGTAGAGGGAGCGCGCGAAGGCGGCGCGTGAGGGCATGGCACTGGCAGATCCTGCCAAAGTGCCTATGTGCGATCCATGCCGCCCGAAAAGCCCAACGATCCTGCCGCCCGCCACGATGGCTGGCTGACGCTCAAGCGTTTCCTTCCCTATCTCTGGCCGGCGGACAATCCGGGCCTGCGCAAGCGCATCGTCATCGCCTGCGTGTTCATCCTGCTGTCGACCGGGGTGCAGCTGACGCTGCCCTACCTGCTCAAGTGGGCGGTGGATGCGATGAACGTGACCGGGCCGCGGCTCGGCATGCTGGCGATGTGGATGGTGCTGGCGTTCGCCTTCGGCCGCTTCATCGGCGTCGCCTTCGACAACTTGCGCAACATCGTGTTCGAGCGCGTCGGCCAGGATGCGACGCGCGCGCTGGCCGAGCATGTCTTCGCCCAGCTGCATCGCCTGTCGCTGCGCTTCCACCTCGCGCGCCGCACCGGCGAGGTGACCAAGACGATCGAGCGCGGGACCAAGAGCATCGACACGATGCTCTACTTCATGCTGTTCAACATCGCGCCGACGATCCTGCAGCTGATCGTGGTGGCGGTGATCTTCTGGATCACGTTCGGCTGGGGCCTCGTCGCGGCGACCGCCCTCGCCGTGGCGGCCTATATCTGGGTCACGCGCACGATCACCGAGTGGCGCACGCACTTGCGCGAGCGGATGAACCGGCTCGACGGGCAGGCCCTGTCGCGCGCGGTCGACTCGCTGCTCAACTACGAGACGGTCAAGTATTTCGGCGCCGAACGCCGCGAGGAAGCGCGCTATGGCCAGGCCGCGCGCGCCTATGCCGAGGCGGCGGTGGCGAGCGAGAACAGCCTTGGGCTGCTCAACATCGCGCAGGCGCTGGTGGTCAACCTGCTGATGGCGGGCGCGCTGGCCTATACCGTGTGGGGCTGGTGGCACGGCCAGTTCACCGCAGGCCAGCTGGTCTTCGTGCAGACCTATCTCACGCAGCTGTTCCGCCCGCTCGACATGCTGGGCATGGTCTATCGCACGATCCGCCAGGGCCTGATCGACATGGCCGAAATGTTCCGCCTGATCGACACCCACGTCGAGGTGGCGGACAAGCCCGGCGCACCGGCGCTGGTGGTGCGCCAGCCGTCGCTGACCTTCGACAACGTGGTGTTCGGCTACGAGCACGACCGCACGATCCTGCATGGCCTCTCGTTCGAGGTGCCGGCCGGCAGCCGCGTCGCCATCGTCGGCCCCTCGGGCGCGGGCAAGTCGACCATCGCGCGGCTGCTGTTCCGCTTCTACGATCCGCTTTCGGGGCGCATCCTGATCGACGGACAGGACATCGCCGGCGTGACCCAGGCGAGCTTGCGCGCCGCGATCGGCATCGTCCCGCAGGACTCGGTGCTGTTCAACGACACGATCGGCTACAACATCGCCTATGGCCGCGAGGGCGCCACCCCGGCCGATGTCGAGGCGGCGGCACGCGGTGCCTCGATCGCCGAGTTCATCGCCCGCCTGCCCCAGGGCCTTGACACCGAGGTCGGCGAACGCGGGCTGAAGCTGTCGGGCGGCGAGAAGCAGCGCGTCGCCATCGCGCGTACGCTGGTCAAGAATCCGCCGATCCTGCTGTTCGACGAAGCGACCAGCGCGCTCGATACCCGCACCGAGCAGGACATCCTCGGCACGCTGCGCGACGTCGCGGTCAACCGCACGACCCTGTCGATCGCGCACCGCCTCTCCACCATCGCCGACAGCGACACGATCCTGGTGATCGAGCACGGTCGTCTGGTCGAGCAGGGCAGCCATGCCGACCTGCTGCGCCGCGCCGGCCTCTATGCCGAGATGTGGGCGCGCCAGGCGGCCGAAGGGGAAGACGGTCACGACGAGCTGGCCGCCGTCGCCGAGTAAGACCCGGCGCGCTGCGGCTCAGGCGGTCAGCCGCATCGCCCCGATGCCTGGGTCGGTGCGGCCCTGTGCGCCGGTCTCGACCTTGCCCGCCAGCCGCCGAACGAAATCGTCGGCCCCGGTGCAGGTGACCGTCAGGTCGTACCAGCAGTCGCTCGACGAAAGGCGCCACAGCGTTCGCGCCGTGCCGCCCGCCGGGACCGTGACGCGCCGCACGGCCGGACCCCTGCCGCGATAGGCCGGGTCCATCGCCATGGTGAACACCGCGGGCGCCGTGCCGTGGTTGGACAACACCAGCTCCAGCGCTTCCAGCCCGGGATGCTCGTGCGCCTGGCAATCGCCCCTGTCGCCTGGCCTGCCGGCATAGCGCCGCCAGAACCCGTTGGGTCCGCGTAGCGTGGCATCATAGAGGCCCTCCGCCATCGGCAAGGGCTCGGTCACATGGTCATGGCCTGCGCCGATGGTGAAATGCGCCGGCTCTGCCCGATCGAGGTTGTCATGCAGCGTGAAGACCACGCCGACGGTGCCTGGATTGGCGAGCGCCAGCCGCGGCGGGGTGTCGTCACCGCCCATGGCCCGCGCGGTGAAGCGATAGGGCAAGGGACGATGGCCCCGCCGGCCCGGCATCTGCTGCGCCGGCGCCTGCACCGCGGGGATCGCATTGGCATGGCCCGCCTTCGATTGCGCGACCCGGCTTTGGAAGGCGCTGGTGTCGGGAAAGGGCCGGTCGGGGCGGCCAGCATCGGGGCGCGTGAAATCGAACGCCGAGGTAAGGTCGCCGCAGACCGCGCGGCGCCAGGCGCTGATGTTGGGCTCCGCCACGCCGAAGCGCGCCTCCATGAAACGCAGCACCGAGGTATGGTCGAACAGCTGCGAGCAGACGTGCCCGCCGCGCGACCAGGGCGAGACGATCACCGTCGGCGTGCGGGCGCCAAGGCCGATGGGATGGATCGCGCCGTGCGCCTTGGCCCATTCGCTCTCGGCACTCCAGTCCTTGGCCTCGCCATCGACCGGCACGGTGCTGTGGCCGCGATAGTTACCGACCGGCGGCACCGGCGGCGGCATGTGATCGAAGAACCCGCCGACCTCGTCGTAATTGAGGATGAAGACGGTCCTGGCGAAAACCTCGGGATGATCGATCAGCGCCTCGATCAGCCGGGCGGTGACATGCTCGCCCTTGGCCGGCTCGGCGGTGGGATGTTCCGACAGGTCGGCGGCGGTGACGATCCACGAGACTTGCGGCAGCCGCCCGGCCGCGATGTCGGCGCGGAAGGCCTCGACCAGCTGGTCGCCATCGGATCGCGTGCGATCGGCACCGCCCTTGCCTTCGCTCACCCACGACCGGCCGCGGCGGTAGAGGTCGGACGCCGGGTCGCAGGGGCGGAACGCGGGGAAGACCGAGAGCAGGTTGTCGCCGAAATTGTCGTATTCCTGGTAGACCTTCCAGTCGATCCCGGCCACCTGCAGCCGCTCGGCATAGGTCGTCCAGCGATAGGCCTCGGCCCGTAGGCTGCGGTCTTGCGCCATGTCGGCGCTCGGCGTCTCGTCCTCGCCGTAATTGCTCATTTCGGGGTCGCCGCCGACCGTGCCGCCGCCGTTGCATCCCGTGAACAGGTGCAGCCGGTTGGGATAGGTCTGCGTCATGGTCGAGCAGTGGTAGGCGTCGCATACGGTGAAGGCATCGGCGAGCGCATAATAGAACGGCAGGTCGCCCGGGCCGTAATGCAGCATGCGGTTCTGCAGCTGGCCGTTGTGCCCCCAGCGATCGTAGCGGCCACGGTTGAACATGTGGATGTTCTCGTGGTGCGACTGGTCCGCGCCGTCGACCGTGAACGAGCGCGTGGTCCGCGAATCGCCGTGGTAGGGCAGGACATGACCATCGGGATGCTGGTCGGAAGGCTGCGCCCACACGCTGCTGCCGCCCGCCAGCCGCAGCGGACGCGGATCGCCAAGACCCCGCACGCCATCGAGCATGCCGAAATAGTGATCGAACGCGCGGTTCTCCTGCATCATCACCACGATGTGCTCGACATCCATGATCGTGCCCGTCCGCCCCGCCGGCGCGATCGCCAGCGCGCGTTCGATCAGCCCCGGCGCGATGCCCGCTCCCAGACTGGCCGTCGCCAGGCTGCCTGCCGCAGAGGCCGCGCCCAGCTTGAGGAATTGCCGGCGATCTTGCGAATCCATCATGCGCTCCGTATGTCGCTGCCCAGTCACAAACGTGGTCTAGTCCAGTTAGGCGACAAATTGACGACGATCTGCGGCGGGCCGATGCCCGCCAGGCTGCCGAAGCGATGGAAAGTGCCGAATGCATAACGAGAAGATTGAGCGCGTTCTGAGACCCGTGATCGAATTCGGCGACCTGCGGTATGGCGAGGCAATCACCCAGATGGAGCATGCGCTGCAATGCGCGCAGCTCGCCCGCGAGGACGGCGCCGGCCCCGCGCTGGTCGCCGCCGCGCTGCTGCACGATGTCGGCCAGTTCATCGACGATGCCGGCAACGCGGCGCAGGGCCAGGGGATCGACGCCCGCCACGAGGAGACGGGTGCGGATTTCCTGGCGCGGTTCTTCGGCCCCGCGGTGACCGAACCGGTGCGTCTCCATGTCGCGGCCAAGCGCTATCTCTGCACGGTCGAGCCGGGCTATGCCGCGACGCTCAGCCCCGCATCCGTGCTCAGCCTGAGCCTGCAGGGCGGGCCGATGGACCCGGCCGAAGCCAAGCTGTTCGAGAGCGGCCCGTGGTTTGCCGATGCCATCGCCCTGCGGCGCTGCGACGATGGCGGCAAGCGCAACCGGTGGGCCGTGCCCGACCTCGACAGCTATCGCCCTTTGCTGGCGGCACTATTGCACGATCGGCCCTGACCGGCGCGGCTTTGCCGTTGCCAGCACCCTGCCCCCCTGCCATCTGTAGGCGACGATGCGAAGCGCACCCGACATGCTCGACCTGCCCCGCCTGGCCGATGATGCCGAGGGGCCGCAATACCTCGCGCTGCGCGACCGGATCGCGCGCAGCATCGAGCTGGGACGGCTGAAGCCCGAGACCCGGCTCCCTTCCGAACGCCAGTTCCAGACCGAGACCGGGATCGCGCGCGGCACGATCCGCGAGGCGCTGTCGCAGCTCGAGTCCGAAGGACTGATCTACCGCCGCGACCGCAGCGGCTGGTACGTGTCGCCGCCGGCGGTGACCTACGATCCGACGCGCTGGGCCGGCTTCATGACCTATGTGGGCGAACAGGGTCGCGTGCCCGGCACCGAGACGCTCGACAAGCGCGTCGTGCCCGCCAGCTCTGCCATGGCCGACGTGTTCCGCATGGTGCCCGGCGCGCCGCTGTTTTACATCGAGCGCCGCCGCACGATCGACGGACGGCCCGTGCTGATGGAGCGGATCGTGGTCGACCCGGCCTTGGCACCCGACCTGCTGACGCACTCGCTCGATGCCTCGCTGACCGAGATCCTCAAGGTCCACTACGGCTTCTCGGTCTCGCGCAACCGCATGGACATCCGCCCCTGCGCGCTGATCCGCGAGACGGCCGAGCGGCTGGGGGTCAAATCGGGCACCCCGGGGATCAAGGTCACCCGCACCAGCTTCGACGACCGCGGCCGCGTGGTCGAATACGACCGCGAATACTGGCGCCACGACGCGATCCGCATCCACGTGGACCTGAGCGTCAGGGCATAGAGCCAGCGGGGAAACGCCCACTCCTACCCGATCGCCAGCCGCCTCAGCGCATCGGGCAGGTCTGCCACGGTATCGATTACCACATGCGCGCCGGCGGCGAGCAGGTCGGCGCGCGCGGCGTCGATGCGTGCGCGGCGGTCGGTGGGGTCGAGCGCGGCCAGGGCTTCGGCGGTGAGGCCGACGCCGTTGCCGCTGGCGGCGACGCCCACGGTCCACACGCCGGCGGCGCGGCCTTCGGCGATCCCCACGGCGGCATCGTCCACCTTCACGCAGGCACTGGCCGGCCAGGCGCCGAGTTCGACAAGGTTCTTCCACAGCATCAGCGGCGAGGGACGCCCCTCGGCCGTTTCGCCGGCACAGACCACGAGATCGGGTGCATAGCCCTGCGCCGCTGCGGCGGGGAGGATGCCCGCCATCATGTCGCGGCTATAGCCCGTGCACGAACCGATCTGTACGCCGGCTGCGCGCAGGCGGGCGGCCACCTCGGCCGCGCCGGGGACGAGCAGGGCGCACTCGTCGGCCGCTTCGCGCATCAGCGGGGCAATGCCGGCAAAGAGCGCGTCGATCGCGGCCTCGTCGGCGAGGCTGCCATGCGCGTCCCGCCAGGCCGCGGCGACGCGTGGCGCGGCGAGAATGGCGGCGATGTGGTCGCGCTTGGCCCGGCCCATGTCGGCGCGCGCCTCCTCCTCGCTGATCGGCACGCCATGCGCGGCGAAGACCTTGCACAGCGCCACCACCGGCGCGCGGCTGCCGAAGTCGATCATCGTGCCCGCCCAATCGAACACGACGGCCTTCAGTCCGGGGATCATGCCACTTCCCTTTCGCTGGCAAAGAGTGCGCCGATCACCTCTTCGGCGAGGGCAAAGGCGGTCGAGGCACCGGTCCCGCTGGTCACGACGACCAGCCGAACGCCGTCGGCCGGGCGCCGCACGAAGCTGTGCCCGGCGGCCGAGGCATAGGTGCCGGTCCAGCGCTCGACCACTGCGGGCGGGCGGCCGAGGACCGCGGCGTACTGGCGCAGCATGGCGGCATCGATCGCCTCGCGCGCAAAAGGATCGGGGGTCGGGCCATAGTCGTGGCTGTCCCCCACCACGAGCGTGCCGTCGCTGCTCTGCACGGCGATGAGGTGGATGCCCCAGCCCAGGGCTTCGGCCGAATCCGCCTCGAGCCGTGCCTTGAGTGCCGCCGCCTCGGGCAGCGCGGCATAGCCGAAGTAGCGCACCATGCTGAGGTCGGCCATGACCGGTGCCGGCAGACGCCAGCCCGGCGCGGCGAGCCGCAGCATCTGCAGCTTGCAGCGGGTCACGCGCTCCTCGGCGCATATCTCGGGAAAGAGGCCCGCCCATTCGTCGCCGGGGCAGACCACGATAGCCTCCGCTTCCAGCCGCGTCTCGTCGGCGAGCCGCACCGCGCCGGTCTCCACCGCCACGACCGCCGCGCCGTAGCGAAAGGCGACGCCGTGCGCGGTCGCCAGCCAGCGTGCGAGGCGCGGGATGGCATCGCGCGATTCGACGCGGCAATCGTGAGTGCTGTGCAGGCCGCCCGCCGGCGCGCTCGCCTGCGGGCAGAGCGCTGCAACCTGGTCCGCGGTCAGCCGGGTGCACCCCTCGGCCATGTCGGTCGCCATGAAGGCATCAAGCACGGCGCCCGCCTCGGCACGCTGCGCAACCACCAGCAAGCCTTCCTGCTCGACGGTGATGCCCGCCGGCCCGGCGATCTCGCGCCAGACCTCGGCGCTGCGCCGCGCCCGTTGCCACACGCGACCGCGTTCCTGGCCGGTGACGGTGACGAAGCCGAAGTTGCGGACCGAGGCGCCATTGGCGCGGGCGTCGCGGTCGAGGACCAGCACCCGCTTGCCGCGACGCGCCGCGGCCAGGGCATGTGCCAGCCCGACGATCCCGGCGCCGACGACGATGAGGTCGGTCATCGCCTGCTCCGCTTCACGAAGCACAGCGCCGAGGCGCAGGTGAACCCGATGACGAGCACGGCCGCCAGATAGGCGCAGGCGATGAACATCGGCAGCAGGTGCGGCCCCGGCGCGAACAGGCTGCGCCAGACCAACAGCGCGACACTGCCGGCATAGCCCGAGGCATCGGCGATGTAGATGAGGAAGCCGGCATTGCCCGCCCGCCCGAGCACCGCGATCATGCGGTCGAACAGCATGGCGTTGAACGGGGTATAGGCCAGGTACAGTCCGGCACCGGTGAGGATCACCCAGTGCATCGCCCCGATCAGGCCGAACTGGAATGCCAGGGTGCCGAGGCCGAGCATGACGCCGCCCAGCACGATCAAGCCATGCATCGCCAGCAGCGCGCGCAGATTGTCGCGCACCAGCATCAGCGCCGCAAGGCCCGCCAGCGCGATGACCGCCACGGGCACCTCGCTTTGCGAGAACACCGCCGCCGAACCGCCGCGGCCCAGCGCGGTCCACAATTCGGGCGCGAAGTTGTCGCGAAAGTCGCGCATCGCGGTCAGCAGGACATAGCCCGCAACCAGCAGCGCCATCGGCAGGCCGTTGTCACGCAGCAGCGCGGCACGCTCGGCCCGGCCCATCGGCACGCGCGCGGTGCGTTCGGCCTCGTCGGCGGCAGACGGCGCCGGCAAGCGTTCGAGCAGCCAGAGCGAGGCCAGCAGCAGCGGCACGAAGGGCAGCCCGGTCAATGCGGGCATCCAGCGCTCGCTGACCCCGGCGTGGAGAATCAGCGCGCCGGCCGACTTGACCAGCCCGGAGGAGAGAATGAAACTGGCACAGAGCATCGCACCCAGCAATTCGGACACGCGCCGCCCCTCGACGTAGCTGAACACCAGCCCCCAGATCATGCCCAGCGGCAGTCCGTTGAAGAACACGCAGACCAGCCCCGCACCCGGCGGCAGGAGGGCAAAGCCGACCAGCGCCAGCCACGAGATCCCGATGAGCGCGGCAATCGCCCGCGCGCGGCCGCCACGCCCGAAGGCGGCGATGACGCGGATGCCGATCAGCTTCGACAGCGCGTATCCCAGCACCTGCATGATGACGAGCGCCGACTTGTAGTCGAGGCCGAAGGGGTGAAGCCCTACGCCCTCGAACGTCGCCACCGCGATGGGCTTGCGAAACGCGTACATCGCGAAATAGGCGCTGAAGGCCGCGAGCCCGCCGAGCAGGAGCAGCGGGAGGTCGGACGAGGACCAGCGGCCGGGCCGCGCGGGCCCGCCGGGTTCGGCGGCAAGAGAGGCACTCATGCCGCTGGACTAGACCAATTAAACGGCAGTTCGGTGACAGCAGCTCAGGCGCGTTCCCCGCCCTCACCCGTCACAGCAGCAGATGCTGCAGCACGCGCTTTTCCAGCACCAGCACCGCGCTCACGCCATTGGTCCGCATGACGAGGCCCTCGCCCGCGCTCCGGGCGGCATCGCGCATCGCCATCGCCAGGCTCTTGAACCGGGGCAGCCCCTCGCCCGAGAGGCCGTGCAGCAGGCACAACTGGCGCCAGTCGCACACAAAGCTGTCGAGCAATTGCTCGAACCGCGCCTGGCTGTCCGCCCCCTCCGCCCCGTCGACTTGCGGTACCAGTTCCTGACGCAAGTCGTCGAGCAGCCACTGGACCTCTGCCGCGGGCATGACCACGCTGCGCTCGTTGCGTTCGGTCAGGACTGCGGGATCGGCGGCCGGGTCCCAGGGGACGGTCGGCCAGAGGCTGCGCGGCGGCTTCTGCCCCAGGGCGAAACGCCAGAATTCAGCCGTTCCCGAGGTATCGGCGACGAGGTGGATGCGCGGGGCAGCGCTGCCGTTCTCGACATGGTGGCGACGCCAGTTGTCGAAGATCCACGCCTCGCCCGCCCCCATGTGCTCCACCGCGCCGTCGCAATGGAAGCGCACATCAGGCGAAGTGAACACCGGGATGTGAAGCCTGACGCGGGTGTGCCAGTGATAATTGATGTCGGCATGTTCGGGCACGCCCACACCGGGTTCGAGCCGCATCAGCCGCGCACGGCTCCACACCACGCCGAACCCGGCCAGTGCCTGGCGAACATAGGGCATGGCCGAAAGCCAGCCGGTCGGACGCATCCGCCCGAGGTGCGCGTCGTTTTCCTGCCCCTCTACCGTGATCAGCCGCGCCGCGCTGTTGCCGGGAATGCCATCGGGGTGCGGTGCCCAGGCCGCATCGGGCAGCCCGGCAACTTCGGCACCCAGGCGCGCCGCATCGAACAGCACGGGCAATTGGTAGAACGGCAGGGGCAAGCGCATCGCAGGTCAGCTCCCGGGGTCGTCCCGCGCGGTACCCAATGCGTCGCGCAGCGGGTCCAGCCATGGCGCAAAGGCACGCCACTGGTCCAGCCCCGCAGCATCGATCGGGCGGCGAACCTGTTCCGAACTGGGCGTACGCACCGGGCGCCGGGTCTCATGGAAGCGCAGGCAGGCCGGATCGAACGCCAGCCCGCAATGCGCCAGCAACCGGCGCACGCTGCCCTCGAGGTCTGCGACCAGTGCCTCGTGGTCCATGCGCAGCACGCGGCCGGGCAGCACCCGCTGCCAATGCGCCATCATCGCCTCGTACGTGCGGTAATAGCGTCCGAGCGTTGCCAGATCATAGGCGAAGCGGTTGTGCGCGGGGCCGAACAGTTGCTTGTAGTTGCTGAAGCAGCAGGCCATCGCACCGCGGCGCACGTCGATGATCCGGGCCTGCGGCAAGGCATGCGCGATCAGGCCGAGATGCCAGAAATTGGCGGGCATCTTGTCGATGAAGCAGGCACGGCCCAGCCGGCGATAGACGCGCGTATCCTCCAGGTAGCGCTGGCCCAGCGCGCGCAGTTCGCGCCGGTCGAGCCGCGCCAGCGCCCGAGGGTCCAGCGGCAGGTCGCAGGCCGGATCGCTGCCGCAGACCTCGGCGGACAAGCGGCCGATCTCGGTCAGTTCCTGCGTCCCCTCGACCTCGGGATGCGAGGCGAGGATCTGCTCGACCAGGGTGGAGCCCGAACGCGGCAGGCCGACGATGAAGATCGGCGTGGCCTCGTCCGGCGCTGCGGCAGCCGGCGGTGGCAGCACCTGCGCGAAGGCGGCACGCATCCTTTCGCCGGCGGCATCGGCGGCGTCCGCGCTCCAGCCATGGCGCCGGTGCTCGAGTGCGTTGCCACTGGTATACCAGTGCCAGGCTTTCTCGGACGTGCCGCGATCCTCGAACGCCTTGCCGAGTGCGAAAGCGAGATAGACCTTGTCCTGCCCGGCGAGCGCCGGGTCGGCCGCCGCCGCCTCCATCCGGGCCACCTCGGCTGCGGTGAAGCGATAGGTCTTGAGGTTGGCGAGGCCGAACCAGGCGACGCCATAGCCGTCCCCGCGCGCAGCGATGGCGGCCCGGTAATCGGCGATCGCCTCCTCGGTGCGCCCGCAGATCTTGAGCGCATTGGCCCGCCAGGCCCGCAGTTCGGCGGCTTCGGTCGCCGAGGCGGTCCCTTCGGCCAGGAGCGCGGCATAGCGGTCGATTACCGCTTCGTGATCGCCGAGGGCGACGCAGGCCGCGGCATGCAGCTTGCGCGCGGCGCGGTCCGTGGGCTGTGCGGCGAGGAGCGTGGCGGCTTCGGCGCGGGCCTGCGCATGCTCCTGCCGGTCGAGCAGCACGGTCGCCAGGTCCTGCCGGGCCGGATGGTAATCGGGCGCCTGGGCCAGCGCATGGCGCAGCACGGTGACCGCCTCGGCGCTGCGTCCGTCATCGACACAGATCCGCGCCAGCAGCCGCAGCGCGCCGACGTTGGCACCGTCTTGGTCCAGATATTCGCGCAGGACCTGCTCGGCCGGGCCGAGATCGCCATCGGCATGGAGGCTGCCAGCCATGACCAGGGCGGGCGGCCATTGCTCGAGCACCGCGAGCCGTTGCCGCGCCTGCCCTGCGCGCGCGCTGTCTCCGGCATGGGCGTAAAGCTGCGCCAGCATATGCCAGCTCGCCGGCAGCGTGGGGTTGAGTGCCACAGCCCGCTCAAGCGCGGCGATCGCCGCCGGTGCGTTGCGCAGCGCGATCTGGCACTGGCCGCGCTCCTGGTGCAGCCGGCTGAAGCGGGGCCATGCTTTCTCGAGCCGTGCCAGCGTGGCCAGCGCCTCGACCAGGCGCCCTGCCCGCCGCAGCGCCTGCGCTTCGGCCAGCAAGGCATCGCGCGTCGCCGCGTCAGTCGCGCTCACCCTTGCAGCCATGCCGGCTCGGGCTGGTCGCGATCGTAGTACTCGAAAATCAGGTGCGTCCGGTCGCTCGGCCCGCCGTTGCGCACCCAGTGCGGCCCGAGGTTGTCGACCTCGATTGCCATGCCTGCCGGGAAATGGTGCTCCGCCCCGCCGAACAGGCAGATGACCTGCGGGTTGGTGAACAAGGGCACGTGGATCTTGTGCGGCCACTTCGCCGCGGGGTTGGCATCGATGTGCGGCTGGATCACACCGCCTGCGGGCAACCGCGCCAGCATCACCCGCGGGAATGCCCCGCGCGCATAGCCGTAGTCCGCAACCGCGGCATCGAGCACCGGCTGGAGCAGCGGCCGCCAGGCTGCCCAGGGCGGGCAATCGTAGGCACCGCGCCAGTCGTGCGGGCTGTCGATGAAGCGGAAGACGATGTGGCGCGTCTGGCCGAGCACGTCGAAGCGATTGGGCTTGCGCGCATTCTCGGCATCCCACACCGCCTCGGGGATCGCCGCCACCGCGCGGGCCAGTGCATCGACGGGCACGCGGCCCAGCGGGCGCACGCCGGTGGTTTTGCGCGGGTTGGCGGTGGGCGCGATCATCGCACACCGTCGAAGTCGTAGCCGAACAGCGCGAGGTCGACGGCATAGCGCTGTGCCACCGCGTCGATCAGCGGCTGGTCGTAATAGCGGCGATAATCGTCGTGGACGGTGGCGTTGACCTGGTCGAGCCGGCGCGACGGGATGCCGATCCGCGCGCACAGGGCATCGAACGAGGCCTGCATCGTCTCCACCCGCCCGACCGCATCGGACAGGAGCGTCCGACCGTCCGCATCGAGCAGAAGCGCGGCCTGCGGCTGGAACAGGACATGGCCCACGGGCGGATCGGTGAACAGGAAATGGCGCATCACGTCCTGCGGCCGCTGGTGAAACGTGTCCCCGCCGCGCAGCATGAACGCGCAATAGGACACGAAGCGGGCGAAGGGATTGCGCACGAAGGCAAACTTGAAATAGCCGGCGAAGGTCTCCTCGCCGAGATAGGGACGGACATCGCGCAAGGCGAGATGGCC
The DNA here is from genome assembly GCF_036803765.1 of Novosphingobium sp. Classification (GTDB taxonomy): domain Bacteria; phylum Pseudomonadota; class Alphaproteobacteria; order Sphingomonadales; family Sphingomonadaceae; genus Novosphingobium. The sequence continues at coordinate 17,809 of NZ_DAIRTS010000038.1, forward strand.
GTGCCGGATCGCGGCCAGCTTGGGCCAAGGGAAACGCTTGTCGACGAACAGGCCGACCTGCTCGCAATCATCGGGCCCGAGATGATCGCGCAGCGCCTGGCGCACCGCGTGCGTGCCGGTCTTGGGGACGGCGGCGAAGATGAAGCGGTGGCGATGCGAGACGATCATGGCGGCAGGGCCTGCGCGGTGAACGTGACAGGAACGTGACGAGAGGGGACGTGACGAGCGATGCCGCGATGACGGAACGGGCGGAGCGCATGCGCCCCGCCCGCCCTGTCTCATGGCCGGCTCAGAACTTGTAGCCGAGGCCCGCCATGTAGGTCGTGCCGCTCTGCGTCTGGTTGTAGAGATAGCGGTTCTGGCCCCAGAACTGCGTATCCTTCTGGTTGGTCAGGTTGATCGCGTTCAGCGTGAACTGGAACGCCTTGGTGATGTTGAAGAACGCCGAGGCATCGACATAGGTCGACCCTTCGAAACCCCGCGTGTCGGCGCTCATCGGATTGTCGCTCAGCCCCGAATACCAGCGGTTGCGGTGGCTGACTGATCCGCGCAGGCCCCAACGCTCGGTTTCGTAGTAAAGCGTGGCGTTGTAGCTCATGTCGGAAATGCCGGTGAGTTCCTTGTCGGCATCGACATAGGTGAAGTTGGCCACCACGCCGAGGTTCTTGAGCGCACCGGGCAGGAAGAACAGCTGGCTTTGCAGCGCCAGCTCGACGCCGGTCAGGCTCTTGGTGCCGGGCACGTTCACCGGCATCGAGAATTCCTTGACGATCGTGCTGTCGGTCGCGCCCGGGATGGTGCTCGCGGGCACGCCGGTCTGGCTGAACGGCACGTTCGTCAGGGTCTGCGACCCGATGAAGTTCTTGATCCACTTGTGGAACACGCTGGCCGAAAGCAGGCCGATCTTGCCGAAGTAATGCTCGACCGACACATCGAGCGTCGTGTCCTTGTAGGGCTTGAGGTTGGGGTTGCCGCGCGAGGCGGTGATTTCGCCGCTGTCCTCGTTACGGAACGCGGTGCCCTGCGCCGCCATAGAGCCGAGGCCGGGACGGTTGAGGTTCTGCGTCGCCGCAAAGCGCACCAGCGTATCGGGCACGACCTCGAGCACGGTGTTGAGCGCCGGCAGCACACCTTCGTAGCTGCCCTGGACGTCGGCGGTGCCGAGGTACGCGTAGCTGTCGCCCTGGATCCAGCCCTGGCTGCGGGTCTTGGTGTGGTACCCGCGCACGCCCACGTTGCCGCGGAAGTTCATGCCCAGGACGTCGCTGTCCCAGTCGAGCTGGAGATAGCCGGACTCGGTCTCTTCCTTGGTGGTGTAGACGTTCTCGATGTCCTGCAGCGCGCCGCCGACGCCATCGCGGGTGTTGGGCGACAGGCGATGGTACTCGTTGTACTTGGTAAAGCCGCGATCGTAATTGCCGATCAGCCACGAGCCGAAGCTGTTGCTGAAGACATCGGTGATGTCGCCCACCGCGGTGCCGCGAGTCTTGCCGGTCGTGCCGTTGGCGCCCGCATCGTAGAAGTAGCTGGCGCCATCCTGGGTGAAGCGGTGATAGGCGACGCCCGCACACAGCGTGAAGGTGTCATCCAGCTCGTAGCGGCCGTTGAGCACGCCCTCGGCCAGCTCGGACTTGTTGTAGAACGAGCGATAATAGAAGTTGTCCATGGCGTAGGTCGACGCATTGGTCGGGTTCCAGCCCGGATAGCTGAACGTCGCCGAGCGGCCATCGCTGCCATAGTCGGCGACGAGATTGCCCTTGGCGCGCATGTAGAACTTGTCGTCGTAGGGCGTGTCGTACTTCGACTTCTCGTAGCCGACGTGGCCATCGAAGCTCAGCCGCTCGGTCGCGTCCCACTTGCCGGTCAGCGCGATCTGCTCGAACTTGTTCTTGCTCAGCTCGCGGCGATGCTCGCTGCCAAAGGTCGCGCCGGTCACGTCGATCGACGTGACGTAGCCGTTCTTGTCGTAGCCAATGCTGTTGATGGTCGAGCCGGTGCGGAAGATCGCCGGCCATGCGCTGCCCGCCGCACCGTCGAATGCGACGGAGCCGGTGCCGTTGATCGGGCGCGTGGCGAGATGCAGCTCATCGCGATGCGTGGTGAACTGGCCATGCAGCGCATCGAGCGTGAGCAGCAGGTTGTCGGCCGGGCGCCACTGCACAGCCGCGGTGATGCCGATGCGCTCGAGATCGGCGTTCCACGACGAGACGCGGTTGCCATCGGGGAAATAGAGGTCGCCCGACAGGAACTTGGCCTGCTGCGCGGCCGAGAGCTTGGAGATATCAAGGCCCTTGCCGAGCAGCCCCTGCAGTGTCGAGGCGCCGGGGTTGGAATAGTTGTAGGTGTTGTGGCCCTGCTCGGTGGTCTTGCGGCGCGAGTAGGCGGCGGACACCGAAATACCGAAGCGATTGTCCCAGTTCTGGCTGAACAGGCCGGCGAAGCGGGTCTGCGCATCCTTGGTGTACTGGTTGGTCCCCAGCTTGGCGATCAGCGCGCCCTTGGTGCCGCTGGCGTAATCGAACGGCTTGCCGGTGAACAGGCCGACCGTCCCGGCCATGCCGCCTTCCTTCTGTGCCGCCTGGAAGGTCTTCTCGACCTCGATCTTGGAGAACAGTTCCGACGCGAAGATGTTGAAGTCGAACGCGCGGTCGCGGGTGCGCTGGCCGCGGCTGTCCTGTGCGGAGTCGACGTTGCCGAGCACTTCCATGCCGTTCAGCTGGACGCGGGCGAAATCCGAGCCCAGGCCGCGCAGCGAGATGCGGCGGCCTTCGCCGGCTTCGCGGGTGATCTGCACGCCCGGCAAGCGCTGCAGCGATTCGGCGAGGTTCAGTTCGGGAAACTTGGCCATGTCCTCGGCGACGATGGCGTCGACCTGGATCACCGCCTTCCGCTTGATGTCGCGCGCGATGCTCAGCGATTCGCGATAGCCGGTCACGACGATGCGGTCGGAGGCTTCATCGGTGGTCGCGTCTTCGGCCGGTGCCGACGCGGCCTGGGCCAGTGCAGCGCCCGGGACGCCGGCTGCCGCCATCGCCACCGATGCGAGAAGAATGCTCTTGATGTGCGGACCAGCGGCCCGAAGGGAATGTCGCGTCATGATCTGCCCCATGTGGTATGAACCAGTATGCTTAAGCATCACGCGACGACTCCTGTGTTACAGTCGCGCAGGAAACGGACGCATGGGGCAAATTTATGCTGCGCCGCACCAAGCGGCGGGGAGCGGGCACGATGTCAGCGGTGGCCGGCGGTCACCAAATGCGACGGGGTAGTGGCGGCCAGTGCGGCCGTTTCGGCGGCGCAAGTGCCGGCATCAGCTGCAGGCGCGGTGATGCGGAGGCTCAGCCATTCGCGGCGCGCCTGCTGCAGATCGCGCCGGAATTCGGGCGATCCATGCAGGGCCGCTGTCGTTGCGGCACCGGCCAGCCACCCTGCCTCGACGGCGCTGCGGCTATGCGCACCGCAGATCCACCGGCTCTCGCCGAAGGCACGCCCGCGCGCCAGGATCTGCGTGGTCCGCTCGGGGACGAGTTCCGCCAGGATCAGCGCCTCCATCCATCCGCCCGCTGCGTGGCCCGACGGATAGTCGCCGTTGCTGTCGAGATGCGCGGTGCGTGGCTGGCAGATCGGCCCGCCGAACCGCAGGTAAGGCCGTGGCGCCCGCCAGCGGCGCTTGACCGGATCGACGACGCCGGCCGTCGAAGCGCGGTCCAGCAGACGTGCCAGCGCTGGTGCGGACTGCGGGGTCAGGCGGACGCCCAGTGCGCAGGCAAAATGATCGTGCCAGTCGCTGGTGACGTCGGCTTGCGCCAGGCGCCAACGCGGCGTACCGATCAGTTTTCGCGTCTTCTTATACACTTGCCTGTCAGCGCGATCGGCAGCGCTGCCGCGGCGCGGCGGCGGGGGCACAATTGCCAGACCATCCGGAATGGCCGATCCCGCGAGATAGGGACCCGTTTCGTGCGTTTCCTGGCCCACACCGTGTGTTGCCGGAAGGGCCGCCGCGACGAGGCAGATCGCTGCCCTAGGCCAGCGTCGCGTCGCCGATACCCCGCAAGTGTCCCGCTTCACCTTCTACCCCGCCGCGCTTGATTGCCCAGCTGGTATAGGCCACAACTTCAAGACCATGGCATGACGGGTCCGGGCGCGTCGGTGGAGTTGTTCGTCCTAGACCAGCAGCCCCTGCACCGCCGCGATGTGCGAGGGCTGCAGCCCCATCATGTTGAGCTGCCCCATCAGTGCCACGCTCGGCGCATGGCCCGCTCGCGTCGCGCAGGCAAAACGGCGCACCGCCTCGAGCCGGGGATTGGCAAGGCCGCGCAAGCGGTTGTCGCCGATCAGCCAGAGGATCATCCGCGACGCGCGGCCCAGTTCCTCGTGCGGCACCGCAGGCTCGCAATCGCAATGACGACGCGCGTCATCGAAGCCGATGCGGGCGGCGGCCTGCTCCTCGCGGGAGAGAGCGGAACGGACAGAAGTGATCATGCTGCACCTCCTTCACCTGCGGCACGGGTCACGACCTTGGCGCCGGCGGTCAGCGTCTGGTGCACCGGGCACCGTTCAGCCACGCCCAGCAACTTGGCGCGCACGCTCTCGTCGAGCCCTGCCGCCAGATGGATTGTCCGCTCGAAGCTATCCGCCGGAACCTGCCCGGCGACCCGGTGGTGCGTCACCTCGGTCGAGACCTGGCCGATGTCCCACCCTTGGCGTTGCGCATAGAAGCGCAGCGTCATTGTGGTGCAGGTCGCCAGCGCGGCGGCCAGCAGATCATAGGGTGTCGGCCCGGTGTCGAGGCCACCGGCGGATAGCGGCTCGTCGGCGATCAGCGTGGTCTCGCCACCGATGCCGCCGCCGATGCGAAGCGCGCTCTGGAAAGTACCCGCACCGGTCGAGGTGGCGGAAGCGTGAGGGGTGTGGTCGGCCATGATCGTTCGCCTTACTTGAGCTTCACGCCGGGGACGTCTTCGGGCAGCGGGATGAACTCGTCATCACCGTCCACCCGCGCGAACCGACCGTCGCGCCAGTCGCGCTTGGCCTGCTCGATCCGCTCGGCATCCGAGGACACGAAGTTCCAGTAGATGAAGCGCCGCTCGGGGAACGGCTCGCCGCCAACCAGCATCAGCCGGCTGTGCTCCTCGGTGGTCAGCACGACTTCCGCGCCGGGCTTGAGCACCACCAGTTGCGCCGCACCGAACGCGCCATCCTGGCCCTCGATGCGCAGCGAACCGCTGACGACGTAGATCGCGCGTTCGACATGCTCGGCCGAAAAGCGATAGCGTGCCCCCGGTGCCAGCGTGAGGTCGCCATAGATCATGTCGGACTGCGTCTCGACCGGGGAAACCAGCCCATCCGCACTGCCCGCCACCAGCGTGAGGCGCGCGCCGGCGTCTTCGGCCACGGGGATCTCGTTCGCCTTGTAGTGGCGGAAACTCGCGCCGATCTCTTCCTTCGCCTTGGGCAGGGCGACCCAGGTCTGCAGCCCGAACAGCGAGGCACCGACGCCGCGCTGGCTTTCGGGGGTGCGTTCGGAATGGGTGATGCCGCTGCCGGCGGTCATCCAGTTGACCTCGCCGGGGCGGATCACCTGCTCGCTGCCGAGGCTGTCGCGATGCATGATTTCGCCGTCGAGCAGGAAGGTCACGGTGGCAAGGCCGATGTGTGGGTGCGGGCGCACGTCGAGCGCCTGCTCACCGGTGAAGGCCGCCGGACCCATCTGGTCGAAGAAGATGAAGGGCCCGACCATGCGGCGCTGCGCGCTGGGCAGCGCGCGGCGCACGGAGAACCCGTCGCCCAGGTCGCGCGAAGGCGGGATGATGATGGTGTCGACGGGGTTCTCGGTCATGGCGGCGGTATCCTTGGTCGACCGGTGGAAGCGGCCGTTGGGAAAGGGGTGGCGGCGGGCCGAAGGGAGAGGAGCCCGCCGCCGGCAAGCGATCAGAGCGTGTCGACGAGGACGACTTCGGCCTCTTCGCGCGCGGTGATCGTGATCGTGTCGAGATCAGCGATGGCGATGCCGTCACGCGCATCCGCTTCAACCCCGTTCACGGTGATCTTGCCGGTTGCGGCCACGAGGTAGCCCTTGCGATCGCTGCCCAGCTGATAGTCGACGCTTTCGCCGGCGCGGATCGTGCCGGCCACGAGCCGGGCCTCGGTGCGGATCGGCAGCGCGTCACCATCCTCGGCATAGCCGCTGGCCAGGACCACGAGCTGCCCCGAACGGTCACCCTTGGGGAACTGGCGCGCGCCCCAGCTGGGCTGCTCGCCCTGGCGGGTCGGCATGATCCAGATCTGGAACAGCGTGGTGGTCTCGTCCTCGAGGTTGTACTCGGCATGGGTGATGCCGGTGCCCGCGCTCATCACCTGAACGTCGCCCGCTTCGGTGCGGCCCTGGTTGCCCAGGCTGTCCCGGTGCGTGATTGCGCCGCTGCGGACGTAGGTGATGATTTCCATGTCGCGATGCGGGTGGGGCGGGAAGCCGCTCTTGGCCGCAATGGTATCGTCGTTCCACACGCGCAGGTTGCCCCAGCTCATCCGGGCCGGCTCGTAATAGTCGGCGAACGAGAAGTGGTGGCTAGCATCCAGCCAACCGTGGTTGGCATGGCCGATGGTCTTGTAGGGGCGCAGTTCGATCATGAGAGGTCTCCGTCGCCGCGTTCGTGTCCGCGGCTGTTGGGGCCAATCTATGCCTTGCCGCTTGCAAAGAAAGGGCAATGATGGAAAGTCATCGGTGAAGGGATTTTATCGATGGCATTGCCCGATCTTGAAGCCTGGGCCATTTTCGCCCGCGTGGTCGACACCGGCTCCTTCGCAGCGGCGGCCGAGGCACTCGGCCTGTCGAAGCCGACGGTATCCAAGGCGGTCAGTCGGCTCGAGGCGCGGTTGGGGGTGCCGCTGCTTCACCGCACAAGCCGCCGCGTCGCCTTGACCGAAAGCGGACGCGGCGTGCTCGACAAGGCGCGCCGCATCCTGGCCGACGGCGAGGCGGCCGAGGCGCAGGCCGGCGCCGAAGGCGAAAGCCCGCGCGGCCTCGTCCGCCTCGCCGTGCCGATGAGCTTCGGCCTGCGCCACGTCGCCCCGATCCTGCCCGATCTGCTGGCGCAGTACCCAGATCTGTGCGTCGATCTCGACTTGTCGGACGCGCTGATCGACGTCGTCGGCGGTGGCCATGACGTGGTCCTGCGGATCGCCAGTCTCGGCGATTCCTCGCTGCGCGCACGCCGGCTCTGTGCCGTGCGGCGCCCGCTCGTTGCTGCGCCGTCGTATCTCGCAACGCACGGGACGCCGCAGCACCCACGCGACCTGGTTCATCATGTCGGGCTGCTCTACAGCCAGCTCGATCACCCCGGCACCTGGCGTTTCAGCCATGCGCAGGAGGGAGACTACACCGTCAACATCGGCGGCCGCATCAGCGCCAACAACGCCGACGCCTTCACCCCCGCCCTGCTGGCCGGCGTGGGCATGGCGCTGCAACCCGACTTCATGGCGTGGGAGCATCTGGCCAGCGGCGAACTGGTCGAAGTCATGCCCGACTGGCGCATCCCCGACATCGCCCTGCATCTCGTCACCCCACCAGGCACCCGCCGCCCGGCTCGCGTACGCGTGCTCATCGCGTTCCTCGCCGACCGACTGTCGCAACAACCGTGGGCCTCGCCGTAACGCCCGCGTTGGCTGGTATCTGCCTACAAGCATAGCCGCTCCAGCACGCCATTTCGGCATCCCCCCACGGCTATTCTGCCAGTTCCCCCCTCTCGCTCACCCCCTTTCGTCATGCCGAACTTGTTTCGGCATCCAGCTCACAGCCATGTTCTGTGTCGGCGCAAGCGAGCGTCAGGTGCGGCAAAGCTATGGGGGAAGCAGGCAGGCAGAGCGGACACATCCGGCTCCGAAGCTCTGGTTGCATTGGTGCGCCTGAGCCCAGCCCGACGTGTTGCCCGTGAGCAAATCAGTTTCACGCAGAGGCGCAAAGGCGCGAAGGTGTAGCTGTGGTCCCTCACGGCCATGAGCGCACACAGGACGAGGCCCTATCGCCCTCGCGGGCATGCCTTGTGCTCTATACGCGCTGCAGACGCGCGTGATCGCCCCTAGGCGTTACCCGGGAGGCTTGCTTGTGTCTTCGATGTTGTAGTCTGGT
>NZ_DAIRTS010000039.1:0-22083 GCF_036803765.1 Novosphingobium sp.
GCCCGCCCGAGCCCGGAAATCGCCGACAAGACCAGCCTGCTCGATCTCAACGATCGCATCTGCCGCTGGCCGATGGGCCACCCCGGCGAGCCGGACTTCCATTTCTGCGGCGAGAAGGTGAACCCCGGGTTCCCCTATTGCGTCGAGCACTGCGGCCGCGCCTACCAAGCCCAGTTGCCGCGCGGCCATCGCCGCCCTCCCCCGCCGATGCCCTTCGGCGGCCCGCGCGTGCGCTGACATACGCAAAACTATGAGTCGAAAAAGCCGCGCTCCCGATGGGCAGCGCGGCCTTTTTATTGCCTGTCGGTCGCCAAGCCTATTTGTACCAGAGCCGTCATTCCTGCGAAGGCAGGAATCCAGCGAGCGTTGCCGGTCCGGCAGGCGAAGCCGATCAACGTCGCAACGGGATTCCCGCCTCCGCGGGAATGACGGGGTGGCCCTGATCAGACAGGGCGATACAGGCCCACGAAAAAGGCCCGCTCCGGTGAGGGAGCGGGCCTTCCTGGTTACGCCATGCGGCGCGTGCCTCAGTCGTCTGACTTGAGGAACGCGGGCATGTGATCCGGAGCCGGACCTTCGTCGTGGTCGCGACGCGGACGGTCGCCGCCGTCCCGACGCGGGCCACGATCGCCGCCACGGCCACCGCGGTCGCCGCGCGGGCCACGACGGTCGCCGCCGCGATCACCGCGGTCGCCACGGTCGCCGCGCGGTTCACGCGGTTCGCGAGCGGGACGGGTGTCTTCCAGCGCTTCGCCGGTTTCCTGGTCGACGACGCGCATCGACAGGCGGACCTTGCCACGGTTGTCGATCTCGAGGACCTTGACCTTGACTTCCTGGCCTTCCTTGACGACGTCGCCCGGCTTTTCCACGCGCTCGTTCTTCATTTCGGAGACGTGGACGAGACCGTCCTTGCCGCCCATGAAGTTCACGAAAGCGCCGAAGTCGACGATGTTGACGACCTTGCCGTTGTAGATCTTGCCCACTTCCGGCTCTTCGACGATGCCGAGGATCCAGTTCTTGGCCGCTTCGATCTGCGAGAGGTCGGACGACGAGATCTTGATCAGGCCTTCATCGTCGATGTCGACCTTGGCGCCGGTCTCGGCGACGATCTCGCGGATGACCTTGCCGCCGGTGCCGATGACTTCACGGATCTTCGACTTGTCGATCTGGATCGTCTCGATGCGCGGGGCATGGGCCGACAGCTCGTTGCGGGCCGAACCCAGAGCCTTGGTCATTTCGCCGAGGATGTGCGCGCGGCCTTCCTTGGCCTGGGCCAGGGCCTGACGCATGATCTCTTCGGTGATGCCGGCGATCTTGATGTCCATCTGCAGCGAGGTGATACCCTCGCTGGTGCCGGCCACCTTGAAGTCCATGTCGCCGAGGTGGTCTTCGTCACCCAGGATGTCCGACAGGACGGCGAAGTCCTTGCCTTCGAGGATGAGACCCATGGCGATGCCCGAAACCGGGCGCGCGATCGGAACGCCCGCATCCATCATCGATAGGCAGCCGCCGCAAACGGTGGCCATCGACGACGAGCCGTTCGACTCGGTCACGTCCGAGAGGACGCGGATGGTGTAGGGGAACTCGTCCTTGGTCGGCAGGACCGGGTTGAGCGCACGCCATGCCAGCTTGCCGTGGCCGACTTCGCGGCGGCCCGGCGCGCCGAAGCGACCGACTTCACCCACCGAATAGGGGGGGAAGTTGTAGTGCAGCATGAAGCGCTGGTAGCTGAGGCCGTCGAGACCGTCGATCATCTGCTCCGCATCCTTGGTGCCAAGGGTGGTGGTGCAGATCGACTGGGTTTCGCCGCGCGTGAACAGCGCCGAACCGTGCGTGCGGGGCAGGAAGCGGACCATCGACTCGATGGGGCGGACCTGGGTCACCGAACGACCGTCGATGCGCTGTCCGTCCTTGAGGATGGCGCCGCGAACGATTTCGGCCTCGAGCTTCTTGAGCGTCTTGATCGCGACCATCTGCGTCTGCGGGGTTTCGTCCGCAAACAGGGTCTTGGCCTTGGCGCGCACGTCGTTGAGCGCGTTCGAGCGGGCCGACTTGTCGGTCAGCTTGTAGGCTGCCGCGATGTCGGCACCGACGCCGGCCTTGAGCTTGGCCTTGATGTCGGCGGTGTTGTCGGTGAGATCGACTTCCCACGGATCCTTCGCGGCCTTTTCAGCCAGATCGATGATCGCGCCGATGACCTTGCGGCTCTCGTTGTGGGCGAAGACCACGGCACCGAGCATTTCTTCCTCGGTCAATTCCTTGGCTTCGGACTCGACCATCATCACCGCGCTGTCGGTGGCGGCGACGACGAGGTCGAGGCGGCCCGAGGCGGCTTCGCTCAGCGACGGGTTGAGCTGGTATTCGCCATCCTTGAAGCCGACGCGCGCGGCGCCGATCGGCCCCATGAAGGGAACGCCCGAGATGGTCAGCGCAGCCGAGGCGGCGATCATCGCGACGACATCGGGTTCGGTCTCGCCGTCATAGGACATGACCTGGCAGATCACGTTGACTTCGTTGTAGAAGCCCTCGGGGAACAGCGGACGGACCGGACGGTCGATCAGGCGCGAGACCAGCGTTTCCTTTTCGGTGGCGCCGCGTTCACGCTTGAAGAAGCCACCGGGGATGCGGCCGGCGGCCGAAAACTTTTCCTGGTAGTGGACGGTCAGCGGGAAAAAGTCCTGGCCTTCCTTCACCGACTTGGCGGCGGTCACGGCGCAGAGCACCACGGTTTCGCCATACGTGGCCAGCACCGCGCCATTGGCCTGGCGAGCGATACGGCCGGTTTCCAGAGTGAGGGTCTTTCCGCCCCACTCCAGCGATACGGTCTTGACGTCGAACATGAATATTCCTTCGCCCCACAGGCCCTATTGCCCGCGGGATTTGCTGCCGGGGTGCCGTCCCGGTCCGGTGTGGGGCTTGGCCCCGTGGCGCCCGTGCCGAATTGCCCGGGTGCCGTGTTCTAGCATCATTGCGTGACAGCGCCGAACGCCTTTTGCGTCCGATTGCGTTGCGCCTGCGACCATCGCCCAAAGACGCGGTCGCATGATGCAAAACGGCCCGCCGAAGCGGGCCGTTCCGTGAAATTACTTACGCAGACCGAGCTTCTGAATCAGCGCGTTGTACCGGTCGACGTCCTTCTTCTTGAGGTAGTCGAGCAGCGAACGACGCTTGTTCACCATCTGCAGCAGGCCACGACGCGAATGGTTGTCCTTGTGGTGAGCCTTGAAGTGTTCGGTGAGATTGACGATACGCTCGGTGAGGATAGCAACCTGGACTTCCGGCGAACCGGTGTCACCGGCAACGCGCGCGTTGCCCTGGATGATTTCCTGCTTCTTTTCAGCGGTAACCGACATAAGTATTCACTCCGCGACATCCTCAGAGGTTGAAACCCCGCTCGACGCGCAAGGCGCCGTCCGAAAGCATGACCAGCGCCACCGGCTTGCCGCCGCATCGCGCCCACCACAGCCCGTCGGAAAAGGGCAATCCCGGCAGAACCCGGCCCTGACGGACCGCCCTTGCCTGATCGGGATCGAGGTCCAGAGCCGGGATGTCGACCAGCCCTGCCTCCAGCGGCAAGATTACGTTCTCAAGCGCGGCGCCTTGGCCCCATTCGTTCAGATTGTCCAGCGAAATCGCCTGATCCAGCGCGAACGGGCCGGCCTGAAGCCGGCGCAACATGGTCACGTGCCCCCGCGTGCCGAGCGCGATCGCGAGGTCGCGCGCCAGGCTGCGGATATATGTGCCTTTCGATACGTGGGCCTCGAGCGTCACGCTTTCAAGGGCGTGCTCGGCCCCGCCGGTCGCGCTGATACGCAAGCTGTGGATGGTGACATTGCGCGAGGCCAGCACGACCTCCGCCCCGGCGCGGGCCAAGTCATAGGCGCGCTCGCCGTCGATCTTGAGCGCGGAATAGGCCGGCGGCACTTGCGCGATCGGGCCGGTGAACGCCGGCAGCACGGCTTCAAGCGCAGCGCGCGCGGGGCGCACGTCGCTTGCGGCGATGACCGCGCCTTCGAGATCGAGCGTGTCGGTCTCGCTGCCGAACGCCACGGTGAAGGAATACGTCTTGCTCGCATCGAGCATGCGCCCGCACAGCTTGGTCGCCTCGCCCACCGCGATCGGCAGGACGCCGGTCGCCAGCGGGTCGAGCGTGCCGCCGTGGCCGACCTTGCACTTGCCAAGGCCGCGGCTGCGCAAGTTGCGCTTCACTGCCGCCACGCCTTGAGTCGATCCCAAGGTCAGCGGCTTGTCGAAAATGATCCAGCCATTTGCCATATGCCGGGCGCCCTAGCCGCTGGCGCGCCTGCTGTCAGCCCGCCCTGTCGCGACCGGCAATGGCTCAGCCCAGGGGATGGCCCGCGATCCACGCGGACACGGCGAGGTAGTGGTCGGCGAGCCAGGTGACCGGCGGCGCCACGACGGCGCGAACCGGATCGAACGACGGGATCAGCCACGGCACTACGACCAGCAGGGCCAGCACGATCGGAAAACCGATCGGCCGCAGCCGGGCATAGCCCTGCGCCAGGCGCTCGGGCAGCAGGCCCTCGACGATGTGCGAGCCGTCGAACGGCGGCAGCGGCAACAGGTTGAACATGGCAAGAAACAGGTTGATCGCCAGGAAGTTGACGAGATTGTCCGCCACGAACTGGGCAACCGGCCCCGGCGCTACGGCCATCCGCGCGAGGAGGCCGATGCCGATCGCCGCCAGCAGCGCCAGCGCAAAGTTCATGGCCGGCCCGGCAGCGCCCACCAGCATCATCTTGCGGCGCGGATCGGGAAGCCCGCGCAGGTCCACCGGCACGGGCCTTGCCCAGCCGAACACCGGCGCATGCGCCAGCGCGAGCATGCCGGGCAGGATCACCGTGCCGACCGGATCGACGTGGCGCAGCGGGTTGAAGCTCAGCCGCCCCTGCCGCTCGGCGGTATGATCGCCCAGCCAGCGCGCAACGCGACCGTGCGCCACTTCGTGGAAGACGATGGCGACGATCATCGGGATGGCGACGGTCGCGATCTGGTAGAGCGTATCGTTCATGCCCGCGCCGCCCATTCCTCGCGCAGGATCGAGAACAGCACGGTATCGCGCACGCGACCGGTCCAGGTGCGCCGCTCGTGGCGCATCACCCCTTCGACCACCGCGCCGAGCTTGCGGACCGCGCCCTGGCTGCGCTCGTTGACGCGATCGACCTTGAACACCACGCGCTCCAGCCCGCAGGCAAAGGCATGGTCGATCATCAGCCGCTTGAGCCGGCCGTTGAAGCCGGTGCCGCGCAGGGCGGGCACGATATAGCTGTTGCCGATCTCGATCGACCAACCGGGAGCACCGTGCTCGATCCATGCGGTCATGCCGACGACCGCACCGTCCTGCATCACCGCGTAGGCGCGGCGCGTGGGCGCGCCATGAAGCAGGCTGTCGAACTGCGGGTCGAACGCCGCGCCTTCGTACGTGAAGGGATAGATCTGCCAGATCGCGGTATCTGCGTGGCAGGCGATGCGCAGGCCTTCGCGGTGCGTCTCCGCCAGCCGTTCGAGCGTGACGTCGCCGGCGGACAGGGGAACATAGAGGTCGGCATCGGTCATGATCGTGCATCCGCACGCAGCGCGGCGCTGAAATGCGCGCGGCAAAGGGAAAGATAGCGCTCGTTGCCGCCGATCTCGGTCTGCGCGCCCTCGTAGACGGGCGATCCATCGGCATCGACGCGCAGGTTCATCGTCGCCTTGCGGCCGCAGTGGCAGACGGCCTTGAGCTCGACCAGCGAGTCCGCCAGCCCCAGCAGCGCCGCCGATCCTGCGAACAGCTCGCCCCGAAAGTCGGTGCGCAGCCCATAGCACAGCACGGGAATGCCGGCGCGGTCGGCGATGTCGGCAAGTTGCCAGACTTGTGCCCGCGTCAGGAACTGCGCCTCATCTACGAGCACGCAGGCCAGCGGATGGCGCACCTGCTCGGCATTCACCGCCTGCCAGAGGTCGGTCTCCGCCGTGAAGCGGTGCGCGTCGGCGTGGAGCCCGACACGGCTCGAAATGGCGAAACCCTCGCCCAGATGCGCCGGCCGATCATCGAGCGCCGCGGTCCACAGCATCGTCGCCATGCCGCGTTCGCGGTAATTGAAATCGGCCTGGAGCAGGTTGGTCGATTTGCCCGCATTCATGCTGGCATAGTAGAAGTAGAGCTTGGCCATGGCGCCGCCTCCGGCAATCGAGCGGACGTCAGTCTTCGGCCGCGTCGCCCGACAGGTCGCGCACCACGCGCGGATCGGCGAGCAGGGCTTCGATGCGTCCGGCCTCGTCGAAACTTTCGTCGGGCAGGAAGCGGATCTTCGCCGCGTACTTGGTCTTGAGCCGCCCGGCCACTTCCTTCTGGAAATATGCGGTGTGGGTGCGCAGCGCCTTGAGCACGATGTCCTCGTCGGCGCCGAGCAGCGGCTTGATGAAGACGGTCGCGTGGCGAAGGTCGGGCGACATGCGCACTTCGGTCACCGAAACGCTGCGCGCGGTCAGCACGTCGTCGTGCACCTGCTGGCGCATCAGGAGTTCGGAAATCACATGGCGGACCTGCTCGCCCACCTTGAGCAAGCGAACGGAACGGGTTTCGGGCGTGGCAGTCGGTCGGTTCATCGTGGCGCCTATATGGGGCATCGCACGCGATTCCGCCAGCCGGCGACGCCGCGCATGTGGGCAATCGTGATCCGAGCTGCCAAAATCGGTATCGAAGTGATTACAATTTCGGACATTTTCTGCGGGAGCTGCCGCCGTTCCACGGGGTTTTCATGACAAGAGTTCAGACAATGAAAGGACCGTCATGAACAAGATCGCCACCTCGCTGATCGCCCTTGCGATCGCGCTGCCCACCGCCACCCCGGCCTTCGCGCAGCACCGCGATGCCCGTCATGACCAGCGTCACGACATGCGCCGCGACGATCACCGCGTCCCGCCGCGCGCCGGCAACCCGTTCCGCAAGGGCCAGCGTTTCGACATGCGTCGCGCGCCGAATTACGCGGTGGTCGACTATCACCGCCACCGCCGCCTGAGCGCGCCGCCGCGCGGCTATCACTGGGTGCGGTCGGGCAACGACGCTCTGCTGGTCGCGATCGGCACCGGGATCATCGCCTCGGTCGTGGCAAACTCGTTCTGATTTGACCGGACGCAAAAAGGGGGACGGTTTCGCCGTCCCCCTTCGTGTTTTCAGCTGATGCGCCCGGATCAGTCGGGCTTCTTGGCCACGACGACCATCGCAGGACGCAACAGGCGGTCCTTGATCGTGTAACCGGCCTGCAGTTCCTGGATCACCGTGCCGGCCTCGTGGTCGGTCGTCGGCATTTCCATCATGGCCTGGTGCTGGTGCGGATCGAGCGGCAGGCCCTTGGCGGCGATACGGGTGATCCCGTGATTGCCGAAGACCTTCTCGATTTCGCGACCGGTCGCCTCGAGCCCGGCGACGAGGCTCTTGAACTTGTCATCCTCGCGCAGCTCGGCCGGGATGGTCTCCAGCGCACGGCTGAGGTTGTCCGACACCGACAGGATGTCACGCGCGAAGCTGGTCGCTGCGTAAGCGCGGGCGTCGGCGATGTCCTTCTCCATGCGGCGGCGGACGTTCTGCGTCTCGGCCTTGGCATAGAGCACATCCTGCTTGGCCACTTCGAGTGCCTCGCGCAGCTGCGCGGTCTCGTCGGCCGCCTCGGTCATGCTCTCGGGCACGCCGGCCAGTTCGGCTTCGACTTCGGCGTCTTGGGGGCGCGTCTCGTTATCCGTCATTTGCGTGAAAATCCGTCTTGTCCGATGAGTTTGCCCAATGACTGGGCCGTGAAATCCACCATGGGGACAACGCGCGCATAATTCAACCGCGTTGGCCCGATTACGCCGACCACGCCGACTACGCGCCCCTCGTTATCGCGCCACGGCGAGGCGATCACCGACGAGCCCGACAATGAGAAAAGCCGGTTCTCGCTGCCGATGAAGATGCGCGTCGCCTCGGCCTCGCGCGCTGCGTCGAGCACCCCGGCGATCGCCTCGGCGCTTTCCAGCTCGTCGAGCAGCTGACGCACGCGCTCGATGTCGCCCAGCGCCGTGTCGTCGAGCAGGTTGGCCTGCCCGCGCACCACCAGCACCGGGCGCTGGGCCGCATCCATGCTCCACACCGCCAGCCCGCGCTGGACCAGTTCGGCACTGGCCGCATCGAGCGCGCTGCGCCCGCCGGCGATCTCGGCCCGGATCGCGCTGACCGCCTCGGCCAGCGTCCGCCCGGCGAGCCGCGCGGTCAGATAGTTCGAGGCCTCCTCGAGCACCGAGGGCGGCATCGGCGCGGGCAGGTCGATCAGGCGATTCTCGATGGCCCCGTCCTCGGCCACCAGCACCGCCAGCGCGCGCGCCGGCGCCAGGGGCACGAACGAGAGCTGCACGAGGCGCGGCTCGCGACGCGGCACCATGATGACCCCCGCCCCGGCCGACATCTCCGACAAGGCGGAGGTTGCCGCGGCCAGCGCCGCCTCGATCGTCCCGCCGCTGGCGAGCCCGCGCTCGATCTGGGCGCGTTCGGCGGCGGATGGCTCGGCCACCTGCATGATTCCGTCGACGAAGAGCCTGAGGCCGATCTCGGTCGGCATGCGCCCCGCGCTGGTGTGTGGTGCGGCCAGCAGCCCTGCATCCTGCAATTCCTGCAGCACCGAGCGGATCGAAGCCGGGGACAGATTGACCCCGCCGCTGCCCGCCAGCGTGCGTGAGCCGACCGGCAGGCCGGAAGCGATGTAGCCCTCGACCACGAGGCGAAAAATATCGCGCGCGCGGTTGGACAATTCGGTGAGTGTTGGGCCGGTCATACCACCCCCTTATGTAGAAGTGCGCGGCCCGCGCTCAAGCGATTTGCATGAGCCGCCGGGGATTCGCTTGCGGGTCGCCCGGCAATCGGCCAAGGCAGCGCGCAATTCGACAGACACCAGCCCATATACCAGCGAGGACAAGACCCATGCGTGCTTCCGGCCGCGCCGCCGATCAGATGCGGGCGATCTCCATCGAGACCAACTTCACCAAGCATGCCGAAGGTTCGGTGTTGATCGGCTTCGGCGACACCAAGGTGCTGGTGACCGCTTCGGTCGAGGAGCGCGTGCCGCCGTTCCTGCGCGGCAAGGGTGAAGGCTGGGTGACCGCCGAATACTCGATGCTTCCGCGCGCCACCCACACCCGCGGCAGCCGCGAGGCGGCCAAGGGCAAGCAGTCGGGCCGGACTCAGGAAATCCAGCGCCTGATCGGCCGGTCCCTGCGCGCCGTGACCGATCTCAAGAAGCTCGGTGAGCGTCAGATCACGCTCGACTGCGACGTCATCCAGGCCGATGGCGGCACCCGTACCGCCTCGATCTCGGGCGCATGGGTCGCCCTGCGTCTCGCCGTCCAGAAGCTGATGGCCACAGGCGCGATCCAGGAAGATCCGCTGACCCGCAAGGTCGCCGCGATCTCGTGCGGCATCGTCAAGGGCACGCCGGTACTCGACCTCGACTACATCGAGGACAGCTCGGCCGATGCCGACGCCAACTTCGTGCTGATCGAGGGCGGCCACATCGCCGAGGTCCAGGCGACCGCCGAAGGCGCGACCTACGACGAGGAAGCCCTGCTGCGCCTGCTGCGCCTGGCACGCCTCGGCTGCGCCGAGATCTTCGCCGCACAGGATGCGGCCGTCTCGCGATGAGCCGCAAGCTCGCGCCCGGCAAGCTGGTCATCGCTACGCACAACAAGGGTAAGCTGCGCGAAATCCAGGCGCTGCTTGCCCCTTACGGGCTGGAATGCCTTTCGGCAGGCGAACTCGGCCTCGCCGAACCGGCCGAGACGGGCACGACCTTCGTCGAGAACGCGCTGATCAAGGCGCACGCCGCCGCGCAGGCGGCCTGGCTGCCGGCGTTGTCGGACGACTCCGGCCTCTCGGTCGCTGCCCTGGGCGGCGCGCCCGGGGTCTATACCGCCGACTGGGCGGAAGCTGCGCCCTATGAAGGCGGGCCGGGGCGCGACTGGTACATGGCCATGGGCAAGGTCGAGGGCAAGCTGGCCGAACTCGGCCCCGATGCGCCGCGGGACTGCTGGTTTTCCTGTGTGCTGTCGATCGCCTGGCCCGATGGCGAGGCCGTCTCGTACGAAGGGCGCGCCAACGGCACGCTGACCTGGCCGCCACGCGGGACGATGGGTTTCGGCTATGATCCCGTGTTCGTTCCCACCGGCGACACGCGCACGTTCGCCGAACTCGATCCGGCCGAAAAGCACGCGATCAGCCACCGCGCCGACGCCTTTGCCAAGCTGGTTGCCGACCAGTTCGCCTGAGCGGGTCGTTCGAGGCTTCCGCCACCCCCGTCCCCTGCTGTAAAGCAGGGGGTGGTGGCGGCAGGCTTGACGCCCCCCGGAGACCCAATGCCCCCCCTCGCCCTCTACATCCACTGGCCGTTCTGCCTCGCGAAGTGCCCCTACTGCGACTTCAACAGCCATGTCCGCGCCAAGACCGACGTGGCGCAGTGGCAAGCGGCGCTGCTCGCCGACATGGCGCACGAGGCGGCGCTGCTGCCCGGCCGGCAGCTGACCTCGATCTTCTTCGGCGGCGGCACGCCCTCGCTCATGCCGCCCGCCCTCGTCGCCGCGCTCATCGAGGCAGCCGGCCGGCACTGGACACTCGCCCCCGACATCGAGATCACGCTCGAGGCCAATCCCTCGTCGGTCGAGGCCGCCAATTTCGCCGCCCTGGCCGCGGCGGGGATCAACCGCGTCTCGCTCGGCCTCCAGGCGCTCGATGACCAGACGCTGCACTTCCTTGGGCGGCTGCACGATGCCGCCGAGGGGATCGCCGCGCTGGAGGTGGCCCAGCGCCACTTCGCGCGCGTCAGTTTCGACCTGATCTATGCCCGCCCCGGCCAGACGCCCGAGGCGTGGGAGGCGGAACTGACCCGCGCGCTCGGCTTCGGCACCTGCCATCTCTCGCTCTACCAACTGACGATCGAACCCGGCACGCGCTTTGCCACGCTGGTGCGCGAGGGGCGCTTCACTCCGCTCGACGATGATGCCGCCGGCGACATGTTCGGGCAAACCCGCGCGATGACCGCCGCCGCCGGCCTCCCGGCCTACGAGATCAGCAACCATGCTCGCCCCGGCGAGGAGAGCCGGCACAATCTGACGTACTGGCGCTACGGCGACTACGCCGGGATCGGGCCGGGCGCGCACGGCCGGCGCCTGTCGACCGCGACCGTCAGGCATCGCAAGCCCGAGAACTATCTGCGCGCCTTTGCCGAGCAGGGGCACGGCATCGTCGAGCAGCGCGCGCTCGGCCTGCGCGAGCAAGCCAGCGAGGCGCTGCTGATGGGTCTGCGGCTGCGCGAAGGGGTCGACATCGCCGCGCTCGCCACGCGCTTCGGGCTCGACGCGGGCGCCCTGATCGACCCCGCCAAGAGCGCCTTTCACGCCCGCAACGGCCTCCTCCGCGAGGACGGGCTGCGGCTCGTCGTCACCGAGGCGGGCATGCCGCTGCTCGACGGCCTGCTGGCCGAGCTGGTTCCGGCCGAGCTGGTGGCCTGACGCCACGATGACGCACGCCGCGCTGCTCACCGCCTGGCACGATCATCTCGCGCTGGCGCTGCGCCGCTCGCCGCATACCACGCGCGCCTATCACCGCGCCGCCGAGCGGCTGCTTGATAGCCTGCCGGACGGACAGGACTGGGCCACCCTCGCCGCCCTCGATGCACCGCGCCTGCGCCAGCATCTCGCGCAGCGGCGCAGCGAGGGCTTGGTCAACACATCGGCCGCGCGCGAATTGTCGGCGCTGCGCGCATTCCTGGCCTTTGCGCGCGAGCAGGCGGGATTGCCCGCGGCCGCCGGCCCGCGCCTGCGCGGCCCCCGCGTCAAGAAAGGCCTGCCCCGCCCCGTCTCGCCCGACGACGCCGTGGCGCTCGCCGAGATCGTCTCCGACACCGCCGAACCCTGGATTGCGGCCCGCGATCGCGCCGTGCTGCTGCTGCTCTACGGTGCCGGCCTGCGCATTGCCGAGGCGCTTGCCCTTCCGGCCAGTGTGATGCCGCTGGGCGAGCGGCTGACCATCACCGGCAAGGGTGGCCGCCAGCGCGTCGTCGCGCTGCTGCCCATCGTGCGCAACGCGGTGGCCGACTATGCCGCACGGGTCCCCTACCCGCTCGACCGCCAAGCTCCGCTGTTCCGCGGCGCAAAGGGCGGGCCGCTCGCCCAAGGCATGGTCCAGCGCGCAATGGCCCGCGCGCGCATCGCGCTCGGCCTGCCCGAAACCGCCACACCGCATGCGCTACGTCACAGCTTTGCCACGCATCTCCTCGGCGCCGGCGCTGACCTGCGCGCGCTGCAGGAACTGCTTGGCCACGCGAGCCTGTCGTCGACGCAGATATACACCCGCGTCGATGCGGCGACCCTGCTCGATGCCTGGCGCAACGCGCACCCGCGGGCCGAGAGCTGAGAACGCATCTGACGGCTTTTCCCGGCCGATCGTTCCTGCTATGTTCCAACCATGCAGGTCATCAAGGGCAGAGGCGCGCAGTCGGGCGCGGTGCCGACGCGGTTCGGTCTCGCCACGCGCGAGGCGGACGGCGACTGGCAGGATATCGCAGAGTCCATCGATGGGGAGCCGCCCCGCCTGCGCACCAGCGTGACCGACGAATTCCCCAGGTCGATCCTGACCTTCAACGCCTCGCCCGACATCCCGTTCGACCGTTCGGTAAATGCCTATCGTGGCTGCGAGCATGGCTGCATATACTGCTATGCGCGGCCGACGCACGCTTATCACGATCTCTCGCCGGGCCTCGATTTCGAAACCAGGCTGTTCGCCAAGCCGCAGGCCGCAGACCTGCTGCGCGCCACCTTTGCTAAGCGCGGTTATATCCCCCGCCCGCTGGCCATGGGCACCAATACCGATCCCTATCAGCCGATCGAGCGCGATTATCGCATCACCCGGCAAGTGCTGGCACTCTGTCTCGAAGTCGGCCACCCGGTTACGATCACCACCAAGTCGGCGCGTGTGCTCGACGATCTCGACGTACTGCGGGCCCTGGCGGAGCGACGGCTGGTCGCGGTCGGTATCTCGATCACTAGCCTCGATCCGCGGCTGTCCAGCCTGCTAGAGCCACGCGCTTCGAGCCCGGCCAAGCGCATGGCTGCGCTTGGGGCGCTGGTCCAGGCCGGTATCCCGGCACACGTTGGCGTCTCCCCGGTGATCCCCGCAATCACCGACGAATTTCTCGAACAGATCCTGATGGAGGCCGGCAGCCTCGGCGTGCGGTCTGCCAGCTGGATCATGCTGCGCCTGCCCCACGAAGTCGCGCCGCTGTTTCGCGAATGGCTCGACACGCATTTCCCCGATCGTGCCGCCAAGGTGATGCACATCGTCCAGTCGATGCGCGGGGGCAAGGACTACGACGCGAGCTTTCACACGCGGATGAAGCCCAAGGGCGTATGGGCGGACCTCATCCGCACGCGGTTCCGCCTTGGCATCCGGCGGGCGGGGATTGCTCAGGACAAGTTGGAGCTCGACTGCTCGCAGTTCCGCGCGCCGGCTCGGGATGGGCAGCTCGACTTGTTCTGAGCCGCGCGCTTGTGCTGCGGTGGTTAGAGAACCGAAATCGCGGGAGGAAGTCAGGGCTGGACCCCGGATCAAGTCCGGGGTTGACGTAGGAAATGCGCAGTTACCCACTTCGTCACCCCGGACTTGATCCGGGGTCCAGCTTACGGACTGATCAGCCGGCCGGTGGCAAACCGTCACCGCTTGAACCGATACTCCGCCACCGTGCGAACGATCTGGCCATTGGCGTCAACCTCACCGATCCCGATCCCGACGACCGAACCCGCGGCATCGAAGCGATGGCCGTCCGGCGCCGATGCAAAGGTGCCGAGCGCCGGATTGGCCTCGTTCGCCAGCAATGTAAGATGCGGATCGAACTGCATGAAAACATTGGGAGAACCATAGCGCTCGAAGGCTGGTAGCTTGGCCGGGTAAGCACTCATCCATGCAGGGGGCGCGAGGCTGCGGTCGCGCAAAGGTTCGCCGGCCAGCGTCGCCTCGTCGGCCAGGCGCTGCAATGCCGGCGTGCGGGCAAGGTGCAAGAACAGCCAGTTGTTCGCCGTCCGGTCGATACCATCTACGGCCAGCGGAATGCTGGCGCGCCGCTTTGCCAGCGCCGCGACGGCCTTCTTGAGGCGCGGGATCGCACTGGCGGGGTAGCGCGTCAGATAGAGCGTGGCGTGCACCGCCTGCCCCCGCATGCGGAACGTCTGCATCCCCGATGCCGCCAGTTCGGCACTGGCCCGGTCGACCGAGGCCACCAGCGGGGCCGAGGGAATGGCATAGATGTCGAGGCTGACCATGTCCTCGGCCCGGGCCGGCGTGGTCATCGCTGCGGCCGCGCCGGCAACCAGCACAATCATCCGCATCATGGCCTTCGATCCTCGTTCGGTCATTATCTGCATTGCCTTAGCTCTAGCGGCCGCGCCGCCAAAGAAAAAGCGGCCTTCCCAATGGGAAAGCCGCCCTTTCTGACAATCGATCGAAGGATCAGAGCGTGCGTTCGCGCTCTTCCACCTCGAACACTTCGAGCATGTCGCCCGCCTTGATGTCGTTGGTGTCCTGCAGAACCACACCGCACTCGAGGCCGGCGCGGACTTCCGAGACGTCGTCCTTGAAACGCCGCAGCGAGGCGATGACCGTCTTGCTGACGATGACGTCGTTGCGCGTGAGACGCGCGTGGATGCCCTTGCGGATGTAGCCTTCGAGGACGAGCAGACCGGCGGCCTTGTCCTTCTTGCCGGCGGGGAACACTTCCTTGACCTCGGCGCGGCCGACGACGGTTTCGATGCGCTCCGGACCCAGCTCGCCCGCCATCTCCTTGGCGATGTCGTCGGTGAGCTGGTAGATCACGTCGAAGTACTTCATCCGCACCTTGTTGCGCTCGATCAGTTCGCGCGCCTTGGCGTTGGGACGGACGTTGAAGCCAACGATCGGGGCACCCGACGCTTGGGCCAGGCCCACGTCGCTTTCGGTGATGGCACCCACGCCCGACTGCAACACGCGCACCTTGATCTCGTCGGTCGAGAGGCGGTTGAGCGCGTTGACGATCGCTTCGGTCGAACCCTGCACGTCCGCCTTGATGACCACCGGGTATTCCAGCACGGTCTGCTTGGCAGCGAGCGCCGAGAACATGTTCTCGAGGCTCGACGGAGCAACGGCGGTGCGCTTGGCGGTCGCCTTCTCCTGACGATAGGCAGCGACCTCGCGGGCACGGCTCTCGTTCTCGACGACGGTGAGCGTGTCACCGGCCATCGGCACGCCGCCCAAGCCCAGCACCTCGACCGGCAGCGACGGCGTGGCCGACTTCACCTGGCGGCCCTTGTCGTCGAGCATGGCGCGCACGCGGCCCGACTGCGTGCCGACGACGAGAATGTCGCCCACATGCAGTGTACCGCGATTGATGAGCACCGTGGCGAGCGGACCCTTGCCCTTGTCGAGCTTGGCCTCGATCACGGTCGCTTCCGCAGCGCGATCGGGGTTGGAACGCAGTTCCATCAGCTCGGCCTGAAGCAGGATCTTCTCGATCAGGGTATCGAGGCCAGCGCCGGTCTTCGACGAGACTTCCACGTCCTGAACGTCGCCCGACATTTCCTCGACGATGACTTCGTGCTCGAGTAGGCGCTCGCGGATCTTCTGCGGGTTTGCCTCGGGCTTGTCGGCCTTGGTAATCGCGACGATCATCGGCACACCGGCGGCCTTGGTGTGATTGATGGCCTCGATCGTCTGCGGCATGATGCCGTCGTCGGCGGCCACCACCAGGATGACGATGTCGGTGACGTTGGCGCCGCGCATGCGCATCTCGGTAAAGGCCGCGTGGCCCGGCGTGTCGAGGAAGGTGATGTGGTCACCGCCCTTGGTCTTGATCTGGTACGCGCCGATGTGCTGCGTGATGCCGCCGGCCTCGCCGCGCACCACGTCGGTGCCGCGCAGCGCGTCGAGCAGGCTGGTCTTGCCGTGGTCGACGTGACCCATGATCGCCACCACCGGCGGACGCGTCTTGAGCGTGTCCTCCGCGTCGACGTCGGCAGCGGTGTCGATGTCGACGTCGCTGTCGCTCACGCGCTGGATGTTATGGCCGAACTCGGTGACCAGCAGCTCGGCAGTATCCTGGTCGATGGTCTGGTTGATGGTGACCATCATGCCCATCTTGAACAGCGCCTTGATGAGGTCCGCAGCCTTCTCGGCCATGCGGTTGGCGAGCTCCTGAACGGTGATCGCCTCGGGGACGACCACGTCGCGGACCTGCTTTTCGCGGGCCTGGGTCTGGCCGGCGAAGTGCGCACGGCGTTCCTTTTCACGCGCACGCTTGAGCGCGGCGAGCGAACGGGCGCGGGCGCCCTCGTCCTCGTTGAGCGCACGCGTCACGGTCAGCTTGCCCGCCTGGCGGCGGTCATTGGCATTCTTGTCGCGCGGGGCGTGCGCCGGCTTCTTGGGCGGTTCGGGGCGCTTGGGGGCCACGACCGGGGTGAAGCGGCGCGGAGCCGGGGCAGCAGGGGCCGCCGCCGGTGCAGCAGCGGCAGGTGCTGTTGCCGCAGGTGCCGGAGCGGCCGGGGCGGCAGCGACCGGCTGGGCAGCGGGGGCTGCGGGCGCGGGCGCTTCGACGACCGGCTCGGACGCGGGGGCAGGCTGCGCGGTCTCGACCGGCGCGGGCGCCTCGACCGCGGCTGCCGCAGCGGCTTCCTTCTGCGCGGCGCGGTTACGCTCTTCCTCGATCGCGCGCAGGCGCTCTTCCTGCTCGCGACGATTGGCGGCTTCCAGCGCGTTGAGGCGGGCTTCCTCGGCTTCGCGCAGCAGGCGGACCTGCAGTTCCTGACGCGTCTCGCGAGAGGCGGCGGGCGAGACCGGCGGCGGCGGCGGCGGAACGACCGGCGCGCGCGCAGCCGGGGCGGCGGGAGCCGGCGCAGGCGCAGCAGCGGCGGGTGCGGCCGGCTGTCCGCCGGGCACCAGCTTGCGGCGCTTCACTTCGACCACCACCTTGTTGGTGCGACCGTGGCTGAAGGTCTGCTTGACCTCTCCGGCCTCGACTGCGGTCTTCAGGCCCAGTGGCCTGCGGCCCAGTGTCGGCTTCTTGTCGCTATCGCTCATCGAACTCATTCGCCCTTCGTATCAATATCGTCGTTCGCCGCAGCAGCGGCTGGTGCATCGGCATGGGGAGAGCCGGCCGGGACATCCTTGCCCGGTGGTGGCTCTTCCAGTTCCGCAGCCCCAAGAAAATGCAACAGCCGGGCCAGTGGTCCGGCAATGCGTGCGGCAGCGCCCGCGTCGGTAACGCCCAGGTGAACGACGTTGTCGCGGCCCAATGCCACAGACAACGCCGCCCGGTCCAGCGGCAAGATGGTCCCGGTCATCCCCGAACCTTCGGCCATTTCACCCACGCGCCAGGCCTGGGCCAACTTGCCCACGCCATCGGCCTTGGCATCGCTGGCATGGCCCAGCCAGGCGATGGCACCCGAGCGCGCGGTCTGTGCGATCTTCTCGGTGCCGAGCACCACGTTGCCGGCACGCAGTTCCAATCCGAGTCGGTCGAGCAGGGCGCGGGTGTGGCCCTGGGTGATGCGATCGGCAAGGTCGTCGGGGACGGTAAGGGGCGCGCCCTTGAAGGCACGCGCCAGCGCTCCCCTTAGTTTGCCATTGGCAAGGGCGATTTCAAGGTCTTGGCGTGAAACACCCAGCCACGCGCCACGCCCGGGAGCCCGGGCGAGCGGATCGGGCAGGACCAGCCCGTCGGGCGAGATCGCCAGGCGCAGCAGATGGTCCCGCTCGTCATGACGGGCGGTGAGAATACATTTCCGCTCCGGCGAAGCCTTTGCAGCCTTCGCCGGACGGTCCTGCGGCCTTGCGGCGCTCAGCGTCTCATTGCGAGGATTCCGCATTGGCGGCCTCCTCGGTTTGCGGCGCGGCGTCGGCACCGGTTTCCGGCTCGTCGTCGAACCAGTGGGCGCGCGCGGCCATGATGATCTCGTTGCCCTGCTCGTCGGTCAGGCCGTATTCGCCCAGAACGCCGCCCTTGTCTTCCTGGCGCTCCGAACGCTGATCACGCTCGCGGCGATCGTTGTTGCGGCGGCGCTGGTCGTTGTTGCGCTTCTTGGCGACGAGTTCGTCGGTTGCGAGATCGGCCAAGTCGTCGAGCGTCTTGATGCCTGCCTTGCCCAGCGTGACCAGCATGGCCTCGGTGAGGTGCGGCAGCTCGGCCAGGTCGTCTTCGACGCCCAGCGCGCGGCGTTCCTCGCGCTGGCCTTCCTCGCGGCGGTCGAGCGCTTCCTGCGCACGGTTCTGCAGCTCGGTGGCCAGTTCCTCGTCGAAGCCCTCGATCGAGGCCAGTTCGGCGATGTCGATGTAGGCCACTTCCTCGAGCTCGCTGAAGCCTTCGGCCACCAGCAGCTGCGACAGCGTCTCGTCGACGTCGAGTTCCTCCTCGAAGGTCTTCGAACGCTCCGAGAATTCCTTCTGGCGCTTCTCGCTCGATTCGGCCTCGGTCATGATGTCGATGGCCGAGCCGGTGAGCGAGGAGGCGAGGCGCACGTTCTGGCCGCGGCGACCGATCGCCAGGCTCAGCTGGTCGTCGGGGACGACCACTTCGATGCGGCTCTCTTCCTCGTCGATCACCACGCGGCTGACCGTCGCGGGCTGCAGCGCGTTGACGACGAAGGTCGCGGTGTCCTCGCTCCAGGGGATGATGTCGATCTTCTCGCCCTGCAGTTCCTGCACGACGGCCTGGACGCGGCTGCCCTTCATACCGACGCAGGCGCCGACCGGGTCGATCGAGCTGTCGCGGCTGATCACGCCGATCTTGGCGCGCGAGCCCGGATCGCGGGCGGCGGCCTTGATCTCGATGATGCCGTCGTAGATTTCGGGCACTTCCTGCGCGAACAGCTTCTTCATGAATTCGGGGTGCGCGCGGCTGAGGAAGATCTGCGGGCCACGGTTCTGGCGCTCGACCTTGAGGATCAGCGCCCGCACGCGCTCGCCCACGCGCGGCACTTCGCGCGGGATCTGCTGGTCGCGACGGATCACGCCCTCGGCGCGGCCGAGATTGACGATCACGTGGCCGAATTCGACCGACTTGATCACGCCGGTGATGACCTCGCCGGCGCGGTCCTTGAACTCGTCGTACTGGCGGTCACGCTCGGCGTCGCGAACCTTCTGGAAGATCACCTGCTTGGCCGACTGCGCGTCGATGCGGCCAAGGTCCACCGGCGGCAGTGGATCGACGATGAAGTCGCCGACCTTGGAACCGGGCTGGAGCTTCTCGGCCTGCTTGAGATCGACCTGCTTGAAGTAGTCCTCGACTTCCTCGACGACTTCGACGACGCGCCACAGGCGCAGGTCGCCCGAGCGCGGGTCGAGCTTGGCGCGAATGTCGTTCTCGGCACCGTAGCGGTTGCGCGCGGACTTCTGGATCGCTTCTTCCATCGCCTCGATGACGATGGACTTGTCGATCATCTTCTCGGCAGCGACCGCATTGGCAATTGCCAGCAGCTCGGCACGGTTGGCGGAAATCGCACTGGCCATGGCTTAGTCTTCCTGTTCTTCAAGAAAAGCGTCGGTTTCGCCCGCATCGCCGTCGTCATTGTCGGCGCTGGGGTCTTCGATCAGTTCCTCGTCCACGCCGGACGTGTCGACCGGGCGTGAGGCGGCGATGAGCCGATCGGTCAGGATCAGCTTGGCATTGGTGACGAGCGCGAAGGGCACGTCGTAGACCGTGCCGTCATCCTCGATCGAGATCGTTCCGGTCTCGGCATCGAAGGCCATGATGTCACCGCGGAACCGCTTGCGCGTGCCGACGAGCTCGGACAGCTCGATCCGGGCCTCATGACCGATGGCGGCGGCAAAATCCTTCGGGCGGGTGAGCGGACGGTCGATCCCCGGCGAGCTGACCTCGAGGCGATAGGCCTCCTCGATCAGCATCTCGCCGGCTTCCTCGAGCGCGTCGATCTTGTCGGAGATGCGGTGCGAGAGCGCAGCGCAATCCGCGATGACCAGCTGACCGGTCTCCGGACGCTCCGCCATGACCTGGAGCGTATGCTCTTCGTCACCCACTTCGCTCTTGCCGTAAAGGCGCACGCGCACGAGATCGAAGCCCAGGGCTGTCACCTCCGGCTCTACAATCTCGATGATCCGCGCGATATTCGTCATGCCGTCTCCAATGATGCCGACCCGTGACGGCAACGAAGTTTCGCGCCGGCCCCGTTTGGCGCCAGCCCGCATCTGCCTTCACAATGTCGGGATGAATGTTCCTCTACGCCCCCTTGCGGAAAATAGCAAGAACAAAGCCGCACGCGTGGCGGGGCGCCACCTTCGCTTCGCAGGCACCGTGCCCGCAGTGCAAGGGGGCGGGATCGCCGGAAAGGATCCGGCGACGGTATCAGCGGACCCGCCCGGTCCGCGACGCCCTCGACCTCCCAAGGGGATGGAAAGAAGGTCGGCCCGCCCCTCGCGCTGCGCGGCATGCGATTCGCCGCAGCGATGAAAATGCTTATGCCAAATTCTTGGTGAATATTCCCAAGATTTGGCATTCAACTGAGGTTCATCCGGCGGCCGAGCCATAAATCCGCCCCAGATTTCGGGCCTCGGCCAAATTGGCACGGCCTGTGCATAGCTCTTGGCATCCGCCGGACAAGACGCCCGGCGCCAGATCAAACAGGGAGTTCCACCATGACCAAGTTCGTCCGCGCCATCGCCCCCCGCCTCGCCGCCGCCACGGCCGCCCTCACTCTGTCGCTCGCACTGATCGGCCAGACCGTCGAGATGCCCAACGCTGCGAGCGTTTCCGCCAACACCACCTCGGAGATCGCATGATGACCGACCTGCGCTTTGACGACAGCCCCGTCCGCCCCGCCCGCAAGCGCAGCTTCCTGCGCCGCGACCGCCAGAACGGCAAGATCTTCGGGGTCTGCGCCGGCATGGCCGAAACCCTCGACGTCGACGTCACCTGGGTGCGCATCGCCTGGGTCGCCGGCACCCTGCTGGGCTTTGGCTCGCTGCTGCTGATCTACCTGGCAATCGCGCTGATCGCCGACTGATGCCCCTTGCGCCTTGCCGTGCCGCGTCAAACTGACGCGGTACGGGCGAAGGGCGAGAAGTCGGTATCGGTATCGAACACGTCGACCCCCTCGCGACGCTTGAGGAAACCGACCACCGCATAAGTCACCGGCGTCAGCACGATTTCCCACAGAACCTTGAAGGCCCAGTTCGTCAGCATGACGTGGATCACGTCCGCCGTCGTCCAGGTGCCGAGGAAGGCGATGGGATAGAAGATCGCGCTGTCCACGGCCTGGCCGAAGATGGTCGAGCCCCAGGTGCGTGTGAAGAGGTACTTGCCCCCGGTCCATACCTTCATCCGGGCCATCACGAAGGAATTGACGAATTCGCCGGCCCAGAACGCGGTGACCGATGCCAGCACGATGCGCCATGTGCTGCCGAATACAGAGACATACGTGGTCTGGCAGATCGCGCCGGCCGAAGATCGTGCGACGAGATCGGCAAATCGGGGATCGCTGCTCGACGCGCAGCCCCAATCCGCCGCGACCGGCATCGCCACGACCACGAAGCTCATCACCGCCATGAACAGGAGCGCAAAGAACCCGACCCACACGCAGCGCCGCGCGTTGGCATAGCCATAGACCTCGGTCAGCAGGTCGCCCAGCACGTAGGACACCGGGAAGAACAGGATGCCGGCACCGAAGGTGAAGCCGCCGACGTTCGACAGCTTCGATGCGCCTATCAGGTTGGACAGCAACAGGATCGCGACGAACGCCGCCATCATGTAGTCGAAATAGCGGAAGTGCCGGCGTGCACCGGTCGTGCCACCGATCTTCTCGAGGCCTGGGGCGCCTCGCGCGCTGATGTCGTCGTTCATCCGTTCGTTCATGGGGACGAACTGCTATCGTGATTTGCACGAAAGGCAAAGGCACCTTATGGGCACAGGCGGATGCGCGCCCTTAGCTCAGCTGGATAGAGCATCGGCCTTCTAAGCCGGTGGTCGCAGGTTCGAATCCTGCAGGGCGCGCCATCCCCCTGGCCTCCCCCACCCACTGCAGGAC
>NZ_DAIRTS010000040.1:0-20988 GCF_036803765.1 Novosphingobium sp.
GGCGGGCACGAGGCGGCGCGGCGGTGCCGGCGGGATCGGAGCCTGCTGGTCGCCGGGACCCTGGCGCAGGAAGCCGCCGGGGCCAACCGAGACGACGCGCGGGGCAGGGGCCGCAGGCGCTTCGTCGCCCGTGGTCGGTGCCGCTGCGACGGGGGCTGCAGGAGCGGGCGCGGCCGGGCGCGCGGGCGGTGCCACGGGCGCGGTGCGTGCCTCGACCGGCGCGGGCGCGGGCGCCGCCGGACGCGGCGCTGCGGGGCGCGCTTCGACGGGCGGCGGCGGCGGGGCCACCGGCTTGGCGGGCTTGGGCGCAGGCGGCGCGGCCTCGTCGGCGACCTTTTCGGCAGGCTTCTCGTTGGCCTTCACCGGCGACGGACGCGCCTTGAGGCCAAGGCGGTGCGCCTTGCCGATCACGGCGTTGCGGCTGACGCCGCCCAGCTCTTCCGCGATCTGGCTGGCGGTCGCGCCACCTTCCCACATCTTGGTCAGCTTCTCGATCCGCTCGTCCGTCCAGCTCATCCGTTCAAAAACCCTTTTGTCGGCCGGGGAAAGTCCGCCAGCCGTTTCGTCGTCTTGCCATCGTCATCGCTGCGCGATACCGCCGGCGCCATGGCCAATCACGTCCCGTCCTCCACCGGAGAACCGCAGTCGCCTGCACAAGGCAATTCCGGCGAAGTCGCCTTCACCGGTGCTGCAGCAAGCCATGCCTACGGGCATCTAGTCGGTTTTCCGCCGCCGGGACAGCCGATTTTCCGCGGTTTCAACCGCGTCGGCCTCGGAACCCTCTATATGAAGGAGGTCCGGCGCTTCTTCAAGGTCCAGACCCAGACGATTTGGGCGCCGGCGGTGACCACGCTGCTCTACCTGATGATCTTCACGCTCGCCCTGGGTGGCGGTGGGCGCGTGGTGCTCGGCGTCCCCTTCGCCAGCTTCGTCGCGCCCGGCCTGATCGCCATGGGCATGATCAACAACGCCTTCGCCAACGCCAGCTTCGGGCTGCTCGGGGGCAAGATCCAGGGCACCATCATCGACTACCTGATGCCGCCGGTATCCGAAGGCGAACTGCTGCTGGCGCTCGTCGGCGCCGCGGTGACCCGCGCGATTCTCGTCGGGCTGGCGGTGGCAGCGGCCATGGCGTTCTGGCCGGGCGTCACGCTCGAGGCGCGCCACCCCTGGGCGATCGTGTGGTTCGGCCTGATGGGCGCGATCCTGCTCTCGCTGATCGGCGTCGCCACCTCGCTCTGGGCCGAGAAGTTCGACCACAACGCCGCGGTCACCAACTTCATCATCACGCCGATGTCGATGCTCTCGGGCACGTTCTACGTGATCGACCGCCTTGCGCCCGCATTCCAGACGGTCAGCCGCATGAACCCGATCTTCTACGTGATCTCGGGCTTCCGCTTCGGCTTTCTCGGGCAGAGCGACATCGGCAGCGACAACATGTCGGTGCTGCATGGCGCGATCGGGCTCGGCGTGCTCAACCTGGTGCTGGGTCTGATCGTCTACGCGTTGCTGCGGTCGGGCTGGAAGCTCAAGGCCTGACGCCTGATCCAGCGTGCACGCAAAAAAGGCGCCTCCCGGACGGGACGGCGCCTTTTTCATGGCCTGTGCCCAGAGCGGTCAGGCTCAGTGCGTGAGGCTGCGCCGCAGCTTGTAGCGGCCATCGCGAAAACCCTCGAACAGATCGCGCAGCGAGGGATGCTCGACCGGCCCGGCCTCGGCATCGGCGGCCAAGTTCTGCTGGCTGACATAGGCGACGTAGCTGCTCTCATCGTTCTCGGCGAGCAGGTGGTAGAACGGCTGGTCCCGTTCGGGGCGCATGTCCTCGGGGATCGATTCGTACCATTCCTCGCTGTTGGCGAAGACCGGGTCGATATCGAAGACCACCCCGCGGAAGCCGAACAGGCGGTGGCGAACGACATCGCCGATCCCGAAACGCGCCTCACTGACGGATGGTACCGAAATCTTGCGGCCCGCCTGCGGGGAGAAATAGCTCGTATTTTCGGCAAAGGTCGACATTCCCGAGATATAGGTTTGCCGCATGTGCGAAACAAGCACGCCCTTGGGGGAATACGCGGCTGGGGATAACTCGTCTTTCCTCTTGGCAACCGCGAATCCTTGGGTTAGTGGCGCGGTCCTCGACCGGGACCGGCCACTGGCCATCCTCGCACGGCACTTCATGGAGAGGTGGCAGAGTGGTCGAATGCGCCGCACTCGAAATGCGGTGTACGGGCAACCGTACCGTGGGTTCGAATCCCACCCTCTCCGCCATGTGCCCCCTCCGGCAGCACGCTTTCACGAAGCGCACCCCTCTGAAAATCTATCGGGATATCCGGGTGAACGCCTGCATGGTAGTCATGCGCGTGGGCAATTTCGCCGCGACCAGGACGAGGCCCCCTGCGTGCTGAAACACCTTGTATCCGTCAATCTGGCGCTGGCCGTCGCGATCGCGACGATCTGGATTCACCCGCCGACGCATGAGCGCGCGATGTACGGGACGGAAGGCGTGCTGCACGACAACTTGCAAGCGCGTGAGGTGGGGGGATGGCCCATGCCTTATTTGGCCGACAATCCCGGTATCTCGGTGCCGCATCGGCTGGGCATCGAAGACGATTTCAGGCCCGGGGCGTTCGTCGCGACCTTCAGCTTCTGGCTGATTGTCACCTCGGCCCTTGCCGTGATCGCCCGCCGCTTGGCCGCCGCCCGTCGAGGCGGCCGCTAACCTGGTTTCCACTGGGCTACAGATGCGGCAGCCGGGATGTCAGTTGCCGTCGGCGTCGACGCCGAACACCATCGGTTTGCCACGCGACATCGGCTCCCAGCCCGCGGCCAAGGCGGCGCGGATGCCGCGGGAGACGAGGGCGTTGCTCACTTGCAGCCGGCTGGGCGGCAGGCCTTTCTGCAAGCGCTTGGGTGCTGGAAACTCCAGCACGGCGCCGCGCTGTGCCCCGTCCTGCAGGAGGGCGATCGACATGCCCTTCCAGCCGTCGAACTCGCTCCACTGCGGTTCGCGGCGAAGTTCCCAATGATATGTGACGCCGTCGACATCGACGGTGCCCGCAAGCCTGTGCGTATATGCCATGCCGGTGCGGTTAGCAGTTTTGGATCCGCGAACCATGGGAATGTTCGCACGATGGCGGTTGCAGCCGTCAGGGCCGGGCTGCGGCCATATGCCTTTCGAGAAAGCGCAGGAAGGCGAGGGGCCACAGCCCCGCCGGGGCGTCGGCGGGGCCAATGCCGTAGCCGTGGCCGCCTTCCTCATGGAGGTGCATCTCGACCGGACGGTTCGCCGCGTGCATGGCGGTGAACAGTTCGAGCGCGTTGGCCGCGGGGACGATGGCATCATCGAGCGCATGGGCGATGAACAAGGGCGGCGTTGCGGGCGCGATCCGCTCGACCGGCGACAGTGCCGCGCGCATGGCCGGATCGGGCGTGGGGCCGAGCAGAGCCTTCGCCGAGCCGCCATGCGCATGCGCACCGTCCAGCGTGGTGACGGGATAGACGAGTGCGGCGCAGCGAGCGCGGGGCGTGAGCTGGTCGATCGCGTCGCCCACCCCGGCATCGTCGGGCAGGGCGGCGGCGGTCAGCAGCGTGGCGGCAAGGTGTCCGCCCGCCGAGAAGCCGATGACCGCCACCTGTTGCGGATCGAAGGCGAGGAGTGATGCCTGCGCCGCGATCACCCGCATCGCGCGGCGCGCATCGGCCAGCGGAGCCGTCTCGCGCGGGCACCAGCCTTCTCCGGGCAGGCGATGGACAAGCACGAAAACCGTGTACCCCGCCGCGGTGAACAGCGCGGCGACGTCGGCTCCCTCGTTGCGGATCGAGACGAACCCATACCCGCCGCCCGGTATCACCAGCAGCGCGCGGCCGTTTCTCATCCCCGGGAGGGGTTGGAACAGGCGCAACTCGGGCGCCGCGATCCCCGTCAGGAACGTCGGCGGCAGCGACGGATCGCGCTCGGCCGCAGCGAATGTCCCACCCGGTGGCGTGCCGGGCCACAACGCGATGCGCTCTGCCTCGTCCCAGGCCCGGGGCACGGGGCCGCCGTGCTCCGGGATGGTCAGCGCCGGCTGCGCCGGCACCGCAGCGCCACAGGCGCCGGTGTCGCTGATGGTCATGTCCGGCACCGGCGCTTGGTCGGTGTCAATACTTGTAGCCGATGCGCAGGCCCCAGGTGCGCGGCATGGCATAGCTGGCGGTGGTCGAGCTCCACACCGGGACGACGTTGGTGGGGATGCGGCGATCCTCGACGTTGTTCATGAACAGGTTGAGGTAGACGTTGCCGCCCGGTGCATCGAACTGCAGGTTGATGTCCGACTTGGTGTAGCCCTTGAGGCGGCCCTGCACCGCGTTGTCGGACGAGGCGAACGTCATCGTCTGCGCATAGAAGTCGACCGCCGGCGTGATCACCCAGCCGTTGTCGGTCCGGAACTCGTGCGCATAGCTGAAGCGCCCGCTGACGCGCGGCGCGTTCGGCAGGCGATTGCCCGAGTAGTCCGCGATCGCGGCCGGGATGGCGGCGAAGCCCAGGATCGGCGCAAAGATGTTATAGGCGGTGTCGGCCGAATGCAGGTTGTTGGGCGCGTTCTGGAAACGCAGGTACCGCGTGTCGAGATACGAGACATAGGCCGAGAAGCGGTCTGCACTGGTCGGCCGGAAGGTCGTCTCGAAGTCGATGCCGCGGATTCGCGCCTTGGCGGCATTGGTGGTGACCGGGATGGGACCCTGCACCGGATCGACGATGATCGAGGAAACCTGCAGGTTCTTGTAGTCCATCTGGTAGGCGGTCAGCCCGATGAACAGCATGCGGCCGAGCAGGTTGGCACGGATGCCCGCCTCATAATTGTCGACCGTCTCGGGCGCGTACTGGCGATAGCCCACCGGGTTCGAGCTCGGCTGGAGTCCGCCGCCGCGGTATCCGGTCGAGACGGTGACGTAGCCCACCACGTCCTTGGTCAGGTCTGCATCGACGCCCAGCTTCCAGCTAACCTTGCTGAACTTGGCATTCGGACGCGTGCGGTCGTCGGTATAGGCGATGGTGAAGGTCGGGCAGGTGGTCGCGTTCACCGTGTCGCGCGTGAACGACTGACCGGGGCAGACGAGCTGCTGCTCGTGGTCGATCGCGGTGTCCCAGGTCGAGCGGATGCCGGCGGTGAGGCGGATGCTGTCGACCGGCTTGACCGTGGCCTGGCCGAATACGGCATGGCTGCGGCTGCCGGCGCCGGAATAGGTGTTGACCACGTCGACCGCATCGATCGTCGAGATCTGGTTGCCGGTGCCGGCGACCTTTGCGCCGAACAGGTTGTAGACCAGATTGAACGGGGCGGGTGCGGTGTTGCCGGCATGGAGCAGGCGCGTGCCCGAGGGCTGCTTGTCCTCGTAGAGGTAGCCGCCGGCGACCAGCTTGAGCGGCCCGGCTTCGTAGTTGACGTCGAGCTCGTGCGACCAGTTCTCGGTCTTGTGGTTGATGTATTCCTGCGAGAACACGCCGGTCGAGGCGACGATGCCATCGTTGACCAGCTGCGAGTAGCCTGCAAGGTACGTGAAGCTTAGTGCGCTGCTGGCCTGCCAGACGAGGCGCGAACGCACGTCGTAGCTGGTGAGGTCCTGCTTGTTGGCGGCCACGGTGTCGAGCCCGGGGTTGATCGCGTCCGACGGCACGATGGTCACCGGGCCGAACGTGCCGGCCACCAGATTGGCCTGCGGATAGACGTTGTAATTGCGCAGGTAGACCGACGGCACGGTCGAATGGTTCTCGGCATAGCTGCCGGTGACGCGCCAGGTCAGGTCGGGGACGATTTCCCACTTGGCGGTAACGCGCACGGCCGACAGGTCGGTCTTGTCGAAGCGGCCGGTGCGATACTTGGGGCCATAGCCGTCGTTGATCTGGTGGAACGCGGCGACGCGCAGGCCAAAGGTGTCCGAGACCGGCAGGTCGACCGCGGCCTGGGCGCGGATGTCGTTGAAGCGACCATACTGCACGCTGGCGCTGCCGCCGAAATTGCGGCCCGGATCGGCGGTGTTGATGTTGACCACGCCGGCCGTGGCGTTGCGGCCATAGACCGTGCCCTGCGGACCGCGGGCGACTTCGATCGAGGCGATGTCGAACAGCGCGAGGCTAAGCGCAGCGGACGACGGATTGTAGATGCCGTCAAACTGTGTGGCGACGGTCGAGTAGCCGGAGAAGCCGTTGTTGCTGCCGATGCCGCGGATCGCGAAGCCGTTCTGCGACAGCTTGAGCGTCGGGACGGTGGTGGCGAGCTGCTCGCTGCTGGTGAGACCCTGGCGCAGCAGCGCGGCCTGTGACACGACACTGACGGCGATCGGCGCCTTGGAGAGCAGTTCCTTGCTCTTCTGCGCGGTGACGACGATTTCGCCCGGTGCGGGGGCATCGGCGGGCACGTCCGACGCCGGGCCGTTCGCGGTCACGCCCGTCCCGGCGGCTTCGGTGGCATCCTGCGCATGGGCCTGGTCGGCTGCGAAGGAAAAAAGGGCGGTGGAGGCCAACAGGACCAGACGGTTCTTCATTCTACTCTCCCTGACATCCGCCGTGCCGCAGCAGGCGGGTGTGGCCGGCCGGGCGTTCCGGCTAGACCACGATGTTGCGTAATCGATTGCTCTTCTCTACACTGCCTCTGCAATCGTTTCCACAAAAAAGGGTGGGCGCGCCGATTTCGCCGAAAGCCCTCGGTAATGCAGGGTTTCTGAGTGGTTCGGCACATGCCGCAAGAGGGGCAGGACCGTGAAAGTTACCGAATCGATTGTGCAAGGTGTGCACGAAACCCCGGCCCCGACAGAGGACCACTCGTCCGGCTGCACAATGTGGACTGCCGCCCAGGTGGCCGCGATCACCGCGACTCCCGCAACCACTCTGCCCTTGCTTCAGCTCGATCCGGGCGCACGCGTGGCGGGGATGGACTTGTGGGACATGTGGCCCGTCGAACTGGCCGACGGAACACTGGCCAGCTTTGCCGGTGACGAAACGCTATGGATGGTGCTGGCCGCGCCCAACCCTGCACCTGGCGGGCCAGATCCCGACGAGCGCCACCTCATTGCGCGGATCCATCTCATGGCCGAGCATCACGGACAGTGGCGCCTGCTGGATCCGGTGTTTCCCGAGGGCTTTACCCCCGGTGCCCGCGAATGGTCGGGTTCGGCTGTCTATGATCCGGCAACGGCACGGGTCGCGGTCTATTTCACCGCGTCGGGTCGGCGCGACGAGGCCTCTGTCACCTTTGAGCAGCGCCTGTTCGAGGCCGAGGCGCAGCTCGATGCGCGCGATGGCCACTATACCATGCAGGGCTGGACTGGCCCCGCCGAATCCGTCGCGCCTGACGGGGCCTGGTACCTCGATACCCGCAGCACGGGCGGCGGGGTGGGTACGATAAAAGCCTTCCGCGATCCGGGTTTCTTCCGGGACCCCGCCACGGCCTGCGAATACCTGTTCTTCACCGCCTCGTGCGGACGATCGGCATCGGCCTGGAATGGCGTTGTCGGTGTGGCCGAGCGCGGCGGGGCGGACGAGCGCTGGCACCTGCAGCCGCCGGTGTTGAGCGCCGACGGGCTGAACAACGAGTTGGAACGCCCCCACATGCGCGTGATGGACGGGCGCTACGTCCTGTTCTGGTCCACGCAAGGCAAGGTCTTCGCCGACGGGGGACCGGCGGGTCCGACCGGGCTTTACGGCGCGGTTGCCGATCATCCCAAGGGGCCGTTCACCCTGCTGAACGGGACCGGGCTGATCGCCGCCAATCCGCCCGAGGCACCCGCGCAGGAGTATAGCTGGTGGGTACTGGCCGATGGCCGTTGCAACGCCTTCGCCGACCTGCCCGGCGTGGCAGACCCGGCGAGCCTTGCGCCGGGCGAGATGCGGCGGGCGCGCTTTGCGGGCTATCCCACCCCTTTCGTACACGTGGTCGTGGAGGGCGACACCGCGCGGATCATCTGACGCGCGGGCCTCGCGCGTCGCGACCGTCAGGTCGAACCGCGGACCACCAGTCGCGGCTCGATCCGGCGCGAGGGCGTGTCCGTCCCGGCGATCCGCTCTAGCAGCAACTCGGTGATGAGCGCGGCGCCGCGGCGCAGCTGCTGGTCGATCGTGCTCAGCGGCGGGGTGACCAGCGCGCCGACGGGCAAGCCGTCGTAGCCGATGACCCGGACGCGGCCCGGCACCGCATGGCCCTGTTCGGCCAGCGCGCGGATCACGCTGATGGCGGTCACATCCGATCCGGCGACGATGCCGTCGGGGAGCATGCCGGGGGCGAGGCCGGGCAGCCCCGCCGGATCGGCCAGCAGCGCCGCCATGTCCCGCTGCGCTGCCTCAGGCTCGAAATGGGTGGGCAGCAGCGTGATGGGCGGCAGGCCGGATTCCTCCAGCGCACGGCGGGCGCCGGCGGCGCGTTCGCCGAACTCGGGCCCGTCGACCGGCCCGGCATAGGCGATCGTGCGACAGCCCTGCGCGATCAGGTGGCGCGCGGCCATCGCCCCGCCGAGGAGATTGTCAGAGCCCACGGCGCAGTGATGCTGCCCCGGTACCTGTGCCCCCCAGGCGACCAGCGGGCGATAGCGCCGCGAGACGGTCTCAATCACATGGAACTGGTCCGACTGCCCGATCACCACGATGCCGTCGACGCGGCCGCTGCCGATCGTGCGATCGAGCCAGCGATCGTCGCGCGGCAGGATGCGCGACAGCAGCATGTCGTAGCCGTGTTCGGCAAACGCATCGGCGAGGAAGCCGGTCATCGTGTTGAAGAACGGGTCGGACAGGTGCTGCGCGCGTTCATGGCCCAGTGGCACCAGCACGCCGATGGTCATCGTGCGGCGGGTGCGCAGCGTGCGCGCGGCGATGTTCGGCTGGTAGCCCAGCTTGTCGGCCAGCGCGGCGATGCGGACGCGAGTTTCCTCGCTGACCCGCCCCGATCCGGTGAGGGCCCGCGAGGCGGTGGCGGTGGAAACCCCGGCGAGCGCGGCGAATTCCTTGAGATTGCCGACGCCGGCCATCGATTGCGCCAGCCCCTCAGGCCGTGAAGGCGCGGCGCAGCGCGGCGCGCATCGCCCCGGCGAACATGCGCGACAGTTCGGCCTCGGGTACCACGCGGTCGAAGGCGTGGTAGGCGCCGGGCACCACCAGCAGTTCCGTCGCGATCCCGGCTTCGGTCAGGCGGCGGGCGTAGGCGATGTCTTCCTGCACGAACAGGTCGATGCTGCCCACGCCGATGAAGGCTGGCGGCAGGCCCGCGACGGAGGGGACGCGCGCAGGCACGCCCGCGATCGGCACCGAACGGCTGCCGGGTTCGGCGCCGAGCAGGGCCTGCCAGCCGAAGCGGTTGGCCTGTGCGTCCCACCCCAGCGTGCCGATCGGGGCGGGCGGCAGGCGGGTGCTGCCGGTGCGGTCGTCGAGCATGGGATAGACCAGGATCTGCGCCACCAGCGGCACTTCGCCGCCGTCGCGGGCACGGATCGCCAGCAGCGCGGCATGACCACCGCCGGCGCTCTCGCCCATCACCGCCAGGCGGCGCGGATCGACGCCGAGGTCGGCGGCCGAGCGATGCAGCCAGCGCAAGGCGGCGTAGTTTTCCGCGACCGAGCTCGTGTAGCGGGCCTCGGGCGCCAGTGTGTATTCGACCGAGACGATCACGCAGTCGAGGTCGCGCGCGAACTCCTGCAGATAGCGCCGCTCGGCCCGTGCGCTTCCCATGACCATGCCGCCGCCGTGGGTGTGCAGGATTGCCGGGCGCGGCGCCCCGCCCGACTTGGCATTGATCACGTAGACGGTGACGTCGGAGATGGTGGCCGAGACCGGGATGCGCCGCTCTGCCACGGGCACGTCCGGCAGCAGCGGCGCGGCCATCTTGTTGGCCGTTTCGCGCATCGGTGCTAGCTTTGGCATCGTCAGCGGGCTCATCGCCCGGCCCATGGTGATGACGGTGCGCGCGCCTTCGCGAAGCTGCGGTGCAACCGCCAGCAGCGGATCGGCGAGGGGCGCAGATGGCGCAACGGACAGCGCGCTGGCGAGCCCGGAATGCGCGACCGCGCCAGCGGCGACGACGCCAGCCGCCATCGCGCCGGCGCTGCGGGTGATGAATTGCCGCCGCCCGATCCCCTGTTCCCGTGCCGTCATCGTTCGCAACCTCGTCTGGATATCATGTCTGTTGTCTCGATCCTTGCATGCCGTCATGGTCGAGGCAATCGTTTACGCCACGCTTTTCGAGAGGATATCCAGATGGTTTGCCTGACACGCTTCGCGGCCGCCGCAATTTCGACCATCACGGCCTTGACCATGTCCGCCGCTGCCGTTGCCGCACCGGGATCCGCGTCGGCGGATACGGCGCCCGCGCCGGTGCTCGAGCCGGTATTCACCGCGACGGTGTTGCTGGGCGAATCGCTGGGCGTCGGCGACACTCCGCGCGGCGGGCGCAGCTTGGTGCGCATCACCGGCGGGCACTTCGAGGGGCCGGCGGTCCGCGGAAGCGTTCTGCCGGGCGGATGGGACTGGCAGCTGCGCGCCGCCGGCGACTGCACGATGCTGCACGCTGATTACATGCTGCGCACCGACGACGGCGCGGTGGTCAACGTGGTCAACGACGCGCGGCTGTGCCCCGACGCCTCGGGCAAGCCGGGGCCGATCTACTCGACCCCGGTGTTCGAGGCGCCGCTCGGCCGCAACGCCTGGCTTAACGGCGGCGCCTATGTCGCGCGGATCGACGTGAGCCCCGACAAGGCGAAACCC
This sequence comes from Novosphingobium sp., assembly GCF_036803765.1. Classification (GTDB taxonomy): domain Bacteria; phylum Pseudomonadota; class Alphaproteobacteria; order Sphingomonadales; family Sphingomonadaceae; genus Novosphingobium. The sequence continues at coordinate 10,727 of NZ_DAIRTS010000040.1, forward strand.
GCGGTGATTATCGCGGTCTATCGGGCACGCTGAGGCAGGCCGCCTTCCGGGCGGCAGGCGAATACCGTCTGCCCGTCCCGCGTCGTGGCTTGCAGCGCCAGCGGATAGCGGCACACCGGGCGTTCGCGGCCGGGCCAGGGGGAGGCGGGGCCGGCGCGGCCTGCCAGCTGGTCCGGGGCACGGCCTCGTTCGACCCAGGCTACGAGCGCGTCGAAGGCATCGGTATGGTCGGTCGCGGGGCCGCCGGCGCAATGCGCCATGCCGGGCACCGGGAAGACCCGCGCGAAACTCGCGGCGCGGCCACCGTTGGCCCGGTCGACACCGTTCCACCAGGCGAGGGTATCGGCCACCGAGAACACCGGGTCCGACATACCATGCGGCACGATCAGGCGTCCCCCGTGGCGGCGAAAGGCCGACATGTCGGTGCTGCGCGCGCCGATGTCCTGCCAGGCCGAGCGCGTGAAGGGCGCTGCCCTACGCAGGATCGCCCCGGCATCACGTGCCGGGTCGAACGCCAGCTGATAGGCCAGCAGCGCGTCGGGCGTGGCGGGGACGGCGGCGGGCGGAGTGGTGAACACGCCCGCGCGCGATCCGGCGCCCAGCATGACGTTCAGCGACGGCACATGCCCGTCTGCCGAGCCGGTCATCCAGATCGCCCAGCCCGGATCGAACCAGCCGGCATCCCACGGAAAGCCGGGATAGATCGTCCGGCCATCGGCCCCGCGCAGGCCGTCATGCACCTTGCGCAGTGCATCAATCTGCGCGGGAACCAGGCACTGGCCCGCATCCTCGCCGGGCCGGCATAGCGCGGCGTCGAGCTGCGGCAATACCCGTGCATTCGTGCACCGGCCGGGTGCACCGATGATGCCGTCGGCCAGCCCGTCGTCGGCGTCGCAGGCGGCAAGGATGGCCTGGCGCACCCGCGCGCCCTGCGCGGGTAAAAACGTGGAGGCAAGGGCCGGTACGGTCACCGGCCGACCGACGGCGCGGAGCACACCGGCAAAGGCCTGGACGTTCCACGCTTCTGCCAACGCCGCACGCGGCAGCGCGAAGCCGGGTGCCGCGGCGACGATGCCGTCGAACAGCGCAGGATAGCGCTGCGCCAGGACCATGCCTTCCTGCCCGCCCTTGGAGCAGCCCATGAAATAGCTGTAGCGCGGGCCGCGGCCGTAGAACTGGGCCAGCAGCGCCTTGGCCGCGAGCGTAACCTGCGGCAACGAGGTGCCACCGTAATCCGCACGCGCCACGGGATCGCGGCCGAACGCGACCGCCCCGCCGTGCGCGGGATCGCTGTTGGTGGCGTTGTCGTGGCCCGAGTCCTGCGCCAGCACGGCATAGCCGCGGGTGAGCGCATCGGGCGTGCCGGCCTGCAGCGTACCGATGGCATCACCCACCGTGCCGTTGGTGCCGCCGCCGCCGGTGAACAGGAAGCGGCCGTTCCAGGTCGAGGGGAGCCGCAGGCGGAATCGGATCGCATAGTCCTGCCCGTCGACGCCGCGATGCGGGCGCATCAGCCCCGAGACTTCGCAGTGGGCGGGCAAGGTCAGCATGACCGGCGGCCGGTCGGGCTGGGTGGCTTGCGCGACCGCATAGCCCTTGGCCCGCCACTGCGCGGAGGTGACCCGCGTGGTGGCATCGGGCCAGTGGCCGGCCATCATCGCGGAAACGCCGGCGCAGCGCGATGCATCGGCGGTCGCCGTGGCCGGTCCGCCAGACGGGGCCGCGGAAATCGCCAGCGGCGCAACGCCGAGTAGGGCGGCAAGTCCAATGCGACGCTGTAGGAGGTTGGTCCGCGACACGCGACCGACGACGAAGGACATACCGGCTCCCTGAAAGTTATGCGTCATATCTATCGCTTGGGTAATCGTTTGCATAGGCGTTTCGAGCGGGCGTCGACGCTGCGGTTTATGGCCGAAGACCTGACACATTGGGCACGGGAACAGACCGGCATGGTGTTACCTTGCGCCCCCGAACGCTACGGCATGGAGGCGAGTTTTCTGAATGCGCGGATCAGATGCCACTTTCGCTCGACTGTTGCAGAGGCGATCAAGGCATTGAATCATAAAAATAAAAATGCAGATGGTCGAGATGCCGCTTTCCTTTTGAATTGCGCCAGCCCGCCCGTCGCGCCCTGAATGCGCCGTCCTCAGGTAAGCACCCCAAGCCCGACCGCGATGTTGCGCAAGCGAGAAATATCCAATCAGCTCAAGGATCAAATGCGCTGACGTGACGTTCCGGAAACATCACGAAAAGGGGCGCTCTTTGTTCATCATGCACGTCGCATTAGGCGGTTGTCTCAAGGCGCCTCCCGTTTCCTACGGGATTACGGCGGACACCGGCGGTCACATCGCCTACATCCTCGAGGCCGCCGCGCATCAGGCGCAGCATCCCGATGTCGATCACGTCTCGATCGTCACGCGGTCTTTCAGCGACCCCAGTATCGAAGATCACTATTCTGCCCCGCTCGAGACGGTTGCGCCTGGCCTTATCATCGAGCGGATTGCGACGGGTTGCACGGCCTACGTCGAGAAGGAAGCCCTGGCGGCCGACCTCCCTGCGTTCACCCAGGCCCTGTGCGATCACCTGGCGCGGCTGGATCGGCGCCCGGACATTCTTCACGCGCATTTCTCCGATGCGGCCGCAGTCGCCATCGAGGTCGAGCGGCGCTTCGGCATCCCCTTCGTCTACACCCCGCATGCCCTCGGGATAGACAAGCGCGGGCAGGGCCTGGTCTGCGAGGGACTGGAGGCCCGCATCGCCGCCGAACGCCGCGCCATTGTGGCAGCAGGAGCGATCGTGGTCTCGACGGCCGAGGAGAAGACGCGTCAGATCGGGGGCTATGGCGTCGCGGTCAGCGATCGCGTGCATTGCATCGCGCCCGGTGTGCCGGGGCACGTCATGCCGGTCCGGCAAACCACGATCGTCGACCGGCTGGACACCTGGCTGGACGATCCGTCGCGGCCCATCATCCTGGCCGTCGCGCGGCCGGTGGCCAAGAAGAACCTCGCCGCGCTCATGCGCGCCTATGCCCAAAGCCCGGCGCTGCAGGCACAAGCCAACCTCGTCATCCTCGCCGGCCAGCACGACCATGCCGCGCCGGAGGAGCGCGCGGTACTGGCCGAGCTTCATGCACTGGCCTCAGCCCCCGCGCTCAAGGGGCGCGTGGCCCTACCGCCGCGTCATGACGGCGCCGACGTCGCCGCGCTCTATGCGCGGGCCGCTGAGGGCGGTGTCTTCGTCAATCCTGCGCTGCACGAGCCCTTCGGCCTGACCCTGCTGGAAGCGGCGGGCGCCGGCGTGCCTGTGGTGGCGACGCGCAACGGTGGGCCGGCCGAGATCATCGCCAATGTCGGCCATGGCGTGTTGATCGACCCGCGCGATCCCGCTGCCACCGCCCTGGCGATCCGCCACATCCTCGAAGATGCCGACCTCCACGCGCACCTGGCGGCGGCAGGCCGCCACGGGGTAGAGCGCTATCGCTGGGACGCCTATGCCGCCGCATCGCTGCGCGTCTATCGCGACCTCGCGGCGCCGCGGCTCCTCGCCTGTGATATCGACAATACCCTGACCGGCTGCGCCGAGGGCGCCCATGCGTTCGCGAGCTGGCGGGCGGACGGGGAATTCCCGTTCGTTATCGCGACGGGACGCGACTTCGCTGCGGCGCGCACCATCCTCGCATTATGGTCGATCCCCGCGCCCGACGCCTTTATCGTCGATGTCGGCACGCGACTGATAGTCAAGGGCGCCGACGGCGACTGGCACGAATGCCGCGATTTCGCGCGCGATCTCGACGAAGGCTGGGACCGGGCCGCGGTGGTCGAGGCGCTGGCTCCGCTTGGGATCGCCCCGCAGCCCGCGACGACGGAAGGGCCCCACAAGCTCAGCTTTTTCGGCGACCGTGCCGATGCCGATGCCATTCGCGATACCCTCGCGGCGGCCGGGTTGCAGGCGAAGGTGATCTTTTCGCATGGCCGGTTGATCGATGTTCTGGCGCCCCGGGGCGGCAAGGCCAGCGCAATTGCCGCCTATGCCGCGCGTTCGGGCTGGTCGCTGGCGCAAGTGATCGCCGCCGGTGACAGCGGCAATGACGAGGACATGCTGACGGCCTGCGGCAACGCGGTCGTTGTCGGCAATGCCTCCGCAGAACTGGGCACGCTACCGGCGCGGGCAGGGCTGCACCGGGTCCGCGAAATCCATGCCAACGGCGTGCTCAAGGGTCTCACGGCGCTGGGTCTTGCGTCGCCGCAATCGGCGCTGGCGGTGGCCGCATGACCCGTCCCTTCGGCTATTTCGTCCACCATCAGGGCCGGGGCCATGCCGAGCGCTGTGCCGCCATCGCCAATGCGCTTTCCGTCGATCGGCCCATGACGATCTTTTCCGCGCGCGACGACATCTTTCCGGCGATGCCGTCGCATGTCGAGATCGTGCGCATCCCTTCGCTGTTCGAGCCGACCGGCGCCGAGCAGGGCACGATGGACTGGGTGCCGACCCCCGACACGCTGCATTGCGCACCGCTCGGCTGGCCGGGCATCCGCGAGGCGATGGCGACGATCAGCGGCTGGTTCCGCTCGGCCGATCCGGCGCTCATGATCTGCGACGTGTCGGCGGAAATCGCGCAATTGGCGCGCATCTGCTCTGTGCCGCATGTGAAGGTGCTGCAGCATGGGCGCCGCAGCGATCCCGGGCACCAGGCCGCTTACGCCGGTGCCGCCGGGCTCCTCGCGCCCTACCACGCGGCGCTGGCGCAGCCCGAATGGGGCAAGGATATGCGGGCGCGCACCTGCTTTGCCGGCGGGCTCGGCGTCGATACCCGCATGCCCGACCGCGCTGCCGCGCGCCAACGCCTTGGCATCGCGCCCGACGAGGAGATCATCCTCGTCCTGTCCGGCGGCGGAGGCGAGGGGTTTACCCAAGCGCCGCTGGGGGTAGGCGCAAGGTCGAGGCCGGCGGCGCGGTGGATCACGATCGGCAATGTCCAGCGCGACTGGCACGCGACGGAGCCTACGAACATCGAGCATCGCGGTTGGGTCGACAATGCCCCGGATCACATAGCCGCCGCGGACCTCGTCATCGCCTCGACCGGCAACACGACCTGCCAGCAGATCCTCGCCGCCGGCCGGCCGTGGCTCGCGGTGCCCGAATGGCGCTATTTCGACGAGCAGCACTGCAAGGCGCAGGCCCTGGCTGCGGCGGGCGTCGCGACCGTGCGGCCGCACCTGCCGTCCTCGGCGCACGACTGGTCTGCGGCGATCGCCGAGACGCTCGCCAGCCACGATCCGGCGTGCCAGCGGGCCATGATCGACGATGATCCCGCAGGCAAGGTCGCGGACTGGCTCGAAACCCTGACCGACCGCCTGTGGACGCCGCGCACGTCGCAAACCGGCGCTTCCCGATCCTCTTCCTCCAGCATGGAACCTTGCACACCATGACGCAGATTTCCGTCGTCACCCTGGCCAAGGGCCGCGCCGAACACCTTGCCAATGTCGTGCGCGGGCTGTCGCGCCAGACGCAATTGCCTGCCGAACTGATCGTCGCGGTCATGCAGGACGAGCTCTACGATCTGCCCGAGGCGCCATTCCCCGTGCGCCAGATGCGCGTGGTGGCCGAGGAACTGCCGCTGGCAGCCGCCCGCAATGCGGCCGCGCGATCCGCCACGGGTGATGTCCTAGTGTTCCTCGACATCGACTGCATCCCAGCCCCCGGCCTGATCGCCGACTACGCGCGTTTTGCGGGCGAGTTCGACGGGCTGCTGATGGGCGAGGTCATGTACCTGCCGGGCGGCGCCACCGCAGGGGAGTGGTCCTACGACGAATTCGCCGCCGTGGCGCAGCGCCATTCCGACCGGCGCGGCCCGCCGCCCGAGGGGGTCGAAGTCTGCGCCGACTATCGCTGCTTCTGGTCGCTCAACTTCGCGATGCGCCGGGCGACGTTCCTTGCCACCGGCGGGTTCGACGAGCGCTATTTCGGCTATGGCGGGGAAGACACCGACTTCGGCAAGACGCTCGACAAGGCGGGCGTCCAGATCGCCTGGATCAAGGGCGGCCTTGCGTATCACCAGTACCATCCGCACCATATGCCCCCGGTGCATCATATCGACAGCGTTGTCCGCAATGCCGAGCTGTTCGAGCGCAAGTGGGGCTATCGCACGATGGGCCACTGGCTCCACGCCTTCCGGCTCATGGGCCTGGTCGATGATGCGCCGGGCCAGCCGATCCGCATCCTGCGCCGTCCGGCGGAGGCAGACTTCGCGCTGACCGGGCAGCAGAGCCACCAGCCCTATGCCAACACCGCGCAGGTGATCCGCCTGCTCGAAGCGAATGCAGCCCGTGCAGAAAGCGCCGTCGCCGCGTGAGGATCGCGCTTCTTGCCCATGTCCGCCAGCGGATTGCCGAGCCCTTCGCCGGCGGCATGGAGTCGCATTGCTGGTATCTGGCGTCGGGGCTGCAGGCGCGCGGGCACGACGTCGTGCTCTTCGCATCGGGCGACAGCGACCCGCGCTTTGCGATCGACCCGGTGCTGGCCGAGCATTACGAGCGCACCTTTCCCTGGGCCGAGCATCGCGGTTCAACGCCGCTGATCGCGCATCTGGACGCAGGCTATGCCGCGGCCTGCGATCGCATCGCGCAAGGCGGGTTCGACGTCGTCCATAACAACAGCCTTCACCGCTTCCCGCTGGAGGCCAAGCGAACCGCGGCCACGCCCACGGTCACCTCGCTTCATGTTCCGCCCTACGACGCCCTGCACTGGTTCGTGGAGGCAAGCCCCGCGCCGCAGCACCGCCTGACCGTCACGTCCGCCCGGCAGTTGCAGGCGTGGTGGCCCCAGGGCGCGCCGCCCGAGGCCTCGGTGCTGCACAACGGCATCGATCCCGCGCGCTGGCCTTTCCAGCCGCAGGGTGATGGCAGCGCCGCATGGTGCGGGCGCATCACGCCCAACAAGGGCACCCATTTCGCCGTGCAGGCGGCCAGACGTGCCGGTGTGCCGCTCACCCTGTTCGGTGCGATCGAGGATCCGGAATATTGGGCCAGCGCCGTCGAGCCGCTGGTGCGCGGCGAGATCCGTTATGGCGGCCATCTCGAAGGTGCGGCGCTCGCAGCCGAACTGGGAAAGGCGAGCGCTTTTCTCTTCACACCGTGCTGGGACGAGCCTTTCGGTCTGGTTGCGGTGGAGGCGATGGCCTGCGGATTGCCGGTGGCCGCATTCGACATGGGCGCCGCGCGCGAAGTCGTCGGCCATGCCGGGGCATTCGCTGCGTGCGGCGACGTCGAGGGCCTGGCGACGGCGCTGCGAACCGTGCTGTCCATGCCGCGAAGCGTGCCGCGCGACAGGGTGTTCGACCTGTTCACGCACGACCGCTGGCTCGATCGGTGCGAACAGCTTTATGCCGAGGTGCAGGGAATACCGGCGGAGCAGTCGGCGTGAGCGATGTCGTCGCCCGGCAGCAAGCGCTCTTGCGCGAGCGCTATGCGGCGCACGTCGGGCCCGGCAGCGCTTATGCCCTGGTGGATTTTCCCGACCATGCCAACGTCGGCGACAGCGCCATCTGGCTCGGCGAGTGCAAGCTGCTGCGCGCGTTGACCGGGCGCGGGCCCTGTTATGTGTCGACATGGCACGACTTCGACGAAGCCGCATTCCGCGAGGCCTGCCCCGAGGGCATCCTGTTCCTGCACGGCGGCGGCAACCTCGGCGATATCTGGCCGCACCATCAGCGCTTTCGCGAGACACTGCTCACCACGATCCGCGATCGCCCGGTGGTGCAATTGCCGCAGTCGATCCATTTTTCGGACAACGACGCGCTGGCACGGTTCGCGGCGATCGTCGCCGATTATCCGGACTTCACCCTGCACGTGCGCGACCGCGATAGCTTTGCCATTGCCACGGCGCATCTGGCCTGTGCGGTGCACCTCACCCCGGACTCGGCCTTCGCGCTCGGTCCACAGGCGAGGGGGGCATCGGATACGCCAAGGCTGGCGCTGCTGCGCACGGATGCCGAGCGCGTGACGCGTGAGGATGCCGCGCTCGATGACGCTGTGGTCGTCGACTGGCTGGAGGACGACCCCGACCTGCCTTCAGGCAACGACAAGGCGGCCCGCCAGGCGCAGGCCGAGGCGCGGGTTCAGCGTGGCCTGGCCCTGCTGTCGCGCGGCGAAACCCTGGTCACAGACCGCCTGCACGGGCACATCCTTGCCGTCCTGCTGGGCATCCCGCACACCGTGCATGACAACAGCTACGGCAAGCTGGGGTCTTATATCAGCGCCTGGACGCTCGACACGCCGCTGTTGCGTCAAGCGCCATGAGCCCGCCCGCGATCAGCCTGCTGGTCTGTACCCGCGATCGTGCCCACGCCTTGCCCGCATTGCTGGCATCGATCGAGCAAGCCGTGGCGGCGGCGCCGGAGATCGCCGTGGAGGTGGTGATCGTCGACAACGGTTCGTCAGACGCGACCCCCTCCGTGCTCGCGGCCTGGTGCGCGGCGCAGTGCTTTGCCACGCGCGTGCTGCGTGAAGAGCGTGCGGGCCTGGCGCGTGCACGCAATCGCGGGCTGGGTGTCGTCGGCGGCGCGATCGTCGCCATGACCGATGACGATTGCGTCCTGCATCGCGATTACTTCACGGCCCTGCTACGGTGCTTCGCCGAAGTGATGGCGCCCGCGATCATTGGGGGCCGCATCCTGCCCGGCAACCCGCAAGACCTGCCCGTGACGCTCAAGCTGGAGGACCATCCGATGGTGGCCAATCCGGCCGCATTTCCCGGTGGGTTCGTGATGGGGGCAAACCTCGCATTCACGCGCTGCGTGCTTCAGCGCGTCGGGCCGTTCGATGAGCGCTTTGGGGCAGGGGCGCCGTTCGTGGCGGCGGAGGACACCGATTTCCTGTTCCGCGCCTCGGGGCAGGGCATCGTCCTGCGATACGACCCGCGCTTCGCGGTCGATCATCACCATGGCCGCCGCGCGATCGGCGAGGAAACGCGCTTGCTGGCGGGTTACAGTTTCGGGGACGGCGCGCTCTACGCCAAGCATCTGCTGCGGGACCGCCGCATATGGGCCGCCATCCTCACCGATATCCGTGATCTCGGGGAGGATTTGCGCCGTCCGGTCACGGCGCATCGCGGCATACGCCATTTCTATCGCTTCCGGCTGCGGCACAAGCTGCGCGGTGCCTGTGCCTTCGTCGTTCACACGCTGCGATTGGCACTCACTGCGCATCGTCCGGCGCAGGATGACTTGAGCCATCTAGCCAGCCCGCAACAACGATAGCCCGACGAGCAGACCGCCCCAACGCCCTTCGGCCAGGTCCAGCCTGCCGCCGTGCAGCGCCACCAGATCGCGCACGATGGCGAGGCCAAAGCCATCGCCCTGTGGCGTTTCGTCGAGCCGGACGCCGGGCTGGAGGGCGAGGTCACGCTGGCTCGCGGCAATGCCGGGCCCATCGTCCTCGATCGTCAACGCCACGCGCCCGTCCTCGGCCTTGCCCCACACGGCAATGCGCGAACGGGCGTGACGCGCCGCGTTGTCGAGCAGGTTGCCGAGGATTTCCGACAGGTCGTGCACGTCGAGCGCGACATCGAGCGCGTCGGGCACCGCGACGTCGATCGTCAGCGCCGGGTGCAGCGTGCGAATGACACCGACCACATCCGCCACCGCCGGACCCAGCGGCGTGCGCGCGCGATGGGCCACGGCGATCGTGCGCGCCTTGGCAAGGTGATGGCGGATCACGCCTTCGATGCGGGTGATCTGGGCGGCGGCGCGGGGATCGTTCTCCAGGGTCAGAGCCAAGGTCGCCACCGGGGTCTTCAGTGCATGTGCGAGATTGGCGGCCGAGGCGCGCGCCGCCTGCAGCGCCGCGGCGCTTTCGCCCGACAGCGCATTCAACTCCATCGCCAGCGACCGCAGCTCGGCGGGCTGGTCCTCGTCGACCGCAGTCCTCGTACCCTCGCGGATCTGCGCCAGTTGCTCCCGCAATGCGGCGATCGGCTTCAGCGCCAGGCGCAGTTGGAAGAGCGCCGCCAGCGTGAATAATACCGCCAGCGTCGCGATCACCGACAGCAGGGGAACCAGCGCAGCGCGGATTGGCCGGGCCACCACTTGCGAGGGGGCGGCGGCGGTCAGCGTGACGACGCCGCGACTGGTGGTGATCGAGGCCTCGCGTGCGTGGACGGTCCCACCGCTGTCGCTGCCCGTGCGCGGCTGGGGCGCCCTGGGGGGCGGCGCAACAGCCGGAGGCGGCTGCGGGACTGGCGGCGGGGTCGGCGCGGGGCCGGGG
>NZ_DAIRTS010000041.1:0-19531 GCF_036803765.1 Novosphingobium sp.
TCCGTCCAATCTCCGCCAAGCATGCTCAAGCTTCACGATTTTTGCAACAGAGCCATCTCAAGCACCAGACGGCACTGTCGCTCGCCTACGCGACCGGACTGCGAGCGAGCGAAGTGGTCTCGCTCAAGGTCAGCGACGTCGACAGCGCGCGCATGACCCTGCGGGTCGAACAAGGCAAGGGGCGCAAGGATCGCTACGCGATGCTCTCGCCCCTGCTGCTGGAGCGGTTGCGTGTGTGGTGGCGGGTCGCACGGGCGCAGGGCAAGATGCTCGATGGTGGCTGGTTGTTCCCGGGCCTCGACCCGATCGAGTCGCTGAGCCCTCGTCAGCTCAATCGCGCTGTTCAGGCCGCCGCCCTGGCGGCCGGCATTGACAAGCGGGTGTCGATGCACACGCTTCGCCACTGCTTCGCGACCCACCTGCTCGAACAGAAGGTCGACATCCGCATCATCCAGGCGCTGCTCGGCCACAAGAAACTCGACACCACGGTGATCTACACCCAGGTCGCCACCGACCTGCTACGCGAAGTCGTCAGTCCGCTGGAGACCTTGCAGTCGGCGTAGGCGCATCGTGGCTCGCCCCGCACTGGAGGTCGCGGACATCTTCCGCGCCTTCGGGCCGGCGTGGCGCCTCACCCAGCACGGTCACCTGAGCCTCGGGCAGTTGAAGGTCATGTCGGCCATCGAACAGTGCCGCACTGCGGCGCTGGGCGGGCATGTGCTGCGCTGTGAGGCCTGCGAGCAGATCGACATCAGCTACAACTCGTGCCGCAACCGGCACTGCCCGAAGTGTCAGGCGCGGGCTGCCCAGCGTTGGCTCGAGGCCCGGCAGGCCGACCTTCTCCCGGTCGAGTATTACCACGTGGTCTTCACGCTGCCGGCGCCGATCAGCGCCTTCGCCTACACCAACAAGGCGCTCGTCTATCGGTTGTTGTTCGAGGTCGCCGCCGAGACGCTGCTCACCATCGCTGCCGATCCGAAGCACCTCGGCGCGACGATCGGCGCCACGCTCGTGCTGCACACGTGGGGCTCGGCGATGACACACCACCCGCACGTGCACGGCATCGTCCCCGGGGGCGGCCTGTCGCCCGATGGGCAGCGCTGGGTTGCCTGCCGGCGCGGCTTCTTCCTGCCGGTCCGCGTGCTCTCGCACCTGTTCCGGCGGCGTTTCCTGGAAGAGTTGGCAAAGGCGCATCACGCCGGGGCGCTGCGCTTCTTCGGCGAGTTCGCCCAGCTGGCACAGACGGCCGCGTTCCTGCGCTGGCTCGCGCCGCTGCGCACGAGCGAATGGGTCGTCTATGCCAAGCGGCCCTTTGCCGGCCCCGAGGCGGTGCTCGCCTACCTGTCGCGCTACACCCATCGGGTGGCGATCTCGAACCGTCGCCTGGTGTCGCTCGACGCCGGCAGCGTCTCCTTCCGCTGGAAGGACTACCGCGCCAAGGGGCGCACCCGCCACAAGACAATGACGCTCACCGCCGAGGAGTTCATGCGCCGCTTCCTGCTGCACGTGCTGCCATGCGGCTTCCATCGCATCCGGCACTACGGATTGCTCGCCAACGCAGGACGGCGGCAGCACCTGGCGCATGCGCGCGAACTGCTTGGTGCGACGCCTCCAGACGAGCCACGCACTCTCGCCTCGGCGCCTGAAGCCGCCGCACTGCCGACCACGTCCACCACCGGCTTCGTGTGCCGCTGCTGTGGATCGGTGATGCGCGTCATCGAGACCTTTGCTCGCGGTGCGACGATCCGCGCACCGCCACTCCGTGGGGCGACCTCATGACCGGGCATCGCTTCCACGCCCGCAGCCTTCCGCCAGCCCCCTTCCGAACGGGGTGGTCGAGACCCGCTGCGCCCGCCACTGGCATTCGCATCAAAACCCGCGCTGCGCGGACCTCGCCCGCGCCATCGAGGGCGGGCGACGGCTTCACGCAAGATGCGGCGCCTGACGCAGCACCATGCAGATCGCGTACCTGCGCGGTCGGGCGACGCTAGAATGCCCATAGCGCTGCGCCCCGACTGAACGGCCTCGCCTCGTTTCGCGGTTTCCTCCCCCGGGCTTTGTCCAACGCCTGCCCACAGGCACGGGTCGGACCTTCATCGGCACGGGGAAGGGGCAGGCGTCGAACAAAGCTGAACACAACCCGTCGATCACCTAGTCTCCAGACCTGACATCCGAGGGGCCGCTCCACCCTGTTAGCGGATTATCAGCCGAATCTAGTAGCGCTCGAGACGGGGGTCAGGGAAGCGATTCGTGTCATCGCCGTGCATGCCTCTTCCTCAAGGCGCTTTACGATCGTGGCCAGGGGCTCGACGCGATCGGCGAAGGCCACGGACTGGCCCACTGACAGGACACCAAAGCGGGCGTCGCCGGTTTCATAGGCGCGGCGTCCGACCCGGCCGGCGATGTGGGGCATCAGCGCTTCGAGGTCGCCGCCGAGTTCGCGCTCGATCTTCTGCACCGTCTCGGTCGTCTCGTTGCGCAGGGCGCGCACGGTGTTGCGCAGTGAGGACATGACGAGCGTCGTGTCGGTTTCCTGTGCTGCGACGAGGCGAGCCTTGTAGTCCGAGTGGGCCCGGATTTCCTCGGCGACGAGGAAGCGTGTGCCGATCGCGACGCCGTCGGCACCGAGCGCCAGTGCGGCGACGAGCTGGGCGCCGGTCGCGATGCCGCCCGCGGCGATCAAGGGGATCGTGATGTCGCGCGCGGCGAGCGCGGCCTGGACCATCGTGCCGATCAGCTCGGTGCCGGGGTGACCGCCGCATTCGGCGCCGACGACGGTGATCGCATCGACGCCCGCCGTCTGCGCGGAGCGGGCGTGGCGCACGGTGGGCACCTTGTGCAGCACCTTGATGCCGGCCGCGTGGAGGCGGGGCAGATAGGGTTCCGGATTGCGTCCGGCAGTCTCGACGAAGCGCACGCCTTCCGCGCACACAAGGTCGACGACGGCATCGACGCGGTCGCCCTTCGCGAGCTTGGGCAGCATCGAGATGTTGACGCCGAAGGGCTTGCCGTCGGTCAGTTCGCGGCAGCGCCGGATCTCGGCGCGCAGGTCGTCGAGTTCAGGGAAGCTCGCCGCGGTGATGAAGCCGATGATGCCGGCGTGGGCCGCCGCCGCGACGTAGTCGGCGGTCGACAGCCATTGCAGGCCGCTCGCGACGACGGGCAGGCGGATGCCGAAGAGATCGGTTATGCGGGTATGGAAGGCGCCTGTCACGAAGTGCTCCGGGGAAAATCGGGGGGACGCTTGGCATGGAAGGCGCCTATGCCTTCGGCCGCTTCCGGGCCGAAGAGGCTGTCGACGAAGTTGTCGGCCTCGAGGTCGAGCTGGCGCTCGAGCGGGTGAAGCCCGGCCGCGTCGAGCAGGCCCTTGATGCGACCGTGTGCGGCCCGCGGTCCGCGCGCGAGCGACTGCGCGAGGGCGAGGGCTTCGTCGAGCGCGGTGCCGTCCGCGGCGATGCGGTTAACGACGCCGAGCGCGTGCAGGCGCCGGCTGTTGACGGGCGCGCCGGTGAGCAGCAGTTCGGCGGCGAGCTGACGCGGCAGCAGGCGCCCGGCGAACGCCGATCCGCCGCCGTCCGGGCTGAGGCCGACTTTCACGTAGGCCATCGTGAACTGGGCGCTTTCGGCGGCGACGATGAGGTCGCAGGCGAGCGCGAGCGAAAAGCCGGCGCCGGCCGCGTTTCCCTCGACCGCAGCGATGACCGGTAGCGGGCAGCGCCGCAGCGCGAGAACCCAGCGGTGAAAGCGCTCGATGCTGTCGCGCTGCTGCGCGGGGGGCCGGCTGCGGTTCGCGGCGAGGCGGTTCAGGTTGCCGCCGGCGCAGAAGTGTTCGCCGGCGCCGGTGAGCACGACGGCGCCGAGCGTCGGGTCGTCGGACGCGGCCAGGAGCGCCGTCGTGCCGGTCGCGTAGATGTCGGGATGCAGGGCGTTGCGCATCGACGGGTTGCTGAGGGTCAGCAGCAGGACGTCGTCGCGCCGTTCGACGATCAGGCGTGCGTCCGAGGGGGGAGCAGTCGTCATCAGATCACCCCTCGTTGGGCCAGCGCGTCGATCTCGGCCGAATTGCGGCCCAGGCGTCGCACGAGGATTTCGCGCGTGTGCTCGCCGAGGAGCGGCGGCGCCTGGCGGTAGGTGACCGGCGTCTCGGAGAATTTCATCGGACTCGCGACCAGCGGCACGCTGCCGGCTTGCGGGTGGGGCAGGTCGATGCGCATGCCGCGGTGTTTGACCTGGGGATGGTCCAGCGCCTGGGCGATGTCGTTGATCGGGCCGCAGGGCACGCCGGCGCGTTCGAGCGGCGTGATCCACTCCTGCGCGTCGCGCTCTCGGAAAACCGCTTCGAGCAGCGGGATCAGCGTTTCGCGGTTGCGCACGCGGCTGGCATTGGTCGCGAAACGCTCGTCGAGCGCGAATTCGGGGTGGCCGGCGACGTTGCATAGCTTGGCGAACTGTCCGTCGTTGCCGACGGCGAGCACGAAGGCCCGGTCTCGGGCGGCGAACACCTGGTAGGGCACGATGTTCGCATGGGCGTTGCCGTGGCGCACGGGCACGCGGCCGCTCGTCAGGTAGTTCATGTTCATGTTGGCGATGCTTGCGACCTGCACGTCGAGCAGCGCCATGTCGATGTGCTGGCCGGTGCCGCTGACGTCGCGGTGGGCGAGCGCGGCGAGCATCGCGACCGCCGAATACATGCCGGTCATCAGGTCGGCGAAGGCGATGCCGACCTTCTGCGGCCCGCCGCCGGGCAGGTCGTCGCGTTCGCCGGTGATGCTCATCAGCCCGCCCAACGCCTGGATGATGAAGTCGTAGCCGGGCAACGGCGCGAGCGGGCCGTCCTGGCCGAAGCCGGTGATCGAGCAGTAGATGACGCGCGGGTTGATCGCGCGGACGTCCTCGTAGCCGAGGCGGTAGCGCGCGAGCGCGCCGACCTTGTAGTTTTCGATGACGATATCGGCGTCGGCGGCCAGCGCGCGCACGAGTTCCTGGCCGTCCGGGTCGGTGATGTCGATCGTGACCGATTTCTTGCCGCGGTTGGCGGCGAGATAGTACGCCGCCTCGTGCGTATCGTTGCCGTCGCGGTCCTTCAGATAGGGAGGCCCCCAGCCGCGCGTGTCGTCGCCGCTGCCGGGGCGTTCGACCTTGATGACCTCGGCTCCCAGGTCGGCGAGGATCTGGCCGGCCCACGGACCGGCCAGCACGCGCGACAGGTCGAGGACGCGGATGTGGGACAGGGCGCCCTTGGCTAGCACTGTCTCCATCGCTGTCTTCATCATGGTCTCCGTTGGTTACACGCGTTCGATGATGATGGCGAGGCCCTGGCCGACGCCGATGCACAGGCTGATCGCGGCGTAGCGGCCGTTGGTACGCTGCAGCTGACGCGCGACGCTCCACGCGAGCCGTGCGCCGGACGCGCCGAGCGGGTGGCCGATCGCGATCGCGCCGCCGTTGGGATTGACACGCGGATCGTCGAATCCGACGTCCATCAGCTTGAGGCAGCCGAGCACCTGTGGCGCGAAGGCCTCGTTGATCTCGATGATGTCCATGTCCGCGAGCGTCAGGCCCGCGCGTTCGAGCGCCTTCGGGATTGCATACGCCGGGCCGACGCCCATGATGCGCGGCTCGACGCCCGACGCGGCGCCGGCGAGGATGCGCGCGATCGGCTTCGCACCGGCGCGCTCGCCGACCGCGGCGCTGCCGATCAGCACGGCCGCGGCGCCGTCGTTGAGGCCCGAGGCATTGCCAGCAGTGACGACGCCGCCTTCGAACAGCGGCTTCAGCTTCGTGAGGGTGTCGTACGTCGTGTCGGGGCGGGGGTGCTCGTCTTCGGCGACGATCAGCGGCGGGGTCTTGCGCCCCGTCGGTACGCTGATCGGCAGGATCTCGCCTTCGAAGAAACCGGTGGCTTTCGCGGCGGCGTACTTCGCCTGCGACGCCGCGGCGAAGCGGTCGGAATCCTCGCGGCTGATGCCAAATTGCGCTGCGACGTTGTCGCCTGTCTCGGGCATCGTGTCGCCGCCGTATTGCTCGGTGACCTTGGGGTTCGGGAAGCGGGCGCCGATTGTCGAATCGTAGACTTTGAAATCGCGGCTGTAGGCGGCTTCGGGCTTGGCCACGACGAAGGGCGCGCGGCTCATGCTCTCGACCCCGCCGGCGAGATACAGCTCGCCTTCGCCGCAGGTCACCGCACGGGCGCTGTCGAGCACCGCGGCGAGGCCGCTCGCGCACAGGCGGTTGACGGTCTGGCCCGGCACGGTCGGCGGCAGGCCGGCGGCGAGCAGCGCGTTGCGGGCGACGTTGCGGCTGTCCTCACCGGCTTGCGAGGTGCAGCCGAGGATCACGTCCTCGATCTGCTCGGGGCGGAAGGGCGAGCGGGCGACGAGTTCGCGCATCACCGTCGCGATGAGGTCGTCCGGGCGCACGGCGGCGAGTTTTCCGGCGTGGCGGCCGAAGGGCGAGCGCAGGCCGTCGTAGATGTAGGCGTCGAGCATGGTGAGTCCTCTTGTGGGATGGGGGCGGTTTGGGGATCAGTTTTCGGGGGTCAGCAGCGAGACGCCGAGGCGGGCGCGGCGGACGAGCCAGGGGCTGGGGCGGTAGCGCGGGTCGCGGTAGAAGTCGTGCATCGCGTCGAGGATCGCGAGCACCGTGCGCGCGCCGAGCGCATCGCCGAGCGCGAGCGGCCCCTTCGGGTAGCCGAGGCCGAGCGTGACGGCGCGGTCGATGTCGGTCGGCGTTGCGATGCGCTGCTGGGCGATGTCGCAGCCGATGTTCACGATCGTCGCCAGCACGCGCTGCACGACGAAGCCGGGGCTGTCGTTGATCACCGTGACGGGCGTGCCGTCGGCGGCGAGGAGCGCCCGGGCGGCGTCGCGCATCTCGCGCTGCGTCAGCGGCGTGCGCATCAGCGTGCGACGGCCGTCGAGGGCGAGCGGATCGAGCGCCAATGTGCGCCCCGGATCGAGCCCTTCGGCGAGCGCGGCGGTGGTCGCATCCTCGCCGAGCGGCAGCACGAGGCACAGCGACGCGGTGCCGGGCGTATCGGCGCGGTCGAGCCGCGCACCGAGGCTTTCGAGCAGCGCGGTGACGCGTGTCGCCGCCTCGGCGTTGCGCCGGCTGACCCACACCGGGATGTCGGTCCGCGCGGGCGGCGCGTCCTCGGCCGGGATGTCGGCCTTGCCCTCGCGGTACACATAGAAGCCGCGCCCGCTCTTGCGTCCGAGCAGCCCCGCGGCGAGCCGCTGGCGCGTGATCGGCGAGGGGCGGTAGCGCGGTTCCTGGTAATACTGGTCGTAGATCGACTCCATCACCGGGTGCGATACATCGAGACCGGTGAGGTCCAGCAACTCGAACGGTCCCATGCGGAAGCCGGCCGCGTCACGCAGGATGCGGTCGATGTCGGGGACGGCGGCGATGCCTTCGCCGAGGATGCGCAGCGCCTCGGTGCCGAAGCCGCGTCCGGCGTGATTGACGATGAAGCCTGGCGTGTCCTGCGCGCGCACCGGCGTGTGGCCCATGCGCTGCGCGAGCGCGGTCAGCGCCTCGCCGACCCAGGGCTCGCTGAGCGCGCCGTCGATGACTTCGACGATCTTCATCAGCGGCACCGGGCTGAAGAAATGGAAGCCGCCGACGCGCCCCGGCAGGCGGCAGCCCGCTGCGATCGCGGTGACCGACAGCGACGAGGTGTTGGTCGCGAGGATGCAGGTCTCGCTGACGATGTCCTCCAACTGGCGAAACAGCGCGCGCTTGGCGTCAAGCTGCTCGACGATAGCCTCTACGACGGCGTGGCAGCCGGCGAGATCGTTCAGCGATTCGGCGATGCCGATGCGCGCGGTCGCCGCATCGGCGTCCGCTGCGGCGATGCGGCCCTTCGCGGCGAGCGTTGCGAGCGTCTGGCCGATCGCATCGCGGGCCTCGCCGGCCGCGCCCGGGCGCGCATCGTGCAGTACGACGCGGATGCCGCCTTGCACGGCGATCTGGGCGATGCCGCGGCCCATCAGGCCGGTGCCGACGATGCCGAGCACGAGGTCGGTGCGGGTGATGTCGAGCATGGTTCAGACTCCCTGGTAGTCGGGTTTGCGCTTGTCGAGGAAGGCGCGCATGCCTTCCTTCTGGTCGCGGCTGGCGAAGAGCAGCTGGAAGGCTTTGCGTTCGAGCATCAGCGCGGCGTCGAGCGAGGCGTCCTGGCCGGCAAGCACGACTTCCTTGATCTGCATGACGGCGAGCGGCGGCAACGCGGCGATTTCGGTCGCAAGTGCGAGCGCGCGGGTCTGCACCTCGGCGTCGTGCACGACTTCGCTGGCGAGGCCCATCTCCAGCGCCTCGCGGGCGCCGACGGGTTGGCCGGTGAGCACCATCTTCATCGCGCGGAACTTGCCGACCGCGCGCGTCAGGCGCTGCGTGCCGCCCGCGCCCGGCATGACGCCGACGCGCACTTCGGGCTGGCCGAAGGAGGCGCCTTCGCCGGCGACGATGATGTCTGCGTGCATCGCGAGTTCGCAGCCGCCGCCGAGCGCGAGGCCATTCACCGCCGCGACGACCGGTTTCGGGCAGGCCGCGATCGCGTTCCACAGGCGATGCGTGTTCCGCAGCATCATCTCGACCGCGCTGCGCTCGGCGAGATCGCGGATATCTGCGCCGGCTGCGAAAATCCGCTTGGAGCCGGTGAGCACGATGCAACGCACGTCCGGATCGCTGCCCAGTTCGGTGAAGTGTTCGGCGAGCATGGCGCGCACCTGCAGGTTCAGCGCGTTGCGCGCGTCGGGCCGGTTGATCCGGACCACGGCAATGCCCGGCAGCGGGCGTTCGACCAGGACTTCGTCGCTCATCATTCCTCCTTTGTGTGATCGCCGAATGATTCGCTGTGCGAAATTACGGTTCGCAAAGCATGGCGTGAGGCGAACGTTACCGCGGAATCCTGACGATGTAAACCGGCGCAGCTGTGCGCGCACCGAGGAAAGTAGAGGCTTAATACGCTGCTGCGTAAGGCATTTCAGGGAAGTCAGAAGGGCTTTAAGGTTTTAAGCGTTAATT
Source organism: Novosphingobium sp. (assembly GCF_036803765.1). Lineage (GTDB taxonomy): Bacteria > Pseudomonadota > Alphaproteobacteria > Sphingomonadales > Sphingomonadaceae > Novosphingobium. The sequence goes on from NZ_DAIRTS010000041.1 coordinate 9,028, forward strand.
TCGCTGCGCGAACGGCAGTTTCGAAAAAATGTTGACTCGCGAGATTTTCGTGTGCAACCATGGCGTCGCCTTCACCGGCGGCAGATAACCGAATCGATGTTGTGGAGGCAAGAGGAAATGGCGATGGACAATGAAATCCAGGTGTTCGGCGACGACGAGGAAAGCAAGGACCGTCAGTTCGTCAATGCGCTGGCGCGGGGGCTGGAGATCCTGCGCTGCTTCCGGCCGGGCGAGGCCTATCTCGCCAACGCCGAGCTCGCGAGCCGCACCGGGATTCCCAAGCCGACCGTGTCGCGGCTGACGCACACGCTGACGAAGCTGGGCTATCTCGCTTACTCGGAAAGCCAGGGCCAGTACCGGCTCGGGTCGGGCGTGCTCGCGCTCGGCTATTCGATGATCGCGAACCTCGACGTGCGCGACATCGCGCGCCCGGCGATGCAGGAGCTCGCGGAGTACTCGAAGGCGTCGGTGTCGATCGGCGTGCGCGACCGCCTGAGCATGGTGTACGTCGAGACCTGCCGCAGCAGCGCGCGCGTGACGCTGCAGTTGACCGTCGGCTCGCGCATCCCGATCGCCACCACGGCGATGGGTAAGGCGCTGCTGTGCAGCCTGCCGCAGCACGAGTTCGATTACCTGCTGGACCACATCCGCCTCGCCGACGAGGAGAACTGGCCGCGCATCAAGCTCGGCATCGAGCAGGCGCAGCGCGACTACGCCGAGCGCGGCTTCTGCCTGTCGGTCGGCGAATGGCATCAGGACATCCATTCCGTCGGCGTGCCGCTGCTCGGTATCGAGCGCGAAAAGGCTATGGCCTTCAACTGCGGCGGCCCCGGTTACCTGCTGCCGCGCGAAAGACTTGAAAACGATCTCGGTCCGCGTCTCGTCCAGCTTGTGCGCAAGCTGGAGCGGGACATGGGCCGGGTGTGAACGCCCCCACCCAATAGAGGAAGACATGATTCGAGATCCCGAAACCCTGAACCTGCTGCTGGACAGCGTCTCCCGCTTCGTCAGGGAGCGGCTGGTGCCGAACGAGCCCCTGGTCGCCGAAACCGACGAGATTCCGGCCGATATCGTTGCCGAGATGCGCGAGCTGGGCCTGTTCGGGCTCTCGATCCCCGAGCAGTACGGCGGCCTGAACCTGACGATGGAAGAGGAGGTGCTCGTCGCCTTCGAAATCGCCAGGACCTCGCCGGCCTTCCGTTCGCTGATCGGCACCAACAACGGCATCGGATCGCAAGGGATCGTCATCGACGGCACCGAGGAACAGAAGCAGCACTACCTGCCCAAGCTCGCCGCCGGGGAGATCATCGGATCGTTCGCACTGACCGAACCGGGTTCGGGCTCGGATGCAGCCTCGCTGCGCACGACCGCCGTGCGCGACGGGGATTACTACGTCCTCAACGGCACCAAGCGCTACATCACCAACGCGCCGGAGGCCAGCATCTTCACGGTGATGGCGCGTACCGATCCCAAGATGAAGGGCGCGGGCGCCATTTCGGCCTTCATCGTCGAGGCGGGCACGCCGGGGCTGTCGCTCGGCAAGATCGACAAGAAGATGGGGCAGAAGGGCGCCCACACCTGCGACGTGATCTTCGAGAACTGCCGCGTGCCGGCCGCGAACGTGATCGGCGGCAAGGAAGGCGTCGGTTTCAAGACCGCGATGAAGGTGCTCGACAAGGGGCGGCTCCACATCGCCGCGGTGTGCGTCGGCGCGGCCGAGCGCATGCTTGAGGACGCGCTGCGCTACGCGATGGAGCGCGTGCAGTTCGGCAAGCCGATCGCTGAATTCCAGCTGATCCAGGCGATGCTCGCCGACAGCAAGGCCGAGATCTATGCGGCCCGCTCGATGGTGCTCGACGCCGCGCGCCGCCGCGACGCCAAGGAGGATATCTCGACCGAGGCGTCGTGCTGCAAGCTCTTCGCCTCCGAGATGTGCGGCCGCGTCGCCGACCGCAGCGTGCAGATCCACGGCGGCGCCGGCTACATCTCGGAGTACGCGGCCGAGCGCTTCTACCGCGACGTGCGCCTGTTCCGCATCTACGAGGGCACGACGCAGATCCAGCAGCTCGTGATCGCGCGCAACATGATCAAGGCGGCGGAGGCCTGATGGACGCGCAGGACGATGCGCTGCTGGCTGCACTGCCGCAGCGCCTGCACGAGATCCCGCGCCGCTGGGCCGCGGCGACGCCCGAGGCCGTCGCCGTGTCCGAAGGCGACGTCGCGTGGACCTGGCGTGAACTCGCCACGGCGGTCGATGAAGGCGCGGCGCTGCTGCGCCGGCTCGACGTGCGCCCGGGCGATCGCGTGATGATCGTCGGCGAGAACTGCGCCGCACAGGTCGCGCTGATCTTCGCCGCTTCACAGTGCGACGCGTGGGTGGTCAACGTCAACGCCCGCCTGTCGCCGCGCGAGATCGACGTGATCGGCGCGCACAGCGGTGCGCGCCGGGCGCTCTACACCGTCGCCGTGTCGCCGGACGCCGCCGCGCATGCGGCGCGCCACGAAGCGGAGCGCACCACACTGCCGCACTTCGGCGAAATCGCGATCGGCGCGCTCAACGAACACTGCACGCCCGAGCCGGTCGAGGCGGACGGCGCCTGCCAGGTGGCGGCGCTGATCTACACCACCGGCACGACCGGCCACCCGAAGGGCGTGATGCTGACGCATCGCAACCTGCTTTTCATTGCCGCGGTGTCGAGCCGGATGCGCCGGCTCCTGCCGCCGGACCGCGTGTATGGCGTGCTGCCGATCTCGCACGTGTATGGGCTGGCGTCGGTGACGCTCGGCACGCTCTACGCCGGTGCCGCGCCTTCGGCGAACTGATCGCCGACGGCACGCCCGACAAGGTCTTCCGCGATCCGGAAGTAATGAAGAGCTACACGGGGGCGAGCGATGCTTGAGATTGCCAACGTCCGCGCCGGCTACGGCGCGATCAACATTCTGTGGGACCTCTCCATCTCGGTGCCGACTGGGCAACTGACGACCATCATCGGCCCCAACGGCGCCGGCAAGACCACGCTGCTACGCGCGATCATGGGCCTCGTCCCGCTCAGCCAGGGCAGCATCCGGCTGAACGGCCAGCCGCTCGATGGCAGCTCGACCTGGCACATGCTCGAACGCGGGGTGGCGATGATTCCCGAAGGCCGCATGATCTTCAAGGACATGACGATCGAGGAGAACCTGATGCTCGGCGCCTTCCCCAAGGCGCACCGGGCCGCCTCGCAGGCCAACTGCGACAAGGCCTATGCGATGTTCCCGCGCCTGCACGAACGGCGCACGCAACTCGCCGGCACGCTCTCGGGCGGCGAAGCGCAGATGCTGGCGATGGCGCGCGGGCTGATGTCCGACCCCAAGCTGCTGATCATCGACGAACCTTCGCTGGGCCTCGCGCCGGTGGTGGTCAACGAGCTGTTCGACATCCTCGCGCGGCTCAAGGCCGAGGGGCGCACGATCGTGCTGGTCGAGCAGAACACGCACAAGGCGGTGGGGGTGGCCGACCATGTGCACCTAATGCAGAGCGGCAAGGTGGTGCTGTCGCAACCGGCGTCGAAGGTCAGCCTCGAGCAGTTGCATGAGCTCTACTTCGCACGCTGAGAGCGGCGCTGCGGCCGCCGGCCTCTTTGACGATGCGATCGGCTCGGGCTTCGCGCGCATGCTCGGCTGCCGCGTCGTGCACTGGGAGCCGGGCCGCGTCGAGGTCGAGCTCGGGCCACAGCACCTGAACCGCGCCGGCTCGGCGCACGGCGGGGTGCTCGCGACCCTGATCGACGTCGCGTGCGCGCTGGCCGGCCTGTACTCCGGCGTGCCGGGCAGGGTGCGCAAGGCGGTGACCTTGTCGCTGAACACGAGCTTCACCGGCCAGGTCGCGGCCGGCACGCTGCGGGCGCACGGGCGCGTGCGCACCGGCGGCCGGAGCATCTTTTTCGCGACGACCGAGGTGACCGACGCCGCGGGGCACCCTATCGCCCACGGCGAGGCGGTCAACCGCTACCGCCGCGGCAGCGAGAATCCGGACGGCGCGCCGCCCGATGAACCACAAACATGAGGTGAATGCATGAAGATCCTGGTACCCGTCAAACGCGTGGTCGATTACAACGTCAAGGTGCGCGTCAAGGCGGACGGCACGGGCGTCGATATCGCGAATGTAAAGATGTCGATGAACCCCTTCGACGAAATTGCCGTCGAGGAAGCCGTGCGGCTGAAGGAAGCCGGCATCGCGACCGAGGTTGTGGCGGTGAGCTGCGGTGTCGCGGCCTGCCAGGAGACGATCCGCGCGGCGATGGCGATCGGTGCCGACCGCGGCATCCTGGTTGAATCGGAGATCGAGCTGCAGCCGCTCGCCGTGGCGAAGCTGCTCAAGGCACTGTGCGACAAGGAGCAGCCGACGGTCGTGATTTGCGGCAAGCAGGCGATCGACGACGACTCGAACCAGACCGGCCAGATGCTGGCGGCGCTGCTGGGCTGGCCGCAGGCCACCTTCGCGTCCAAGGTCCAGCTGGCTGACGGCGTTGCATCGGTGATGCGCGAAATCGACGGCGGTCTCGAGACCCTCGAGATGAAGCTGCCGGCCGTGGTGACGACCGACCTGCGCCTGAACGAGCCGCGCTACGCGACGCTGCCCAACATCATGAAGGCGAAGAAGAAGCCGCTCGACATCGTCAAGCCGGCCGATCTCGGTGTCGATGTCACGCCGCGCCTGGCGACGCTGAAAGTGGCCGAGCCGCCCAAGCGCAGCGCCGGCGTGCGCGTCGCGGACGTCGCGCAACTCGTCGACAAGCTCAAGAACGAAGCGAAGGTGATCTGAACATGGCGATCCTGGTTATTGCAGAACACGACAACGCGAGCCTGAAGGCCGCCACCCTTAACACCGTCTCGGCTGCGGCCAAGCTCGGCGCGGATCTGGCTACTGAGGTCCACGTGCTGGTTGCCGGCGCCAACTGCGGTGCGGCTGCCGAGCAGGCGGCAAAGGTCGCGGGCGTCGCCAAGGTGCGCGTTGCGGACGCCGCCCACTACGACTCGCAGACCGCCGAGAACGTCGCCGCGCTCGTCGTCGGAATGGTGGCCAATGAGGCCGCAGGCTACACCCACATCCTCGCCCCCAGCACCGCCAACGGCAAGAACGTCGCGCCGCGCGTCGCCGCGCTGCTCGACGTCGCGCAGATCTCCGACATCGTCGCCGTGGAATCGGCCGACACCTTCGTGCGCCCGATCTACGCCGGCAACGCGCTGGCCACCGTGAAGTCGGCCGACGCCGTGAAGGTGATGACCGTGCGTACGACCGCCTTCGAGGCGGCGGCGATGTTGGCACCTGAGGGCGGCTCGGCCACGGTGGAAGCCGTCGCGGCCAATGCCGATCTGGGTCTGACGACCGTCAAGGGCCGCGATCTGACCAAGAGCGCACGTCCCGAGCTCGGTGCCGCCAAGATCATCGTCTCGGGCGGCCGCGGTCTGGGTAACAGCGAGAACTACCACAAGCTGCTCGAGCCGCTCGCCGACGCCCTGGGCGCCGCGCTGGGCGCGTCGCGCGCCGCGGTCGACGCGGGCTACGTGCCCAACGACTATCAGGTCGGCCAGACCGGCAAGATCGTCGCGCCGCAGCTCTACATCGCGGTCGGCATCTCGGGCGCGATCCAGCACCTGGCCGGCATGAAGGACTCCAAGGTGATCGTCGCGATCAACAAGGATCCGGAAGCGCCGATCTTCCAGGTGGCGGATTACGGCCTCGTCGGCGATCTCTTCGAGGTCGTGCCGCAGCTCGCACGGACGCTCGCCTGAGCCGGCGACGCCGGTTCAGGGCGGCACAGTCCGTGTTGTCGGGGGAATCTTCCGGCGCTCGAGCGACGAACGAGGTCGCGCGGCGGGCCGTCGCGCTGACGATCATGCTGGGGACGACGTCGGTCGTGCTCGCGACGACCATCCTCAACGTCGTCCTCCCCGACATCATGCGCGAGTTCGCCGTCGACCAGGGGCGCGTGCAGTGGCTAGCGACCGGCTTCCTGTCCGCGATGGCCGCGACGATGCTGACGGCCGCGTGGTGGGTGCGGGCCTATGGGCTGCGCCGCACCTACTGCGTCGCGCTGGCGATCTTCGTCGTCGTGTCGCTGATCGGCGGGTACGCCACGTCCATCGACGCGTTGATCCTTTCGCGCATCGCGCAGGGTGCGGTCGCCGGCGTGATCCAGCCGCTGGCGATGATCGCGCTGTTCGAGGCTTATCCGGTCGAGGAGCGCGGTAGCGCGATGGCCGCGTACGGACTCGGCGTGGTGCTGTCGCCGGCGCTCGGTCCGGCCCTCGGCGGGCTCCTCGGCCAAGCCTTCGGCTGGCGCGCGGTGTTCTTCGTCACGCTGCCGCTGTGTCTCGCGGCACTGGCGCTGGCCCCGGCGAAGCTCGCGCGCTTCGCGCCGGCGGCAGGACGCCGCCCGGCCTTCGATGGGTGGGGCTTCCTCCTGCTGTGCTCCTTCCTGCTGTTCGTGCTGGGCGGCCTCGCCCATGCGCAGCGCGCGGGGCTGACGCCGGCGGGGGTCGCGTTCGCTGCGGCGGGCAGCTTCGTCTGCGGTGCGGCCTTCATCGCGTGGGAGGCGCGCCACCGCAACCCGATGTTCGACCCGCGCGTGTTCCGCAATCCGGCGTTCGCCGCCGCCTCCGCGGTCGGTTTCGCCTACGGCATGGGGCTCTACGGTTCGACCTTCCTCATGCCGCTGTTCGTGCAGACGATCTCGGGTTTCTCGGTGCTCGAGGCCGGCATGCTGCTGCTGCCCGGTGGCCTCGTGCTGGCGCTGTGCATCCCGCTCGCCGGCCGGCTCACCGACCGGCATTCGCCGCACTACATCGTGTGCGCCGGGCTCGCGTGCTTCGCGCTGTCGTTCTTCCTGTTCGGAAATTCGTCGGCGGATACGGGGTTTTGGATGCTTGCCGCGTGGATCGCGCTCGGTCGCTTGGGGCTCGCGATGATGATTCCTGCCCTCAACGCGGGCGCCGTGCAAGGACTGCCGCTCACCCAGATAGCGCAGGGCGCCGGCGCGCTGAATTTTGCGCGCCAGCTTGGCGGTGCCTTCGGCACCAGCCTGCTGTCGCTGCTGCTGCAGTGGCGCCTTGCAGCGCATCAACAGGAAGCCATGACGGCGCTTGAGGCGGCTACCCGGGCCTTCGACGAGAGCTTCATCGCAGTCGGACTCGTGTTCCTGTTCGCCCTATGGCCCGGCTGGAGGATTCGGCGCACTGCCTTCCCCCATGGGCCTCAGTGATTTCGACCCAAGGAAATGACCATGCAACGCGAATCGATGGAATTTGATGTCCTGATCGTCGGCGGCGGCCCCGCAGGGCTGGCCGCGGCGATCCGCTTGAAACAGCTGGCCGCCGAGAAGGGCACGGAACTGTCCGTGTGCCTGATCGAGAAGGCCGCCGAGATCGGCGCCCACATCCTCTCGGGCGCGGTGATGGACCCGCGGGCACTGAACGAACTGATCCCCGACTGGAAGGAACGGGGCGCGCCGGTCACCACCGCAGTGACCGAGGATCGCGTGATCTTCCTCAACGAGACGGGCGGGCGCAAGGTGCCCACCGGCCTGCTGCCGGACTGTTTCCTTAACCACGGCAACTACATCGTGCGCCTGGGCAACGTCGCCAAGTGGCTCGGCGAACAGGCTGAAGCCCTGGGCGTCGAGGTCTATCCGGGGTTTGCCGGCGCCGAGATCCTGTTCGACGAGACGGGCGCCGTGAAGGGGGTCGCCACCGGCGACATGGGCGTCACACGCGAAGGCGAGCGGGGTCCCGCCTACCAGCCGGGCATGGAGCTGCATGCGAAATACACGCTGTTTGCCGAAGGCTGCCGCGGGCACCTCGGCAAGCAACTCGAAGCGAAGTTCAACCTCCGGAACGGCGTCGACCCGCAGACCTACGGCATCGGCCTGAAGGAACTGTGGGAAGTGCCCGCCGAGCGTCATGAGCCGGGCGTGGTCGTGCACACCACCGGCTGGCCCCTGCCCTCGGACACCTACGGCGGCGGCTTCGTCTATCACCTCGAGGACAAGCTCGTGGCGATCGGCTACGTCGTGGGCCTCAACTACACGAATCCGCACCTCTCCCCGTTCGAGGAATTCCAGCGCTACAAGACGCATCCGGAGATCCGCAAGTATCTCGAGGGCGGCAAGCGCCTGGCCTACGGGGCGCGCGCGATCGCTGCGGGCGGGCTGCAGAGCCAGCCCAAGCTGGTGTTCCCGGGCGGCGCGCTGATCGGCGACGACGCGGGCTTCCTCAACGCCGCGCGCATCAAGGGCAGCCACGCCGCGATCAAGAGCGGCATGCTCGCCGCGGAAGCCGCGTTCGAGGCGGTGGGCGCCGAGCGCAGCCGCGACGAACTCGCCGCCTTCCCGGAAGCCTTCCGTTCGAGCTGGCTGTACGAGGAACTGCACAAGACGCGCAACTTCAAGCCCTACATGAAGCGCGGCCTGTGGATGGGCTCGCTGCTCTTCGGCATCGACCAGAAGGTGCTCAAAGGCAAGGCGCCGTGGACGCTGCACAACAGCGCCGACCACGACAAGCTCAAGCTCGCGTCGGAATGCCCGAAGATCGACTACCCGAAACCCGACGGCGTGCTGACCTTCGACCGCCTCTCCTCGGTGTTCCTGTCGAACACCAACCACGAGGAAGATCAGCCCTGCCACCTGCTGTTGAAGGACGCCTCGGTGCCGATTGCGGTGAACCTCGCGAAGTACGACGCCCCCGAGCAGCGCTACTGCCCGGCCGGTGTGTACGAGATCGTGAGGGACGAGTCGGGATCCTCATCTCTCAACAGCGCCCGTCTGCAGATCAACGCGCAGAACTGCGTGCACTGCAAGACCTGCGACATCAAGGACCCGACGCAAAACATCAACTGGGTCGTGCCGCAGGGCGGGGAAGGGCCGATCTATCAGGGGATGTAGCGGTGAAATTCTTTGTGCAAAGGTGCCAATTGAGGTGCTTGACGGTTTAGTCTTCGACAACTTCGCGAAATGCGTTCGGAAGCATTCCAATAACGGCATTGCAGCAATACACAGGTCCATGTCGGGTTGCCAAGGAAGGCCGGCCCGCGTAATTTTCATCAGGGAACGGCAGATTCTGCCGTGTTACTGTTCTTGACGAGCCAGTCCGGGTGACTGCTCCACTCGGACACCTGCAACTGCACCTCTGACGGATCGAACGGCAGAATCGGGTTGATAGCGCCCCCTCCTGCATGTCATGCCTCGCAGGCGCAGCCTTGCACTGCTGCTAGGCGAAAGCCGTGGCGCACCTTAGCGTACGATTTCTTCCGTTTCGTGAGCTGACCCCAATAGGCACAAGGTCCGTGCTCCCGTTGCTCTCAATCGACGCCCCGCGCTGCTCCGCCTGATCCTGGGGCACGCCGGTTTTCCTCCTCTCGCAAACCCGCACCTGGAAGCGCTCCGCGCCTTGGCGATGCGGCTAGGTGCCTGCCGCGACCGCCTCGACGCAAAGGAGGATGGGCACGCATTCGACACCCCGCTTCTCGTCTCAGCCGCCCGCTTTGTCAGGGAGCAGTCGAAGGGCGAGCCGCCCACCACTTTCAGCCCAACCGGTCGGTGACGGCTCCGACGCACCCGCCGATCTGAAGGGTGTACGGGTTTTGGAGCTTGATCGACGATGGGGCGATGCCTTCTGCTTGACAGAGATAAGGCCCTCTGGTGCTAGTCACATTCCCGTTCGATGGCTCCGAAACCTTGGATCCTCCGCCGAGCGGGCTTAGCCGGCCTCGGCCGAACCGCTGGCGGGTGTCATAGTCTTATAGACCACCCCGATCCGGTTCTCGGCGGTGCCGCGCCGGCGCAAGGTCGCGGCGATATGACGGTCGGCCGCCGCATGATCGTCGAAGGCATGGTGCTGGGCCTGACCACGCGCCCCAACCCGGCCCCAGCGGGTTTCGACCACGATCATGCCGAACAGGTCGAACCTAGCCACAATGCTGTAACGCCGCCGGATGTTGCGTGCCGGATCGAGCGCCACCAACTCGATCGGGTCAGGGAGAATTGCGCCTTTCATGGGGGCGTTTGCGGGAGGGGGCGGAATCCTACGCTAAGGATTTGGGCCAGCGATATTCCCCGGTTAGATTGATGTGTTCCCATCCCAACGGCGAGACGTGGGCGAGTAGATCAGGCGCGATATGGGTACCGCTGGCGGCCCGGGTATTGACGACCTCGCCGAGCTTCATGGTGTTCCAGAATATGATGATGGCGGCGAGCAGGTTCATTCCGGCGATGCGATAGTGCTGGCCTTCGCCGGATCGATCCCGGATTTCACCTCGGCGGTGGAAGCTGATGGCGCGCTTTAGGGCGTGGTGGGCCTCACCCTTGTTGAGGCCGATCTGAGCCTGGCGCTGGAGGCCGGCATCAAGAATCCAGTCGATCATGAACAGGGTTCGCTCGATGCGGCCCACCTCTCGCAATGCGAGGGCCAGCTCATTCTGGCGCGGGTAAGAGGCGAGCTTGCGAAGAATCTGGCTGGGGGCGACGAT
>NZ_DAIRTS010000042.1:0-18637 GCF_036803765.1 Novosphingobium sp.
GTGGCAAAAATGCCGAACACCATCCGGCCCGATGGCGTCGTGGTGTCGATCTGCGCGCCCTTGCCGGTGAGCACCCGCAGACCGATACCGCGATCCGACAGATTCTGCACCGTGCTGACCAGGTGGGTGAGCGTTCGGCCGAGCCGGTCGAGCTTCCAAACGATGAGGACATCGCCGTCGCGCAACGATTTCAGGCAGGCGGCAAGACCGGGGCGATCATCACGGCTACCGGATGCACGATCATCATAGATATTGCCTGGCTCGACACCGGCAGCGCGAAGGGCATCGTGCTGCAGGTCGAGCGACTGCGAGCCGTCGGCTTTGGACACGCGGGCGTAGCCGATCAGCATGGATCACAAACGAAGGTTTGAGGCGGTGACGAACATGAGCACATAAGATTGGGCTATTGTGTATCTTAACCAGCATCTCAATCAAGCTATCTCAAACCGTAGCTCGGAAAGAATAAGGAGCATGTATGCCGCGTCGCGTGACCCTGACCGATCGACAGCGCGAGGCGCTGCTTCACTTGCCGGTCGATCAAGGTGAGCTGCTGCGGCACTATACCCTCAGCGATGAGGATCTCGGGCATATCCGCCAGCGCCGGCGCGCCCACAATCGTTTTGGCTTCGCGCTGCAACTGTGCGTCCTGCGCTACCCGGGCCGGGTGCTCGCTCCTGGCGAGTTGATCCCGGCGCAGGTATCGGATTTCATCGCGGCCCAGCTCGGCCTGACCAGCGACGATCTACTCCTCTATGCCGCGCGCGAGGAGACCCGGCACGAGCATCTGGCGGACCTTCGCCGAATCTACGGCTATCGCTCGGGGCTGTTGAAAAAAGCCGGGTGATCCGATCGCGTTCCTAACGGGTTCCCTGCTTCGACACATCGGGAGCAGCGGCCATGATGGGTGAGCAACAGCGAGGCGGCAAGGGCGCAAGTTGGCGGGCGCTGGGAGCGATGATCCCCGCCGATCACATCCTACGCAGGATAGACGGGCTGATCGACCTGGGTGAACTGCGCGATGCGCTCGCCCCGCACTACAGTCGCCGTGGGCGTCCCTCGATCGCGCCCGAACTGCTGATCCGCATGTCGCTGATCGCTCGCCTCTATGGCATCACGTCGGAGCGCCGTCTGTGCGAGGAAGTCCGCTTCAACCTCGCTTATCGCTGGTTCTGCCGATTGCCGCTCGACGCGCGGGTGCCGCACCATTCGACGTTCAGCAAGAACCGGCATGGCCGCTTCCGCGATGCCGGCATTTTCCGCATCCTGTTCGAGCAGACGGTGCGGCGCTGCGCCGACGCGGGGCTGATCGCCCACAAGGATGCCGCAATCGACGCATCGTTCGTCGCGGCTGATGCAAGCTGGCAGCGCAAGATGCGGCACGCCGACATGGCCGCGCCCCGGCTTCCCCGCCCGGTTTGTGAATGGCTGGCGGATCAGGCCAATGCTCCACCGCAGGAACATGGCGTACCGCGTGGCAAGCCGGCCGAGGTGTCACGCACCGATCCGGCGTCGGCGTGGTCGGCGCGCACGGCGCGGGGCCGGTTCGGCTATGCCTTCAATGTCCTGATTGACACGCCGGGAGGGGTGGCGATTGACGTGGAGGCCAGTCCTGCACGCTTCGCGGCGGAAGTCGATGCGGGGCGGACCATGCTGGCACGGGCCGATAATCGGTTCGGCTACCAGCCAAAGCGCGTCGCGGCCGACACCGCCTATGGCAGCGCCGCGTTCCTGGCGTTCGTCAACGATCGCGGCACCATTCCGCATATCCCGGTGCTGGAACGCTCCGAGCAAACCAAGGGCAAGTTCCCTCGTGAAGCCTTCCGCTATGAGCGCGAGCAGGACCGCTATGTCTGTCCTGCTGGCAAGATACTGCCCTTTCGGGGTGCCGATCGTCGGACCGGCTTTCTCCGATACAGCGCCAGCCCTGCCGATTGCCGGGCCTGCCACCTCAAACGGAAATGCACCACAGGCAGCAACAGGTCGGTCACGCACAGCGAGTATGAGGACGTGCGCGAGCTGGTACGCGGCGAGATGCAGACGCCGCTATTCAAGCGGTCGATGCGGTTGCGTCGGGGCGTCGAGCGGGTGTTTGCCGATGCGAAGGGTAAGCGGGGGCTGACCCGGCTGCACCTTCGCGGCCTGCGCGGTGCCGAGGAAGAGTTTCTGTTGGGCGCGGCCATTGCCAATCTCGTGCTGCTGGCCCGCCCCGCCGCACGACCGGCCCGTACCCGCCGTCCGCCCCCGGTGCCGGAACGGATCGACCACATGGCCCGGATCAGCCGGGGCCGGTTCGAGCAATCCTACTACGCGACGATCTTCTGACGCTGGTTAGCCGGGTTCGCGCTCGGCCGCAGGGAAGTGGCGATAGAAGGTGGAACGGCCGACCTGTAGCAGCTTCGCGACCTTCGCCGGTTTGTCGCCGGCCTTGAGCAGCTTACGGGCGGTGTCAAGCATGTCGGGCGTCATGACCGACTTGCGGCCTCCGCCCGTGCCGCCCTTTGCCCGTGCCGCTGCCAATCCGGCGATCGTCCGTTCCTTTATCAGTTCGCGCTCCATCTCCGCGACGGAAGCAAGGATATGGAACAGCAGCCGGCCCGATGGGGTCGCCGTGTCGAACCCGTCCGTCAGCGATCGGAAATCAATCTTGCGAGCGGACAAGTCCGCCGCCAGTTCGATCAGGCCCCCGATCGATCGGCCAAGGCGATCGAGCTTCCATATCACCAGCGTGTCACCGGCCCGCACGAAATTGAGGGCTTCGGTCAGACCGGGCCTGTTCAGCTTCGCGCCGCTCACCTTGTCGGTGAACAGCTTTTCGCAGCCGGCCTTGGTCAGCGCATCGGTTTGTAGCGTCAGGTCCTGGTCGGAGGTCGAGACACGCGCATAACCAACCAGCATGAGTCCCGTTATCCCATCTCAAACAGCGAATTTCGGGACTCATATTTCGGGAACATATTTTGGGAAAGCCCCGGCGAGGATAGGGCGCGTTTTTGTGCCGGTGCCGGTCGTCCCGTTGGAGGTTCCCAATCGGGAATACGTCGGGTGATGGCCTCAAGTCACTGATTGGAGCTTCCTCGGAATATTGGTGAATCGCATAGTTCCTGCGATCTTGGCGTAACCTCGTAGGTGTTAGCACGCATCCAATACCCGACACCGCTCCCCCACCACACCAACCATCGATCACGGGTCGCCGACGGAGGCACGATAGCGTGCGTAAAGGTATCTATCTGGGATTAGGTACAGCCTGTCTGATGGGCGCCGCGGTAGCTTTGGGTTCTCCAGTGTCAGATCGAACTGGTGAGCGTGCACGAATGATTGCCTCTATCAAGGCAGCAGCGGCTGACGTTCCGCTGCTGCGGGCGGATCCCACTTTTCAAGCGGCAGTTGCGGTGGAGGCAAATCTCCCGCGCGAAGACTTCGTGCCCCGCGCCGCGAAAACACAAGCCTATGTAGGGGCGCCGCTGGAGATCGGATGGCAGCAGACGATTTCCGATCCCTACATAATGGCAATCATGACGGCAGCGAGCCGAGTGGGACGGGGGTCCCGTGTGCTGGAGATCGGAACCGGCTCCGGCTATCAGGCTGCCATTCTTGCCGAACTGGGCGCAGATGTATCGACGATTGAAATCGTCCCACAACTGGCACGCAAGGCAGCCGCAACCTTGCGCCGACACGGCTATCGACGGGTTCGGGTGCGTGTCGGAGATGGCTTCGCTGGGTGGCCCGAGCGGGCACCGTTCGATGCGGTCATGGTCACTGCCGGGTCTGCATCCGTCCCGACGCCCCTGCTTGACCAGTTGCGAACCGGCGGGAGGCTGGTGATGCCGATCGGTCCGTCCACGGCCACCGAGCGGCTGGAGGTCTTCACGAAGCAGGCTGATGGAAGCGTCGTCGCCTGCTCACTCGGCTGGGCGATGTTCGTGCCGCTCACGGGCCGCGGCTACGCAGCGGACCGGCCGGGCATTGGCGATCACGCCAAACCCTGGTGCTATGGGGCGTCCGTTACCTGAGTGTCGACGGACGGCAGGCGAAACACGAGACGAACGCACAAGCCTTCCACGCTTTCAGGGATGATGCAGTCCGCCTGATGCAGATTGGCGATAGCCGCTACGAGCGCCAAGCCCAGCCCCGCACCTTCCGTGTTGCGACTGGCATCCCGCCTGTAGAAGCGTCGAAAGACCTTTTCCCGTTCCTCGGGCGGTATCCCTGGCCCGGTGTCGCAAATATCGACGATGGCTTGGGTGCCATCCACCTTGAGGCAGGAGATGATACGTGTACCGCTCGGGGTGTGGACGATCGCGTTTTCGATCAGGTTGGTAAACAGCTGAGCGAGGAGGTCTACGTCCCCGAACACCGCGACCCCTGCTGGATGTTGAGCGATGAAGGTCTGGCCTGAGTCCTCGACGACTGGTGCATAGGCAGCATGGATGCGATCGAGCAATTCGGACAGGTCGACGAGCGCGAAACGTCGTCGACCGACTCCCCCCTCGATCGAACCGATACGCAACAGGGCTTCAAACGTTGCAAGCAGTCCGTTGGTCTGCTCCACTGCCGCATCGATATTTTCGAGATCGCCTATGCTGGCCGCCTGCATGCGTTCCAGGCGTTGATGAAGGCGGGTGAGCGGCGTGCGGAGATCATGTGCGATGTCTGTGGATACCTGTCGCAGGGCATCCATCGCAGCAGCGTTCCGGTCGAGCATACGATTGAGATTGCGGATCAGATCGTCGAACTCAGGGCCGAAACCAATCGGCGGGAGCCGTTCGGCGCGTTCGCCATCCACGATCCGATCAATGGTCCGATTGACCGTCGCCAGTCGACGCAGGAAAATGCGTCCGACCAGATAGCCTCCGATCAGCGCGAAAGTCGCGATGGCGAGGCCGCTCCAAATCGTAAAGCGTTCGAGCCTATGTCGCAGCTGCAGGACGTCGAAGCTGTCCGTCGCGACGACAAGCATCAACCCATTGGGCAGCCGAGTTTGTCGCGCCGCGAGATGTTCAAAGCGCCGGCTCCCGTCAAAATCCTCCGGCACCGTCACGACGCCCTGATCGTCCTGCGCGGCACGAAGAGGAAGATCGCCTGCCAGGCGGTGGCCTGTTCCGTCGATAAGGAGGTATCTGTACGGAGGATCGACGTCGCTGCCTCGGTGTCGTGCAATCGCGTCCGTCAGTCCTGACAGCCCCAATTCGGCATATTCGGACGCCAGAACCGACGCTTCTGCACGAAGCATTCCGTCGCTCGCTTCCTGGGCATAATAGCCCATCTGCCGCTCGACTACGAGCAACAGGGCACCAGCGCCGAGGGCGACAACGACCGCCAGCATCAGGGCGAAACGAAAGGCCGCACTTCTAAAGGCGGCGAGCATGAGCGATCTAGCCTGCATCGATCCGGTAGCCGGCCCCTCGTATTGTCTGGATCAGCTCACGTCCAAAACCCCGATCCACCTTGGCGCGCAACCGACTCATGTGGCTCTCGATCACGTTGGTCTTGGGGTCGAAGTGAAACGACCAGACATTTTCGAGCAGCATCGTGCGCGTCACTACCTCGCCTGCGTGCAGCATAAGATATTCGAGTAGCTTCAACTCCTGCGACTGCAATTCCACCCTTTGCCCCGCACGTGTGACGCTCCGGCGGATGCGATCCAGCACGAGGTCGCCGACCGTGATCGTAGCCGCAACCTCAGAGATGGGGGGACGGCGGGCCAGAGCATTGATCCGGGCAAGCAGCTCGGTCGCCGCGAAGGGTTTTGCCAGATAGTCGTCGGCGCCCGATTCCAGTCCTTCGACCCGGTCCTCGACGCCGTTCATGGCAGTCAGGAAGAGGGCAGGCGTCCGTATCCCGGCCGCCCGTATTGCCTTTAGCGCCGGCAGGCCTGCGATGCCGGGCACCATCCGGTCGAGGATCAGAACAGCGTAATCGCCGGAAGACGCCAGAAAGATCGCGTCTTGGCCGGTCGTGCAGGCGTCGACCACATGGCCTGCGTCCTTCAGGACGCGTTGTAGATCTTCCCGTGTCCCATCATCGTCTTCGAGCAGCAAGAGCTTCATTGAGCGATCATCCCCTATGCTGACCGGTGCAGCAAGTTGGGCATAATCAATCTTCCCCCCATCGGCGACGAAGCTTGCCTCCCGTAGTCAGAGGGCAGGGCAACCCGCCCTCTGGAGTTGTGTCATGCATTGTACGCGTTTGATGCTGGGCCTGCTGAGCGTTGCGGCGGTCAGCGGCACGGCTGTCGCTGCGCCGGCGAAGATGAAGGGAAGCCAATACGCTGCTCAGGCCAAGGTTTCTCTCTCTATGGCGCGTCAGACCGCTCTGAAGGTGCGTCCCGGCGCAATCACCGATCAGGAGCTGGAAAAGGAGAAGGGCGGCAGCGGCCTGCGCTATTCTTTCGATATCACCAGCCACGGCAAGCCCTATGAAGTTGGGGTCGATGCGCGAACTGGCGCGGTTCTCGAAAATGTTGCGGAAGGCAAAAATCCGGATTGAACGACAGGGATTGGCCGGCATGGTGACGACCGATGCCGGCCTGAAGGCATGATGGAGGCATGGTGGTCGGAAGAACGATGAGGGGCGTCCAATCCGCTCTGCTTGCAACGTTGCTGGCGGGGTGTGCGCACTACACTCCTCTTCCGTTGACCAAGGAAACTCCGCTTGTGCCCGCTATCGGCGCACTACAGGGCGGTGCAAACGTCACCCCGTCCAAGACGCCCCTTATAGTCAGCGATGTGGTCATGTTAGCGCTGGCAAATAACCCGGATTTGCGCGCGGCGCGTCTGAAACGTGGGATTGCTCAGGGGCAGGCCACGCAGGCTGCGATCATTGCCAACCCATCTCTATCCGGCGCCTTCCTTCCACTGCTTTCAGGAGCGGGCAGCGTCCCGGCCTGGAACCTCGGGTTGGCGCAAGATATCAAGAGCCTCATCACCTATCGTGCCCGACGCCGCGCGGCGATGGCCAGTACGGGGCAAGTGGCGGCGGATATCGTGTGGCAGGAATGGCAGATCGCCGGACAGGCGCGGCAGCTTGCCACCGATATAATCGTCGGCACCCGAAGTCGCCCGACCTACGTTGCCGCCTTCAATCTTTTATCTGATCGGAACGGGAAACTCGAACGCGCGCTCGCTGCCCGCACCGTGACGCTTGTCACCGTCGCTCCGGACCGCGTCGCGCTCCAAGCGGCACGTACGTCACTCAATGCGCTCGACCAGACGTTACTGTCGCAGCGTCATCAGCTGAATGCCTTGCTGGGGCTAAGGCCTGATGCCGTTGTGCCACTCGCCGACGCACCTGACCTCCCGTCATTCTCGCCCGCCGTCATTCGTGAAGGGCTGGCGACGCTGCCGGATCGCCGCCCCGATCTTCTGGCGCTGCGCCTTGGCTATGCTGCGGCGGACGAACAGCTGCGTGTCGCTATCCTGTCGCAATTTCCTGACCTGATCCTTGGCGGGTCCGTTTCCAGCGACAATTCCAGGGTCATTAATGGCGGCCCGAATGTACAGGTCGGCCTCCCCATCTTCGATCGTAACCAAGGCAACGTCGCGATCGCCCACGCGACCCGCGCGCAGCTTCATGCCGATTATTCGGCGCGTCTCGCGGCCGCTATCGGCACGGTCGGAGCGCTGCTTCAGGAATATGAACAGCTGGCCGCGCAACTGACGGTCGCGCGCCGCGATTTGCCCGCCGCCCGTTCCGCTGCTGCCCGGGCGCAGGCGGCGTTCGGCGCCTCCAATATCGATGAACGGGGCTATGTCGACCTCGTCTCCAATCGCTTCGCCAAGGAAGAGGAGATCATGACCCTGGAACTCGCGCTGTTCGATCGACAGATCGCCATCCAGACTTTGGTCGGCGATGGCTTGCCGGCTGTCGAACTTCCGGTTGAACAAGCGGGGCTGGTTCGATGACCCAGATTTATCCAAGGATCTTGGCTTTCCTCCTCCTGCTACCGATCGCTGCATGCAGCGGAACTTCGACTACGCCCGATCCAGGCGCGACATCGACGCCCAGCGTACTCGTCAGCACCGTCGCGCCCCGGCAGGGGGCATTGCCCGCCGTCGTCACAGCCTATGGCTCCGTGGCACCGTCCGAAATCGGCACCCGCACTTTCAACGAGGCGCAGCCTGGTCAGGTTACGCGGCTGTTCGTTTCCCCCGGCAGCGCGATAAAGGCTGGGCAACCGCTGGCGACGTTCGTCACCGCGCCGACTGCGCGTAGCGCCTATGAGCAAGCGGTGAGTGCCTTGGCGGCCGCGCAGAAAGCGCGCGCCAGCACCGCGCAATTACTCACCCAGCAACTCGCTACGACCGATCAGCTAGTTCAGGCCGACAAGGCGGTGTCCGATGCACGAACGTCGCTTGCCGCACTCCGAGCAGAGGGGGCCGGATCCCCGACCCATACTATCATGGCGCCGTTTGCGGGCGTCATCACAGCCGTCGCCGTTGCCCAAGGCGACCGTACCGCTGCGGGTGCAACAATCCTGACCGTTGCGCGATCGGGCGGGGTCGTGGTTACCGTCGGAATTAATCCCTCGCAGCGTGGCACCGTCGCCATCGGCCAGAGCGCGTCGCTGAAGCGCCTGTCCGGGGGCGGCACACTCGAAGGCAATGTCGTCCGCGTCGACGGCGCGCTGAATGCCGTAACCAAGATGGTGGACGTCGACCTGTCATTCCCGGCGGGAGCACTTCTGCCGGGCGAACCGATGCAGGTCGACATCCGAACGGGCGAGGTCACCGGATGGGTCGTACCGCATGCAGCCGTCGTCACCGCCGGCGGCAACCCGAGAATTTTCCAAATCCAGGGCGGCAAGGCGAAAGCGGTGCCAGTCGCCGTCAAACTGGCATCCGACGCCGGCGACGTGGTTGATGGTGCCCTGTCACCACGCCGCCCGCTGATCGTCGCGGGCGCCTATCAGGTCAACGACGGCGACGCCGTCCGGAGCCGGTGATGCTCGAGCGGCTTCTCCGCACCCAATCACGTGCGTTCGTTCTTGTCGGTTTGGCCTTGGCGCTCGCAGGCATCGTCTCGGCATTGTCGCTACCGATCGGTCTGTTCCCGCAAGTGTCGTTCCCCCGCGTCGTGGTCGATCTGGACTCGGGGAGCCGTCCTGCCGATCAGACCGCACTGACCGTCACCCGCCCCGTCGAGGAGGCGATCCGCGCCATTCCCGGGGTCAATAACGTCCGCTCCGAGACGGCGCGAGGCACAGCGCAAATCTCGATCGACTTCGGTTGGGGGCGCGACATGATCGCGAGTACGCTGCTGGTCGATACCGCAGTTGGCCGCATCCTGCCGTCATTGCCTGCCGGAACGCAATACAATGTGCGGCGCATGGACCCGACTGTCTTCCCGATCATATCCTACGCGCTCGTTTCCGACCGTGCTGATCCAGCACAGCTGCAGGATTTTGCGCGATACCAGATCACGCCGCTGCTTTCCTCGATCACTGGTCTTGCCCGCGTTGGCGTTCAGGGCGGTGACACGGCGGAGGTCGAGGTGCTCGCCGATCCCCAGCGGCTCGCGAGTTACGGCCTCGCGATGACTGATCTGGCAACGGCTATCCGTAACGGCAACGTGCTGAGCGCTGTGGGCCAGGTCCAGGATCGGGGACGCCTGTCGCTCGTCATTGCTGACCGCAGCGTCGCCAGTGCCGCGCAGATCGGCGACATCGTGGTCAAGGCGGCACCGGCGGGCGTCGTGCGGGTGCGGGACGTCGCGACCGTGCAGAATGGCGCGGTGCCCGTCTGGCAGCGGATCGTCGAGGATGGAAAGCCCGCCGTCCTGTTCAATATCTATGAGCAGCCCGACGGCAATGCGGTGCAGATCGCCCGGCAAGTGCAGGCGAAGCTGGCGGGCGTGAAGCTGCCTGCCGGGGTCAAGCTGGTCAATTGGTACGATCAGAGCGAACTGGTCACCCAGTCGGTCGCGAGTGTCCGCGATGCGGTGCTGATCGGCCTTGTGCTGGCAGCACTGGTGCTGCTTCTCTTTCTGCGCAGCTGGCGTGTGACACTCGTCGCGGTGATCGTCGTGCCGGCCACGCTGGCGGCGACAGTGCTGGTGCTGAGCATGCTCGGCATGAGCTTCAACATCATGACCCTCGGCGGAATCGCCGCAGCCGTGGGACTGCTGATCGACGACGTCATCGTCATGGTCGAGCACATCGCCCGACGCGCCGGCGAGACGCGGCCGGACGGCAACGTGGCCGGCGATGCCGCAGTCATCCCGGCCGCGCGCGAGTTCATGGCCCCGCTGACCGGGTCGAGCCTTGCGACGCTGATCGTCTTCGTTCCGCTTTCATTCCTGACCGGCGTGACCGGCGCCTTCTCCAAGGCGCTGTCGGTGACGATGGCGGTAGCACTCGCCATTTCCTGGGCAATGACCGCCTTTGTGGTGCCCGTCCTCGTGCGCTGGTTGGTAGATTTCCGCACTTGGCGAGACCCCGGTGTCGCCGGCGAAGGGCGCCTTGCGGTGATCCACGACAAGGGCCTGAACCGTCTGTCGGCCCGCCCTTGGCTGCTCGGCGTCATCTTCGTGCCGCTGCTTATAATTGGATATGTCGGCTATTCGAAGGTGCCGACGGGCTTCATGCCGAAGGTCGATGAAGGCGGCTTCGTCATGGATTACTACACCGCCCCCGGCACCTCGCTTGACGAAAGCGGGCGTCAGGTCGGTCAGATCGACCAACTGCTTCGAGCCAATCCAGAGGTGCTGACCTTCTCGCGGCGGCTCGGCACCGGCCTCGGTGGCGATCTCGGCCAGAGCTATCACGGCGACTATTTCGTCCGGCTAAAGCCGAACCACAGCCGGCCAACCGAGGACGTAGCTGCCGCCGTCGCCGACGAAATCGGGGTCAAGGTGCCGGGCGTCCAAGTCGAAGTCGCTCAGCTCATTGAGGATCTGATCGGCGATCTGACCGCCGTCCCGCAGCCAATCGAGGTCAAGCTCTATTCGTCCGACCCGACCGTGCTTGATGCCCAGGCGAAGAAGGTCGCAGCCCTAATCGGGAAGATTGACGGCGTCGTTGAGGTGAAGGACGGCGTTCAACTAGCTGGTGACGCGCTCGATGTCCGCGTGGACCCTGTCCGCGCCGGCGTGGAAGGGGTCGCGCCCTCAGACGTCGAGGCACAGCTGTCTACCGCTCTGAGCGGCACAGTCGCCACAACCCTTGCCCGACCAGACAAGGCCATCGACGTGCGCGTCCGGCTACCCCAAGCGATGACGATCAGCCAGACCGGGCTCGCGCAACTGCCCATCCGTGCCACCGATGGCCATGTATTTCCGCTATCGCGTGTCGCCACCATCGAGGCGGTCATCGGCCAGCCACAGATCGCCCGCGAGAACTTGGAACCGATGGTGGCCGTGACCGGTCGTATCCAAGGTCGTGGGATCGGTGCTGCCGTTGGCGACGTAACCAAGGCCCTTGACCAGCCAGGCGTACTGGCACCCGGCATCCGCTACGAGCTGGGCGGCCTCTATCAGCAGCAGCAGATCGCCTTCGCCGGCCTCATCAAAGTATTCGGCGCAGCCCTCGTCGCCGAGCTGGTGTTGCTACTTGTGCTGTACCGGCGGTTCTGGTTGCCCGTCATCATCATCGGCTGCTCGCTGCTATCGACTACGGCAGTGTTCACCGCCCTATGGCTCGCCGGCGTCGACCTAAACATCACGGCGCTAATGGGCATGACGATGATTATCGGCATCGGCACCGAGATGGCGATCTTCTACGTCTCCGAGTTCGAGGAGCTCTGCCACACCATGCCGCCCGCCCTCGCGACGCGCGAGGCAAGCCGCAATCGCCTGCGCCCGATCACGATGACGACGCTGGCGGCGATTTTGACGCTACTGCCGCTGGCGCTCGCGATCGGTCAGGGCTCAGGCATCCAGCAGCCGCTTGCGATCGCGATCATCGCCGGCCTGCTGTTGCAATACCCGCTCGTTCTCTTGGCAATGCCGATCCTCGTGCGGCTGACCCTACCGCATCCCGACCATGATCCTGCCATTCCAGAACAGGGAAGCGCACGATGAAGAGCGTATTGACGACTACCATCCTGGCGCTGACATCCTTCGCCGCGTCGGAGGCTGCCCCGCCGGCGCCAGCGTATCGCGTCGCGGCTACGATCTCCGGTCCGGACGGCGGGGGATGGGATTATGCCCGCGTCGATCCCGTCGATCACCGCCTCTACATCGCGCGGTCGATCTCGGTCACCGTCATCGACACCAGACGTGAGCGGGCAGTCGGATCGATCGGCACCATCGCGCATGGTCATGCGGTCGTACCGCTTCCCGATGGGCGCCTCATGGCTACAAGCGGCGACGATGCCTCGGTCCGTTTTTTCTCAACCTCCGATGGTCGCGAACTGGGCCGTGTCGCGGTCGGCGAGAAACCCGACGCTGCGATCGTCTCGGCTGATGGCAAGACCGGCTTCGTCATGGATACCAAGGCCGGCTCGGTATCGATCATCGACACGACAGCGATGCGGACGCTGCGCACTGTGCAGCTCAAGCCCGGCCTTGAATATGCTGCGCTGACGCCAAAAGGCACGCTGTTCGTCAATGACGAGGACGCAAACGAGATCGAGGTCGTCGATATCCGTCGCGGCACGGCCGCTGCGCCGATCGCCTTGCCAGGGTGCACCGAGCCATCTGGCCTCGCCTATGACGTGAAAACGGATCGCCTCATCGCCGCGTGTGCCAACGGTAAGGCGGCCATCGTCACTGGCTCAAACCGCAAACTTTCGCAGCTGGTCGACATAGGTGAAGGCCCAGATGCCGTCATTTTAGATCCGCAGCGTCGCTTGGCGTTCATTCCCTGCGGCAAGGACGGAGTGTTGGACATCCTGTCTCTCAAAGGCGCCGTCGTGAAGCGCGTGGGGCGTATCAAAACTGCCGGGGGTGCCCGGACGGGGGCGCTCGATCCGGACAGCGGTGCGATCTACCTGCCGACAGCGTCGTTTGGTCCGCCAGCCAAGCCTGGCACCCGCCCGGTCGCAACCCCTGGGACGTTCAAGGTCTTGGTTGTGAAGCCGGCGTGACCGGGCCTTATGGAATGACCCGGACTGCGGTGCTGGCACAAATCCTCACCAAGGCCGCGCTGGTTGCGTTTGGCGGAGGGCTTTTATTAGTCGTCGCATCACTGTTCGCTACGGGCCGCGTAACGGGCTTCGATCCGTCCATTCTACTATGGATGCGCAAGCACACCGGCGATCATGGTTGGGTGGTCGCCATTGCGCGCGTCGTAACGGTGATGGGAGACAATGCCACCCTGTGGATCGCAACTGCGGTCGCGATCGGAGTGTGCGCCATAAGGCGGCGTTGGCAGTGGTGCGCCTATCTCGCAGGCACGACCGCAGGCGGGGCCGTCATCATCAGTGCGATCAAGGCGGCGGTGAACCGGCCCAGGCCTATGATAGTCTCGCATCTCGTGGATGTTCAGACTGCAAGCTTTCCAAGTGGGCACGCCATGGACTCCGCCTTCGTCTATGGCTCGATAGCTATCGCCATTGTGGCAGGGGCTGGTGGCGGACGTCGCTGGGATCTGGTGGTCGTCGCTGCCATGCTTTTGGTGTTTGCTATCGGTGCGTCGCGGATCGTCCTTGGCGTCCACTGGCCAACGGATGTTGCAGCTGGCTGGGCAATCGGCTTGGGCTGGACGGCCACCGTTACCCAGGTTTTCGCCCGACGGATTGGCGGAGGATCACGAACCTTCGGGACGCGGACGCTGCGCGTGAGTGAACCGAAGTGAACTGGCTGGTACGATTCTTTGGAAATCGGCGCGAACATTGCGAGCACGATCAGCCGGAGCGAGCCGGCAGATACGTCAAGCAAGATGAAAACTGCCGCAGCCAACAGTGCATGGTTCCTGCGCCGTCTCAAAGCCAAACTGTGCCGACTGACCAGACTGGGTCAAACCTCGCTGCGCAAGCGTGTCGTCGCTCGGTGCGACGTGGTGACGGCCCGGATGGCGCGCGTCGGCGATCATGCACGCCGACGCGCTACCTCGCCGTTGGCAAGGCCGGCGATCGCCGGGGCTATGTCACTGCCATCCGGGCCTTTGCTCTCAGCGGGAAGCTGGGCGATCACTTGACGATGATCGGCTATGGTCGACACCGGCGTCGGCTTGAACATTGGGCAAGGGCGCTGGGCGTTGACGCAATCGTCGCATTCTTGTCAGTCGACCTGCCCCCCAACCTTGACGTGAGCGTGTTCGATGCCGTGATTCTTGTCTCGTACGAGCCTGAGCGTCTATCCTCACTCGTGCGAACCGCTGCCGAACTTGAGCTCGCAATCGTGTTTCCCGGCGATCACGCTGACGTGTGCGCCATCACGTCGCGGACGCAAACGTCGTACACGGCGACGCCATACGACATTTTGTCCTACGGACTTGCACTGTCGCAGATATCTGCGGCGTGACGCTCTCACATCCGATCAGCCTGGATACTGCTCTCGCCTGGTTGTCTAAGCCCGACGATCGCGATCCGCACATAGGAATTTCGATATGACTGCGATCAGCAACCTGGTTGCAATGATGGCGGGCTGGATCATCGCCGCGATCGCTGCGACCGGATATATCGGTATCATCGGCTTGATGGCTCTCGAAAGCGCCTGCATCCCGCTGCCGTCTGAAATCATCATGCCGTTCAGTGGCTATCTGGTCTCGACCGGTCGCCTCAACCTGTGGCTGGTAGCGATTGCGGGGGCGATCGGCTGCAATCTCGGGTCGGCTCTTGCTTATGAGGCGGGGCACCGCGGCGGCCGCCCCATGGTCGAACGTTACGGACGCTGGCTCCTGCTCACCTCAGAGGATCTCGACCGATCGGAACGGTTTTTCGAGCGCTTTGGTGGTGCGGCTGTTCTGATCGGTCGAATGTTGCCAGGCATCCGCTCGTTTATCGCGCTGCCGGCGGGGATAGCCCGCATGCCGTTGCTCCGCTTTCATGTCTACACGTTCCTGGGATCGCTGCCCTGGTGCTTAGGTTTGGCCTATGTCGGGGAAGTGCTTGGAAGCCGATGGAGCACGGACCCGCGATTGTCGGCATTGTTTCACAAGATTGACTTGGTTCTGCTGGGGGCGATCGTGCTGGCGGCATTATGGTTTGTGTGGCGTCGCCTGAAGGGGGGCAAGCTTCACGCGCTGTGAAAACCGACTAAAAATCAGATGGCGACCTCTGGACCTCTCACCTTCGATTAGGGCTGAGACTCAATCAGAGCCAGAAGGCGAGCGCGGTTGCGATGGCGACGCCTGACAAGAAGTTGGCGGCGAGCTTGTCGTAGCGGGTAGCGACACGGCGGAAGTCCTTGAGACGGCAGAAGGCGTTCTCGATCAAGTGGCGACCGCGGTATCTGTCTTTGTCGTATCGGATCGTGCGTTTGCGGTTCCGCCGTCCGGGAATGACGGGAACGGCTCCGGCATCACGGAGCGAACGGCGCAGCCGGTCGGCGTCATAGCCCTTGTCGGCCAACAGGTAACGCATTCGACCAGCCCGTTCGAGAAGCGCGGGCGCTGCCTTCACGTCGCTGACATTGCCGGCCGTCAGCATCAGGGCATAGGGACGACCGATGACATCGGTGAGCGCGTGGATCTTGGTGGTCCAGCCACCGCGCGAGCGACCGATCGCCTGGATCTGGCGCCCCCTTTTCCGCCGAATGCCGCGCGTTGGGCCTTGATGTAAGTGCTGTCGATCGCGGTGCTCTTCGCGACCACGCCAGCAAACATGTGCTAGAGAGGCGAGGATCGGCATGGATCACGACGGGCACATCAGGACGGTGGAAGACCTAGAGGCGCTGTATGGTGCCGTCGCTCCGCCATCGGTCGTCAAAGAAGTGGATCATATCCACCCGATCTATCGCCCCTTCATCGAAGCTGCGCCCTTCGCCGTTCTGGCAACGGCGGGGCCGAGCGGACTGGACGCTACCCCACGCGGCGACCCAGCGGGATTCGTCCACATCGAGGACGCCAAAACTCTCATCCTGCCCGACCGGTGCGGAAACAACCGCATCGACAGCTTGCGGAACATCATCGGCGATCCGCGTGTGGCGTTGCTGTTTATGGTGCCGGGCGTCGGCGAAACGTTACGGGTCAACGGCACCGCCGAGATACTGGCGAGCCCGGATCACTTGACCCGTTTCGCGATGGCGGGGCAACCGCCCAAGTCGATTCTTCGCATCACCGTAAACAGCGTCTTCTTTCAGTGCAGTCGCGCCGTGATCCGCGCTGGGTTGTGGAAGCAGGAGAGCATAGTCGCGAGGGATAGTCTGCCCAGCGCCGGGTCCATCCTGCGAACGCTGTCGCAAGCTGCGATTGATGGCGACGCCTACGATCGAGCATTGCCGCAGCGGATTGCGGATACCCTATACTGAGGCCCCCGCGCTTTCCCAAAATTCGATGGTATTTCGGGAATATCCGACGCTAGCGTGACAGGAGTGATCGCCTACTGGCCGTTAAATGCCCTGTCGCTTCATCGCGGCCACAGCCGCGTTCGTGCATGGACCCCACGACGCGTAGGTCGGACAAACCGGTATGGGGGCGTCACATAAAACGGGCACGGATATACGTTTAGGAAATTGCCCCCGGATTGCTGCCCGGAACGGCAATGAGTGGTGGTGAGCGGTCCGGCGGGTTTCGGGAGGTGAACCATAGTTAGCCGCCATCGGAGATGGCTCCGAAAACGTAAGAGAGGCTCGGCCCTTGGAAAACGAGCATTCCGTGACCGTCTGCTCATACCCAACGGCATGATACAGACGGTCATCGGCGGGCACGCGGCCGTGGAGACCTATGCTACCGGGGTGGCTGAAACGTCGATCCTGTCGAATTTGCCGCCAGTGATGAGGTCAAGGATGCGCGGGTCTTCCAGCACCGTGTAAGGGTAGGCCAATGGCAACGCGCTGACTTCATCAAGCCGAGCGACCTGCTCGGCCGCTAGGGCGAGACTTGCGGCAGCCAGGTTCGTTTCAAGCTGGGCGAGCGTGCGCGGTCCGATGATCGGCAGCGCCCCCTTGGCGGCAACCCAGGCAATGGCGACCTCACCGGGGGTCACGCCTGCTTCGCTGGCTATGTCGATCAACGTGTCGATGATCGCGGTGCGCTGCGGGCTATTCTCGGGCTGGAATCCGGCACCGGCCCAGGCCTCGTCGCGCCGATCTGTCGCTTCGCCGGAGCGGTACTTGCCCGTGAGAACACCCCCGCCGAGCGGCGAATAGGCGACGACACCGAGCCCGAGCGCCTGGGCAGCCGGGATCAGTTCTTGCTCCGTTGCACGCTGCACAAGGCTGTGCTCGACCTGGATGCCGGCGATCGGCACCGCGCCCCGCAGTTCCGCGATGGTCGCTGCCCGCGCGACCCGCCATGCCGGGAAGTTGGACAGGCCCGCGTAAAGAATTTTACCGGCTCGCGTGAGGTCATCGAAGCCACGCACGATCTCCTCCAGCGGCGTAACTCCGTCCGAGACATGCGCCCAGAACAAGTCGATGCGATCGGTCTTGAGCCGCCTCAAACTGGCTTCCACCGACGACACCATGGCCTGCCGGCTGTTTCCCGTGACAAGGATGCCCGACGACGCATCGGTTTTCACGGCGAATTTGGTGGAAAGAACGAATTCGTCACGGCGCCCCGTCAGCAGGTCGCCCAGGAACGCCTCGGACTGTCCCTCCTGATAGCCGTTGGCGGTATCGAGGAAATTGCCGCCTGCATCGGCATAGGCATCGAAGATGCGACGGGCTTCGTCGGGATCGGCACCGTGGCCACCCCATGCCGTGCCGAAGTTGGCAGTTCCAAGGACAAGCTCGGACACACGCAAGCCTGTACGGGTTCCAAACGGTTTGTAGCGTAGGGTGGTAGCCATGGGGTTTCCTTAACGATCAGATGGTGTCATTAAACGGAGCAGGGCTACGTATATCCGTAGCAGTGCTCCGATTGTCAAGAAGGGTCCTATGCGTTCTGATGCACGCAAGAACTACGACCACCTGCTGAGCATCGCCCGCGAAGCCGTGGCCGAGCGGGGCGCAGATGCGTCGCTCCGCGATATTGCAAGGCGGGCCGGGGTTGGATTGGCGACGCTATACCGGCACTTCCCGACCAGAGAGGCGCTCCTAGAGGCTCTGCTGCGATCCACCTTGGACGAGTTGGCTCAGAAGGCCGCCGATCTTCAGTCATCCAAAACGTCCGATGAAGCCCTCACGCTGTGGCTGCGAGATGCCGTGGCTTTCGTACAAGGCTACCATGGTGTGGTCGCTGTGATGGCGGCGGCGCTGGAAGATGCCGATTCTGCTCTTCATGCCTCCTGCACAAATTTGCGCTCAGCAGGTGAGAACCTTCTCATACAGGCGCAAGCGGACGGGAAAGCTCGCGCCGACCTTGACGGCATTGACCTTTTCGCGCTGATCGGAGCGCTGGGCTGGGTCGGCGATCAACCGGCTTTCAACTCTCGCGTTGATCGTATCATGAGGGTGGTCGCCGACGCCCTCCTTGCTTCCAAATGACGGGTTTCAGGATAGCTCTGCGGCGCGTCGACTGTCTGCGATTGGGCGACTGCCGACTGGCAGCCTTCCAAATTGCGCTTCTGGCATGACGGCCACCAGCGGCGCATTTTTCAACAGCCCCGCTCCTTTTCGGGGCGGGGCGCACGGGATTTGCGCGAATGGATCGCTCGGGAAG
>NZ_DAIRTS010000043.1:0-16390 GCF_036803765.1 Novosphingobium sp.
CCCTTGGCCGCCGCCGCCCGGCCCCGCACCCCGGCCGCTTCACGCCGCCGGCCAAGGGCTGGACGCGAGCTGGGACCGCAAGCTCGCGCGCGGCGTCGTCGCGCCCGATGTCACGATCGACCTGCACGGCATGAACCTCGACATGGCGCACGGCCGCCTGCTCGACAGCCTGGCCCAGGCCCTGGCAGTGGGCGCGCGCGTCATCCTGCTAGTGGCGGGCAAGCCGCGCCCGCACGGCGACCACGACTTGCGCGGCGAACGGCGCGGCGCGATTCGGGCCAAGCTGCTCGATTGGCTGGCCGCCAGTCCCTATGCCGATCGCATTGCTGCGGTGCGCCCGGCCCAGCCGCGCCATGGCGGATCGGGCGCGGTCTACATCGTGCTGCGCCGCCCTGCGCGACGCTGAACGCGCGACCCGGGCAGACCCTTACGCGGCCATACGAGATTGCCGCCTGGCCTGCGGCGGCGCACACCGGATCCGCTTCGCGCGCTCCCTGCGCACCCCAATTGCCCGTCGCCGACGCGCGCGCGAAGCACCTTATTCGCGCATAACGGGATATTTCCCGCTTGTTTCGCGTATGCATGCGGCCGGTTCTGACGAAAGGACGCGCCGCGTGCCGACCCTGCTCCTGCTTGCCTGCTCGAACCTGTTCATGACGACAGCCTGGTACTGGCACCTGCGCGGTGGCCCCCATGCGGCAGAGGCACGACCGCTGTGGATGGTGATCGGCATCAGCTGGGGGCTCGCCCTCTTCGAATACTGCCTTGCCGTTCCGGCCAACCGCATCGGCTATGCCCATGGCTGGAGCGCCGGGCAGCTCAAGGTCGCGCAGGAAGCGATCGCGCTCGTCATCTTCGGCGGCTTCATGGTCTTCGTGCTGGGCGAAGCGCTGACCTGGCGGCATCTGGCGGCCTTTGCCTGCCTGATGGGCGCGGTGGCGTTCCTGTTCACCGGTCGCTGACGTCGCCGCTTCGCTGCCGTCACCCTTGCAGGGCGGGGATCTGGACCTACCTGTGGACCAGCGGGTTCAGGACGGGTTGCCGACACGATGGCGGGGAAACGAGAAACGGCATGCATGCCCCCGACGCTCCCGGCGGATTGGGGCGCTTTGTTGCAGAACTATCGCTGGTCCCGCAATCTCGTCGGCGAATCCGGCGGCGCTGTCTATCGGCTGCATGACGGGCAAGGCGCCCCCGACGTGTACGTCAAGCATGGCCGAGACGCGGTGGCCGACGCCATTGCGGAAGAGACGAACCGCCTGCTCTGGCTGGCGCAGCATGTTCCCGCGCCTGCCGTCATCCGTTTCACCGCCACGGACGACGAAGCCTGGTTGTTGATGACGGCATTGCCGGGCGAAACCGCTTACCAGGCTCTGACCTCGGGCACAGCCAGCGGCATCGCGATCGTCGACGCATTGGCGGACTTCCTGCAGCGTCTTCATGCCATCCCGAGCCACGACTGTCCGTTCAACAGTGACCACGTCTATCGGCTCGCCCAGGCACGCCATCGAATCGAGGCCGGACTGGTCGATGAGGACGATTTCGACGTTGCGCGGGAGGGCTGGACGGCAGGCATGGTGTGGGACGATCTGCAGCGACATCTTCCTCTCGCGGTCGACCCGGTGGTCACGCACGGAGACTTCTCGCTCGACAATATCCTGATGTCGGATAGTGTGGTGACCGGCTGCATCGATGCGGGCCGTGTTGGCGTTGCCGATCGTTATCAGGACCTGGCGATCCTCTGGAACTGCCTCGGGGAATTCGGCGCCGCCCTGCAGGACAGGCTTCTCACCGCCTATGGCCTCATCGAAGTCGACCAGAGCAAACTGGATTTCCATCTGCTGCTGGACGAGCTGTTCTGACGCGAAGTGGTTGAATCCCGGATATCTCGCTGCGCCACCACTCGCCTGCAGGCCTGAGACACCCGGACTGTCCCTCGTTTCGATGGCAGGTCCGTCCCTGCGCCGGAACGCTGCGAAACCTGCTCGGGCCACTTAGCCGCCCGCATTCGACCACGGATTGGCAGGCGATGCTGCCGGCGCGGGCGTGTCTTCGGGCGCAGGCACGAGCTGCCAAGCCAGGAACAGGATGCCGGCCGCCCACCACAGCGCGCGCCAGCGGCTAGCGAAGATCGTCGAGAGCCTGGGTCCGAACATGGCGGCGATTGTGCCATGCGATGGTTACCCGGTCGTCAACCGCGAAAATTCTCAGGCGTCACCCTAAGTACCACAACCATAAGGGCTTTGCGTCGTTCTCAGGGGGACCGAACCGCATGAGAAGCCCCCATGAACCGCATCATCCCCCGCGCATTGGCCTGCGCCATCGCCCTTGGCCTTGCCCCCTTGGCCATGACCCCGACCACCGCTGCGCCCGCCGCGCCGGACACCGAATCCGGTCGCTTTGCCGCCTGTGACGATGGGCCGCGCGTGACCTGCGTCGTCGATGGCGACACGTTCTGGTATCGCGGCACCAAGATCCGCATCGCCGACATCAACGCGCCCGAGGTAAGCCATCCCTCCTGCCCGTACGAGGCGCGGCTTGGCGCGGCCGCCACGCGCCGGCTGACGGACCTGCTCAACGCCGGCCGCTTCGCGCTGATGACCGAGGGCCGCGAGACCGACCGCTATGGCCGCGCCCTGCGCGTCGTGGTGCGGCGTGGGCAAAGCCTCGGCGCGGTCCTCGAGTCCGAAGGACTGGCCGAGCACTGGAAGGGTCGGCGCGGCAACTGGTGCGTGTGACCAAACACCGGGCGTGATCATCGCGATCCGGTCTTTTCGCCGTCACACCATCGCCTTATGGGCCGGGGTTCCCACGCCGCTTGCATGATGGTGCATGCTGCGGCGTTGTCCACGAGGTTCCCCCGCCGATGAAGTCCCTTCGCATCCTTGTGCCGCTCGCCGCCAGCCTCGCGCTGGCCGCTTGCGCCGCCCAGCCCCAGCGTTCGTCTTCGGCCGGCCCAGCCCCGATAGCCAACACTGCGACAGGCAACACTGCCCCCGCGCGGACGATCACCGTCGGCATCGCGGCGATCAACGACTTCCACGGCCAGCTCGAGCCCCCGCGCCAGTCGGTCCTGGTCAAAGACGCCACGGGTGCCACGGGGCAGATCCCGGCGGGCGGTGCGGCCTGGCTGGCGTCGGCCATCGACGCGGTGCGCGGGCAATATCCGCTGCACATGACGGTATCGGCCGGCGACATGATCAGTGCCAGCCAAGTGGCGTCCTCGCTCTATCTCGACGAACCCTCGATCGGCGTGATGAACCGCATCGGCGTCGACTTCAACGCGGTGGGCAATCACGAGTTCGACCGCGGCAAGGACGAACTGCTGCGCATGCAGAACGGCGGCTGCGCGCAATTCACCACGCACAAGCCCTGCCAGCTCGAGCCGTTCACCGGCGCGACCTTCCGCTACCTCGCGGCCAGCACGATCGACCAGGCCGGCCATACGCTGTTTCCCGCGACCGGCATCAAGACCTTCGGCACTGGCGCGGATGCCGTGACCATCGGCGTCATCGGACTGACCACGCGCACCACGCCCACGCTGGTCAGCCCGGCCGGAATCGCCGGCCTGACCTTCGAGGACGAGGCCAAGGCGATCAACGCGGCCATCCCCGGCCTCAAGGCCCAGCATGCCAATGCCATCGTCGTGCTGATCCACGAGGGCGGCAAGCAGGACGGCCCGCCCGATCCGCAGGGCTGCAATGGCATGTCGGGTGCGATCCTCGACATCATTCCGCGTCTCGATCCCGGCGTCGACCTGATCGTCTCGGGCCACACCCATGCCGCCTACATCTGCGACTTCGCCGCGCGCGATCCGGCGCACCCGCTGCTGCTGACCAGCGCCGGGCTCTATGGCGAGATGGTCACCGACATCGCGCTGGACTTCGATGCCACCACGCACAAGCTGGTCGCGCGCCGGGCGCACAACGTGATCGTCCAGTCGGACCCCTACCAGTCGGCCACGCGCCTGGTCACGCAGGACAGCCGCTTCCCGGTGTTCGCCCCGCGCGCCGACATCGCGGCTTATGTGAAGAAGTACGTCGATGCCTCGCTCGCCTTCGCGGCGCGGCCCGTCGGCAAGCTGGCGGGCCCCGCCCTGCGCGGGGAGCCGGGCAAGGTCGCCACTGGCGGCACGCTGGGCAACCTCATCGCGGATTCGCAACTGGGCGCCACGCGCAAGGCCGGTGCGGATCTGGCGCTGATGAACCCCTTCGGCATCCGCACCACGCTGGTCCCCGACAAGGACGGCGTCGTCCGCTTCGGCGACATCTATCGCGTCCAGCCGTTCAGCAACGTACTGTTCACGCAAACGCTCACCGGCGCGCAAGTGAAGGCGGTGCTCGAGCAGGGCCTCGACGACGACGGTCCGTGGCAGGCGCTCGCCCCCTCGGCCAATGTCCGCTACACGATCGACGTGACGAAGCCCGTGGGCAGCCGCGTGACCAGCCTCACCATCGGCGGCCGTCCGGTGGTGCCCGCCAAGGCCTACCGCGTCACCGTCAACCAGTTTCTGGCATTGGGAGGCGATACCTTCACCCAGCTGGCGGGCAAGCCCGATCAGGTGCAAGGGCAGAACGATCTCGACGCCCTGCGGGACTGGATTGCCGCCGTCCCGGTCCGCACCGTTCCGGCCGAGGCGCGGGTGACGATCACCGGCCTCTGACAACGCCGCTTGTCCTTGCAGCGCCATGGCGAGACCCCTAACGCTCCTTGCAGAGAGGAAACGCGATGGCGCTGCTGGACAACCCGAAATTCCGCTGGATCTACAATTGCGGGCGCAAGGGGCTATGCCCGCGCTGCGGCAAGGCCAGCATGTTCGATGGCTGGTTACGACTGGCCAAGCGCTGCCCATCCTGCGGGCTCGACTTCTCGTTCGCGCGCGCGGACGACGGCCCCGCCTTCTTCGCGCTGTGCCTCACCGCCTTCCCGCTGACGTTCTTCGCGGTCTGGCTTGAGGTGGCCTACAGCCCGCCCTGGTGGGTTCACCTGGTCACCTCGGTTCCCATCCTCGCCATCGGCTGCCTGGGATCGCTGCGCCCGTTCAAGGGCTGGCTGGTCGCCTCGCAATATGTGAACAAGGCCACCGAAGCCGGCACCGAAGGCCTGTGGGCGAAGATGGAAGGGCGTGACGCGGACATGCCGGGCGGCGACGATACCCGCTAGCACTGAGGCTGCTGGCGGCTCGATCTGTCCGGTGCGGGTTCCCTCCATAATGGAGCCAATTCGCACCAACCAGAATGCAGAATGATGCATTCCGTTACGGGTTGTTGCCGTATGAACCCCGGGTCGCGCCCATGGTGTCGACGAATTTGGGGGACATATGACCATCAAGATCAATGCGTTTGCCATCGTCATGCCGCTGGCATTCGCCACCGTGCCGGCACTGGCTGCGGACGTGCCTGCTGCTGCAACGACCACCACTACGACGACCGTCGCCCCCGCCGCGACCACGTCGATCGTCCTCCCCGCCACGGCATCTGACGTACTGCGTGCCGGCGCCGAGGTCCCGCTCGTCACTGCCGAGGACCTGACCACCAAGGGCAAGGCCTTGCGGGTCGGCCAGCGCGTGCAGATGACCGTGGCTGCCAACGTCGAGCAGGGTGGCGTCGTCGTGATTCCCTCGGGCTCGCCCGCGGTCGCCGAGATCACCGAAGTTCGCAACAAGGGCATGTGGGGCAAGTCGGGCTACATCGCCGCGCGTGCCGTTTCCGTCCGGGTGGCTGACCGCAGCATTCGCCTGACCGGCGCTTTCAACGACAAGGGCGTGACCGGCACCGGCGGTGTCGTGGCCGCTGTCGCCTTCGTTCCGGTCGCTGGCTTCTTCACCACCGGCACCAGCGCGCACATCCCGATGGGCGCGGCGGTCAAGGCCTTCCTTGACGAGGACGTCAGCTTCAAGCGCTGATTTTTGGAACCGGCGGGTTCAGCCCTGGCGGTAATCCGCCAGGATTGCGCCCGCCGCCGCCAGTTCCTCCTCGTGGCTGGCCTCGCGCCACGTCTCGGCGAGTGCCTCGGCTTCCCACTGCCGCATCGCCGGGTGAGCGAGGACATGGTCCACCCAGGCCTGCCCGCGCCCGACATCGAGGCCATAGGTCCGCACGCGGAAAGCGACCGGGGCATAGAACGCGTCGATGGCGGTGAAGGCCTGGCCCGCGAGCCAAGGACCACCGAATCGATCGAGCCCTTCTTCGAACAGTTCGCGCAGCCGCGCCACGTCGTGGACCAGCGCGGCGCGCATCGGGCGCGGCTGGACCCGCACGCCGACATTCATCGTGCAGTCGTTGCGCAGCGCCGCGAAGCCCCCGTGCATCTCGCACACCGCGCACTGCGCGAACGCCCGCGCCCCGGTCTCTTCGGGCCAGACGCCGGGATGACGCTCCGCCAGGTAAAGCACGATGCCCAGCGAATCCCACACGGTCTGCGCGCCATCGACCAGCGCCGGGACTTGGCCGGTGGGCGAAAACGCGCGGAATTCTTCGTAATTGACGGGCTTGGTGAAGGGCTCGAGGCAATCGGTAAAGGCGATGCCGAGCGCCTTCATCAGCACCCAGGGCCGCAGCGACCAGCTCGAATAGTTCCGGTTGGCGGTGATCAACGTATAGCCCATCGAACCTGTCCTCCTGCGCGCAGACCAGCGGGGGCCACGGCCACGCCCGGCAGCGGCACGTCGTTTTTCGATCGCCCGCCCGCTGCTTTGATGCAGGTCATGGCGCCCCGCGCGCACAGTGGCAGGATGGCGGCACCGTTGGAAGAAGGACGATCCCCATGCGCTCCATTCTCTGCCCCATCGATGGCACCGCCACCCTCGACGACCGCCTCGAAACCGCCCTCGCTCTCGCCCGTGCCACGAATGGTCACGTGACCGTGCAGATCGCCAATCCTTTCGCCGAGATGGCCGTGTGGGAGCCGTTCGGCGGCGCGGTGCTGACTGCCGACGTCATGCAGAAGGCCCGCGCCGAAGATCGCGCGCTCGCCGACCAGATCGATGCGCGCCTTGCCCCCCAGGACGTGCCCTTCGACGTCGTCACCGCCGACGAAGCACCGATTCCCGCCGCCGGCGCTGCAGCGCGTTTTGCCGACGCGATCGTCACCAGCCTTGCCGATCCCATGATCGAGGAACTGGTGCTGGGCGTACGCAGCCCGGTGCTGGCGGTGCCCAAGGGCGCCCCGCTGGTGGACTTCACCGGCCCGGCGATGATCGCCTGGGACGGCAGCATTGAGGCCGGACATGCCATGCGCGCGGCGTTGCCTGTGTTGCGGCTGGCCTCGGCCGTGCACCTGGTCACGGTCGATCCCGCGCCCGAGGCGCTGCCGGCCTGCGAGGCCGCCGCCTATCTGTCGCGCCACGGGGTGCATGCGCAAACCCATACCGTGCCGCCCGCCGGCACGATTGCCGCGACGCTGGCCGCGACCGCCACCCGGCTGCAGGCGCGCGTGATCGTGATGGGCCTGTTCGGGCACAGCCGCCTGCGCGAACTGTTCCTCGGCGGCGTCTCGCGCGCGATGCTCGATCACGCGACGGTGCCACTGCTGCTCGCGCACTGAGGGATCGTGACGGGCGGGCATAGCGCGCGGCGAGAGAGCGGCATTGCCGCGTGCCATGGCTGTGGCATGATGCCGGTGAAGGGCGGCACAGATGCGGCCGTCCGTCGCTGGAGATAACCGCCAATGCTGCCCCTCCCCAACCGCCGCATGCTCGTTCCCTGCCTCGCCCTGCTTGCCTCTGGCGCCCTTCTCGCCACCGGCGCCGTGGCCGCGGCACCCGCCTCCCCCGCCAAGCTGGCGGCTGCCGCCACCACCGCAGTTGCCGATCCGGCACGCAGCGCCGCCAACCGTGCGCTCGACGAAAGCCGCATGCCCGCCCAAGTCCTGGCATTCGCAGGCTTCAAGCCCGGGCAGGTCGTGGCAGACTGGGGCGCCGGAGGCGGCTATTATTCCGAACTGATCGCCGACATGGTCGGTCCCAAGGGCAAGGTCCTGGCGCTGGCCGATCCGGCCTATCTCAAGCCCGGCACGCTCGATGCCGTCGCCAAGGCGCATCCCAACGTCGAGATGGTCGTCAAGCCTTCGGCCGAGCAGATGCTGGCGCCGCGCAGCGTCGATGCGATCTTCTCGCACCTCGAATTCCACGATCTCTACCTGCCCGCGGAAAAGGGCGGCACCGAACCGGGGCGCCCGATCGCGCAGACCCTCGCGAACTGGTTCGCGGCGGTGCGGCCCGGTGGCACCGTGGTGATCGTGGATCACGTCGGCCTCGCGGGCAAGCCGGCCGTCGTCGCGGGAACGCTGCACCGGATCGACCCGGCGCAGGTGAAAGCCGACATGAAGGCCGCGGGCTTCGTGTTCGACGGGGAAAGCCCATTGCTGCAGCGCAGCGAAGACGATCACACTGCAATCGTTTTTGCCCCAGGCTTGCGCGGAAAGACCGATCGGTTCGCGCTCAAGTTCCGCCGCCCCGCCTGAAGCGACACCTGCAGTTGCAGTGAACGCAATTATGATTTCGTGTTTCGCATTTGCACAAAGTTACGGATCACGACATAAAGAACCTGCCTTTCAGGCATCCTCTCCCAAACTTTCAAAAGGCCTGGCCGGCAACGGTCGGGCCCTTTTTTTGCCCGGTTGTCAGGGACTTGGTCCTGACGCCATCGCGCTCTGCGGTCGCTTTCCCGACACCTGAGAACCTTCGCGCACGAGCGGCGTTTGAAAACCCGGGCCTGCCATCCTAGCTAGGCCGTACCGGGCAGTTCCGCCCCCAACAGCGAAATGGGCAATGGCAGAGGCACCAACACTGGGCGATCAACGCACCGTCCGCCTGCAGGTCGCGAGCTCGCGGCAGGAGGAATCCGGCCACGGCATCGCGCGGATCAGCCGTGCGGTCATGGGTGCCCTCGGCGTGACCGAGGGCGACGTGATCGAGATCATCGGCAAGCGCAACACCCCGGCCCGCGCGGTCCTGCCCTATCCCGAGGACGAGGGCCTCGAGCTCATCCGCCTCGACGGCCTGCAGCGCGCCAATGCCGACGTCGGCTCGGGCGATCATGTCGAAGTGCGCCGGGTCGAGTCGCGCCCCGCACAGCGCGTGGTCTTTGCACCTGCGCAGCGTGACCTGCGCCTGCAGGGCCCGGCCGCCGCGCTCAAGCGCAATTTCGCCGGCCGCCCGCTGGTGACGGGCGATCTCGTCGCGACCGCGGGGCAGCAGCAGGTCAACCGCGGCGACATGCCCCCTCAGCTGCGCCAGATGCTCAATGCGCCGGCCTTCGCGCTGACGCAGATCCGCCTGACCGTCGTCTCGACCGTGCCCAAGGGCGTGGTCCACATCGACGAAAACACCGAAGTCGAACTGCGCGCCGAGTACGAGGAACCGCGCAGCGGCCGCGCCGACGTCAATTACGACGACGTCGGCGGCATGGGCGACACCATCCGCCAGCTGCGCGAGATGGTCGAGCTGCCCTTGCGCTACCCCGAACTGTTCACCCGCCTCGGCGTCGATCCGCCCAAGGGGGTCCTGCTGCATGGCCCGCCGGGCACCGGCAAGACGCGCCTCGCGCGCGCCGTGGCCAACGAGAGCGATGCCAGCTTCTACACCATCAACGGGCCCGAGATCATGGGGTCCGCCTATGGCGAGAGCGAGAAGCGCCTGCGTGAAGTGTTCGAGGAGGCCACCGCCAACGCGCCCTCGATCATCTTCATCGACGAGATCGACTCGATCGCGCCCAAGCGCAGCCAGGTCACCGGCGAGGCGGAAAAGCGCCTCGTCGCGCAGCTCCTCACGCTGATGGACGGCCTCCACGGCCGCTCCAACCTGGTCGTGATCGCCGCGACCAACCGGCCCGATGCGCTCGACGAGGCGCTGCGCCGTCCCGGCCGCTTCGACCGCGAGATCGTGGTCGGCGTGCCCGACGAGGCTGGCCGGCGTGAGATCATCGGCATCCACACCCGCGGCATGCCGCTGGCGGAAGACGTCGACCTCAGGGAACTGGCCCGCACCACGCACGGCTTCGTCGGCGCCGACCTTGCAGCTCTCGGCCGCGAGGCGGCGATCGAGGCGGTACGGCGGATCATGCCGCGGCTCGACTTCGAGCGGCAGACCATCCCGCCCGAGGTGCTCGACAGCCTGCGCGTCGAGCGTGACGACTTCCTCGAGGCGCTCAAGCGCGTGCAGCCTTCCGCGATGCGCGAGGTCATGGTCCAGGCGCCGACGACCAGCTGGGACGATGTCGGCGGGCTCGACGACGCGCAGGAAAAGCTGCGCGAAGGCGTCGAACTCCCGCTGAAGTCGCCCGAGGCGTTCCATCGCCTCGGCATCCGGCCAGCCAAGGGCTTCCTGCTCTATGGCCCGCCGGGCACCGGCAAGACCCTTCTGGCCAAGGCCGTGGCGAAGGAGGCCGAGGCCAACTTCATCGCGATCAAGTCCTCGGACCTGCTCAGCAAGTGGTACGGCGAGAGCGAACAGCAGATCGCCCGGCTGTTTGCGCGCGCGCGACAGGTTGCGCCTTGCGTCATCTTCATCGACGAGATCGACAGCCTCGTGCCCGCGCGTGGCACCGGGGTCGGCGAGCCGCAGGTGACGGCGCGCGTGGTCAACACGATCCTGGCCGAGATGGACGGGCTGGAGGAACTCCAGTCGGTGGTGCTGATCGGCGCGACCAACCGGCCCAACCTCGTCGATCCCGCACTGCTGCGGCCGGGCCGGTTCGACGAGCTGGTCTATGTCGGCACGCCGAGCGAGGCAGGCCGCGTGCACATCCTCAAGATCCACACCGGATCGATGCCGCTGGCCGCGGACGTCGATCTTGCCGAGGTGGCGCGCGAGACCGCGCGCTTCACCGGCGCCGATCTCGAGGACGTGGTGCGCCGGGCGGGCCTTAACGCCATTCGGCGCGCGGGCGGCAGTGTGCAGTCGGTGAACAAGGCGGACTTCACCGCCGCGCTCGAGGATTCGCGCGCCACGGTGACCGAGGAGATGGAAGCCGAGTACGGACGGATGAAGGGCGAGCTCAAGAAGCGCGCCGTCGAACCCAGCCCGACGATCGGCTTCCTCGCCCCGGGCATGGTGCAGTCCACCCGCGAGTCGAAGCACTGAAGACGCGGGCGGCTTCCCTTAGAGCGTGATGACGTTTCGATGAAACGCCATCACGCTCTAGATATTTGTGCTCGTGCGATTTGTGACAAAAACCGGTTCCCACTTTTTGTCATCGCACTCTAGTGGAGGCCGCCCGTCCAGCCTATGCGCATCAAGCGCCGTAGTTAGTCCCGTCGGACAGGCCGGCTTCTTCGAAGCCCGCCTTGCGCAGCCGGCAGCTGTCGCATTCGCCGCAAGCGCGGCCGTCGGGCAGCGGGTCGTAGCACGACCAGCTCTCACCCGTATTCAGCCCCAGGCGGACCGCTTCCTGCGCGATCTCGGACTTGCGCAAGTGCTGCAGCGGCGCATGGACCTTGACCGTGCCACCTTCGCTGCCGACCTTGGTCGCAACGCGTGCCAGGTCCTGGAAGCCGCCGATGAATTCGGGCCGGCAGTCGGGATAGCCGGAATAGTCGAGCGCATTGACGCCGATGAACAGGTCGCTGGACCCGGCAGCCTCGGCCCATGCCAGCGCCAGCGACAGGAACACGAGGTTGCGCGCCGGCACGTAGGTCACCGGGATGTCGTCGCCCACGCCCGTCTTGGGTACGTCGATCGCGTCGGTCAGGGCCGAGCCGCCGAACTGGCGCAAGTCGAGCGGCAGGATGACGTGGCGTTCGACGCCGAGGCGCTGGGCGATCACCCGCGCGGCGTCGAGCTCGACCCGATGCCGCTGGTTGTAGTCGATGGTGAGGGCGAGCACGCGAAAGCCCTGCTCCTGCGCGAGCGCGGCGCAGACCATCGAATCGAGGCCGCCGGATAGGAGCACGACAGCCAGGGGAAGTTCGGAAGAGTCGGTCATGGCCTTGCGCTAGGCCTGCCGGTCAACGCGGGCAAGCCCCCTGCCGGCGGGCCTCGCCGGCAAACGCGAAGGGCAACCCTTGCGCGATGCCCTGCGTCTCGATCTGGACGAGTTCCTCGTTCTCGAAACGGATGCGGGTCATGCCCGAGCCTGCCGGCCCGCAGCTGTAGCTCACCTGGATTCCCGCGTCGCCGTCCTGCACCACGACCTGGCGGCAGGGAATTCCGCGATGGCGCAACTGGATCAGCGCGCGCCCCTGTTCGAGGCACAGCCGCAGATCCTCGTCACCCGCCTCGCGCGTGCGCACGACCCACTGCCCCGGCGTGATGCGATCGAGCATGGCCAGCGGCTTCTGCGCGCCCGCCGGTGTCGCCACGAAGAAGGCCGCTGCCGCCAGCCCGGAGGCGAGGGCGCGGCGCCCGATTCCGTTTACCATGCAATCCCCCTTTCCACGCAGTGACCTGTCGAATCGGTATAAACCCGTGCTGCGGCCGAATTAAGACTTCCCTGCGCATGGGGACGCAATGGGGGCGGCGCGTGATCGCCACGCCGCCCCGCCTGTCGCGTCATTCGAAGCGGATCGGGAACAGGCGCGAGCAGAACGCGCAGTCGACGACGATCTCGCCATCCTCGTTTTCCATCTCCGCGCGCTCGGCCTCACCGAATCGCGCAAGGATGTCGCGGTAATAGTCGCTGGTGCAGCGGCAACCGCGGGTCAGCACCGGCCCCTTGGTGACGCGCACTTCGTCCTCTTCGTGGAACAGACGCCACACCACCGCCTCGAGGCTGAGGTCGGGATCGGTCAGCTCGTCGGCGCGCAGGCTGCCGGCAAGCGCGGCCACATGCTCCCACTCGGGATGATCGAGCCGGGCATGGAGGCGTTCGCGCCCTTCCTCGCCATCAGGCAAGTGCTGCACTACCATGCCGCCGGCCACGCACTGTCCGTTCTCGGTGTGCACGCCCACGCGGATCAGCGTCGGCACCTGCTCGGACTGGAAGAAATAGCTCTCGCACGCGCGCGCGAGGCTTTCGCCTTCGAGCGGGACGATGCCCTGATATCGCTGGTCCGTCGCGGCGAGATCGAAGGTGATGGCGAGGTAACCGTCACCGAACAGCGCATGCAGCGAGGGATGCGGCCCCAGTTCGTCCAGCCGGGCGCGATCGTGGCGGACATAGCCGCGCACCTCGCCATCGCGGTAATCGCAGGCGAGCAGATCGACCACGCCGCCCTGGGTCTGGGCCTGCAGCGTCAACTGGCCCTGGTCGTCCTTGAGCAGGGCACCCAGCAGCGCGGTCAGGACCAGCGCCTCGGCCAAGAGATTGCGGATCGGCGCGGGATAGGCATGTGCCGAGAGCACCGTGTCGAGCGTCGGGCCAAGCCGCACGAGGCGCCCACGGGCATCGCGCCCGGGCACGGTGAATTGCAGGATCTGGTCGAAACCGGTTTCAACGAATTCGGTCATGGGATCTTTCGGTTCGCGTCTTCAGGCGCCGATATGGGCATCGGGGCGGGATTTTGCCAGCCCGCCCCGATCCCGGCGCCCAGGTCGCGAACCTGATGCGCGACGCGTTCAGATCTGGCCGAACACCCAGCGCAGCACCGACTTCTGCGCGTGAATGCGGTTTTCAGCCTCGTCCCACACAACCGAGCGGGGGCCGTCGATCACCGCGTCGGTGACTTCCTCGTTGCGGTGCGCGGGCAGGCAGTGGAGGAACAGCGCGTCGCCCTTGGCCTTGGCCATCAGCGCCTCGTCGACCTGGTACGGCGCCATTGCCGCCAGCTTGGCCTCGGCATGCGCCTGGCCCATCGAGATCCAGGTATCGGTGACGACCACATCGGCGCCAGCGACGGCCTGCGCGGCGTCGCGATGCAGCGTCACGTTCGCCCCGCCGGCCTTGGCCCGGGCGATGAAGCCGGCGTCGGATTCATAGCCCTCTGGCACGCCGATGCGCACGTTGAACTTCATCAGCCCGGCCGCCTCGACGATCGAGTTGAGCACGTTGTTGCCATCGCCGAGCCACGCCACTTCGAGCCCCGGCAGTGCCTTGCCATGTTCGATCACGGTGAGCAGGTCGGCCATGATCTGGCAGGGATGCGACATGTCGGTCAGGCCATTGATGACCGGCACCGTCGCAAAATGCGCCAGTTCCTCGACCTTGGCATGGTCGTCGGTGCGCAGCATGATCGCATCGACCATGCGGCTGAGCACGCGCGCGGTGTCGGCGATCGTCTCGCCACGGCCAAGCTGCGAGGTGCCTGCATCGAGGATCAGCGCCGAACCGCCCAGCTGGCGCATCGCCATGTCGAACGAGACGCGCGTACGGGTCGAGTTCTTCTCGAACACCATGGCCAGCACGTGCCCGGCCAGCGGTGCATCGGCATCGACGCGGCCCTTGGGCCA
The DNA here is from genome assembly GCF_036803765.1 of Novosphingobium sp. Lineage (GTDB taxonomy): Bacteria > Pseudomonadota > Alphaproteobacteria > Sphingomonadales > Sphingomonadaceae > Novosphingobium. The sequence goes on from NZ_DAIRTS010000043.1 coordinate 14,327, forward strand.
AGACTTGCGGGCGGTCTTGCGATCGAGTGCATCGGCCAGCATCGCGGCGACGGCATCCCCGCCGGCGTCGGCCAGGTTCAGGAAATGCCGGATCGTGGTCTCAGTCATTGCAGGTGCGCTCCTCACGCAGCCGGGGCATAGCTCGCGGCCGCAGCCGAGAGCTTTTCCATGAATTCGTCGATGTGGCTGTCGTCGATGACGAGCGGCGGCAGGATCCGGAAGGTCATGTCGCCGGCCGAGACCGTCAGCAGCTGGTGATTGTCGCGCATGTGCGCCACGAACGGGCGCGGCTCGATGCGGCACTTGACGCCGAGCATCAGCCCGCGTCCGCGCACCAGTTCGAACAGGTCGGGATAATTGCCGATAAACTGCTCGAGGCGCGTGCGCAGCCGGTCGCCGGTGGCGCAAACCTGCGCGAGGAATTCCGCGTTGGCGACGACATCGAGCACGGCATTGCCTGCGGCCATCGCCAGCGGGTTGCCGCCATAGGTGCTGCCGTGCGTGCCGAACACCATGCCGCGCGCGGCCTGCTCGGTCGCAAGGCAGGCGCCGAGCGGGAAGCCGCCGCCGATGCCCTTGGCCACGGCCATGATGTCGGGCGTGACGCCGTATTGCTCGTAGGCGAACATCGTGCCGCTGCGCGCGACGCCGCACTGCACTTCGTCGAAGATCAGCATCAGGCCGTGCTCGTCGCACAGCGCGCGCAGACCCTTGATGAAGGCCTCGTCGCCCTCGCGGATGCCGCCCTCGCCCTGGATCGGTTCGACCAGGATGCCCGCGGTCTTGGGGCCGACCAGCGCGCGTGCAGCGTCGAGGTCGTTGAAGTCGACATAGTGGAAGCCGGGCAGCAGGGGCATGAAGCCCTTGTGCATCTTCTCCTGGTCCGACGCGCTGATCGTGGCCATCGTGCGGCCGTGGAACGCGTTGCGGAAGGTGATGATCTCGAACCGTTCCGGACTTTCACCATGATACTGGTGATGCGCGCGCGCGGTCTTGATCGCGCATTCGACCGCCTCGGCACCCGAATTGGTGAAGAACACGGTGTCGGCAAAGGTCAGGTCGACCAGCCGCTGCGCCAGCGTCTCGCCTTGCGGGCTGCCATAGAGGTTGGAGACATGCATGAGCGTCTCGACCTGCTTCTGCAGCGCGCCGATCAGGTGCGGGTGCGAGTGCCCCAGCAGATTGACCGCGATGCCGCTGGCGAAATCGAGATATCGCGTGCCGTCCTCGCCGATCAGGTGGCAGTGTTCGCCGCGCACCGGTCGCACGCCGCACCGGGGGTAGACGGGCATGAGCGGGGTGATGGACATGAGACAGCTCCTGTTGTCGAGAATCGGCAAAAACGGGGAATAGAGAGGCCGCAACGACAAATGGCGGCCCGAGCGGACCGCCATCTGCACGCGTATGTCTGGTTGCAGGCCCCCGGGGCGAACGCGCCCGGGGATCATGCGGCCGGGATCAGTCCTGGCGCGGCACCAGGTTGACCGCCGAGTGCTTGCCTCGTCGATCGACCTCGAGGTCGAACTCGAGCTTGTCGCCCTCGTTCAGCTCGCGCATGCCCGAACGCTCGACGGCACTGATGTGCACGAACGCGTCGGGCTGGCCGTCGTCACGCGTGATGAAGCCGAAGCCCTTCATCGCGTTGAAGAACTTGACCGTTCCGGTGGCCTTCTCGCCGGTCAGCTGGCGCTGCGGGGCAGCGGGCTTGGCCGCCACGGGGATGACGTCGCCAACGACCTGGAGGTCGGCAGCCGAAATCTTCCCGCCGCGATCGACGAGGTTGAATTCCAGGGTCTGGCCCTCGGCCAGGCCTTCGAGGCCGGCACGCTCGACCGCGCTGATGTGCACGAACACGTCTTCGCCGCCGTCTTCACGCTGGATGAAGCCGAAGCCCTTCTGGCCGTTGAAGAACTTGACGACACCCTTGCCGGTGCCGACGACCTGTGCGGGCATGCCGCCACCACGGGGGCCGCCGAAGCCGCCACCACCGCCGCGCGGAGCACCACCGCCGAAGCCGCCGCGATCGCCGCCGCCGAAGCCGCCACGGTCACCGCCGCCGAAACC
>NZ_DAIRTS010000044.1:0-14797 GCF_036803765.1 Novosphingobium sp.
GGCAGAGATGGTCGGCACAATGGTATGAGCAACGCGCATAGGACTTACCCCTGAAGGAAAAGGATTGGGAGTTCTTGAGCCGGCGCCACGCGCCAGAGCGGTCGCACGACGCCCCCGACGACGCAGGTCTCTTCGGATGAATCGCGGATGTTCGACGTGCAGGCGTTGCCGAGCTTGATGCTCGCGCCTTTGTAATCGAGCGCGACGCGGCCCGTGGCGCCTGCCAGCGGCGCGCGGGCACAGGTCGCGGTGATCTCGTCGGCGGCGGTGACGCGGACATTGCTCAGGCCGACAAGGCCATTGCCGTCCCTGATCGCGAGGCCCGATTGCGCTGTGCTGCCGCACAGAGCCTCGTCGATCACGATGGGCTGCGCCGGGACGCGCCAACGGAACTTCGCCTCGCCGCTATAGTAGCTGACCGACAGCAGCTGTAGCCAGTCGGGCACGACCTGCTCGCGTTCGAGCTGGGCCTTGGCGCGCCCGAAGTAGCACCCCATCCACTTGTAGCCCGCCGCGACGAGGTGGCTTTCGGTCTGGTAGTGCGGGAGGTGATAGGTCGGCCCCGCGCAATAGAAGTGCGGTTCGCTGCGGACCAGGTCGATCTGGGCCAGGGCGATCGCGCTCGTGGTCGACAGCCCATATTCGCATTGCACCATCACCAACGCGACCGGTCCGTTGTTGGCGATCCTGGACTGGACGTATGCCTCGACCTTGGCGCGGTATGCCTTGAGCTTGGTCTTATAGGCCTCATAGCTGGTTCCGGCCGATACGTCGGCATTGCCCTGGATCCAGTAGATCGCGGGGATCGCGTGCGTCTTGCCGGCCGCGGTCGCCAGTGTGACGAAGCCATCGACCTGGTCACGCAGCAGCTGGAACCAGGCGTCGGCGGTCAGCTGATCGAGCGTGTAGCCGGTATGTCCGGCCGTCCAGGCAAAGTTGACGTAGTCAGCCGCGCTCGCAACCAGGCCCTTTCGCATCGCCCGCTCGACGGCGAAGTTGGCTGTACCCGAGCACGGGGTTTCGCCCGCACCCCACAGCCCCGCATCCTCGGCACGCGCAAGGGTCTCGACGAGCGGCATCGACGTCGAAACCCCAGGCGATCCATTGCTGCCGGTCGAACCGGACTTCGTCGAGCCAGGACCGGATCCGAAGGTGAGATTTGCGAAGGGCTGGCTGTCGGAAATCACACCATAGGCATGCTCTCCGACCGAGAGCGATTGGCCGCTGATGAGCGTGCCGGTCCACTGTCGATCGGCGGTCACCATCAGGCTCGACTTGAGCGAGACCGGCTCGACGCGACGGACAGCGCCGGCCGTCTTGGCAAGGCTCGATGTGGTGGCGAGGACATTGCCGGCAAGATCCGTCACGATAGCATCGCTGGCGCCGACATAGGTCCAAACGTCCCCTAGGCCGACTGACTTCATGCCGTTCTGAAACTTGGGCGTGAAGCTCGGGTCAGCGGGATCCGGGATCGTGTAAGTGATGCCGCCGGCGGCATAGGAAATGATATTGCCGACCAGATCCGTGACCAGCACGCCGCGGTTACCGCTGTACATCCACACGCTGTCGAGGCCGGCCATTTTAGCACGGCGGATGAAATCGGCAGAGAGGCCCGGATCGTCGGGATCGCGCGAGGGGTAAAGGTAGCCATTCTGCGCATACTGAAGAATGTTGCCGACCAGGTCCGTGACCATTGGCTTGGCGGTAGCCTGGCCGGCGTAATACCAGGCGCCGTCAAGACCATCGAGGGCCGTTCCCGCTTTCACGTTGATCTGGTCGACCTGATCTTTGGCCTGCCCTACCAGGACCGCAGCTTCGTCCCCCATGATCAGGCCTCCCCGATGCGCAGCTTCGTTCCGGTCGCTTGCCCGGTCACGAAGATGTCGCCTGCCGGGCACTGGGCGCCGGACAGCGTGCGCATGACGCCGGCATAGAGCGGCCAATACGGGCCATCGGTGGTCGCGCTGCTGGTGAAATACATGCGCCCGTCGGCGTTCGGCATGATGGCCAGCGCACGCCGCGATGCATTGGCAGCAAGCACGGCGGAAGTGCCCGCAGCCTGCCCCCCGGACAGGGACGGCACCGACACGTCGACATAGGGCAGAGCCTTCTGCTCCACCGGAAACCCGGTCTCAGCCATTTCAGATGATCTCCATGGTCGCGGATCCCGTGACCGCCGCCCGGATGGCCTGCGCGTCGGAACCGAAGAAGGGATAGACCGGCGTCTTGGCGCCGGTGGCCGTATAGGTCTTGGCCGCGGCCGTGACCGCGCCGCTGAGCGCCAGCTTGTCGATCGTAACGGTGCCGATCCCGCCGATCAGCAGCTTGTAGATCGCCGGCAGTCGCTGCCATGCGCCAGGCGCTGCTGCCAGAGCTGCTACGGCGTCGGCAGCGATCGGCCCCAGCAGCTGCATGATGGCGCCGACCAGCATCTGATAGCCGGCCTGGTTGAGGTGGATGTAGTCGGTATATTTGCCGGCGGCATTTGCCTCGGCCCAGCTTCCAAACAGTGCGAGCAAATCGACGAATGCGGCGCCGCCGGCCTTGGCGACCGCCTTGGTTGTGGCAGCGAAGGCCGCCTGCTGATCCAGCGTGGCGAAGGATACTTCCGCAGTCGGATCCTGGGGCGCCATCGAGAGCAGCAGCGCGTCGGACCCGGACGCCTTGAAATAGGCCAGATGCAGCTTCTGCGCCGCCATCAGCTCCGCAGGCGACTTGCCTTCGCGGCAGTCGTTCGTGGCCGGGTTGTAGATGACCAGACCGGCGGTCTGCGCGATCAGGCGCGGGAGCGGCGACCAGGGCGACGGCGTCGTCATGAGCGTGGTGGTCGCCAGAGCGCCGGCGTGGCCGGCATTGTGGATCCGCACCGTCTTGCGCGTCGAATCCCACGCATCCAGCATGGCGAAGCCCGCCCAGCCCGTGTCGTCCTTACGGCGAAGCTCGAGCGTGTGCAGGCCGGCCACAGCCAGCGCGCCATCGTCGGCGGCGGTGATGGTCACCTCGTCGTAGGCATCGGCTGATGCCGTCTGCACGAGGTCGTGCCAGGCGCCGCCGTCGACGCGCCATTGCAAGGTTCCGGCGTCGCTGCGCTTGGGCAGGCCGATCTTGAAGCGGTCGACCGGATCGGGTGGCGTGTATCCGAAGATGCCGTTGGCGCCGCCGGGCGGCGAGACAAACATTGCCCCGCCCAGCGTCGTCCAGGCCGGGGCGCTGATCGCCAGCCCGAACGCCTGCCCGCCATAGACCCACCCAGCGCCCTGCGTCGCATAGGGGCAGTAGGCGGGGAAAGCGACTTGGGTGTTATGGCACCCCCAGATGCTGTGATAGCTCACGGGCACGCCGGCGGCCCTGAGGGCGCGCGCGATGAGGCCAGGAATGCTGCGGCGGAACGCATCGTTATACTGCGCCACGCCGCCGCTGCCCGATCCGCTGCCGGCGAAGTAGCTGTCGCCGATGAGCAGGATCTCGAAATCCGCCAAGCCGTTCATTACGTCGTTGATGCCGGCGATGGTGCGACGGGTGTTCTCGCGCGAGCCGAACCACACCCCGTTCGTGGGCTCGGTCAACTCCAGCTGCGTGGCACGCGCATCGAGCGCGTCGATGTTCTTGGCGACGGCACCCTTGCCCAGCTGCTCGTCGTAATCGCCGATGAACTGGATCGCCGGCCGCTCGTTGGCCACTTTGAACTCGATCGCGCCGCCAGACGGGTCGCCGACGAACTTGAGGCAAGGTTCGGCAATCGTCGAGATGCGGCCCAGGCTGGCGGTGAAGTGGGCACCGATCCACCCCGGGAAGACCTGACGGCCGTAGCCCGACACATCCACCGTGATCTCGGTGTTGATCTGCCCGGCCGCGACAGTGCCCAGCGGGATCGCGAACGCGAAGGCGTAGGTGCCATTCTCGTTGGGCCGGTAGAAGTGGGCCTCGGCACCGGAGCCCGAGGTACGCGGCGTCCACTTGATCCACTTGAGCACCGTCTCATGCTCGAACGGCGTGGCGACGCCGCGCACAGCGCCGAGCGCGCCGGTGCTGGTGGACGTAAACGTGCCGCCGATCGTCTCGGTGCCTGCCTGGTGAACGATGGCATAGCCGTCGAGGACAAGCGTGCTTTTGTCAGATGCTGCCTGCAGTATCCGCGCGGCCTCGACGGCTTCGGCTGTATTCTTTTCCGCCTCAGCTGAGTTGAACCCGACGAGCACCCGGACGTCGCCGGCCGCATTCTGATCGATTATGGCGAGTGGCCCCGCCGCGACCTGGACAAGCTGGCCCATCAATCCCCGACCCCCGGCATAATGGTGAACGTCCCGAAGCAGAAGACCTGCTGCGGCCCGCCGGTAGGCGTGATGAGCAGGTCGTAATGGAGAACAAGTGGAGCGCTGGGATCGGACCCCCAGGTTAGGCTCTCCAGCGAAGCCTCATCGATCTGAGGGCGGATCGTGGTGGCGCCGACGATTGCCCCGGTTTCAGGGTGGGCATATCCCGCGTCGTAAGAAGCAGAGATGCCTTGGGCCCCTGCCGACGCGTTTGTCAGGGATAGCTCGCCGATCGGGGTAGCACCTTGGCTGGCCGCGAAGCTCATCTTGAAGGAGGCCGCCTCCCAATTTACTCCCATACGGACGAAATCAGCGGCGCCCGAGACACCTCCCCAAGGGACGTGCTTGCTCGGGTGGAAGATGTTCAACTCGAACGCCATGACTATCCCCCGATTGAAAGCGCAGAGACGACGCCACGCCAGTCGATGCTGGCTGCGGCCTTGAGCGCAGGAAGTGACGTGGCCTGCGAAATGGCGACCTTTGCACCCCGGCGCGCGGCTTCGATCAAAGCAGCAGCCTGAAGCCATCTCGCATCGGCAACACGCACTTGCGCTGCGAGCGTGGCGACGTCGGTGCCGATCGCGGCCGCCTCCGCGCTGAGTAAGGGCGCCGGGGCGTCTTCGTCGTCTGCAAGGGCTGCGGCTTCGCGCTGCTTGAGCAGGTAGACCAGAGCCATGCCTGCGCCGGCCGTAAGAAATTCGGACCTTGCGGCTTCAGCCTCGCGGTCGACCTGCTCGTGGAGATCCTGCTGGATGACCTGCAGATCGGCCGGCAGCGTTCGCACTGCTGCCTCAGGCACCACCATCAGGTCTTGCCCTTCCAGCAACACCTGCGCTGCGGCAGTGCCAGCTGTGGGCGAGCTTCCTCGCACGAGCTCGACGCCATCGTCTGCTCGGAACACGATCCAATATTCCATGGCTGCTACTTCTTTTCCTCGCGAACGGAGAAGAGACTGTTGGCGTTTGCGGTGACCGTCGAAGCACCGCCATTGCGCCTGAATTTCAATTTGAAGGTGTGCGACCCGGCGGACATGCCGGAGAACAAGGCGATCATCGTCAACGTGACCTTAAAGATGCCAAGGGCGCCGTTCATGAAGACCGGGTAGATTTGCGATGCTGCTCCGCTGCCCTCGTAAAAGGTGAAGTCGCCGCGGATGTCGTCGTTCGATTCGATGATGACGGATGCCTCGATCCTCATCAGCGACGTGGCCTCGTCCTTGTTTACGGTGAGCGCGAAGATGTCGATGTCGGTCAGGTCGGTAAGCGTGATCGGGCTTGCGAGCGTCACGTAGTTGGTCTTCGACACAGCGACGTTCTGGATGGCTGGCGTTGCCACCTGGTTGTCGGCCACGCCGCCGCCGGACTTCACCGTTCCCGCAACATCGCCTGCCGTCTTGTCGCCAACGGGCGTTCCGACGGGAGCGCCGTTCGTTGCCCCAGCCTCGGCAGGCTTAAGGGCTTCGATCGTCTGGCCACCATTAAAGGTGATGTCCTGGGCTTTCGTTGGTGGCCGCTTGTTCTGCCAGTAGGCATTCGAGGCGGTAGGCCAGGAGGGCGGAGCGTTGCCAGCCGAGGCAACCAGCGCTGTGTAGAGCCACTCGGATCCATCGGCGAGGCTGACCCAATTGCCCTCGCGATAGGTCTCGGCGGCCGAATACAGGCCGCGCTCCAGTATGGGCGCTTCAAAGGCAATCTCGTCGGCCGAGTGAACCCGCCAAGAGCGGTTAGCGCCGATCGTGGTGCGCCAGTACGGCAGGCTGACGAAGGCCTCTTCGGTTGCCGTGACCTGCGGGTAGGCACGTCCCTGCGCGTCGAGCACCAGCACCTCATCCGGTTCAAGCGTGACGCGCGCGGCAAAGAAGCGTCCATCAAGGGCTACGCCGGCCTGGGCGTTGCAGCATCGGGCCAGCTGCTGCGCAAGGTCGAGAAAGTTGATCTGATCGGTCAGGACCAGATTAATGGGGTAGGGACATGCCAAGTCCAGAGCGTCGAGCGTGTCGGTCATCAGCAAGCCGGCATCGATGCCTGAGACGCCTGCCAGCGCTGCAATGGCTTTTCCTGTCAGCCTGGGCGTGGTGCCGCCGATCCGATGCCCTTTGATATCGCCGGTGATGACGCCATAGGCCGGCGCGCCCAGACGGATCATGCCGGCTGCCAGGCAGGTAGCCCACCGTCCGCGTGGGATTGCAGCCGCAACCAGATCTGCATAGGTCGCGTAGTTGGCGGTCGCCGGGCCGAAGTCAGACCCCCGTTCGAAAAGGGACGATACGGCTTCGATGGGGCCATACCCCGAGAACTGATACACCGAGTTCTCTGCATCGATAAGCTGGGGCTCGACGTTGACCGGCCAACCAAGCGCCAACGGCTTCGGCTTTCCCTTCAGTCCAGCCGGGCCCTCAGCGCCGCCGGTACCAGCATAGGTCGAGACCAACAGGTTCGCCTTGAACGGTTCTGTATCGACCTCGCAGGTCAACGAAAGCGTGGCCTGCTTGCGGCTCAGTCCGGTGACCTTGCCGCGAAAGATCTGCCGCCATGGCCACGCCGTGCCAGGCGTCTCGGCATAGATTTCGACCGGGGCGCCGGTCCACATGCAGGAACTGACATCGGGATAGGTCTCTTCGAGCACGCGCACATTGAGCGGCAGGGTCGCGCCGCCGGTGGTGACCGCATCCGTGAAGTCGCCGTTCCAAAGCGTGATGCCCAGCTGCGGCGGCGTAACCATTGCCGGCTCCCACACCTTGCCGCCAAGCCCCGTGACACGTCGGTCGCTATGCGATGCTGCGCGCACAGCAATCCGCTCGCCGAACGCCAGGTTCAGCGGGGAGATCTTCGCAAGACAGGCCAGCATTACCAGTTAGCCGCATTCATGAAGGGAAGGGGGCTTGCTCCAGGCTGGGTGCCAGATTGTCCCTGCAGAATGAGCGCCCCTAGGTTCTGGTTGACCGCATCGAGCTTGAACCCGAGGCCGTCGAGCAGCCGCCCGCCCAGCGCGTCGATTGCGCTGCTCACGCCGGCGTTGTCATTGGCCGGCGATGCCGTCGACGACGAGGACGAGAACGGGCTGTCTCGATTGGCCGCGGCATCTGCCACCGATTTCGTTTCGTCGAGACGGGTCTTCGTCAGCGAGGTCACCTGCTCCAGAAGGGCGAAGTAATCCCCCTGCGAGCCGCTCATCTGGCGCTCGATTTCCAGCAGCTGGCGTGCCGCATCCGCGTAGTCGTCGTAGGCGGTTGTATCCCCGGCCTTCACTCGCTCGGCGAGCGGCTGGTACTTGGCCAGAGCATCTGCCTTGCGATCGCGCAGCGACAGTGCGTCGTTGTTCACCGTGAGGTCGTTGAGCAGGCTCTGCAGCGAACCTGTGATCTGGTCCATTGCCTGCTTGACGGCCTGCGTCCTCTGGATGCCATACAGCTTTTCGAGATCGGCAAACTCTTGGGTCGATGCGCCAGCTTCCTTGAAGGTTTCCTTCAGTTTCGTGAACTCGGCGTCCAAGGTGTCGAGAGCCGCACCGACCGGGTCCGTGTAAGTCTTCAGGGTCTTGAAGACGTTCTCGAAGTCCATCGCTTTTTGCAGCTGCGCGTCGAGGTCCTTACCAGCCTTGAGCAGGCGAAGAGAGCCGTCACGGATCCCCTTGATCGCGCCATCTTGAAGCGCATTCAGAATGGCGGCGCGCATGGCCGCTTCGGCGTCGGTACCGTCATACAGCGCGTTGCCGCTGCGGTTCTGGAAATAGGAGTTACCGAGCGCCTGATCGTTTCCGACCGCGGATACCTGATAGTAGTCCTTGTATCGGCCGATGCCGACATCGTAGCTGCCAATCTGCGCACCGAGCTGCTGCGCAATTTTGCTGATGTTGCCCTGCAGGCTAGACCCGAATGAGTCCATCGCGCTGCCAATGGCCCCGTCGTTGGCGTGCGTGTAGACGCTGTCCTGCGTTACAGCGCCACCGCCGCGCGGCTTCTTCGAAAACAGGCCGGTGAGAATGCCAAGCGGACCGCCTTCGAAACCGAAGATGTCGCCGACCATCTTATTGACTTCAACGGCCGTGCCGAACGCGTCCATCGCACCAGCGACCGAGCTATTGGACATGCCGGCAATTTTGAGCGCAGCGCCTATGCCTGCGCCAACGCGCGAACCAGTTGCAGCGAAGCCGATCGCGGCACCGGTCAACGGCCCGGCAAGCATCGACGAGAGCTTAGGCCCTACCAGGCCCGAAAGCTGGTTTAGAATGGGCTGGGTCATTTTCGAGCCCATTCGATCGAAATACTGCGCGGGGCTCATTTCCGCGAGCGTTGGCTCGGCATTTTTCGGCTTTGACGCCGTCACGACGATCGGCGGGTTTTCGTTGGCCGGGGCGGCGATAAGTGCCGGCGTGCTCATAGCGCCGAGCGGCCACAGGGAGCCGCTGCCCCCTACGCTCGTCCGCGAGATGTCGCGCTGCATGATACGCTGCAAGCGATCGGTGGCTGCAACCATACTGTCTGCGAAGGCTCCGGCGGCCTCACCCGCGCGCGCCGTTTCCTTCCCCATCAGGTCAACGCTCGACCCGATGTTGGTCTTGTCCTTGACCCACTTGTCCATGTCGCGGAACACATCGCCAAAGACCTGTTCTGTCAGCACTCGTCCGCGGAGCTGCTGGCCAATACTCTTGAGGTCGGACAGCTTGCCATAGCCGCCGAGAATGCCCTCTACCGCGCTGCGGATCGAACGCGTCGTGTCCAAGTAGGCTTGCTGTGCCTCCTGCGCACGCTGCAACGCCTCGACATGCTTCTGCTCAGCTTGCGCGATCTCCAGTACCTGGTTGCGGCGCTCGGCGGTCATCGGACCAAGCTGATCCTCCAAACGCCAGACATCCTGCAGCGCATTGGCTTCAGCATCTCGCCCCTTGACCAGCAGTTCCTGCAGCTGAACGCGACGCTCGCTGTTCCGCTCCAGTTCCTGATAGGGCCGCACCAAGGCGTCGGCGATCGACTGCCTTGCGGTGTCGGCCTCTGCAATCATCGCTTCGAAGCCAGGGGGGCGACGCTCTTCCAGCTGAGCCACGATGTCGTCCAGCTGGCGCATCGATTGCCTTGCTTGATCGATCAGACGAGGCTGTTCGTTGAAGCGCTCATTGACCCGCGCGATCGCTTCAGACGATTTGCTCCCGAACGCGTCGAGTTTTGCCTGCGCACGCTCTGCGGCAGCTGCCACCTTGTCGGGATCCGGGGCAGATCCTTGCCAAGCCACATGGAAGTGATCGCTATGCCCTTTGTCGCCAGGGCCAAAGAATTGCTCAACACCCTTTCCGTTGCGACGGATGTTGACGCCCGCGTCCTTTAGGATCTGCTCGACGTCAGCCTTGCTGTAGGTACCCATGCCGCCCGCAGGCACGAAATCAATGGCACGGTCCTTGTAGTGGTCGCTGCCGGTGGTGTGCTTGCCGCCGTTCGTCGAGGTGATCGCCGCGCCGGGGAACAACTGCTTGATCAGAGCGACCATGTTGCCCAGGTCATTGGCTCGATTGAGCACGCCGGTATCGGACTTCTGCGATTCTCGTTGTGCAGCCACCGCCGCTGCCGACTGCTTCTGGAGCGTGGCAACCTGCTTCTCTAGCGCCTCGCCTACCTTGCCTTCGGCGACGGCCCGACGCCGGGCCTTATCGATCAGATCATCGTAGTGTTTCTTGATGCGCGCGACGGGATCAGCGTTTGCTTTGCCCTGCTCAACATCAACGAAGGACTGCGACGCTGTCAGGTTGGATTGAGCGGTCTCGAGAGCCTTCTTGGCGTTTTCGAGGGCGGCCTCAACCTCTGTGACCTGCCGGGCGTAAACCGCTTGTGCCATGCCGGCGCCGGCGCCCCCTGCGGCGCCGAAGGTCTGACTGTTAGCCGCCGCAGATTGAGCGCGAGCATGCTCCAGCAACGCGACAGTGTTTTCGCGAATGGAGAGCGCGTGATCGCGATTTTGCTTGGCGGCATCGCGGGCACGTTCCGCTTCCGATCGATAGCTGTCGGCTTGTTTGTCCAGGGCGACCTTTTGATCGTTGATGGCAGCCGTCACCCCCTCGACGGTCGTCTTGAAGATTTCCTTGGCGCGGCGAGCGGTCTCCGTTTCCGCGGCATCATTTTTCAGCTTGTCGACCGCTTTGTCGGTTTCGTCGCCAAGGTCGATGGTAGAGGCAATCAGAGGGCCAATTACTGCGGTCGCTGCAAAGATTGCCGCCCCCCACGGGCCAGCCATGAATGAAGCAAACTGGCCAATCCGATCATAGGTTTTGTTCGTATTGCCTTCGAGGCCGGACAGCGCGAACGCCATCTGCGGAACCTGCTGGACGAAAACCGTCGTCGCATCGGTGCCCATCTTGGTTTGCACCACGACGTCCTGCATCTGCTGGCCGAGCTGGATAAAGGCCACACGCTGCGCCCGAACGCCGTTGATGACGTTGGACGTCTCGGTGGTACCGCGGCGCTTCGCTTGCGTGTTCTCTTCCTCAGATGCAGTGAGCGCGGTCCAGGCCGACTGCAGGTTCTGGGCCGCGAGAGCCTGCGCCTGGGCGTATTCCTTGGCTGAGATAGCCCCAGCGCTCATCAACTCATCTGCGCGCGAAAGCTCGGCATCAAACCGCTGTTGCGCGGCAAGAGAAGGATCGAGCCGGAGCCGAAGCTCGTTCGCAGAATCGGCGTAGCGCTTGGCCGTTGCCTGGGCCTCGGCAAGGGCAGCGGCCTCCTCTCGCTTGGCAGCAGCGATGCGCGACGCTTCTTCTTCGGCCGCGCGGGCCGTGATTTCCGCCGACTGCTGCAACGACGCGGCAACCTCAGCCCCCTTCGCCGACACACGGCCCAGAACCTGCTCGAGCGTCGTCGCGGAGACGGCAGCACGGTCCAGCGAAGCCGATCCAGCCAGCATTCGATCAAGGCCGCTCCGGGTGTCAGCCTTGGGGGCATAGGACTGCTCTTCGAAAACCGAAGCGCTGCTACGGGCGCTCTTGGACGGTCCGGCCAGCCCTGACGCGAAAACCTCGTTGATGCCCTGCTGATAGGCATGCGCAAAGTTGGCGGCCTTGGCCTGCTCGGCGAACGTGGCTCGAAATGAAGCGGCAAGCGCCTGGTTCTTGTCGATCGTCCGATCGATCTGCTCTTGGAGCCGTCCATAGGTTGTGGCCTGCTCGCCGGCAGCGCGGGCGTTCCGTTCTGCTTCGATCGTCTGAGCGCGCAGCGCCTGCAAATAGGTCTGGGTCGTGCGGGTTGTGTCGCCCGTCGTCGACGCAAGCTGCGTTGCGGCATCGCGAGTGAATGCCAGGCGTTGCGCCGCGAACTCTGCCTCGGACGCCGCCTGCCGCAGGGCAGACGTATCGAGGTCTATCCGAAAGCCACCGGTTCGAAAGCCCGACAGGCTTCGGCCGATGATCGCGCCGACTTCCTCGAACGACCGCTGGAACTGCTGCTTGGCCTCGCCGGAAATCGACGCAACTTCGGCCAGGAAGGAACTCTTGGCGCTGTTGTCGCGCTGATATTCCAGCTTGAGGAACGCAGGAAAAACCGGGCCGTCGGCCATTTTCAGATCCTTCCGAGGGCTTGGTAGAAGGCGCCGGGCAGGGCCTGCGCTTCAATTCGGGCGATAGCCTCGACATCGACGCGCGCAGCCCGCGTCGTGCTGGGGATGCCGATAAATGCGATAATCATGGACTTCTCGGTCTGACCGGACCGAGGCATCCCGCGCTTAGTCAGCGATCGCGCCGAGCGTTTGCGACCGGACAGGTCCACACCGACGTTCTTCACCACCAGCAGAGGGTAGCCGTTAATGCCCTTGATCAGCACGAGCGGCCCGATCCGACGATCAAGGCCGTTTTGTACCCAGAGAGAAGGCGTAAGACGAAACCGCTTCGACACGCGGGGAATCGCGTCAGTCGGGATCCAAAGCCACCGCGAGCGGACCGGCCGAATGTCGGCGCCGCGGGTGTAGGCTTCGATAGCGCCCCGGGTGCGGTCCGACCCGGTACGGATAAAGACGATGCCCGACGCACTGAAGCCGCCATCGGCGTAGCGATGGATGCCCCTGCCTTCACGAAGGTCCGACGTCGAGCTCAAGCCGTTGCCAAGTCGGCCGAGACCGGCACCGGCCATCCGGCTCCGGACCTGACCAAGCAGCGCGCGCGCGCCGCGATCGGTGGCAAGAAGGGCCGCGCGCTCCATCCGCGCCTCGGCGAACCGGCGCCACTCCGCGAACGGCCCTTGCATGTCGCCGGGAGTGAGGCTGGCGCTAATCCGCATCGCGCTTCAGCTCCGCGATGGCCGACGAGATGACGGCGAACGCATCGAGTAGCAGCAATGGCTGGTCGAGCGGCGCGCCGCCGTCGGGATACCGCGTGCCGGCCATGCCCATGTCGCATTGGGAATGCAGCCGCAGGATAGACCAGTGGTCATCAGTTATGCGTCCACGCGGGTTTTGCTGGAGCGTGCCGACGCCTGGGACTTCCCACCCTTGCCCGAGGCTTTCTTCATGCTCGAAGCTGGTGGGGTCATCTCTGATGGCGACGGCGATTCGGAGTTTTTTTCCTCGTCCTCGTCCAACGCCATTCTGCGCGCGCAGGCGTTGGCCAACTCGAGGAACGGCAGGTTCCCCTCGATGCCGTGCTTGATGGCGAAGCGCTGAAGAGCAGACCCGACCATGTCGACGCAGTCGATCGTCAGATACGACCGATTGGTGGCTTGCCGGACGTCGATCCCCGTCCAATCGGTCACCACGACAGCGACCGTGGCACCGAGATAGATCTCGTTGAAGTCGATGTTGTCGGCCTTCATGCGGCCGATCTGGGGCCAGGACTGTTCGACATCCCGGATCAGGGAAAGAATGGCGCGCTCAGCATCTTCGTCATACGACCATTCGAGCTCTGGAGCTTCCTTACGCTGCAAGCGGAAGTCGTCCAGGGCCTCCCAATAGGCGGTGAGCGCTCCGCTGTGGGTCGCAAACTTCTCTTCGCCCCATAACCGGGTCCGCAGGGCGCGCAGCAGTTCGTCGCGCACGTCGGCCTCGGAGTGATAAATTACGCCTTCCTCGGACATGAGGCGGCGCCGGAAACGCTTTTCCCGGGTGGTCGCCGCTCGAAGAGTGAACGACGGAGCGCCATCGATCTGCGCGAGCGACGGCGGCGTGAAGGCAAGCGTCTCGCTTGCCTCCAGGGGGATGTCCTGGGGCACGTCAGGATGTCCTTTCAGATGGTGGGAGATCAGTACGGGAAGTTGATGCAGACCCCGCGCGCGAGCGCATCGATCAGCAGATCACCACTTTCCATGATGATGTTCCCGCCCAGGTCGGGGTTCTGGTAATTGAGGCGCCCGTCGGGAACGACGATTTGCACCAGCGCACCGGCGGCACTGCCCCACTGCGCGAAGAAGGGCTGGTAGGCCTGGGCATCGGCCAGGGCGAGGGTGTCGATGGTCGAGGGACGGTACTTCTGCCGCACCATCGAAACCTTGGCCACGCCGCCGACCAGCTCGGCGGCATCCACGCCGTCGACCTTGTTGGGGTTCGGCGGATTTTCGGTCTGCACGCCAAGATCCAGCGTGAACGAGCGGAGGCCGACGCGCGTGCCGGCCAACCAGCCATCGCCATCCTTGTAGAGCGGAATGGTCCCTGCGGGCGGCACTGCGGGCGTGGCCTGTTCCGAGTTCGCGCTGATGGTCGCGTCGAACGTGACGTTCATCTCGGGATACGCGGCTTGGTCCTTGGTTGAGGTCGGCACCTGGATTTGCATCTGCGTCACGCGGCAATTCAGCAGGTCGAAGCGGTGGCCGTCGAGCCAGACTTGCTGCGAGAGCAGGATCGGGTCGGCCGAAGAGACATCGCGCATATAGCTGATCTGCGACGGGATCTGGTAATTGCCAGACACTGGGCTGCCGAACGTCTCCACGAATGCGACCACCTTCGACGAAGCGTAGGAACGGAGAGCGCTCATCCGTTCCTTGTAGGACGTGCCCATGCCCGCCAGCGAAATCGCCATACCCTTGTAGAGGTCAGCCGTGGCCGCCGCGCCGGCGCCCAGAGTTGCTCCGGTGGTGCTGCCGGCGCTGAGCGCTTCGGGGGCGACGGGAATTGCCGCGGAAGTCCGCAGTTCGGTGAACTTTGCTGCCTGGAGCACGCGGCCGAGCAAGAAGGCGTTGGCAGCGGGGATCGCGACCCCGCCCGGAGGGCGCAGCTTGATCGTGTAGGACAGCGTCACCTTCTTGCCCGCAACGGTGTCGGCGTTCTTGAACGGAGAGCCGGTGTATTCGTCGTTGGCGAGCGTCACGCCTGCGATGTCGAGCTTGAGGTTCGATACCGGCATCAGGTCGGCCGGCGTAGTCGGAGCGGTGAACGCGTCGACCGCAACCTGGATGGCGAGGGCGACCGCCGTATTGTTGGACTTCAATGCCATGGGACTGGCCTTTCTTCAGGCGGAGTTACTGCGCGGCGCCAGCCTGGCTGGTGTCGGCGGCGGGCTCGGGGGCGGGCTCGATCGAGGGC
>NZ_DAIRTS010000045.1:0-14102 GCF_036803765.1 Novosphingobium sp.
CGCTCGATCGCACTGGCTGGCGTCGCCGATGCCTGGCGCCTAGCCACGGCGCTTGCCTGGCGCTGGTGCCAAACAGCCCCGCTGCCGATCGCGCCGGTTGTTCCCAACCATGGCGGCTGGGAACGGATGCCGGCGCGGCTGGGAACATAGTTTAGCCATCCAAATCATTGCTTTACCGGCCGTGTTCCCAATTTCCCAGCGTTCCCGGCATTTCAAGAGCATTCCCACAACGCGGCGCGAGCGGCTGGGCGAATGGCGGTAGCGATCAACGCGGACATTATGCCGGCCCGGTCCTGTGGGCGGCCCAAGGGCCTGGGCATGGGGGTATGTTTGGGGGTATGACTTTCCCAAGCCGCGTGAATAATTCAGTATTCAAGCCGTTTTTAAGACACTTCGCGGTTCCCGCTATCGAATCGAACCCGATGGCCATTAAAACCGGTCAAAATCAGGAGCGCGATCGGGAATCGCATCAGGACCACGGGCAGGCTCCCGCTACCCGCTCCATGCCGCTCCCGGATCCTCGCCGGTAGAGCAACTTTAACCATCGCTTCGCTAATCCGGTAAGCGCCACAAGCGGGGGCTGGTTTGTTATGATGCGCACGGCGATTGCCATCTGTATTTTCGCCGCAACCGCCGTACTGATTGCCTGGTTTGTCAGCATCCATGTAGCGCTGCTCGCACCAGGCGTCGCGTTGGTGGCTGCGACGGTCGGCCTGGCGCTGGGCTTGGCGGCGGCGATCGGCCATTATCCTGGTCTGGCGCGGGTCTTGCGGCTGGCACGCCGGCCGACCCTGCGCGACATCCTCGTTGCAGCCCTGTGCATCGCGCCCATGCTGTCGCTGGTGGTCGGCATCGCCCTGGCCGTCGGTCCAGTCACGCACGGCCCACCCCGACCGCAGGCGCCGTTTATCATGACTGCCGGACGGATACTCTTGGTCTTGGGGCAAGTTCTGGTCGCGGCGCCTTTGCTCGCCATCCTGGCGCAGCCCGCCCCACCGGCCCGTGACGACCGACCGTTGTGGCCGTTGGTTGCGGGCATCATCGGCGGCGAGTTGGCGCTGCTGGCCTGTGTGGGGATGTGGAACGTCGCGAGCGGTGCGATCCCTGACGGCACGACCAACTGGCGGGTGCAGGCCATCGTCATGGTCCCCTTCCCGCCACTCGGTCTCGTGCTGGGCGCGGCGGTCTGTGCATGGTGGCAGGCCCTGGCGTCGCACCGCCAGCCTGCGTTCGAGTGGGACCGATTGTTTCCCGCAGCCGTGAAAGGCTTCCTTCTGCTGGTCCAGCTGGCGCTGATCGCCGCGATTATCCGCCAGACCGCGCCTGGTGCGTGGGAAGCCCCCGCCTTGGCCACAGCCGGCACCGTCACCTGCATCGCCTGGATCTATGGCCTGTGGCGACTGCGCTCCGTCCATGCCGCAAGCCCGCTGCGCGCGCTGGTCGGCGCACTCGTGCTCGCCCTCGCCTTTACGCTGGGCGCGTTGCTGGCGGGCGGCGTGTTTGCCGGACAGGATTTGCTGACCGCGCCCAGCCTGCCGGTGGCTATCGTAAGCTGGCTGCTCACCGTCACGGTCGTGCCCGGCCTCGTCCGCCGCGTGGTCGCCTAGCCGGTCATCCCGCCCGCTTGGTGGCGAACCAGATGACGTGGCGCGGTCCCTTGCCGTTGCTGCGCGCGCGGACCACGACTTCGTCGACCGCGAGGCCCGCGCGCACGAGGCGGCGGGTGAACGTCGCGTCCGCGCCGGCAGACCAGATGGCCACTACGCCGCCGGGGCGCAGCGCGGTGATCGCGGCGCGCAGGCCCGCTTCGGAATAGATCCGGTCGTTGGCGGGGCGCACCAGGCCGTCCGGACCGTTGTCGACATCGAGCAGGATCGCGTCGTAGGTGCCTCGCCCTGCCGCGATCATGTCGGCCACGTCGCCCTGGACCAGCCGCACGCGCGGATCGTCGAGGCAGCCGGCGGCGACCTCGGCCATCGGGCCGCGCGCCCAGGCGATGATCTCGGGCACCAGTTCGGCCACGGTGAGCTGCGCCTTGGCATCCATCGCCGCGAGTGCGGCGCGCAGGGTAAAGCCCATGCCATAGCCGCCGATGAGGAAATGCAGGCCCGGCCGCTTGCCCAGCCGCTCGAACGCCATTTCCGCCAGCGCCACCTCCGAGCCGCTCATGCGCGTGCTCATCAGCTCGTTGCGATCGAGGGTGATCATGAAATCGTCGCCGCGCCGATAGAGCGAGAGTTCGGCGCCGCCGGGCACTTGCGCGGTGCCGAGCAATTCACGGGTCTGCATGGTCGTTCAATCCAGTGTGGGGCCAGTGTGGGGCAAAAAGCGCGGCGTCATTTCTGGCAGCCGGCGCAGAAGAAGGTCGAGCGGCCGCCCTGGACGACGCGCGCGACGGTGCCGCCGCAGGCGCATGGGTCGCCCTCGCGGCCATAGACGCGCCAGTCCTTGGCGAAATAGCCGAGTTCGCCATCGGGCCGGGCATAGTCGCGCAAGGTCGAGCCGCCCGCGGCGATCGATTCCTCGAGCACGGCGCGAATCTCGGGGACGAGGCGCTTGAGCGCGGCGAGGCTGACGCTGCCGCCTGCGCGCTCCGGGTTGATCCGTGCGCGGTGCAGCGCCTCGCAGACATAGATGTTGCCCAGTCCCGCGACGACGCGCTGGTCGAGCAGCAGGAGCTTGATGCTGGCGATGCGCCCGGCGAAGGCGCGCTGCAGGTGGGCGGCGGTCAGCCCCGGTCCGAGCGGCTCGGGTCCCAGCGCGGCAAACGGCGGCCAGGCGTCGAGCGCCGCGGTATCGACCAGGTCGACCGAGCCGAACCGGCGCGCGTCGTTGAGCGCGAGGACGTGGCCGTGCCCGGTTTCGAGCACGAGGTGGTCGTGCTTGGCGATCTCTCCGGGGTCGATTCGCCAGCGCCCCGACATGCCGAGGTGGAACACCATCGTGATGGCGCGGTTCGTATGGACGAGGCCGTACTTGGCGCGGCGCGACAGCCCGGTGACCCGGGCGCCGGTCAGCACCTGGGCCAGCTCGGGCGGGAACGGGCGGCGCAGGTCGGGGCGGCGGACCGAGACGCGCGTGATCGTCTCGCCGTCCAGCATCGTCGCCAGGCCGCGGACGGTGGTTTCAACCTCTGGTAGTTCGGGCATCGTGGGGTCCTGCTATCATGCTTTGCGCCTGCGGCAATTCCTCTTTAAAGGCCCTGAACCATGACCAGCCCGGAAAGCGTGTCCTTCGGTTACGAGGACGTCACCCCAGAGGAAAAAACCGCCCGCGTCGGCGCGGTCTTCTCCAGCGTCGCCAAGAAGTACGACGTGATGAACGACGCCATGTCGGTGGGGATGCACCGCCTGTGGAAGGATCGCTTCGTTGCCCGGGTCAAGCCGCGCGCGGGCGAGGAAATCCTCGACATGGCCGGCGGCACCGGCGACATCGCCTTCCGCATGGCGCGCGAGGGCGCCTCGATCACCGTCTCGGACATCAACCAGGACATGCTCGACGTGGGCATCGAGCGCGCAATGCAGCGCGGTATCGACGGCCTTGTCTGGTCGCGCCAGAACGCCGAGGAACTCTCGTTCGGCGACCGTTTCTTCAATGCCTATACGATCGCGTTCGGCATCCGCAACGTCACCCAGATCGACAAGGCGCTGGCCGAGGCGCATCGCGTGCTCAAGTTCGGCGGGCGGTTCTACTGCCTGGAATTCTCGACCACCGAATGGCCGGGCTTTGCCGAAGTCTACGATGCCTATTCGCACCGGCTGGTGCCCAGGATCGGCCAGGCCATCGCCGGCGATGCCGATTCCTATCGCTACCTGATCGAATCCATCCGCCGCTTCCCGCCGATGGGCGAGTTCGAGCAGATGATCAAGGACGCGGGCTTCCGCCACACCAAGGTCGAGCCGATCCTCGGCGGGCTGGTGGCGATCCATTCCGGCTGGAAGGTCTGAGGCCCGTCCTGCCTTGACGCATCCTGCCACCCACATTCGCCGCCTGCTCGGCTGGGGCCGCATCCTCGCGCGCCACGGTGCACTGCGCCTGCTCGAGGAGAGCCCCAACACGCCGGCGCCGGTACGCCGGCTGTGCCGCATCGCCCGGTTCGGCACGCGCCAGCCGGCGATCCCCGACTATGCCGGCGCCTTTCGCGCGATCGGCCCGGCGGCGATCAAGTTGGGGCAGACCCTGGCGACGCGGCCCGACCTCGTCGGCGAGGAAGCGGCGCGCAACCTGCTGGCGCTGCAGGACAAGCTGCCGCCGGTGGACTTCGCGCTGATCCGCCGCGAGATCGAGACCAGCTTCGAGCGCCCGCTGGAAAGCCTGTTCAGCCGCTTCGAGGAAGAGCCGGTGGGCGCGGCCTCGATCGCGCAGGTCCACCAGGCCTGGACCACCGATGGTCGCAAGGTCGCGGTCAAGGTGCTGCGCCCCGGCGTGCGCGAGAAGCTGGCGCGCGACATCGGCACGTACGAATGGGCCGCCGCGCATCTCGAGGCGCTGGGCGGCGAGGCCGGGCGCCTGCGCCCGCGGCTCATCATTGCCAACTTCAAGCGCTGGACCGCGCGCGAGCTGGACCTGCGGCGCGAGGCGGCCTCCGCATCGGAACTTGCCGATGCGATGCACGCCTTCCCGCGTTATCGCGTGCCCGGCATCGACTGGGACCGCACCAACGGCCGGGTCATGACGCTCGACTGGATCGACGGCGTCAAGATCAGCAACCTGGCGGCGATCGACGCTGCGGGCCACGACCGCCGCGAAATGGCCTCGCGCCTCGTTCTGGCGTTCCTGACGCAGGCGATCAGCGGCGGCTATTTCCATGCCGACATGCACCAGGGCAACCTGTTCGTGGAAGCCGACGGCACGATCACCGCGATCGACTTTGGCATCATGGGCCGGATCGACCGCCAGGCGCGGCAATGGCTGGCCGAGATCCTCTATGGCCTGACCACCGGCGACTACAAGCGCGTGGCCGAGATCCATTTCGAGGCGCAATACGTGCCGAGCTACCACTCGGTCGACGAGTTCGCGACGGCGCTGCGCGCGGTGGGCGAGCCGATGCGCGGCCGCCCGGTCAAGGACCTGTCGGTCGGGCAGATGCTCGACGGGCTCTTTGCGATCACCCGCGACTTCGACATGCAGACCCAGCCGCACCTGCTGCTGCTGCAGAAGACCATGGTCATGGTCGAGGGCATCGCGCAGCAGCTCGATCCCGACATCAACATGTGGGAAACCGCGGCACCCTTCGTGCGCAACTGGATCCGCGACGAACTCGGCCCCGAGGCCGCGATCGCGCAGCGGGTGCAGGAAGATGCCGCGACGCTGCTGCGCGTGCCGGCCCTCATCCGCCGGATCGAGGAGCGCTTCCCGCCCAAGGGCGGTGCGCCCGAGGCCCCGCCGCTGCCGCACATCGACCTGATGTGGGAGCGCAAGCGCCGCGATGCCGATGCCCCGCGCCGGGGCGGATGGGGCGGACTGGTGCTTGCGGCCCTGCTGGGCGCGGCCGCGGTCTTCGGGATGCAGGCCATGGTCCATCATGGCCCGCCACCGCCACCTCCGGCGGACATGCCCGCACGCCCGTGATCGACCTGCTGCCGTGACGAAGCCTGCCCGACCTGCCCCGCTGCCCGGCTTGCGGGTGGACAAGCGCCATTTCAACGCGCTCGACCTTTCGCGGCTGGTCGCCTCGTTCGCGGTGCTGTTCTGGCATTACCAGCACTTCTTCGTGCCGCCGGTGGGCTATGGCTTTCACGTCGACCGCGAAGTGCTGACCCCGTTCTATCATCCGCTGCGCTGGCTGTTCGACTATGGCCATGTCGCGGTGGAATACTTCTGGGCGGTCTCGGGCTTCGTCTTCGCGCATGTGTACTTGGCGGACAGCACCGCGCACCGCCGGTTCTGGATCGCGCGGGTGGCGCGGCTGTGGCCGCTGCACCTATTGACGCTGGTGCTGGTGGCGGGGCTACAGGGGCTCTACACCCACATAAACGGCACCGCGTTCATCTATCACGAGCAGGACTGGAAGCATTTTCTGCTCTCGATCCCGCTGGCACATTACTGGGGCTGGCAGCACAACCAGTCGTTCAACGGGCCGTCGTGGTCGCTGTCGACCGAGATCCTCGCCTATGCCGCGTTCTGGGTGCTGCTGCCGGCGCTGCGCCGCGCGCCGCTGATGGTGGCGCTGCCGGTGGCGGTCGTGGTGCTGCGACTGTTCTTCCTGGGCTGGCCCGACGAGCCGGTGCTGACCTGCATCGGCTATTTCTTCCTCGGCACGTCCATCTATGGCGCCGCCCTACGCGGGTGGCTGACGCTGCCGGTGCTGGTTGCCGCAAGCGTGGCCTGCGTCGCGGCGGGCTGGATCGCGGCGACGCGCTATCATGGCGAGGACGCGACGATCCTTGCCGGCACTTTCGCGGTGTTTTTCGCGACGCTCGCCATCGATCTTGCCGATCGCGGGGAACGGCTGGCGATCGGGCGCAAGCTCGGCGATGCCTCCTATGGCATCTACCTGTGGCATTTCCCGCTGCAGGTGGCGCTGGTGCTGGTGATCGACGCAACGCTGGGCAGCCGCGCGATCGCCAGCCAGCCCGCGTTCCTGCTGTTCTTCCTGGCGCTGGCGGTGGCGGCAGGCTTTGCCTCGCACCGCTGGATCGAACGGCCCGCGCAGAAGGCGGTGCTGCGGCTGGCGGGACGCTGGCGCGCCGCCGCCTGACCGGTCAGGCCAGGACGCCCCCACCGGGCCGCGTATCGTCGGCGGGCTCATCCTCGGCATCCTCACCCGCCAGGGCGCGGCGCGCGGCAAGCAGCAGCGCGACGTGGACGAGATCGAGCGCCATCGGCAGCAGCCACTGCGGGTAGGAGCCGAATACAACGAGGTTGACCAGCCGCTCGACGAAGGCGCCGATGAAGATGAAGGTCGGGACGAGCAGCAGGTCGCCGTTCTTCCACAGGGCGCCGACGATCATCGACAGCGCCGCGATGCTGAAGAACGAGGTGCAATGCGCGCGGATGATCGAGAGGCCATGAACGGCCGCGGCCATCTGCGCCGGATCGTGCGGCGTGAGCAGCTTCGATCCCACGATCAGCAGATCGATCAGCCCGGCCACCAGGACGAGCGCTGTGAGCACCTGTCTCATCGGGACTCTCTCCAAACCCCTATGGTCTTTCGGGCAATGTGTCAGAGAAGCCGCGCGACTGCAAAGGATTTAGGAATACCGCGGCGGCGGAGGCGCGCGCGACACCCCGTGCTTGCGCTGGGCTCCGCCACGCGCCACAAGCCTAACCCATGCAGACCCCGCGTATCCTGCTCGTGATCGGTGGCGGCATCGCCGCCTACAAGGCCTGCGAGCTCGTCAGGCTGATCCGCCGCAACGGCGCCGACGTGACTTGCGTGCTGACCGAAGGCGGCGCGCACTTCGTCACCGCGATGACGCTGGCGGCGCTGAGCGAAAATCCCGTCCACACCACGCTGTGGGACCTCAAGAACGAGGTCGAGATGGGGCATATCCAGCTCTCGCGCCAGGCCGACCTGATCGTGGTCTGCCCCGCGACGGCCGACCTCATGGCGCGGATGGCCGCCGGCATGGCCGACGATCTGGCCACCACCCTGCTGCTCGCCACCGACAAGCCGGTGCTGGCCGTGCCCGCGATGAACGTGCGCATGTGGCAGCACCCGGCCACGATCCGCAACGTCGCGCAGCTGCGGGCCGACGGGGTTAGCGTCATGGAACCCGATGTCGGGCCGATGGCCTGCGGCGAGTTCGGCCCCGGTCGGCTGCCCGATCCCGAGGCGATCTGGGATGCCATCGCCGCGCGGCTGGCACCGGCAATGCCAAAGCCACTGGCCGGGCGCCACGTGCTGGTCACCGCAGGTCCTACACACGAGCCGATCGACCCGGTGCGCTACATCGCCAACCGATCGAGCGGCAAGCAGGGCTTCGCCATCGCCGCCGCCGCCGCCGAGGCCGGCGCACGGGTGACGCTGGTGGCCGGCCCGGTTACGCTGCCCACGCCCGCCGGGGTCTCGCGCGTGGACGTCGAAACCGCGCGCGAGATGGCCGCGGCGGTCGAGGCCGCGCTGCCCGCCGACATCGCGGTGATGGTCGCCGCCGTGGCGGACTGGCGCAGCGCCGATGCGGCGGGGCAGAAGCTCAAGAAGGACGGCAGCGGCATGGTCGCGCCGCTCGCGCTGGTCGAGAACCCCGATATCCTGAAGACCGTGGCGGGCCACGCCAACCGGCCCGCCCTGGTAATCGGCTTCGCTGCCGAGACCAACGACGTGCTCGCCCATGCCGCCGCCAAGCGCGAGCGCAAAGGCGCGGACTGGATCGTCGCCAATGACGTGTCGGGCGACGTGATGGGCGGCGCGGCCAACACCGTCCACATCATCGACGCCGCCGGCACCACCAGCCTGCCCGAAATGCCCAAGGACGCGGTCGGCCGCGCGCTCGTCGCGCGCATTGCTGCCGCCCTGAACACCGGAACCCCCGCATGAGCGCCCATCACCCCACTGTCCCGATCCTGTTCAAGCGTCTGTCCCACGGGCAGGACCTGCCCCTGCCCGCCTATGCCACCGAAGGCGCATCAGGCATGGATGTCGTGTCCGCCGAGGATCTCGACCTCGCCCCGGGGCAGCGCCATGCGGTCGCCACCGGCCTCGCGCTGGCAATCCCCCACGGCTACGAGATCCAGGTGCGCCCGCGTTCGGGCCTCGCGCTCAAGCACGGGATCTCGGTGCCCAATGCGCCGGGCACGATCGACAGCGATTATCGCGGCGAGCTGAAGGTCATCCTCATCAACCACGGCACCGAGAGCTTCTCGATCCGCCGGGGTGACCGGGTGGCGCAGCTGGTCTTGGCGCCAGTGACGCGCGGCACCTGGCTCGAGGTCGATTCGCTCGAGGAAACGCAGCGCGGCGAAGGCGGCTTCGGCTCGACCGGCGGGGTTGCCGCGCTGGGGAATTAACGCTGAAGGCTGCGCGCCTCGACCGCGCGGATCAGCGCATCGAGATCATCGGGATCGACGTCGAGCGTCTCGTCCCATTCGGCCAGCACCGCATCGAGGTGCGCGCGCTCGTATCCGCGCAATGGCGCGGGTGCCGCAGGCGCACGATGCGGCCAGGCATGGCCCGACCAGCGATGATAGAGCCACCCGGCCGCGCATAGCCCGGCGACATTCGCGGCCAGCGTCGGCACGAGGCCCCAGCCGCCACCCGGGCTTGCGGCTGCAAGCACGCCGACCAGCGCGCAGGCGCCGCCGGGCGGGTGCAGGCAGCCCAGCACGATCATCACGGCGATCGCCAGCCCCACCGCCAGGGCGGCTGCCACGACCGGCACCGGAACGCCGTGCCCCACCGCCAGCCCGATCAGCAGCGACAGCCCATTGCCGCCGATCACGGGCCAGGGCTGCGCCAGCGGGCTGGCCGGTACGGCGAAGACCAGCACCGCCGAGGCGCCGAGCGGGGCGAGCAGCCAGGGCGTAGCGGCCAGGCCATAGCGCCCGGCCAGCGCCGCCGTGAGAATGCCGAGCGTGGCGCCGAGCGGTCCGAGCCACCAGCGATGCGCCAGGGGCCGGCGCCAGAGCGAGGGTTGTGCGGTCATGGTGCGTGCCCGTGGCCTTGCCGCGTTCACAGCGCAATCAAAAAGGGGCTGCGTCGGCTGACCTCCGTTTTGTCGACGAACGCAAAGCGCGGTGCTTGCCAGTTGGGGCCCTTCGACAGGCTCAGGGCGAACGGGGTGGGTTAGAGCAGAGTGTGCCCTCCGGACGACCCTACGCCCCGCCTCTCCCAACCCCCGTTCGTCCTGAGCCTGTCGAAGGACGCAGAGTGCGGCGCTTGCAGTCCTGGGCCCTCCGACGCGCGCACCCCGAACAGGCGCCCCGCAAACAAAAAGGGCCAGCCCGAAGGCCAGCCCTTGATGCGTTTCGAAAACGGCTGAGCGATCAGCGCTTCGAGAACTGGAAGCTGCGGCGAGCCTTGGCGCGGCCGTACTTCTTGCGTTCCACGACGCGCGGGTCGCGGGTCAGGAAGCCGGCGGCCTTGACGGCGCTGCGCAGCGCGGGTTCGAACTTCGACAGCGCCTGGGCGATGCCGTGCTTGACCGCACCGGCCTGGCCCGACAGACCGCCGCCCTTGACGGTGGCGATGATGTCGTACTGGCCTTCACGACCGGCGACCTGGAACGGCTGGTTGATCACCAGACGCAGGGTCGGGCGGGCGAAGTACACGTCCTGGTCGCGGCCGTTGACCACGATCTTGCCGCTGCCGGGCTTGAGCCACACGCGGGCCACGGCGTCCTTGCGGCGGCCGGTCGCGTAAGCGCGGCCGAACGCGTCGACTTCGCGGTCACGAAGCGGAGCGGTCGGGGTAGCGGGGACGACCGGCGCTTCGCCTTCAGCGGCGGGCGCTTCGGGAGCGGCGGCCGGAGCGGCGGTGGTCAGGGCCTTGAGGTCGGCCAGGCTCGAGACGGAATCGGTATCGGCCATGGTTTATGCCCCCACCTTGTTCTTGCGGTTCATCGAGGCGACGTCGAGCGCCTCGGGCTGGGTACCGGCATGTGGATGCTCGGCACCGGCGTAGAGGTGCAGCGCGCGCATCTGCGCACGGCCGAGCGGGCCGCGCGGGATCATGCGCTCGACAGCCTTCTCCAGCACGCGCTCGGGGAAGCGACCACCGAGGACCTTGTCCGCGGTGACTTCCTTGATGCCGCCGGCATAGCCGGTGTGCTTGTAGTAGGTCTTCGCCTTGAGCTTGTTGCCGGTCAGACGCACCTTGTCGGCGTTGATCACGACGACGTGGTCACCGCAATCGACGTGGGGCGTGTAGCTCGGCTTGTGCTTGCCGCGCAGATGGTTGGCGATCACGACGGCCAGACGGCCGACCACCAGACCTTCGGCATCGATCAGATGCCACTTCTTTTCCACCTCGGCCGGCTTGATCGACCGGGTGACCTTGCTGAGAGCCTTCATGGCTGGTTCGGTTCCCTGGATGATGGGTTACCCCATCCAGTGCCGAAATCAGCACAAACGGGGTGAAGAAGCGCGCCTTTGTTGCAAATCGCCCGGAGAGTCAAGCAAACCGGGGCTTTGCGGAGAGGTAAAATAATACCTTCAGGCTTTTGACGCCCCGCCGAGGGCATGCGCGCCCCACACCGTGCACACCAGTAGCAGCGCGCCGCACAACTGGTGCAGCACCGCCAGCCATAGCGAGACGCCGCTATAGACCGTGGCGATGCCGAGCAGGATCTGCGTGCCGAAGGCGGCATGGATCGCGATCGAGGCGGGGCGCAGGCCGGCACGGCGCAGGCGGCGCGCCATGACCACCAGAACCGCGACGACCGCCCAGGCCCACCACCGATGCAGGAAGTGCACGAGATAGGGATCGCCGGTCAGCGTCCGCCACGCGCCCACGGCCCATTCGACGCCGTCGGGATAGAACCGCCCCTGCATCAGCGGCCAGGCATCCCACGAGAACCAGCCCGCACCGGCCACGACGCCTGCACGCAAGCCCGCGAGGAAGGCGCCATAAACCAGCTGCAACGCCAGCATGCCCAGCGCCAGCGCGCCAAGACCGGTCAGTCGTGAGGCTGCGCGCCCCCGTGCCAGGGCGCGCAGGTCGAGCATGGTCCACACGATGCCCGCCAGCGTGAACAGCGCGACGCCCAGGTGAGTCGCCAGCCGGTAATGGCTGACCTTGACGTCGTGGACGATGCCGGACTTGACCATCCACCAGCCGACGGCGCCCTGCAGCGCGCCGAGCGCGAGCAGTGCCAGCAGCCGCGGCTTGTAGCCCGCCGGGATCTGTCCGCGCAGCCAGAACCACGCCAGCGGCGCCGCGAAGGCTAGGCCGATGGTGCGCGCCAGCAGGCGGTGGACCCATTCCCAGAAGAAGATGAACTTGTAGGTCGCCAGCGTCATGCCGGCGGGGCCATTGACCAGCACGTATTGCGGTGTCTGGCGATAGGCGTCGAATTCGGCCTGCCACTGCGCCTCGGTCAGCGGCGGCAGGGTGCCCGACACCACGTTCCATTCGGTGATCGACACGCCCGATTCGGTCAGGCGGGTGATTCCGCCGACGACGACGATGGCGACGATCATCGCCGCGACGACGAGCAACCAGCGGGCAATGGCGAGCGGAGCGGGAACGACAGCCTTCATGGCCCGAACCTGTGCGGCGACGATGCCGCGCTGGCAAGCGGCTTTTGGGGCGGCCCGCTGCTCCGGAGCAAGCGCGATCCCTGCATGCCGGGTCTTGTCGCAATCCGCCCTCTTGCAGCATGATACAACATTACATATATGGACCTCCATGACCCAGCCCTTCCCCGCCCTGCGCAGCCGGCTCGACCGGTTCGGCGTGCTCCTGTCGGGGCTGTGCATGATCCATTGCCTGGCGGGGCTGTTCCTCGTCGGCGTGCTGGGTCTTGGTGGCGGGGTCCTGCTCAATCCCGAGATCCACCATATCGGCCTGGTGCTGGCGATCGTGATCGGCGCGGCGACCATCGGCATGGGCGCGCTGCGCCATGGCCACCGCCTGCCGCTGATCCTCGGCATCGCCGGGCTGGCCTTGATGACCGCCGCGGTGCTCGTCGGCCATGGCGCTGCCGAATCGGTGCTGACGATCTGCGGCGTGCTGCTGGTGGCGACCGCGCATGTCACCAACATGCGGCGCAATTCCTGCTGAACGGGTGCCCAAGGCCAGCCAATGGGCTGTCGGGCACTTGCACCCCCCGCCCCCCGCGCTAAAGCACCGGGCATGGCTACGAACCCCGCACCCGCCGCCTCGCTGTCCATCACCCTGAACGGCGAGCCGCGCCGCGCCGCGCCCGGCTCCATCGCCGATCTCGTGCGCAGCCTCGAACTCGATCCCGCCAAGGTCGCGGTCGAGCGCAACGGGGACATCGTGCCCCGCTCCACGCTGGCCGAGGTCGCGATCGCCGAGGGCGACGCGCTCGAGATCGTGCATTTCGTGGGCGGCGGGCAGGACGAATCAACGGCACCGGCACCGGACGACAGCTGGACCGTCGCCGGCCGCACGTTTCGGTCGCGCCTGATCGTCGGCACCGGCAAGTACAAGGACTTCACGCAGAACGCCGCCGCACTGGCCGCCTCGGGCGCGGAGATCGTCACGGTCGCGGTGCGCCGGGTCAACGTGTCGGACCCCAAGGCGCCGATCCTGACCGACTACATAGACCCCAAGAAAGTGACGTACCTCCCCAACACCGCAGGCTGCTTCACTGCCGAGGACGCGATCCGCACGCTGCGCCTGGCACGCGAGGCCGGCGGCTGGGACCTCGTCAAGCTGGAAGTGCTGGGCGAGGCGCGCACGCTCTATCCCGACATGCGCGAAACCCTGCGCGCCACCGAAGTGCTGGCCCGGGAAGGCTTCCTGCCGATGGTCTACTGCGCCGACGACCCGATCGCCTCGCGCCAGCTGGAGGAAGCGGGCGCCGTCGCGATCATGCCGCTGGGCGCGCCGATCGGCTCGGGCCTCGGCATCCAGAACAAGGTGATGATCCGCATGATCGTCGAGGGCGCCAAGGTGCCCGTGCTGGTCGACGCGGGCGTCGGCACCGCGAGCGAGGCCGCCGTCGCGATGGAACTGGGCTGCGACGGTGTGCTGATGAACACCGCGATTGCCGAGGCGAAAGACCCGATCCGCATGGCCCGCGCGATGAAGCTGGCGGTCGAGGCGGGACGCGATGCCTACCTCGCCGGACGCATGCCGACGCGCCGCTATGCCGATCCTTCGAGCCCGCTGGCCGGCCTGATCTGAGCGGGTGGGGGCACGGGAGCGTGTGACCGCGAGGGCCCTTCGACGGGCTCAGAGCGAAGCGCGCCGGGATGCGTGGCTCGCGCGGATACCGAACTTCTTCACCCCACCCATATTCCCCTCCTCCGTTCGTCCTGAGCTTGTCGAAGGACGCAAAGCGCAGCGCTTGCCGGCGGGGGCCCTTCGACAGGCTCAGGGCGAACGGGGTGAAATGGTCGGTGTATGCGGGACGAGGCAGCACTGCCGTCCCGCCCGCCTCCTCCGTTCGTTCCGAGCTTGTCGAAGGACGGCCAAGCCCATAGGCCCGCTCCGCAAATCCCCGATTGGCACTCCCGGCGCCACCCGGTAG
>NZ_DAIRTS010000046.1:0-13516 GCF_036803765.1 Novosphingobium sp.
GGGGCGGCGGGCGAGGGGGTGGTGGTGTCGGTCATGGCTGGCGATCCTTGGGGCGAGCGGTCTAGCGGGGTATCCCCTGCCGGCAGGACCGCCTTCTGCCGGCAGGGGGACCGGACGGCACGTGCCGCCCGGATCTTGGGAAGTGCGGGAGGTGGGGAGGGATCAGCGGCCCAGCGCGGCGCGGATCGCGGCGTAGCGATCCTCGCCCCGCACCAGGAAGACCATGTTGATGAGGTCGATCTCGATCCAGTCGACGCCGTCGACGATCAGGCGGTAGTAGCTGCAGGCCAGCTTGTACTTGTGCGTGGTGTTGTCGCCGACCTTGGCATTGCCGAAGTCGATCTCGGTGTAGCGGCCCATGCAGACCACCTCGAGCGCCTTGGTCGCGCCGGTCTGGTCATCCTGGTAGGCGCCGACGAAGCGCACGAGACTGCCGGCGATGGCCGGCTTGCCGAACTGCGCCAGCGCGGTCTCGATCAGTCCGCCCATGGAGAACTCGAACTCGATCTTGTCGAGGCCCATGTCGATCGGCACCGGGCCGAGCATGCCGCCGCCGCGCCAGTCCTCGGTCTTGAGCACCAGCTTGGGCACGGTGACTTCCTCGGTCTCGGCGAGGTGGCCGACGCCCTCGACCAGCATGTCCATCTGCTTCAGCTTGAAGGGGAAACCCATTGGTCAGATCCTTGTGATGGGGCCGATCAAGCCGCGAGCTGGCTGGCGAAGTCGGCGTAGTACTGGTCGGTCACGCGGGCATTGAGCGTGAGGCCTTCCATCGGGGCGACGCCGGTGAAGTCGTAGTCGATCACCGCCTGGCCGCCGGCGAGCTGCGCCGCAGAGTTGAGCGCCGGGTCGTACCAGGCCCGGCCGCCGATCAGTCGGCCTTGCGTGACGTACTGGCGCAGCCTGGCGTTGACGGTGTCGACGGTGTCCTTGACCAGCATTACGGTCATCGGCTTGTCGGCCGCCCAGGCGAGGCCCTGCTCGATCTCGTCGCCGATGACCTGCGAGGAGCGCACCACGCTCTCGAAGGCCCAAAGCGGCTCGTCGGAACAAGTGCGGTTGCCCCAGTAGCGATAGCCGCCGCCGAAGCGCACCAGCGTGGTGATGCCGGCGGCATTGAGCAGCGCGGCGTCGGTGGTCTCGCTGCCGAAGTCGAAGGTGATGTCTCGCGCGATCCCGGTCACGCCGGTGACGGGCACGTTCGAGATCGTCTTGTGCCAGCCCGTGTCGGCATCGATCTGCGCGCGCAGGCCCATGGCGCGGGCGACGGCATCGCCGGCGAAGTCACTCGACCAGTTGGGCCAAATCATCATCATCTCGCGCTCGCCGAAGTTGGCGCGATAGGTGATGGCCTCGGCGACGGTGGCGCCCTGGCCGGCGAAGTAGAGGAAGCCGCGCAGCTTCCTGGCGACGCCGGCGAAGTGCGTGGTCACCGCCTCGGTATCGAGGCCAGGCGCACCAAGGATGCGCGGGCGCTGGCCCGTCTCCATCTCGGCCGCGAGTAGCAGGTCGATGCCGGCCATGGTCAGCGCGTCCTGGCCTTGTGCGTCGACGCCGACGCGCACCAGCACGATCACCGGGTTCGCGACGTCGGCGATGGCGGCGAGCGCTGCGGGCAGGGTGCCGGTGGCGCCGATCGTCGCCAGCGCCTTGCGCACGTCGGTGATGAGCACGCGGGCATTGAGCGGGAAGGTGCCGGCGGGCGCATCGGGCGCTGTGCCGACGAGGCCGAGGACGCCGGTGGAGGCGGACACTATCGGCCGCGTGCCCTGGGTAAGGAAGTTGGTCTTGATGCCGTGCATGGGGTTGCTCCTGGTCAGGCGGCGCGGGTGGAGGGTCGCGCCGCGGCAAGGCGGGCGAGGGGGATGGTCAGGCGGGTGAGGGCATTGGCGGTGCTGCCGGCGCGGGTGCCGACGATCTCGGCGGTGGCTTGCCCAGCGGCGAAGTCGCCCGAGACCACGACCTGGCGAAGCACGATGCGCGGCTCCCAGCGGGCCAGGGCGATGGCGATGGCCATCGAGGCCAGCAGCAGCGTGGCGCGGTTCAACGGCCGGTCGGTGAGCTCGGCGAGCAGGCAGCCGTAATCGCGCTCCATGATCCGCGTGCCGAGCGGGGTGGTGACGATGTCCTCGCAGGATTGGACCAGGTGCTCGTCACCCTTAAGCGGGGCGCCGGTCGCGCGGTTCATGCCGGTAAGGCTGGTCATACCGGCACTCCGCTCTGAGCAGCGCCTGCCTGGACCTGCCCGTGCCGGTGGGTCTGGAGGCTGACGCCGGCGGCCTCCACATCCTGCGTCGCGGTGATCGACCCGTTGACCTCGAAGTCGCCCGTCAGCTGCAGCTTTCCGCCATCGGGCAGCGAGAATGCCAGGGTGTGGCTGTCGGGGTCGTAGGACAGCACCGCGCCATCCTTGAACCGTATCAAGTCGGCCATGCCGTTCGCAGGCACGGGGAAGGCGTTGCAGGCGATCCCGCCGACCGCGATGGCCGCGCCGATCTCGCCGGCCGGGCACAGCACCAGCACCTGCTCGCCGACCGCAGGCGGGCACCAGACGCGGGTCTCGCCCATGCGCGGAGCGGCCCAGCGGATCGGGCCGGTACGCAAGCCCTCGTCGATCTCGACCACGCACTTGCCCACCGCATGATCGACGGCGACGACGCGGCCGAAGCGGACCAGCTCGTCGGGATCGGTGGGGGTGCTCTCGGGGGTTCTCATGCCCCCCATCAGCCACGCCGGTGCCGCGCTCGCCATGGGGCGGGGTTGTCATGGCCCGCTTCACAACGCGCGCGGGTGGCAGAGAGGCGAGTGCCTGCCCGATAGCGGACCCATGGTATCCAGCACGTCCGCCATCGACCTGTCGCAACTCGCCCCGCCTACGGTGGTCGAGCAGCTGTCCTACGACGCGATCCGCGGCGCAGTGGTGGCCAAGCTGCTCGAGGATCTGCCGACGTTCGATGCGACGGTGAAGAGCGATCCGGCGGTCAAGGTGCTCGAGGTCTACGCTTACCGCGAGATGCTGCTGCGCCAGCAGTTCAACGAGCGCGCAAGGCAGGTGATGCTGGCCTATGCCCGCGACAGCAACCTCGACCAGCTCGGCGCGCTGCTGAACGTCGCGCGCCTGCCTGGCGAGGAGGACGACGCCTATCGCGCGCGGATCCAGTTAGCGCCCGAGGCCTTCAGCGTCGCTGGGCCGGCCTCGGCGTACCGCTACTATGCGCTCTCGGCCGCGCCGACGATCGCCGACGCCAGCGTGAGCGCGGCGCGGCCCGACGACATCCGCGCGCTGGTGCTGCAGGTGCTGGCCTCCAACGGCGCTGGCGCTCCGCTCGTCGCCGCCATGACCGCCGCGCTCGATGCCGCGGCCTGGCCCGGCACGGTGACGATCGCGCTGCTCTCGAGCCAGGGCGACGGGTCGGCCAGTCCCGAGGAGATCGAGGCCGTCGAGCTGGCGGTCGCCGACGACGAGGACGTGCGCCCGCTGACCGATTGGCCGCGCATCGTCTCGGCTGAGATCGTCCCTTACGCGATCGACATCGACCTGTGGATCTACACCGGCCCCGACGAGACCGTGGTGCTCGCCGCCGCGCAAAGTGCGGTCGAAGCCTATAAGGCGCGCGCGCGCCGGTTGGGGCGCGAGATCACGCGCGCCGGCCTATTCGGCGCCGCGATGGTGTCGGGCGTCCACAACGCTGTGGTGAACAGTCCCGCCGCCGACGTGCCTATCACCCGCCAGCAGGTCGCAGCCTGCGTCGGCACCGCCGTCAGGATCGCCGGCCGTGTCGAGTAACGCCAGCCTTCTGCCGCCCAACGCGACCGACCTCGAGACCGCGCTCGCTGAAGTGGGCCTGCGTCTCGAGAACGTCGACATGCCGATCGCGGATCTGTGGAACCCCGCGACCTGCCCGATCGCCGCGCTGCCGTGGCTGGCCTGGACGCTGTCGATCGACCGCTGGGATGCGGAGTGGACCGACGAGCGCAAACGCGCCGCCACCGCAAGCGCCATCGCCGACCAGCGCCGCAAGGGCAGCGTCGCCGCGGTGCGCGAGGCCATGACCGCGATCGACGGCCTGCTCGAGCTGGTCGAGTGGCATCAGGCCAGCCCGCGCCGCACGCCCCACACCTTCGAGCTGCGCTTGCCGGTGGTCGGCCGCGATGGCGTCGCCGGTGGCGCGCGCTGCTCGGTCGCCACCACCATGCAGATCATCGCCGACGTCACCCGCGTTGCGCCGGCGCGTTCGCAGTTCGACGTCGTGCTCGATCTCACGGTGGCTGGGGCCGGCGCGGTGCGTGGCGCCGCGCGGACCGCGCTCTACCGCCGCATGGCGCTGCCCGGCACCGACACCAGCGGCATCGCCTGGGGCGCACTGCTGCAGACCGAGGCTGGCGAGCCGCTGACCGACGACACCGGCGAATTTCTCGATGGGAGTGCCGCATGATCCCGCTTGTCCTGCAGATCACCGACGCGGGCCGCGCGGCCATGGTCGATCCCGCCGGTGGCGGCACGCGCCGCGTCACCATCGCCGGGGCCGGCCTGACTGCGCAGGCCTTCATTGCCGCGCCAACGCTCACCGCGCTTCCCGGCGAGTTCAAGCGCCTCGCCACCGTCTCAGGCCAGGTCGTGGCACCCGACGTCGTCCACCTCACCGTGCGCGACAGCGCGCCCGAGACGTATGCCGTGCGTGGCATCGGCCTGTACCTTGCCGATGGCACGCTGTTCGCCGCTTACAGCCAGGCCGATCCGATCCTCGAGAAGGCCGCCCCGGCCACGTTCCTCGTCGCTTTCGACTGGAAGCTGGCGCCGGTTGACGCCGGGGCGATCCAGTTCGGGGATGCCGGCTTCCTCAATCCGCCCGCTACCGAGAGCGTGCCGGGTGTGACCATGCTGGCAACGATCGCCGAGGCGCTGGCTGGGCAGGTCGCCGACAAGGCGCTGACGCCCGCAGGCCTTGGCCAAGCGCTCGCCAGCTATGTGCGCAATGCGCAGCTTGGTGCGGCCAATGGCGTGGCGACGCTCGGCCCCGACGGCAAGCTGGCGCTGGGCCAGCGCCCGCCGATCGACCTCATCGACGTGTGGCCAGTCGGCAGCCAGGCCGCGATGTTGGCGCTCGGCGCCACCGTCGGCGACTTCGCGGTGCGCGCCGACAATGGCCTGGTCTATGTGCTGCAGGCCCTGCCAGCCAATGTGCTGGGCAACTGGCTGGAGATCTCGACGCCGGCGCCGGTGTCCTCGGTCAACGGCAAGGTGGGCGCAGTCTTCCTTGGCCCAGACGAGGTCGGCGCAGTGCCGAACTGGCGCCACGTGCGCACCGAAGGCCCGCTGCTGCGCGGCGGTGGTGGATTGACCGACGATCTGACGCTGGCGCTGACGCCCGCGAGCGCGGCCGAGGCGGCGGCGGGAGCAGCCGGGGACCGCGTCGTCACCCCCGCCAGCCTCGCCGACATCCTCGGCGTTCTCAACTCGCGCGCCTGGAACGGCAATACCGTGGCCACCAGCGGCCTTCTCACCGGCGGCGGCCGGCTGCAGGACAACCCGGTGCTGCATCTCGAGAGCGCCTCGGTACAGGACGTGATAGACGGCGGGAACTGGGGTAAGGCAGTGACGCCCGGCGCGCTGGGCAATCTTCCCAAGAGCCTGACGCCCAATGGCTTCGTCATGCTGCCCGGCGGCATCAAGCTCATGTGGGTGCAGCTGCGCCAGACCATCACCTACGAGCAGCCGATCACCGTCGTCTATCCCGACAGCTTTGCCAGCTTCGTCGTACCGCTCGCGGTCACCGCCTGGAACAACCAGTACTCCAACACCCGCGACATGTGGGTGCAGCTGGTCGGCGAGCCTGGGCTGTCGAGCTGCCTGGTGCAGACCCAGTCCAACAGCACCACCAACCAGCGCATCGACGGCATCAACCTCGTCCTCATCGGAAAATGACCATGGGCCGGATCTACTACAGCGCCGCGCGCGGCGGCTTCTTCAACACCGACAGCCACAACGAGCTGCCCGATGATGCCGTGCGTATCTCGGCGCTGCGCCATGCCGAGCTGCTGGCTGCACAGGCGACCGGGCGCAAGATCGTGCCCGGGGACAAGGGCAAGCCGGTGCTGGCGCCGGCCAAGGCTCCCGGGGTCGAGCGGCTTCGCGCCTGGGCAACCGAGGATCTCTCGGCCGAGGCGACGCGGCGGATCGAGGCCGTGGCCTCGCGCGCGCGCCAGTCGAACGACAATGCGCTGATCGCCCAAGCCGCACTGGCAGCGGCTACCGGTGCTGCAGCGCCTGACGGGCTCGACGAAGCGATGGCCCGCCGGGCCACGATCGATGCAATCCGCGCTGCCTTCCACCGTGCCGCCGCGATCGTTGCGCGCATGCCGGCAGCAAACCTAACCGACTTCGATGCCACGGCCGCGCGCTATTGGGTGGAGGGCTGACATGGCCAAGATTTCCGAACTTCCCGCCGTCCCGAGCCCAGACGGGTCCGAACAGGTCATCGTCCTGAAGGATGGCGCCACGCAGCGGGCTACGATTTCGGGCATGATGTCCCGCGCGCTGGATAGCGCCTGGTATTATGCGGGCAAGTCGGCCGCACAGCCGATGGTGACCGATCTTCTCGGCAACATCCTCCAGTATGCCCAAAACGGCTACCTGTATCCTTCGCGCGATCCCGACGATCCAGGACTCAGCGCCGACTTCATCCGCCGCGCGCGCTCGGCAGGCCTCGACAGCGTCTGGACATATGGCGGCAAGGGTAGCGTGCTGGTCACGGACCTGGTCGGCAACATCATTTCCTACGCTGCGGGCGGGATCACCTATTCGATCCCTGACCCTAATGATCCCGGCTTCGCGCCCAAATTCCAGAACAGCATGAAAAGCGCAGGGTTTGGCGACGTCTGGACTTACGTCGGCGGCAGCGATGTGATCGTGACAGACCTTGTCGGCAACATCATTGCCACCACCAGCAGCTTGGCGAAGACCGCTGGCGCGGTTCGGCGCATAGAGCCGGTGCCGCTTAAGGCCAGCCTGCTGCTGACCGCTGACCGGCAGTGGACTGGCACGTTGATCAGCGGTCAGTCGCTCTCGGTCGGTGAGCATGCCTACGGGGTGATCTCGAACAGCCAGCCCTTTGCAAATCTCACCTTTGGCTCCGGTCCCGGCTCGACGAAGTCCGGCTCGACCGGCAGCAATGGATCGCCTGGGGTTTCGACATCGATGCCGCTCGTCGAGACGCTCGTACGTGCCGAGGATGCCGGGCTGTGGGGTGCGGGAGAAAGCCCGTGCTCGGGCACTGCGAACTTCGCCGTCGAGCGGGCACTGCGCAAGGGCCTGATTGCGAGCCCTGCGGATTATGTCAACTTCGCCTGGACCTCTGGCCACACCGGCTACACGCTCGATCAGCTGACCGCCGATGCCTGGTTTCAGCTGCTACGCGACCAGGTCGATGGCTTCGTTGCGCTGGCGATGGCGGCCGGCAAGACGCACGCGATCCCCGCGATCTACTGGATCCAGGGCAATGCCGACGTATCGGCCGGAACCAGCTATGAGGCCTATAAGACCAAGCTCAAGGCATACCGCGCCAAGGTCGAGGCATACGTCCAGTCCAGGATCGCCAACAACGGACCGGTCGCGTTGGTGATGGTGCAATGCGAATATGGGCTGTCGACCACGAGCGCGATCGCCCTGGCCCAGATCGACCTGGTCCGCAGCGAACCGCACTTCTACTGCGTGGGGCCCACCTATCACCTCCCGCACTACCAGACCGAAAGTCACCTCGTCGCGGCGGGTTACAAGTGGATGGGGTGCTATTTCGGCCGCGCCAAGGCCCAGCTCGAACGCGAGCAGGTCGTGCCCGACTGGCTGCAGCTGCTGTCGGTCAGCTATTATGGCGGTGAGGCGAAGTTCCGCTGGCGGGTGCCGGCGCAGCCCATCGTGATCGATGAGGCGCTTTGCGGCAGCACAGCGCAATCGGGCCTCGCAATCAGGGACAGCAATGGCCTTGTCGGCTTGAGCAACGTCCGCGTCACCGCCGCCGACGAGATCACCGCCACCTGTGCGCGCCCGCCGCTGGCAGGCGCCACGGGCCGCGTCGCGCTCGATTTTAAAGGCGCGAGCATCAAGCTCGGCAACGCCTGCACCTCCAACATCCGCGATTCATCCGAAGAAACCTGCGTCGTCGGGGGCATCGTGCGTCCACTCTGGCGCGTGGCGCCGGCTCAAGAACTTCCAGTGCTCTTCATTCAGGGGTAAGTCCTATGCGCGTTGCTCATACCATTGTGCCGACCATCTCTGCCTCCTCTCCGTACGGCAAGGTGGCTCTCGGTGATCGCAAGCCTGCCATTCCGCGCTTCACCGTCGAGGCGGCCGCCGACTGCCACGCGCAGTTCGGCAGTGACGTCTTCAGCCTGCTGGACCAGGTCGGCGGCGGGTGTTTCGAGCCGCTGGCGGTCGACGGCTCCCCCGGCACGCCGATCTTCCGCCCCAATAGTCTGGTGACGGCCGACAGCATCTTCACCTCCTCGGTTTCGTCCGGGGTGATGACGGTGACCGGCTCCGTGACGGGGCGCGCTCTTGGCAGCGGTATGGTGGTATCGGGCTCTGGTCTGACCCGCGGTGCGACCATCCAGTCGCAGCTCACCGGCACGCCGGGCGGAGCTGGTACCTATCAGCTTTCTACGAACGACACGGCATCGGCGTCCGAGCGGTGGGCGACGAGCACTTATAGCGGGCTGATGTGCCCGTGGACTGACCAGGCCAACCAGACGACGGTGGTCGTGTTCGCCAACCCCAACATCCAGATGAATGCCTATATCCTGGGCGACTACATCACGGGGGACACCGCCGCCGGGTGGTATCTGCGCACCGCCACCAACGGGTTCACCCAGCGCTGCGCGCCGGGGGACCAGTCCGCCTCGATCACCTTGCCCTCGCGGGGCAACGGCTCCTGGCTCTGCCTGGTCATCACCGAGGACGCCGCCTCGGTTCGCGTCAAGAGCGGCAACCTTGCAACGTCCGCATCGCCCGTCGCGCGGGTCTCATCGGGGCGGCGTCGATCGATCGGCAATCGCGCGCTGACCGATCTGACCTACCAGACCGGCTTGGAAGTGGCCGAAGTCGTTCACATCCCGGCGACGGTGGACGAGGCGGAGATGGTGAACCTTTACAATCGCGCCAAGGCGCGCGCCGCTCTGCGCGGCATTGCGGTCTTGTGAGATAGATTAGTGGCCGGCTCATGCCGGCCACCACTCATTGGGCATCGTCGAATGCGCTGTCACGCAGCAGAACGCCTTCGCCGCAGTCGATCAGGATCTTCCGCTCCAACTCCGTGACCTGAAGCGCGTCCATACCATCAATCGGCCAGTGTCGTATGACCCGGCCGGTTTGCTCATCGAGCAGATACAGGTTGCGGCGTTTCATCGGGGGCTCCTGCGGGAGGAAAGCCTTCCTGGCTTGGCGGTTCCGGGATTTCTCCAGCTGTTGTTCCGCGTCTACTGACACCGTCGCTGCGATCCAATCCCGAGCACCAGATGCAATGCCGGGCACTCTCCCTTCCACGAGGTGTTCGGCATGATCGATATCCGTAAATCCCAGACGGCACTGGCCAAGGCCGGCTATGCGCCTGGCCCGATCGATGGCCTGTGGGGGCCATCGTTCTGCACGGCGCTGCTCGCTCATCAGGCTGGCCGCCAGCCCGACGCAATGCTGCGCACGCTTGGCCGCGCCATGGCCGCCGAATTGCCACGACACGGCATCATCGACACGCCCGCACGCCTTGCCGAGTTCCTCGCCCAAACCGGCAACGAAACCGGCGGATACACGCGGTTCGAGGAGAACCTGCGCTACTCCGCGCGGCGGTTACTGAAAATCTGGCCGAGCCGGTTCAAGACGCTGGCACAGGCGCAGCCCTATGCCTGGGATCCGTCGGACCCTGACCGCGAGGACATGGCGCTGGCTGAGCGGGTCTATGGCGGGCGCATGGGCAATGTGGCCGGCACGAGCGATGCCTGGGACGCGCGGGGTGGGGGACTGCTGCAGCATACCGGGCAGGCTGAATACGATGCCTTGCGCACACGGCTCGGGGTGACGTCTGAGCAGATCCACGGCGGGGATCCGGTGGCGATGGTGCGCGCGGCTTGCGACTATTGGGATCGGGTGGGTGCCAACGCCTATTGCGACCGGGGCGACTTCCGGGGCCTGCGTAAGCGGGTCAACGGCGGGTTTATCGGCGTCGATGAAGTTGCGGTGCGTCGGGCGCACAGCTTGGCTATGCTGACGTGACTGCCGGCCGGACCGGCGCCGCCTCTGCCTTATTCGCCGCTCTTCCATAGGTTTCGGGTCGCGTCGATCGTCACGTCGTCGGCAGGCCATGGGCGATCGAAGCGCGCGAGTTCATTCAGCGGCGCTTGCAGCCACGGCTCCCAGTCCGCCGGCGCCAGGATGACCGGCGATCGATCATGGATCCCGGCCAACTCGGGGGCATTGTCGGTCATCACGCCGGTATAGACCGGACCCCATTCATCGCTGTCACGCCACAAGCCAGCCCAGGCGAACATTGGGGCGGATCGCAGCGACAACCAGGTCGACGTCATTTCCCCCGATTTTCCGACCGCCTCCGCATAGGAGACGGCAGGGATCAGGCAGCGGTTCTCAGGCCCGGTCCAGCGCTTCCAGAACCCGCCGAGCTTGTCGAACCGCGCGTTGTTGACGGGCTTGGGCTTTAGCGGCTGTCCGCGTTTGCCGGTCAGGACGACCGGGAAGCCCCAGGTCATCTGATCGAGGACCAGTTCTCCGTCACGCTGGCGGATGACCCAGCCCGGATCCTTGGGATGCACGATCGCCGGGCCATCGTTGAACTCGCGCCACATGCGCGCGCCGAACAGCTGCCTGATGTTCTCGCGTTCGCCCGGCTTGTACCTGTTGCACATGAGCCAAGGGTGAGGCCGGCCCGTATCAGGGTCAAGCATCTCCTCGTGCCAGCGGCGCTCGCGTGCCCAGAGATCAGGCGCGAATGCAGGCGGCAGCCCAAGGATTCCGTGGCATAGTTCAAGAAACTGATGCGCCTGCGCTGCCCGTGTTCGCCACTCGACATGGGCGTTATGCGGATCGAAGATCGGGCGCGAGATCACGTTCAGAAATTGCCTGACCTGCCAATCTTGAAGCCCGTGCCGCGATGCCAGCCAGGCAAGGGACAGGCGCAATCCCCAGCTGGGGAAGACGATCGCTGTCTGCGCTTCAGCCACGGCCTCCGCGATTTCCTCAAGCGCAAGGCGCGTCAGGCGGTCGAGGGAGGCGGGCATGATTCGCATGTGCCGACGAGAACATTAGTGGAACAAAAAGGTCAATGGAGCGCTGGCTCACTTTCCGTCGAGCAGATTTAGGGCGCTTTGCTCGATCACATCCTGGTCGCGCGCACTCAGGCCGAGCAACCGCCGCTGAGCATATCGCACCCGGATCGAGGCGCGAATGTCCGGATCGACCGGGGCTTCCTCGCCGAAGTGATGGACCTCGGCGATGCGCGCGACCAGCGGGCGGAATCGGATCACGATCTCGTCAGCGCTGGTTTGTGCGCGCAGGTTGCGCGCCAGCGCGGCCTTGGGGAACATGCGACCTTTCCGCTTGCGCAGCCGACCGCGCCGATCGCGCTGGCTCTTGCGCGGTTCCATCGCACTGCCGTCGGGCTGGACGTTGTCGCGGATCCGCTTCGCATTGGCATCGCGCAGGGCCTTGCCCAGCTTGCGTGTCATCTTGCGCCGCGCGGCCGGCGCCAGGCGCTGGAGATAGCCCTCGAGCCAGGGGGCGAGGTGGTCGAGACCGTCGTCTGCCATGGTCAGTCCGCCGGCAGCGGCGCGACCTGCTGGCCATCGACCCAGATCGAGGTGAGGCCGGGGCCGAGCGCCTGCGCGTCCGGGATCATCGGCGCCGGCTCGGCCAGCGTGGCCAGATCCCAGCGACCGCCGGGGCCGGGGATGGCCGAG
Source organism: Novosphingobium sp. (assembly GCF_036803765.1). Classification (GTDB taxonomy): domain Bacteria; phylum Pseudomonadota; class Alphaproteobacteria; order Sphingomonadales; family Sphingomonadaceae; genus Novosphingobium. The sequence goes on from NZ_DAIRTS010000046.1 coordinate 11,959, forward strand.
ACAATATCTCGGAGCGACAGTGTGATCTGCAAGTCGACGGTCTTCTCATTGAGGATGTCGACCTCGAAGGGGAAGCCCTCGGCGCCGCTGGCGAGCAAGTCGGGCTGCTGAGTACGGAGCCAGTCGCAGATCCAGAACATGAGCCACGACGGATCGTCGACGAACCCGCTGACGAGCACGTTCAAGTCATATTCCCAAGAGAAGCCACGCTGCGGCCCAAGGCGCGCGGAGATCCTGCCCTTCTCAACCCACATGGTGAGGTGGTCGGGGTTCTTGGCGAAGTCGGGGTGCGCAGCAACCAGCGCCGCGCGAAGGAGGTCTGCCTTCTTCACCGGCCGCGCCCGGCGCGCGCACCGCGGCGCAGCTGCAGATGGTGGGGCAGGGCGTAGAGGCCCGCCAAGCAGGCGCCCGCAATGCTGGCGAGCGTGACGGCGCCGATCAGCAGATCACCCATTGCCGATCTCCCCGGTGGCAGGCTCGGGCAGGCCGAGCCGCTTGCGGAACAGCCAGGCCGCGCCATCGAGCAGCAGCGCGAAGCCGACCATGCCCTGCGCCATCGCGATCAGCACCGCCGCGACCGGATCGAGATGGTAGAAGCTGACCAGAACGACGGAGATCGTCGCGAAGGCTGGCAGCGCCGAGACCTCGCCGACCGCGACGTAGCGGCGGCGGCGGTGCCAGTGCTGCGCCAGCACTGGGTCAGCCGGGGGATCGCCGGCGAGGCCATAGAGGCGCAGGCCCAGCTTGGCCGCGACGACGGTGCCGGCGGCGAACAGGCTGGTCAGCCACCAGAAGAAGAAGGCGCGCCAGTCGCTCATGTCGATGCCCATGGTCAGTCCCAGAGGTTGGTGGTGGCAAGTGTGCCGACGGCGCCGGCGAGCGGCGGATCGGGCAGCAGGATGGCGGTGCCCTCGCCGATCAGCGCTGTGGCGGCGATGCCGGGGTTTAGCTCGAGCGCCTGCTCGACTACGCCACCGGCCGTCGCGCCGAGCACGCGCCAGCAGATGGCATCGAGGGTCTCGCCTTGGTTCGCGATGGTGGGCAGCGGCATCAGATCAGCTCCACCGCGACGCGGGTCGTGCCGATGAGGTCGCGGATCGCCTCGGTGCACATGCGCCGGTATTCGCCGGCCGAGAGCTTGTCATCTTCGGTGCGGGCCAGGCCATGGGTGGTGGCAGTGACGTCGCGGTGCGTCTCGGACAGCTCCGCCGCCGCCGCGCAGCGCACCGCGCGGATGTAGAGCACTACGGCGCGCGGTTGGCCGTTGATGGTGCGGGCCGGCTCGACCTGCGCAAGGCCGGTCGCCCCCTTGGCCTCACGACTTGCGCGCCAGCTGGCCAGCTGGCCCTCGATCGTGAGCAAGCCACTCTCGATCGCCGCGACGAGGCGCGGGTGGGTCACCACTTCGCCAAGGCGCAGGGCGTCGCGCATCGCGTTGCAGTCGATGTCGGGCCACCAGCCATCGCCCAGCACCGTGGAGCCGGGCGGCGAAGACGGCGATGGCGGTGCAGCAACGAAGCTCATGGGGCTTTCCTCCGAAGGGGGTGGGGGGTGAGGG
>NZ_DAIRTS010000047.1:0-11192 GCF_036803765.1 Novosphingobium sp.
GGAGGGCATTGTCTTTGACCCCTTCTCCCCACACGGGGAGAAGGGTTTTGCGGACTAGAGCGTTTCCGTTTTTCACGGAAACGCGGAAACGCTCTAAGTTTTTGTTTTCGCAGCATTTTTGTAACGCCAAATGATTCCACTTGGCTACAAAATGCTCTATCTCCGTGCCCCGGGGGGCTTACATGCGCAATCCATACAGTGAAATTTTCCAGGCGCCCGGCGCCAAGGCGTTTTCCGCGGCCGGCTTCCTGGCCCGCATGCCGCTTTCGATGATCACGGGAGCACCTCAAGGTTTGTGACACGGACAGCGGTAAGCTGAACAGGTAGCGAACAGGGCGGCTCAGGCCACCTTGGCTCCGGGTCCGCCGGCGATGTTGAGTGCGCGGTAGCCGTCTTGATCGAGCTCGGCAGCGGCGTTTTGCCAGAGGTAATCGCCGGTCAGGCTGATGTGTCGCCAGCCTAGCGGGGCTACATGGGCGAGCAGCTCGTCGGGCGCGGGCTCGCCGCTGGCGCGCAGATGCTCGACGGCGCGGCCCATGTAAAGCGTGTTCCAGTACACGATCGCGGCGGTGACCAGCGTCAGCCCGGACGCTTTCAGCGCCTGGTTCTCGAACTGCGGATCGCGCAGGCGGCCCTGTTTGTGGACGAACACGGCTTGGGCGAGCGTGTGACGCGCCTCGCCCTTGTTGAGCCCAGCCTGACACTGCTGGCGGAGCGCCCTGGATTCTAGCCAGTCGAGCGTGAACAGGGTGCGCTCGATCCGGCCCAGCTCCTGGAGCGCGAAGTCGAGCCGGTTCTGGCGACGGTACGCGGCCAGCTTCTTCAGCATGACCGACGGTAGCACCACGCCGGCCTTCACGGACGCGGCGAGCCGGACGATCTCGTCCCAGCTTTCGCGGATGGCAGCGATGTTGAACGGGCGCCCGATCAGCTTCGCGAGCGCCTCGGGGCGGGCCGTGCCCGGGAACAGGCCGAGCCGGCGATCGGCTAGATCGCGCAGGCGGGGCACGAACCGGAAGCCGAGTAGGTGCGCGAGCGCGAACACGTGGTCGGACGCGCCGCCCGTATCGGCATAGTGGGTCGCGGGTTCGATGCCGCAGCCGTGCGCGACCAGCCCGTCCAGCACATAGGGCGCCTCCGCCGCGGTCGCCGAGATCAGCCGGACATGGTAGGGCGCGTAGGTATCGGCGACATGGGCGTAGATCTTCTGCCCCGGCTCCCGGTCGTAGCGCGCGTTGGTGCTGCCGGCCGCGCCCCGCCTGCCCGAGCGGAAGAACTGCCCGTCCGAGCTCGACGCGGTGCCGTCGCCCCACACGCGCGTGAGCGGCAGCGCGGCTTGCGCGTCCACCAGATGGCGCAGCCCTGCCGCGTAATTCTCTTCCGATACGTACCAGCCATGCGTCCAGGCGAGCTGGGCGTAGGTGACGCCCTGGCTGGCGTTGGCCATGCGCTCGATGCCGAGGTTCGTCGCGTCTGCCAGGATCGCGGCGAGCACGGCCTGCGGGTTGGAGTGGGCGCGGCCCGAGCGCAGTTCCGGAAATGCGCACAGGAACCCGGTGCGGGCTTCCACCTCGGCGAGCAGCTCGGTGATGCGCACGCGGGGCATGAGCCGGTCGACGGCCGCGTCCAGCCTGTCGGCCGCAGCGGGCGTTACGGCCGCGAGCGGGCTGACCCTGAGGTTACCGCCCCGCAGCTCCACGCCGTCGAGCGTGCCGCGCTTCAGCGAGCCTGCGAACCGGCGCAACCGCCAGTCGAGCAGCCTGGCGCGCCCCTCCAAGTAGCGGCCGACGTCGGTGTCGAACGGCAGCGTGAGCGCGATCTCGGCCGCTTTGCCGGGCGGGAGCATATAGCTGTCGAAGCGCAGGTGTTCGCGCGTACCCTCCACCCACAGGTCGCCCGATTGGAGCCGCTCGCGCACGGTCGCGACCGTGGCGGTTTCGTAGCGACGGCGGTCGATGACGCCGCCCTCGGTGATCGCCGCCTTCCATTTTCTGGAAAACGGCATGGGCGCATCGGCCGGTACGTCTCGCCGCCCGGTCGCGTTCAGCGCGCGCACGACCTTGATCGCGCCGAGCACGCCGTCGCGCGAGCCTGCCGCCTTGAACCGGAACGCGTCAAAAAACGCGGGCGCGTAGCGCCGCATCGTCATGTAGCGCCCCGCCGCGCGGATCAGCGGCTCGTCGCGAGTCAGGTCGGCGATCGCGGTCGCCTCGCTCTCGGCGTCCAGAAGCCTCGTCCAGCCCACCCCGTCGTCGAGCGCCGCCCAGACGTCCAACCCGTCCTCGCGCGCGACCCGGAGTGCGCCGACCGTGGCGCCCAGCAGCCGCATGAGCCGGTTCACGTCGCGTGTGGTCGCCTCGATGCCGCGCTTCTGCGCGGCCCTGGCCCTGGCGAACAGGAGGCCGGTCTGCTTGCCGAACATCTCGATCGCGGCGTCCGCGAGCCGCGCTTCCAGGTCGATGACGGCTGCGGCGAGTGTCGCGCGCCTTCTGCGGAGCGAGTAGTCGGACAGGAGGAACGCGGGCGCGACGTGGCCTTCGCGCACGAGCTGCTCGAAGCGGTGCTCGTGGATGCGGCCGGCCATGCCCGGGTCGAGCCCGAGCCGGCGCACGTGCGCGAGCCGGGCGAGAATGCCGGCGAGATTGCGCGCGGTCGGGCTGTCCGACGTGTCGCGCAGCCACGCGAGCGGCGTCGTGCTGCGATCCTGGTCCACGATCAGCAACGCATCCAGCCCCGTCACCTGCTCCGGAGCAAGCGCATCGACCAGCGTGTCGGCCGCGAGGCGGCGCGCCATGGCGCGCCCCGCCACCCCGATCCGCTCGATACGGGCGGGCGCGGGCAGAACGATCCGGGCAGCACGCAAATGGCCCAGCACTGCCGCGGCGATCGGCTTGCCCCGTTCGGTCGCTTCCGCCGCGCGGGTGGCTGCGCCGAGCGCGCCGGGGACGTCGGCCGCCTCGAACGCGCGCAGGCGCAAACGCTCCATCGCCTCCCAGGCGTGTTCGAGCCGGGTCTGGGCGCGATGCGCGTAGCCCTCGAACGCTGTGGGCGCGATGTCGAGTTGCGCGGCCAGGTGCCGGATCAGAAAATCGGGGACGACATCGTCGTGGCGTATGCCGAGTGATACCAGTCGTAGAGGTTAACGGTCGGATCGCAATGCGGCGCGTTGAGCGAGACGATCGCGTCCAGCGCCGGAAGCTCGCCGGCCGGATGAACCAGCGCGCCCTGCTCGTCGCCCATGAAGAAATAGACCGTTCCCTCCGCCGCGCCGCCAGCGATCAGCGGCGGCTTGGCATCGGTCGCCATCGACTTGATGCCGGCGTCCACCGTCACCAGCCCCGGCGAATTGGCGCTGATGACGCGGGTGTCGATCAGCAGCGAGGTCTCGAATGGCACCTCACCTTCCTCCGGCGTGAGCGCGCAGACGTGATACTGGTCGTCCATGAAGACATAGGAGCCGACCTGAAGCTCGGTGAACAGGCCAAGCGTCGCGTCGATGCGGTGCGTGCCGGTGCCGCCGCCGGAGACGATCGGCGGTTTGCCCCCCGCCGCCTCCAGCGCGGCGATGACAGTGCGGAGATAGTCGGCGCGGTCGTGCATTGCCGCCTCCCGCTCCGCGAAGCTCTCGATATGCTGCTGCGAGCCGCAATAATATTGCACGCCGCCGTAACGCAGCGCCGGCTCCGCGACGATCGCGCGATACAATTCCACCGCCGCTTCCGGGCTGGCGACGCCGGTGCGGTGGATGCCGGGATCAACGTCGATCAACAAGGTCAGCGGCCGACCATCGCGCGCCGTCACCGCCGCCGCGATGGCGCGCGCGCCGACCGGATTGTCGGCGACGCACATCAACCCCCCGGCCCGCTCGTTGAGCGCAACCAGTCGCTCAATCCCCGGCGCGGAGAGGATCGGCGAGGTAATCAATATCCCTTCGATCCCGCTGTCCGCCAGCGCCTCCGCCTCGCCCAACTTGGCGCAGCATTGCCCCAGCGCGCCGGCGGCGATCTGGCGGCGGGCGATGGCGGCGCTCTTGTGCGTCTTGGCATGCGGGCGCAGGTTCAGCCCGTTGGCGGCGGCGAAATCGGCCATGCGCGCGATATTGCGGTCGAGCGCGTCCTGATCGACCACCAGCACCGGCGTGTTGAGATCGCGCCGCGATCCCTGACGGCCGACCAGATGGCGGTGGAGTTCCTCGTCGGTCATGGCCCTTGCCTCCTTCAGATGCCGAACAGCCGCGCCAGATCGGCGTTGACGAACTTGCCCGCTGGATCGACCTCCGCGCGCACCTTCAGGAAATCGCCCGTCCGCGGATAGAGCGCATGGACGTCCTCCGCGCGCAAGGTGTGGCGCTTGGCCCAGTGCGGCCGCCCGTTCGCGCCGCGCAGCACCGGCTCGATCTCGGCGAACAGGTCGCGCCACGGCATCCGTGCATATTGGTGGAAGGAGATCGACGAGCCGGGCCCGCGATTGAACGGGGACATCCAGATATCGTCCTCCGCCACCAGCCGGAACTCGAACGGAAAGGCGACCGGCAGCTTCTTGCGGCGGATATAGGCGACCGCCTCCAGCAGGGTCGGCATCCCGTCCGCGCGGGGCAGCTCATATTCCATTTCCTCGAAGCGGATCGTGCGGTCGCCGGGGAAGATCTGCCACGCGGGGCCGACGCGGCGCGACGGCTTGCTGCTCAGCCGCATCATCAGCCGTTGCAGCGAAGGGATGAGGAAATTCGCCTTGCGGCTCAACTCGCAGGCGATGCGGAACGGGCGCTCGTCGATATCGGTCGAACGCGGCATCACCCCCTCACCCGCCACCGGCTGGAGGCTCTTGAAGATCACCGTGTCGGCATAGGGGAAGACGAAGAATTCGAAGTGGCGCGTGGCGGCGGCCAGTTCCTGCCAGCGTTCCGCCATCTCGCCGAGCGGGCGCGCCTCGACCCGTTCCTCCAGATAATAGGCCGGCAGCACGTTGATGCGGATGCGCGTCGCCACGCCGAACAGCCCGAGCGAGATGCGTTGCGCCTGAAACAGATCGGGGTTGGTCTGCGCGTCGCAGATCACCAGCGAGCCGTCCGCCAGCATCAGCTCGAACGCGAGCACCTGCGTCGAGAGACTGCCGAGATCCTTGCCGGTGCCGTGGGTGCCGGTAGCGGTGGCGCCGGCCAGCGATTGCGGGTTCACGTCACCCTGGTTGATGAGCGACAGACCCTCGCTCCACAACGCCTCGGTCAGCCGCGCGAGGCTCCAGCCGGCGGGCACCCACGCGCTGGCGCGGTCGGCGGCGATCTCGACTGGCGCGGCATAGTCGCTCATGTCGATCAGCGTGCCGCCCGTCTCGCACAGCGGCATGAAGGAATGGCCCGCGCCGCGCACCCGCACCTTCGACGCGGCGAGGATGGCGGCGCGCAACTCCGCCTCGTCGCGCGGCTTCACGATCGTCTGCGGCTGCGCGTTCACGCTCCCCGACCAGTTATGCCACTCCATTCGCCCAGTTCTCCGTTGCCCGGCCTAGCTGAAGGTCGCGAAATAATGCGCGAACAGCAGGCACACTTCCCTGTTGATGATATCGGCGTCGCGGTCCGGCTCCTCGACCACCATCTCGATCGCGGCATAGCTCAGCTCGATCGTCATCCGCGTCACCACCTCGAGCCGTCGCGGATCGGTGGCGGGATAGAGCGCGCGCATGTGCTTGAAGAAATGCGCCGCCACCACGTCGCGCGAACGGAAGCGGATGTCCTGCAACACCGGCACTGCGCGCAACGCGCGGCCGATCGCCAGGCCACCCGGAAAATCGCGCTGGATATCCACCATCCGTTCGTGGATCGCCAGCGACTTAGCGAGCCGCTCCTCGAACGTCGCGCCGGCGAGACCGCCGGCATCGGCCCAAGCGATCACCTCGTCGTCCTGCGCGCGCATCAGCCGGTCGCCGAGTTCCTTCAGCACCGCATATTTGTTCGGGAAATATCGATAGAGCGCGGGCGGCGAGAGACCCGCCGCCTCACAGATCAGGTTGGTGGTGAGCTGCTCGAACCCGATGCGCCCGAGCAACTGGCCGGCGGTTTCGAGGATCAGCTCGAACGTGTCCTGCGCGCGCGCCTGCCGGGGGCGCAGCTTGGTGGCCAACGCCGGCTTCCTGGCGCGCGGGCGGCGGGCGCGAACGGGGGTTGCGGTATCAGTCATGCGGCGCGCGTGAGGATTACGGCGCGACGAGTCAAATGGACCGCGAGCACGATCGCGATCGCCACCGCCATCGCACCCGCGCCGAGCATCGCGCAGCCGCGCACGTCGCCGTCGCTCACCACCAGCGAGGCGAGCAGCGGCCCGGCGCTGCATCCCAGCAATGCCGCGCCCGAGCCGAGCACGGCGGCGCGGCGCGTCGGGTCTGCCTCGATCGCGAAGGGGGTGAGCAGCGGAGCGGAGAACATCCACAGCCCGCCGAACATTGCCGAGCCGGCGAGGAACACCCCCTGCCCCGGCAGCCGCGCGAACAGCAGCATCAGCGCCGCCATCGCCACCTGCGAGGCGAGCAACGCCGGCAGCCAGCGCATCCGCCCGGCGAGCAATGTCGCAAGCGTGCCGCCCGCCACCTGCGCCGCCAGCGACAGCGACAGCGCGAGATCGGCGGTGCCGGCGGGATGCCCGGCCTGGCGGGACAGCGGCTCGACATAAATCCACACCGCCAGGATCGCGGCGTTGAAGCAGAACGCCCCCGCCAGCGCCGTCAGTCCGCGCGGCGATGGCAGGCCGCTCGGCTCGTCGACGGCGACCGGCAGCGGCTCGAACGCGCGCGGCACCGCGAAGCCCGCGAGCGCCGCGGCGAGGCTCATCGCCGCCAGCACCGCGAAGCCACCGTCGGCGCCATAGGGACGCACGATCCACGGCCCGAGCGTCGCGACGACGACGAACTGTGCCAGCGTCTGCACGGTCAGATAGATCGCCGACCAACGTTCCGGACGCGGCGCGCGGACGATCATCGCGGTCATCAGCCAGATCAGCGCGCCGCTCGGCACGCCGTTCAGTCCCCGCACCACGACCAGCGCCCAGCCGTCGCACCACATGGTCGCGGCGTTGAGCAGCGCCATCAACAGCCCGCACGCGATCGTCAGCGGGCGGAGCCGGCGCGTGCCGGCCAGCGCCCCGGTCAGCCCGGCGGCGAGGCCCATGGTGAGCAGCTCGATCATCCCGGCCTGCCCGATCTGCGCCGCGCTCAGCCGCCCGGCATGTTCGAGCGCGCCGAGCAGCAGCGGCCCGACGCCCGCGAACATGATGCCGGTGACGCCGGCGAACAATGTTGCCGCCATCTCGATCGCGGAGGGCCGTGGACCGAGCCACGCGCGCGCCTCCGCGCGGGCCCCGCCGCTCATGTCAATAACGCGCCTTCAGATACAGGCCATAGGTGCGCGGCGGGCCGACGCTGAACACGTCGAAGCCGAGCGTCGGGATCGGCGTCATGTCCGAGATATTGGTCTCGTTGAAGACGTTCTTGCCCCAAACGCCGATCTCCAGCCGATCCCGCGCGACACGGATGCCAAGCCGCGCATCGACGAAGGCGCGCGCCTGATCGGTCAGCCTGACGTCGTTCGACGTATCGAAGAACACCTTGCTGCGGAACGACAGGCTGGTGTTGGCGACGAGCGTGCCCAGCGGCGTCTCATGCTGCCAGTCGACCGCCCCTTGCACGCTGACCTTCGGCGCGGACGGCAGGGTGTTGCCCGAATAGTCGTTCCCGGCCGACTTGAAATCGCGATAGGTGGCGTTGAGATAGGCGCCGTTGAGCGACACCGTCAGCCCGCGCGTCGGCGTCGCCTGAAGCTCCAACTCGCCGCCATAGATCCGCGCGGCCGAGGCGTTGGTGAAGAGCTGCCGCGTGATCGCCCCGTCTGGCACGGTCGTATAGACCTGCAAATTCTTGTAATCGTAATAAAAGGCCGAGATGTTGGCGCGCAGGGTGCGGCCGAGCAACTCGGTCTTTGCCCCCACCTCGTAAGCATTGACGGTTTCATCCTTATACGGCCCGATATCGGCGATATTGCCGGTCTGCCCGCTGAAGAAGCCGCCGCTCTTCGCACCGCGATTGTAGTTCGCATAGATGTTCGCGGCCGGCGACAGGCGATATTGCAGGCCGACCTTGCCGGTGACGGAATCGAACGTCTTGGCATTGTCGTAGGTAAAGATCGGCACCAGCCCGTTCGCCGCCTCGCTGACGTAGTGGAAATCCTTGTGGTCGGCCGAATAGCGCAGCCCGCCGGTGAGCGTCAGCTTGTCGGTCACGTCATAGTCGAGCTGGGCAAACGCCGCATAGCTGTCGACCTTCTGGATCAGCGGCCAGCCGAACAACCCGATGCCGTCGACCAGATCAGTTCCGGTGGGATTCTCCGGCGATACCAGTTCCTCCTGCACCAACGGCAGAACATTATAGGCCGAATTGTTGTTGAGATAATCGTGCGCGTAATAAGCGCCGATCACATAGCGCAACGGGGTGTGACCGTTCGACTGCAGCCGCAACTCCTGGCTGAACGTATTCTGCCGCGCGATGTAGCTGGCGGTGATCGTCGGGATCGGGCTGGCGTCGGTATCCTCCTGATCGTTGCGGCTGGCGTGCTGATAGCCCGTCACCGACACGATCGACGCCGCGCCGAGGTCGATGGTCAACGTGTTCGAGACGGTGAGCAGGTTGACCCTGTCCTTCCCCTCGAAACTGTAGTCGCCCTGATAGAGGTTCTTGCTCGGATTCGTGTATCCCATGAGCGTAGCGCATTGATCGGTGCCATAGGCGGCCGGAGGGCAGAAGCTGGTCGGGTCGCTGGCGGAAAGAAGCGGACGATTGTACGCCCAGATCGACCCGCCGGTGGAGCGGCCGGTGCTGACCACCAGATTATCGGTGACGTTGGCGCTCGGCGTGAAATGCACCGTGCCGCGAAGCGCCCAGCGATTCGTGTTGTTGCCGTAATGGCCCGTCAGGCGGTTGAGGGTGTAGCCATCGTCGCGTTGGTAGAGGCCCGCAATGCGCACCGAGAGCTTGTCGGCGATCAGCGGAATGCTCGCGCCGCCCTGCACGTTGACCGAGTTGAACCGGCCATATTCGGCGGAGAGATCGGCCTCCGGCTCATTGCCGGGCAGCTTGCCGGTGACGTTGATCGCGCCGCCGGTCGTGTTGCGGCCGTAGAGCGTGCCCTGCGGCCCGCGCAGTACCTCCACCTGTTGCAGGTCGAAGAAGGCCAGCCGCTGCGCCAGCGGCGAGGCGACGTACACGCCGTCGGCATAGATGCCGACCGCGCTGTTCGTCGCCGGGTTGAAATCGTTGACGCCGACGCCGCGGATGAAGATGCGCGGGTTGGCGCCGTTGTCGTCGGATTTGATCTGAAGCCCGGGCGCCTGATTGGACAGGTCGACGAGATCGAGCGTGCGGCGGTTCTGGATCGTCTCCGCCGTGATTGCCGTCACTGCGATCGGCACGTCCTGCAACCGCTCGCTGCGCTTCTGCGCGGTGACGATCACATCCTGCACCTGCGCCGCGCCCGAATTGGCGGCCGTCTGATCCGCCTCCTGCGCGGCGGCGGATTGAGCGACGGCCAGCGCCGCCAGCGAGATGGTGATTCCAAACGTCCGTTTCATTGCGAACGGTCCTCCCCGTGAATTTTTTTGCTCCTAAACGATAGCAATAAATACTCTTTTGGCAATGCGGCTTAGGTAATTGATATTACATGATATGATCTAGAAATGATGCGAGATATCGCCTCTGGCGATAGTAAAAATTACCGATGCAGTGATCCGAAAGAGCGCGAGTCGCATCACCGCATGACGCGCGCGAACGCTGAGCGGATCATCGAGAGGAGGTGGAGTCCAATTGAAGGAATTTTATTACAAATAATCAAGTAGATAAGATATAGCGGCTTTGTATCAGGCCCCCATTTAGGCCCGCAACTGCCGCGGATACCCGTGCCATAAATCTCAATCGGGGGCTTTCGTGCCATGCAAAACGACTAGGCCGCGTCGCGCCGCTATTCGGGTCGGCCTCTACCACCGGCTGGCTATGCCGCCTTTCTGATCGCTTCGGGGTGTGCCAGGGCACACAGCCTGAATCTGGTTCCCACGCGTGGGAGTGGTCAAGAATCGGGTCACGACATTACGAGACCTGCGAACTCGCCGCTCTCACGCCACATCTTCAAAAGTTTGAAGAACGCGACTGACCCCTTTCCGTACGACGAGTAGCTCGCCGCAAGCGGGTTCGGCTTGCCGCCCTCGCCGTTATAATAGCCCGGCGTGCATTCCTCGAGAAACTTCCGGCGGTCCAGCACGGCGTCGAGTATCTGCTGCGTCCAGGCTTCCTCCGCCTCGATGGTCGGTTCGATCCGCGTCTTCTGCTGCTCGGTCGCGGCGGCGATGATGTGCGCGGCCTGGGTAGCCTGCTCGGCGAGCGCGTGCGGGTAGTTCGCCGTGAATCCCGACTGGATCGTCGAGAAGATGAAGCAGTTCGGGAAGTCGTGGCTCATCAGGCCGTGGAGCGTGCGCGCGCCGGCCTTCGCCCACTTCTCCTCCAGCGTGGTCCCCCCGCGGCCGTGAATCTGGTAACCGGCGCGCCGGGCATAGCTCGTGCCGACCTCGAAACCGGTCGCGAAGATGAGGCAATCGAGCCGATACTCCTTGCCGGCCGCCACGACGCCCCGTTCGGTGATCCGGTCGACGCCGCGCCCGTTCGTGTCGACGAGGTGGACGTTGGGCCGGTTGAAGGTCGCCAGATAGTCGTCGTGAAAGCAGGGGCGCTTGCAGAACTGGTTGTAATAGGGCTTGAGCGCCTCGGCAGTTCCCTTGTCGGCGATCACGCTGTCGACGCGGTGGCGGATCGATTCCATCTTCTGGAAATCGGCGAGCTGGACCAGCTCCCCCGGATCGACGTTCGTGCCCTCGGCCGCCTTGTTCGCGCGCATCCGCGCGATCACGCCGAGGTTGCGGATGATGTCGGTCCAGCCGTCCGCGACAAGATCCTCCTCCGCCCAGCCGCCCGAGACCAGGGTATTGAAATTCTCCATCCGGTATTGGTGCCAGCCCGGCTCGAGCGACTTCGCCCAATCGGGGTCGGTCGGGCGATCACCCCGCACGTCGATCGACGAGGGCGTGCGCTGGAAGACATGGAGTTCCTTCGCCCCGGCGCCGAGATGGGGCACCGCCTGCACCGCGGTGGCGCCGGTGCCGATG
>NZ_DAIRTS010000048.1:0-10509 GCF_036803765.1 Novosphingobium sp.
CTCCGACCGCCTGCGGCGGCCACCTCCCCCCGCAAGCGGAGGGAGGATCGGGGGTCACGCCGTCATCGCCAGCCCACCCAGCGATTCCGCCTCGATCACCAGCTCGTCGTCTGCCGCGCCCGCGGGCAGGTTCTCGCGCCCGATCATCACCAGCACCGGCACCGCCAGCGGCGTCACGCGCTCCAGCTGCACGTGGACCAGTTCCGCGCCTGCGCGGTCGAGCAGGTCGGCGAGGCGGCCCACATCGGTCATCCGCGTGCGCGCATCGGCCCAGGCGGCCTCGATCAGCACGTGGTCGGGCTCGTACTTGCGCAGCACGTCGTAGATGAGGTCGGTCGAGAACGTCACCTGCTTGCCGCTCTTGCGCTTGCCGGGATGCTGCCGCTCAACCAGGCCCGAGATCACCGCCACCTCGCGGAAGGCGCGGCGCAGAAGGTGCGAGTTCTGCACCCATTCGACGAATTCGTCGGTGAGGATGTCGGGCGAGAGCAGCGGTGCAGGATCGGTGATCGGCCGCAGGCTCCACACCGCCAGCGCATAGTCGTTGGCGACGAAGCCCAGCGGCCCCAGCCCCCGGTCCTCCATGCGCCGGGTGATGAGCATGCCCAGCGACTGGTTCGCGTTCCACCCCTCGAAGGTGTAGAACACGCTGTATTCGCGGCCATGGAAGGGAAAGCTCTCGACAAGCAGTTCGCCCGGCGCGGGCAGGCGGCTGCGCCAGTCCTGCATTTCGAGCCATTCGCGCACATCGTCGGGAAAGCGCGCCCAGGTGCCGCGATCGGCGAGCATCGCCTGGACGCGGGTGGACAAGTGCGTGGTCAGCGGCATGCGCGCCCCGCCATAGCTCGGGATCTGGCCCGCGCTCTTGGCCGCGCGCACGACCAGTTCGAGGTCGCGCACCCCCTCCACCTCGAGATCCAGCCCGGCAAAGCGGAACGTATCGCCGGGGCTGAGTTGCGCGCCGAAATGCTCCTCGACCCGGCCCAGCGAGCGGCCGTTGCGAAAGCGCACCTCGAGCATCTCGGAATCGATGATGATCCCGGCATTGAGCCGGTGCCGCGCCGCCTGTTCGGGGTGCGTCAGCCGCCAGGTGCCATCGCGGTCGCGCACGATACGGCGGAACTTGTCATAGGCGCGCAGCGCATAGCCGCCGGTGGCGACGAAATCGAGCACGCGCGCGAAGGCGGCGGCATCGACCCAGGCATAGGCCAGCGTCGAGCGCACTTCGGCGAGTAGCGCATCCTCGTGGAACGGGCCGGCGCAGGCACAGCCCATGACGTGCTGCGCCAGCACGTCGAGCCCGCCGGGGCGGAAGTCCTCGCCGTCGCGCTGCCCCTCGTGCACCGCATCGCGCGCGGCCATCGCCTCGAGATATTCGAAGCGGTTGCCCGGCACCAGCACCGCGCGGCTCGGCAGGTCGAGCCGGTGATTGGCGCGGCCGATCCGCTGCAGCAGGCGCGAGGAGCCCTTGGGTGCGCCCATCTGCACGACAAGGTCGATGTCCCCCCAGTCGACGCCGAGGTCGAGGCTGGCGGTACAGACCAGCGCGCGCAGCTTGCCCTGCGCCATCGCGCCCTCGACCTTGCGCCGCGCCTCGGCCGACAGCGAGCCGTGGTGAATGCCGATCGGCAGGGTCTCGTCGTTGGCATCCCACAGCAGCTGGAAGATGTATTCGGCCAGGAAGCGCGTGTTGGTGAAGATCAGCGTGACGCGGTTGGCGCGGATCATCTCGATCAGCTGCGGCACCGCCCAGGCGGCGGCGTGCCCGCCCCAGGGCACGCGTTCCTCGCGCGGCAGCAGGATCTCGACCTCGGGCTCGGCCCCGGTCTCGCCCTCGACCAGCGCGACGGCGTCGATCTCGCCCCACGGCGCCAGCCAGGCACGGAACGCCTCCGGCTCGGCCACCGTGGCCGAAAGCGCGGCCCGCTGCAGGTCGGGCGCGAGCGCCTGCAGCCGGCCCAGCGCCAGCGCCAGGAGGTCGCCGCGCTTGCCCGTGGCGAAGGCGTGGACCTCGTCAATCACCACCCGCTTCAGCCCGCTGAAGATTTCGGATGCCTCGGGATAGCTCAGCAGCAGCGAGAGCGATTCAGGCGTCGTCAGCAGCACCTGCGGCGGCCGCGCCCGCTGCCGCGCCTTGCGATCCGACGGCGTGTCGCCGCTGCGCGTCTCGACCCGGATCGAGAGGCCCATCTCCTCGATCGGGGTCAGCAGGTTGCGCTGCACGTCGTGCGCCAGAGCTTTCAGCGGCGAGATGTAGAGCGTGTGCAACCCCTCGGGCGCCGGGGCATCGCCCAGCCGCGACGGACAGAACGCGGCCAGCGTCGGCAGGAAGCCTGCCAGCGTCTTGCCGGCACCCGTGTCCGCCACCAGCAGCGCATGCTGCCCGGCATCGGCCGCATCGAGCATCTGCGCCTGATGGCGCCGCACGCGCCAGCCGCGCGCATCGAACCAGGATGTGATCTCGGGGGGAACGCCGGCCATGATGCCCAAGATAGGTGCGATGTGGCCCGGGCGCGAGGGGGGTGGTCTTTCGCCCCTCCACCACCCGCTGCGCGGGCGGTCCCCCTCCCCGCCTCATGGCAGGGAGGAACCTTGATCCTCCCCATCCCCGATGGGGAGGTGGCAGACGCGCCAGCGGCTGACGGAGGGGCCGCTACCCGTGCAGATACCGCTCGATCTCCGCCTCGAGCCGCGCCAGCCCTTCGGCGCTGGCGCTTTCCGCGCGCGTGACGACCGCGGGCTCGGTGTTCGAGGCGCGCAGCAGCCACCAGCCGTCGGGGGTGGTGACGCGCACGCCATCGATCGCCGTGACCTGTGCGCCTTCGGCCTCCAGGCGATGGCGCACCGCCTCGACCAAAGCGAACTTTTGCGCCTCGTCCACCGGACGGCGCACTTCGGGCGTGGCGAAGGTGTCGGGCACCGCGCCGCGCAGGTCGGTCAGCGAACGGCCGAGCCGGGCGCTCGCCGCGATCAGGCGCAGCGCCGCGTAGAGGCCGTCGTCGAAGCCCCACCAGTCCTCGGCGATGTAGAGATGCCCGCTCATCTCCGCACCCAGCAGTGCGCCGGTCTCGTGCATCCGCGCCTTCATCAGCGAATGGCCGGTCGGCGCCATGTCCGCCTGGCCACCCAGCGCCGCCACGCGGTCGAACAATGCCTGACCGGTCTTGACGTCTGCCAAGACGCGCGCGCCGGGGTGGCGGGCCAGCGCATCCTCGGCAAGGATCATGAGCATGTGATCGGCCCAGAGCACGCGGCCCGTACCGTCGATCGCGCCGATGCGATCGGCATCGCCGTCGAACGCCACGCCGCCATCGAGGTGGTCGTCCGCCACCGTGGCGCGCAGGTCGGCGAGGTTGCGCTCGACCGTGGGATCGGGATGATGGTTGGGAAAGCGCCCGTCGACCGCGCCGAACAGCACGCGGTGTCGCCCGGGCAGGCGCGCAACCAGCCGCTCCACCACAGGCCCGGCCGCGCCGTTGCCGCAGTCCCACGCCATGGCAAGGTTCGCCAGCCGCGCCGGGTCGATCCCGTCCAGCGCCTCCAGCAGGCGATCGACGTAGTCGTCCATCACCTCGGCGCTATGGATCGTGCCGTTGCCGCTGGCCCAGTCGCCGGCTGCGGCCATGGTGCCCAACGCGGCGATGTCCGCCCCGAAGAACGGCTTGCCACCGAGCACCAGCTTGAAGCCGTTGTGGGTCGGCGGGTTGTGGCTGCCGGTGACCATGATCCCGCCCGCGACACCCGGCAATATGGCCGCCGCGTAATAGAGCATCGGCGTCGGCCCCAGCTCGATCCGCACGGCATCGACCCCGGCGGCGGTCACGCCTTCGAGCAGGGCATGAAGCAGGATCGGCGAACTGGTGCGCCCGTCATGGCCCACGACCACCCGGCCGCCGCCGGCCCGGGCCACGCACGTCGCAAAGGCCTGCCCCACCGCGCGCGCATCATCCGCGTCGAGCGTTTCGCCGAACACCCCGCGAATGTCATATTCGCGCAGGATCGTGGGATGGAATTGGTGCGTGGTCATCGTCCGGCCCTCCTCGCAGTTCGAGCGTGACGGCGACCTGGGACGGTAACGTCAACGGCGCTCGATCAGCCGCCCCAGCAACAGATCACGCGCCGCATTGGCCTCGTGCACGGCCTCGTTCGACCCGCCACGATCGGGGTGGACCATGGCGACGAGCCGCTTGTGCGCCTCGATGATCTCGGTCCGCCCCGCGCCCGGGTCCACGCCAAGCAGCCCGCGCGCGCGCTTCTCGGCCAGGGAACGGGCATCGCCGCGCGCCAGTTCCCAAGGCCATCGCCCGGTCAGCAGCTTGACCGCCGCGCAGACCAGCGCAGCCAGCAGGATCAGCTTGGTCACGCGACGCCCGCCAGCGCGGCCCCTTCGGGACCGGTGGGCACGGCCCCGCGCGGCGGGATCGGCAGGTTGAGCCCGGCGACGAGGGTGCGCAATTCCTGCCGCGCAACGAGGTGGCTGGTGCCCAGCTCGCCCAGATAGCCCTTGTCGAGCAGCGTGAAACCGCTCGGGAACAGCTCGCGATAGATCACGCGTTCGGACAGGCCGTTGGAAATGCGAAAACCCACGCGGCGCGACAGCTCGTTCAGTGCCTGATCGATGCGCTTCTGGTTGCGCGCCTCGACATGCTGGGTGCGGTTGCGCACCACCACCCAGTCCATCTCGCGCCGGCCCTGCTGGATCGTGGTGAGCGCGCGCTTCTTGCGCGCCTCCCAGATCAGCTCGGCATAGAACGACAGGCGGCGGACGCGGAACGTCTCGGCATCGACCTGCCCGATCAGGTCGAAGTCGACGAAGCTGTCGTTCAGCGGGGTGACCAGCGTATCGGCGGTGGTGGCGACATGGCGCGCCAGCATGTCGTCGCGGCCGGGCGTGTCGAAGATCAGGAAATCGTGGTCCTGCGACAGGTCCGCGACCACGGCGTCGAGTTCGTCGGTCGTCTCGCCCTTGAATACGACGTGCGTGGCGTTGGGCAGCGGCAGCTGGCGGCGGCGCGCGGTCTCGTCGCGGTTTTCGAGATAGCGGTGCAGCGTGGCCTGCCGGCTGTCGAGGTCGATCGCGGCCACGCGCACGCCCTGATAGGCGAGCGCGACCGCGACGTGGACCGCCGTGGTCGACTTGCCGGTGCCACCCTTCTCGTTGGCGAAGACGATACGGTGAGGAGCGCCGGGAGGAGCACCGGGGGGAACAGTGTGCGGATTGGGCAGGCCGGGATTTGGCTGGCCGGAACCCTCAGGGCCTTGGGACACGCGGTTTCTCTCTCGCTGGGCCGGTTAACCGAACGCTTGAATGCCCGGGTCCGCACCGCTAGGGGGTTGGCCCCCGCCGCGTGGCCCGTCTTGCCCCGGCTTACTGGAGTGGCCGCCGGCGTGCAAACCATCTCTCGTCTCGACACCCTGCGTCATGCGGTGACATTGCTCAAAAGCGGGGGAAAAACCCTGGCGCTGGTGCCGACGATGGGTGCGCTTCACGAAGGGCACCTGACGCTGGTGCGCACTGCGCGCCGCCATGCCGATGCCGTGGCGGTCTCGATCTTCGTCAATCCGCGCCAGTTCGGGCCCAACGAGGATTTCGACGCTTATCCGCGCCGGCTCGAGGCCGACGCCGCGCTGCTCGCGGCCGAAGGCGTCGACATCGTCTGGGCGCCCCCACCGGCCGAGGTCTATCCGGCAGGCTTTGCCACGAGCGTCAGCGTCTCGGGCCTCGATGCGGTGCTGTGCGGCGCGGCGCGGCCCGGCCATTTCGACGGCGTGGCGACGGTCGTCACCAAGCTGTTCAACCAGGTCCAGCCTGACGTCGCGCTGTTCGGCGAGAAGGACTGGCAGCAGCTGACCATCATCCGCCGCATGGCGCGCGACCTCGACCTCACCAGCCCGCGCGCCGACGCGATCCTGGGGGTGCCGACGGTGCGTGAGGCTGACGGTCTCGCGATGAGCAGCCGCAACCAGTACCTCACCCCCGAGGAACGCGCCGCCGCCGTGGCCCTGCCGCGCGCGATCGCGGCTGCCGTGACGGCGCTCAAGGGCGGCACCCCGGCCGCGCAGGCCATGGCCGACCTCTCCGCCGCGCTGCTGGCAGGCGGCTTTTCGCGCGTCGACTATGCCGAACTGCGCGATGCCACGACGCTCGACCTGCTCGACGCACCGGGCGCGGCGCCGGCGCGCGTGCTGGTCGCCGCCCACATCGGCAAGGCCCGCCTGATCGACAACGCCCCGGTTATCTGAGCGCCCGCGTTCGGCTGCCCGGGGCACAACCTGCGTGTCGTGCTCTTTCATGTGCGCGCTCCCCTTGTCGAATGGCAACGGACCGCACCTGCAGCGCTAGCGTCCTTCGACAAGCTCAGGACGAACGGCGGTTTGTGCTTACCCTCTCCCAACCCGTTCGCCCTGAGCCCGCCGAAGGGCACAGGACCGTACCTGCCGTGCCGGCGTCCTTTGACAAGCTCAGGTTGAGCGGGGGTTTCCCGTACCCCATCCCAACCCGTTCGCCCTGAGCCTGTCGAAGGGCCCATCGCGCACGCGCAGCCTCACGTTCCGGCGACATTTCATGCCCCGGCGCGCCTCCATCGCGCTATAGACGCGAGCATGCGTTTGCTCGCTTTCGTAATGCTTCTCTCCCCGGCGCCCGATGCGGCGGCAGCCCCCGTGCCGCCGGCCCCCGTTTTGCCAGCCGGCGCACGGATCGGATACGTCGTCACCGACGAGACCGGCGCGGTGCTGGCCGAGCAGGCCGCCGACCAGCGCATGGTGCCGGCCTCCACCACCAAGCTGTTCACCACCGCGGCCGCGCTGGCGCTGCTGGGCGACGTCACCCGGCCCGATGACGCGGCGGGCGCGACGGTGGCGTTCGAGGGTGCCGACGTGGTCCTGGCCGGCCATGGCGATGCACGCCTGTCGTCCGCGCCCGATTGCGTGACCGACTGCCTCGCGACGCTCGCCGATGCGGTGGCCGCCGCGCTTCCGAACCGTACGGTCGGCGCGGTGATCGGCGATGACAGCGCCATGGCCGACGAGCGCTGGCCCTCGGGCATGAGCTGGGACAACATGGCGACGATATCGGGCACCGCCGTTTCGGCGCTGACGCTCGACGACAATCTCGCGAGCGCGCCCGGGCTGCGACCCCAGGCCGTCCATGATCCGGCCTTGCGCGCCGCGATCGTCCTGCGCGCGATGCTGGAGGCGCGCGGGGTGCGAGTCACCGGCGCGGCCAGCGTGCGCCACCGGATGAGCGCTGGCGCACCGTCGGCCGCATCCGAGATACTCGCCCGCACGATCCCTGCGCCGCTGGCGGACGACATCGCGCTGACCTTGCGCCAGAGCCAGAATCTCCATGCCGAACTGCTGCTGCGGCGGCTTTCCCCTGCGGGCACCGTCGCGGCAGGGCGCGCGGCGCGCGATGCCGCGCTGGCGCCCGCAGCCCTGCCGCCGGGCAGCGTCAGCCTCTACGACGGCTCGGGCATGTCAAGCTACGACCGCGTGACCCCGCGCGCGCTGGTCACGCTGCTGCGCTGGGGCAATGCCCAGCCCTGGTCGGCACTGTGGCGCGCCGGACTGCCGGTGGCGGGGCAGAGCGGCACGCTGAAGAACCGCCTGCGCGGCACCCCGCTCGAGGGCAAGCTCGCCGCCAAGACCGGCACGCTGATGGGCACGCAGACGCTGGCGGGGTTCCTGGCCACGGCGCACGGGCGCACGCTCACCTTTGCGGTGCTCGTCAACGACCTGCCCGAGGGCGCCTCCGCCAGCCGCTTCGTCGATGCACTGGTGCTCGACTGGGCGGCGCGGTACTGAGCCGGCCATGGCCTCCCTGACGCTCAACCGCCAGCCGATCGCGATCGCGCTGCCCGACGACACGCCGCTGCTCTGGGCCTTGCGCGATGCCGCCAATCTCACGGGCACCAAGTACGGCTGCGGCACCGGCGAATGCGGCGCCTGCACGGTAATCGTCGACGGGCAGGCGATGCCCAGCTGCACGCTGCTGCTGGGCGAGGCCGAAGGCCGCAGCGTGACGACGATCGAGGGCCTCTCGCCCGATCGCAATCACCCGGTGCAGCAGGCTTTCGCCGCCGAACAAGCAGTGCAATGCGGGTTCTGCACGCCGGGCCTCGTCATGGCGGCCGCCGCGCTGCTCGCGCGCAACGCCGACCCGGCCGAGGCGGACATTACCGCCGCCCTGCCCAACGTCTGCCGCTGCGGGGTACAGCCGCGCCTCGTGCGCGCCGTCCAGCGCGCCGGGCGCATCCTGCGCGGGCAGGAGCCGGGCTTGCGCGTCCCCGCGCCCGTGCAGGCGACGACGCCGGGGTTGTGAACGGCCCCTCCACCACCGCTTCGCGGCGGTCCCCCCTCCCCGCCTGCAGCAGGGAGGACCTCAGATCCTCCCCATCATCGATGGGGAGGTCGCAGGCCCAAAGGCCTGACGGAGGGGCGAGGCCAAGCGCGACACCCGCGTGCCCCCGATAGAACCTGGTCTCAGCCCGCCAGCGCCGCCAGCGTGATACGGCGATAGATCCGCGCCAGCACGACGAGGTCGTCGATCGCGACCGCCTCGTCCTTCTTGTGCATCGTCGCGTTGCACAGGCCGAATTCCACAACCGGGCACAGCGCGCGCAAGAAGCGCGCGTCCGAGGTGCCGCCGGTGGTGGACAGCTCCGGCTCCACCCCGGTTTCGGCGCGCACGGCCTCGGCGATCAGCGTGGAAAAATCGCCCGGCAGGGTGATGAAGCTCTCGCCCGAGATCACCGCGCGCACCGTCCCGCCATGGCGCGCGGCGATGGCGGTGACGCGGTCGACCAGCCCCTGCCCGGTGTGCAGGTCGTTGAAGCGGATCGACAGCCGCGCACGCGCCTCGGCTGGGATGACGTTGGTCGCGGGGTTGCCCACCTCGAGGTCGGTGATCTCGAGGTTCGAGGGCTGGAACCAGTCGCTGCCGCTGTCCAGTTCGAGCGCGTCAAGCTCGGCCAGCATGGCGACGAGGCGCGGAATCGGATTGTCGGCAAGGTGCGGATAGGCGACGTGCCCTTGCGCGCCGGCGACCGTCAGCCACAGGTTGACCGAGCCGCGTCGGCCGATCTTCATCATGTCGCCCAGTCGGTTGACGCTGGTCGGCTCGCCCACCAGGCACAGGTCGGGCAGGGCGCCCAGCGCGCGCATCCGTTCGATCAGCGCGACCGTGCCATAGCGCGCGGGGCCTTCCTCGTCGCCGGTGATGACGAGGCTGATCGTGCCCGCGTCGGCCGGGATATCGGCCAGCGCGGCGACGAAGGCGGCGATCGCGCCCTTCATGTCGACCGCGCCGCGGCCATAGAGCAGCGCGCCGCGCCGCTCAGCCGCGAAGGGCGCGCTGGTCCAGCCCTGCCCCGGCGGCACGACGTCGAGGTGCCCGGCGAAGGCGAAGTGGCGGCTGCCCGCCGGGCCGTGGCGGATCGCCAGCAGGTTCTCCACCGGGCCATCGGGCGCCTCGCCCTCGACGAAGCGATGGACGGTGAAGCCGAGCGGCACGACCATCGCCTCGAGCATGGCGAAGACCGATCCGGTCGCCGGCGTCACGCTCGGGCAGTCGATCAGGCGCTCGGTCAGGATGACGGGATCGGCGCTCATGCCTGCGGGCTCTCTTCGAACTGCTCGATCGTCCATTCCTCGTCCTCCGACGCCTGGATCCAGGCCTGCATCCACGGATGCTCCCACAGCGCCTGCATGTAGGCCGTGGCGAAACCGGGCACGCCGACGCCGTAGGTGATGAAGCGCGAGACGACCGGCGCGTAGAAGATGTCGGCCGCGCTGAAGGTGCCAAACAGGAAGGGACCGCCCTGCCCGAAGCGCGCCCGCGCCTCGGCCCAGATCTGCAGGATGCGCACGATGTCGGCGCGCACCGCGTCGCTGACGGTCTCGACCTGCACGCGGCGGCGCACGTTCATCGGCATCGCCTGGCGCAGCGCGGCAAAGCCCGAATGCATTTCCGCGACGATCGATCGTGCCATGGCGCGCGCGGCGTCTTCCTTGGGCCAGAACCGGTCGCGCCCGACCTTGTCGGCGAGATAGTCGATGATCGCGAGGCTGTCCCACACCACCGCATCGCCGTCCCACAGGATCGGCACCTTGCCCGACGACGGCGCGAGATTGGCGTCGCGGCGCTTGGCCTCGTCCCAGTCGTCACCATAAAGCGGAACGCAGATTTCCTCGAACGGCAGGCCCGACTGGCGCGCCGCCAGCCACCCGCGCAGCGACCAGCTCGAATAGTTCTTGTTGCCGATCACCAGCTTCATCGCGCGACCTTTCGTGGATGGAAGGGCCCCGCCTAAAGCCTCGAGCACAGGCTGTCGAGGGTCGGCGGCGCCCTCTACCGGGGCAGGTGCAAGCTCACCGACAGCCCGCCGGCGGGCGCGTCACCCAGTCCGAGGTGGCCGCCATGAAGCCGCGCGACGGCATCGACCATGGCCAGCCCGGCTCTGTTGCAAAAATCGTGAAGCTTGAGCATGCTTGGCGGAGATTGGACGG
>NZ_DAIRTS010000049.1:0-9770 GCF_036803765.1 Novosphingobium sp.
TACGCCCGCGCCCGCGCCCGCGCCGCGCCCGGCGCCTCGGCCACAGCCTGCGCCGGCCTCGCCCGCACGCCCCGGGGCCACCGCAGGCAAGCCCACGGCGAAGCCGCCCACCAAGGCGCCCGCCGGCGGCAGCCGCATCGGCAGCGACTTTCTTGCCGGCGTGGCCGTTGCGACCAAGCCGGGCACGGCCAAGACACCGCCCGCCGCCGCCGTCGGCCCGGAAGTGCGCGCCTCGCTTGGCATGGCGATCTCGCGCCAGATCAAGCCGCACTGGAACGGCCCCTCGGGTGTCGATGTCGACAAGCTCGTCACCGTGGTCGCATGGAACCTCAACCCCGATGGCTCGTTGGCCGGGCGACCCGTGGTCGTTTCGCAGTCCGGGATCACCGATGCCAACCGCGCCCAGGCCAAGCGCCATGGGGAACTGGCAGTCCGCGCCGTGGAACTGGCCGCACCGTTCGAGCTGCCGCCGCAATACTACAACAGCTGGAAGCGCGTCTCCGCGTTCCGCTTTGACTGGAAACTGTCGCAATGAAGCGTTTTGCTCCGACGTGCCTCATCCTTGCCATCGGGCTGGCCCAGCCTGCCCTGGCGCAGCAGCAGGCGTTGCCGGCCTCGGCGGCGCCGCAGGCGGCCACCACCGCCGCGCCCGACGACGGCGGGCTGACCGGATCGGTCACCGGCGAGGGCGCCTGGCAGGACCTCGGCGTCGCGATCCCGGCCTTCCCCACCGACAACCCGGTGCCGACGGCGGCCGAGGGCGGCGACACCGCGGCGCTGGGCAAGAGCCTGGCGCGCGTGGTCTATAATGACCTCAGGAACAACGGCCTGTTCAAGCCGACCGGCCCGGATGCCTTGCCGGCGATTGCCTACCAGCAGGTGACCGCCCCGGGCTTTGCCGACTGGCGCGCGCGCTCGGCCGAAATGCTGGTGCAGGGCTTCGTGCGCGCCGCGCCCGACGGCCGGCTGACGGTCGGCTGCTATCTCTACGACGTCGCGCTCGGCAGCGAACTGGCCCGGCAGGGCTATGTCGTGCAGCCCGCCGAATGGCGCCGCGCCGCGCACAAGTGCGCCGACATGGTCTATTCGCGCCTGTCGGGCGAAAGCCCGTTCTTCGACAGCAAGATCGCCTACATCGCCGAGACCGGCCCCAAGGACCACCGCCGCAAGCAGCTGGCGATCATGGATTCCGACGGTGCCAACCACCGCTTCATCACCAACGGCCAGGCGACCGCGCTGACCCCGCGCTATTCGCCCGACTACAGCAAGATAGCCTACCTGTCGTACCTCAACGGCAACCCGCGGATCTACGTCTACGACATCGGCAGCGGCACCCAGCACCTCGTGCTGCAGAGCCGCAATCCCACGTTCGCGCCGCGCTGGTCGCCCGATGGCAAGTCGCTGCTGTTCTCGATGGCGATGGGCGGCAACACCGACATCTATCGCATTCCCGCCACCGGCGGCACGCCGACGCGGCTGACCAACACGCCGGGCATCAACGTCGGCGGGTCGTACAGCCCCGACGGCAACCGCATCGTGTTCGAAAGCGATCGCGGCGGCAGCCAGCAGATCTACGTGATGAACGCCGACGGCACCGGGCAGAAGCGCATCAGCTTCTTCGGCGGCCGCGCGGCCACCCCCGAATGGAGCCCGCGCGGCGACCAGATCGCCTTCACCTGCATCTGCGGCAACCTGCGTGTGGCAGTGATGAACCCGCAAGGGGGCGCGATGCGCTTCCTCACCAATTCGTGGCAGGACGAGGCCCCGACCTGGGCGCCCAACGGCCGCATCATCCAGTTTTTCCGCACCGAGAAGAACTCGGGTCGCACCGGCATCTGGCAGGTCGACCTGACCGGCCAGAACGAACGCAAGCTCAATACCCCCGTCGATGCCTCGGACCCCGCATGGGGACCGGTGCTGCCCTAACCGTCAGCCAAGTTCAGGAGACCCCGCATGAACCGCACGATCGCTGCCGTCACCATCGCTGCCGCCAGCCTTTCGCTGGCCGCCTGCTCGTCCACCTCGAAGAAGACCGCTGCCGAGCTGCCGCCGCCGCCGACCGCCGAGACGACGACCACCGAGCCCGCACCGACCGGTCCCACTGCGGGCAGCCAGGCCGATTTCGTCGCCTCGGTGCAGTCGGACACCATCCACTTCGACCTCGACCGCTACAACATCGATGCGCAAAGCCAGGCGATCCTGCAGAGCCAGGCGCAGTGGCTGGGCCGCTACCCCAACAAGATGGTCACGATCGAGGGCCATGCGGACGAGCGCGGCACGCGCGACTACAACATCGCGCTGGGTGAGCGCCGCGCCAACGCCGCCAAGAACTTCCTCATCAGCCTGGGCATCGACGGCAGCCGCATCAACACCGTCAGCTATGGCAAGGAACGGCCGATCGCGCTGGGTTCGGACGAAGCCAGCTATGCCCAGAACCGCCGCGCGGTGACGGTTACTGTACAATAAGGGCCTCTTGCGCCGGGCTACCCCCGGCGCCTATCTAGCCCCCATCAGGCGCCCTGCGTGGCCATCCGGCTGCACAGGGCGCTGTCGTTTCAAGAAGGTTCGAGGCAGGCAGCGCCGATGGCACGGCAAGGGCGATCCACAGACTGGGGCTTTCCCCGCTGGCGCGGCTACGGCAGTGGCCGCGAGGCCGCCGAAGTGCGCCTGTGCGACCGCGCCGGCTGCAACAATCCCGGCAACTGCCCCGCGCCCAAGTCTCCCAACAGCCCCGACCGCTGGTACTTCTGCGAGAAGCATGCCGCCGAATACAACGCCGGCTGGAACTACTTCGAAGGGCTGGACAAGGAAGAAGCCGAGCAGCGCGAGCAGGCCGAGCGCCGCACCAGCCGCGAATATCGCGAGGCCTCGTGGCAGGCCTGGGCCGGGCCCGGTGACGGCAGCCGCAGCCGTGACGAACTGCGCGCGCTCGAGGTGCTGGGGCTGGACCCCGACGCCGATTTCGAAGCGGTCCGCAAGGCATGGCGTACCAAAGCCAAGCTGGTCCACCCCGACGTGCGCCCTGGCGACGCCGCGGCGGCCGAGGAGTTCCAGAAGCTGCAGCTCTCGTACGAGGTGCTGCGCGCGGCGGAGGAACGCCGCGAGTGGAAGGGCTGATGGCCAGCGCCTGACTAGGGCAGAACAGTCCAGGGCTAGCTGACTGTCTGCTGCACCGCGCCTCGTTCCTTGGAACGAGAACCATAGTCCAATTTTATCCCTCCCCCGCGAGGCGCATCGTTGCGCCGTGCCCTTTGGGGCAGATAAGCATGTGAGGGGAAGGACAATGAAGGCACGCAAGGGGCTGGCGGGCGCGATGCTCGCCGCGATGATAACGCTCGGCGCCACGCCGGCCATGGCCGGTACCTCTGCCGCGCTGCTCAAGCGGCTGCACGAGAAGGGCATCCTGTCCGACGAGGAATACCAGCAGCTGCTGCGCGAGGACGAGGCCGACCAGGCCGCACCGCCGGCTGCCGCTCCCGCCGTCGCCCCGGCCGGGCCTTCCGCCAGCTTCCCAGAACCCGAGCGCATGGTGCGCCGCACGCCCGCCGGCGTCGGCCTCGAGGTCGGCGACGTGACGCTGACCTTCTCCGGTTCGGTCAACGGCTTCTACGTCCACGACAATCCCGACACCCCGACCGCGCGTACCGCCGTGGCGGGTGGCATCGCCAATGTCGGCGGCAACAGCACGTCATCGGTGCGCAACGGCCTGCTTCCGGGCTTCCTCAAGGTCGAGGTGACCACCAAGCAGGCGGGCTGGGACGTCGGCGCACACTTCGGCATGTACCCCGGCATCAACAGCGCGGCCTGGGGTGCGCTCGGCGCCAACAACGGCGGCCAGCCCACCGCACTCGCCACCGCGGGCATCGACTTCCGCCAGACCTACCTGACCTTCGGGCGCGCAGGCTTCGGCGAGATCAAGATCGGCCGCGACATCGGCCTGTTCGGCTCCGACGCCATCCTCAACGACATCACGCTGCTGTCGTCGGGCGCACCGGGCGGCAACGTGGCGCCGGCCAACACCACGCTGGGCCGCATCGGCTCGGGCTACATCTACACCGACTTCCAGCCGCAGATCACCTACACCACCCCCTCGCTCTCGGGCTTCAAGGTCGCGGCCGGTATCTTCCAGCCGCTCAGCTCGCTGACCGGTCCGGCCGAACAGAACGGCTCGCCCGGTTTCCAGGCCAAGCTGAGCTACGACGGCAAGATGGGCCCGGTGGGTGCGCATTTCTGGCTGTCGGGCATCACGCAGAAGCATGACACGCTCAACCGCGCGGCCGAATATACCGGCAAGGGTCTCGACGTCGGCGCCAAGCTGACCGTCGGCCCGGTCACCGCGGTCGGCTACTACTACACCGCCTCGGGCCTGGGCACGACCGTGCTCAACCTGTTCGACTCGGACGGCCGCGGCAACGCGCGCGACAGCCACGGTTTCTACGCCCAGGCCCTCGCCACCTTCGGCAAGATCTCGGTCGGTGGCTCCTATGGCGAAAGCAACCTGAGCTACGCCAACAACCTCGACGCGACGTCGAACCCGACGCTGGTCAAGACCAACAGCAGCTATGTCGGCCAGGTGCGCTATGGCCTGACCAGCTGGGTCACGCTGATCGGCGAATACGTCTCTGCCAAGGCCAAGGCGCACAACGGCAACAGC
The DNA here is from genome assembly GCF_036803765.1 of Novosphingobium sp. GTDB lineage: Bacteria > Pseudomonadota > Alphaproteobacteria > Sphingomonadales > Sphingomonadaceae > Novosphingobium. The sequence goes on from NZ_DAIRTS010000049.1 coordinate 4,655, forward strand.
GCCAAGTCCGACACGGTCGCGGTGGGCGGCATCCTGTTCTTCTGAGGTCCCTTACGAGACGATCCACGTCCTCGTCGCTTGCTCTCCAGGCGACGAGGCCTTGGCCGGATCACCCCGCCCGGGTGGTCCGGCCTTTTTTTGGCAGGGCCGCCTGCGCGTCACCCGGGTTGTCCGCCGCCAGCATGAAGGGGGCCGCATCGACGCGGGAAAACGCCGGCGTCTCGAACGTCGTACGCACGAGCATCAGCGGCCGCCACCCGGGGTTGGACAGGCTTACCAGACGGCGCAGGGCAAACCCGGACCAGCGCGAAAGGCGACCGGCTCTGGCGAGGGCGTAGTCGAGCGAGGCATGGCTTTCGATCCAGACCAGCCTGGTCTCGTCAGGTGCGCAATCAGGGACCGGATCGCATGTCGGACGCCCCCTCAGCCGCGCGAGCAGACCGGTGAGCATACCGGCTTGCGGCCAGGCGATCGCCTCCGGCGACGGCGCAGCGCCGACCACCAGCCGCTGCGCGCGACCGAGCGCAAAGATGTATGTGACCGGCGAGCCCATTGCCCTGTGGTGCCACAGTGGTCGCACCTGGCCAGATAGCAAACTATCCAATACGGAGGAATTGCAGGCGCATCGATTTGAGCGGGAACGAAAAAGGGCGGCCCATTCGGACCGCCCCCTTCGTCTTCACGGCGTTTCGGCCGATGGCGATCAGGCCGCCAGCTTGCGCAGCACGTACTGAAGAATGCCACCATTCTTGAAGTATTCCAGCTCGTTGGCCGTGTCGATGCGGCACAGCGCCTGGAACGTGAAGGTGGTGCCGTCCGGACGGGTGACCTTGACGTCGACCGTCTGGCGCGGCTGCAGGCTGGCGACACCCTCGATCGTGAAGGCATCGTCGCCGGTCAGGCCCAGGCTCTGGCGGGTCTGGCCATCGACGAACTGCAGCGGCAGCACGCCCATGCCGACCAGGTTCGAGCGGTGGATGCGCTCGAAGCTCTCGACGATCACGGCCCGCACGCCGAGCAGGTTGGTGCCCTTGGCAGCCCAGTCACGCGACGAGCCGGTGCCGTATTCCTTGCCGGCGATGACCACCATCGGGGTGCCGTCGGCCTTGTGCTTCTGCGCCACGTCGTAGACCGCGCCGACTTCGGCGCCATAGCGCGAGAAGCCGCCTTCGGTGCCCGGGACCATCTCGTTCTTGATGCGGATGTTGGCGAAGGTGCCGCGCATCATCACTTCGTGATGGCCACGGCGCGCGCCGTAGGAGTTGAAGTCCGCCTTGGCGACCTGGTGGTCCTGCAGCCACTTGCCCGCCGGGCTGTCGGCCTTGATCGAACCCGCCGGCGAGATGTGGTCGGTGGTGATCGAGTCGCCGAGGATCAGCAGCGGCTTGGCGCCGACGATGTCGGTCGGGGCCTCGGGGGTCATGGTCATGCCCTCGAAGTACGGCGGGTTGGCGACATAAGTCGACCCGGCGCGCCACGAGTAGGTTTCCGACCCCGTCACGTTGATCGCCTGCCAGTGCTTGTCGCCCTTGTAGACGTCGGCATAGCGGGCCTGGAACATCTGACGGTTCATCGCCCCGCCCATGACGGTCGAGACTTCGGCGTTGGTCGGCCAGATATCCTTGAGGAAGACGTCGACGCCATCCTTGCTGGTGCCGATCGGCGTGGTGGTGAAGTCCTCGACCACCGTGCCCTTGAGCGCATAGGCCACGACCAGCGGCGGCGAGGCCAGGAAGTTGGCGCGCACGTCGGGGCTGACGCGGCCTTCGAAGTTGCGGTTGCCCGAGATCACCGAAGCGGCGACGATGCCGTTCTCGTTGATCGCCTTGCTGATCGGTTCGGCGAGCGGGCCCGAGTTGCCGATGCAGGTGGTGCAACCGTAGCCGACGAGGTTGAAGCCGATGTTGTCGAGGTGCGACTGGAGGCCAGCCTTCTCGAGGTAGTCGGTGACGACCTGCGAGCCAGGGGCCAGCGAGGTCTTGACCCAGGGCTTGGGCTTGAGGCCCAGCTCGTCGGCCTTCTTGGCGACGAGGCCGGCGGCGATCAGCACGCTCGGGTTCGAGGTGTTGGTGCAGCTGGTGATGGCGGCGATCACCACGTCACCGTCGCCGATGTCATGGTCCTTGCCGTCGACGGCCACGCGCGACTGGGTCTTCTTGTAGAGGTCGGCAAGGTCGTGATTGAACACGTCGTCGACTTCGGGGAGGACGACCTTGTCCTGCGGGCGCTTGGGACCGGCGAGCGAGGGCACGACGGTCGAGAGGTCGAGTTCCAGCGTCGAGGTGAAGACCGGCTCGATCGACGGGTCGATCCAGAAGCCCTGCTCCTTGGCATAGGCTTCGACCAGCGCGATCTGGTCTTCCTCGCGGCCGGTGAGGCGCATGTAGTCGAGGGTCTTCTCGTCGATGCCGAAGAAGCCGCAGGTCGCGCCGTATTCGGGCGCCATGTTGGCGAGCGTGGCACGGTCGGCCAGCGTCAGGCCGGCCAAGCCCGGGCCGAAGTATTCGACGAAGCGGCCGACGACGCCATGCTTGCGCAGCATGTTCGTGGCGGTGAGCACGAGGTCGGTGGCGGTGACGCCTTCCTGCAGCTCGCCGGTGAACTTGAAGCCGACGACTTCGGGGATGAGCATCGAGACCGGCTGGCCGAGCATGGCCGCCTCGGCCTCGATGCCGCCCACGCCCCAGCCCAGCACGCCCAGGCCGTTGACCATCGTGGTGTGGCTGTCGGTGCCGACGCAGGTGTCGGGATAGGCGACGAGGTTGCCGTCCTGGTCTTCCGAGGTCCACACCGTCTGGGCGATGTGCTCGAGGTTGACCTGGTGGCAGATGCCGGTGCCCGGGGGCACGGCGTGGAAGTTCGACAGCGACTTGGAACCCCACTTGAGGAAGTCGTAGCGCTCGCCGTTGCGATAGTATTCGATCTCGACGTTCTGCTCGAACGCCTTGGGGTGGCCGAACTCGTCGACCATGACCGAGTGGTCGATCACGAGGTGGACCGGGACCAGCGGGTTGATCTTGCTGGTGTCACCGCCGAGCTTGGCGATCGCGTCGCGCATGGCGGCCAGGTCGACCACGCAAGGCACGCCGGTGAAGTCCTGCAGCAGCACGCGCGCCGGGCGGTACTGGATTTCCGCGCTGCTCGAGGGGTTCTTCTGCCAGTCGACGATCGCCTTGACGTCGTCGGCCGAGACGGTGAAGCCGCCGTCCTCGAAGCGGAGAAGGTTTTCCAGCAGCACCTTCATCGAGAAAGGCAGCCGCGAAACGTCGCCGAACCTGTCGGCGGCCTTCTTGAGCGAGTAGTACGCGATGTTCTTGCCGCCGACGCTGAGCGTGCCGCGCGTACCGAGCGAGTCCTGTCCGACCTGGGTCATGGCTAAGTGAAATCCTCCTGCCGTTTGCGAGAACCGCAGCCGCGAAGGTCGGATACCATGCCGACGCAACGCCAGCAGGCAACGACGAGCGGTGACCTGCCGGTCTGCGCCTCTCGTGAACGGCGCCGCGATGCGCTGTTGGCCGGCATCCGTCAAGGGCGCGAAACGGCTAAATTTGCGCGACTTCGCGTATTGCGACGCAATACCAAATACTGTGTATCGCGGGAGGAGCAATCGCCGGTGCCGCTGTGGCGGGGCTATCGGCGCGTACCCGATCCAGCCGAGAGGATGTCAGCTCGCGCCGCGGTGCAGCACGATCGGAGACGGGTCGCTCAGGCCGACTCGGCTGGGCCACCGAGATGGTCGGCCGGCACGCCGCCGCGCCGGACCGCCATGACGCAGCCCAGCACGATCAGGCCCACCCCGGCGATCGTCGCGCGCGTGACCGGCTCGGCAAAGGCGATCCAGCCGACCAGCGCCGCCCAGAGGAACGCGGTATACTCCATCGGCACGAGCGCCTGTGCCTCGGCCCGGGCATAGGCCCAGGCGATCGCCAGCATCGACAGCGTCGCCAGCAACGCGCCTACGCTCACCAGCATCCACGCGTGCCCGTCGGGCCAGGGGGCCCATAGTGCGGCCGCCGGCGCTAGGACGACGACGACCACCAGGTTCTGGAAGAAGGCGACCTCGACTGGCGAGGCCCGCTGCGCCTGGTAGCGTTGCAGGACGAGGCCGGTGGCATAGAACGTCGCCGAGGCGAGGATTTCGATCAGTCCGCGCCAGCCATCGGTGCCTTGACTGCCGTCGACCTGGCTGGCGGCGATGACTCCGACCCCCGCCAACGCGACGAGCGAGCCCAGCACGGCGCGCGGATGCACGCGTTCGCCCAGCATGACCGCCGCGAGATAGAGCGCCTGGAGCGGGGCGATGAACGAGAGGCCGATCGCCTGGGCCAGCGGCATGCGGACCACGCCATCGAAGAACAGGATCGCCATGGCCGCACCCAGCACTCCGCGCGCGATATGGACCAGCAGCAGGCGGCGTTCGGGCCACCGCGCCTGCCGCCCCCAGGCCGGGACCAGCAACGCCAGCCCCACCACGCTGCGCCAGAAGATCGCCGCGAAGGCACCGAGGCTGAGCGATGCGGCCTTCAGCACGCCGTCCATCACGCTGTAGCAGGCGATGCCGGCTATCGCCGCCGCCAACGGCCAGAGCCGCGCGGTGCCGTGATCGATCGGACGGTCCATGGCCAGCGCCTTAGCGGGCACGGGCAGTCATGGCCACATCGCGCAGGAAACGGATGGCCTGCGCGGCCGTTACCTTGGCATGATGCCCTTGCGACTGCTTCTTGCCCGGTCGATTCAGGCTCTTGAAAGGCTGCCGGGTTGATTGGGCGGGGGGCTTGGGGCAGGGATCAATCGTGCACCGCGTGCGTGCAAGTGGATGGCAACAGGAATTTGACAGCGATGCACCCCGATTTCGACCGGTCCAGGCACTCCCCCCGCGCCCTGCGGCCGTCTCTTGTGACGATCGCGGCGTTGATCGCCCCACTCGCCCTCGCGCCGCTGTCGCCGGCACTGGCGCGCAGCCAGCAGGACGGTCGCCCGGTCGACCTGACCGCGCAGGCACGCCCCTTGCCCACGACCAAGGCACCCACCGCCACGGCGACCAGCACGGTGCCAACCACTGTCCCGCGCGTGCCGGCCACGCCCACCGCCCCCGCCCCCGTGCCCTCGGGGGCCG
>NZ_DAIRTS010000050.1:0-9113 GCF_036803765.1 Novosphingobium sp.
GGCGGTGGGGAAGGGGTGCGTGCCGCTCATGGCCTTGCGCTTCATGCCTCTTTGCAACGGGTCCGGATCACGACGGCCATGGCGTCGATACCGCCTTGTCCGAAGCGGGCCTGCATAGTGTCTGAACGGGCAGGCGCAAGCCGCCGGCTTGCCCGTGGCGGCCGACGGGTGCATTGGGCGCGGCAACGAAAGGAATCTCCAACCGATGTCCGACACCCCCATGCCGGCCCCGCTGCACCTGGGGCAAACGAGCGCCCTGCCTGCCTCGCCCGAAGAGGCCGTGCTCGACTACGTGCCCAATCCGCGTCCGGGCACGCTCTATCTCGTCCGCTTTGCCGCGCCCGAATTTACCTCGTTGTGCCCGGTCACCGGGGCGCCCGATTTCGCCCACCTGGTTATCGACTACGCCCCGGGCGAGACGATCGTCGAGTCGAAGTCGCTCAAGCTGTTCCTCGGCTCGTTCCGTAACCACAACGGCTTCCACGAGGACGTGACCGTCGGCATCGGCCAGCGCCTGTTTGCCGAGATGAAGCCGCGGTGGCTGCGCATCGGCGGATATTGGTACCCGCGTGGCGGCATTCCCATCGACGTGTTCTGGCAATCGGATGCACCGCCGCCGGCACTCTGGCTGCCCGATCAGGGCGTGGGCGGCTATCGCGGGCGCGGCTGAGAGCGGTCCATTCCGGCTCGCGTTCGCGCCTTGCGCCGGATCGGATATTCTGCGGATATTTTCTAAGCAAATGTCCGCAGCGCGTTTACCAAGGCTTAGGGTGTAGCGGCGATAAGGGCTCCGGGGTAACTAACCAAGGAGACCGGGAAATGACCTTCTTCAAGAAGCTGATCAAGGACAACGAAGGCGCCACCGCTATCGAATACGGCCTGATCGCCGCGCTTATCGCCGTTGCCGCCATCACCGCCATGGGCGCGCTGGGCAACTCGCTGTCGAACACGTTCAACTACGTGTCGAACGACATGAACAACGCCCAGGACGGCAAGCTCTAAGAGCTGGCCTGACGGCTTGATGGAAACCGGCGGCGCCGATGCGACCGCCGGGGACCGTCCCAAGGTTTGCGGCGATCCGTCCCGGATCGGGGTGCAACCATCCACGGTGGAAAGGGGGCCTTCATCGGCCCCCTTTCTTTTTGTGCGCGCCTCGCGGCCCGGCAGGGGCGGCATCTTCGTCCAAAGGACAATGGGCGAAATCGGAAAAGCCTTGCAAACGGAGAGGATGGAGCCAGAGGACAAGGCGGTGCCGGGGCTGGCCGACGGACGCGTCGTTGACGGGTGCGTCGCCTGCAGTCCCGAACAAGCCCCCGGCGGAGAGGAGCAGGCCATGGCCGATGCGGAAACGATGCACAGCGAGCGCGTGCTCGACGCGGTTCATTCCTCGCGCGCGGCGGTGTCGGCGGTGGCGGCCTCATGGTGTCGTTCGGCGTTGCACCATGGCCTCGATCCCGCAGCGCGTGCGCCGGCGGTCGATCCCCTGGCCGGTCGCGACCTCGACCTGCTGCGCGCGGCCAATGGCGAACTGCTCGCCGTCGCCGCCCCGGTGCTCGACAGGCTGCACGGCAGCGTCGGGCTGGCAGGGGCCTGCGTGATGATCGCAGATGCCGGCGGCGTGGTGCTCGACTGGCGCGCGCCCGACGGCGATGCCGCGCGATTCGAGGAACTGGGCCTGGCCCCGGGCGTGTCGTGGGCCGAGGCGACGCAGGGCACCAACGGCATCGGCACCTGCCTAGTCGAGCAGCGGCCCGTGACCATTCACCGCGACGAACATTTCGCCAGCCGCAATGTCGGCGTCAGTTGCATGGACGCGCCGATCTTCGATCCCACCGGCCGGCTGGTCGCGGCGCTCGACATATCCTCGGCGCGCGGCGATCACGACCGAGCGATGGCGACGATGATTGGCGCACTGGTGCAGGACGGCGCCCGCAGCATCGAGCGCGACCTGTTCTGCCGCCATTACGCCGATGCCCGGATCATCCTGGCCGGCGGCGGCACGGATCAGGCCGGGCGCGGACAGGCACTGCTCGCAGTCGATCGCGACGACCTGGTGATCGGGGCGACGCGGGCCGCGCGCCAGCACTTCCGCCTCGGCAACGGGACGCGAATCGATCCGCGGCCGTTGGGCGACATGCTCGGGCCTGCGGTTCCGGCCAGCTTCGACGATGCGGATCGCGCGGTGCTGCGCCAGGCGCTGGCCCGCGCCGGCGGCAATGTCAGCAGCGCGGCGCGCCTCCTCGGCATCGGCCGTGCGACCTTCTACCGGCGGATGGAGCGGGTCGGCCTGTCGCTCAGGCACTGACCGCGCGAACTCGCCCTTGTGGCTTCATTCAGGGCGCAGGGCATCCTCGAGCCAGTGCGGCGGCTGCGTGATCGCCTCGACGCGCAGGTGATCGACCGCGAGGCCCAGCTCCGGGTAGGCGGCGCGCTGGCGGGCCGGGTCCGAACGGTCGAGCGGCACGACCACGAGGCGGCGGTTGACCTTCTGCCGCCAGTTCATCCGCGCGGTATTTTCCTGCCCGATATAGCAGCCCTTGGTGAAGCTGACGCCGTTCAGCTCGGCGGCATTCGCCTCGAGCCACAGCGTCTGGTCCTGGCCCAGCTCGGCCTGCCCTTCGGCAACGCCGAGGCGCAGGCGATGCGCGCGCCATTGATCGTCGACCGGCGTGTCGTCCCCCGAGACGGCACCGACCCAGCGCTGCCCCAGCGCCGATAGGCGCGGATCCGCCGCGCCGCCGTCGCCGGCGTGGCCTTCCCAGAAGACCCCCAGTTCGGGTGCGATCGCGATCGTGATCTGCCGGCGCAGGCGATAAAGCGACAGGCGCTTGACCAACGCCTCGGCTCCCGCCGCCTCGCAGTCTAGAAGCAGCGCATCCTTGCCGTCGGGCCAGACGATGAAATCGAACAGCGCCTTGCCTTGGGCCGTCAGCAGCCCGGCCCAGACCGGCAGCGTGCCGGTCACGTCGTTGGTGACGAGGCCCTGGAGAAACGCGGCCACGTCCTCGCCGGGTTGGGCAGGGGACAGGCGCACGAGCGCACGATCGAACAGGCGGGGGTTGCTCATGGGTGACAGATAGGGTGGCCAGCGCCTAAGGGGAAGGCATGGAACCGCAGACGACTCTCACCATCCGCCGCCCCGACGACTGGCATGTCCACTTGCGCGACGGCGCGATGCTCGAGGGCGTGGCGCCCTATACCGCGCGCCAGTTCGCCCGCGCGATCGTGATGCCCAATCTCTCGCCGCCGATGACCGACGTCGCCGGCGTGTCGGCTTATCGCGACCGGATCCTGGCGGCACTGCCGCAAGGCAGCGATTTCACCCCGCTGATGACGCTGTACCTTACCGATCACACCGATCCCGACGAAGTGCGGCGCGGCCATGCCGCCGGGGTGTTCACTGCAGCGAAGCTCTATCCCGCGCATGCCACCACCGGTTCCGCGCACGGCGTGACCGACATCGCCAACATCCACCCCGTGCTGGAGACGATGCAGGCGATCGGCATGCCGCTGCTAATCCATGGCGAAGTGACCGATTCGCACGTTGACATCTTCGATCGCGAGGCGGTGTTCATCGAGCGCACGCTGAGCCGGCTGGTGCAGCAGTTCCCGGCATTGCGCATCGTGTTCGAGCACATCACCACAGAAGAGGCGGCGCAGTTCGTCGAGCACGTCGGCGCCAATGTCGGCGCGACGATCACGCCGCAGCACCTGCACATCAACCGCAATGCCATGCTCGTCGGCGGCATGCGCCCGCATGCATATTGCCTGCCCGTGGCCAAGCGCGAGAAGCACCGGCTCGCGCTGCGCAAGCTGGCGACCTCGGGCCATCCGCGCGTTTTCCTGGGCACCGACACCGCGCCGCACGCCCGGCATCTCAAGGAAAGCGCCTGCGGCTGCGCGGGGCTATTCAATGCGCCCTTCGCGCTCGAAAGCTACGTCGCCGTGTTCGACGAGGAAGGCGCGCTCGACAAGTTCGAGGCTTTTGCCAGCGAGAACGGTCCGCTGTTCTATGGGCTGCCTCTCAACGAGGGCACGGTGACGCTGGAGAAGTCCGGCGCCACGGTTCCCGACGAGATCGCTGCCGGCGGGACGACGCTGGTGCCGTTCCATGCGGGCGAGACGCTGGCCTGGCGCCTGGTCTGATCAAGCGGTGTCAGGCGTGCCTTGCAGCGCGCCTTGGCCGGCGGCGCAGCATGTCCCAGGCGAACACGGCGATCGCACACCAGATCAGCGCGAAGCAGATCGTGCGCTCGCGGCTCATCGTCTCGCCATAGAGCGTCAGGCCAAGAATGAAGACGATCGTGGGCGAGATGAACTGGATGAAGCCCAGCACGGAAAGATCGAGCTTGCGCGCGGCTGCCGCGAAAAGCAGCAGCGGCCCTGCCGTCACTAGCCCCGAGGCGGCCAGCAGCCAGGGTGTCCAGTCCGGCGCCGCCATCGCCCACCCGGCCGCACTGCCCTTTGCGTGCCAGACCACGAACAGCGCGAGCGGGTAGAGGACCAGCGTCTCCACGGTCAGGCCCACGACCGAGGAGACCGTCACGAACCGCCTGATCAGGCCATAGGCGGTAAACGACAGCGCCATACTGAGCGAAAGGCCGATCATCGCGGGCGCCTGCGAGGCAAGGACCATCGTGCCGGTGAGCGCGAGGGCCGCCGCGATCCACTGCGGACGGTTGAGCCGCTCGCCCAGGAAAAGCACGCCGATGACGACATTGAGCAGGGGATTTATGTAGTATCCCAGGCTCGCTGCGAGGACGTTGTTCGACGCCAGCGCATAGAGGTAGATCAGCCAGTTGCTGCCCACCGCCACGGCACTTGCCACCAGGCGGCCCAGCAGTGCCGGGGTCCGCAGCGTGGCCAGCAGGGCTGGTCCTTCGCCGAGCGCGACGACCATGACGAGACAGACCGGCAGCGTGCAGATCACCCGCCAGCTGACAAGTTCGGTCGCGGGTACGGCCTGCAGCGTATGAAAATAGAGCGGGAAAAGCCCCCAGGCCAGATAGGCCAGCAAGCCTGCCGCCAGTCCTCCCCTGGCGTCGGATGTCGTCCGTTCGTCCGTGTTTTTCATGGCCCGCCTGTGGCAGGCGCAGCCTTTTGCGCAAAGGCGAGAAATAATTTCGGGTTGCGATGTGTTTCTGACAGCGCCGTTGCAGGTCGTTCAGATTCGATGGCGTAAACATGAACCATCGAAGACACGAACTGTCGAACGGCCAAGGCCAAGGAAGGCCCGACCGCCCGACGCAGATCAGGAGACCGACCATGACTGCCATTCGCAAGACTCTGCTGGGCCTCGCTGCTTCGGCAACCCTCGCCACCGGTATCGCCCCGGCCTCGGCGGCCATCCTGCCGCTGGCCCACGGCACCGGCAACACGGCCGTCGCTTCGCCCATCGACCAGGAAGGCTGGAACCAGCGTGGCTGGCAGGATCGCGGCGACTGGCGCGATGGCCGCGACTACGGCCGTGGCTACAACGACTATCGCGGTTACAACGATTACCGTGGCTACAACGACGGGCGCTACAACGGTCGCGACGATTACCGCGGCGTGGCTTATCGCGGCCAGTCCTGGCGCGGCAACGACGGCCGCTACTACTGCCGCCGCAACGACGGCACCACCGGCTTGCTCGTGGGCGGTGTCGCCGGCGCGCTGCTCGGCCAGGGCGTGGCCGGACGCGGTGACCGCACCCTCGGCGCCATCCTCGGCGCCGCCGGCGGTGCCCTGCTGGGCCGCGCGGTCGACCAGAACAGCCAGCGCTGCCGCTAAGCTGACGAACTGATCCCTGTTCGTCGGTGGGACCTTCGCGGGGAACGGGCAGGGATGGGGCTCCGGTGCGTGGTGGCACCGGAGCCCTTTTCGTATTGTGGCCGATGCACTTGCAGCGGTTTCACCCGCGCCGATGGTAATGGCGCATCAACCCAAGTCGCGGCACAAGGCGTCGATGATTCGCAAGGTTCTTTTGATTTCGACGGCATTGTGTGCCGCGCTTTCAGGCTGCGGCGACGACCCGGAAAAGGCGCGCAAGCGCGACACCGACCCCGCAATGGATGCAGCCCTGCAAGGCCAGCTCATGGTCGATCCCGACCTGTCGCAGCAGAACATGCGCAACCAGGCGACCGTGCCGGGTGGCCCGATCGATCCGGCGACGCCTGCACCCGATCCTGCGACCGGTTCAGATTAGTTTTTACGGCTTGAGGCCGATGCCGATCGAGGCGCGCGGCTGGTCGATTTCGGCCGAGCTGACCGGATAGGCGCAGTGATCGGCGGTGTAGAAACCGCCGGGGCGGTGGTTGCCCGACAGGCCCAGGCCGCCCATCGGCGAGGCGGGTGATACGCCGTGCGTCGGGCGGTTCCAGTTGACGACGCCGGCACGAAGCTGCGCCCAGAACCGGTTGTAGTCCTGCGGCGTACCGCCCACCAGCGCCGCGGCGAGGCCGAAGCGCGTGGCATTGGCGACGGCCAGCGCCTCGTCGAAATCGCCGACCCGCACGATCTGCAGGATCGGGCCGAACAGTTCGACGTCGGGCCGATCCGCCATGCCGGTCACGTCGATCAGTGCCGGCGAAAGAAACGGCAGCTCGCCGCGCGGCCGCAGCAGGTGTCGGATCGCGCGGCCGCCGTGGGACAGCAGATAGACGAAGCTCTCGGTGAGGCCGTCTGCGGCATCGTTGTCGATCACCGGCCCCATGAACGGCGCGGGATCGTCGAGGGGGGCGCCGACGATGAGGTTGTCGCACAGGCGCTGCACTTCACCCACCACGGCATCGTACATCGTGTCGCGAACGATCAGGCGACGCGCGGCGGCAGCGCGCTGGCCTGCGCCGGTGAAGGCGGACTGCACCACCAGCGCGGCGACGTCGGAAATCTTGGGCGTGTCCCACACCACGATCGGGCTGTTGCCGCCCAGCTCCAGCGCGACGACCTTGCCCGGCTGGGCCGCAAGCCGGCGGTTGAGCGCAAGGCCCACCTGGCTCGACCCGGAGAACAGGACGCCATCGACGCCGTCGTGCGCAGCCAGGTCGCGGCCATGCGTGGCATCGCCTATCAGCAGTTGCGCGACGCTGGCCGGAATGCCGGCGCGATGAATGCAACGGATCACGGCTTCGGCCGTCGCCGGGGTGCGAGGCGAGGGCTTGAGGATGACCGCGTTGCCCGCGATCAGTGCCGGCACGATCTGGCGCACCGGGCCCTCCGCGGGCAGGTCGAAGCTGGTGATGATCGCCATCACGCCGTGCGGCTTGTGGCGCAGCGCGGCGGTTCCCTGCAGCGCGCTGTCGAGACGGCGCTGCGCGGTGCGTTCGGCATAGCCGCGCACCGCCACCTCGACCCGCGCAACCGCCCCATCGATCTCGCCGCGCGCATCCCATAGCGGCTTGCCCGTCTCGCGTGCGACAAGCAGGGCCAGGGGTTCGGCATCCTTGCGCAGCTCGTTGGCGAAACGGCGCACCAGTTCGATGCGGGTGGACAAGGGCTGCGCGGCCCAGCCGGCCCAGGCCCGTCGCGCGCGCGCGACGGTATCGTCGACGTCGCCGCACAAGCCACGCCACACCTCCATGCCGGTCGCAGGCTCGATCGAGACCAGTTCGGCGATGGCGTGGGAGCTGGCCTCGATACGGGGGGTGGTGGTCAGCATGTTGTCCCGCGGTAAACCGGATTGGTTATCATTGCGTCACTCCTGGCCTCCGCAGCCTGTCGGAGTGCTTAATTGTCCTGCAGCGAATGCCCCTGGGCCACGGGCCTCCCGCCCGGCACGCCGCGCAACGCCTCGCCCAGCCGGCGGATCGCAGCGACCTTGTCGTGCAGCAGCAGCCAGTCGTCGTCCGAGGCGATCGGCGCCCACAAGGCCTCGACTTCATCGATCAACAGCGCCGGCGGCGCCGCTTCGTTCCACAGCGGATGGTCGGTCGCACCCGGTAGCGGAGCACGATCGCCCAGCGCGGGCAGCGCCTCGGCGCCGCGCCCGCCACGGTGTGCGAAGAAAAAAGCGTCGGGGCCGATGCCTTGCGCGCGCATCGCGCTTTCGCATGCCGCAACGAGGGCGGCATCCGCCTCCGCCCCGGCCGAAGCGACGCCGAGGCGCCAGCACCAGCGCCGCGCCATCGCCACCTGATACAGCGGCCCGAAGCGTTCGAGCGCGGCGATCAGCGGGGCTGCGTCCTCGACCAGGCGGAGCGCGACGGCGAGTTGCCCGCAGTTCCAGCCGATCGCCTCGGGCTGGCGGCCGAAGGCATAGCGGCCGGCATCGTCGAAGTAGGCGGCGGTGAAGCCCGCGTCCCACGCCGGCAGCCATCGCCACGGACCGTAGTCGAAGCTCTCGCCGCTGACGTTCATGTTGTCGGTGTTGAGCACGCCGTGGACGAAGCCGGCGACCATGTAGCTCGCCGCCATGTCGGCCAGCCGCGCCACGACCTGGTGCAGCAGCGTCGCCGCCGGGCTGGCGCCCTCAGGGGCAAGGTCGGCCGGGCCGGGGAAATTCTCGAGGCAATAGGCGATCAGCGCGTGCATCTCGTCGGGCTTGTCGAGCGCGAGCAGGCGCTGGAACGTGCCGATGCGGATGTGCCCGTGGCTGAGCCGGACAAGCACCGCAGAGCGCGTGGGCGAGGGCTCGTCACCGCGCCACAGGCTTTCGCCGGTTTCCACCACCGAGAAGGTGCGGCTGGTGTTGACGCCCAGCGCCTCCAGCATCTCGGTCGCCAGGATCTCGCGCACCGCGCCCTTCAGCGTCAGCCGCCCATCGCCGCGCCGGCTCCACGGCGTCTGTCCCGAACCCTTGGTGCCGAGGTCCATCAGACGGCCGCGGCCGTCGCGCATCTGCGCGAAGGTGAAGCCGCGCCCGTCGCCCAGCTCGGGGTTGTACACGCCGAACTGGTGGCCGTGATAGCGCAGCGCCAGCGGGCCGGGGAGATTGCCGGGCAGGGGCGCGAAGCGCGCGAAATGCGCCACCCATTCGGCATCGTCGAGGCCGGCCAGGCCCACCTCGGCCGCGGCACGATCGTTGCGGAAACGCAGCGTGGTCTCGGGAAAATCGGCGCCGGCGACCGGGTCGCCCAGCCAGCCGGCAAGCTCGGCCAGCTGCGGATCGGGGCGATACGGGGTGTGCGGGTCGGCGG
>NZ_DAIRTS010000051.1:0-8565 GCF_036803765.1 Novosphingobium sp.
CTAGGGGATGGGGGCTGGGGGGTGATCCGGTAGAGCGCCGCGATCGGCGACCCCGCGATATGTCGCGATGCAGAACGCCCGTGGCCATGCCCGGTCCCGGCAAGGGTCCGTTTCGCAAACGGAAAACATGCTTAGTATCAGTGGCTTGCAGTAGAAAAGCTAATTCAGGCAACAATTTCAAACAGTTCTGCAACGCAGTGTCTGTTGCGACGCAATGTGCGGTTCCTATCCTCTGATAATGGCCGATCGCTTTTCCGAGATGATGTCGTTTGTCCGTGTCGCCGAAAGCGGGAGCCTCTCGCAGGCGGCCGCGCGCATGGGCCTGTCGCTGCCGGTGGTCAGCCGGAGGCTCTCACAGCTCGAGGCGAGGCTCGGCGTGGCGCTCGTGCGGCGCAACAGCCGCCACCTGTCGCTGACCGAGGAAGGCGCGATGTTCTATCGCCAGGCAGGACAGGCGCTGCAGGAGATGGAGCGGGCGGAAACATCGATCCGCGAGATGGCCGGTGGGCCGGCGGGCACGCTGCGGGTGGTGACGTCGCTGGCGTTCGGGCGGCAGCGCCTGGGCGTCCTGCTGGCGCGGTTCGCCAGCGCGCATCCCGATGTCTCGGTGCAGATGGACAGCGTGGAGACGCTGGCGAACCCGGTGGAAAGCGGGCACGACCTCGCGATCTCCTTCACGCCGCCGCCGTCCTCGTCGCTGATCTGCCGCAAGCTCGGCGACAATGCCCGCGTGCTCTGCGCCTCGCCAGCCTATCTCGCGCGGCGGGGGACCCCGGCGACGCTGGAGGATCTGGCGAACCATGACCGCATTGCAGTGCTCGATGACGCGGGCTGCGTGCCGCAGGGCGGTCTGGCCGAGATCCTGACCCGTCCCGGCGGCCTCCTGACCAACGATGCCGACGTCGCGCGGCATTGGGCGCTGGAGAGTGCCGGGATTGCCCTGTTGGCGCAGTGGGACGTGGTGGACGACCTTGCCTCGGGCGCGCTGGTGCAGGTATTACCCTCGCTCGACCTGCCGGCATTGCCGATCATCGCGCTGTTCGAACCGCGACAGGGCCGCACGCAGCGGTTGCGGCGTTGCCTGCAGTTCCTCGTCGATCAGGTTCCGGCATTGCTGGCCGGAACGCCGCCGTCTGCGGCTCAGACGCCTTCGAGAGCGTAGCCGGCCGAGCGAACGGTGCGGACCGGATCGGCCGCGCCGGGCAGGGCGATCGCCTGGCGCAGGCGGCGAATGTGAACGTCGACGGTGCGCAGTTCGATATCGCTGCCACTGCCCCACACCGCATCGAGCAATTGTCCGCGCGAGAAGACGCGGCCGGGGTGCTCCATGAAATGCTTCAGCAGGCGGAATTCAGTCGGCCCGATCTTGATCGCCTGGCCCCGCCGCATCACGCGATGCGCGGTGGGATCGAGCGAGAGGTCCCCGACGGTGATCGTCTCGCCGGCCAGCGCCGGGCGCACGCGGCGCAGCACCGCACCCACGCGGGCAATCAGCTCACGCGGCGAGAAGGGCTTGGTGACGTAATCGTCGGCGCCGGTTTCCAGCCCGCGCACGCGGTCGTCCTCGTCGCTGCGCGCGGTGAGCATGATGATCGGCACGTGCGCGGTCGCCTTCTGGCGGCGCAGGCGACGGCATACCTCGATGCCGCTGGTGCCGCCGATCATCCAGTCGAGCAGCACGAGATCGGGCGTGTCCTCGGCCGCGAGCAGCAGTGCCTCGTCCCCGTCGTCGGTGGTGCGCACGTCATAGCCTTCGCCGCGGAAGCGGTATTCGACCAGTTCGGCGAGTGCGGTATCGTCTTCGACGAGAAGCAACTTGGGGGCAGACATGCCAGACCTCCGATGACCGTAGCGGGACAATACCGACCCGGCGTGACCGTAACATGGCGAAAGCACGACGAATGTTACGTCGCCGTGACGAATGATCCGCTAAACTTCGTTTACACCGGCGGCAGCACGTCCTCGCGCTCGGGCAGGTAGGCACCGGTCGCGGCGTAGTGCACGATTTCGGCGATGTTGGTCGCTTGGTCGCCGATCCGCTCGATGTTGCGCGCGACGAACATCAACTGCGCGACGCTGCTGATGGTGGCTGGGTTTTCAACCATGTACGAGACGAAGTTGCGAAACACACTGTCGTAGATCGCATCGACCTTGGCGTCCCGCTCGACGATCTCGGACGCCGCCACGGCATCGCGCGCGGCATAGGCGGTGAGGACGTCGTGGACCATCTCGCTGGCCAGTTCGTTCATGATCGGCAGCAGGGTCAGCGGCTCGAACCGCTTGCGCCCCTCGATGTGCCCGACGCGCTTGGCGATGTTCTTGGCATAGTCGCCGATGCGCTCGATCACCCCGGCGATCTTGAGTGCGGCGATGACTTCGCGCAAGTCGTCGGCCATCGGCGCGCGCAGGGCGAGCACGCGGATCGCGAGGCGGTCGACTTCGCCTTCGAGCTGGTCGATGCGCTTGTCCCGCGCGATCACCGCCTCGGCGAGTTCCTCGTTGCCGCCGATCAGCGCGTCCATCGCCTCGGTGATCGACAGTTCGGCGAGACCGCCCATTTCGGCGACCAGGCCGCGCAGCCGGGTGATGTCCTCGTCGAAGGCCTTGACGGTATGTTCTGCCACGTTCGAAATCCTTACCCGTACCGGCCGGTGATGTAGTCCTTGGTGCGCTCTTCCCGCGGATTGGTGAAGATGTCCGAGGTGGTGCCGTATTCGACGATGCGGCCCATGTGGAAAAACGCGGTGCGTTGCGACACGCGCGCGGCCTGCTGCATCGAGTGCGTCACGATGACGATCGCATAGCGCCCGCGCAACTCGTCGATCAGTTCCTCGATCCGCGCGGTGGCGATCGGGTCGAGCGCCGAGCACGGCTCGTCCATCAGGATCACCTCGGGATCGACCGCGATGGCGCGTGCGATGCACAGGCGCTGTTGCTGGCCGCCCGACAACGCCGTGCCGCTATCGCTCAACCGGTCCTTGACCTCGTCCCACAGGCCGGCGCGCTGCAGCGAGGTTTCGACGATGCGGTCGAGCTCGCCCTTGCTGGTGGTCAGGCCATGGATGCGCGGGCCGTAGGCGATGTTCTCGTAGATCGACTTGGGGAAGGGGTTGGGCTTCTGGAACACCATGCCGACCCGCGCCCGCAACTGCACGACATCCATCCCCGAGCGGTAGATGTCCTGGCCGTCGATCAGGATTTCCCCCTCGACGCGGGCATTGGCGATCGTGTCGTTCATGCGGTTGAGCGAGCGCAGGAAGGTCGACTTGCCGCAGCCCGAGGGACCGATGAACGCGGTCACGTAGTCCTTGGGCACATCGATCGACACGTCGTCGATCGCACACTTGGCGCCGTAGTAGACCGAGACGTGCCGCGCGCTGATCTTGGCGGGACCGTCCTGAGCCTGCAGGGCATCCGCCGGGCGTGAGGGGGCGTTCATGTTACCACCGTTTCTCGAAGCGGTTGCGCACAGTGATCGCAAGGCCGT
Source organism: Novosphingobium sp. (assembly GCF_036803765.1). Lineage (GTDB taxonomy): Bacteria > Pseudomonadota > Alphaproteobacteria > Sphingomonadales > Sphingomonadaceae > Novosphingobium. Next base: position 3,488 of record NZ_DAIRTS010000051.1, read on the forward strand.
TCATCAGGAGCAGGAAGATCAGCAGGACGACGATGGCGGCGCTGGTGCGCTCCACGAAGCCGCGGTTGATTTCGTCGGACCACAGGAAAATCTGCACTGGCAGCACGCTGGACGGCGAAGTCAGGTTCGACGGCGGGCTGGCGACGAAGGCGCGCATGCCGATCATCAGTAGCGGTGCGGTCTCGCCCAGCGCGCGCGCCATGCCGATGATGGTGCCAGTCATGATGCCGGGCAGGGCGAGCGGCAGGACGTGGTGAAAGACCACCTGCACCGGGCTGGCGCCCATGGCCAGCGCGGCGTCGCGGATGGAAGGGGGCACGGCCTTGATCGCGTTGCGCGCGCTGATGACGATCACCGGCATCGTCATCAGCGCCAGCGTCATGCCGCCGATCAGCGGGGCCGAGCGGAAGTTGGGGAAGGCGGCAAGGAACACCGCGAGGCCGAGCAGGCCGAAGATGATCGAGGGAACCGCCGCCAGGTTGTTGATCGAGATCTCGATCAGATCGGTCCAGCGATTGCGCGGCGCGTATTCCTCCAGATAGAGCGCCGAAAGCACGCCCACCGGGAACGCCAGCACCAGTGTGACCAGCATCGTGAAGATCGAGCCCTTGAGCGCGCCCCAGATGCCGACGGCCTGGGGGCTGGTGGCGTCCGAGCGGGTCAGGAACCGCCAGTCGAATGCGCGCACGAGCTTGCCTTCGCGCATCAGTCGCTGCGCGACAGGGCGCAGCTTGCTGGCGCCGTCGCCACGACCGGCAGCAGCCAGGGCATCGGTCGCCGGTACCGAGACCGCCAGCGCGCGGGCATCGAGCAGCGCGGGATCAGCGACGATGCGCGCGGCGATCTCGCGCCAGGCATCGTCGGACAGCAGCGCCCCGCCATCGGGGCCGAGATCGCGGGCGGCGGCGTCCTCGACCAGTCTCGGCAGGCCCGCGTCTTCCAGCGCACTTGCCGCGTTGGGTCGGGCGAGGAGCGTGCGATCGACCTGCAGGCGGCCGGCCAGCGGCACGGTGATCCGCAATTCGCTGCGCTGGAACCCGGCGATGCCGCTCGCCGACATGGAGACCAGCAAGTAGGCGAGGATCAATGCCGAGAAAGCGACCGCGGCGAGGCCAGCCAGCCCGAACAGGCGGTCGGTGCGACGGCGGGCGGCCAGTCGCGCGTTCATCCGCTGGAGCCGGACGGATGGATCGGCCGTTTGCATCAGTGCCTCAGTCATAGGCTTCGCGGTACCGCTTGACGACGCGCAGCGCGAGGAAGTTGAGCGCCAGCGTCACGAGGAACAGCACCATGCCGAGCGCAAAGGCCGACAGCGTGGCGGGATGGTCGAAGCTGCCTTCGCCGGTCAGCATGGCCACGATCTGGAACGTCACCGTGGTCATCGACTGGAACGGGTTTGCGGTCAGGTTGGCCGAGGCCCCCGCGGCCATGACCACGATCATCGTCTCGCCGATGGCGCGGCTGATCGCGAGCATGATGCCGGCCACGATGCCGGGAAGCGCCGCGGGGACCAAGACCTTGCGGATCGTCTCGGCGCGGGTCGCCCCCATCGCGAGGCTGCCGTCGCGCAGCGACTGCGGCACGGCGGCAAGCGCATCGTCGGCCATGGAGGAGACGAACGGGATGATCATCACGCCCATGACCAGCCCGGCTGCGACCGCGCTTTCGGTCGAGGCATTGTCGATGCCGATGCCTTGCGCAAAGTCGCGGACCGCTGGTGCGACGGTCAGCGCGGCGAAATAGCCGTAGACCACGGTCGGGATGCCGGCGAGAATCTCGAGCAGCGGCTTCATCACCTGGCGTACCGTGTGCGAGGCATATTGGGTGAGGTAGATGGCGCTCATCAGGCCAAGCGGAATGGCAACGATCATGGCGATGATCGCACCGATGTAGATCGTGCCCCAGAACAGCGGGATCGCGCCATACTGGTGTCCGTCGGGCACGCCGGTGCTCATCGGGTCGGGCGCCCAGTGCGTGCCGAACAGGAAATCGATCGGTGAGACCATCCCGAAAAAGCGGACCGTCTCGAACACCAGGCTGACGATGATGCCGGCCGTGGTCAGGATCGCGACCAGCGAGGCGATCAGCAGGAGGTTCATGACCGCGCGCTCGACCCGCGTGCGTGCGGTGAAGTCGGGCTTGAGGCGCAGGAACGCGAAGGCCCCGCCGGCCAGCGCCACGAGTATCGTGACCACGAGGCCGATCGATTCGAACCGGGCCAGCGCGGCGCGGTACGGATCGACCAGGCCCGCAGCTTCGGGCGCGAAGACGCCGAAGGCCCGGCCCTCGGCCACCGCACGGGCCTGGGCCAGCATCGACTGCCGATCGAACCCGGAGGCGGGCAGCACGTGCGCGGCCGGATCGGCGAGCACTTGCGCGGTCACAAGCGCAGGGCTGACCAAGCTCCAGGCCACGGCGAAGACCAGCGCGGGGACCATGATCCACAGGGCGACGTACCAGGCGTGGAAGCTCGGCAACGAATGCAGGTGGACGGTCGGCGACCGGCGCCGAAATGCCCAAGCGCGCGAGCGCGCGGCCAGCCAGCCGACGAGGCCCAGCCCGAGGGCGAGCAGGAGGAGAATGGCTGGTGACATGACGGTGCGGCAGTCTTCCTCGGGTCCGTTCTACTTCAATGCGCCGCCGTCGAGCGACGGCATGGTGGCGACCGCACGGGCACTTTGCGCGAGCACCGCATCGGGTGCCACCACCATGCCCAGCTTGGCGAGAGCACCGTCCTTGCCCCACAGCTTTGACCATTGCGTGACATAGGCTTGCAAGCCCGGAATGGCCTTGAGATGGGCCTTCTTCACGTAAATGTAGAGCGGCCGGGCGCCGGGGTAGCTGAAGTCGGAAATGGTCCGGTACGTCGGCACCACGCCGCTCATCGTCAGGCCGCGAATGCGATCGGCATTTTCCTCGACGTACGAAAAGCCGAAAACGCCGATCGCGCGGGGATTCGCCTCGATCTTCTGGACGACGAGGTTGTCGTTCTCGCCGGCATCGACATAGGCGCCATCCTCGCGCACTTCGCCGCATATCGCGTCGTGGCGCTTGTGATCGCTGGCCTTCAGCGCGGCCATCGCCTGGGTTTCGTCGCACCCCTTGGTCAGGATCAGTTCCCGCAGCGCATCACGCGTGCCCGAGGTGGATGGTGGGCCATAGACCAGGATCGGATAATCGGGCAGCGCGGGGTTGACGTCGCGCCAGGTCCTCGACGCATTGGGGCGGCCGTAGGGGTTCTTCGCCAGGGCGCGGTAAATGTCCTGCGGCGTCAGCGCGAGGTTCGAGCCGCCCCTTGCCTCGGCGAACGCCACGCCGTCGAGCCCGACCTGAATCTCGGCGATGTCCTTGACACCATGGGCGACGCAGTCGTCGAACTCGGATCGCTTCATACGGCGCGAGGCATCGGCGATGTCGGGATGCTGCGGCCCGATCCCGGCGCAGAACAGCTTCATCCCCGCGCCGGTGCCGGTGGATTCAATGATGGGAGACTTGATCGTCGCATCGCTGCGCGCGAGCTGCTCGGCAACCGCCTTGGCGAAGGGATAGACCGTCGACGAGCCCACGGCACGCACCTGGTCGCGGCTGGCGCCGGCGCCGCCGTCGCATCCGCCGAGCGCGAGCGTCACGACCAGTGCCAGCAGCGGAGTGCCCGCACGGCGGGGGCTGGAGACGGGAACGGGGACGGAAGACATGGCGTGGCGTTTCCAATACCCACTAAGATGGGACGTCTGCACGAGGTTGCCGCGCCAATGAGACCGCGTTGTGACATATCCGTGACGATGAATCGGCGAATATGACGGCAAGCGCGATTAGCTCGCTGCGTCAGCCTGCGCAACGTGGCGATTTTTGGCTCAACCCTGTGGCAAGACAGGCTGCTGGACGAGCGGCAGGCGCACGGTGAAGATGCTGCCCTCGCCGAGCTTGCTGGCGATGTCGAGCTTGCCGCGATGGCGCTCGACGATGTGCTTGACGATCGCGAGGCCCAGCCCCGTACCGCCGGCAGCGCGGCTGCGTCCCGGATCGGAGCGATAGAAGCGCCGCGTCAGGTAGGGCAGGTGATCGGGGTGGATGCCTTCGCCGCGGTCCTGCACCTCGAGCACCACGTCGGCGTTGTCGCGCCGCACACGCAAGGTGACCGGTGCCTCGGCATCGCCGTACTTGAGGGCGTTGTCGATGAGGTTGCGCACCAGCTGGTCGAGCTGCTGCCGGTCGCCAGACACGACGCCCGGTTCCGTCTCGAGAATGATGCGTTCCTCGCCGACGGTGAAGGCCACCTCGCTGCCGATGGTCTGGGCCATCTGCCCAAGGTCGATCTTCTCGCGCGGGAACTCGTGCTTCTCGGCCTCGATCCGCGACAGCGACATGAGGTCTTCAACCAGCGTCTGCAGGCGCTTGGATTCGCGCAGGACGGTGTTGTGGAACTTCGCGGTCGTGACGGGATCGACCTTGGCATCAGGATCGGCCAGCGTTTCGACATAGCCGATGATCGAGGCGAGCGGCGTGCGCAACTCGTGGCTGGCGTTGGCGACGAAATCGGTGTGCGCGCGGCTGATGTCGGCCTCGGCGGTGCGGTTGACCAGTTCGATCAACGAGAACCGCTCGTCGATCGCGACGCGGCTGACCTGCCAGATGCTGCGCGCGCCCGTAAGGCCGCGAACCAGCGCCATGCCCTCGGGCTTGTCGAGCAGGGTCACCGCCTGCGGGTGGCGCAGCGCGACGCGGGCATCCTGGCCGACGATATGCGGGCCGAGCGCCTCGCGCGCCGCGGCATTGGCCGAGGCGATGCGCTGCTGGTCGAGCATCAGGACGGGCACGCTGAACGGCTCGACAAGCGCGATCATCGCCGAGCGTGAGACGCTGCCTTCCTCGGTCCGCACCTGGACGATCTCGGGCTCGGGGCGAGCGAGCCAAAGTGAAGCTAGCCACGCCACGAGCACGGCGAAGGCCAGCCACAGGCTGGCTCCGGCAAAAGGCATGGCGATGGCGGCGACGAGTGCCACCACGGCGCTCGACCAGGGCAGGGCCAGAGCTTTCATGATGCGTCAGTCACTCCAATCGGCAGGGCGGGTCGCAGG
>NZ_DAIRTS010000052.1:0-7475 GCF_036803765.1 Novosphingobium sp.
ACGGCGTGCGATCACCGCAGCGACACCTTTGCGCCTTCGCGCCTCTGCGTGAACCTTGCGACATATAGGCCAACGCGTCGGGCGCAGTCCGCAGCCACCAGTGCGTCAGGGCCGTCGTCCCCGCGCCGCCCGCGTGCTCCCATGGCATTGCCGTACCTGACGTTCCCTCTCGCCACGACAGAAATTGGCCGAGAGCTGGATGCCGAAACAAGTTCGGCATGACGAAAGGGGGAAAGGGGGCTTGCTGTGGCTGACCGTTTGCCGTGTGGTCGCCAGTCTAGCGCTGCACGTGACCATCCCACGTGTTGGTCGTCTTGCGCCCGTAGCCGTCCGCCGTTGCGCCAACTCTGTCCTTCTCCCAGGCCGCTAATTGGGCATCATCGGGCGTTCAGGCTTGACAGGGCAGGGCACAAGCCGCTTTTCCGCCGCATTGTTCTGGCAGGGCGCAAGCCTGCCTACGGAGACTGATACCATCATGGACCGCGCCGCCACTGCCGCCAGGATTGCCGAGCTGATCGAGCCCTTCAACAAGAAGGGCGTGGCGATCACCGATGCCACCACCTTTGCCGGCGATCTCGAATGGGACAGCCTGACCGTGATGGATTTCGTCGCCGCGATCGAGGACGAGTTCGACATCATCATCACCATGAACCAGCAGGCCGAGATCGAGACCTATGGCCAGCTGGTCGATGCCGTGAACAAGCTGCAGGGCTGAGCGCACCATGACCGACCTGTTTTCCAAGTTCGACGGCCTGATCGAACAGCGCGCCGCGCTGCTGTCGACCGGGGTGACCGACCCGTTCAATCTCGTGATGGAAAAGGTGATTTCGCCCACCGTCGCGATCTGCAACGGTCGCGAGACGATCCTGCTCGGCACGTACAACTACATGGGCATGACCTTTGACCCCGACGTGATCGCGGCGGGGAAGCAGGCGCTCGACGAATTCGGCTCGGGCACGACCGGCAGCCGCGTGCTCAACGGCACCTATGCCGGGCACCGTGCGGTCGAGGACGCGCTCAAGGATTTCTACGGCATGGACCATGCCATGGTGTTCTCGACCGGGTACCAGGCCAACCTCGGCATCATCAGCACAATGGCGGGCAAGGGTGACTACATCATCCTCGACATCGACAGCCACGCCTCGATCTGGGACGGCTGCAAGATGGGCGACGCCGAAGTCGTGCCGTTCAAGCACAATGACATCGAAGCCATGGAAAAGCGCCTCAAGCGCATTCCCGAAGGCGCGGGCAAGCTGGTCGTGCTCGAAGGCGTCTACTCGATGCTAGGCGACATCGCCCCGCTCAAGGAGATGATCGCGGTGGCCAAGGCGCATGGCGCCATGGTGCTGGTCGACGAGGCGCACTCGATGGGCTTCATCGGGCCCAACGGTCGCGGCGTGGCCGAGGACCAGGGCGTGCTCGACCAGGTCGATTTCGTGATCGGCACGTTCTCCAAGTCGGTCGGCACGGTCGGTGGATTCTGCGTCTCGAACCATCCCAAGTTCGAGATCCTGCGCCTGGTCTGCCGCCCTTACGTGTTCACCGCGTCCTTGCCGCCCAGCGTCGTCCACACCGCGACGACCTCGATCCGCAAGCTGATGCACGCGGCCGACAAGCGCGCGCACCTGTGGGAAAATTCCAAGACTTTGCACGCCGGGCTCACGCAGCGCGGGTTCAAGCTCGGCACCGAGACGCCGCAGAGCGCGATCATCTCGGTCATCATGCCCGACCTGGAGCGCGGCGCGATGATGTGGGAAGCGCTGCTGCACGAGGGGCTCTACGTGAACCTCGCCCGGCCGCCGGCGACGCCCGCGGGGATGACGCTGCTGCGTTGCTCGCTGTGTGCCGCGCATAGCGCGGAGCAGGTCCAGACGATCATCGGCATGTTCGAACGCGCCGGCAAGGCCGTGGGCATCATCTGATGCGCAAGGCGATGGTCGGAGGCGTGGCGACAGCGTTGCTGGCGGTGCCGGGTCTTGCCCGCGCCGCCCCCCAGACGCCTGGACCGGCAACGGCGCAGACACCCGTTCCGCAAGTGACCGTCGTCCCCGCCAGGGCGACGGCGATGGTGGCCGAGCCCTGCACCGCCAGCCGGACCGGCGGCCTCGATTGGGCGGCGGTGTGTCGCTATCAGAAGGCCGACCGCCAGGTGCCGCAGCCGGTGCGCGCCGTGTTCATCGGCGATTCGATTACCGAGTGGTGGTTGACCACCGCGCCGCGGCTGTTTGCCGGCGGGATCGTCGATCGCGGGATTGCCGGGCAGACCAGCCCGCAGATCCTGCTGCGCTTCTACCAGGATGTCGTCCGGCTGCGGCCGCGCGTCGTGCACATCATGTGCGGGACCAACGACGTGGCGGGCAACACCGGCCCGACCAGCCCCGAGGAATACACCGCCAACGTGTTGGCCATGGTCGACTTGGCCAAGGCCAACGGGATTTCGGTCGTGCTGGGCAGCGTGCTGCCGGCCGGCGGGTTCAACTGGCGTGCGGGGATGCAGCCGGCGGGGCAGATCGTCGCGCTCAATGCCTGGCTGCGTGAACTCGCGCGAACACGCGGCCTCGTCTATGCCGATTACCACGGCGCCATGGCGACGCCCGAGGGCGCGATGAAGCCGGGGCTGTCGAGCGACGGGGTGCACCCCAATGCCGCAGGCTATGCGGTGATGGAGCCGATCGCCCGCGCGGCTTTGGCCGAGGCCGAGAAGCCGCGCTGACGACCGGATCGTTGCCGGCTCAGTCGGCGGCGCGGTAGACGACCGGATGAATGTCGGAGAAGTTGGGGACGTCACCCATGACGTCGCCGGTGGCGGGATCGGCGAGGGATGCGTCGATCGCGGCCTGGCTTTCGAAGCGCAGCAGCACCGCGGCGATCCAGGGCTGGCCGCCCGCGGGGAACAGGACTTCGGCTTCGGTCAGGCCGTGCGGGCCCCAGACCTTGTGCACCAGCGGGATGTGCGAGGCGGTGTAGTAATCCGTGTCGAATCGCGCGCCTTCGGTGGCGGGGTAGCTGACGACGATCGTTGCCATGGGCATTCTCTCCGTAGGATTGCGCGCCCTTGATGGGCGCGTCGGGATCAGGGTGTCCTGCCGGCCTTGTCTGGCACGGCTTCGGGGGTCACATCAACCAGGCTTCCGCCATGGTCGTGCCACCCCTCGATACCCTCGCCCAGCCAGAAGACGTGGGGCAGGCCGGTGATTGCCAGCCTGCGGGCGGCATTCCAGCTCATCCAGCAGTCGACCCGGCAGAACAGGACGATCGGGCCCTGCGGCTGCATCCGGCGAAATGCGGAGGCGCGGGCCAGCAGCGCCTGCCATAGCACCGGCTCGGGGTTGCTGCGGCCGGTTTCGGGCAGCCACACAGCGCCGGGTATGGTCTGGTGCGCCATCGCCAGCGACCAGCGACCGGTCGCCGGGTCGCGGTGCCCGCCTTCGGCCGGGAGGACATCGATGAACAAGGTGGAGGCCGGGTGAAGCCGACGCGCCTGGTCGGGTGTGATCGGCTTGGCGGGAGAGGGCAGGCGATCGATCGGAGCGCGGTAGGTATTGCGGCGATAGCCGTCGGCGTCGAAGGCATCGCTTGGCAGGGCCGGGGCTGAGACCTGGGCTGAGACCGGGCCTGAGACCGGGGCCAGGACGGCGCCGGGCGCTGGCGGATCGATCGCGGCCCAAGCGGGAATGCTGCCCGTCGCGCAGGCGACGCCGATGGCGAGCGGCACGGTCCAACTGTGCGTGCGCCGGTGCGCCATCGCCTGCATCCTTCCGCCCGTCTCCGGCCTATTGCGGCACCATGCCCCGCGACAGTCTGTCTTGGCCGATGGTGCTATTGTACGGTGCTGAAAGGCCGGCACAATGCTGCCTTGGTATGACGCAACGGCTCTCCTGGCTCCGCCTCGCAGCGATCTTCATGGCCCCGGGGCTTGCCGTCCCGCTCGCTGCGCCGGCGATCGCCGCGCCTGCCGACCCGCTCAAATCGCCGATGTGGGAAAACCATGCGGCCTGGCTCTTCGGCAAGCAGACCGTGGTCTTCGATCCGGCGGTTCAGGTCCTCATGCCCGACGTCACCGAGAACCAGCGTATCTTTCCGGTGACGGTGGACGCCCGCGCCTTGTCCGGCGTGCAGCGGATCGTCGTGCTGATGGACCTCAACCCGCTGCCGGTGGCGATCGATTACCGTCCGGAAGGGGCGCTGGCCTATGTCAGCCTGCGCATCAAGCTCGACCAGCGCACGCCGGTTCGCGCGGCGGTGCTGACGGCCGACGGCGTGTGGCACGTAGCGGGGCGCTGGATCGATGCGGCGGGTGGGGGCTGTTCGGCGCCGCCTGTCAGCCGGGTCAAGGGCGACTGGGCGCAGCATCTGGGCGAATTGCGCGGTCGCCTCTGGCGCGAAGCGGAAGACCAGCGGCTGCGCGTGCTCGTCCGCCATCCAATGGATACGGGAATGGTCGACAACATTGCCGCCTACAACCTCGAGACAATGACGGTGCGCAGCGCCGACGGCGTGATGCTGGGGACCATGACGATCAACGGCTCGGTTTCGGAAGACCCGGCCTTCACCGTGCTTCTGCCCAAGGAGACGAAAGGGGCGGTCGCGGTGCATCTTGCCGACACCAACGGGCGCACCTTCGATGGAAAGGTATCCGCACCATGATCCTGTCGCGTCGTGGTGCACTGGGCCTGCTGGCCGCAGCGCCACTGGCCTTGCCGGCGGCAACCTGGCCGACCGGGGCGAATGCGGAGACCTTTGCCGGGCGCTATGCCATCGTGCCGCAGCCGATCGGTGACGGCATCTGGCTGGTGCGCGGCGCGGACGAGGCCATCGCCTTTGAAAACGGCGGTGCCATCGCCAATGCCGTTATCCTTGCCTGCCCGGAAGGCGGCGCCGTGCTGTTCGATTGCGGGCCTTCGTTCAACTATGCGCGCGCGCTGGCGGGCGAAGCTGAGCGCCTGACGCATGGACCCGTGCGCCGGGTGTTCATCAGCCACCTGCACCCGGATCATGCGCTGGGGCTGGCGGCGTTCGATCCCGCCATCGTCAGCGCGCTGCCGGCGACGCGTGCCGACCTGCTGCGCGATGCCAACGGCTTTTCCGACGCGATGTATCGCATTCTGGCAGACTGGATGCGCGGGACCAGCGTGGCCCAGCCGGGCATGACGGTCGAGCCGGGACGGCTGACCGTCGGCGGCCGGGCGCTCACCGCCATGGCCATGGCGGGCCATTCCGGCGGAGATCTCGTGCTCGTCGACGAGGCGAGCGGGACCGTGCTGGCAGGTGACCTCGTGTTCCACGATCGCGCGCCGGCGACCCCGCATGCCGATCTCGCATTGTGGCACAAAAGCCTCGATACGCTGGCGGCCCTGCCACGGCGGCAACTGGTGCCCGGACATGGGCCGCTCGACACCGACGGCAGCGCGATCGCGCAGACCCGCGACTGGCTCGATTGGCTCGATACGGCGTTGCATGCCGCGGTGGCGCAGGGGATGGACATGACCGACGCGGGCCAGATGCCGATCCCTGAAAAATTCGCATCCGTGAAGATGGCGCGCTATGAGTTGCAGCGCAGCGTCGCGCATTTCTACGCCCGGATCGAGGAGGCCACGCTGCCGCGGATCGAGGGCTGAACCCGCAGCAGCGTTTGCGCAAGATAAGCGCAGGTCCTCGTGGCGGCGGGGGCCCATCCGAGACCTACTTCACATGATGGGCCGTCGCCGCTTGGGCACGCTGCCGGTCTCGAGTTCCGCCGTGTGGTTAACCGTTGCGGCGGGTCAGGGGCGGGCCGCGATCGTGCGCTCGCACTGCTCGGTTGCCGCGTTCTTGCCGCCGTTGCCGCCGAGCATGGTTGCGGCTGCGAAGCCTGCGACGACCAGCAGCACGAAGCCGATCGTGACGAGGCCGAGATATTTGTCGATGAAGCGCTTGATCGGGGCACCGAACAGGCGGAACAGCACGCCCACGATCATGAAGCTAATCGAGCGCGAGACCACGCTTGCCAGCAGGAACGGCACCAGCGGCATGCCGATGAAGCCGGCGGTGATGGTCAGCAGCTTGAACGGAATCGGAGTCGCGCCCTTGAGGACGATGATCTCCACACCGTATTCGCGCAGATAGCACGCAGCTTTCGGAAAACTTTCAGCCAGATGCAGCGCCGTCAGCAGTTGCGTGCCGATGCTGTCGTACAGGAAGTACCCGATGGCGTAGCCCAGCAAACCGCCGATCACCGATCCGGCCGTTGCGAAGGCGGCATAGCGCACCGCCTGCCTGGGACGTGCAAGGCACATCAGGCCGAGCAGCGGATGGGGCGGGATCGGAAAGAAGCTGGCTTCCATGAAGGCGAACAGGAAAAGCCACCAGTGGGCCTGCGGATGGGCGGCCTTGGCCATGGTCCAGTCGTAGAGGCGGCGTAGCATCGGACAACTCCGGTCAGGTCAAGGCAGGCGCGAGCCTAGGCTCAGGCGCCGTTCCTAGTGCAGTGCACAAAAAATCGCCAGTCCGCTTGGGTGCGCCGGAATTGCCAGATTGGCACCAAATGGCCGCATCCCGCGGGGAAATGCGACGAGCCGGGAGACAGAATGGCACGACGTTGCAATTTTTTCGGGAACCCGTTCCAGCTTGTGGCATTACAGGCTGCACATGAGGGTGGTTTAAGCCGGGAAATGAAGCGATGACAACTGATGTAGTTGTTTTTCTGCAACAGTTCGCGTGCGTGTCCGCTTGCATGGGGATAACGGAACCGGTAGATAACCGCCACGACGTGGCATGATCTCGTACAAAAGGGGAAACGTAATGCGGAAACTGATCCTGGGCCTCGCCCTTGCATCAAGCGCAATCGCGACGCCCGCTCTTGCTAAGGACAAGAGCTGGTATGTCGAAGCCGACGGCGGCGCGATGATCGTCGAAGATTCGGATCACGACGTGAACGGCACCAACAACGCCGTCACCACCAGCACCAAGACCGGTTACGACTTCGGTGGTATCGTCGGTTACGACTTCGGCGCGTTCCGCCTCGAAGCCGAAGGCAGCTATCGCCGCGCTCGCTTCGACAGCGCTCGCAACAACATCACCGGCACCGTGTTCAACCGTGACGACGGCCGCATCGGCGGCAGCCAGAGCGCTCTGAGCTTCATGGTCAACGGCCTGCTCGACTTCGGTCCGGACGACGGCCTGCAGGGCTTCGTCGGCGGTGGTGCCGGTGTCGCCAAGGCGAAGTACTACATCGCCACGCCTTCGTTCCTGGTCGACGACTCGCAGACCAAGTTCGCATGGCAGGTCCTGGCGGGCGTTCGCGCTCCGCTCAGCAGCCACGTCGACGTGGGTGTCAAGTACCGCTTCTTCAACGTCAACGACGTGAACCTCGTCGGCACCTCGGGCTCGCTCGCTGGCGCCAACCTGAACACCCGCTGGCGCTCGCACTCGATCCTCGGCACGCTGACCTACAACTTCGGTGGCCAGGAAGAAGCGCCGCCGCCGCCGGTGTGCAA
>NZ_DAIRTS010000053.1:0-6888 GCF_036803765.1 Novosphingobium sp.
GTCTAACGGCCGGGGGGAGCAGCGTCGTCATGCCTGCATGCTGGCAAGCCGCTGCTGGAAAAAGGCTCAAGCGATGCGATCAGCGAAAATACGTAAAAGTTGGTGATTTGTCAGCATAACCTGGGCAAAGTTCTAAAGCTTCGTTAACTTCGTCTTTACAATCGATTGCTCTGATTTAGGTGGAAAAAACCGCCGCGATCTGTGGCTGCCTGGGTCAGAGTGCGTCGTGGGTGAACAGGGCGACTGCGCCCTCGCAGCCATAGCTGCCATGGAGCCGAACCAGCGCGATGCGCACCGCGAGCTTGGCGCCATCGTTGGCGACCATCGTACAGGACAGCCGCAGGTCCGGTGTTCCGCGCAGCACGTCCTCGAGCGCATCGCGCAGCAGCGGACGGTCACGCAGCGTGAGCAGGTTGCTGAGCGGGTGGCCGATGAGCCGCTCCTCGGCCAAGCCGACATGGGTGCAGAATCCCTGGTTGACCTTGTCGATCGTGCCGCGGACCGACAGCCTGGCATAGTCGACCCCGCCATGCGCGGTCATCGCATCGAGTATCGCGGCCTTGGTATCGGCCAGCCGATCGCGCATGACTTCGCTGGTGATGTCGCGGAACATAACGGCCAGTTGCGGACCGACGCGCAGGGTATGCAGACGCAGCCAGGCATCGGGGAAGAACGGGGAGGGCAGGTCGGCCGAGGTCGCCTCGCCCCCGGCCAGCGTGCGGCGCAAGTGCGTTTCAAACAGGCTGTTGCGCATTTCCGGGATCGTATCGAACAGGGCGGGCGTGTCGGCCAATGCGACCCGGCGGCCGGTCAGCGCGGCCACGTGGCGATTGGCAAAATGGATGCGCAAGTCCGTGCCGCATAGAATGACCGCTTCTTCCACCCAATCGGCCAGCGCCATGGCCGCGGCGCTGTCTTCAGCTGCGGATGGCGTGCTGTCCGTCACCTTCATCGCATCGAATGCATCAGCATTGACCAGAACGTGCGTCGTCCGGCCATGATTGGTGATGTGAACGGGGCCGCTCATCGACGCGTCTCTCCAACGCGCGAAGTTGCGAACGAAATCGGCTGCGGATGTCGTCTTATGGGTCACGGATGCTCCGGGGGGAAGAAGCCGGCGAACTCGACGATTTTACATTAATTACGGAATTTAAGTTTCCTTTTCGCCCGCAGTTCCCGAATCTTATCCAAATTGGAGCAAGTTTTGCAAATTGCTTCGAACAGGAGTCGCGCTTCGCTCGCCCAGCCCAACGCCATGGCGCCGTTTGCCGCGCCGCCGCGCACCTCCTATATGCAGCGGTAATGACCCAGCCCCCGTCTCGTCGCATTCGCTGCGTGGTATTCAACGCCGCGCTGGGTCCGCTCGATTACAAGGTGCCCGCGCACCTCGATGTCGAGCCTGGGCATGTCGTGGTCTGCCCGCTCGGCCCGCGCCAGATCCTGGGCGTGGTGTGGGAGGCTGACCGCCTGCCGAGCGCTGACGTGCCGGAGAACAAGCTGCGCCCGATCCTGGGCGTGCTGCCCGTCCCGCCGCTCGGTGCGCCGCTGCGCCGGCTGATCGAATGGTGCGCGGACTACTATCTGGCCCCACTGTCCGCCGTCGCGCGCATGGCGCTATCGAGCACCGCGGCGCTGCAGGGCGGCAGCACGGTCACCGAATATCGCCTCTCGGGCAAGGAGCCGACGCGGCTGACCCCGCAGCGCGCGCAGGCGATGGACTTGCTGATCGACCAGCAGGCGACGATCCGCGAACTGGCCGAGATCGCCGAGGTCTCCGACGCGGTGCTGCGCGGGATGGTCAATGCCGGGCTGCTCGAACCCGTGCTGGTCGACGCCGATCGCCCCTATCCGCGCGCCAACCCGCGCCATGCCGTGCCCGATCTGTCGCCTGCGCAAGGCGAGGTCGCCGCCCGGCTGGTCGCGGCGGTCGAGGCGCGGGCCTTCGCGCCCTTCCTGCTCGACGGCGTGACCGGCTCGGGCAAGACCGAAACCTACTCCGAGGCGATCGCCGCCGCGCTCGAACAGGGGCGGCAGGTGCTCGTGCTGCTGCCCGAGATCGCGCTGACGCAAAGTTTCCTCCACCGGTTCGAGCAGCGCTTCGGGGTGGAGCCGGTGCAGTGGCACTCCTCGCTCAAGTCGTCGGAGCGGCGCCGTGCCTGGCGTGCGGTGGCGCAAGGCGGCGCACAAGTCGTGGTCGGCGCGCGATCGGCGCTGTTCCTGCCCTTCGCGCGGCTCGGCCTCATCGTCGTCGACGAGGCGCACGAGATCTCGTTCAAGCAGGACGACGGCGTGCGCTACAATGCGCGCGACGTGGCGGTGATGCGCGCCCATTTCGAGCAGATCCCCGTGGTGCTCGCCAGCGCCACGCCGGCGCTCGAAAGCCTGCAGATGGCCGCCAGCGGGCGGTACGAGCGGCTTGTTCTGCCCAGCCGCTTTGGCGGGGCGAGCCTGCCCACGATCCGCGTGGTGGACTTGCGCGAGGAAGCCCCCGATCGCGGCCACTGGCTCGCGCCCTCGCTGGTCGAGGGCTTGCGCGACCGGCTGGCCAAGGGCGAGCAGAGCCTGCTGTTCCTCAACCGCCGCGGCTATGCCCCGCTGACGCTGTGCCGCACCTGCGGCTATCGCTTCCAGTGCCCCAACTGCTCGGCCTGGCTGGTCGAGCATCGCCTGTCGCGCCGGCTCGCCTGCCACCATTGCGGGCATGAAGTGCCCACGCCCCATGCCTGTCCCGAGTGCGGCGAGCCCGACTGCCTTGTCGCCTGCGGCCCCGGCGTGGAGCGGATCGCCGACGAGGTGGCGACGATCCTGCCCGATGCACGCGTGGCGCTCGTCACTTCAGACACGTTGACCAGTGCGGCCAAGGCGGCCGAATTCGTGACCCAGGCCGAAAACAAGGCGATCGACGTGATCGTGGGGACGCAACTGGTGACGAAGGGCTATCATTTTCCCGACCTGACGCTGGTAGGCGTGGTCGATGCCGACATGGGCCTCGAGGGCGGAGACTTGCGCGCGGCCGAGCGCACGTATCAGCAGGTGGCGCAAGTCGCGGGCCGGGCCGGGCGCGGCGACAAGCCTGGCGAAGTGCTGATCCAGACGCGCCATCCCGACGCGCCGGTGATCGCCGCCCTCGCCAGCGGCGACCGCGATGCCTTCTACGAGGCCGAGACCGAGGCGCGCCGCGATGCCCATGCCCCGCCGTTCGGACGCTGGGCGGCGATCATCGTCTCGAGCGAGGACGAGGCCGAGGCCCGCGATGCCGCGCGCGCGGTCGGCGGCACCGCGCCCCGGCTCGACGACGTGATGATCCTCGGCCCCGCACCGGCGCCGCTGTCGCTGCTGCGCGGGCGCTATCGCTACCGCCTGCTGGTCAACGCGCGGCGGTCGAGCGAGGTGCAGAAGGTCATCCGCCAGTGGCTCGAGCCGTTGCGCTTTCCCCAAGGGGTAAGGGTCGCGGTGGATATCGATCCCTACAGCTTCGTTTGACCGGCATGACCAAAGCCAGCGTCAAGCCAGGTTCCGGCCCGGTTCTGGTCCCGGTGCTGGGCGACCAGCTCAGCCATGACCTACCCAGCCTCGCCGATCGCGCGCCAGGCGACACCGTCGTGCTGATGATGGAGGTCTGGGACGAGACGCAATATGTGCGCCACCACAAGGCCAAGATCGCGATGATCTTCGCCGCAATGCGCCATTTCGCCGCCGAGCTGGAGGCGAGGGGTTTCACCGTCGACTACGTGAAGCTCGACGATCCCGGCAACACCGGCTCGTTCACGGGCGAAGTGGCGCGTGCGGTGCAGCGCCATGGCGCGCGCGGGGTGCAGGTCACCGAGGCGGGTGAATGGCGCGTCAGGACGATGATCGAGGACTGGCGCGAGACGCTGGGCATTCGCGTGCGCGTCCTGCCCGACACGCGCTTCGTCTGTCCCTTGCCCGATTTCTATGCCTGGGCGGCGGGGCGCAAGCAATGGCGCATGGAATACTTCTACCGCGAGATGCGCCGCCGCACCGGGCTGCTGATGGACGGCGACCAGCCCGCCGGCGGCAAGTGGAACTACGACGCCGAGAACCGCGGCGGCCCTGACGCCGAATGCCGTCCGCCCAGCCCGGCGCACTTCCGTCCCGACGCGGTGACGCGCGACGTGATCGACCTCGTCGCCGCGCGCTTCGCCGATCACTTCGGCAGCCTCGACGCGTTTCACTGGCCGGTCACCGCCACGCAGGCGAACAAGGCCTTCGACCGCTTCCTCGAAGAGCGCCTGCCGCTGTTCGGCCGCTATCAGGATGCGATGATGGCCGGTGCGGATACGATGTACCACGCGGTCATCAGCCCCGCGCTCAACATGGGCCTGCTCGACCCGGTCGACCTGTGCCGCCGCGCCGAGACCGAATGGCGCGAGGGCCGCGCCCCGATCGAGGCGGTCGAGGGCTTCATCCGCCAGGTCATCGGCTGGCGCGAATATGTGCGCGGGATCTACTGGTTGACTATGCCCGACCTTGCCAGTGCCAACCGGCTCGAGGTGGACCGCCCGCTGCCCGAATTCTGGTGGACCGGCGAGACCGACATGGCCTGCGTGGCCGATTGCGTGCGCGTCACGCGCGACACCGCCTATGCCCACCACATCCAGCGCCTGATGGTGATGGGCAACTTCGCGCTGCTCGCGGGCCTCTCGCCGCAGGACGTCAGCGACTGGTTCCTGGTCGTCTATGCCGACGCCTACGAATGGGTAGAGATGCCCAACGTCATCGGCATGGCGCTGTTCGCCGACGGCGGCAAGCTGGGGTCCAAGCCCTATGCCGCCAGCGGCGCCTACATCAACCGCATGAGCGATTACTGCGGCGGGTGCCGCTACGACGTGAAGAAAAAGACCGGCCCAGACGCCTGCCCGTTCAATGCGCTCTACTGGCACTTCCTCTCCCGCAACGAAAAGCGCCTCTCCGGCAACCCCCGCCTCGCCAACCCCTACGCCACCTGGCGCCGCATGGCCGAGGAAAAGCAGCAGGCTTACATCGACAGCGCCGATGCGTTTCTGGCGACGCTGGAGCCGGCGGGGAAGGGGTGGGCGCGGGGGTAGGGCGGCGGCCTTGCGTTTTCTGACCACTTGGCCGACGCCTTGCCCATCCTGTGCTGTCGCGTTGCTTGCGAGCAACCGTGTCCGCGAGTGGCAGTTATGCGCCGAATGCGCCGTCGATGGTGTGCATTGCGCCGGTCACAAAACTGGCTTCCGGGCCGGCCAGCCATGCGACCATACCCGCGACCTCGTCGGCCCGGCCGTGGCGCTTGATGGCCATGAAGCTGTGCATCAGTTCCTGCATCGGGCCGTCGGCCGGATTGGCATCCGTATCGATCGGTCCGGGTTGCACCACGTTGATGGTGATGCCGCGCGGCCCGAAATCGCGCGCCAATCCTCGCGCCAACCCCTGTAGTGCGGACTTGCTCAACGCATAGGATGCCATGCCGGCGATCGGCATCCTGTCGCCATTCACCGAACCGATGATGATGATCCGCCCGCCTTCCGGCATCGACCGCGCTGCCTCGACCGAAGCATGATACGGTGCGTGGACGTTGACGCGGAACAGCCGATCCACTTCGTCGGGGTCCTGTTCCAGCGCATCGCCGAAGATGGCAAAGCCTGAATTGACGACGAGCACGTCCAGCGGCCCGCTGTCACGGACGCGGGCGATGACCGCGTCACGGTCTGCGCTGTCGGTCTGGACAGCGGTGCTTCCCGTTTCCGCAGCCAATGCCTCTGCTGCCTGTTGAGATCCGGCGTAAGTGAACGTCACTTGCGCACCGTCCTTGGCAAATCGCCGCACGATCGCTGCTCCGATGCCACGGCTGCCGCCGAGGACCAGTACGGACTTTTTGTCGAACCCAGTCATGACACCATCCTTGTAGAGTTATGTATGGACCGCTACATAAATGACCAAGCAATTTCGTCAAGGATATGTGTAGCGATGGATACAAAAATATCGCGACCGCGCGGCCGTCCGCGGCGGTTCGATCTCGAACAGGCCGTCGCAGCCGCACAGGGCCTGTTTGCAGCAAAAGGATATGACGCGGTCAGTGTCAGCGACATCACGCAAGCCTTGGGCATCAATCCGCCCAGCTTCTACGCGGCATTTGGCAGCAAGGGGGCGCTCTACGATCGCGTGCTGGAGCGATATTCTGGCAAGGACGCGCTTCCGCTTGGTCAGTTTCTGCGACCTGATCGGCCAGTCGAGGAAAGTCTTGCAGCAACTCTGGAGGCGGCCGCCCGATTTTATGCGAACACGCCGGACGCGGGCGGGTGCCTTGTTGTCGAGGGTACGCGCTGCACCGACCAGGAAGCACGGGAGGCAGCGCTTGCCTACAATCTCGCTTCGGAGGACGTGATCCGCAAATATATTGCTGAGCGTCATCCTGACGAAGCGGATCGGCTTACGGATTTCGTGGCAACCACGATGTTTGGACTATCTGCGAAGGCGCGCAACGGACACGATTTAAGCCAACTGCTCGCTACCGCACGCCTTGCGGCGGCAGCGTTGAGAACCGTATTCTGACTGGGCGAGCATTATGGGCCTCTTCAGCCAAACGGCCCCCTCACTCATCCAGCACTAGCAAATCGCACTCCACCTCCAGCGTGCGTTCGGGCACGAGGGCTTCGTCGGTGCGCGTCACGGTGACGTCGGCGACCAGCAGGCCGGGAATGCTGAAGGCGTGGTCGGGCAGGACGGCGACGAGGCGTTCGCCGTCGTCGCAGGCTTCCCAGCCGGTGAAGCGCAGGACCACGGTGTGGCGCGCGCCCGAGAAGGTCACGCTGGCCCAGGGGCGCTCGCGGTGGTCGATCAGGCTGGCGTGGTGGCCGGCAAGCGCCAGCAGCGCGCGGAGCAGGCGGGCGGCGGGGCTGGGGT
>NZ_DAIRTS010000054.1:0-6471 GCF_036803765.1 Novosphingobium sp.
CCCACTGCAGGACCCGCCCATGACCAAGCCCCCGATCGGCCGTGACACCCGCCTGTGCATGTCCCTGTCGGGGCGACCCGGCAATGCCGGCTCGCGCCTGCACAACTATCTCTACGACGCGCTGGGGCTGGACTATATCTACAAGTCGTTCTCGACGCGCGATCTGCCCGCCGCCGTCGCCGGCATCCGCGCGCTCGACATCCGCGGCTGCGCCGTGTCGATGCCGTTCAAGGAAGCGGTCATCCCGCTGCTCGACACGATCGAGCCGTCGGCAGCCGTGATCGACAGCGTCAACACCATCGTCAACGACGATGGCCATCTCACCGGCTATAACACCGACTACACCGCCTGCCGACAGCTGATCGAGGCCAGCCCGGCCGATCCGTCCAAGCCCTTTGTCCTGCGCGGCAGCGGCGGCATGGCCAAGGCCGTCGTCGCGGCGCTGCGCGATGCGGGGTTCCGCCATGGCACCGTCGTGGCCCGCAATGCCGAGGCCGGCCCCGCCCTTGCCGAGCGCTATGGCTTCGCATGGGCGGCTGAGCTGCCGGGCCAAGGCGCACCGCTGCTCGTCAACGTGACGCCGCTGGGCATGGAAGGCGCCGATGCCGGTGCGCTCGCTTTTCCCGAAGTGCAGATCGCCGCTGCCGATGTCGCGTTCGATGTCGTCGCGCAGCCGGCTGACACGCCCTTCATCCGCGCCGCGATCGCGGCCGGCAAGCCGGTGGTATCGGGCGCCGAGGTCATCGTGCTCCAGGCGATCGAGCAGTTCGTGCTCTACACCGGCGTGCGGCCATCACGCGACCTAGTCATCGCCGCGGCCCGCTTTGCGCATGGCGAGGCCACGGCCGAACGCCTCGCGGCGGCGTGCTGACGAAGGGCACCCCCTTTTCGCCGTCGCGTGCTTTCCTATATGATGCGACAGGTTCAGGATAACGATGAGGAAATTGGGCGATGGGCAGGGCTGACGTGGAGCTTCCCGAACCGCCATATGCCGTGGACGATGTGGTCGCCGGCCTGCGTCATGCGCGCGAGGACTGGCGCGACCGCCGTCGTGCGCAAGGCGAATACGGCGAAGTCGGCTTCCCCTCGCGCCATGCGCTGGGCCGGATCATCGACGTGCTCGGCTCCGCGCTGTTCCCGCGCCGGCTCGGACCTTCCGAAGTCACCGCCGCAAACGAGGACATCTTCGTGTCCGCCAGCCTGCAGTCGGCGCTGCCACTGCTCGCAGCGCAAGTGCGGATGGAACTGCACTACACCCATCCCGAACATTGCCAGGTCACGGTCGAGACGCGGGTCGAACGCATCGTCACCGCGCTCGCTGCGCGCCTGCCCGAGATTCGTCGCCTGCTCGACAGCGACGTCGAGGCCGCGTTCGACGGCGACCCCGCCGCGCGCTGCGTCGACGAAGTGCTGCTGTGCTATCCCTTCGTCACGGCCGTGCTGCACCACCGCATCGCGCACGAGCTTTATAACCTGGGAGCACCACTGGTCGCGCGGATCATCGCCGAGATCGCGCATTCGCGCACGGGGATCGACATTCATCCCGGCGCACAGATCGGCGAGAGCTTCTTCATCGACCACGGCACCGGCGTGGTGATCGGCCAGACCGCGATCATCGGCAAGCGCGTGCGCATCTACCAGGCGGTGACGCTGGGGGCCAAAAGCTTCAGCACCGATGAGGAAGGCCGCCTGGTCAAGGACGAGCCGCGCCATCCGATCATCGAGGACAACGTGACGATCTATGCCGGCGCAACGATCCTCGGGCGCGTCACCATCGGCCGCTGCTCGGTGATCGGCGGCAATGTCTGGCTGACCCGTTCGGTCCCGCCGGGCAGTCAGGTCCGCCAGATCCAGCCGAGCGTAACGGTCGAGGCCGGGGATCCCTGCGACTAAAAATGGGGGGCCGCTTCGGCGGCCCGCCTTTCAAAAGACGCTGTCGCGGCCCGCACCATAGCGGTTTGCGCCCGGCGTCGATTTGCGCACACCCAGCGCAACGACGATCGCGATCGCAGCCCAGCCGAGCGCGGCCAGCCCCCAGTTGGTGTGGGCCAGAACCGTTTCGCCGGGATGATCACTGCTGGCATTGATCGCCAGCATCGCCCGCTCGGTCTGCTCAGGCATCGTCGCGATCACAACCAAGTAGAGCGCGCCGGGGACCAGCACCAGCCAGCCGGGCAGGTTGCTGTCGTGCAGGCGGCGCACCAGCGCCGCCGCGAGCAGCGCCATCGTCAGGAGGCCGACGACGATCCCGATCATTGCCATCTGCGGCATGATCGCGGCAACGTCTGCCTGCATCGTGCGCACGGTGGCTTCGGCCCCGCCGCCGGAAACCGCCGAGCGCACGCTGCGGCTGACCACCGAGCCCATCAGCACGATCGACGCCGCGGTCCCGGCCAGCCAGCGCAGGATGAAGACGAACAGGACATAGTACCAGAACGTGCGACGATCATCGCGCCCGCTGAAGGTGACGAGGCCGGAAAGCCCCCGGCGAATGGCTTCCATCATCGTTGCGTATCTCCTGTGTTGCTCGCGTTAGGCCAGGCACCACCCGGAACGGCGGAAGCAACCGGACTGGCAGCGCCGTTCGCGGCGATTGCGCTGACGCCGAAGAACCAGTCGTCGCCGCGTACGCCCTTGAGCACGGCAAGGGTATCGCTGGTCACCGTTACAGGCTTTGCCGGCCACCCCGGCGCATCAGTCGCGCGCTGGTACACGGCATAGCGCGCCGCCCCGGGCACCGGTGCCCAGTTCACTTCGGTGAAGGTCTGCACGGCGGCCTTGACCGTCGCGGTCGGCGGCAGCGGCGCCCGTGCCAGCGCCGCAAGGCCAGCGACGTTCAGCCGCGTCACCTTGGCCAGATAAGGGAAATCCATCGCCGCCACGGTATCGCCATACTCGACGCCGTTCTCGGCCCGCAGGTCCTGGTGCTGGCGGTCATAGTTCTCGACCGCCACGCTGAAGCGCACGGCGGGATAGCCCAGCGCCTCGAAAGGCAGGTGATCGCCGCCGCGCCCCATGCGATCCGCGCGCCAGACCTGCCGCACCGCGAGGCTGCCCTTGCCGGCCGGCGCCAGCGAGGCGATCCAGCGCGACAGGTTGCGCGAGGGGCTTTCGTTCTCCCCGCCGATCGCGCGCTGCGCCTTGAGCAGCGCCGCGTCGCCATCGCCGCGCGGGCCTTCGGAGAAGACGCGCACGTGGGCATCGTCGACCAGTCCGTCGGACCCGCGCGAATTCCCGACGATGTCGTTGTTGAACATCGCCTTCACCGTCCAGCCTTGCGCCTTGGCGTAATCGGCAAGCAGCTTGCCGCCATAGAGGCCCTGCTCCTCACCGCTGAGGACGGCATAGACGATGGTCGTCGGGAAACGCTGCCGCGACAGGACACGCGCGGCTTCGAGTACCAGCGCGGTGCCCGAACCGTCGTCGTTCGCGCCCGGCGCATCGCGCGTCACGTCCATCACGTCGGAGACGCGGCTGTCGATGTGCCCGGCGACGATGACCACCTCGTTCGGCCGCTCGGTGCCGCGCTGGATCGCGACGACGTCGACGATGCGCGTCGGCGTGGGTACGCGCTCGCCGGTCACCGTCTGCTCGGGCAGGACGACCTCGAGACACTGGCCGCAGGCGGCGCCGGTCTTGCGGAACTCGCCCTCGGCCCAGCGCCGCGCGGCGCCAATGCCGCGCCTGGCGTCGGTATCGGACGATAGCGTGTGCCGGGTGCCGAAGCCGACCAGCGTTTCCACATCGTGGCGCAGCCGCTCGGGCGAAACCTCTTGTGCGTGGACAGGCAGGGAAAGAGCGAGAAGCGGCAGGGCCGTCAGAAAGCGCGTCATGGCACCGGAGACTATCGAAATTTTCGTGCGCCGCCAGTGCCAAAACCCTCAGGTCCAAAGCCGCGTCAGCGCTTGCGCCCTTGATGCCGGATGTTGCCCGGACGACCGCGCGGCCCGACCATATGCTTGCCGCGCACCTTGGGCTTGACGTCGAGCTTGCTGCCGCGCCGCTCGATCCGCTGCACGCCCTCGGCGACATCGACCGGCTCGAACTTGAGCGCGCCGGTCAGCGGATTGGCTTCAGCCAGCCGCAGCTTGAGGATCATGCCCATGGCGAATTCCTCGCCGCTGAGCTCGCCCACCAGCCGCTGCGCCTTCTCGTCGTAGGCAAACCGCTCGGCGCCCAGCGTCGAGATCGGCACAAGGCCATCGCCGCCCAGCCCGATGATCGTGGCGAAAAGCCCGAACTTCTGCACGCCCGTCACGCGCGTGTCGAAGACCTCGCCCACGCGGCTCGACAGCCAGGCCGCGACATAGCGGTCGGTCGTCTCGCGCTCGGCCGCCATGGCGCGCCGTTCGGCCTCGCTGATGGCATCGCTGACCCGCGACAGGTCGCCACGGTCGCGATCCGACAGGCCCGAGGTCGCCGGAATGGCATGGTCCGCCGGGCGCGGCTGTTCCAGGCCATAGGCATCGACCAGCGCGCGATGGACCAGAAGATCGGCATAGCGGCGGATCGGCGAGGTGAAGTGGGCATAGCTTCCCAGCGCCAGGCCGAAGTGCCCGGCGTTGCGCGGGCCGTAATAGGCCTGGGTCTGGCTGCGCAGCACGGCTTCCATGACCAGCGCGCGCTCGGCCTCGTCGGTCACGTCCTTGAGCATGCGGTTGAACAGCCCGGGGGTGATGACCTGCCCCAACGCCAGCTTTCGCCCGAAGGTCGACAGATAGTCCTTGAGCGCCAGCAGCTTCTCGCGGCTCGGCGGCTCGTGGATGCGATAGACCACCGGTGCGACCTTGGCTTCGAGCGCCTTGGCCGCCGCGACATTGGCCGCGATCATGAAGTCCTCGACCACGCGATGCGCGTCGAGCCGCTCGCGCAGTGCGATCTCGGCGATGCGGCCCTGCTGGTCGAGCACGACGCGCCGCTCGGGCAATTCCAGCGCCAGCGGATCGCGGTCGTCGCGCGCCTTGTCCAGCAGGCGCCACGCCTCCCACAAGTGCACGAGATGCACCTCCGCGCGATCCTCGTCGATCCGCGCCTGCGCTTCCTCGTATGCGATCACTTCATGGATGCGAACGAGCGCACGGGTGAAACGGAAATCCTTGATCCTGCCGTCGCCGCCGATGGTGAGATGGCAGGCCATCGCGGCGCGATCGGCGCCCGACTTGAGCGAGCAGACCTCGGCGCTGAGAATCTCGGGCAGCATCGGCACGACGCGGTCGGGGAAATAGACCGAGTTGCCGCGCTTGCGCGCGTCACGGTCGATCCGGCCGCCGGGGCGCACGTAGAAGCTGACGTCGGCGATGGCGACCACCGCGCGATAGCCGCCCTCGCCGTCTGGCTCGGCCCAGATCGCGTCATCGTGATCGCGCGCATCGCTGGGGTCGATCGCGACGATCGGCAAGTGGCGCAAGTCTTCGCGCGCGGCTTCGGACAGCGGCATGGCGGCCGCCGCCTGTGCTTCCTCCAGGGCTTCGGACGAGAACGCGAAGGGGATGCCATGCTTGTGGATGGCGATGAGGCTGAAGGCGCGCGGCGCGAGCGGATCGCCCAGCACGGTCGTGACCTTCATGCCCGAACGCGGCGTCCGCCCGGCAGGCTCTGCCAGCACGAGCTGTCCCGCCTCGGCGCCGCCGAGATCGGAAATCGGCGCGGCATGACGCTCGCGCTTGTCGATCGCGGCGAGCCAGCCCTTGCCCGCGCCGTCGATCTCGATCACGCCCATGACCTGCTCGCTGGCCTGCGGCAGCTTCTTCATGGGGTGAGCCAGCCACTTGCCGGTCCCGGTCCCGCCGACTTCCTCGGTACGCGCCAGAATGCGGTCACCGGGGCGCAGCGCGGCCTGGCGATCCTTGGCCTTGCCGCGCGGCTCGATCACGCGCAGGCGCGGCGGCGGACTGGCGTCGTCGGGCTGCCAACTGTCGGGGATGGCGAGGACATGCCCCTCGTCGATCTCGACCACGCGCAGCACGGTCACCTTGGGCACGCCGCCCATGGCATGGAACGCCGTGCGGTTGCCGTCGATCAGGCCCTCTTCGGCCATGTCCTTGAGCATTGCCTTGAGCGCGATCTTCTCGGTGCCCTTGACGCCGAACGCCTTGGCGATCTCGCGCTTGCCGGCGGGTTCCGCGCTCTGCGCGATGAAATCGAGCACCTGCTGGCGCGTGGGGAGCCCCTGGGGGAATTTGGTCTTGACCATCCCTGCGCATTTGGGCGCTTGCGCGGCAAAGCGCAACCTCGGTGCGGGGATGCGCTGGGCTCGTGCCCTTTGACAGGCTCAGGGCGAACGGGATTTGCGGACTGGCGTTCTCAACCTCCGTTCGTGCTGAGCTTGTCGAAGCACCACGCGCAGCGCTTGCCGGCCCAGCCCTTCGACAGGCTCAGGGCGAACGGGGATCGGCGGAATAGGGATCTTGAACAAACCCCGTTCGGGCTGAGCCTGTCGAAGCCCGAACGGGGTTTGTTCAAGATCCCTAT
>NZ_DAIRTS010000055.1:0-4912 GCF_036803765.1 Novosphingobium sp.
ACAATGCCGAACTCGACGGTGAGTGGCTCGAACGCTTCGCCACGCCGGACGAGCCGGGCCGCCAGCTCCTGTTCAAGGCTGCCGAAGCCATCCGCCTGTCCGCGCGCGGCTATACCCGCATCCTGCGCGTGGCGCGCACTATCGCCGATCTCGCCGGTGCCGAAAACGTCGCGCGGGTCCACGTCGCCGAAGCGCTGAGCTATCGGCGCGTGGCCCCGCGCGCCTGAGAGCCCGACCCGAAAGTTCGGCGGCGGAGGGTTGGCGAGAGATTTTGTGTCACCACGAGAAGGCTGAGAGCCCAGCGATGCCGGAGGCATCGTGGCGAACAGCCGCCGCTGTGGTGGCGCAAAAGACCCGCCAAGCCGACCCGCAGGACTTTCGGGTCGGGCTCTGAGGTTCAGTCCACCAGCATCAGCGCATCGAGCGCGACCACGCCCTCGCCCAGCGGGTGCAGGATCACCGGGTTGAGGTCGATCTCGCGGATCGAGGGTTCGGCGCGCAGCACTTGCCCGACCTTGACGATCAACGCCGCCAGCGCGGGCACGTCAAGCGCCGGTGCGCCGCGATAGCCCGACAGCAGCGCCGCGCTCTTGAGCTGCATCAGCTCGGCGATTACCGCCTCTTCGGTGAGGTCCGCGGTCAGCAGGCGCACGTCCTGCAGGATTTCCGCCGTCACGCCGCCGAAGCCCGCCAGCACCACCGGCCCCCATTCGGGATCGTTCTTCGCACCGACGATCATCTCGACGCCGCGCTTGCCCATGCCCTCGATCAGCACGCCGTCGAGCGCGATCGCGGCGTCATAGGCCGCGACGCTGGCATGCATCTTCGCCCAGGCTGCGCGCACCGCATCGCCATCGGCGAGGTTGAGGATCACGCCGCCGGCATCGCTCTTGTGGCTGAGGGCGGCGGCCTGCGCCTTCATCGCCACGGGATAGCCGATGGCCTCGGCCGCCTGGACCGCGCTCTCCGCATCCGCGGCGAACGCGCCCTTGGGGAACGAGACGCCCGCCGGGCTAAGCAGGCGCTTGGACTTGTATTCGGGGATCACGCCGGTTTCGTCCGACAGGCCCGCCACCGGCAGCGCCGGCGCATCGGTCGCCGAAAGGTCGCGCGCCGACCAGTGCGTCAGCCGGGTGATCGCCCGCAGCGCGCGTTCGGTGGTGGGGAACCACGGGATGCCGGCGGCGCGCAGCGCGGCGATGCGCTCGGCGGGAACCTCGGCGCCTTCGTCCAGCCCGGCGAAGACCAGCGGCTTGGTCAGCGTGCGGCCCTCGACCGCGGCAAGGATCGGCGGAAACTTGATCGCGCAGGTGATCGCCTCGGCCTGGATGATCCCGGCGAGCACGGTGCCGACGCGATCGTCGTCAAGCAGAGCCGCCAGCGTGCGCGTGTAGATCGCCGGTTCCGACAGCCCCTGCGCGGTGATGTCGAGCGGGTTCGACACCGGCACGAAGGGCGGCAGCGCGGCGCGCAGCGCGGGCGAATCCTCGTCGTGCAGCGGGGCCAGCGGCAGGCCCAGTTCCTCGGCAAGGTCGAGCGTCAGCGCCTTGAATGCGCCCGACTCGCCCAGCACCGCCGTCGCGCCCGACGGCGCGATCGGGCAGCGCGCGGCGATCTCGGCCACGTCGCCCAGTTCCTCGAGCGTTTCGGCGAAGATCACCCCGGCGCGTGCGACCATCGCGCGCATCAGCTTGTAGTCGCCGGCCATGGCCCCGGTGTGCGTCGCCGCACTCTCGCGCGCGGCGCTAGACTTGCCGGGGTGCAGCAACACGACCGGCTTGCCCGCGGCATGAGCGCGGCGCGCCGCGGCCAGGAAGCGCTGCGGCTGACGGAACTGCTCGACGATCATGGCGATGGCGTGCGTATCCGGGTCATCGACCAGCCAATCGACGAAGTCCTCAACCCCGCTCGCCGCCTCGTTGCCGGTGGAGACCGAAT
Source organism: Novosphingobium sp. (assembly GCF_036803765.1). Classification (GTDB taxonomy): domain Bacteria; phylum Pseudomonadota; class Alphaproteobacteria; order Sphingomonadales; family Sphingomonadaceae; genus Novosphingobium. The sequence continues at coordinate 1,939 of NZ_DAIRTS010000055.1, forward strand.
AGGACACCCCGCAATCGCGCGCCAGCAGCATGGTGCCGAGCACCGCGGCCATCGCCCCCGACTGCGAGACGATGCCCACCGCGCGCTTGCCCGCGGGCGGTACGGCATTGGTTTCCACGAACGTCAGCGGGATGCGATCGACATAATTGACGAGGCCAAGGCAGTTCGGCCCCTCGACGACCATGCCGGCTTCGGCCGCGAGCCGCGCGATCTCGCGTTGTTCGGCCAGGCCTTCCTCGCCGCCCTCGGCAAAACCGGCGGAGAAGATGACCACGCCGCCTGCCTTTCGCGCAGCCAGCCCGCGCACGGCATCGAGCACGCCGGCGCGCGGGATCGCCAGCACCGCGACGTCGACACCCTCGGGCAGCGCGTCGACGCTGGGATAGCAGGGGCGCCCGCCGATCGTCTCGCGCTTGGGATTCACCGGATAGACCGCCCCGGCATAGCCGTTGCGATCGAGATTGCTCAGCAGCGTGGCGCCGAGCGCCCCCGGCTTGTCCGACGCGCCAACCACCGCGACCGACTGCGGCCGCAGGAAGCGGGCGATCGCCGCGTGCGAAAGAACGGATTCAACAGCCATGACATCCTCCGAATTTCGCTATGATCTATAACAATCATCGAAAGCGGACAAGAGCCGTGACGTGCCCGGAAGACCGGGTGCGCAACTGTCGACGGTATAGCCCTGCCGCGTCCGCCAGGCCCGCAATCTCCGGCTATCTGGGGGTTTTGCCCGGCCGACACGACGCAACACGGTTGACGAGCCGCCGCCACCCGTGGCAAGCGCTCACGGCATCGAGCGGGCGGGTATAGCTTAGTGGTAAAGCCCTAGCCTTCCAAGCTAGTTATGCGGGTTCGATTCCCGCTACCCGCTCCAACTTGCCGTCCAGCCGCGTCCATATCCGGCTAGACATACCCCCAAAATCCACGGTATTTCAGGCCTTATCGGGCCAATCACGTCCAGTTGCGTCCACCTCTAGCCACCCACCTGTGGGGGTAGGATTGGGGGGAGCGCGAAACGGCTGGGGGTAGCAATCATGGGCCTGGGGGTATGCAAGGGCAGGCCATGGCGCTGACAGATATTGCGATCCGGCAGGCAAAGCCGGCGGCGAAACAATACAAGATCGCGGACGGCGCGGGGTTGTACCTGCTGGTGACGCCAGCCGGGGGGAAGCTCTGGCGGCTGAAATATCGCGTGGCCGGCAAGGAAAAGCTGCTGGCGTTCGGCGCCTATCCCGAAGTGAGCCTGGCCGATGCCCGCAAGCGCCGGGAGGAAGCGCGCGAACAGATTGCTGCCAACAAGGATCCTTCGCGGGAAAAGAAGCGGGCTAAGGTGCGGCAGCGGGCCGAGGCCATGAACACCTTCGCTATCATCTCTGCCGAATACTGCGCCAAGCGGAAAAGCGACGGGGAAGGCGGCTGGTCTGCGGCCACGGCCAAGCGCAGCGAATATCTGTTGTCCCGCCTGAATGCCGCCCTGGGAAGCCTGCCAATTGGCGAAATCGAGCCAAGCGACATCCTTGCTGCCGTCCGCAAGATCGAAGGCAAAGGCGCGCTGGAAAGTGCCAGGCGGACATTGCAACTGGCTGGCATGGTGTTCCGCTATGCCGTGGCAACGGCGCGGCTGGCGTCCGATCCCACGCGCGATCTGCGCGGCGCCCTGGCAACGCCCAAGGTAACGCATTACGCGGCGATCCTGGAGCCGGTGAAGGTGGGCGAGCTGCTGCGCGCCATAGACGGCTATGAAAGCATGGGCCTTACCCGGCTGGCGCTGCAACTGGCGCCCCATGTGTTCGTGCGGCCTGGTGAGCTGCGCCAGGCCCGGTGGGAGGAAATCGACCTGGACGCGGCGCTGTGGACGATTCCAGCCGCGAAAACCAAGATGCGCAAGGATCATCGCGTTCCGCTGTCCCGCCAGGCTGTGGCGATCCTGCGCGAGCTGAACGCCATTACCGGCCCTGCTGGCTATGTGTTTCCCTCGATCCGCACGCGCGCCAGGCCCATGAGCGAGAACACCTTGAACGCGGGCCTGCGCCGGCTGGGCTATGCCAGCGACGAAATGACGGCACACGGGTTCCGGGCGATGGCCGCGACGCTGCTGAACGAATGCGGCAAATGGCACCCCGATGCGATCGAGCGGGCGCTTGCGCATGGCGATGCTGACAAGGTGCGGGCTGCGTATACCCGCGGCGCTTACTGGCAGGAGCGGGTGGCGATGGCCCAATGGTGGAGCGACCATCTCGATACCCTGCGCAAAGGCGCGGACGTGGTGTCAATCAATCGAGCAAAGGGAAAAGGGAAATGAGCAAGTGGGATGCTGCACAGTTGGCCTTAGAGATCGCCCGCCGCGATGAAGATGGCCACCACCAAGCGGTGTGGTTGCCATGTTACGAGGCGGCCGAGAAAGGCGGCACACCGATACCTGGTGCGATCGAGGCAGAGGCCGACCGGTTGACCGAGGCGCGCTGCGCAGCCGAAAACGCGCTGATTGCTACCCATGCACCCGATCTGTCAGCCGCGATCTTGAAGATTGAGTACGCCCGCAAGCGCTGGGCAGACTTTGCCCATTGGCCAGAAACCTGGTGGGCAGCGATCATGGCCGATCTTCATCGCTTGGCAGCATGACCGGTGGCCATGCGTGTTCCATCGTTGCGCGAACTACGCCACGATCGCCCGGCAAACGTCGTCATCCTGCCAACGGCTGCACCGCGCCAAGTGAGGCAGCATTCCGGGCGCGTTGCCGATCGCAAGGCTCATGCGAACGCGGCCCGCCAGTTGGCCGATAACCAGCATGTTGCCTTCCCCTTCAAGTTTCCCGGCCAAAGGGAAGCCGAACGGCGGGCCGAATCCACCCGCCTCCGGCCAGATGTACCGGTGTTCGACCCAAGCAACCCTGTTCACCTGCGCGCCTGGGAAAGCCTGTGGGGCTCTGTTGCAAAGATTGGCGGCAGTCAGAGGTAGGCTGTCGCTCTGCGCC
>NZ_DAIRTS010000056.1:0-3456 GCF_036803765.1 Novosphingobium sp.
GATCGGTAGTGGTCAGGGCGGGCGGGGCCGACTGGAAAGCGCCATTGGCGGCGGGCCGCTGGATCACCGCATTCTCGGGCAGGTGGTAGTCGGGGCCGACGGCCTTGCAGCCGGCCAGCAGGACCAGCGCCGATGCGGCGGCGAGTGCGCAAAGGCGGCTCACCGGCGCGGCTCCGGCCGGGTGTCGGGCGCGAGCGTCACCGAGGCGGTGCGCCCGGCGATCAGCGCCATTCCGGCGGGGCGCTCGTCGAGCGCGATGCGCACCGGCACGCGCTGGGGCAGGCGCACCCACGAGAAGCTGGGATTGATCGAGGGCAGGCCGCTGGTGCTGCCGGTGCGGTCGTGGTCCTCGACCGCCACCGCGATCGAGGTGACGTGCCCCTTGATCACGCGGTCCTCGCCCATCAGGCGCACCGTGGCGCGCTGCCCGACATGGACGTGGGCCAGCTTGGTTTCCTCGAAGTAGCCCTCGATGCGCAGCGAGCCTGCATCGACCAGTGCCATGACCGGCTTGCCCGGCGAGACGTAGTTGCCGGGCCGCAGCGTCTGGTCGGAAATCGTGCCATCGACTGAGGCCCGTACCACGGTGCGCGACAGGTTCAGCTGGGCCATGGCGCGCTGGCTGAGTGCGCTTTCGCGCGCCGTGCGCGCTTCGGCCAGCTGGGCCTGCGCATCGGCCACCTTGGTCTCGCTCTGCTGGGTGACTTCCAGCGGGACCAGGTCGCCCAGACCGCGATTGCGCGATGCCTCGCGCCGGGCCTCGGCGAGCATGGCGTTGGCGCGGGCAATCCCGGCATCGGCCTTGGCGATGGCATCCGCGGTCTCGCGCAGCGCAAGGGCATAGCGCGAGGAGTCGATCTCGAAGAGGACGTCGCCCTTATGGACCGGCTGGTCGTTGACCACCGCGACGCGGGTCACGAGGCCCTGCACGTCGGGCGCCACCTGCACGACGTCGGCGCGCAGGCGCCCGTCGCGGGTCCAGGGGTCGGACTGGTAATGCACCCAGAGACTGCGCGCACCCAGCGCCGCGACGACGACGATCGCGCCAGTGATCACGATCTGGACGGTCTTGCGCACTGCGGGGGAAGGGGAAAATGCCATCACAACCATCCATTGATCGCTTGGGGGAAGCGCACGAGCAGCGCCCAGAACACCACGAACATCGCGGTATCGAACAGAACCGGGTGCCACACCCAGCGGTAGAATTTCAGCCACACCAACACGCGGTGGACCACCAGCGCGAGCAGGAATGCGACCGTGGCCGTGACCGGCGCCGAGGCGATGAAGACTTCGCCGAAGGAATATTCGGACCAGGCGGGGGGCGGGGTCATGCCGGGCGCTCCGTCGTCAAGGGGGGATTCTGCGGGGCCACTAGCCACAGGTCCGGCGCCGGACTGTCGGGAAACAGCGTGCGGCGGAAGGCGATCAGCGCGGCCACGGCATGCGATGCGCCTTGTGCCTCGGGATGGCCGAAAGGCAGCGGCGGCGGGCTCGTTGCCCCGGCCTCGCGCAGGGTCAGGCGCAGGGCGCGGTCGATGCGCTGTTCGAGCCGAGGATCGGGCGGGGGCGCGCGATCGGGTTCCCAGGCGCGGAAATAGGCTTCGGCGTGACGCAGCAGGATGGTCAGCGCCCGGCGCTGGCGCGGCGGGGCCGCGGCGCGGGCGTGCTGGATCGCGACGAGGTTGATCGCCAGGCGCACCTCGCGCAGGCCGATCTGCGCCGCCATCCCGCCTTCGCCCTGCGTTCCGTCATCCGCGGTGCCAAGCCGCTGGGAAAGCAGCGCGGTCTGGTCGATTACCCGGCCCATCGCAGCGCCGGTGTCGGGCGGCGTGGCGCTTCCCGACAGGCGCACGAGGTCGCGCTTGAGTGCGCGCAACAGGCGGCGGATGGCGACATCGGTGCCGAGCGTACGCAGGCCCGCCGTGAACCCGGCGGCAAGGATAACGGCCAGCACCTGCCCGATGTTGCTGTTCACGAAGCGCTCGAAATCGGGGTGGAAGCTCTCCTGGATCGCCAGCGCGCTGCAGAAGCCCATCGCCATCGCCGTTCCCAGAGTGCCGTTGCGCGGGTCGGGGATGAAGGCGGCGACCACCAGAAGGAAGGGGGCCATCACCGCGGCCAGCGCGCCAAAGCTGCTGACATAGGGCAGGACCTCGAAGAGGTAGAGCCCGGCCAGCGGAACGCCGGCGCAGATCGCTACGCCGAAGCGCATCATCGCCGGGATCGGATTGTCCATCGCCGCGAACAAACAGCAGAACACCGCGGTCATCGCCGCCGCACCGGCCCCATCGGCCCAGCCCGAATAAATCCACAGCGCGCAGCAGGCGAGAACGGCGATCGCGGCGGCCGCGCCGGCGACCAGGGCATGGCCGAAATCGCGATGGAGGCGCAAGGTGGAGCGCGGCGAGCGCAGCGCCGCCGGCACCGTGCGCAGCGGGTCCTGCAGCGCATCCAGCGCCTGGCGGCATTCGCCCAGCAGCAGCACCACTTGCGACAGGCGCACGCGATAGCTGACCACCAGCAAGTCGTGCCAGGTATGCGGCGCGGTGCTTTCGGGGCGCTCGAACACCGGCATGGCCTCGGCCGGGCCACCCTCTGCCAGCCAGGCCCGCGTCGCGGCCTGCGCGCGAGTCAGGGCGGGATCGACCTGCGGCGCATCGGCGATCGCGGCGCTGCGGTCGGCCAGGCCGGAGAGCAGCGGCACGAGCAGCACCATGCGTTCGAGCAGCGCCTTGAGCGTGCCGGTCGCCTCGCGCCAGTGTGAGGTGTCGTAAGGCACGTGGATCGCCAGCAGCGTGCAATCGACGATGTCGCTGGCCAGGCGTCGCTGCTCCGCCGCCAGATGGCTGGGTGCGACGCCGCTGACGCAGTCGGCCAGCCAGACCTGCGCATCGGCGATCCAGCGCTCGAGCCGCGCACCGAGCGGCTTGGCCACCGATTGCGGCAGGATCAGGCTGTGCATCACGGTCGCCGCGACGATGCCGAGCGTGATCTCGGTGACGCGGGCGACGGCCGTGTCGAATACCAGCTGCGGCTGGTTGACGCTGGAGAAGCCGATGATGGCGGCCGTATAGCCGGCGAGCATCAGCGTGTACGACCGCGCCGAGCGATCGAGCAGCGACACCGTCAGGCAGGCGCCGACCCACAGCGCGAGCGCGGACGACAGCACCATCGGCGAAACCACCAGCACCGGCACGACGAGCACGGCGAAGGCCGCCCCGACGAAGGTGCCGACGACGCGATAGATCGCCTTGGACCGGGTCGCCCCGGACAAGGGGTTCGAGACGATGAACGCCGTGGTCATCGCCCAGAACGGAAAGGGCAGCCCGACGAACAGTCCGATCCACAGCGCAAGGAAGGCCGCCGCGACGGTCTTGGCCGAAAACAGCATCGGCTGCAGCCAGCGCGGCTGCGCACGCGGGGGCCTGGCAAGGGCGGCGGGGGCCGGTACGGGGG
>NZ_DAIRTS010000057.1:0-2330 GCF_036803765.1 Novosphingobium sp.
CTCCATCTACACTGTGCACATGCGCTGGCGGCGCAATCGGCATTCGTCAAGATTTGGTCAGACGGACCGCACCCCGCATCGCCATTCCCCGGCACCTCCCCCCGCTGTCATCGGTCCGACGACCTGTCGGCCGCGCGAATATTGCGCATGACGTGTAGCATGCATCCACGCTCCCCTCAGCAGCCCAGTGTTACAAAAATGTTGCAACATGGCAGGGTTAATGCGGCTGCTGCCGATTTCGCGCGCCGCCGACCCCGCAGCCGCTGCGCGCGTTCAAAATTTGCCCGCCCACTGTCCCGGTTCGGCGCAGTCGCTTTTGAACATGGTTACCGAAATTGACACCATCACGGGCCTTGCGCTTTCTAGGGGGCATCGACCCGCTCCAGACCGGACAAACGCCATGACGATCTTCCCCGCAACGCTCGCCGCCCTCGCCTTTGCCCTGGCCGGGTTCTGCGGCGAAGCACACGCCATGGCACCGGGGCCGGACGCAACGGACGGGACCACCACGGCATCGGCGCAGGTGCAGGGATCCGCCGCGCTGCCACACGTCACGACCAGCCCCGCCCTCGCAGGCGTGGTCCTTGGTCAGCCGCGCGTGGTTCGCCATGGTGATCACCTCGCCGTCGTGGCGATGGTCCGGCAGGATCTCCAGACCGCCAAGATCCTGCCGGGCCAGCTCGTCGCCCGCTACCGCCAGCCGGGCGCCGCCTCAGACACGATCAGCACGGCACGCTGCGATGCGCATCGCTGGCAGGAAAGCTGCGCCGTGGCCCTCGATCTGCAGGGTGCGGCAAGCCAGCCCGTGATCGCGGTGACTTTCCGCCGCCTCTGACCGGCCGGGCCCCGCCGGCCCTGTTCAGCCGCGCCGGGCAAGACGCCAGACCAGCGCCTGGCGCACGTGGGCAACGCGGGGCTGGCGCAACGCCGCCGCGCCCCACAACAGGTGATAGGCAAGCCGGCCGGGCAAGGCACCGCCACCGGGGATCTCGGCCAGTTCCCCGGCCTCGAGATGCGGCCGGCTGAGATAGCCGGGCAGCACGGTCCAGCCATGTCCGTCGATCAGGAGCCCGCGCAGGCTGCGCACGTCGAGACCGACCATCGCCGGTGTCGCCACCGCGGGATGCAGCCCGTTGGCCTCGAGCCAGACGTCGATCAAGGGATAGTCCAACCCATAGGTCAGGAGCGGCAGGCCGGACAGGAACGTGGCAAGGTCGCTGCCGGCGGCCTGCGCCGCGCGCAGCCGGGCGACCACGGCGGGCGCCGCCACCGCCTGCGCTGGCTCGTCGCGCAAGTGCTCGTGCCGCAGCCGCCGGTCTGCGGCCGGGAACGCCGAGACGCCGAGGTCCGCCTCGCCGCGGATCAGTGCGCGCTCGATCTCGCCGCGATTGCCGGCGTGGAGGCGGACGCGAATCCCGCTTTCCAGCAGCGGCCCCAGCTGCGGGGCGACGACCTCGGACAGGAAATCAGGATGGCCGACGATCTGGATCGACCCCGCGAGTTCGGCCGAGCGGGCGCGAGCCTGCGCGAGCGCGGCTTCGGCCTCGTCGAGCCTATCGCCGATGTCGGCCGCAAGATCGTCCGCCGCGCCAGTCGGGATCACGCCGCGTCCCTGCCGCTCGAACAGCGGGCGGCCGATGGTATCCTCGAGACTGGCGATCTGCTGCGATATCGCTGGCTGCGTCAGTCCGAGATTGCGCGCAGCCGCCGTGAACGAGCGTTGCCGGTAAACCTCTATGAATGCACGAAGACGGGGCAGCGACATTCGTCGTCACATAAATCAATTTATGCCTCGTGACCATCCAGCTTGTTGGTCACGTTCGGCCAAGGCACCTAAATGCCGCTCGAGCGTTACGCGATGCGCTTGCGAGGGCCGACGATGCACGATTTGATGCTTTATGAGACTGCTGTCACCGCCACCGGTGCGGGCGGCGGGCGTGCCTTCGCGCCGGACGGTACCTTTCATGTCTGGCTCGACGAGCCCTCCGAACTGGGCGGGCGCGGCCACGGCAACACACACGAGCAACTCTACGCGGCGGCCCATGCGGCCGCCCTGCTGGCGGCGATGCGCAGTCTGCGCACGCATGGTCACCCTGCCGTCCCCGCCGAAGCAACGGTGACGGCGCGCGTGGGTATCGGCCGACGCGAAGGCAATGGCTTCGCGCTCGCCGTCACGCTCGAGGCCCATCTCCCGGGGCTGGAAACCGCGGCGGCACAGGCGCTGCTCGAAAGCGCCAACGCGATCTGCGCCTATAGCCGCGCGATCGCGGGCAACGTCACCGTCACGCTGGCGCTGGCCTGATCGCCGTGGCCTCCACCGCCCCCGTACC